>JAEWSH010000024.1 GCA_023398375.1 Bacillota bacterium | reverse complement strand
AAGAAAAACGCTTTTCTATATAAAGAACTTGCAAATTCGTATGAAGGACTTAAAAAATATGATAAGGCTATCGAAAATTATACGATTGCAATAGCTATGAGTCATGATAGCGATAAGTATTCATATCTCAAACTTCGCACACGGAAAACATCCCGTATGCCTTGAAAAATCGTAAGCGCCAAACAATCCTGACATGTCCAGATATATGCGCCTAAAACTCGTAGTTTGCAACCGCCAGGATACGCGGATGGAGAGTTGCCGCATCCGCTCATATCATGGGAAATCTCGAACGGTTGCTTCTGCGAGTTTTAGATGCATTCCGAGTAAAAAGCCGCCACCACATGCATTGCTGCTTGTGGTGGCGGCTTGCGAAACCTTCCTTATGCTTTGCAGTTGTCTTGGATATCCTTGCTCCAAGGCATCCAGCCTTCGAGCATTTCCGGATTGTCCATGAAGTTCCTGCCTGGCATCTCGGTCAGGACATATCGCAGATACTTTTCTGGATCGATACCGTTTGCCTTGCTCGTCTCGACAAGGCTGTAGATGGCGGCACTTGCTTCCGCCCCTCTCGGGCTGTCGCTGAAGAGCCAGTTCTTCCTCCCGACGGTGAAGGGACGGATGGCGCTCTCTGCCACGTTGTTCGTCATAGGGACGCGGCCGTCGCCAAGATAGAGGCAGAGGCGCTCCTTTGCATGCAGGGCATAGTTCACCGCCTTGGCGGTCTGGAATTTCGGTGGGATTTCCGCACGGACGGATTCCAGCCACACGAAGAAGTCCTCGACCAGGGGCTTTTCCTGGCGGAGGCGTTCATCCTTCCGCTTCTCCGGCGGAAGGCTCTTCAGTTTTCCCTCGATGGCAGAGATGGCGCCGATCTTCTTTATGGCCTCCCATGCCTTCCCACGGCGGTTTTCCGGATTCCGGAGGACGGCCTCCCCGCCCTGCCTCGGGTCGGCAGACAGCCCTTTCACGAATTCCCGCCGCATGTGAGCCCAGCAGGCGGCATGTTCCGCGTCAAGGCGGTTGTAGCCGGAGAACTGGTCATGCACGAGGGTTCCGTGAAAGCCTTCGAGGAACTCCGCGGCGTTTTCGCCGCTCCTGCCAGGGCGGTACTCGAAGATGCGGATGTCCGGGCTCCCGGGATCCTGAGGGCTCGTGGCGTAGAGCCACATGTAGGACCGCTGCTTCTTCCGCCGGGAACGCTCGGGGCTCTCCCGGTGGACCTGCACGGTCGTCTCGTCGGCGTGGAGCACGGCCGAGGCGATGAGGCGTTCCTTCATGTGCCCGACGAGCGGGAGGAAGTAGTACTTGCTGAGCGCGATGGCCCAGTTCGCCATGTTCGTCCGGCTGAGCGGGAATCCGAGCCTCGACCATGCGCGCTCCTGCCGGTAGAACGGGACGGCGAGCACGTATTTCTGGCAGAGGACGCTGGCCGCAAGTTCCGGCGTGGCGACGGAGTGCGGGAGGAGGGACGGAGGAACGGGAGCGCTCTTGACGCCGAAGCGGTCTTCTTCCTTGCACGCAGGGCACTGGTAGACTGCCTGGTAGACGTCGAGGACCTCGATCTGCTGCGGGATGTAATGGACTTCCGTCCGCAGGAACTTCTTTCCAACCTGTACGAGCGGCGTCCCCGGATGGCGCTCGCAGAAGCGTTCCGCTTCCGGGAGCTCGATGGTATGGTCTTTGCGCGGGAGGTTTTTCAGGAGCTCGTCGCGGTTCCGTTTCGGCTTGCGCGTGTGCGCCTTCACGGCGGTTCCGCAGGAAACGGGCTCGGGTTCGCCCGGACGGGCTTCCTGCTCGGCTTCGTCGAAGAGGGAGAGCTCTTCGTCATCCGACTGGAGGACGCGGAGCTTCTCGGACTTCCGTCCGAACACGGCCTTGCGGAGCTGCTCGTTCCAGACGAGCGCGGCTTCGAGCTTCTCCTCGAAGGAAGAAATCTTTTTCAGGAGCGCCTGGTTCTCTTTCTGGAGCTCCCGGTTCTCCTTGCGGAGCTGTTCCACTTCCGTCAATCCGTCTTCCTCCCTTCCGTGATGTGCACAGCATACCACGGAGGTCTGAAAAACGCAGGGAAATCAAGGCTTCCCGCAAACTTTTTCAAGAGCAGCAGGAAGGATGGATTTCCCGGATGGCAGTCTTCTGCTCGACGGAGAGGCCTTCCATGAGCCAGCGGAGCTGCTGCGGCGTGATGCGCCTGGCTTCGGAAGAATCGCGCGGCCACTGGAAGCGGCCGCTCTCGAGCCGCTTGTAGATGAGCAGGAAGCCATCTCCCTCCCACAGGAGCCCCTTGATGCGGTCAGCGCGCCTGCCGCAGAAGAGAAAGAGCGTGCGCGTGAAGGGATCCATCCGGAACTGCTGCTCGATGATGGCGGCGAGGCCGTCGATGGATTTCCTCATGTCGGTGCGGCCGCAGGCGAGATAGACTTCGCCGACGGAGGAAAGGTCGAGGAAGCTCATGGCAGTCCCTCCCTTGCAGCGGCCAGCTTCTGCAGGAGCGACACGGGCGTATCCTCTGCGAGCTCGAACTGGAACGGGCCGCAGGAGACCAGGAGCTTGTCGCGGGGAAGCGGTGCACTGGCGCGGACGGAGACGAATTCTGGAAGAGGTGCCGGCGGAATCGAGGTGCCACCAGCACGTACTGGGAACGCGGCGGGAGCCGCAGGTACGACACCCGCTCCGACGGTCACCGACGCATCTGCAGAAGATACGGGGGCCGACAGAGTTTCAGCAGAAGCAGCTTCTCTAGACGGTTTCGGCTGGTGCAGATACTCCGGATGTTCTTCCAGCAGTTCTTCCCGAATCTTGCGGAGCCAGTAGTAGAAGGCGGCTTTCTTGATTTTGTGACGGCGCATGTATTCATTAGCTGTCAGTCCGCTCGTCCGGCAGTCGATGATGATCTGTTTCCAGCAGGCGAGCTTGTGCTGGTGCATGGCATTGGAAAGCTGGCTCAAAATGAAAACCTCCCGACCAGTGTGAGTTGAGACAGTTGCACAAGTTGGCCAGGTTTTGAAACTTTGCCAACCATGAATGCTTTGTCTGATTATCTCATGAAATCTGGTCGGGAGGAAGCCGGCGTATTGTTAGGCGCTTACGATGTAACGGCGATGATAGCTGGACAGATCGGACAGCTTGCACCGATGGATGAAGAAACTGCCGACCTGTTCAAGCAGTTGGCAAAAAAGATGATGAAAGGAATAGAATAATAGCCTGTTATTCGAGATAATAATATGCCATTAGTAAAGCATGACTACCCTGTTTTAGAGTACGATACCGCATCAAAAGCTGTTTTTCAGCCGGGAAATGGGAAAAAATGTTTTCCTGCAAAAGCAGTGTTTGCTTTTTTAGGAGACGAGGTTGAAAATTATGCACATACCCATGATGGAATACAGATAGATGAATTTGAAAGTGCAACAAGACGATATCCTATTTATGAATGTCTTTATAATCAGGAGAAAATATGTCTATGTCCGGCTCCTGTGGGAAGTGCTGCTGCCGTCCAAGTTTTAGAATATTTAATTGCAGGGGGTGTAACAAAGATTATTTCCGTCGGCTCCTGCGGCGTATTGGAAGACATCCCGGAAAATAGATTTTTGATACCTGTTTCTGCATTGAGAGATGAGGGAACATCTTACCATTATCTTCCTCCCTCCCGAGAAGTAGAGATTTCAAAGGCTGGTATAAATGCGATTGAATCTGCTTTAAGCCAAAAGAATATACCATATTGGGAAGTTAAAACATGGACAACAGACGGTTTTTATCGAGAAACAGTAGAAATGGTTCAGTATCGGAAAGAAGAGGGATGTCAAGTAGTAGAAATGGAATGTTCCGCATTGGCGGCGTGTGCAAAATTTAGAAAAGTTACATGGGCTATGCTGCTTTTTTCAGCCGATACTCTTGCAGACCCTCATAAATACCAAGAAAGAGAATGGGGAAAAACAAGTATATCCATAGCCTTAGAATTAGCCTTAGACGCTGTTTTATCAGTTGTTGAGGAGTAAAAATAAATACATATAGGAGTTACAATGAATATAAATGAATTTCCACAACAAGTAAATCAAGTTATTTCAATAGCAGAAACCATATTACAAGGTCAAATATTGGGGATATATTTATATGGTTCAGCAACAATGAATGGGCTGCGTCCAGATAGTGATATAGATATACTGATAATTACTAAACAAGAATTGAGTAATTCAATCAGAGCAGATCTAACAAAGCAATTATTGAAAATTTCTGGCTCCGTAGGCTGTATTGAAAAAAGACCTTTAGAGGTAACTATTATCAATCAATCTGATATTGTTCCGTTGCAATTTCCGCCAAAATGTCAGTATATGTATGGTGAATGGCTAAGGGGAGAGATGGAAGCAGGAGAATATCCGCAAGCCTGCAATGACCCAGATATAATGATTTTATTATGGCAAGCAAGAAAAAATAGCATAACTTTGAAGGGGGCGGAAAGCAAAGAGCTTATTCCCGCTATCCCATTTCACGAAATTAAAAAAGCAATTCGGTTTTCTTTACCTGGTTTGATTTCCAGCTTTAAGGGTGATGAAAGAAATGTGTTATTAACCTTATCACGAATGTGGTTTACTTTAGTAACAGAAGAAATCACGACAAAAGATGTTGCCGCAAAATGGGTAATTTTAAAATTGCCGGAGAGATTTTCCCCCCTGCTAACAACGGCAAAGGAAGCTTATTTGGGAAATTTGTCTGATGAATGGGAGACAGTAGAAAAGGAAGCGATGGCACTTGTAGAATATATGAAAAAACAAATTGAGGAATTACTTAGAACAGAGTAGCAAAGTTAGCGGGGCCAATCAACGGTCAAGATGAACGGCGCATATGAAGTGACCGTCCCGTCTGGCTTTGCTGATGGGCAATCAAGGCGGGAAAGCCCTAAAATGGCTTCCCGCCCATTTCAATCTTGAGAGAAGAAACGCTCCAAAACCAGAAAGAGAGCGGTAAATCTGAATTGCGAGGGAGAATGTAGATGAATCAAGGAAGAATTATTGTGATTACAGGTTCGCCGGGAACAGGAAAGACAACAACTGCGTCGATTGTCGCAAAAGAATCGAACATGGATAAATCTGTGCATATGCACACAGACGACTTTTTTCATTATTTAAGCAAAGGAGCAATACCGCCGCATTTACCAGAGTCCAACGAACAAAATTTAGTTGTCATTGAAGCCTTTTTAGAAGCTGCAAAGCGCTATGCCCGTGGCGGATATGATGTAATTGTAGATGGGATTGT
>JAEWSH010000071.1 GCA_023398375.1 Bacillota bacterium | reverse complement strand
TAGCCACGCCTTATTATATACTGACAGTAGGGCTGAATGTACTGGTACTGCTCCTCGCCATCGGCTGCGTGGCATGGGTACGCAGTTACTATATAGAAGTAGTCCAAAACCTCTTCCCGCAACTGGAGAGCGGTTCACTGCTTCCATGCATATTGACCAGCGGTCTGCTGTTTCTGGCAGTATCACTGCTGAACGTACTGGCAATACAACGGAAAGTCAGTAACCTCATCAGGTTAAGAAGATAAAGCCAGGCTCATCGGAAAACAGATAGATAAGTCCCGAAAATCAGGGTATTGCTCCTATCCCAACACTCGAAACAAACTTTATCCGTTTTCCTTTTCATCCAGCTTTTTCAGCCTCAACAATGCCTCCATATAGTAGTAATCAGCATAGATGATAGAGGCATCAATCTCCGACTTGGCAGGCCAGTGTCCGGTAGAGTGCAACAAGAAAGAGGGGTTGCTTTTTCTACTCTGATATTTATCCGAACTAAGACTTTTCAACATCTTTATGGCAGCACCCTTGTACTCCCTCCCCTTTTCACCAGGCAGATAAGTAGAAAGCTCCAATAATGCGGAAGCTACTACTGCGGCAGCCGATGCATCACGTGGAGCATCCGGGATGGCAGGGTCATTAAAATCCCAGTACGGCACATAATCTTCCGGCAAATTCTTGAGATATACATCCGTCACCTTTTGCACAAAATCCAGATAACGGACATCTTTTGTTTCACGATAGACAGTAGTATATCCATAAATTCCCCAAGCCTGCCCACGGGCCCACATTGAATTGTCCGCATATCCCTGATGGGTACATCCCCGGATAAAATCCCCCGTCAGCGTATCGTAAACTGCTACATGACAGGAAGTATAATCCGGACGGAACTGGTACTTCATTGTCTTATCGGCATGAGAGACGGCTATATCTGCCAGATATGGATTACCGCCATTCTTGGCTGCCCAGAACAACATCTCCAGATTAATCAGGTTATCCATAATCGTATTATGCCCACCGAACATCTCCACATTGCGCGGCCACGAAAGGATAGTGCCTACACGGGGATTGAACAAGGTAGCCAATGAATCTGCCGTATTCAGAATCACCTGCTTGTATTCGGGATTATGGGTCAACCGGTACCCGTTTCCATAACTGCAAAAGACCAAAAAGCCCAAATCATGGTCGAAAGCCGGGATTTCGGAAAGGAATTTCAGAGAAGCTGTGAATTTCTCCGCTTCCTCTTTAATCTTTTCATCACCGGTGTACTCGTAATCATACCACAAAATACCCGGCCAGAAGCCGCTGCACCATTCATCTTTCGTAGCCTTGCGATAATTCCAGTCGTACTGGCCATCCAAGATATTACGAGGCATCATCGTATAGTCAATCTTACCTCCCTTTCCACGCATGATGTCCAAAGTACGATGCACCTGACGATTACAATAATCCAGTTCCTTATCAACAATCAACTCCTCTTTTGAAATTGAACAAGCAGCAAGCAAACATAGTCCCAAGCCTGCCAATAGTGTTTTTGTTTTCATTTATCTTATCTTTTTATTTTTCTATGCGAAACCAGTCAGCATCAACCCAACCTCTATCTTTACCGAACGGAGCCGTACTGAACAAACCGACTTTAGCGCCAATCCACTTGCCTTGACGTGCAGTAAACGGTTCACCGGCCGGTTGATATTTCTTTCCATCCAAACTATAATGGAAATGGCAGACCCCATTCTTACCTACCTTTACCCGCAAATAGATGTCCCGTTCATAATTGGGGAACAGTCCGGCTTCAAGCTTCCGGCTTACCGGCAATTCCATCAAACGGGTAGAAGTTTCCTTATTTTGTTGCTCGGCATCTTTGCAGACCACCTGCTTCAGCACGAATCTGTCGCCTTGCTTCTCCACTCCAATGTAACAATAGTCCCATCCCATCACAATCAATCCGGATTGCTGTCCGTCAGCTTTAGCCACCACCTTCAACTTGGTCGTGGCAGCAAACTCTTCTGCCGGAAACTTTTGCAACAACAGATTCGGCACTTCCCAGAAATTCACGAAGTCCTCGGACAGCACATGCCCATAGATACGCATATACCCCAAATCGGAAGTAAAACCAAAAGCATCCTGATAATTGGCATGCCATTCCCATTGCAGCCCCAACCGGCGGGAATTGAACTCATCACTCTCTGCCGGAGTCTCTACCGGATATGTCTTCCCGACATTCGGTTTCCGATACCGTCTTACCGGTTCTCCGCAACCGTCACCGTCCTTATCTTCACCAATGACAGGCCAACCCTCCGTCCACTTCACCGGATTAAGATGAATGACCCGCCCATACATTGCTTTATCCTGAAAATGTACAAACCAGGATTCACCGGAATTCGTCTCTACCCAAGCGCCCTGATGCGGGCCGTTGATGTCCGTACTTCCTTGCGCCATCACCCTCTTCACTTCGTAAGGGCCATAAACATTCTTTGAACGGAGTGCCAGTTGCCAACCGGTAACCACCCCACCGGCAGGGGCCAATATATAATAATACCCATTGCGTTTGTAGAATTTGGGGCCTTCCACCGTATGGTTCACCCCGTCATTGCCATCAAATACCAACACCGGTTCGCTGATGACTTTGGTTCCTTCCGGATTCATTTCGCATACCGTGACGACACTGTTGAAAGCTGCACGGCTTCCGGCCCACGCATGAACCAGATAGACCTTCCCGTCTTCATCCCACAAAGGCGTAGGGTCTATCATGCCTTTTCCGGCCTTTACCAATACCGGTTTATCCCATTCACCTTGCGGGTCTTTAGCCTTCACCATAAAAATGCCGAAATCCGGATCTCCCCAATAAATATAGAACTCACCGTTATGGTAACGTATGGAAGGAGCCCACACGCCCTTTCCATGCTGAGGCTTGTTATAGAATTCTTCCGGTTCGATAGTTTTCAACGCGTAGTTTACCAGTTTCCAATTCACCAAATCCTTGGAATGGAGAATGGGCAACCCCGGAGTACAATTAAAGCTGGAAGCGGTCATATAAAAATCATCTCCCACCGCACACACATCCGGATCGGAATAGTCGGCATGCAGAACAGGATTCATATACGTCCCATCCTTCCGGTCGGCAACCCAAACTTTGGAAACGGACTGTCCACATACAGCCTGACAAAATGCAAGTACTCCAAACAGTATAAAAAACATCTTTACCATAACAACACCTTCTTTGAATAATCTATCATCTATACGTTCAAAGGGAGAATTACACCCAAACCTTTATAATATTTTTCCTTTATATTTTTTAAATCCCTTCGCCTCTTTCGCCTCCACCGGTACAAAACGAACCGCAGCACCGCCACTGGGCTTCAGGTCAAACTTCATCGTCATGGAAGCATCCACCAATAAATAACTGCATTCCACCTGCGTGCGTGTCTTCACCTTTTCGCCGCCATCGGTATAGACAGAAGCAAGATAGACTTTATTCTTATCCAAGAAATCCAAAGGAATTTCTTCTTCGGAACCTTCATTATTGGTCATCGCCCCCAAGAACCATTCCTGCCCTTTACGACGGGCCATCGTTATGTTTTTGCCGGGAGCGCCATCCAATACTTTCGTATCGTCGAATACAGTTTGCAAGTTCTCAAACCATTCCATTTCCGGTTCTCCGTGATAGAACGACGGTTTGTCATACCAGAAGATAGTTTGCAGCGGACTGTAGAACACGAGCGATGCTGCCAGTTGGTGGGCATGAGTCGTTTTCAGCCGTTTGTCGAAATAACAGATCGTATAGTCGGCTGCACCGTTTATCATGCGAGTGAAGGGAAGCGTGACATTATGAGTTGCATCGGGAAACTCTTCGTTTCCGCAAATACCTTCCTGAGTCAATAAATTCGGATAAGTACGACTGAAGCCTGAAGGGCGATACTCATCATGGATATTCATCAGCAGATGGTTCTCTGCTGCCAAGCGGACCATGTCGTGCAACCAGGTAGCCCAGCGATGGCTGGCGTATTGTACGAAACCGGATTTCACTCCGACAATTCCCCATTGGCGTAGCAATGGGAAGAGTTCACGCATTTGTTTCATGAGTGCATGCTGGTTGACGTACACCCAGATGCCAACTCCTTTCTCCTTACCGTATGCTACTACGCGGGGCATATCCAGTTTGTCAACCACTTTTGTAGCATCCCCGTCATGTGAAGTACAGGGCATATACCATTGCCAGTCGAAAAGCATATACGGAATATGATGTGCTGCACAGAAGTCGATGGTAGCAATAGCCCCTTCGGTGGTGATAGTCGTTTCGCGCATAATCTTGCCCGGTTTCACCCATGCGGCAGCATCGGCAATTTCGCACGGCGGATTCAGATTCTGGATGATATCATTGTGTTCCAGCAATTCACCCGGTTTGTCGGCTGCCATGACTATCTTCCAAGGAGTGGCATAATAGGTCACCACATCTACGGGGCTATACATTACAGAAGTCAACGTGTTCTTCTTATCGGTGGAGACGAGGTATTTGGTCAGGCACCAGTCGTCTACATCCGCATCTGCCAGTGCGGCCCATTTGCCATTCGGGAGTTCAAACGTAAGGGTACGTTCCACCGGATGTTTGATATCATCGATATTCAGGCGTTCGAAGAAAGCCTGTGCCCATTGTTCAGTCCATGCTTTTGTGCCTGCCGGTAAGGCGTATTCTGTGAGATCACCTACTACTTTATGAAAGATAGCCTTCGGATGTTCCGGGAAGAAATAGCGGAAAGCCACTCCTTCATTATAGGCACGTACCTCTATATTGAGCCGATAACCGGAGTTGTCTTTCTTGGAGAGACAAAGGGTGCCGGCCCGGTAATGATCGCGTACACTGCTACGCTCACCGTAAAGCGGCTGCCAGGTGAGGTTTGTTTCGAGCTGGTAAGTCACGGAGTCCACTTCCAGATTGTCCATCCAGCAGGCAGGCTGTTTCAGATTTCGAACTCCCAAAGCCATTTCCCATATCCGGTTGTCCAGTTCCAACCCGGCACGCGACTCATTGACTACGGGTTGTGATTTGTAATCTACCCGATAACAAAGTTCGTTTACCGCAGGTGAAACCTGCTTTTGGTAAAATACTATTTCATGTGTTCCGTCAGGAGATGCCAGCTTCAGTTCCTTGCCATTGTCCGCAAAAAGGGAAGAAGCGAGAGCTAACATAATAATTGTTGAGCCGATAGTCTTCATATCCTCGTATTTATTGTTTTTATATAAATACGATTTAAGATATGGGGATACTCAATGTATTCTATCTTTTTAGGGAAATAATGTTCGAGACAGTTTGTGAAATGACGGGACTTCCATAAAATGACGAGAAACCATCTTCCTTTTGTGAACTTCCCTGTACATGGGCTATGAAGAATCCATATACCCGGCCCTGTTTATTGATCCATGGATAGGCGCCGGCCCAACCCGGTGAACTGATCTGATAGGCTTCTCCTGTTGCTTCATCAATGAGTTCCCTCCATTCTCCCAAACCGTATATACCGGTATGATATTTTTTCAGTGCACGTTCTACGTATTCACCCGGGTGAACTTCCGCATTTCCCACCTGGTCTGCCTGCATTTCATGTATGGTTTCGGGTTTCAGTATTTGCTTTTCTTCAAATACGCCATTGTGGTAGATCATATCAAGAAAACGCATGTAGTCGTGCAAAGTGGTACAGAGACCTCCACCCAGCATGGGAGCGTGTCCGCCATCCGTATTCACGGGCGTGAAGTGAGAGCTTTTCATTCCTAAAGGTCGGGCAATTAATTTCTGGAATAATTCCTCAAATTCTTTATTCATCGCTTTTTCTGCCATCCGGCCGGCTATCTGCATGGCAAGTCCGCCATATTCAAAACGAGTGCCGGGAGTGAAAACCGTGTCAAGTGGAAGAATCTCCATGACTGCCGAATCCAGCTGATTGTAATTGTCTACGCGTGGTTCCGGCAGGTAAGGGCGAACGCCTGATGTGTGCGAAAGCAACTGACGTAAAGTAATCATTCCTTTTACGTCGTTTTTAAATTCAGGAATCCATTTCTTTACATTATCATTCCAATCCAAATCGGTACGGTCTACTACCGCTCCGATGACTGCAGCTGCCACCCATTTTCCGGCAGAGGCTACATAGACTTTGGTATCGGGAGTGAATTCTTTATAGTTTTTCCAAAAGATAATGCTGTCATCTCTAACTACGCAAATGGCTGCACCGGGATAATACTCTTTGTCTATCCAACCGGTAATAATGGAATCGAGTGGTGCAAAATTATAAACCGCCTGCCTATTACTGGCAGGGCGGCATGACAGGAATAAAAGATAAATTCCCCAAAGAGAAACTGTAAGAAGATTCTTTTTCATCTACTTTGTTTTTAAATCCCAATATATAACATAACGTTGATGGTGCACATCGTACAGAGGTTTCAATATAGTACCTTCCGCATTTTTGAATTCCAGTCCTTTACCTGTACGTTGCAGGTTGCGTTCCGGATGTTTTAAGTCTACTTGCAATGTCGTATTCAATCCTGCCGGGATATGATAATCGTAAGTATAATAATCATTGTATAATGCCGGATCAGAGAATGGTGCCGGAGTTTGCATACCTTCTGTTCCCAATTCGCCGGCCAATACCAGCGGTCCGTATAGCAGAGCTCCCTTTTGAGGATTATCAGAAGTGGTTTCCAGCTGCAGGCTCATCGGATAATTGGCTTCAATGCGATCACCGTCTTTCCACTGGCGGGTTACAGCAATGTATGATCCCGGTTTCTGCTTTACCGATACTTTTTTCCCGTTGACGTTTACTTTCACGCCTTCACTCCATGAGGGATAGCGCAGATAAATCGTAGTGGTGACAGGTTTGTCTGTTTGGATGGTCAATGTAGTGTTTTCTTCTGCTGGGAAACCTGTTTCCTGACGCAGAGTTATTCCTTTTGCTTTCCAGTTTACTTCTGACGGAATAAAGAGATTCACGTAAATTCCTTTTTCATTGTGACAATAGATAGCTTCTCCGTATTTGGCATGACTTTCAAAACCACTGCCTACACAACACCAAAAGGAATTCTCCCGGGTACTATAAACTTTGTGAGAGCCGGAGAGTAAGGGCAAGAAATAGGATACCATTCCCGTTTCAGGATCTTGTTGTCCAAGAATATGATTATAGAGTGCACGTTCGTAGTAATCGGCAACTTTGGCATCTCCCGTCCAGCAGAACAGGTGACGGCTTAGTTTCAGCATATTGTACGTACAACAAGTCTCACCGGTATATCCGGTCAGATGTTTGGATAATTGTTGTGGATCGAAATAATGCTCTTTATCACTACTGCATCCCGGTGCAAAGGTATGGTGGTCTATCATGGTATGCCAAAAGAAATCTGTCAGTTTCCGACTGTCGTTATCCTGCGTCAGCTCGTAGTTGCGTGCTTCGGCAAGAACTTTTGGAATAAAGGTATTCGTGTGCTTGGTACCTAAATCATCGCGTTGTTCTTTCAGCGGATCTATCACATCATTGTGATAGAAGAATTCGGCAAGCCATTGATAACGCTCGTCGCCGGTGATGGCATAAAGATTATAAAAAGATTCGTTCACACCGCCGAACTCATTCCGTATCATCCTTTTCCGGGTGGCTTCATCCAGTGGTTTAAGTTTATTATAAGCCCAGTCGCCCATGCGGGTCACAACTTCCAATGCCGGTTTGTTATCTGCATAGAGGTATTGGTCAATCAATCCGGAGAAGAGTTTGTGCAGTGTATACCAGGGTGCCCATACACTTGTCCCACGTATGTTCCGATTAATCAATTCTTCCGGATATGCACTGAGATATCCGTTTCCCAAAGCCGCCTGTACCTCTGCCAGACCTGTAACAAGGCTGTCGCCCTTCAACTTGAATATTTCACTTCCGGTAGATGCGTACATGAGCGCATAGGCTGATAGTAAATGCCCTGTTGTGTGTCCGCGCAGTTCACAGTCCAGCGATTCCCAACCACCCAGTTTCTTTACGGTCATATATCCGCCTTCACGCCCGGCAAATACTCCGGCATTGTTGCGGAAACCGTGCAGCAAACGATTGGTTGCTATGGAAGTCATCCAAGCGGAATCACGCATCATATTGTCGCGAAAGCGGCTTGGCAATAAACGCACGTCCTTTAAGTCGAAACTTTCTACCTGCATCGGTGCGGTCGTCACTTTTTTCATTTTTCCGGCATGCTGTCCGGGATAAACGGATTGGGCGGAAAGACCGGTTGATAGAGCCGCACAAATTGTCATTAGGATTAAACTCTTATTTCTCATAACCTTTTTATTAATTCTTTCTTTATATAAAAACTACGTTCCACCGGCTCGGCCGTCTGCACCTTACCTGCAACGCCGTATTGCCAGGCAACTACCGTCACTTTTACCGGAAATTTGCTGCGAGGAGGAATAGGAGTGAATACAATTTGGTCTCCTTCTATCTCGGCCGGACCTTCTTTGATGTAGTAAGAGACCGGCAGTCCGCAATCACTTGTGGCTTTTAAAGATAGAGACCCGCTTCCTGTTTCCACATCGGGCAGTCCCGGAAACAGTATATGCTGCCTTTCTCCTGCCGTATTCCGGTAGGGGATGCGGATACTGACTTCCTGAACGGCACTTTTATACCTCCGGTCTCCTGTCTGGCTTGCCAGCAGGCATATATCACCGGTGCGGCGTGGGTTATCCATACCCATCCGATAGAAAGATACCTTAAATGTCGTGTCATTTACCTTTTCTACCGGTCCGCAGATGCGACTGATTGTCGGCGTTGCATCTGCGTGTTCGTCAGACAGTTTCGTTCTCAGGGAATCCGTACATACGGCTTTCAGATGGAAAGTAATTCCATCGGCTTTCGGATTGAAGCGAGGCTGTACACGTACATGCTGTTTCTTGTCGTATGCCAGCAGACTGCCGCTTTGTTCAAATCCCAGATACTGTTCTTCCTTACCGCGACTTTGCACATACCGTGCTTCAGTCGCTTCTGCCATTTCACGGTCAAAATACCAGAAAGCGTCATGCACATCGCCTTTATATTGTGAGTAGAAAGCAGCTTTGGCTCGTTTCTTCTGATTGGGATGCCAGCGTTCTGCCAGCCAGCCTTTGGTCGGGTTTATCGGATTCAGTTTTACTTTACCGTCTTTCGTCACTTCATCCGTCAGTCGCAGGCAGACAGCCTTTTCCAGAAACAGAGCGATGTATGCGGCTGTTTCATCTGCCACATCAAAATGTCCCCGTCCTGCATCACACAGAAACGAAATGCAACTTTCAGGATACATCATGCGGAAAGCCAGTGCCGGATTTACCCGGGCTTCCCACCATTCATATTCTCCTTCAATCATCAGTCCGGGTATCCCGTTGATATTACGGGTACGTCCCCATTCCAGATTCTCACGCCCGTAGCCGGTCAAGTTCGTACGCGGAGCATCGCCGTGCAGGGAGATGACGGCCAAGGTACGTTCCGCATTCCATGCGGCAAAGTTCCAGGGATAAGTAGCCATGGCCGAATGGCCTATGGGCACGATAGGGACATTTTTCAGTTCGCTATATCCGCTGACGTCTGCCAAGTCGGCCATCATTTTCTCGAATATCCGTTGTGTGCCTTTCGATACATCCCATTGCTGGTCGATGCCGGGTGTTATCCATACAAAGCCGATTCCCAGCTTCTGCATCTTCTCGCGGAAAAGGGGATTGTCAAAAAGAGTTTCTTCGCTCATATTGTGTTGTCCTACAAGAATTGCTTTCACCTGCATACAGTCGGCGGGTATCCACAAGAAAGCCGTAGGATTCCGGTTCGTTTCGTTGGAGACGAATCCGTCAAGAGTCACAGACCATTGCCACTCTCCTGCCCGCAGGCAGGGAGAGAAGTAAAGCAAGAGGATTATTGAAAAAAGCAGTCTATATCTATTCATGGTTCTTTGGTTTTAGAGCCTGTTCAAATTTTATTCAGCATTATTTTGAGAGTTCTTTCTGAGGATGTTTTTCTGTTTTTATGAGGAGCATAGCGGGCTATGTGACGAATAAAAAGAGGAAAACAGACCGGAAAGAAGCTTGGGAAGAAGCTGAAGAAATACTTTTTGAAGAAAATTTAAACTGGCTCTTATGGTTCACTTTATTTTAATTCCTTTTATAAACTCATTGGTTACTACTCCTTTCAGGTCCTTCATCCGTTCTCCATTGATTACTACATTTTCAAACGTCACGTTTTGCACGGTTCGTTCTTTGTCCAGTCCTTGCATCAACGATGGATTCTCTCCTACTCCTGTGTACGTAATGTTCCTGAAAGTAATGCCGTCAATGCCGCTTCCCGGCTGTTTATCATATTTCCCGTTGAAGCGTACTTTGACATAGAAAAGCCGTCCTTCCTGAATATTCTCTACCCGGATATCTTCAAAAAGAACATTACGGACCTGGTTCTTGTCACCGCAATCCACTGTCATGCAACCTTGATAAATCGGGTCATCCTCGTCATGTTCCAGAATGTCGATGTGGCGGAAAGTCAAATTTTCTATTACTTCTCCCGTAGGTGAATCGGGGTCGCCATGGCCGCCTACATTGATGGGATGTGCCACATCTGCCCAAAGAATGGAGTTCTGCACAGTGATGTCGGACGAACCTCCCCACCAGTTCCAGCGGTGATTGTACAGAGCGATGCAGTCGTCCGAATTGCGCATGAAGACATTGTCAATCATCACACTGCGGCAGCACATCATGTCAATGCCGTCACTCCAACCCTTGCAACTGAATGATTTCAGGTTTTTGATGGTGATTCCCGTTGAACCGCCTCCGAATACGGTATAATGATCAGGGTTCACTACGGTAATTCCATCTATCAGCACATTCTTTGAGTCAGTCACTTCAATGCCCCGTATCGGATGGTCCAAGATGCCTCGTCCGATAATCCGGACATTTTCCGCTTTGTCTACCAGAAGTTTCGCTTTGACTACCGCTCCCGGTGCCAGATACACGGTGGTATTACCGGGAATACGGATTTGATTATTAGGTAAGTCTTTAGGACGGTGGACTCCCGGACCGAAGTACATGATGCCTTTTGTCTCTTTATCATATTTTTCTGTTTCCAAAGGATTGGCAAAGAGATGCAGATTGTGCAACCGGTCGCCATCAAATTCAATAGAGAGATACTGTGGCTTTTCCAAAGTGAAAAGAATGGCGTTTTGTATCTGCTTGTATTCAATACCTTTACTCAAAGGGCGTATGGTCACTTCGCGCACGCTGCCATTGTTCTTCTTCACCATTACCTCTACAGCACTTCCCATATCAAATTGTACCATGGAAGCATTCTGCACGTTGTCCATATCTACCTGTACGTTGTATTCAAACAAGTCTTTCCACTCACCGCCGGGGATGCGTACACGTACCGTGTAGTCGTCATTATGGGGCATGCCCGGATTTAAACTTTCAGGATATGTCACTAACTGTGCCTGTACTCCTGCGGTAAAGGCCAACAATAACATCACTACTAATTTGCAAATCTGTTTCATAAGTTCCATCGTTTTCTACACAAAATATACGATTGAAAGCCGAAAAGCACTTAATTTGCACAAATTTCATTAGCCCTACTAAGTGAACATCCCGTAGAAAACGTATTTCTACTTAAAACAACAATAATGCTATTACCAATGAAACTAAGAAAACTAATCCTTATCTCCGGCTTATTGCTCGGATTCGCTCAGACTATCGGCGCGCAAAACCAGTTAATCACCTATCCCGCTCCTCAGGAAGCGGAATTGAAGGACGACTTCACCGTCAAGGTGCGCCAACCGGGTGGAAAGTGGCAAACGATAGCCACCTATCCCGTCAAAGTGGACGAAGTAAAAGAGGCCCGGCACCATGTAAAGCTGGCCTCCATGAGCTATTTCGACTTCGATGGTGAAGTGGAAGTGTCGGTCACCGCCCATAAGGAAGAGATAGAAACAGCCCGCATACGTCCTCTTTCCTACGGCATCACTCCGCAGGTCAGCCGCAACACGCTTACTTTCAAGCTGAACTCTCCCCACAACTTGTCGATAGAAGTGAACGGCGACATCTTCCACAACCTGCACCTCTTCGCCAATCCGATAGACCGGAACAATCCTCTGAAACCGGGTATGAACCCGAAGAAATTAAAAAAGAACCGCAACTTGATTTATTTCGGTCCGGGCATACACCAATTACCGGGCGACACGCTGGATGTACCTTCAGGCAAAACCGTATACATTTCCGGAGGAGCCATCGTCAGAGGGTGCATACGAGCAAAGAATGCTGAAAATGTAACTATCTTCGGCCGGGGAGAAGTACATCCCGAAGGACGTGGAGCAGGAGTCAGCATCATCAACTCCAAAAACATCCGGGTAGAAGGCTTGATTACCACCCAATGCCCCACCGGTGGCTCAGACAGCGTGACGATACGCAACGTAAAGGCCATCAGCTCCTATGGATGGGGCGACGGGATGAACGTGTTTGCCAGCAACAATGTACTGTTCGATGGCGTATTTTGCAGAAACTCGGACGACTGTACCACTGTTTATGCCACCTGTATGGGCTTCAAAGGCGGATGCAAGAACATCACCATGCAGAATTCCACCCTCTGGGCGGACGTGGCCCATCCCATCTTCATCGGACTGCACGGCGATGCCGAAGGTCAAGAAGTAATGGAGAACCTGAACTATATCAATATCGACATCCTCGACCATAAAGAAAAGCAGATAGACTATCAAGGCTGTATGGCCATCAACGTAGGAGACAACAACTTGGTCCGCAACGTGCGTTTCGAGAATATCCGCATAGAAGATTTCCGTCAAGGCCAACTTGTCAACCTACGCATCTTCTTTAACAAGAAATATTGTGCGGCTCCGGGCAGAGGGATTGAGAACGTGCTCTTCAAGGACATCACCTACAACGGAGAGAACGCCGAACTGTCCATCATTGCCGGCTACAACGAAGAACGGAAAGTGAAGAACATCCGCTTCGAGAATCTCAGAATCAACGGAGAAGCTATTTACGACGACATGCCGGGCAAACCGAAATGGTACAAGATGGGAGACATGGCACGCTTCTTCATCGGCGAACATGTGGAAGGGGTGACATTTACCAAATGATGTGCTTGTTGAGTGCAGGAAGCAAGGACTCCGTGAAACCATAACGCACTTCGCCGTTGGGATAGGCCAGCCGGTAAAGACGGAAAGCAGGGTCATACCCCTTTATTGTCAGGTAGCCACTCTGATAAAGTACCGGAATAGGGTCGACAATGTGGTCGGTAGGCGCATCGAACTGTTCATCGGTAGCCGTAAGTCCGTCCAGGCTCTGCACATCGAAATCCGTGCGTTGCAATATATCAATCAGAAAGGTAGGAGTGCCCGTAGAGAACCAGAAGTTCTTGTACTCCTTTGCATCGAAAGCGTTGAACAAGCTGAACGGATTATAGATGTCGGCACAATTCTTACTGAAATGATAGCCGTCGTACTGCCGTTTCAAGTGAGCGCAAGCTTCCTCATAAGTCCCATTGTTTGCCTTGGCCATTCGCTCGATGTCCGGTTTCAAGTCTGTGAGCAATTCTTGCTCGGTGATGCCGCAGAGTGCACTGAAATCATCGTGCATGCTGATGTTCTTCAGATTATTCAGTTCGCTGAAGATGCTCAGTTGGCTGAACTTGCTGATGCCGGTGATGAAGAGAAAGCGAAGATACTGCCCCAACCTCTTGAGGGGGGCTGAAGAACTTCCGCATCTCGTTGCGGAGCTGTTGCTGCAAGGCGGTGTCGGAATTGCTGTCCAACAAGGGGGCATCGTACTCGTCAATCAGCACGACAACCTGCTTGCCGATCTGCTCGGAAGCTCTCAGAATAATGCCTTGCAGACGCTCGGAAGCGGTCTTTTCCGCTTCATCCTTTCCATAAATCTTTTCCCACCGGTGCAGGAAGAGATTAAGCTGCCCCGTAAGGTCGGTCAGTTCCATGTATTTTGTTAGGCTGAAATCGATGTGCAACACCAGATAGCTTTCCCAATCCTTCTCCCAGCGCTCCATAGCCAACCCTCCGAAAAGGTCTTTCTTTCCTTGGAAGTAGGCTTCGAGCGTAGACACGAGAGGCTCTTGCCGAAACGGCGGGGACGGCTGAGGAAATAGACCCGGTCGGTATGTGTCAGTCTATAAACCAGTTCCGTCTTGTCTACATACACACAGTCGTTGTTGCGCAACTGTTGAAAGTTCTGTATTCCTATCGGGTATCTTCTGTAATCTTCTAACATGGCTATGGAGAAAATCAATGGTTATAAAGACAAAGGTAGGAATTTTACTTATTATATTCACAAACATCTCCCATGTTTCTCATGGCTTTTTCATTTAAGGGAGTTATCGGAAGTTAGAAGGAGTTATCACCCTGCAAGCTTAGGAGTTAAAAGCCGATAGTTCTGTTGATGTATAGCTATACTATCGGCTTCTAACACCCTTTAACTCCCTTAAATGAAAGAGCCGTATATGTTTCTTCTGTTCACTCCTTATATTTAGCAAAGGCTCACTATAGTGAGCCTTTGCTAAATATAAGGAGTGAACAGAAGAAACATATACGGCTCTTTCATTTAAGGGAGTTAAAGGGTGTTAGAAGCCGATAGTATAGCTATACATCAACAGAACTATCGGCTTTTAACTCCTAAGCTTGCAGGGTGATAACTCCTTCTAACTTCCGATAACTCCCTTAAATGAAAAAGCCATGAGAAACATGGGAGATGTTTGTGAATATAATAAGTAAAATTCCTACCTTTGTCTTTATAACCATTGATTTTCTCCATAGCCATGTTAGAAGATTACAGAAGATACCCGATAGGAATACAGAACTTTCAACAGTTGCGCAACAACGACTGTGTGTATGTAGACAAGACGGAACTGGTTTATAGACTGACACATACCGACCGGGTCTATTTCCTCAGCCGTCCCCGCCGTTTCGGCAAGAGCCTCTCGTGTCTACGCTCGAAGCCTACTTCCAAGGAAAGAAAGACCTTTTCGGAGGGTTGGCTATGGAGCGCTGGGAGAAGGATTGGGAAAGCTATCTGGTGTTGCACATCGATTTCAGCCTAACAAAATACATGGAACTGACCGACCTTACGGGGCAGCTTAATCTCTTCCTGCACCGGTGGGAAAAGATTTATGGAAAGGATGAAGCGGAAAAGACCGCTTCCGAGCGTCTGCAAGGCATTATTCTGAGAGCTTCCGAGCAGATCGGCAAGCAGGTTGTCGTGCTGATTGACGAGTACGATGCCCCCTTGTTGGACAGCAATTCCGACACCGCCTTGCAGCAACAGCTCCGCAACGAGATGCGGAAGTTCTTCAGCCCCCCTCAAGAGGTTGGGGCAGTATCTTCGCTTTCTCTTCATCACCGGCATCAGCAAGTTCAGCCAACTGAGCATCTTCAGCGAACTGAATAATCTGAAGAACATCAGCATGCACGATGATTTCAGTGCACTCTGCGGCATCACCGAGCAAGAATTGCTCACAGACTTGAAACCGGACATCGAGCGAATGGCCAAGGCAAACAATGGGACTTATGAGGAAGCTTGCGCTCACTTGAAACGGCAGTACGACGGCTATCATTTCAGTAAGAATTGTGCCGACATCTATAATCCGTTCAGCTTGTTCAACGCTTTCGATGCAAAGGAGTACAAGAACTTCTGGTTCTCTACGGGCACTCCTACCTTTCTGATTGATATATTGCAACGCACGGATTTCGATGTGCAGAGCCTGGACGGACTTACGGCTACCGATGAACAGTTCGATGCGCCTACCGACCACATTGTCGACCCTATTCCGGTACTTTATCAGAGTGGCTACCTGACAATAAAGGGGTATGACCCTGCTTTCCGTCTTTACCGGCTGGCCTATCCCAACGGCGAAGTGCGTTATGGTTTCACGGAGTCCTTGCTTCCTGCACTCAACAAGCACATCATTTGGTAAATGTCACCCCTTCCACATGTTCGCCGATGAAGAAGCGTGCCATGTCTCCCATCTTGTACCATTTCGGTTTGCCCGGCATGTCGTCGTAAATAGCTTCTCCGTTGATTCTGAGATTCTCGAAGCGGATGTTCTTCACTTTCCGTTCTTCGTTGTAGCCGGCAATGATGGACAGTTCGGCGTTCTCTCCGTTGTAGGTGATGTCCTTGAAGAGCACGTTCTCAATCCCTCTGCCCGGAGCCGCACAATATTTCTTGTTAAAGAAGATGCGTAGGTTGACAAGTTGGCCTTGACGGAAATCTTCTATGCGGATATTCTCGAAACGCACGTTGCGGACCAAGTTGTTGTCTCCTACGTTGATGGCCATACAGCCTTGATAGTCTATCTGCTTTTCTTTATGGTCGAGGATGTCGATATTGATATAGTTCAGGTTCTCCATTACTTCTTGACCTTCGGCATCGCCGTGCAGTCCGATGAAGATGGGATGGGCCACGTCCGCCCAGAGGGTGGAATTCTGCATGGTGATGTTCTTGCATCCGCCTTTGAAGCCCATACAGGTGGCATAAACAGTGGTACAGTCGTCCGAGTTTCTGCAAAATACGCCATCGAACAGTACATTGTTGCTGGCAAACACGTTCATCCCGTCGCCCCATCCATAGGAGCTGATGGCCTTTACGTTGCGTATCGTCACGCTGTCTGAGCCACCGGTGGGGCATTGGGTGGTAATCAAGCCTTCTACCCGGATGTTTTTGGAGTTGATGATGCTGACTCCTGCTCCACGTCCTTCGGGATGTACTTCTCCCCGGCCGAAGATAGTTACATTTTCAGCATTCTTTGCTCGTATGCACCCTCTGACGATGGCTCCTCCGGAAATGTATACGGTTTTGCCTGAAGGTACATCCAGCGTGTCGCCCGGTAATTGGTGTATGCCCGGACCGAAATAAATCAAGTTGCGGTTCTTTTTTAATTTCTTCGGGTTCATACCCGGTTTCAGAGGATTGTTCCGGTCTATCGGATTGGCGAAGAGGTGCAGGTTGTGGAAGATGTCGCCGTTCACTTCTATCGACAAGTTGTGGGGAGAGTTCAGCTTGAAAGTAAGCGTGTTGCGGCTGACCTGCGGAGTGATGCCGTAGGAAAGAGGACGTATGCGGGCTGTTTCTATCTCTTCCTTATGGGCGGTGACCGACACTTCCACTTCACCATCGAAGTCGAAATAGCTCATGGAGGCCAGCTTTACATGGTGCCGGGCCTCTTTTACTTCGTCCACTTTGACGGGATAGGTGGCTATCGTTTGCCACTTTCCACCCGGTTGGCGCACCTTGACGGTGAAGTCGTCCTTCAATTCCGCTTCCTGAGGAGCGGGATAGGTGATTAACTGGTTTTGCGCGCCGATAGTCTGAGCGAATCCGAGCAATAAGCCGGAGATAAGGATTAGTTTTCTTAGTTTCATTGGTAATAGCATTATTGTTGTTTTAAGTAGAAATACGTTTTCTACGGGATGTTCACTTAGTAGGGCTAATGAAATTTGTGCAAATTAAGTGCTTTTCGGCTTTCAATCGTATATTTTGTGTAGAAAACGATGGAACTTATGAAACAGATTTGCAAATTAGTAGTGATGTTATTGTTGGCCTTTACCGCAGGAGTACAGGCACAGTTAGTGACATATCCTGAAAGTTTAAATCCGGGCATGCCCCATAATGACGACTACACGGTACGTGTACGCATCCCCGGCGGTGAGTGGAAAGACTTGTTTGAATACAACGTACAGGTAGATATGGACAACGTGCAGAATGCTTCCATGGTACAATTTGATATGGGAAGTGCTGTAGAGGTAATGGTGAAGAAGAACAATGGCAGCGTGCGCGAAGTGACCATACGCCCTTTGAGTAAAGGTATTGAATACAAGCAGATACAAAACGCCATTCTTTTCACTTTGGAAAAGCCACAGTATCTCTCTATTGAATTTGATGGCGACCGGTTGCACAATCTGCATCTCTTTGCCAATCCTTTGGAAACAGAAAAATATGATAAAGAGACAAAAGGCATCATGTACTTCGGTCCGGGAGTCCACCGTCCTAAAGACTTACCTAATAATCAAATCCGTATTCCCGGTAATACCACCGTGTATCTGGCACCGGGAGCGGTAGTCAAAGCGAAACTTCTGGTAGACAAAGCGGAAAATGTCCGGATTATCGGACGAGGCATCTTGGACCATCCGATACGGGGCATTGAAGTGACTGACTCAAAGAATGTGCTGATAGATGGAATTACCGTAGTGAACCCTGATCATTATACCGTATTCGGAGGCGGTTCAACGGGAATCACCATCAAAAACCTGAAATCATTCAGTTGCAAGGGTTGGAGTGACGGCATTGACATGATGTGCTGCCGCAGTGTGATGATTGACAATGTCTTCATGCGCAATTCGGACGACTGCATCGCTCTGTACAATCACCGCTGGAACTGGTGGGGAGGTTCGTCCGACATCACTGTGCAGAACTCCATTCTTTGGGCAGATGTGGCACATCCCATCAATGTAGGCGGCCATGGCGACCCCGATTCACCTACGGGAGAAGTAATAGAAAATTTGACTTTCCGCCACATCGACATTCTGGAACATGACGAGGATGACCCGATTTATCAAGGTTGCATGACAGTGGATTGCGGTGACAAGAACCAGGTCCGTAATGTTCTTTTTGAAGATATCCGGGTAGAGAATATTCAGGAAGGACGGCTTTTCTATGTCAAAGTACGCTTCAACGGGAAATATGATAAACAGCCGGGAAGCGGCATTGACGGCATTACTTTCAGGAACATTACGTACACAGGAGTAGGAGAGAATCCATCGTTGATGCAAGGACTGGACAAAGAACGAACCGTGCAAAACGTGACGTTTGAAAATGTAGTAATCAATGGAGAACGGATGAAGGACCTGAAAGGAGTAGTAACCAATGAGTTTATAAAAGGAATTAAAATAAAGTGAACCATAAGAGCCAGTTTAAATTTTCTTCAAAAAGTATTTCTTCAGCTTCTTCCCAAGCTTCTTTCCGGTCTGTTTTCCTCTTTTTATTCGTCACATAGCCCGCTATGCTCCTCATAAAAACAGAAAAACATCCTCAGAAAGAACTCTCAAAATAATGCTGAATAAAATTTGAACAGGCTCTAAAACCAAAGAACCATGAATAGATATAGACTGCTTTTTTCAATAATCCTCTTGCTTTACTTCTCTCCCTGCCTGCGGGCAGGAGAGTGGCAATGGTCTGTGACTCTTGACGGATTCGTCTCCAACGAAACGAACCGGAATCCTACGGCTTTCTTGTGGATACCCGCCGACTGTATGCAGGTGAAAGCAATTCTTGTAGGACAACACAATATGAGCGAAGAAACTCTTTTTGACAATCCCCTTTTCCGCGAGAAGATGCAGAAGCTGGGAATCGGCTTTGTATGGATAACACCCGGCATCGACCAGCAATGGGATGTATCGAAAGGCACACAACGGATATTCGAGAAAATGATGGCCGACTTGGCAGACGTCAGCGGATATAGCGAACTGAAAAATGTCCCTATCGTGCCCATAGGCCATTCGGCCATGGCTACTTATCCCTGGAACTTTGCCGCATGGAATGCGGAACGTACCTTGGCCGTCATCTCCCTGCACGGCGATGCTCCGCGTACGAACTTGACCGGCTACGGGCGTGAGAATCTGGAATGGGGACGTACCCGTAATATCAACGGGATACCCGGACTGATGATTGAAGGAGAATATGAATGGTGGGAAGCCCGGGTAAATCCGGCACTGGCTTTCCGCATGATGTATCCTGAAAGTTGCATTTCGTTTCTGTGTGATGCAGGACGGGGACATTTTGATGTGGCAGATGAAACAGCCGCATACATCGCTCTGTTTCTGGAAAAGGCTGTCTGCCTGCGACTGACGGATGAAGTGACGAAAGACGGTAAAGTAAAACTGAATCCGATAAACCCGACCAAAGGCTGGCTGGCAGAACGCTGGCATCCCAATCAGAAGAAACGAGCCAAAGCTGCTTTCTACTCACAATATAAAGGCGATGTGCATGACGCTTTCTGGTATTTTGACCGTGAAATGGCAGAAGCGACTGAAGCACGGTATGTGCAAAGTCGCGGTAAGGAAGAACAGTATCTGGGATTTGAACAAAGCGGCAGTCTGCTGGCATACGACAAGAAACAGCATGTACGTGTACAGCCTCGCTTCAATCCGAAAGCCGATGGAATTACTTTCCATCTGAAAGCCGTATGTACGGATTCCCTGAGAACGAAACTGTCTGACGAACACGCAGATGCAACGCCGACAATCAGTCGCATCTGCGGACCGGTAGAAAAGGTAAATGACACGACATTTAAGGTATCTTTCTATCGGATGGGTATGGATAACCCACGCCGCACCGGTGATATATGCCTGCTGGCAAGCCAGACAGGAGACCGGAGGTATAAAAGTGCCGTTCAGGAAGTCAGTATCCGCATCCCCTACCGGAATACGGCAGGAGAAAGGCAGCATATACTGTTTCCGGGACTGCCCGATGTGGAAACAGGAAGCGGGTCTCTATCTTTAAAAGCCACAAGTGATTGCGGACTGCCGGTCTCTTACTACATCAAAGAAGGTCCGGCCGAGATAGAAGGAGACCAAATTGTATTCACTCCTATTCCTCCTCGCAGCAAATTTCCGGTAAAAGTGACGGTAGTTGCCTGGCAATACGGCGTTGCAGGTAAGGTGCAGACGGCCGAGCCGGTGGAACGTAGTTTTTATATAAAGAAAGAATTAATAAAAAGGTTATGAGAAATAAGAGTTTAATCCTAATGACAATTTGTGCGGCTCTATCAACCGGTCTTTCCGCCCAATCCGTTTATCCCGGACAGCATGCCGGAAAAATGAAAAAAGTGACGACCGCACCGATGCAGGTAGAAAGTTTCGACTTAAAGGACGTGCGTTTATTGCCAAGCCGCTTTCGCGACAATATGATGCGTGATTCCGCTTGGATGACTTCCATAGCAACCAATCGTTTGCTGCACGGTTTCCGCAACAATGCCGGAGTATTTGCCGGGCGTGAAGGCGGATATATGACCGTAAAGAAACTGGGTGGTTGGGAATCGCTGGACTGTGAACTGCGCGGACACACAACAGGGCATTTACTATCAGCCTATGCGCTCATGTACGCATCTACCGGAAGTGAAATATTCAAGTTGAAGGGCGACAGCCTTGTTACAGGTCTGGCAGAGGTACAGGCGGCTTTGGGAAACGGATATCTCAGTGCATATCCGGAAGAATTGATTAATCGGAACATACGTGGGACAAGTGTATGGGCACCCTGGTATACACTGCACAAACTCTTCTCCGGATTGATTGACCAATACCTCTATGCAGATAACAAACCGGCATTGGAAGTTGTGACCCGCATGGGCGACTGGGCTTATAATAAACTTAAACCACTGGATGAAGCCACCCGGAAAAGGATGATACGGAATGAGTTCGGCGGTGTGAACGAATCTTTTTATAATCTTTATGCCATCACCGGCGACGAGCGTTATCAATGGCTTGCCGAATTCTTCTATCACAATGATGTGATAGATCCGCTGAAAGAACAACGCGATGATTTAGGTACCAAGCACACGAATACCTTTATTCCAAAAGTTCTTGCCGAAGCACGCAACTACGAGCTGACGCAGGATAACGACAGTCGGAAACTGACAGATTTCTTTTGGCATACCATGATAGACCACCATACCTTTGCACCGGGATGCAGTAGTGATAAAGAGCATTATTTCGATCCACAACAATTATCCAAACATCTGACCGGATATACCGGTGAGACTTGTTGTACGTACAATATGCTGAAACTAAGCCGTCACCTGTTCTGCTGGACGGGAGATGCCAAAGTTGCCGATTACTACGAACGTGCACTCTATAATCATATTCTTGGACAACAAGATCCTGAAACGGGAATGGTATCCTATTTCTTGCCCTTACTCTCCGGCTCTCACAAAGTTTATAGTACCCGGGAGAATTCCTTTTGGTGTTGTGTAGGCAGTGGTTTTGAAAGTCATGCCAAATACGGAGAAGCTATCTATTGTCACAATGAAAAAGGAATTTACGTGAATCTCTTTATTCCGTCAGAAGTAAACTGGAAAGCAAAAGGAATAACTCTGCGTCAGGAAACAGGTTTCCCAGCAGAAGAAAACACTACATTGACCATCCAAACAGACAAACCTGTCACCACTACGATTTATCTGCGCTATCCCTCATGGAGTGAAGGCGTGAAAGTAAACGTCAACGGGAAAAAAGTATCGGTAAAGCAGAAACCGGGATCATACATTGCTGTAACCCGCCAGTGGAAAGACGGTGATCGCATTGAAGCCAATTATCCGATGAGCCTGCAGCTGGAAACCACTTCTGATAATCCTCAAAAGGGAGCTCTGCTATACGGACCGCTGGTATTGGCCGGCGAATTGGGAACAGAAGGTATGCAAACTCCGGCACCATTCTCTGATCCGGCATTATACAATGATTATTATACTTACGATTATCATATCCCGGCAGGATTGAATACGACATTGCAAGTAGACTTAAAACATCCGGAACGCAACCTGCAACGTACAGGTAAAGGACTGGAATTCAAAAATGCGGAAGGTACTATATTGAAACCTCTGTACGATGTGCACCATCAACGTTATGTTATATATTGGGATTTAAAAACAAAGTAGATGAAAAAGAATCTTCTTACAGTTTCTCTTTGGGGAATTTATCTTTTATTCCTGTCATGCCGCCCTGCCAGTAATAGGCAGGCGGTTTATAATTTTGCACCACTCGATTCCATTATTACCGGTTGGATAGACAAAGAGTATTATCCCGGTGCAGCCATTTGCGTAGTTAGAGATGACAGCATTATCTTTTGGAAAAACTATAAAGAATTCACTCCCGATACCAAAGTCTATGTAGCCTCTGCCGGAAAATGGGTGGCAGCTGCAGTCATCGGAGCGGTAGTAGACCGTACCGATTTGGATTGGAATGATAATGTAAAGAAATGGATTCCTGAATTTAAAAACGACGTAAAAGGAATGATTACTTTACGTCAGTTGCTTTCGCACACATCAGGCGTTCGCCCTTACCTGCCGGAACCACGCGTAGACAATTACAATCAGCTGGATTCGGCAGTCATGGAGATTCTTCCACTTGACACGGTTTTCACTCCCGGCACTCGTTTTGAATATGGCGGACTTGCCATGCAGATAGCCGGCCGGATGGCAGAAAAAGCGATGAATAAAGAATTTGAGGAATTATTCCAGAAATTAATTGCCCGACCTTTAGGAATGAAAAGCTCTCACTTCACGCCCGTGAATACGGATGGCGGACACGCTCCCATGCTGGGTGGAGGTCTCTGTACCACTTTGCACGACTACATGCGTTTTCTTGATATGATCTACCACAATGGCGTATTTGAAGAAAAGCAAATACTGAAACCCGAAACCATACATGAAATGCAGGCAGACCAGGTGGGAAATGCGGAAGTTCACCCGGGTGAATACGTAGAACGTGCACTGAAAAAATATCATACCGGTATATACGGTTTGGGAGAATGGAGGGAACTCATTGATGAAGCAACAGGAGAAGCCTATCAGATCAGTTCACCGGGTTGGGCCGGCGCCTATCCATGGATCAATAAACAGGGCCGGGTATATGGATTCTTCATAGCCCATGTACAGGGAAGTTCACAAAAGGAAGATGGTTTCTCGTCATTTTATGGAAGTCCCGTCATTTCACAAACTGTCTCGAACATTATTTCCCTAAAAAGATAGAATACATTGAGTATCCCCATATCTTAAATCGTATTTATATAAAAACAATAAATACGAGGATATGAAGACTATCGGCTCAACAATTATTATGTTAGCTCTCGCTTCTTCCCTTTTTGCGGACAATGGCAAGGAACTGAAGCTGGCATCTCCTGACGGAACACATGAAATAGTATTTTACCAAAAGCAGGTTTCACCTGCGGTAAACGAACTTTGTTATCGGGTAGATTACAAATCACAACCCGTAGTCAATGAGTCGCGTGCCGGGTTGGAACTGGACAACCGGATATGGGAAATGGCTTTGGGAGTTCGAAATCTGAAACAGCCTGCCTGCTGGATGGACAATCTGGAAGTGGACTCCGTGACTTACCAGCTCGAAACAAACCTCACCTGGCAGCCGCTTTACGGTGAGCGTAGCAGTGTACGCGATCATTACCGGGCCGGCACCCTTTGTCTCTCCAAGAAAGACAACTCCGGTTATCGGCTCAATATAGAGGTACGTGCCTATAATGAAGGAGTGGCTTTCCGCTATTTCTTCCCGGAACATCCGAAGGCTATCTTTCATAAAGTAGTAGGTGATCTCACAGAATACGCCTTACCGGCAGGCACAAAAGCATGGACTGAACAATGGGCACAGGCTTTCTTCGAACGCCTGAATATCGATGATATCAAACATCCGGTGGAACGTACCCTTACGTTTGAACTCCCGAATGGCAAATGGGCCGCACTGGCAGATGCGGATGTAGACGACTGGTGCCTGACCAAATACCTCGTCTCCACCGATAAGAAGAACACGTTGACTTCTGTAATGTATAGCCCCGTAGATGTGGTGACCTATTATGCCACTCCTTGGAAGATAGTCATGGCAGCCGACAAACCGGGTGAATTGCTGGAACACAATGATATCATCCAGAATCTGAATCCGCCGTGCGAAATTGCCGATGCTGCCGCATGGGTGAAACCGGGCAAGATTATGCGCGAAACGACTATCACCACCGAAGGGGCTATTGCTACCATCGACTTCTGTGCAGCACATCATATTCCGTATATGCTTTTCGACTGGCAATGGTATATGCCCTGTACTTCACATGACGGGGATGCTACAAAAGTGGTTGACAAACTGGATATGCCCCGCGTAGTAGCATACGGTAAGGAGAAAGGAGTTGGCATCTGGGTGTACGTCAACCAGCATGCACTCATGAAACAAATGCGTGAACTCTTCCCATTGCTACGCCAATGGGGAATTGTCGGAGTGAAATCCGGTTTCGTACAATACGCCAGCCATCGCTGGGCTACCTGGTTGCACGACATGGTCCGCTTGGCAGCAGAGAACCATCTGCTGATGAATATCCATGATGAGTATCGCCCTTCAGGCTTCAGTCGTACTTATCCGAATTTATTGACTCAGGAAGGTATTTGCGGAAACGAAGAGTTTCCCGATGCAACTCATAATGTCACGCTTCCCTTCACTCGCATGATAAACGGTGCAGCCGACTATACGATCTGTTATTTCGACAAACGGCTGAAAACGACTCATGCCCACCAACTGGCAGCATCGCTCGTGTTCTACAGTCCGCTGCAAACTATCTTCTGGTATGACAAACCGTCGTTCTATCACGGAGAACCGGAAATGGAATGGTTTGAGAACTTGCAAACTGTATTCGACGATACGAAAGTATTGGATGGCGCTCCCGGCAAAAACATAACGATGGCCCGTCGTAAAGGGCAGGAATGGTTCTTGGGGGCGATGACCAATAATGAAGGTTCCGAAGAAGAAATTCCTTTGGATTTCTTGGATAAGAATAAAGTCTATCTTGCTTCTGTCTATACCGATGGCGGCGAAAAGGTGAAGACACGCACGCAGGTGGAATGCAGTTATTTATTGGTGGATGCTTCCATGACGATGAAGTTTGACCTGAAGCCCAGTGGCGGTGCTGCGGTTCGTTTTGTACCGGTGGAGGCGAAAGAGGCGAAGGGATTTAAAAAATATAAAGGAAAAATATTATAAAGGTTTGGGTGTAATTCTCCCTTTGAACGTATAGATGATAGATTATTCAAAGAAGGTGTTGTTATGGTAAAGATGTTTTTTATACTGTTTGGAGTACTTGCATTTTGTCAGGCTGTATGTGGACAGTCCGTTTCCAAAGTTTGGGTTGCCGACCGGAAGGATGGGACGTATATGAATCCTGTTCTGCATGCCGACTATTCCGATCCGGATGTGTGTGCGGTGGGAGATGATTTTTATATGACCGCTTCCAGCTTTAATTGTACTCCGGGGTTGCCCATTCTCCATTCCAAGGATTTGGTGAATTGGAAACTGGTAAACTACGCGTTGAAAACTATCGAACCGGAAGAATTCTATAACAAGCCTCAGCATGGAAAGGGCGTGTGGGCTCCTTCCATACGTTACCATAACGGTGAGTTCTATATTTATTGGGGAGATCCGGATTTCGGCATTTTTATGGTGAAGGCTAAAGACCCGCAAGGTGAATGGGATAAACCGGTATTGGTAAAGGCCGGAAAAGGCATGATAGACCCTACGCCTTTGTGGGATGAAGACGGGAAGGTCTATCTGGTTCATGCGTGGGCCGGAAGCCGTGCAGCTTTCAACAGTGTCGTCACGGTATGCGAAATGAATCCGGAAGGAACCAAAGTCATCAGCGAACCGGTGTTGGTATTTGATGGCAATGACGGGGTGAACCATACGGTGGAAGGCCCCAAATTCTACAAACGCAATGGGTATTATTATATATTGGCCCCTGCCGGTGGGGTGGTTACCGGTTGGCAACTGGCACTCCGTTCAAAGAATGTTTATGGCCCTTACGAAGTGAAGAGGGTGATGGCGCAAGGAAGTACGGACATCAACGGCCCGCATCAGGGCGCTTGGGTAGAGACGAATTCCGGTGAATCCTGGTTTGTACATTTTCAGGATAAAGCAATGTATGGGCGGGTCATTCATCTTAATCCGGTGAAGTGGACGGAGGGTTGGCCTGTCATTGGTGAAGATAAGGACGGTGACGGTTGCGGAGAACCGGTAAGACGGTATCGGAAACCGAATGTCGGGAAGACATATCCGGTAGAGACTCCGGCAGAGAGTGATGAGTTCAATTCCCGCCGGTTGGGGCTGCAATGGGAATGGCATGCCAATTATCAGGATGCTTTTGGTTTTACTTCCGATTTGGGGTATATGCGTATCTATGGGCATGTGCTGTCCGAGGACTTCGTGAATTTCTGGGAAGTGCCGAATCTGTTGTTGCAAAAGTTTCCGGCAGAAGAGTTTGCTGCCACGACCAAGTTGAAGGTGGTGGCTAAAGCTGACGGACAGCAATCCGGATTGATTGTGATGGGATGGGACTATTGTTACATTGGAGTGGAGAAGCAAGGCGACAGATTCGTGCTGAAGCAGGTGGTCTGCAAAGATGCCGAGCAACAAAATAAGGAAACTTCTACCCGTTTGATGGAATTGCCGGTAAGCCGGAAGCTTGAAGCCGGACTGTTCCCCAATTATGAACGGGACATCTATTTGCGGGTAAAGGTAGGTAAGAATGGGGTCTGCCATTTCCATTATAGTTTGGATGGAAAGAAATATCAACCGGCCGGTGAACCGTTTACTGCACGTCAAGGCAAGTGGATTGGCGCTAAAGTCGGTTTGTTCAGTACGGCTCCGTTCGGTAAAGATAGAGGTTGGGTTGATGCTGACTGGTTTCGCATAGAAAAATAAAAAGATAAGATAAATGAAAACAAAAACACTATTGGCAGGCTTGGGACTATGTTTGCTTGCTGCTTGTTCAATTTCAAAAGAGGAGTTGATTGTTGATAAGGAACTGGATTATTGTAATCGTCAGGTGCATCGTACTTTGGACATCATGCGTGGAAAGGGAGGTAAGATTGACTATACGATGATGCCTCGTAATATCTTGGATGGCCAGTACGACTGGAATTATCGCAAGGCTACGAAAGATGAATGGTGCAGCGGCTTCTGGCCGGGTATTTTGTGGTATGATTACGAGTACACCGGTGATGAAAAGATTAAAGAGGAAGCGGAGAAATTCACAGCTTCTCTGAAATTCCTTTCCGAAATCCCGGCTTTCGACCATGATTTGGGCTTTTTGGTCTTTTGCAGTTATGGAAACGGGTACCGGTTGACCCATAATCCCGAATACAAGCAGGTGATTCTGAATACGGCAGATTCATTGGCTACCTTGTTCAATCCCCGTGTAGGCACTATCCTTTCGTGGCCGCGCAATGTGGAGATGTTCGGTGGGCATAATACGATTATGGATAACCTGATTAATCTGGAGATGTTGTTCTGGGCAGCCAAGAATGGCGGTAATCCATATCTGGCAGATATAGCCGTCTCTCATGCCGATAAGACAATGAAGTACCAGTTCCGTCCGGATTATACTTCCTGTCATGTAGCAGTTTACGATACGCTGACGGGGGATTTTATCCGGGGATGTACCCATCAGGGATATGCGGACAATTCAATGTGGGCCCGTGGGCAGGCTTGGGGAATTTATGGATATACTACTGTCTATCGTGAAACAAAAGATGTCCGTTATCTGGATTTTGTGCAAAAGGTGACGGATGTATATCTCAAGAATTTGCCGGAAGATTATGTGCCGTACTGGGATTTTAATGACCCTGCCATCCCGGATGCTCCACGTGATGCATCGGCTGCCGCAGTAGTAGCTTCCGCATTATTGGAGCTTTCTACTTATCTGCCTGGTGAAAAGGGGAGGGAGTACAAGGGTGCTGCCATAAAGATGTTGAAAAGTCTTAGTTCGGATAAATATCAGAGTAGAAAAAGCAACCCCTCTTTCTTGTTGCACTCTACCGGACACTGGCCTGCCAAGTCGGAGATTGATGCCTCTATCATCTATGCTGATTACTACTATATGGAGGCATTGTTGAGGCTGAAAAAGCTGGATGAAAAGGAAAACGGATAAAGTTTGTTTCGAGTGTTGGGATAGGAGCAATACCCTGATTTTCGGGACTTATCTATCTGTTTTCCGATGAGCCTGGCTTTATCTTCTTAACCTGATGAGGTTACTGACTTTCCGTTGTATTGCCAGTACGTTCAGCAGTGATACTGCCAGAAACAGCAGACCGCTGGTCAATATGCATGGAAGCAGTGAACCGCTCTCCAGTTGCGGGAAGAGGTTTTGGACTACTTCTATATAGTAACTGCGTACCCATGCCACGCAGCCGATGGCGAGGAGCAGTACCAGTACATTCAGCCCTACTGTCAGTATATAATAAGGCGTGGCTA
>JAEWSH010000012.1 GCA_023398375.1 Bacillota bacterium | reverse complement strand
TTTCCGATTTGGAGACTGTAATCAACCGTATCATTCTTTTCAAGGCTTCCAGCATGGCACGCATGTTCGGTAACAATCTGACGTATCCTTTTATGGACCTGGAGCTTTTCCATTTCCTGCAGGAGCTGCCGGTAGGGTTGAAGTGCAGGGGCAACAGTGTACTGGACATTGCGCGGGGCCGTTCCGTTTCTAAATATCTGTTAAAGCACCATTATAAACCTTTACTTCCCGAGGCCATTACCTTGAAGAAGAAGCAGGGCGGTTTTGCACCTATGCCACTGTTCTTCCGTGATAGGGCCCGACGTGCTTTCTTTAAGGAATTTATTCTTGCTTCCGGCATTATGGACAACTATCTGCGTCGTGATGCAGTGGAGAAGTTTCTTACAGATTATGAACAAGTTGCAGAGAAGGAGGGTGGTTGGTTCTGGCATAGGCAGAACAAGGCTTTGCAATATTTCAATCTGTTGACGCTTGTTGTGTGGTGGGAAGAGTTTGTGGAAGGACATGAGGTGAAATTCTGAAAATATGATTGAAAGCATGAAAGTTTCCATTATTGTTCCGGTTTATAATGTTGCCAAGTACATAGAACGGTGTTTGTTGTCCGTGTTGAACCAGACTTGGCAGGATTTGGAAGTCATTCTTGTGAATGACTGCACTTTGGACGACTCTATGGAGATAGCCAGACGGGTGGTGGCTTCGCATCCGCGCGGAACGGTGGTGAGATGTCTGGAACATGAAGAGAACAGAGGGCTTTCTGCTGCAAGAAACACCGGTATTTCAGCGTCTGTTGGCGATTATCTGTACTTCTTGGATAGCGACGACTATATTTCAGCGAATGCAATAGAGCTTTTGGCGGATGCAGCGGTGCAGAAGCGACCGGATTTTGTGATAGGCAATTACGAGGTGACCGGCGCCAGACGTTGGGCTCCTCCTTTATCATTAGGCACCGGGTTTTATGAAGGGAATGCTCTTGTACTTTCCACTTATGTGCAGGGAAAATGGTATGTCATGGCATGGAACAAGCTGGTGAGTCGTCCCCTCGTTTTGCAGCATAAACTCTACTTCCAGGAGGGCATTGTACACGAGGATGATTTATGGTCATTTAAGTTGGCATGTATGTCTCAAAGTATGTATGTCGTCAATGAGACCACTTACTATTATTCCATGCAGCCGGATTCCATCATGCGGGCGCCGTCTATGCGTAATTTGGAATGTCGTGTGCTGGTGCTTGGTTATATCTACGACTTTATCCGGTCTTCCCGGTGTTTGCAGGATAACCGGCTGATATATATATACTTTGAGAGTCTGAAGGCGAAATATTTTGACCGTATTCTGTATTTCACGAAAGACACATCCTTTCATTATCAGAGTTATTTGGTATTCAGGAACAAAAAGTATGCGTCTTTGTTGGAGATGACGGGGCTGTGCCTCGAATGGAAGCTGATACTGCAGAACATCCATTATGTGCTTCCTACGTATGCCGGCTATCTGTATTTTAAGGCTTTTGTAAAGTCAGCCTACTATTTGTTGGTGTTGTCTATAAAAATGAAGGCAGTGTTTCATGTAAAATGAGCGAATATGAATAATCTTCCGGAAATATCCGTTATAGTACCCGTTTATAAGGTAGAAAAGTACTTGCCCCAGTGCATTGACAGTATTCTTGCACAGACCTTTACGGATTTTGAGCTGTTGCTGGTAGATGACGGGAGCCCTGACCGTTGTGGGGAGATTTGTGAAGAGTATGCCGGGAAGGATACGAGGATACGGGTTTTCCATCAGGCCAATGCAGGATTGAGCTGTGCCCGAAATACGGGGTTAATGAATGCTTGTGGAAGATATGTGACTTTTATTGATTCGGATGATTATGTTAAGCCTTGTTATCTTGAAAGTCTGTACGGTGCATTGCCTGCCGATAAAACGAAGGAGGGAGTAATAGTCGGTTCTCTTGATGCATATCTGCCAAATGGAGACTTTCAGACGTTTCACGTTCCCGAACAAGAGCTGGTCTCGGAACAGATGTATCTTGTGCTGACAGACTTGATAGACAAGCGTGTTACGTATGCAGGCAGCAAGCTATACGATAATCGAATTATCAAGCAATACCGGGTGAGCTTTGTGCCTTTTGTTTCCGGATTGGAAGATATGCTGTTTATGTTGGACTACTTGATGTATGCGGATTTTATGGTTATTCGTGATTACAATAATTACGTTTATAGAGTAGGGTATTCTGTAGATGTATTGTCTGTGCGTATAAACAGCTTTCCGGCAGAATATGCAGCATTCTCTAATTTTTTGAAAAGGGTCTATGTATATCAAAAGAAATTTAACTTGGAGGATAGTTCACTGGGTAGAACATGGAATTCATTGACTGTCTTTTTTCATAAAGTGATTTTGGCAATCTATAAACCTGAGCATAAGTATACCCGGCAGGAACGGTTATCTTTTTTGCATCAAGTCCTTTTATCAGACAAAGAATGGATAAGAAGATTTTTTCTTCCACAGTATAAAGCGGATGTGTTGGGTAAATTCTTGCTTTGCAGGGTGGGGGCATCGGCTTTTGATGGGTGGATGTATTTCTTGTCGGGTATAAAATTCAAGAAAATGTTTGGAGCGAAATAACGGAGGGCATTATGAATATTCTGTTTATACATCCTGTCATGTTCCACCCTCAAAGAGGAGGGATTGAAAGAGTGAGTGACCTTTTATGCCGTGAATTCATAAGACGGGGGCACAACGTCCTTTGTCTGCACAATGTTCGGGATGAAAGCCGTATGGACTATGCATATCCTGCATCCTCTTATTTTTTTCCATATCAGGTTCGGGAAGTGGAAAAGAACGGGCTGTTTTTCCGTGGTTTCCTGCAAGAGCACCGTATTGATATGGTCATAGACCAGGACCCGCAGACTTATTATAAATTATATCCTTTCTCTAAAGCCTTGCGGGGGGTGTACATTATTTCCGTGATACATTATAATCCTCTTGGAATATACCATCATTTGGGGGAGTTCGTGATGTGGGTACCGGGAAAAAACACAATCATGGGAAAAATCAGAAAGATGGCCCGTATCATAAAGATTCCTATGCTTAAGTATGATTATAAGCGTACATTACAATCGGATTATGGAGGCATTTTTCGATATACAGATGCATTATGTTTGCTTTCCTTGAAATTTCTTCCTGATTTGAGGCAGATATATTCAAAAGATTTGAGCCGGGTGATTGCCATCCCCAATCCGAATACATATCCCGCTCAAGAAAACACGGATTTCCTCAAGAAGAAGCAGATATTGTATGTAGGCCGGATAGAGTGGCGCCAGAAGCGTGTAGGGCGGTTGATTGATATATGGAGGTATATATATAAGGATTTTCCCGATTGGGAGCTGGTCATTGTGGGAGATGGACCCATAAGGCAGGTATTAGAACAGAAGGCCTCAAAGATGGAACGGGTTGTTTTCACCGGTTGGCAAGACCCTGAATCTTTTTACCGGGATGCAAGCATCCTATGTCTGACGAGTGACTTTGAAGGTTGGGGAATGGTATTGACCGAAGCCATGACATTCGGGGCGGTTCCGGTGGCGTTCAATTCGTATGCAGCTATAACAGACATTATTGATGATGGAAAAACCGGAATGTTGGTTCCTCCGTTCTCGCATAAGGAGTTTGCCCGGAAATTGGGCTTATTGATGAAAGATGAAGAACTGCGTATGGAGATGTCAAAAAATTGTGTGCAGTATGTGAAACGCTTTGACATACAGAATGTGGCAGACGAGTGGGAAAGGACTTTTGGCAGACTGAAATCAACAGTCCGTCAATGATGCCTTTTCAGTATCCGGTGAGCGAATGCACGTATGCCCGGAGTAAAAAGATAGAGTAATGAGCAAGTGAATATTCCGTAAGTGGAAATTATAATAGCTCCATAGACTATCCAATGTGTAAAGGAGCTTTCGGGTGTGAACTTATTGTTTGGAAAGAGATAATAGCATACTATTGCCGGTAGCAGTATAATCAGTAAATGCTTGATGTAGCCAATCCAATAGTGGAGAACGGATATTTTGAATCCTTGCGAATAAAGAAAGTAAGGTTTCCAAATGACTATGATAAGAAATAAACTGGTTATGTTTCCCATCAATATGCCCGGCAGTCCCCAAAAATGTCCTGCAACGATGGCAACAGTCAAGTTGATGATTACTTCCGCAATGGGAGCCCAAGTATCTTGAAATAAGCCATACCCATAGGTAAATTGGTCTATGGCACCTCGGGTGTAGTTGATGAACGAGTTGATGATAATCAGATATAGAATATGTTGGGGCAATACGTATTCACTTCCCAGCCATAATGAAATAAAAGCGCCGGTCAGTCGAATCAGGGCAAATGAAATGGTTCCGGCTATCAAGAAGCGGATACCCATCAGCTCCCAGAATACTTGCTGGATACGTTTGGAATCGCCCTCGGCTATCAGATTGCCTACTCCTGCATTGGTACTCCCTAATAGGTTGCTGATAAATATACTTATCTTATCAATAATGAGCGTATAGTTCCCATAGTAAGCCACAGTTTTGAGTGAGACGAAGGCATATACCAGGAAGGGAGTGGTTTGGAATTGTACAAAACCGCCCAGTTTGTGTACAAACAACTGTTTGGTATACCGGGTTACTTCCGGATATTTCTTGAAAAGCAGCTTTCCCTGCTTCACTTCGCTTTTCAGCCAGGGGTATACCTGATTGACTTTCCAGTTCAGGATAATGGAATAGGTAATACCCAGCAGAAGTTCCAGACTAATCCACAGGTAATAATTGCCCGTATAATATACTAACCCCATTTGCAGGAGAGTCTTTATCAGTACGGCACTTTGAAAATAGGCTGTCACTACATAGTTCTTCTGGTCCGCTCCCAAAAGGGTTTGCTTGTAATTGGCAAAATATCCTATCAGTGAAGTGGTCAGATACGAGAAAAATGCAAAATAGATGACACCTAAATCAAAGACATTATTGGGGAATATCAGGGGCAGGAAGCATGCCAATACACATCCTGCGCTTAGAATGACGAAACCGATACGTCGGTAGATGAAACCGAAAACGGAAATGATTTCATTAATTTTCCTTTCATCGTGTTCGAAGAGGGGCTTATACAGAACGTAGCCGATGGCTGTGCTGATACCCAATTCTGCAAGGTTCAGAAATCCCAAGAGATTGTTCAGTGTGCCTATCAGCCCCATAAAATCCGCACCCAATGCGTCCAGAAAGATTTTTCTGGAGAAAAAGGATAGGGCCAAACTCAGGAAATAAAAAATGAGATTGACCCGGGCATTAAGCAATGATTTTTTAAGGCGTGACTCGTGAGGCATAAGTTCTGTTATTACTCTGCAAAAATACATAAAAATAATTTTAAGGGAATAAAAAGTGAAATGTATTTTATTCTTAGATTTTATTGCTAATTTTGTCAAAAGGGTATTTGATATAAATAATCGTAGATTGTGGTATTGATATAATTTGTAGGATGAAGATACTGACTGTTGTTTGTGGATTAGGTATTGGAGGAACCGAGCGTACTGCTGAAAATTTCTCAATAGGTTTGATGCGTTGTGGATATGATGTAAAGGTGTATGCTTCTTCTGAAGGGGGGGAGCGTGCTGAAAATCTGCGCCAATTGGGTATTGAAGTTATGTATTCATATAGTGAACTGCATGAGTTGAAAAATTCCGGTTGGACTCCGGATGTCATTCATTTACATTCATTGAGAGTGAGTATGGAGGCTTTTATGTTGATTCATAATCTTTTCCCGGGTGCTCGTATATATGAGCAGAATGTCTTTTGTACTCCTACAAAATTTACTCCCTATTTGAGCTCATCGTTACAGTTGTCCCAATGGTGTTTGTGGTATTATTCACAATTTCCTTCTACGAAGAGAGTTTCTAAGACTATTTTACCAAATGCTATAAATGTTTCCAATTTTTATCCGTGTAGTTTGGTTGAGCGTGAGGATACTCGTAGGAGCTATGGTATTGCCCCTGATGATTTTGTCTTGTTGCGTGTTGGGCAACCTTATAATGGGAAATGGAATCATAAGATTATTGATGTTTTTATAGATTTTCATAAGAAATATCCACGTGCTTTACTTTGGCTGGTTGGAGCTTCCCCTTCTGTGGTACATAAAATTAGCAGACTTCCAAATAAATCTGTAAAAAACAGGATTCTTCTTACAGATAAACTCATAGGAGATGAGAAGTTGAGACTATGTTATGGTGCATCGGATGTATTTTTGCATATGGCACGAATAGGAGAGACATTTGGTATTGTATTAGCGGAAGCTATTTTGTGTGGTTTGCCGGTCGTTACTCATCAAACGCCCTATTCTGAAAATTCTCAAGCAGAAGTGGTGGGACATTTACGAGGAGGACTTGTGGCAAATCGCTATGGTGGAATCATTGCTGCTTTAGAACGCCTTTATTTAGAACCAGAGTTTGGTAAGAAACTTGCAATAACTGGTGCTACTGTAATTAAAGAACGATATAGTATTCAATCTTCCATAAATTTATTTCAATCTATTATGCGCGGTGAAGTCCATTCTTGGAAGTATGTAACTAAAGATTTGAAGATATATTTAAGGGATGCTATTGATGCTCCAATACCTGGTATTTTATTTCTTTTATGTATGAAGAAAGTACTGCTGTATGTTGTGCCGGATAAATACTGTCGTTTCTTTTTCCGGTTTTGGTGCCGCCTTTTTGATAAAGCCGTTCAAATGTAAAAAATATGAAATATACAGTAACAATTGCAATGCCGATATATAATGTGGCACCTTATGTGGAGAAATCTTTGTTATCTGCATTGAATCAGACCTTTGTTGATATTGAGTATTTGTTGGTTGATGACAAAGGTACAGATGAAAGTATGGATATTGTCCATCGGATAATATCCATGCATCCACGTGGAAAGAATGTGAGAATTATTGATCAGAAATATAATCAAGGTACTGCGGCGGCTCGTAATGTAATGGTGGCTAATGCTACTGGAGAATATTTGTTTATAATGGATAGTGATGATGTCATATCTCCTGATTGCATTGATATATTATATCAGAAGATGAAGCAGTATTCAGTTGATTTTATAGCCGGTTCTTTTCAACGCCAGACTTGGGATGGAGACATTTATCCGGGTGGGTATCGGTATAAAGATACATTGATAAAAGACGGGGATTATGCTGTGGCTGAATATCGCTATGGGCAAGGACATGAAATTTTTGTAGCTACATGGAATAAACTTTATAAGGTCCAATTTCTGCGAAATAACAATATACGTTGTATTGATGGATATATGATTGATGATGTTTGGTTTACGTATCAAGTGATTATGTGTGCGCGTTCTTGTTGCTTAGTTTCGGACTGCACTTTATTTTATACTTATAATCCAAATTCTGTAACGAGTGTGCGATATTCACAAAAACTGTCAGAACAATATGTCGGCACCTTGTCATTAAAATCAGAATGGATTCATGGGCTTCGTAATAAATCGTTCTACAATGGATTGATGTATGATATTCTAAAGATGAGTGTTTATCATAGTTATTGCATTGGTAATTCCGAATTTGTTTCTCCTGTGGATAAACAGAAGCTTCTTTCAAATTTGTTGTCCCGGAAGTTTCCTTATCCATCGCATTGGTATTTCAATAAATTTCTTTTTAAAGCCCTGCCTTTTCTTTTGTTTTATAGCTTTCCGATGTCGATTAAAATATGGGTTATTCGGTTCATTGTGAGTATTAATCTGAAGGATAAGGTGAAGCGCTGGCTTCACTTTTGACCTATTCAATCTTCCACCCGTCTATACTCCTCTTCTCCAGCGAGAAGTTCATCCCGATGCGGTACAGCTTCCGGTGGTCCATTGCAAAGGGTTTGGCATATCCTTTGTCTTCTATCTGTTGCAGGGCTTCCTCGGGTGTACCATCCAGTTTAAATTCTACGATGTAGACGTAATCCTTAGATTTTCCTTTATCGGCATGTAGTAGGGAACCAGGTATTTGATGAATCCTTCGGCTACTTCCTTGTTAGGGAATCCCAGCCGATAGATGTTGAATTCTTCGTCATATTCCTTTATTGTGAGGTAGCCGCTTTGGTAAATCACGGCAATGGGATTGTTCTTGAACGACTCCACGTCTGTCAGTGCCTCTGCAGTCACTCCTTCACTCGTAAGGTCGGGCAGACAAAAGTTGTTGTCTTTCAGCAGTTTCACAAGGTAGGTGGGGGTGCCGGTCTCGAACCAGTAGCTGCCGAACTCCAAGGAGCGGAACGTATTCAGCAGGCTGAAGGGGTTATACAGATTGGTTCCGTTCTGGCGGAAGCGGTAGCCGTCGTACCTTTCTTTCAGTCGCAGGCAGACTTCGTCGTAGGTGATACCGTAGTTTTCGGCTATCTGGTGCAGCGATTCTTCAAAATAGGTGTGCATCTCCTTGTCGGTCATTCCGCAGAGCGTCTGGAACTGTCGGTCCATGGAGAGGTCTATCAGGTTGTTCAGGTCGCTGAACACACTGACCTTTCCGAATTTCGTCACCCCCGTCAGAAATCCGAAGCGGATATACCGGTCTTGCGTCTTCATTACGGAGTAGAAGGCTTTGAGCGTGTTGCGGTATTCGTTCTGCAGTTCCTCGTTGCCTATGGACTGGAGCATGGGTTTGTCGTATTCGTCCACGAGGATGACCACTCGCTGGCCGGTCTGCTCGTAGGCGCGGCGGATGATTCCCTTGAAGCGCAGTTCGGGGTTGACTTCGCTGGGGACAGTTCCGTAGACGCTTTCCCACTGGCAGAGGGTATCGTTCAATATGTCGATAAGACTGTTCTTCTCATCGTATTTACTCGTGTTCAAATCCAAATGCAGTACCGGATATTTCGTCCATTCTTTTTCGAGCCGTTCCATTTCCAGTCCCTTGAACAGTTCCTGCTGCCCGTTGAAGTAGGCTTCCAGTGTGCTGATGAGCAGACTCTTTCCGAATCTCCGTGGGCGGCTCAGGAAGTAGTAACGACCGGTATGTACTAACTGATAAATCAGGGCGGTTTTGTCCACATAGATATATCCGTCATTGATAAGGCTCTCAAAACTCTGTATTCCAATAGGGTACTTCATACGGCTGAACTTTGTTTGATGCGCATTTTGCTTAATTAGAACAAATGTATGAATAAAAAATGAGGTGGCAAAGCTTTTGTCATGCTTTGTCACCTCCCTTTTCTTGGTTACCACTTCTCTTTTTTTACTTCAAAACACGGGCATTGTTTCGTCCATTCCATCGGTTCCACCTCTCCGTTGTTGTTCCGGTCGGGGCTGAGGTCGCGATGTCCCGCCACTTTGGCTTCCGGATAGTCCATCAGCAAAGCGCGGACCAGTACGCGGAGCGAGTGGCGCTGCCATTCCGTGCGTGTGTCTTTGGGATTCCCATAGTGGTCCAATCCGCCTTCATAGGCGATTCCGATAGAGTGGGCATTGTAGCCGCGGGCGTGGGCGCCGGCCCTCTCGACCGGGCGGGTAGTCAGGATTTGTCCGTCACGGCGGATGTAGAAATGATAGCCCGTGCCATCAAATCCACGTCGGCGGTGCGCGGCTTCCAGAGCTTGCCCGGTAAAGGGACGGTCCTCGCACGTGGCGCTGCAATGTATCACAATCAAATCAATTTTTCTCATTTTTCTTTACTGTTTGCCTTTGGGGGCTGTTCGCTAAAAGGGACCACCGCTGTTCATGGCGTGTGCGCTGAATGCACCCAAAAGTGCCGAAGCTACAGCGATGATTACTTTCAGAATCTTGTCCCAGGTTGATGATTTTGTACTCATAATGGTTAATGGTTAGTGATTAGGGATTAGTGATTAGGGGTAGGGGTTAGGGAACACAAGCTCATCGCTTATCGCTAACCCCTAACCCCTATTTTTTATCCCAGCGGATTCTCCCCCTGGTCTCCGTCGGAACCTCCGCCATCGGGGTTATTGTCGCCGCTTCCGCTACCGGTGCTATCCTTGTCGGCAGTTACAAGCTCGAAGACGAGGTTGTTTGCTCCGCCTTTGGTGGTGGCGTTGCTGTCGTTCACTAAGCGCAGGGTGTTGGCTACCTTGAAGCGGATGTTGACGCGCTCGATGTTTTTTACGGTGCAGTCTTTGGCCAGTTCGGTGGCACGGCACTTGAAGGTGGTGTGGAAGATTCCGAAACCGTCCAGACGGACACTGTTGCCGTCCGTCAGCGTCTGGCGCATCTGGCGTACGATGGCTTTGCCTACGTGCTCCACGTCTTCGGACGACATGGCGCCCAGGGCTTCAATGTCTTTTGCGATGCGGGCAAGGTCGAAGATTTTGGCATCTTGGGGCTTGCGTTTCAGGGTGTAGACCATGGGGGAGCTGCTGTCCCCGATTTTCTTGTGGCGCTGTGTGCGCACTACTAATGCTGTTGACATGATGGTTGATGTTTAATGGTTAATGTTTCATTCCGAAAGGGAAAGGAGGTGTCTCCGCGGCGATGGCTTCTGTTCCGTTTCGTTGATACAAAGATAGGACATGGGGCAGGGAAGAAGGGAGGTTGGGGGAGGCAGGAGGAGGTTGGGAGAGGATAAGGGAGGTTATTGTTTCTTTTGTTTTGGATTTGTGACAAATAGGAGGTATATTTGTATTCGCATAGATGTGCGTAAACTGAATAAAAAGACATGGAATATGTTGGAAAACAGTAATCAGGATATGTGCTGTTTTAGCTCGTTTTGATGAAGTGCGTGATGTGGTGGTATATGCCAATCTTGAAAACGAGGCATTGCGTGAGCATATAGACAGAGTGGGGGTGAGGATTTATGTGAAAAGTGGGGAACCTTCTAAGAAGGCTCCCCGAAGACATTGATCATAAGCTGCACCTGCGCGGGCGTGTACCGTCGGCAATAGGGGTTCATGCCCGTGGCAAGCAGGCGTTGTTCCAGCCCGGGGGCGGTGCGTATCCATTCGTTCAGCCGGTTGACGGCAGTCTGCTGGGCAATGCCCGGAAGGTAGTACATGGCGAGTTCGCCTTTCCCGTAACTGCGGACGGGGAAGCGGGGCTCTGCAAAGGAATCATTTTCTTTCATCATATTCTTTAAAGTTCAGGTTATATGTTTTCTTTAATACGGATAACACATGATTGCACGGATAACCTGTGATTGCACAGTTTGCACATGCTTGCACGGATTCTCTTTTTCTGTCTTGTAAAGATACGGATTTTTATTCGAATAACCTGCCTTGTTCTTCATTATTTTTCAACCAATTCTCATTGTCGAACTGCGTGTTCACCGGTCCCGGTCGCTCTCCTTGGGGGGTGTGGATGATGTCTTCCTCGCAGGGCCAGTAGCGTCCGTTCAGGTGGTTGTAGACGAATTTGGCCTCGGTGTGGGCACTGCCCAGGTGCTTGAAGCGGACTTTCTCGATGTAGATGGTGGCTATCTGTTTCGTGTCGTTACGGTCTACCACGAGGCAGAAGTCGGACATGTTGGCGAAGTTGGCGGAGCCGTTGATGTCGTTCATCTCGACGCGGCGCAGGGTGCCGTCCTTTTCGTTGCGGTTCACCTTGCGGGGGTGGGCCACGAGGATGACGAGGCACTGGTTGCGGGTGGCGAAGCGTCCCAGCTTGTTCAGCGTGTCGGTGATGTAGTCCATTTCCGTCTGCCCCGGTTCCAGACGTTGTTCCAGGCGGTTCATGGGGTCGATGACGAGGATGCGTACCCCTTTGCGGCGCACCACCTGGCGGGCTTTCTCCAGGATGTGGTCGATGCCGTAGCTCCCGTCGTCGGGCAGGATGTGCGACACGTTGCGGTCCAGCCAGCCCACTGCCTGCCCGTAGAGGGAGCGCAGGTCGTCGCGGCAGTCTTCGGCGGTGAAGATGCCTTCCAGGGGCACTTCTTCGGCTTGCTCGATGCAGATGCGGAGGCTTTCGGCGCCGTATTTCACCAGATGCTCGTTGGCATCCTTGCAGCCCTCGCCGAAGTGCACGATGCGGCAGCGTTCCACTCCGAGGCGGCGCGTGAGTTCCTGCCGGAGCGACTGCCCTGCCGGGTCCTCGTCTACGGCGATGTAGATGGCCTGCTTGTCTTCGAAGTGCGACTCCACGAAGCGGTCCAGCCACGTGAGGTTGCTCTGGGCGCCGGCGGGCACGGAGACGACGTCCTTGCGTCCGGCGGCGATGACGGCTGCCGCGTCGAACTCGCCTTCGGTGATGATGCACTCCGGGGTGCCGAGGATGCTGTCCACGTTGTAGGGGATGAGCTCGGCTCCCTTCACCATCATGAAGTGCTTCAGGGCGCTGCGGTACTTGGTGTTGACGAGTGTCCCGTTCTCGAAGTAGTTGAAGCAGATGCAATTCTCCTCCTGGTTGCTTTCCGGCAGGCGCACCGTCTCTTCGGTGATGCGCAGGGTACGCAGCAGTTCCTGCGGCAGGCAGCGCGCGGTGGTCCAGTAGCGCTCCAAGCTCTCGGAGAGTTGCATCCGGGCAGGGTCGAAGGTGGGGCGGCGGAAGTGCTGGGGCGGTGCGGCGGGTTTCCGGCGCATGTCGCGGCGCTGCTGCTTGAGGCGTTCTTCGGCATCGTCGGGCACGTAGAGCTTGTAGCCGCAGTGGTGGCAGTAGCACAGGCCTTTGTCCAGGTCTACGGAGAGTGACTTGTTGCCTTTGTGTCCGCGGGTGTCGTTGCATTGCGGGCAGATGGTCTTGATTTTGCCGCTGATGCGGCCGCGGGTGTCAATGCCGCGTTGATGGAAATTTCTCATAATGATTTTAGTTTGTTTGACATAAGAACAAAAGAACCTGTTTGTTTTCTTGTTTTGTCTTTTTGTTTGACATAAGAACAAAAGAACATATGCCACACTTCGCGGGGTGGAATGCCACACTTCACGGGGTGGAATGCCACACTTGGGACGTGCTGAGGTGTGGCATTCGGAACGTTGACATGTGGCATTCCGGATGCCGGAGTGTGGCGTTTCAGCCGGGTTTCTGTTTCGGCTTTTTCGATGAAGGCGGCGGGGTTTGCGACGTCCACGAACGGGTCGTTTCGTTCCAGAAGGCGGTATTGTCCGGTCGGGGCGGCGCTCCGTCGGGGATGGGGCAGCCCAGGTAGGTGCGCCGTCCGTTCACCAGCTGCTCGTAGCGATGGGGGTCGGGAGGAGCGGTGGCGGACTGCTGCTTTTCGAGGCCCTGCAACAGCATGTGCAGTTCCTGCGAGGTGCGCTGGCCGGCTTGGGTGTAGAACGTGAAGTAGCTTCGCACTTCTTCCTGGCTGTTCATCTTCTCTTCTTTTCCGAGGAGTACGATGTGTTTCTTGAATTCTTCCAGTGCCGTATCAAAATGCTTGTTCAGCAGGACACTGTAGCCGCTTCTCATGCAGACCATTTCACGGAACAGTTGATTTTTCGACAAGC
>JAEWSH010000134.1 GCA_023398375.1 Bacillota bacterium | reverse complement strand
GTGTTAAGTGGAAAAGGATGTGGGATTTCAAAGACAACTAGGATGTTGGCTCAGAAGCAGCCACACATTCAAAGAGTGCGTAATAGCTCACTAGTCGAGAGGTCCTGCGCCGAAAATGTCCGGGGCTCAAACACGTCACCGAAGCTTAGGAATCATACAAATGTATGATTGGTAGAGGAGCACTCTTATCAGGACGAAGCTGTACCGCAAGGAGCAGTGGACCGATAAGAAGAGAGAATGCCGGAATGAGTAGCGAGAGGAAGGTGAGAATCCTTCCGGCCGAATATCCAAGGATTCCAGGGTAAAGCTGATCTGCCCTGGGTAAGTCGGGGCCTAAGGAGAGGTTGAGAAACGTATCCGATGGACAGCAGGTTTAGATTCCTGCACTGCAAAGTAACAGAACTGTGGGGACGCATGGAAGGAACGGGAGCCGGAAATGGAAAAGCCGGTATAAGCGGAATAGGAGTATGGGAGGCAAATCCCCCATGCAATCCGAATCCGTGATGTGGACCGAAATGAAGTAGGGAAGCCCGTAAGAGCTGTGCCAAGAAAAGCCGCTATTGTTTACTTTGTACCCGTACCGTAAACCGACACAGGTGGATGAGGAGAGAATCCTAAGGCCGACGGGAGAAGCATTGTTAAGGAACTCGGCAAAATGACCCCGTAACTTCGGGAGAAGGGGTGCCCGGTAAAACGGGCCGCAGAGAAAAGGCTCAAGCAACTGTTTAGCAAAAACACAGGTCTATGCGAAACCGAAAGGTGAGGTATATGGGCTGACGCCTGCCCGGTGCTGGAAGGTTAAGAGGAGAGGTCAGGAAACGAAGCCTTGAATTTAAGCCCCAGTAAACGGCGGCCGTAACTATAACGGTCCTAAGGTAGCGAAATTCCTTGTCGGGTAAGTTCCGACCCGCACGAAAGGCGTAATGATTTGAGCACTGTCTCAACAATGCACCCGGTGAAATTGAAGTACCAGTGAAGATGCTGGTTACCCGCGCCAGGACGGAAAGACCCCATGGAGCTTTACTCTAGCTTGATACTGGGATTCGATGCTGTATGTACAGGATAGGTGGGAGGCTTTGAAGTGGAGACGCCAGTTTCCATGGAGCCAATGTTGGGATACCACCCTTGCAGTATTGGATTTCTAACCTGTCACCGTAAGCCGGTGAAGGGACAATGTCTGGCGGGGAGTTTGACTGGGGCGGTCGCCTCCGAAAGAGTATCGGAGGCGCTCAAAGGTTCCCTCAGAATGGTTGGAAACCATTCGAAGAGCGCAAAGGCAGAAGGGAGCTTGACTGCGACACCGACGGGTGGGGCAGGTAGGAAACTAGGACTTAGTGATCCGGTGGTATAAAGTGGGATTGCCATCGCTCAACGGATAAAAGCTACCCTGGGGATAACAGGCTGATCACTCCCAAGAGTTCACATCGACGGAGTGGTTTGGCACCTCGATGTCGGCTCATCGCATCCTGGGGCTGTAGCAGGTCCCAAGGGTTGGGCTGTTCGCCCATTAAAGCGGTACGCGAGCTGGGTTCAGAACGTCGTGAGACAGTTCGGTCCCTATCCGGCGTAGGCGTAGGATATTTGAGAGGAGCTGTCCTTAGTACGAGAGGACCGGGATGGACGGACCACTGGTGTATCTGTTGCATTACCAAATGCATGGCAGAGTAGCCAAGTCCGGAAGGGATAAACGCTGAAGGCATCTAAGCGTGAAGCCCCCCTCAAGATGAGATATCCCTAGTTTAACTAGTAAGACCCCTTGAAGACGACAAGGTAGATAGGATTAAGGTGTAAGTGCAGTAATGTATGCAGCTGATAATTACTAATAGGTCGAGGGCTTATCCTAAAGGAGATGTCATTGATGACATCAGGGAATGTGTAGAAAGAACGGATGGAAAGAGATTAATCAGTATTCGGTTTTGAAGGTATGAAACCTTTATGTGGCCCAGTGGCTCAGTTGGTTAGAGCGTCGCCCTGTCACGGCGAAGGTCGTCGGTTCGAGTCCGATCTGGGTCGTTTATAACATAAAATTTTGGGATCTTAGCTCAGCTGGGAGAGCATCTGCCTTACAAGCAGAGGGTCATAGGTTCGAGCCCTATAGGTCCCATTCTTTAGTTATTATTATTTGAAGAGTAAGCCGATGTGGCTCAATTGGCAGAGCAGCTGATTTGTAATCAGCAGGTTATCGGTTCGAGTCCGATCATCGGCTCTTATATGGATGGATTCCCGAGTGGCCAAAGGGGGCAGACTGTAAATCTGTTGGCACCGCCTTCGAAGGTTCGAATCCTTCTCCATCCATTAGTTTTATTTTGGAGAAGTTAATTTCATATAAAACGCATAATTATTAACGCGGGGTGGAGCAGTCTGGAAGCTCGTCGGGCTCATAACCCGAAGGTCATAGGTTCAAATCCTGTCCCCGCTACTATTTCTTCTTTTGAAGAAAATGCCCAGATAGCTCAGTCGGTAGAGCAGAGGACTGAAAATCCTCGTGTCACTGGTTCGATTCCGGTTCTGGGCACTTTGTTTGTAAATAATTATTTATGGGATATTAGCTCAGTTGGTAGAGCACTTGACTTTTAATCAAGTTGTCCGGGGTTCGAATCCCCGATGTCTCACTAAAGAAATAGAATAAAAAGGATTCGAACCCTGTTCGATATCCCCGATGTCTCATTGAAGAAATAGAATAAAAAGGATTCGAACCCTGTTCGATATCCCCGATGTCTCACTAAAATAGTAGAATGAAAACGCCAGTAAATGATTAATTTACTGGCGTTCTTTCGTTTAAATAAAAATTAATTATTAGTTAATGAATTTTTAATAAAATAAATAAAAACATCACACTCTATTCAAGATTGATACACATTTTTCTTGTAAAGTATATTTATAAGGATTAAATTTGAAAGGAGAAGTTTAGCAAGTATGAAAGATATGACGATAATGCAGGAGATGACAGGGATACGTTTATTTCAAGAACAGGAAATATTGTTAGACCAGGCAGAATATAAAAGTTTTTATAAAACGATAAATGAAAGTAGTACCAAAATGGATTCAGGAATAGTAAAAGCAGATACAAAGGAAGTTTGTGAGATTTATTTTGATTCAGCTTACATACCTGAAGTCCAACCAGAGCAATTTATGCTGACAATGGAACAGAAAGGAAAAAGAAAATCATTTATTTTAAAAAGAAAAAATAAAATAGGTAAATATGAAAGTGAGAAATCAGTTAAAATTTCAAAAGAACAGTATCGAAAGATTTTGCAAGGCAGCCTTGACTGGATGAAGCAAAGTGGAAAAACGTTGTTAAATGAATTTTATTTTAAAACAAAGTTATTTCACTATAAAATAAGTAAAATCATAAAATGTTATAGAGAAGAAATATATATGAAATATGAAAATCTTCTGGTAACTATTGATCAGAATTTGAAAGCTTATACGACACAAAAGGTAGCACTTGATATGATAAATGAGAATAGAAAGGTATCTATAAAAGTCAGAAGTACTTTAGGGAAGGAGAGCAAGGATAACAATTATATTTTAAAAAAACTAATTGATCAATAAGAAATAGTTGAATTTGCAGTATTTCTGGTCATATAGAAGTAGTTTTATATAGTGAATGATGTTAAAATCATATATAACTAAGCCTTATAGGCTATGTTATATATGATTTTTTATGTCAAAACATAGTAATATAGGCAAATATATATGCGCGGGGGTACTTATGAATAACACAGAACATTTTCAACTATCATTTAAGCATACGAAATATGCCAGCTATCTAGGATATATTACGCAGGCAATTGTTAATAATCTTGCTCCTTTATTATTTATAGTGTTTCAAGATCAGTTTGGAATATCAATAGAGAGAATCGGTATTTTAATATCTTTAAATTTTGCTGTACAGATAGTTACTGATATAATTGCAGCAAAATATGTAGATAAAATAGGATATAGGGCAGCTTCTATATTAGCACATATTCTTTGTACAATAGGTTTAATTTGTCTTGGTGTGTTACCGGGAATTATGCCACATGCGTATACTGGCCTCGTAATTGCTATGGTTATTAATGCAATCGGAGGAGGATTAATTGAAGTATTAATCAGTCCGATTGTTGAAGCCCTGCCAGGAGACGAAAAAGAGTCAGCTATGAGTATCCTGCATTCTTTTTACTGCTGGGGACATGTAAGCGTTGTCATTTTATCAACGATTTACTTTAATACAATAGGACTTCAGAACTGGAAGTATCTTCCGGTTCTATGGGCTGTAGTTCCTTTTTTAAATATTTTTCTATTTGCAAAGGTTCCAATAAATACACTTGTAGAAGAGGGAGATGAGATACCCTTGCATTCTCTGTTCAAAGTTAAAGTATTTTGGCTGTTATTCATATTGATGATTTGTGCCGGGGCATCTGAGCAGGCAATGTCACAGTGGGCATCCCTATTTGCTGAAGTAGGATTAAAAGTAAGCAAGAATCTGGGAGATCTATTGGGACCTTGTTCTTTTGCAGTATTAATGGGAATTTCACGAACTATATATGGAATAAAAGGTTCAAAAATGAATCTTATGAAGACGATAATTGCAAGCAGTGTTTTATGTGTAATAAGCTATTTGGTGGCAGTATTTTCTCCAATGCCGATCATTGCTCTATTGGGATGTGCAGTTTGTGGCTTTTCCGTTGGTATTATGTGGCCTGGAATATTTAGTATATCTGCAAAAAAATATCCACAGGGCGGCACTGGGATGTTTGCCATGTTAGCACTTGCGGGAGATATTGGATGTTCCTCCGGACCTGGTATTGTTGGATGGGTTGCAAACTTTGGAAGTTTAAAACATGGATTGTTAGTGGCAATTGTATTTCCGTGTCTGTTGATCATTTGTCTAGTTGCATTGAATAACTATAAAGATAAAAAAATATTTAATTAAAATGAATAAAGAAAAGTGTAAAAAGCAGTAAAATTGGGATGTTTTAGGATTTGACGGTGATAAAAAAAATGTTATAATGACTCTGTAAGGGAACGCATAGAAAATTGTTGGTAATAACAGAAATTTACTTGATTTTCTTTTTATGGGGAACTTTATAAAAATAGCAGTGTTTTGTGAAAGACGGCTTATCATAAGGAAGAATGCTAGTGAGTATACTAAAAGAAAATATGAAGAATGATGATATAATGACAGAGGATACAGATTTACAATTTATTTCTATGACAGAACAGGAATCGACATTAAAAGATAACAGTAAGAAGTTCCATAAAAGGACAATAAAAAGAAAAAAGAATGCAAGAAAACTAAAAGCGGATGTGAAAAGAAATCTGCTGGTCGTATTAGGAATTATAATTTTTCTATACATTGGAGCATCTATTTTCTTTATGAAGCATTATTACTTTGGGACAACAATAAATGATATGGATTATTCATGTAGTACTGCAAAGAGTGTTACCTTAAAGATATTAAAATTGGTTGATAATTATGAAATTCATATCATAGGAAGAGATGATTTAACAGATTCCATAAAAGGGAAAGATATAGGATTAGAATACCAGTTTGATGATACTCTAACAGAAATAGCAAAAGAACAAAATGGATGGTTGTGGTTTACTGCCTTCTTCAGGGATTACAATTATGAATTACCGAAAGCAGCGACATATGATGAAACGTCTTTAAATAATAAGATCGACCAATTAGTTTTCTTTAAAGATGGAAATATAGTAAAGCCACAGAATGCATATATATCAGATTATTCTGAGGAAACAGGCTATACGCTGGTTGAAGAAATCAACGGAAGCACTTTAGATAAAACAAAGACCAAACAAGCCATTAAGGAAGCAATGGGCAAGGTAGATGAAGAAATAGACCTTGATCTTGCAGATTGTTATCAGAAGCCAACAGTTACAAGACAGACACAATCATTGAAATCAGTTTATAACCACTTAAAATCATATACCGATATTACGATTACATATGATTTTGAGATTGCAGAGGAAAAAATAACGGGTGAGCAGATACATGAGTGGCTGTCTTATGATTCCAAAACAGTTACGTTTAATAATGAAAAAGTAAGAGAATGCGTAAATTCAATTGCAAGAAAATATGACACATATGGTAAAAACAGAAAGTTTAAAACAATAAGTGGAAATGAAATTGAACTGTTGAGCGGTGGTTATGGATGGAGAGTGGATAGAGCGGCAGAAACAGAACAATTAATAGCGGATATTAAAAATGGAAAAAATATAACTCGTGAAATGATTTATATATCAAAAGGATATACACGCCAAGATAATGGAGAGGGAGGAGTAGATGATATCGGCGATACTTATGTAGAAATTAATCTTGGAGCACAGCATTTGTATGTAATACAAGAGGGAAGAGTTGTTGAAGAAAGTGATTTTGTATCGGGCAATATTACGAAAGGTAATGGTACACCACCGGGAGTATTTGGTATTACATATAAAGAAAAGGATGCTGTTCTGAGAGGTGAAGATTATGAATCGAATGTAAATTATTGGATGCCTTTTAACGGAAACATAGGAATGCATGATGCTACCTGGAGAAAAGAGTTTGGCGGTGAAATCTATATAACAAGAGGATCACATGGCTGTGTGAATCTGCCATTGGTAAAAGCAAAGGAAATCTATGATTTAATTGAAAAGGGTATGCCGGTAGTTTGTTATTATTAAAAGTAAGCATATTTATGGAGTAAAGAACATGACAAAATTTCAGAAAGATAGAATAAAAAAGGTAGTAACAAATAACAAATGGCAACAAGAACTATTAAATCGCTATGGCAGTGATATTTTGAATTCTACAAATTTTAAAAGTACATCTAAAAATATACAACATGGATCTATGTCTGTTTTACAACATAGTATTAATGTTGCAAAGTATAGTTTGTTAATCAATAAGAAATTTAAAATAAATTGTAAAAGAAAAGATCTTGTCAGAGGTGCTCTTTTACACGATTATTTTTTATATGACTGGCATGATAAGAATCATGTACAGTTAAATCAGTTACATGGTTTTCATCATCCAACAACAGCGTATAAAAATGCGAGTAAAGAATATAAACTTTCGCCCCGGGAAAAGGATATTATTAAGAAACACATGTGGCCGCTAACAATTAAACCGCCCTTGTGCAGAGAAGCCTGGGTAGTTACAACTGCAGATAAATATTGTTCATTATTAGAAACACTTCGTATTCATAAAGGTAAAACGTCTTAGAAATTAAAAGAAGGAGTTAAAGCTCGTAGGAATTGAAAAATAATTTATATAGTAAATTGGAGAAATATAATAAATCAGATTATTATCCGTTTCATATGCCTGGGCATAAACGAAATATGCTTTTGCATCCAATGAAGGAAATATATGATATAGATATTACAGAAATAGATGGATTTGATAATCTGCATCATGCAGAGGGAGTGCTTCTTCAAGCTATGCATAAGGCAGCAGTTCTTTACCGATCAGACGAGACACATTTTTTAGTGAATGGCAGTACATGTGGCATTCTTAGCAGTATATCTGCGGCTGTTAAGAGACACGGAAAGATATTAATTGCCAGGAACTGTCATAAAGCAGTTTATAATGCAATTCTGCTAAGAGAATTGCAGCCTGTTTACTTATATCCCAAGATACAAAAGGAGTATGCAATTTTTGGTGGAATAGATCCTGAAGATGTAGAAAAAGCATTGGAACAGGATGCAGAAATCGAAGCCGTTTTTATTACATCACCAACTTATGACGGCGTGGTATCAAATGTTAAGCGTATTGTTAAAATAGTTCATAAAAGGAAGATCCCGCTTATTATAGATGAAGCTCATGGCGCACACTTTGGATTTCATCCTGAATTTCCCCAAAATTCGGTTATATTAGGGGCCGATATCGTTATTCATAGTGTGCATAAAACTTTACCTGCATTTACACAAACAGCATTAATCCATATAAATGGTAGTCTGATAGATAGAAATAAGATAATTAAATTTTTGGAAATTTATCAGACGAGCAGTCCTTCCTATCTATTAATGTCCGGCATTGAAAATTGTGTTGACTTAGTATCTGAAAAAGGAAGTTCTTTATTGCAGATACTACATAATAATATTCTTAAATTTCACAATGATTGCAGAGACTTACGTTATATTAGAGTTGTTAACCGGGATATCGTTGGTAAAGATGAGATTTATGATTATGATGATTCCAAGATCATCATATCTCTATATGGTACATCTATGAATGGGAAAGAATTATATGATATGTTATTACATAGATATCATCTGCAAATGGAAATGGGAGCGCCTGCATATGTCTTGGGAATCTCCAGTATCATGGATACAGAAGAAGGTTTTAAACGTTTGGCTGAGGCGCTGATACAGATTGACCAAGAGATACAGGATAAGGTAATATTAAATAATAAAGATAAAGATAAACAATCAGATATTATCGAAAATGAGTTAATTGAAAAATCTATATTCATAACGAGAGGAACAAATATAAATTACAGTATTTCTGAAACAGAAGATCTTACGCTAGAATCTATACCATGGTCACAAAGTGAAAATCGTACAAGTGGAGAATTCGTATTGTTATATCCACCCGGCATACCAATACTGGTACCAGGAGAAGTAATTAGTAAACAGATCTATCAACTAATACTTGCTTATAAAAAGAAGGGATTTATGGTGCAAGGCCCAACAGATTATGAGTTAAATAAAATAAAAGTGGTAAAATAGATAAATATACGTAAAATAATTATATTTTTAATATGAATTTACGTGTAAATATGTAATAATCAAATAAGCATATTACTTACTGTAAATAATAGTTGGTAGAATATGTTTTTTGAATAGCAAAGTTAATAAGTTCTAAAAGGAAAGGGATAAAGAATGAGAAAAACTAAAATTATTTGTACAATCGGTCCATCATCTGAGGAGGAATCAAAACTTAAGGAATTAATGAAAGCTGGTATGAATGTAGCCCGCTTTAATTTTTCTCATGATACACACGAAATACAGGGGATGAAATATAAAAAAGTCATTAAGGTAAGTAAAGAGCTGGGCCTTCCAATTGCAACACTGCTGGATACAAGGGGACCGGAAATTCGACTGGGAGTAATAGAAGGCGGCAGAACAGAATTGACTAGTGGACAGACTTTTACCCTTACTACAAAAAGTCTGACTGGAAATAATGAAATTGTGGAGATTACTTATAAAAATTTAGTTCATGACGTTCAGGCAGGAACTAAGATTTTAATTGATGATGGTTTGATAGAAATGGAAGTGACAGGAATTACAGATACGGATATTATCTGTAAAGTCATTAACGGCGGTCCAATTTCCAACCGTAAAGGTGTGAATGTACCGGGAGTCGCGTTAACTATGCCATATATCAATGACTCTGATAGAAGGGACATTGAATTCGGAGCAGAAACAGGATTTGACTATATAGCAGCTTCTTTTACAAGAACAAAAGAGGATGTTCTTGAGATTAGAAAAATTTTGGACGCGCATCAGAGCAAAATGAAAATTATTGCAAAGATTGAAAATATGCAGGGAATTCAGAATGTTGATGAGATTTTGGAAGTAAGTGACGGTATCATGGTTGCCAGGGGAGATATGGGTGTTGAAATTCCAATGGAAGAGGTGCCTATTATTCAGAAATCATTGATCAAGAAAGCAGTGGCAGTTGGAAAGCATGTTATTACTGCAACGCAGATGTTAGAATCTATGATAAAAAATCCACGTCCAACAAGAGCGGAAGCTACTGATGTAGCCAATGCAATTTATGATGGTACAACAGCAATTATGCTTTCCGGAGAAAGTGCATCCGGACAATATCCAGTAGAAGCAGTTAAAACAATGGACAGAATTGCGAACCGCGCTGAAGCTGATATTGATTATAAAGGCAGATTCAAAAAAGTCAGTGATATGGATACGATTAGTGTTTCAACCGCTATTGCGCATACATGTTGTTCAACTGCTATGGATCTGAAGGCAGCCGCAATTATTACAGTTACGATGTCTGGATTTACGGCTGGTCTGATATCTAAGTATAAACCGAATTGTCCAATTATTGGCTGTACAGTGAATGCAGATGTCTGCAGACAGTTGAATCTGATGTGGGGCGTAACACCAGTTCTAATTAATAAAAAAGATGATTCAGAAGAGTTATGCGCCGAAGCGATAACGTCAGCTGTAAGAGAAGGTATTGTGAAAAAGGGAGATATTGTTGTTATAACAGCAGGTCTTCCACTTGGGGTTTCCGGTATGACAAATATGATTAGAGTCATTGAAGTATAAATTATTCGAGGCGAACTAGTTCGCTATTTTTCAGAAAAACAGGGAAAAAATGGGAAAAATATTTTACTTAATGGGAAAAAGTTCTTCCGGAAAAGATACCATATATAAGCTATTATTAGAAAATAAGGAACTATGTCTTCATACCATAGTTCCTTATACAACAAGACCGATCCGTGCCGGAGAAACGAATGGCATAGAGTACCATTTTGTGGATGAAGATGAGTTGAAGAAAATAGAGGCATCAGGAAGATTGATCGAACTTAGAGCTTATTCCACATTTCACGGAGTATGGAAATACTTTACAGTAGCGGATAATCAAATTGATCTGCAAAGTAAAGACTATTTGATTATAGGTACATTAGAGTCATATAATAGGACGAAAGAATACTATGGTACACAAGAAGTAGTGCCAATTATGATTGACCTTGATGATGGAATCAGGCTGCAGAGAGCCCTGGATCGGGAGAAGACACAAGAGAAACCAAAGTATCAGGAAATGTGCAGACGTTTTCTTGCAGATGCAGCTGATTTCAGTGAAGAAAAAATAGAGGAAGCATCTATATCCAGATATTTTTATAATGATAATCTGGAAAAATGCCTAAGTGAGATTATTCAATACATGAAGGAGAATAATCTGGCGGGGAGGTGAGACTCGTGGATATTAAAGTAAATCAGATACAACAAGCTGCACCTATGGAGCAGACGTCACAAACGCAGGCTGCAGATGATGGTGCCTTTAAATTTATGCTCGCCAGCAACATTGAAGAGCAGGATCTACAGGTTCGTTTAAATGGTCTAATGGAACAAATTACGATGCAGGGGAATAAGATTTCTAAGCGTATGGATGTGAAAGATATGCGTAAATACCGCGGTCTTATAAAGGATTTTATGAATGAGATCATAAATCGTTCGCACTCTTTTTCAAGAGAGAATTTTCTTGACAGAAGAGGAAGGCACAGGGTATATGGAATCGTTAAACTGGTGGATGAAAATCTGGATGCACTGGCACAGGAGCTGGTAAAAGACGAAAAAGATCATATTAGCATACTGAGTAAAATTGGAGAGATCAGAGGACTTCTTTTGGATATTTTTACATGATATATTGCGGAAGAACCGCAGATGGAGGCATATATGGCAAAATTCTCAGACATTGTCGGGCAAGAGCCGATGAAAGAATATTTTAAAAATGCGATACAACTAAATAAGGTGTCACATGCTTATATCATTAATGGTGAAAGAAGCGCTGGTAAAGAATTTATCGCACATGTTTTTGCAATGGCTCTGCAATGTGAAAATAGAAAAGAGAATTTGGAACCATGTCAGGAATGTCATTCCTGTAAACAGGCATTGAATAATAATCAGCCTGATATTATTAGAATTGTACATGAAAAACCAAATACGATTGGTGTTGAAGATATTCGTCAGCAAATTAATAGTGACGTTGGAATTAAGCCTTATAGTAGTTCCCGTAAGATATATATCATGAATGAAGGCGAGAAAATGACGCCGCAAGCGCAGAATGCATTATTAAAGACATTGGAAGAACCACCGGAATATACCACTATTCTTATTCTTACTACGAATGTAAATGCATTATTGCCAACCATTCTAAGCAGATGCGTGATTCTTAATATGAAGCCGGTCGCAGATAACCTGGTCAAAAAATATTTGATCGATACATTTGAAGTTCCGGACTACAAAGCTGATGTATGTGTAGCTTTCGCCAGAGGAAATATAGGAAAAGCCAGAATTCTGGCAACAAGTGAAGAATTTGATAATATTAAAGAGGAAGCAATTACTCTTTTGAAATATATTGATGAGATGGAGATCAGTGAAGTAATCGCTGCAATTAAGAAAATAGCAGAATTTAAATTAGAGGTCAATGATTATCTTGATATTATATCCATCTGGTATCGTGATGTATTATTGTTTAAGGCAACAAATGATGTAAATCACTTGATTTTTAAAGGAGAAATACAGTATATTAGGAGAGTAGCAGATAAAAGTTCTTATGAAGGCATTGAAGCTATCATCGAAGCATTGGAGAAAGCGAAGAGTAGAATGAATGCTAATGTTAATTTTGATCTGACATTGGAAATGCTGTTGCTGACTATAAAGGAGAACTAATCATGATAAAGGTAGTAGGTGTTAGATTTAGAACAGCGGGAAAAATATACTTTTTTGATCCTGTTAAGTTTCATATAAAAAAAGGTGCACATGTAATTGTAGAAACCGCAAGAGGAGTCGAGTATGGCACCGTTGTGGGTGAAATAAAAGAAGTACCGGATGATAAGGTAATTCAACCTTTAAAGCCAGTCTTAAGGATCGCGACCACACGTGATGATGAACAAGAAGCAGCTAATAAGGTGAAAGAGAAGGACGCTTTTAAGATATGCCTTGAAAAAATACTAAAGCATAAATTAGAGATGAAATTAATTGATGCAGAATACACATTTGATAATAATAAGGTGTTATTTTACTTCACAGCGGATGGGCGTATTGATTTTAGGGAGCTGGTAAAGGATCTTGCAGCCGTATTTAAAACACGAATCGAGTTACGTCAGATCGGTGTCAGGGATGAGACAAAGATTCGGGGAGGGATAGGCATTTGTGGAAGACCTTTATGCTGTCATACACATTTATCAGAATTTGTACCTGTTTCTATAAAAATGGCAAAAGAGCAGAATCTTTCATTGAATCCCACAAAAATATCAGGCGTATGCGGAAGACTTATGTGTTGTTTAAAACATGAAGAAGAAACATATGAGGATCTGAACCGTAAATTACCTTCTATTGGTGATTTTGTTACAACTGAGGATGGACTGAAGGGCGAAGTACAGAGTGTTAACGTATTACGTCAGATGGTCAAAGTAATTGTTACCAAAGAGGATGAAAAAGAAATTCAGGAATATAAAGTGGGACAGCTGAAGTTCAAGAGAAAAGCAAAAAAAGAGAAGAATGATATTATAGCTGATAAGGAATTGAAGGAATTAGAAAAATTGGAAAAGCAGGAAGGAAAGTCAAAGTTAGATGACAACTAACCTTAAAGAAAACGAAAGGATCGATGAACTGCAGAGAAACGGATATAAGATCATTCAAAATCAAGAAAAATTCTGTTTTGGAATGGACGCAGTTCTTCTTTCAGGATTTGCAAAGGTGAAAAAAGGTGGAACTGTTCTTGACATGGGAACAGGAACCGGAATTATTCCAATTTTAATAGAAGCAAAAACTGAAGCAAGTCATCTTACAGCATTGGAAATACAGGAAGAAAGCGCCGATATGGCAGCAAGAAGTGTAGCACTGAATCATTTAGAAGATAAAATAACTATTGTTGTAGGAGATATTAAAGAAGCATCTACTATATTTGGTGCATCGACATTTGATGTCGTAACGTGCAATCCGCCGTATATGATAGGGCAGCACGGTTTACATAATGTAGACACGCCAAGAACAATTGCAAGACATGAGATCATGTGCACATTTGAAGATGTGGCAAGAGAAGCGGCTAAGGTATTAAAACCGGGGGGGAACTTTTATCTGGTACACAGGCCTTTCAGACTTGCAGAAATAATGGAGACGTTAGTACGTTTTAAAATAGAACCAAAGAGAATGAGAATGGTATATCCATATATTGACAAAGAGCCTAATATGGTGTTAATTGAAGCCAATAGAGGGGGGAATCCCAGACTTACGGTAGAAAAACCCCTTATCGTATATAAGGAACAGAATGTTTATACAGATGAAATATTAGACTTATATGGATATTAGGGAGGAATAAAGTGGCAGGAAAATTGTATTTATGTGCAACACCAATTGGTAATTTGGACGATATTACTGCCAGAGTATTGGATACACTTCGGAATGTAGATGTAATAGCAGCAGAAGATACCCGCAATAGTATTAAACTACTGAATCATTTTGAAATTAAAATACCAATGACCAGTTATCATGAATTTAATAAAGTGGAAAAGGCAGAAGACCTGATTCGCCAAATGCGGGATGGAAAAGATATTGCTTTAATAACAGATGCAGGGACACCAGCTATTTCAGATCCGGGAGAAGTATTAGTGCGTATGTGTCTCGAAGCTGGCATTGTAGTTACATCACTTCCCGGACCGGCGGCTTGTATCACTGCATTGACATTATCCGGATTAAGTACCAGAAGATTTTGTTTTGAAGGCTTCCTGCCATCAGAAAAGAAAAATAAAAAGGATATTCTTGATGATTTGAAAGAGGAATCAAGAACCATTATTATATATGAAGCACCTCATCACCTGGTGCGTACGTTACAGGATATTTTTCACATACTTGGAAATCGAAAAATTACTATCTGCCGTGAATTAACGAAGAAATTTGAGACGATACTTCCTACAACATTGGAAAAAGCATTGGAAATGTATGAAAAGGAAGAACCTCGCGGAGAATATGTATTGGTTATCGAAGGTAAAAGCCTTGATGATAGAAAAAAAGAAACCATGAATAGTTGGCAGGAATTGTCAGTCGAACAGCATATGGAATTCTATGAGAAAGACGGAATAGATCATAAAGAAGCCATGAAGTTAGTTGCAAAAGACCGTGGAATTTCAAAAAGAGAGATCTATCAATATCTCATTAAAAACTGTTGACAAATGTATGACAAGATAATATACTTTGAATGTCAAACTATTTAATGTCTAAAAAAGGAGATTACAGAAATGTTAGAAAAAGTAAGAGAAGTTATTGCAGAGCAATTAAGTGTTGATCCAGCTACAATTACAGAGGATACAAAATTTAAAGAAGATTTAGGTGCTGATTCTTTAGATTTATTTGAAGTTGTTATGGCATTGGAAGATAGCTACGGAATCGAAATTCCACAAGAAGATTTAGAGAACATTAAAAGTGTTGGTGCAGTCATTGATTATCTAAAATCAAAAGGTATTGAAGCATAAGTGAAAACAAGAATTACAGAACTTTTGAAAATTGATTTTCCGATTATTCAGGGAGGAATGGCATGGGTCGCGGAATATCATTTGGCAGCAGCTGTATCAGAAGCAGGCGGACTCGGGCTAATTGGAGCAGCATCTGCACCTCCTGAGGTAGTGAGATCGCAGATTAGAGAAGTGAAAAAACTTACAGATAAACCATTTGGCGTGAATGTAATGTTACTGAATCCCAATGCAGAAGAAGTAGCAAAGGTTGTTGTTCAGGAAGGTATTAAGATAGTTACGACAGGTGCCGGTAGTCCGGAGAAGTATATAGCAATGTGGAAAGAGGCAGGTGTAAAGGTAATTCCTGTGATTGCAAGTGTTGCTATGGCAAAGAGAATGGAACGTATCGGAGCAGATGCTATTGTAGCAGAAGGTATGGAAGCCGGTGGACACATTGGCTCTATTACAACTTTTACATTACTTCCACAGGTGGTCGATGCAGTTTCCATTCCTGTTATTGCTGCGGGTGGTATTGCAGATGGGAGAGGATTCGCTGCCAGTATGATGCTTGGGGCAGAGGCTGTTCAAATAGGAACACGCTTTGTTGTGGCAAATGAATCTATTGTTCATGAAAATTATAAGAAGAAAATTATTGCAGCTAAGGACATTGATTCAGAGATTACAGGAGCTAGTACAGGTCATCCGATCCGTGTATTAAGGAATCAGATGACAAGAGAATATTTGAACTTAGAGAGAAAAGGTGCTACTTTTGAAGAATTGGAGTATCTTACATTAGGTTCTCTTCGTAAAGCTGTTATGGAAGGCGATGTTGTGAATGGAAGTCTTATGGCTGGACAAATCGCTGGTCTTGTAAAAAAGGAGCAGTCTTGCTCGGAAATCATTCAAGAGATTATAGCAGAGGCAAAAGTTTTGTTGATGAAAAAGCATGGATAATAGCTTGGCATTCAAATAGATACTGATAGGAGGTCGGTGTGTATCCGAAAGAACACAAGACCTCCCTATTTACAAACTAATAGTTTGAAATTCAAAGTAAAAACCATATTAATTATAATATTAATTTTAAACCAACACAAAAGATGTAGTATAGGGTATAAAGAAAAAGGAGAAGTCTAATGGGTAAAATTGCATTTATGTTTCCGGGACAGGGAGCTCAATATATAGGAATGGGAAAAGATTTTTACGATAATAATTCTATCTGTAAAGAAATCTTTGAAATTGCATCGAAAGCTTCAGGATTGGATGTACCAGCATTATGTTTTGAAGAGAATGAGAAGCTTAGTATTACAGAGTATACGCAGATTGCGATACTCGCTACAGAAGTGTCTATGCTGAAAGCGCTTGAAGAAAAAGGTATCAAGCCAGACGTTACAGCAGGGTTAAGTCTTGGAGAATATGGTGCATTGGTTGCAAGTAATGTATGCAGTCCAGAGGATGTATTCAAAATTGTAAGAAAACGCGGTATTTACATGCAGGAGGCTTTTCCAAATGGAGGAGCAATGGTAGCGGTTATTGGCATGGATACACAAGTAATTGAAAAAATCTGTGATGAAATAGAAGGCATGGTTACAGTTGCAAATTATAATTGTCCGGGTCAGGTTGTTATCACGGGCGAAGAGACAGCAGTAAATGAAGCAGTTAAGAGATTGACAGAAGCAGGTGGAAAGAAATGCATTCCATTAAAAGTAAGCGGACCTTTTCACTCCCCATTATTAGCAGGAGCAGGAGAAAAATTAGCAAAGGAATTAGAGAATATTACGATTAATGATATTACAGTTCCTTATATTGCCAATGTCACAGCTGACTACGTACAGAAAAAAGAAGATGTAAGACCGTTGTTACAACTACAGGTATCATCCTCTGTGAAATGGGAACAATCAGTAGAGCGGATGATTAGAGATGGGGTAACAACTTTTATCGAAATAGGACCTGGAAAGACATTGTCTGGATTTATGAGAAAAATGAATCGTGAAGTGCAGACTTTAAATATAGAAAAATATGAAGATATAGAAAAAGTTCTAGAAGTATTACAATAAGATACTCAAAAAGAGAAAATGTTGAATGCCGCTAAAGCGGCAGATGGGAGCAAATATGTTAAAGGGTAAAGTTGCACTTGTTACCGGAGCTTCAAGAGGCATCGGCAGGCAGATTGCGATAACATTAGCAGAATATGGTGCAGATGTTATTGTGAATTACAATGGATCAAAGGAAAAAGCGGAATCAGTTGTTGATGAGATTCAGGCAAAAGGCGGAAAAGCAAAAGCAGTTCAATTTTCTGTGAGCGACTATGAAATGACGAGTACAAAAATTACAGAATTAGTAAGTGAATATGGTCATATTGATATTCTTGTAAATAATGCCGGAATAACAAAAGATAATTTAATTATGAGAATGTCGGAAGAAGATTTTGAAGCAGTAGTGGATACGAACCTTAAAGGTACTTTTCATACGATTAAACTACTGTACAGACAATTTTTAAAACAAAAAAGCGGAAGAATTATTAATCTGTCTTCGGTATCAGGCATAATGGGAAATACAGGACAGGCCAATTATGCTGCTTCAAAGGCAGGGGTGATCGGTCTTACCAAAAGCGTTGCCAGAGAGTTGGCCAGTAGAAATATTACTGTGAATGCAGTCGCTCCAGGATATATTGATACAGATATGGTGCAGGCAATGACAGAGGAAGCCAAGCAGGCAACGGTAGCAGCCATACCATTGAAAAGAGTTGGGCAGGCGGTTGATGTTGCAGAAACGGTAGCATTTCTTGCAAGTGAGAAAGCATCCTATATAACAGGCCAGGTAATATCTGTAGATGGCGGAATGAATATTTAGTTTATATTGAGAAAGTGAGAAAAGGTTGAACAAAAATCGTGTTCAACTATTGATTTGAGTGCATGCTCGAAGCATGCAGATGGGAGTAAACATGAGTAGAAGAGTTGTAGTAACAGGAATGGGAGCAATTACTCCGATAGGTTTGAGCATAGATGAATTCTGGAATAGTGTAAAAGAAGAAAAAACAGGTTTTGGACCTATCACAAAATTTGATGCAAGTGAATATAAGTGTAAGATTGCAGCAGAAGTCAAAGGATTTGATGGTAAGGATTATATGGATGTGAAGGTTGCAAAGAGAATGGAATTATTCTCTCAGTATGCAGTTGCTGCTGCAAAAGAAGCGCTGGAAGATTCTAATCTGGACATCGAAAAGGAAGATCCTTACCGGGTAGGTGTATCTGTAGGGTCTGGAATTGGCTCTTTACAGGCGATGGAAAGAGAACATAGCAAATTATTAGAAAAAGGACCAAACAGAGTAGGACCTTTACTGGTACCAATGATGATCTGCAATATGGCGGCTGGTAATGTATCGATTCAATTTGGTTTAAAGGGAAAAAATATCAATGTAGTCACGGCATGTACAACAGGCGCAAACTCTATTGGTGAAGCTTATAGAACGATTCAATATGGAGATGCAGAGGCCATGGTAGCTGGCGGCTGTGAAAGTAGTATCACACCAATTGGTATGGCAGGATTTTGCGCATTAACAGCACTTACCTCTTCAGAAGATCCAAAGAGATGTTCGATTCCTTTCGATAAAGAGAGAAGCGGTTTTGTCATGGGTGAAGGAGCCGCAGTTGTTGTGTTGGAAGAGTTAGAGCATGCTAGGGCACGTGGTGCAAAGATTTATGCGGAAGTAATAGGATATGGATGCTCAGCAGATGCGTATCACATTACATCACCGGCAGAAGACGGAAGTGGTGCTGCAAAGGCAATGGAATATGCAGTAAAAGATGCCGAACTCACGATGGAAGATATTACTTATATCAATGCACATGGAACAAGTACACATCATAATGATCTATTTGAAACAAGAGCAATTAAATTAGCATTTGGTGAGCATGCAAAGGATATCAAGATTAACTCCACAAAATCAATGATTGGACATCTACTTGGTGGTGCAGGAGCGATTGAATTTGTTACTTGTGTAAAAGAGATTCAGGAAGGATATATTCATGCAACGGTCGGATATCAGGTAGCAGATGAAGAATGTGATCTTGATTATTGTAAAGAAGCTATTTCAACAGATCTGAAATATGCATTATCTAATTCCCTGGGATTCGGCGGACATAATGCAAGTCTAGTTGTAAAGAAATGGGAGGAATAGGATGTCAGTTTTAACAACCAAAGAAATTATGGAAATTATTCCCCACAGACAGCCATTTTTATTGATTGATACCATAGAAGAACTGGAGATAGGAATCAGAGCTGTAGGTAAAAAATGTGTATCCTATAATGAACCATTTTTCGCAGGACATTTTCCTGTGGAACCTGTTATGCCAGGAGTCCTAATAATAGAAGCACTTGCACAGGTGGGTGCAGTCGCTATCTTGGCAAAAGAAGAAAATAAAGGAAAAATCGCGTTTATGGGTGCTATTAATAATGCAAAATTCAAAGGGAAAGTGTTACCTGGTGATGTACTAAGATTAGAGACGGATATTATTAAAGTAAAAGGACCAATTGGCGTTGGAGATGCAAAAGCATATGTAGGAGATAAATTGGTTGTTCAGGCGGAACTGACATTTGCGATTGGTACAGGAAAATAACCGCTGGGGCGGCAGACGGGAGTAAGTATGGAAATGAAACCACTAGTTATCGGAGATTTGATAGCGAGAATACCTCTCATTCAAGGTGGTATGGGAGTTGGGATCAGTTTGTCGGGACTGGCAGGTGCTGTTGCAGCAGAAGGCGGCATCGGCACCATCTCAGCTGCACAGATTGGATTCAGAGACTCTGAATTTGATAGGAACCCAATTGAAACAAATCTAAGAGTTATTAAAGAAGAAATAGAGAAGGCAAAAAAAATAGCAAAGGGTGGCATTGTGGCAATTAATATTATGGTTGCAACAAAGTTCTATGAGCGTTATGTGAAAGCAGCAATTGATGCAGGTGTTGACATTATAGTTTCCGGTGCAGGGTTACCAATGATGCTGCCAAAAATAGCTGAAAATGCGAAAACTAAATTGGCACCAATTGTATCTTCTGTAAAATCGGCAGATGTTATCTGTAAATACTGGATGAAAAAATTTAGCAGACTTCCTGACTTAGTAGTGATTGAAGGACCAAAAGCGGGTGGACATCTGGGATTTTCAAAAGATGAATTGATGGACATAGATGCACTTCATTATGACGATGTGATTGTTGACATTATAGCCAAAGTAAAAGAATATGCAGAAGAGAATAACATTCACATTCCGGTTGTAGTAGCAGGTGGAATTTATACAAGAGAAGATATGGAGCATGCATTTTCGTTGGGAGCAGAGGGAGTCCAAATGGGAACACGTTTTGTCACTACCTATGAATGCGATGCAGATGATGTGTATAAGCAAGCATATTTAAATGCAAAACAAGAAGATATTGTAATTGTACAAAGTCCGGTAGGAATGCCTGGACGTGCGATATTGAATCCTTTTATGAAGAAAGCAAAAGAAGGACAGATACCTCACGGAAAATGTTATAACTGTATTAGTACTTGTAAACCATTAGAGACACCTTATTGTATTACAGATGCACTGGCAAAAGCAGCTCTTGGCAATGTTGATAACGGATTGATTTTCTGTGGTGCAAATGCTTATCGGTCTACAAAGTTAGAAAGAGTAAAAGATATTATGGATGAATTTCGAGGATAATATCAGATTGGAGATAGGAATGACGACTAGAATTATTGGAACAGGTCGGTGCCTTCCGGAAACAGTAGTAACCAATGATTATTTATCCACAATCATGGATACTTCTGACGAATGGATCAGCAGCAGAACCGGAATCAAAGAAAGAAGAATTGTAAAGACAGAGACAACTGCCAGCATGTCTGCAGAAGCAGCAAAATGTGCGATGAAAGATGCCGGAATAACAGCAGAGGAGTTAGACCTGATTATTGTTGGAACTTTAACAGGTGATTATATTACACCAAGTACGGCATGCGAAGTGCAGGCGGCTATTGGTGCAGTAAATGCAGTAGCTTTTGATGTAAATGCAGCTTGTACAGGTTTTATCATCGCATTAAATACAGCCCATATCTATATACAGTCAGGCATTTATAAAACAGCACTTGTAATTGGTGCAGAAACATTATCTAAAATTATGGACTGGAACGATAGAAGTACTTGTGTATTATTCGGTGACGGTGCTGGTGCCGCGATTGTGCGGGCAGATAAAACGGGAATTCTTAGCTTCACGCAAGGTGCAGATGGAACAAAAGGTCTTGCACTTGCATGTAAAGACAGAGAGAATAATAATCCATTGGTGCAAAATTCTAAAGACCTTCATTATACAGGAATGAATGGGCAGGAAGTCTATAAATTTGCAGTTACAAGGGTACCTGAATGTATCTGTAAGGTATTAGAGGAAGCAAATCTGAAAACAGAGGATATCAAATATTTTATTTTACATCAAGCAAATATTCGAATTATAAAGTCTGTTGCCAAAAGATTAGAAGTATCTGAGGATAAGTTTCCAATTAGTCTGGATCATTGTGGAAATATTTCGGCGGCAAGTGTACCGATATTGTTAGATGAGATAAATAAAAAGGGACTCTTGCAAAGAGGTGATAAGATTGTCATATCTGGCTTTGGCGGTGGTCTTACCTGGGGTGCAGATATTATTGAGTGGTAATGGAAAAACCGGTGTTGATTGTTCAGCACCGGCTTTTTACGAACATAAATAATTTTTATTGAATTAATTCCTGAATAGAAGACGCAATAGAAGTAATAATAAGATAACAGCTGGTAGCTCCAGCATCCAGGACTCCTCGTGAACGCTCACCGAGCCGGCTGGCTCTTCCTATTTTTGCTACCATATCTTCTGTAGAACGCCATCCTATATTTGCAGACTCTTTCAAGTCTTCCAAAGCAGTTTTAAAATCTTTACCGGAAGAAATAGATTCTGAGTAAGATTCTACCGCTGGAATTAAAGTATCTAGTAGTGTCTTGTCGCCTTTTTTGGCGTTTCCGATATCTTGTATTTCTGCCAGACCAGATTGTATCATTTCTTCAAAGACAGTTGCATTGATTTCTTCTTTCTCTGAGGATGCATCGGATAGTGCTTCAAAGAAAACACCATATAAAGGACCCATAGAACCACCAATATCATTCATTAAAGTATTGCTTAAAATTTCAAAAGCTTCGGACATCGTACATGATTTATCCTGCATTTTAGATTCACATAAAGTAAATCCTTTATTCATGTTGATTCCATGATCTCCATCACCTATTTTTCCGTCAATTTCACTTAAGTAGTCTTTATTGGATTGTATGGTTTTAATTAAATTTTTAATAATAATGGAACCGTCACTATTTTTAAAAGTCATATCATAATTTTCCTTTCTGTCTAAAATTGGGTCAGACCAACGGATTCAGCCGGCATATCGATTAATTCTTTTAACTCATCGTCCAATCGCAGGATTGTTAAAGTTACACCCATCATTTCAAGAGATGTAAAGTAGTTTCCTACATAAGAACGGTGAACTTTTATATTCTTTTCACTTAATAGATCATATACTTTATTATAGACAATGTATTGTTCCATTACAGGAGTGGCACCTAAACCTGACAAAAGAACAACAACTTCATCTCCTGAAGTAAAAGGAAGATCAGGTAAAATGATAGCAAGCATCTGAGAGGCAATTTCATCAGCGGTTTTCAGAGGCTGGACACTGACACCCGGTTCTCCATGATGGCCGATACCTACTTCCATAGTCCCTTCCTCAATGCTGAAATTTGGGTGACCGACAGCGGGAATGGTACAAGGTTTTGTGCCAATACCAACACTACGTGTATTATCAATGGCTTTTTGAGCAGTTGCAATTACTTCATCTAGTGTAGCTCCTCTGGATGCTTTTGCCCCGGCTAATTTCCACATCAAAACCTCACCTGCAACACCACGGCGGCGATCCATTTCATCTTTGGGAGCAGAGGCCACATCATCATTAGCCACGACTGTTTTTACAGTAATTCCATCTTTTTTTGCCATTTTGATGGCCATTTTAACATTCATGTTATCTCCGGCGTAATTGCCGTATAGGCAGGCAACACCATTACCGGAATCGGCAGCTTTGATTGCATCATAGAAAGCAAGCGCTGTAGGAGAAGAAAAAATTTCACCGGCAGCAACAGCATCGCACATATTTTTTCCAATATATCCAATAAAAGCAGGCTTGTGACCAGAACCTCCCCCTGTAACAATTCCGACCTTTCCCTCAACAGGTGCATTTTTATATTTTAAAACGCGAGGATTATCAGTTACATCTATAAGGTTCCGGTGTGATTTTATAAACCCTTTTAGCATATCTTCAACAACAAAATCCGGATTATTTACAATTCTACTCATATGATTCTCCTTTCATTATTTTACGTATTCATGCTCTATTTCGGTAATTCGATTCACCTTTGGAGTAGAACCGCCACCTGCAAAATCGCAGTTAAGCCAGATATCAACCAGATATTTTGCGAGTTCCACTCCAATTACACGTTCGCCCATACACATAATCTGTGCATCGTTACTTTTTCTGGAACGCTCTGTTGAGAAAGGATCGTGGCATACGGCAGCGCGAATGCCAGGTACTTTATTAGCAGTAATTGCCATGCCGATACCAGTACCGCAAAAAAGGATTCCCCGGTCGTATGCACCTGAGGCTACCGCCTCAGCAACAGTTCTGGCAACATCTGGATATAAGACAATATCATTAGCATTTGCACCAAAATCTGTCAATTCAAATTTATCTTTTGTTTTTAAATGTTTTATAATTTCCATTTTAAGCTGATATGCAGCTTCATCGCATCCTATTGCAATTTTCATAAATATCTCCATTCTGCTGAATCGTCCAGGATCTGGGTGTCAGCACAAATAATCCGTGAGAAGAAGACGCTTGCGGCTTCTTCCAGTGTAAAACTTGGTATTTCATCTATAGCGGTACAACCCACAGTTTGGGAGGTTCCGTGAGTTGTACCTTACAATTATAAAGTGGCAGCAATTTCATTTAAGTTTTTCAGTCCCTGAATTGCAAGATCTTCTCCTGTATCAGCAAACTTACGCCAAATAGCACAATTTCCGGCTAACTCTTCAAAGCTTGGGTCAAAAGACTCAATAACAAGTGGACCTTCATAACCTATTTCAGCAACAGCTTGAAAGAATTCACGGAAAGGGACCAGACCTGTTCCAGGAATTCCACGGTCATTTTCATTTACATGAATGTATCCTAAATATTCTTTGCCGCAAGTCTTAACAGCACCTGAAAAGCTCTTTTCTTCACGGATCATATGGAAGCAATCCAAATGAACCTTGATGTTGCCAGTTCCAACATCTTTACAAAATTTAACAGCATCCTCAGCAATATTTAAGAAATGAGTTTCAAAGCGGTTTACGCATTCCACACAGATGGTAACAGTTGAGTGTTCTTTTGCGTATTCGCATACTTCTCTCATTGATGTAACGCCCCATTGCCATTCCTGTTCTGTACGTGGTTTTTTTGTCAGATATCCCCATCCGGCATAATTGACACCGCCAAGGATAGGTGCATTTAATGTAGTGCAGATATCTACACATTTTTTCATGGCTTCAATTCCTTTTGTACGGACAGAAGCATCAGGAGAAATAGGATTGGTCTCAGGTGTCAAAGTGGTAGTGCAGACACAATCAATTCCTACGCGTTCAAGTTCCTTCTTTACTAGTTCCGTAGGAAACGTATAAGGATTTGATATTGCAAAATCAATTACTTCAAAACCGATCTTTTTCGCTTTTTCTATGATCCATAGATCTTTTTCGCTAAAGTTTTCTGCCCAGATAAAACTATCTACTCCAAATTTTAAATACATAAGAACCTCCTGATCAATGACTAAATGGTTGCCGGTACTTCCGGGTTGTTATTTGCAAAATTCTGTAAAATTATCAGAGGCTCATAACTGCTGGTATTTTTAACTTTAATTCCGTTCTTTGCAGCAGCTTCTGCTACGAAAAATTCGTCTCCGGAAAGTTGGTCAACGCGTAATAAGCCAGGTGCTTCACATTCAAAGACACCAAAAGTCCCATGACCCTGTGTCACAAGTGCACAGTAACATGCCTGATCATATAAGGTTACTTCTGCATTCGGAGCGACTATGATTTCTTTTGCAGCGACCCATTCATTCGCGTAAGCAACCCACTGCTCGGATAGACCTTCCTGTGTAGCAGGTAAAGGTTTTGGAGCACGGAAGTATGTTTCTTTATAGTCAGAACGAGTACTTTCTTCCCAATCGATCTGAGAAAACAGTGCTTCGATATCATCTTTTTCTTCTGCCGGCGCACAATCTGTTAACAAATTATGTGGATTAACTTCTCCGTGTGTAACGTTCTCCATAATTGTATTTACATCGCTGTTCCATTGTGGCTCATAAGTAACAACAGAAGCCGGGGCATGGATAACGCCGGCAGGTGTATACCAGCCTGTACCAAGCTGAATCCGGTATGCTCTTGATAATTCGGTTATGCGGTTATCCTTGTTATCATATTCGCGAATACACTCCTTCACCTGTTCTTTTGTGGTAGAAGGATCAAATCCAAAATAGGTCAGTGGAAAACGTCCCATATATTGGTTATATTGGATCGGAAAATAGTATGCTTCCGGTTTTCCGTGTCTTCCAATCTTTGCTGCTTTCTCTTCAGTTAAATGTAAATGATGAAAAAGTGGTTTGTCGTAGTCGTATAATTTGGCAAATGTCGGCCATGTACCATATTTGTTCTGTAAATCACTACCAATAATTTCGGATCCAAGTTCTTTTACCATATCGGCAAAAAGAATCTTTTCTTCTCCGGATTCGTCTGCCAGTACAAAACTCATACCTTCTGTAGGACCCGTTTTTGGTCCGTTCAATGCGACAGTAACAGAACCTAACCATCTTTCGCAGATGCCGCCTCTGTCCATTCCAAATGCAAAATAATCATTCGGATGTAAACGTAATCTTTTTCCTGGCTCATTAAATCCACGTGGGACCCAGGTTGGAGCTAAATGTAAAACTCCCTTTCCTTTTTCTAATACTTCTTTCATTTTTGTGTTTGCCAATGAAACCGCCTCCTTAAATAGTGTAAAATAAATTTTATATGAAATTTTTAAAATTTAACCCATTCATCTTTACAGTTTGTAAACCTGACTTCAAATCCAAAAGCTCTTGATTCTCCTGGATTCAGATAGGATAATTCATTCCTTTTATGAATTTCAGAGCGTCCTTCTAACTGGTTGGTGCAAGGTTCAAGTCCTAAAACATAATCCCTGTTTCCCATCATTTTCCATTCAGTCATTAATGGTAAAGTATCTGTGTCAAATGAAATAGCAAGTCCTTTATCGATGTTTCTGTTGTATATTTTAGCGACCGCTTTTTTTTGGTTAAAATAGTGATAATAACATTGCTCGGAAAAATTAGGTTCCGGTGGCAACATCTTATTCCATTCATTTAAATTTTCATTTGCCCGCTCATCTCTTGGAAGGACGTTGCTGGATGAAACAGCTAATTCAGCATTTTCGTCCAATAAAGGATAACCAATATTTATATGGTAAAGCAGCATGATCGGTTCTGCATTTGTTCCTTCGTTTTTAACGATATCTTTGACAGTAAGTAGATTTTCTTTTTTACTGCAAGATATAATTCGTTCTAAAGCAAGTTTGTAGTTGAAAATAGAAGCGTCTACAATTCTTGCATGAATTTCAATCACATCTTCCTTTTCAATATAGTAAATATGTTCTGCTGGAATATGGGAGATATTTCCGTGCAGCGGGTAATTTTTTCCCCCATCAGCAGATGGAGAACCTATTGTACCAAGACCGCAGGTTGTTAAAAAACCGCAATAAAAAGATTTTAAAAATTCGAATCCTTCTTTGTCATAATATTGTGGTGACGTATAACCGCAAGGAGAAAAGTAGTTCATATTAGAACCTTGAAAGTTTATACGCGATATATCAGCACAACGGTCTACTGATATTGTCAGATCTAATCCCTTTCCATTTCTTATTTGGAAGAGACGCATTCCGTCACCTTTACCTCCAATGAGCCGATATTCTTCAACTCCTGTAGTCTGTGAAGGGTGACCAATGTAATTTTCGTATGACATTTCATACCTCCATTCTTGAAAAATGATTTCATAGAAAAAAATATATTTCATGACTTGCATGCATTGTAACACAAAAAAAATAAAATTAATAGACATAATTTATATTTTTTAAAAAATTAATTATATAATGTATACATGTTGCACATCAGCATGACTGTAAAAAAATATTATTTCATAAAATTGTTGACATAATTGATAGAGTGAGATATACTTGCAATATCAAATCAGAAAAAAAGAAACTTGCTAATAACAAGAGGAGGATTTAGAAGTTATGTTAATGAACATGAAAGATTTATTGGCAGTCGCTAATGAACACAATTTTGCAGTACCTGCATTTAATATCGGAACAGGTCAGATTTTAAAAGCGGTAATTGAGTGTTGTGAAGAAAAGAAAGCACCGGTTATTTTGGCTATTCATCCATCAGAATTAGAGTTTCAAGGAGACAATTTCATAGCAAGTTGTATTGCAGCTGCTAATGCTTCTAAAGTCCCAATGGCAATCCATTTAGATCACGGAAGCGATATTGCCCAAATTTATAGAGCGATTCGTACAGGTTTTACTTCAGTAATGATCGATGCATCTCATATGTCCTTTGAAGAAAATGTAGCTATTTCTAAAAAAGTAGTGGATATAGCTCATCCGCTTGGAATTTCGGTAGAAGCCGAATTGGGAACCATCGGAACTACAGGAAATGATGCAGAAGGTGGTACTGATGAAATTATTTATACAAAACCTGATGATGCGGTCAGATTTGTTGAAGCTACAGGAGTAGACACACTGGCAATCGCGATCGGTACAGCACATGGTATCTATCCAAAAGGATTTAAGCCGGAATTAAAGTTGGATCTATTAACGGAAATAAAAAGCAAAGTAAGTATTCCGCTGGTATTGCATGGTGGATCAGCGAACCCTGATGAAGAAATAGCTGAAAGCGTTAAGAGAGGTATTAATAAAATAAATATATCTTCGGATATTAAAGATGCTTTTTATCAGCAATTACGAATTACATTAGGTAATGATGCAAAAATCAGAGAGCCATTCGAGCTTTATGTGGAAAGTATAGACGTAATGAAGAAAGTAATTAATCAAAAGATAAATCTTTTTAATGATGCAGATAAAATGAAATATTATGAACTGTAGTAATTTTTAAGAGATTTTCTCTTGACTCTTATCCTACTTTCGGGGAAAATTATTCCTAACTATTAATAGGAAAAGAATAAAGAAATATTTCGATTTATTGATTGAAATATTTCAGGTAGGTGATGTGATGAAAGAAGTAGAAGAAAAACCAGTAATTCAAATGATTAAAGAAAAATACGGTGATATTTTTCTGGCTGAGAAAAAAGTAGCGGATTATATTTTGAAAAACCCAGAAAATGCAGTGAATGCCAATGTTTCGGAACTGGCAAATTATAGCGGAGTCAGTGATGCAACCGTAGTAAGATTTTGTAAACATATTGGCTTTCATGGTTATTATGAGCTGAGAATCCGTTTATCAAGGGATCTGGGAAGAAATCAGACAAAAGAGATGAATGATGCCTATCAGGAGAGTGATACGGTAAGTGATATTTTTCATGCTATGTCTAGTAATATTAAAGGAATTATAGACAATATAGATGAGGAAGAATTACTGGAATGTGCAAAGATCATAAAAGATGCTAGATTTGTACACATTGTGGCAGTTGGAAATACAGCGCCAATGGCTATGGATCTGGGTTTCAGACTGGGACGTCTGGGAGTTCAGACAACTTATAATATGATAGCGGAGTATTTCTTAAATCACATTAATCTTGCAGATGAGGATGATATTGTAATTGCGATATCTCAGTCAGGAAGCTCCAAGCACGTAGTACAAGCGCTGGAGCTCGCAAGGGAAAAGGGCTTAAAAGAAATAGCAATCACAAGATATAAATTTTCTCCGGTGTCCAGGATTGCAGATTATCTATTGCTATCCAAGACATCCGGTAAAAGCACCAGTTATGACAGTTATTCCCATCTTAATGAGATGGCAGTGGTTGATGCGTTGTTACATTTTGTTTCTAATATGGAAACAATAGAGAAAAGAGCCAGAAATCTGGAGGTACCAGAGATGCTTCTGGCGGAATATAAGTATTAATGGTTGGTTTTGTATCGTGGGGGTACAGCAATGGCATATATAGATAAATATCAACAATATTTACAGGAACTTCCAGAAGATGTTAAAAAATGTAAGATATCTGGGAGACGGACCGTATTTGGCTATACAAGTGATTTGGATGTTGTAATAGACTGGGATGTTGATAAATTTAATGAGTTATTGGTTGAATATCTAAAAGAAGAACCGTCTTTAAAAGAAGGAGATACCATAGACGGCATGGAAAGCTTCGCCAGGATTGTAAGTTATTATGTAATGAATGGGATGGGTGGAGAGATAGATATCACTGATATTGAAGTTTGTAATTTTATTGAGAACAATTTTAATACGAGCTTTGCTTTGGGAGGAACCTGTGCACAAGGAGCAGCAGCACTGGCATCCGTTGGTTTTCCGCTGATCGCTCATATTACGGATCGCTGTAAGGAAGTATGCAGATTAATGGATTACCCCGAGCTGCACCTGGTTACGGAAAAGGGTATCAGCAGTGTTATGGATAGTGCCACGAATGAATTGCCGGTAAGGCATATGATTTTTCAGTTTTCCAAAGGCGATATTGTAAATATAAGGGGGAGAGAAGTTACTATTCCCGTGTCGAACCGATTGATTATGGATTATGATAAAATCCATAAATATTTACCTATAGAGGAGACGTTCTTAAGGTTTTGTGAAGAAAATGCAGAAAATATCTTTTCCTATAATATATCTGGTTTTAATGCCATTATCGATATGGAGATTATGAAGAAAAAAATGCAGGAACTAGGGGTTCACTATCAAAAGGTAAAAGATAAAAATCCTGATTGTATCATATATCTGGAAGGAGCGCATTATCTGAATTCACAAATAAAGAATTGTGTATTCGAAACTGCATCAAAATATTGTGATATTTTAGGAATGAATGAAGAGGAACTTGTGGATTTTGGTGAGCAGTTCGGTACGAAAATTAACAAAGATAACTTGGAATCTGTATTGGAAGGGCTAAGCCTTGCGATCAAAAAATATCCGGTAAAGGGCATCGTAATGCATACAAAGGATTATTCCATGTATTACGGTCAGGAATTAAATAGTATTCCTATTGAGAAGGGATTGACAATGGGAAATCTAATGTCGGGAACAAGAGCCAGAACAGGAAAATATGGTTCATATAAAGATTGTAAAGAAAGTTTGAACCTTGAATTAAGCCAGACGGGATTGGCATTTTGTGAACAATTAGAAAAAATAAAGATAAACTGCTATGCAAAAATGGTACCATCGAGATATATGGAGAAACCAAAATATACAATAGGTTTAGGAGATACGTTTGTTGCAGGAATGCAAATAGGTTTCATGAAATAATCGGGAGGCTTTTCTATGGCGTATTTAATGGGAATCGACCTTGGTACATCAAGCTTAAAAACAGTCATCATTGATGAATTGGGGACGGTAGTTGCACAAAGTGCAGAAAATTACCAATTTGATATACCTTTTAATGGATATGCAGAGCAGGATTCGGAAGTTTGGTGGAAAGCTTGCTGTAACACAGTGAATGATGCCATCAGGAAGTTTGAAAAAAATCCTGATGAAATAGCGGGAATAAGTTTTTCAGGCCAAATGCATGGAGCGGTAATGCTGGATAACAGGAAACAAGTTATTCGACCGTCAATTCTACATTGTGATGCAAGAAGTTATGAGCAAGTCTCTTATATCAATCAGAAATTAGGAAGAGAAAAAATCAGGAATGAGCTGTTAAATCCCATTTACACAGGATTTATGCTTCCTTCTCTGCTATGGATGCTAAAAGAGGAACCACAAAATTATGAGAAAATAGAGTATGTTCTATTACCAAAGGACTATATTAAATTTAAATTAACGGATGAAATAAATTCAGATTATTCAGATGCTTCTGCAACATTAGCTTTTGATATCGAAAATCTGAAGTGGTCAGAAAAAATATTAGATGAGCTGGGCATTGATAAAGAAATATTTCCGAAGTGCTATTCAACATGTGAGGTGATCGGAAAAGTAACAAAAACGGCAGCCGGGCAAACAGGATTAAAAGCAGGAACTCCGGTGATCTGCGGCGGCGCCGACCAAGTAATGCAAAGCATGGGAAATGGAGTTGTAAAAAGAGGACAGGCCACCGTAAATATAGGAACGAGCGGACAGGTATGTATCCAAAGTGATAGACCAATTAAAAATAATGAATTAAATACAAATACATTTTGCGGATATCAGAGAGGAAAATGGTATACCATGGGTGCGATCATGAATGCAGGATTGAGTCTGAAATGGTTCAATCAATTATTTGAATCAACAGATTATGAGAAAATGAATCATGATGTTGCAAAGATACCGCCAGGAAGTGAAGGGGTTATTTTCCTGCCTTATTTAAATGGTGAAAGAACACCACATCTGAATCCAAATATAAGTGGAATGTTTTTGGGGGTCAATTTAAGAACAAAAAGGCCTCAATTGACGAAAGCAGTAATGGAAGGGGTCACATTTGCATTGAATCAATGCATAGAGTTGATTAATGAATTGGAACTGCATACGAATGAACTGGTTGCATCGGGGGGTGGTGCACGAAGTGAGGCGTGGTTACAGATACAAGCTGATATTTATAATATTCCGTTGAAAGTTGCAAAGACAGAAGAACAGGCATGCTTGGGAGCAGCGATTGCAGCAGGAGTAGGAACCGGAATTTTTTCAAATGTAGAAGAAGGATGCAGTCAAATCGTAAAATATCAAGATAAGATTTATGAGCCCCTTGTGGAGAATCATGAAAAATATCAAGAATATTATAGGCTCTTTAAAAAGACATACCAAGAGAGCAAAAGCGTTTTGGAAGAAGTAACAGAATTGGGAAGAAGAAGGTAAAATTATTGGAGGTAGAGGTGAAGACGGTGGATAAGAATATGAAAAATGATTATATTCTGGAATGCACAGGTATTAGCAAAGCTTTCGGAGGGACACAAGCCCTCAGGGATGTGGAACTTCACATTAAAAAGGGTGAAGTGCATGCGTTACTGGGAGAAAATGGTGCCGGAAAGTCAACATTAATGAAATGTGTGATTGGTTTATACAAACAGGATGCCGGAGAGATGATATGGGAAGGGCAGCCGTATATGGTAAAAGGACCATCAGAAGCTATTCAAAAAGGAATTTCCATGATTCATCAGGAATTAAATCCGGAACCACATTTATCAATTGCTGAAAGTATTTTTTTGAAAAGAGAAGATATGATAAAGGGGACCCCTTTTCTGAATAAAAAGGAGACCAATCAGAAAGCAAAAGAAATATTGGATAAATTTGGATTCCGCAAAGACCCAAAAACATTAATGGAGGAACTCACTTTAGCAGAAGTACAGATGATTGAAATTATTAAGGCAGTATCCTGTAATGCCAGATTAATTATCATGGATGAGCCGACATCATCTTTGGATAGTGAGGAAACCGATCATTTGTTCAGAGTAATTCGTGACTTAAAAGAAAAAGGAGTTTCCATAATTTATATTTCTCACAGAATGGAAGAAATCTTTGAAATCTGTGATGAAGTGTCTGTATTCAGAGATGGACAGTATATAAGCAGTTGCTCTATGGAAGGAGTAACAAAAGATGAACTGATAGCCATGATGGTAGGTAGAAAAGTAGGAAATGTATTTCCGAAAACGGATTGCAAAATAGGTGAGACGGTACTTAAGGTTGAAAATTTATCTGGAAAAGGGTTCCATGATATCAATTTTGAAGTCAGAGCGGGAGAAATTCTTGGAATCTCTGGATTGGTAGGATCCGGAAGAAGTGAGACTATGAGAGCCTTATTCGGATTAGATCCAAAAACAAGTGGAAAAATCTACTTAAATGGTGAGGAAATTACAATTAAGAACCCAAAAGATGCCATTAAGAAAGGTATCTGTATGGTAAACGAAGACAGGAAAAATTACGGTTTATGTTTATATCGTTCTTTAAGAGAAAATATTTCATTACCAAATCTTCCCTGGAAACAAAAGGGGTTATTTATAAACCAAAAACGTGAAAAGAAAGAAACATCGGAGGTATCCAAGGTTCTTACCGTAAAAGCATCAAGTATTGAGGCTGAAGCATATTCGCTCAGCGGAGGAAACCAGCAAAAAGTGGTACTTTCCAAGTGGATTATGGCAAATCCAAAAGTGCTTATCTTGGATGAACCGACACGAGGGGTAGATGTTGGTGCAAAGTCAGAAATTCATTCTTTGATGTGCCAGTTCGTTGCAAAAGGAATGGCAATTATAATGATTTCTTCCGAGCTTCCGGAGGTCATGGGAATGAGCGATAGAATTCTTATCTACCATGAAGGTAGGATTAACGGTGAAGTTTATCGAGAGGATATTCTTCAATCAAAAGTGACACAGGAAGATGTCCTGGCGAAAGAATTTGGACAATAGGAGGATTTGTGAAAATGGGTGCAGAGAAGAAAACGGAAGTTAATAAAAAGAAGATTTTGGGCATGGATCAGAATGAATTAAATTTATTTACTAGGCGGTATGGAATTGCAGTGGTTATGGCAGTAATGATTATTTTGTTAGCCATCGTATCACCGACATTCCGTACATCAGGTAATATTATCAGTATTTTGTTACAAGTCTCAATTAACGGTATTTTGGCTTTGGGAATGGTATTTGTAATTACATCTGGAGGAATTGACCTTACGATCGGTTCGCAGTTAGCAGTGACCAGTGTTATCGTAGGAACAGTGCTGACAGCGACCGGAAGTATTCCCTTAGCTATCATATTAGCGGTAGCAACAACCACATTATTTGGTTTGATCAATGGATATCTGATTGCCAAATTTGATATGTTCCCATTTGTTGTTACCCTAGCTATGCAATTAGTAATTAGAGGTGCCGCGTATATTATTTCAGGTGGTTATTCAGCATCTCTGGCAAATGCATCTTTTAAGTTGATCGGTGGGGGTAAGCTTTTTGGAATTATTCCGTATCCGGTTATCATCTTAATTGTTGTTGCAATTATCGCATTCATCATTTTGCATTGGACAAGATACGGTAGATATGTATATGCAGTGGGCGGTAATAAAAATGCAGCAATCGCATCAGGTGTAAATGTGTTATGGACAACCGCTGGTGCTTATGTTATTTCCGGTTTCTGCTGTGGAGTAGCAGGTGTGATTATGACTTCCCGTATTGCAGCTGCGCAGCCAAATATCGGAGTAGGTTATGAGACAGATGCAATTGCTGCCTGCGTTATTGGTGGTACATCATTTGCCGGTGGAGTTTCCACAATTCCGGGAACGGTCGTTGGAATTGTTATTATCGGTCTTATTTACAATGGTATGAACCTGGTGGGAATTAATTCTTATTGGCAGACAATTACAAAAGGTCTTCTCATTATTGGAGCTGTTATGCTTGATATGTTCATGAATAAGAGAAGAAAGTAGCAAGAGAAGGTATTAGGGAACACAAAAGATTTCGCAGATATGCGAACAACACGTATTCAGGAGGATGAAAGAGATGAAACAATTCAAAAAACTATTGGCAGTGGGAATGGTAGCATGCATGGCTATCGGTTTAGTTGGATGTGGCTCAAAAACAGAAACAAAAACAGAAGTAAAAACAGAAGCAGCAGTGTCAGAAGCGAAATCAGGTGTTGAAGAAGTAGTATCCGAAGCAGCAGCAACTACTGATGAAATCGTAGTTGGATATATAGCTAAAAACACAGTAGATGCATTCCATGCGACAATTAACAATGCAGCAAAAGAAAAACTGGATGGACTAAAAAAAGATGGTACAATCAAAGACTGGCATTTGCTAGATGGTCTGACAGATCCTGTTACACAATGTAACTTATTGGAAGATGCTTTAAACATGGGCTGTAACCTAATTATTGTATTGCCGGCAGAAGCAGCTGGCTGCTCTCCAATCGTTGAAAGATGTAAAGAAGAAGGCGTTCCATGTGTAGTAGTTAATTCTAAAACAGAAAATACAGATGAACTTGCAACAGCATTTGTTGGTTCAGATGATGTGGAAGCTGGCGAAATGATGGCTAAATTTGTGGCAGAACAACTTCCAGAAGGAGGCGGATATGGTCACCTTCAAGGAATTATCGGTAATTCAGCACAAATTCAACGTGGCGAAGGTCTTCATAATATCTTAGATGTAGATAAGAATTGGAAATTGCTTGACGGATGTGAACAAACAGCAGAGTGGCAGGCAGAAAAGGCTGTTAAATTCGCTGAAGACTGGTTAGCAAAATATGGTGATGGTTTAAATGCTATTATTTGTGATAATGATGATATGTCATCAGCTGTACAGTCTGCTATGAATGCTGCAGGAAGAAGTGATATCGTATGTATCGGTGTTGATGGTAATGAAGGACCAATGACAATGGTTAAAAATGGAGAACTGTTAGCAACTGTATACCAAGATGGTGCTGGTCAGGTAGTAAAAGGTATTGATGTTGGAATTGCAGCAGCTAAGGGCGAGACAGTTCAATACCAATATATGGTACCATTCGTTCTTGTAACAAAAGATAATGTAGATCAGTATTTAAAGTAATTAAATAAAACTAAAAAACTTAATAGTATAAAATATCCCCCCTTGTCAAGGATATAAATAAGAGTTGGTTCAGAGTAATATCTGAGCCAACTCTTTTGTATTCTACAATTCATAAAAAGTGAAGCGGCTTGCTGATTCATCTTGTTTATGATTCATATAATTTAAAATGCTGTATCAATTCCTTGAGATAATAGGCATGTTCTTTTAATTTTTCAGATACAGCAGCACTGTCAGAAGCAGCACTTGAGTTACGATCTACCACAGTAGCAATCTGTTCCACAGCAGATGAAAATTGTTGTAGTAAAGCGCTCTGTGATTGAGAACCGTCGCTGATATTATCCATTATTTCTGTAATATCCGAAGCGACCTCTGCAAGTGCATTGGAAGATTGGGCTGTAGTATCTGCAATGGACGAACCTTTTTCAACGGCTCTGATTGTATTTTCAATTAAGGTAGACGTAACTTTTACAGCTTCCACACTTTGGTTTGCAAGGTTTCCAATCTCGCCAGCAACAACAGCAAATCCTCGGCCCATCTCACCAGCTCTTGCAGCTTCGATAGAGGCATTAAGTGAAAGCAGATTAGTCTGGCTTGCGATACCTTCAATTGTTTGGATAATATGTATAATTTCATTAGAAGATGCTTTGATGTCGTCCATAGCATTTAATAAATCATTCATCTTGGTATTGTTCTCATTTACTGTTTCGCTCATGCTTACAACTTTATTACGTGCATCAAGCGCACCGGTCGCATTATTCGATACCTGATTAGTGATTTCCTGAATGGAAGCCGTGAGTTCCTCAATAGCACTTGACTGGTCAGCAGTACCATCAGAAAGATGTAACGCTGATGAGTACATATTTTCGGCCTCCGCAGCTACGGAATCAGAGGAGGTACTTATTTTTGTGATTGTTTTATTTAAAGATTCAGAAATCAGGGACAAGCCGTCTTTTACTTTACTGAACTGACCTGTATAAGAACGGGAAAGATCTAACTCCATGTGACCATCAGCAAGTCGTTCAAGATTATCTGTAATGTCTGTGATATAAGCTTCATAACGATTCAGTTCAGAAATAGTTTTTTCTACAGCAATAGATAAAATACCAAATTCATCTTCTGTTTTCATTTCATCAGGAATAGTAACAGATAACTCGCCGGAAGAAACTTTGTTCATAACCTCTTCCAAAGAAGCTATTTGTTGAAGAATTGATTGCGATACAGCACGTGTAATAAAATATCCCGTTATAATAGCTATCATAAAAATTATGAGAGGAGCAATAAAACCCTTGGTAAAGATAGATACCAATAATAAGATCAAGAGAAATATGACTGCCGCTTTTGGTAAGAGTGCGATACGTTTCCGCATGTTAGTATTTTTTAAATTAGATATTAAAGAATTCATCTTCTTCCCCCTTGTTGTAGTTGTTTGGACATTTACATTATAGAATTATTGTAAAAATATGTAAACATATTATTTCTAAAATATAAAAATGTGGCATAACATAGTAAAAAAGTGAAGAATTATCTATGATGAATTATATATGGGCTGCAATGATCATTATTGGTGTTCTATATGCAGCTATAACAGGAAATTTGGAGGGAGTGACAAATGCTGCAATCGACTCCGCAAAAGATGCAGTTGCTCTTTGTATAACCATGTTTGGGGTCATGTCTTTGTGGGTAGGATTAATGGAGGTGGCAAAAGAATGTGGAATAATCGGGAAATTGACTAAGGTAATATCCCCATTCGTTAATTTCATGTTTCCGGATATTCCAAAAGGACATAAAGCCAGAGAATATATTTCAACCAATATTGTGGCAAATATTTTAGGACTTGGATGGGCGGCGACTCCGGCAGGACTTAAGGCAATGGAAGAACTTGGAAAATTAAAGGAAGAACGGGAAGCAAGTAGTGCAACCAGGAATATGGCTTCAAATGAGATGTGTACCTTTTTAATTATTAATATATCTTCATTACAATTGATACCTGTTAATATGATAGCTTACCGAAGTCAGTATGGCAGTGTAAATCCGGCAGCAGTGATAGGTCCGGGATTACTGGCTACACTCATTAGTACTCTTACAGCAGTGGTTTTCTGCCGTCTTTTTTGCAGAAAAGGTTATGTAGATTAGGTAATATTCATATATATGGATAGAGAAGCTTAAGAGGCAAGTTATAATGAATGTACTTACTAATATATCTAATATAATCATACCGATCCTAATCTTTTATATTATTGCTACAGGCATATCCATGAAAAAAAATATCTATGAGGACTTTATCAGAGGGGCGGAAGACGGATTAAAAACAGTTGTAAAGATCATGCCTACTTTAATCGGACTCATGGTAGCTGTCGGAATACTAAGAGCTTCCGGTTTTCTTGATTTTCTGGCATCTATTTTTGCAATTATAGAAGAACCGCTTCATTTTCCATCTGAGCTTTTCTCACTTGTATTCATACGCATGTTTTCTTCATCGGCTGCTACGGGATTGGTATTGGACATTTTTAAAGAATATGGAACGGACTCCAGAATCGGGCTCATTACGTCAATTATGATGAGCTGCACAGAGACAATCTTCTACACAATGAGTGTTTATTTTCTATCGGCCAAGGTAAGTAAAACAAGGTGGACACTTCCAGGGGCTCTTATATGTACTCTGGCTGGAATTGCGGCAAGTGTGGTATTGGCAAATTATATGTAATGATACCAGGGTCAAAAGGTCATTCCCCTCCGAATCTGCTTTGGAGTGGCATGATATGTTTTTTTAAATAGATTCATAAATACTTTATAGTTCGTAATTCCGTTCTTTTCCAGCAAATAAGTAATACTGTCCGTTGTCTGTACCAGATCAGAATAGAAACGGACTATCCGGTAAGTATTCAGATACTCCAAAAAAGTCTGTCCTGTATATTCTTTAAACAGACGGCAGAAGTATTCACGGCTAAGGCATACGGCCGTAGCAGCATCAGATAACGTAATAGGCTCAGCATAATGTAACCGCACATAGCGAATGATTTCTTCGATCCGCTTTATGTCGCGGTTATTTTTTGTGTTTTCACCAGGTGATATTTTTGTAGAAAAATTTTTATACAGGCAGAATAGAAATTGATATAGCAAAGAGGTAAAGTGGAGTTCATATCCGTCTTCTTTTTTTTCATAATCTTTTTTCATATCCAATAAATAATTACGCAGACTCGAACATGATGTACTGGTATTGGAAGCAGGAAAGAACTCCTGAAAATGAATAAAAGAATAATTTGACAGTGTCCGACTGATAAAATCAGCAGGAATCTGCAATAAAATATAGGTAATAGATTCATTTATATAGGTCGAATGAATGTCGTTTGAATTGATAATAAGCATATCGGATGGCCCTAGCAGGTATTTTTGTGAATTAATATAAGCCGCCATAGAACCTGCCAATATCAGGAGAATTTCCAGATGATTATGCCAATGTGCAGTACAAATAAAGTTTTCGTCAAAAGGGGTAGAAAAAAAGACTTGTAAATGATTATCATCTATTATATTCTCATGCTTGTATGCTGGCATGTCTAGACTCCTTCCTATAATATAAGTTTTATTCTGAACATATATAAGCTAAGTATATAGAGTGTTCTTGCAAATATCAATATCAACCTATAAATATGTTAATATTATATCTATAAAATATGCGGATATTTAGGTAACCTATGCATAGGAGAAAAAAGTAAATTTGAGAAAAGAGATGAATAAAATAGCAATATTAACAGGAAAATAGTTGTTAATATAAACAGGAGGACAAGATATGGAAAAAAAAATACTGGATTGGCAGAAGTATATGGATTGTGCCAGACAGACAGTTGCGGAAGGTATCGTTTTATTAAAAAATGATAATGGTGCGCTTCCTTATGCAAAGGGAAGTAAAGTAGCCGTATTTGGAAGAATACAGAATAATTATTACAAGAGCGGAACTGGTTCGGGAGGCATGGTCAATGTTTCCAAAGTAATTGGAATCGTAGATGGATTATTGGAAGACGGCAGCGTGGAATTAAATAAATACCTCAGAAAAGTGTATGAAGAATGGGAGCTGGAGCATCCCTTTTTTGCCGGGATCGGATGGGGTACGGAACCGTGGGCGCAGGAGGAAATGGAAGTATCCGAGGAACTGGTCCGGAAGGCAGCAGAAGAATCTGAACATGCACTTATTATTATAGGAAGAACAGCTGGAGAAGACCATGATAATAAAGATGAAGCTGGAGCATATCGATTAACCGCATTAGAAGAAGATTTGATGGAGAAGGTAAGAAAAACATTCGCGAAAATGACAGTGGTACTTAATGTGGGAAATATTATTGATATGAGTTTTGTGGATGTGTATAAACCGGATGCAGTTCTGTATGCATGGCAAGGTGGTATGATCGGTGGGTATGGAGTTGCAGATGTACTAACAGGAAAAATAAGCCCGTCTGGAAAACTGTCGGATACGATTGCATACTCAATAAAAGACTATCCATCAGATGGAAATTTTGGAAATAGGGATTTTGATTATTATGTAGAAGATATTTATGTTGGATACCGTTATTTTGAGACGGTAGCAAAGGAGAAAGTACGCTATCCTTTTGGCTTTGGGCTATCTTATTCAGAATTTAATATCAGTACAGAAGTATTCGAAAAAATGAATCATAATATTAAAATAGCTGTTTCAGTCAAAAATATGGGAAACTACTCGGGTAAAGAAGTAGTGCAGATCTATGTGGCAGCACCGCAGGGAAAATTGGGAAAACCTTGCAGAAGTCTGATCGCATTTCAGAAAACAAAAGTATTGAAACCATTAGAAGTCCAGATTTTAACTTTTGATATAGATATCGAAAACTTTGCCTCTTATGATGAAGCAGGTATGACAGGACATAAATCTTGTATGGTCCTGGAAGAAGGAACCTATGTAATATTTGCAGGCAATGATGTAAGAAAGGCTGAAGAAGCAGGTGTGTTTACATTATCACAGTTGCTAGTAACAGAACAACTTGAGGAAGCGCTGGCACCTGTAAGTGCATATCGCAGAATGAAGCCACAGGCAGATGAAAATGGGATATATCAGATGCAATGGGAGGATGTACCGCTCCGAACAATAAATATGACAGAAAGAAGAAAAAGCAATCTTCCTGAAACAATTCCTCTTGTAGAAGATAAAGGGATCAGACTAAAAGATGTTCTGGAAAAAAAAGCGGATATGGATGCGTTTGTGGCACAGTTATCGGATGAGGATCTATCCTGTATAATTCGGGGAGAGGGAATGGGGAGTACCAAAGTGACACCAGGAACGGCAGCCGCATTCGGAGGGGTCAGTCCAAGATTACAGGAAATGGGTATTCCTTGCGGATGTTGTACAGATGGACCTTCCGGTATGAGACTGGATACGGGTACATATGCTTTCAGTCTGCCGAACGGAACATTAATTGCTTGTACTTTCAATGAAGAATTAGCAGAGGAATTGTTTACTTATACAGGAATGGAGATGATCAAGAATAAGATTGAGATTCTTTTGGGTCCTGGTATGAATATTCATAGGCATCCTCTAAATGGAAGAAATTTTGAGTATTTCTCAGAAGACCCATACTTAACTGGTATACTGGCAACGGCGCAGTTAAAAGGTCTCGCAAAGTCTGGGGTAACAGGTTCGATGAAGCATTTTTGCGGAAATAATCAGGAAACATACCGCCATGATGTGGATAGTGTAATATCGGAACGTGCTTTAAGAGAAATTTACCTGAAAGGTTTTGAAATGGCAGTCAAAGCAGGTGTTGGTCATGTTGTTATGACAACATATGGTTCTGTCAATGGACTGTGGACAGCCGGAAGTTATGATCTTGTAACACAGATCCTCCGCAGGCAGTGGGGCTTTTCTGGTATTGTTATGACTGACTGGTGGGCAAAAATCAATGAAGAAAATGTAGAAGCAAATAAGACAAATTTTGCAGCAATGGCAGCAGCACAAAACGATCTCTACATGGTATGTGCGGATGGTGCCGTAAATACCATTGGTGATAATACTTTGACCGCACTTGCGGGAGGTACATTAACAAGAGGAGAACTACAAAGATGTGCGGTGAATATCTGTACTTTTGTAATGCATTCACATGCAATGAAACGCTTCTTAGGAGCCGGATGTGAGGTAGAAGTCATTCATCAACCACTGGAAGAGGCAGCACAAGAGGAAATAGAAATAGTTACTTATAAGGTGCAGGATCAACTTACAATTTCACTAGCGGATATTAAGGTTGAGAAAGATGGTAACTTTGCATTTGGACTTGATCTTGCACGGGATGGAGAATACAAATTAACCATAACAGCAAAATCCCAGGTAAGCGAACTGGCACAGCTTCCGGTCTCGTTTTTCTATGGAGGAACGCCAATTGCCATGTTTACATGGAATGGAACAGGAGGAAAGTGGGTTTCCATTGAAAATAGAGTTTTTATGGAAACCAGAATTCATGCATTTAAATTATCTTTCAGGCAAAATGGTTTAGAATTAAAAGATATGACAATAACATTAATGAATGAAAAATAGTAAGAATCGGCACTCCGTTTTATGTGCATAGGTCTATCACCTAAACTCATCAATAGCAGCGAATGGATCATCCATTTGCTGTTATTTCAGTTTAGACTGTTCAGTGATTTTTAAGAATAAATGGTAAAATATTATTATTGTGTTAAAATAGTAATAGTTTATAGTGCGTTATGTGACAAAAGATTGCAGACAGGAGGCAAAAATGGACAATAGTAATAAAAAAATTCATTTAGTAGCATTAGATAAGATTGATGGGTTTGAAATAAGACCTGGATTTTATGAGATAAATGGTGCTACAGCTATTCCTGGCGGTGTAAATTTTACGATCCATTTGCAGCAGGCAACATCCTGTGAACTTTTGCTCTTCCATAGAATGCAGCAAGAACCATATGCTGTGATTAAGTTTCCGGAACATTATAGAATAGGAAATGTTTATTCTATGATAGTATTTAAACTAAATATAGAAGAATTTGAATATGCTTATCGCATAGACGGTCCAAGTGATCCTAAAAAGGGAATTATCTTTGATCGGACAAAATATCTGCTAGATCCCTATGCGAGAGCAGTTACGGGACAAAGTGTGTGGGGAGAAAAGACTGGGAAGTGGTATAAGGCGAGAGTAGTAAAAAATGATTTTGACTGGGAGAACTGTAAGCAGCCTCTGATTCCGATGGAAGATATCATTATATATGAGATGCATGTAAGAGGATTTACCAAAGATGCATCCTCTAAAGTTATGTATCCTGGTACATTTGCCGGGATAATGGAAAAAATACCGTATTTAAAAGAATTGGGAATCAATGCAGTTGAGTTGATGCCGATTTTTGAGTTTGATGAGTCACTGGGTAAAAGAGAAGTGAGTGGTAATAAATTATTGGACTATTGGGGATATAATACGGTTAGTTTTTTTGCACCGAATACAAGTTATTGTGCAAGTTTAGAATATAATCGGGAAGGTAATGAATTAAAGCATCTCATTAAGGAGTTAAATGCGAACGATATAGAAGTCTATTTAGATGTTGTATTTAATCATACAGCTGAGGGGAATGAAAACGGTCCCTTTTTTTGTTTTAAGGGAATTGATAACAATATTTATTATATGCTGACACCAGATGGATATTACTATAATTTCAGCGGCTGTGGTAACACTCTTAACTGCAATCATCCGATTGTGCGAGAGATGATATTGGAGTGTTTGCGGTATTGGGTGATCACCTACCGTGTAGATGGTTTTCGTTTCGATCTTGCAAGTATTTTGGGGCGAAATGAAGATGGATCTCCGATGAGCCAGCCACCACTTTTGCAGAGCCTTGCATTTGATCCTATTCTTGGAAATGTAAAATTAATAGCAGAGGCATGGGATGCCGGTGGGTTATATCAGGTAGGAACATTTCCGGCATGGAATCGCTGGGTAGAATGGAATGGAAGATATCGGGATGATATGAGAAGTTTTTTAAAAGGAGATTTTGGGAAAGTAGTCGATGCGGCAAACAGAATCACAGGATCACTGGATATCTATAGTTCAGAGCACAGGGGGAGCAATGCTTCTGTAAATTTTTTGACTTGCCATGATGGATTTACATTATGGGATCTATATTCCTACAATGAAAAACATAATGAAAAAAATGGCTGGGATAATACGGATGGATCAAATGATAATCGCAGCTGGAATTGTGGTGTGGAAGGAGAAACCGATGATCAGGCTGTGATAGCACTTCGTCTCAGACTCATAAAAAATGCTTGTGCAGTACTGATGTGCAGTAGAGGAGTTCCTATGTTTTTGGCAGGAGATGAATTCGGAAATACCCAGTTCGGAAATAATAATGCATATTGTCAAGACAACGAAATCTCCTGGTTAGACTGGAACTTACTGAAAAAAAATAAAACTATTTTTAAATTTTTTAAAGATATGATCCAATTAAGAAAAAAATATCGTATTGTTAGGACTGATACTGCCCTTTGCTCAAATGGGTTTCCTAATATAAGTATACATGGTATTCAGCCTTGGAATCTTGACTTTGAGAATAATAATCATTATATTGGTGTAATGTATGCAGGAAGAAGTGAGGACGACTCCAAAGAAGATATCGTGTATTTAGCAATCAACACTTACTGGATAGAACAGAATATAGAACTTCCTATATTAAATGAACATCTGTTGTGGAAAGTAATAGTTGATACCTATTGTGAAGAAAGCACCATAAAAAAAGATAAATTTTTAGGCAATACAATGAGAATTAGACCAAGAAGTGTTATGATCCTCATTGCGAGCCATTAATTTAATGTTCTAAGATGAATAAAAGATTATAGAGAACCGAAAGAGAGCCGATATGAATCAGGAAAATTTAAATTTGATAAAAAAATTAAGAAATGAGCTTCATCAGTGTCCTGAATTAGCAGGACAGGAATACAGAACAAAAAGTACTGTCATGGACTTCATACAGAAATATACCGATCTTAGAATTGTTGATAAAGGAAAATGGTTTTATGTACTTTATGAGGAAGGTGCACTCGAAACGGTTGGTTTTCGTGCAGATATGGATGCTGTTTATGCTCCTGGCGGAGAAGTGAAACACGCATGTGGACACGATGGCCATACCGCTACATTGGCAGGGCTTATTCTTGAAGTAAACAATAAATCAAAAGTAAAATATAAGTTTGAAAAAAACATCTGTTTTATTTTTCAATTTGGAGAAGAAACGGGTGAAGGGGGAGCTATTTGCAGCAAAGCGATTCTGGAAGCTAAAATAGATACTATTTATGCATATCATAATATTCCCGGATTTTTTAAAGGTGCTGTATTAATTAAAAAAAATACTTTTGCATGCGCTTCAAAGGGCATGATTCTACATTTTTCGGGAGCTCCTACGCATGCAGCATACCCTGAATATGGGAGAAATCCTTCAATTGCAATAGGTATTATTTTAAGCCAGCTGCCTGCAATAACGAATCCTGATTTGTATAAAGGTATGACTTTATGTACAGTAATTGGTGTTCATGTAGGAAACAGGGCGTTTGGTGTAGCTGCCAGTGAAGGAGAAATCTTATTGACAATTCGTGGCGAATATGAGTCTGACATGCTAAAATTGCAAGAAAACTTGCATAATAAAGCAAAAGAATTAGCAAATAATGAAAAATTAGACTTAATTGTAAAATATTGCGATGAATTTCCAGAAACTGTAAATAATAATGAATGTTTAAATACCATAATAGAAAAATGTAATGTGCATAAAATTCCGATCATTGAACTCAAAGAACCTTTTCGCTGGTCTGAAGACTTTGGGTATTATCTGAAAAAATGCAGGGGAGCAATGGTTGGAATCGGAGATGGTGAAAAATATGAACAATTACATACTGCAGAATATGAATTTCCGGATGATATTCTGGAAAAGGCAGTGGACATATTTTATACTTTTATTTTATAAAAGACGGGAGCAAATATGGATTGGAACATCATTTATATGATAGGTGCTATTGTTATTCTTGTGACTCTATTTGGATTAATATACATAGTGGCAAAAAAATTTCATAGAAATTACAGAAATAGCGTTTTGGATGAGATGGAAGGTCATGATTTTGAATATTTCTGTGCTGATTTACTTAAGAAAAAGGGATTTATTGATGTGGAAGTAACAAAAGCCAGTGGAGATTATGGAATAGATATACTAGCTGAGAAGGATGGAGTAACTTATGGTATTCAGTGTAAAAGATATCAGGATCCTGTAGGAATCAAAGCAATTCAAGAAGCGTATGCCGGAAAAGAGTATTATGACAGAATGGTTGGTGCAGTTATGACGAATCAATACTTTACAGCTCCAGCAGTAGAGTCTGCTAAAAAATTAAAAATCCTAATGTGGGATCGTGGTTATATAGATAGTATGATAGAAGAAGTGTGAGAAGAGTGTGAGAAGGAATTCTAAGATGTGAAAGGACCACCTCTAAGAATTACTAAACTCACACAGGAAGAAGATGCGGGCATCTTCTTCTCATTGATTATTTGTGCCGCCAGTGCGGCATGGCGGGAAATATGAAAGGAAAGTAAATGAAGATTTTGATAGATGGTGATGCCTGCCCGGTAATAAAATTGACGGAGCAGATTGCAAAAGAAAAAGGAATTGAAGTAGTTATATTATGTGATACCAGTCACATGATCAATTCAGATTATAGTGAAGTAATAATAGTAGACAGAGGTGCAGATGCTGTTGACTTTGTAGTGATCCAAAAAGGAAATAAAGGAGATATCGTAGTAACACAGGATTACGGTGTTGCAGCAATGGCGCTGGGAAAGGGAATGTATGCAATACATCAAAGCGGAAAGTTATATACCAATGAGAATATTGATATGATGTTATTTGAAAGACATATGGCCAAACAGGCTAGAAAATCTTCTAAAAATCATATGAGAGGTCCGCGGAAAAGAACGCTGGAAGATGATAGGCATTTTGAGACTTCGTTTAGAAAATTATTGGATAACGTTATGATAGAATGAGATACCATTATGGCTGAATTGTTACTGGTATAAAATCTACCTCTGCACAGAACATTGTAAATTTGAGATAAATATACTATAATATTTCATAAGAAACCGTCGAAATAGGCATTAGATACAAGTGTCTGATGTTTAAAAAGGAAGAGATACGGGGTATACTTGTGGAAATAAATGCGATTTTAAACGAATTACTTGTAAAGTTATTTAAAGATATTAATGATATAGAAGAGCGGGCAATACAGACGGATGAATTCAAAGGTGTTACAACAAATGATATGCATGTTATTGAAGCGATCGGCATCGAACAGTCAAGAAATATGTCCTCGGTGGCAAAAAAACTAAATGTTACAATGGGAACATTAACTATTTCAGTCAATAGCTTGGTAAAAAAAGGATATGTGCAAAGGGTAAGAAGTGAAGAGGATAGAAGAGTTGTTTTTGTATCTCTTACGGAATCGGGAAAAAGAGCCTATGAACATCATAGAAGATTTCATACAAATATGATTGATTCCATTATTGCTGGTCTGAGTGAAGAGGAAAAGGCAGTTCTGGAGAAAGCCATAACTAATCTGAACACCTTTTTTAAAAAAATATGAGCATCCAAGAAAACTTGGATGCTCATATTTTTGTGCGATTATAGTTTGAGAACTCTTTTGAGAAGAATAGGTAGGTGCATATTTTGTCAGATAAGCTTTTAACATGGAGAAATCCATAGGTCCGAGTTCTAATAATAACTGATGAAAAGCTATGTCACTATAATTACTTCCCATTTTTTCTTTTACAAGTTCCTTACATTCCAGAATTTCCTGATAACCAACATAATATTTCAAATAATTTGTAGGTTCTTCTACAATATATTCATAAATATTTCGTGCGGTTGCCTCATCGGTAATTCCAAATTCTGAAAGCATTGAGTATACTTCCTCATATGCTAACCCATCATAGTGAATTGCAATGTCAAGGATCGAGTAAAGACATAATTGAAAATCTCTATCATATCGGTATAAATCAATTATTTTATTGCTATAGCTGCTTGCTGCTGAAGTTTTTTCTGTGACGACTTTTTTTGCGTATTCATAAGAAAGATTCTCAACATAAAGTGCCCATCCTTCAACGTAGCCCCCATAGTAGACGAGATTTCTAACAGGATTCGCATGGTTATCCTGTTCATATAATTGAAAGTATACAGTCTGATACAGATGTCCCGGATATCCCTCGTGAGCAAGTGTTGTATACAATTCAAGGCTGTTCACAATACTGTTTTCATTAATATAGATAATATTATTCTGCATATTATCTATGGGTGGAGTCAGATAATAGGCAGGACTTACATATTTTTCCAGGCAGGGACTTACGGTCTTTACCACATAGTTCTGAGAAGAACTGGTATTATCAGAACTCTCGACTGTATTTGGAAAAGAGGGAAAATCAAGAGCAATTCTTTTTTGAAGATCCTGTAACATAGCTTCCGGAGATAACAAAGGAAACTGAACATCTTCTTTTATATATGAATTATCTTGAAGCTGCGTTACTAAAGTAAGAATGCTCTCATAATCAGACCGTAATCGCTGTTGTAAAAGTTTTTTTAAAGAATCTATATTTTTAGAAGAACCAGTATTCTGATTTACAAGATATGTATAGTAATCACGACCGTTCGGGAGGTGAGACAATCCGCCATCATTGTTTCCGCTTTCTTTTAATTTTGTGATGGTATTGGCTAATTTGTTATATGCAGGTATTACGTCGTGCTTCAATAGTCGTAAGTTTTCTTTTGAGTATGTATTTGCTTCAGATGAAGAAAGCGAACCTGTCTTTACTAAGTCGTTTATACGCTCATCAAAAGTCGTAATCATAAAATTGGAACGATCATTCACAGACTGCGAATTGATTATTGTACCGCACTGGTCAATCAATTTATTTGCACTGTATTCTGGCATGAACAATCCCATTTTTGATTTTAATGTTTCGTATTGTTCAATACTTGAAAAATAATCCGGAATAGCACTTAATAATGAGAGATAATCCTGAACATCCTGTTCAGAATTAAAATAGTACTCAGCTAATAGAATGGGAAGTTGTGACTGGATACCGGAATTTGGGGCTAGTGGTTCGTAATAATAATAATAATTCTGATTTTCAAGCTGTTCCTTAAAATTTTTAAGAAGAATATGATAGCACATCGAATCTGATTCAGATAGAGAAGAACTATTAATATCCTGAAGTTTATGAATGCTGTTTTCTAGAGTTATATTACTGTTGAGGTAGGATGATTCTTCAAAATTAGGAAGAGCAACCTTGTAATCTTTTATCCCATAGTTTTGCGGATGAGCAATCGTATAATGCATGCTCAATGTATCAGCGGTAATCTGAGAAGCGAAAAATTGTCTGGCAAATTGCCGAAAGGAATTGGAATCACTATGTGTATGCTTATAATGAAAAGAACTTATAGTGATGGCAATACATAGTGGGGTCAAAAATAAAAGTAATTTAGACTTAGGCTGCACGTTGAAATACCGGCTTTTTTATTTAATATATGTTACTAAAAATAGTAACATGTTAAAAATTATAAATTAGATTAATAGTTATATGAAAATGTATATAATGTAATATTAAATGTGAGAAACAACTTATATTATGTACAAATTGCACATGCAAATATTGCCTAAAAGAGAGATATAAAGTATAATGTGACTGAATGCTGCAGAAAGGAGGCGACAATACTATTAATAATGATAGTATTATCTTGCAAAACGGAAGGTGAGAATAAATATGTGTAAAAAGGGAGAAGTAAAAAACAACATTTCAAAAGAAGTAATACCAGAAAAAATACAAAAGAAAAGCAAATACAGGAAAAAATCAAGTATAGGAAGAAAAATTAAGACATTGGCTTTTTCCATTATTGCTGTAATGATGATATTAATGTGTGTACTCGGGATACAGGCTCTTCGATATAACAATCAGTATAAGCAGGTATTAGAGAATATCAGTAAAATTACATATATAAAAACAAATGCGGGTAAAATGGCAAATACCATGGTTAATCTCTGCAATTTGGGAGGCAGTATCTCTGAAAGCGGATATATTGAAAATATTGAATTAATGAATCAATATCTGGATGATATCGAAAAAAATATTGGTGATGATCCCAAGTATAATCAAAATAGGAATCAACTAGCGCCGGTACGATCTTCCGTAGAGAAATATACCAAGTCATTTAATGAACTTCGCGCTGCTTGTGGTGATGAATTTTCATCGGCAGGTGCAGAATTGGCAAAGAAGATGAGTAATGAATCCAGCTTTACAACATTGAATGCAGAGACATTACTGACTTATGAGATTACGAGAAGCGAAAACATACAGGATGAGATTCACCGGGATTTTACAAAAATGTTTGCTGGTATGCTTATTGCAGTCTTTATTGTCGGGTTAGGTGCCAGTGGTGTAGCGATAAAAGTATCCATGGGAATTACGAGACCAATTAAACAATTGCAAAAGAGCATCGCTATATTAGCTGAGGGAAATTTATCAGGTGATAACATTGTTATTCATTCCAGCGATGAGACCTTGGATCTCGCTAATGCATTTAATCTAATGAAAGATAATCTGAGCAATATTATAGAAAAAGTATCAAAAGGTACAAAAGAAATGCAGATAGCAACAGAAACAGTTGATATGAGTATTGGAGAAAATGCAAAGGGCAGTGTTAAAATATCAGAAGCAATAGATGAGATGTTAAAACGTTTAGAGAAACAGACCGCAGAGGCAATGAAAATAATGGATCAAATAGCGCAGATGGGAAATGTTTCTTATGAAGTGAGTAAAAGTGTGGATCATATTCAGGAAAATTCGGATGATTCTTTGATGAAAGCTGGGGTTGGATCTGAAAACATATCTGCGTATGTTGCGCAGATGGAAGCTGTAAATAATACAATGAATACGATGGCAAACGTATTTGTATCTTTTAGTGAAAGTACAAAGAAAATGAATGATATTTTAGCTACTATTGCAGAAATTGCAGAACAGACAAACCTGCTATCTCTGAATGCCTCAATTGAAGCGGCAAGAGCGGGGGATGCGGGAAGAGGATTTGCAGTAGTTGCCACAGAAATAAGAAAACTTGCAGATGATTCCCAAAATGCGGCTCAGCAGATCAGAACCATTATCGATGTTGTACAGAACGATGCCGATTCCATGAGCAGCCAATTAAAGGAAAGTCTTGGCCAGCTTGAAAAAGGCAATTCTCTTGCGGAAGAGGCTAAAAATAGTTTTGAATTAATAAAGACCGGTACAGAGATAGTAAATGGGGATGTAAATGACATCATAAATAAAATTCAGAAGCTATCAGACATGATGAAGGAAGCAATTGATGGTATTCAGATTATTCATGAAGCATCGGCAAGCAATGTAGATGAGATTAATCAGATTAGTGCAGTCGTAACAGAAGAAGCTGCAAATCAGGAGGAAGTATCTGCAACAACTGCGATGCTGGCAAATCTTGCAAGAGAACTGGAAGGAGAAATATCAGGATTTGTTTTGAAGCAGAAAACTTTGCAAGAAGAATCGGACCTATAGAATGTGAGGCTGAAACACAAAATTATATAATTGATATCATCAGAAATAAATAAAGCAAAATAGTACAACTTGTCAATGTGTACAACTATGATTGACAAGTTGTATTTTTTTAATCAAGTTGTATATACCAATTTATAACAAAATGGTAAAAATTAAAAAAATGAATTGACAAGCTAAAAAATAAGTTGTATATTATTACTAAATCAACTGGGCAAAAGAAAGATATATATAATGGTTGCACAAAATGACAAAAAAATACATAGTCATTTAATATAGAATACTATGTATAATAATATAAAAAATGTGCAATATTAAAAATATGTACAAAACTGTACAAATTGTACAGATTGTAAATACAAGTTCTTTAATTTTATTCTAGGGAGGAAATTAAAATGAAAAGAAAACTATTAAGTGCTGTCCTTTGCGTAGCAATGGTAGCAACAATGCTTGTTGGATGTGGAAGCAAAGCTGAAACACCGGAAGCACCAAAAACAGACACAGCAACAGACACAGCTACAGACGCAGCTACAGAAGCTACAACAGAAGCAGCGAAAGCAACTACAGGCGGTGGAAAAGTTGGTGTAGCGATGCCGACTCAGTCGTCTGAAAGATGGATTAATGACGGTGCTAACATGAAGAAACAACTGGAAGATCTTGGCTATGAAGTAGATCTTCAATATGCAGAAGATGATGTTCAGGCACAGGTTTCTCAAATCGAGAACATGATCGCAAACGGAGCTAACTGTTTAGTTATCGCAGCTATCGATTCATCGGCCTTGGTAAATGTTGAAGCACAGGCTAAAGAGGCAGGAATTCCAATTATCGCATACGATCGTTTGTTAATGGATACAGACGCTGTTTCTTATTATGCAACATTCGATAACAAAGGTGTTGGTACAGCGATAGGTAAATACATTGAAGAATCAAAAGATTTGCCTACTGCTCAGAAAAATAAAGAATCTTATACAATTGAATTCTTTATGGGTTCCCCTGATGATAACAATGCATTGTTCTTATACAATGGACTTATGGAAGTGTTAAAGCCATATTTAGATGACGGTACACTGGTTTGCAAATCAGGAAGAACTTCTTTTGAGGATACTTGTATCTTAAGATGGTCACAGGAAACAGCTCAGCAGAATTGTGAAAATTATTTAACAGGATTCTATGCTGATGATAAACTTGATATCTGTGCATCTGCTTTTGATGGTTTCGCTTATGGATGTAAAGCTGCTCTTGAAGGCGCAGGATATACATTGGGTGATGAATGGCCACTGATCACAGGTCAGGATGCTGAACTTATGGCAACCAAGAACATTATTGCAGGTTCACAAACAATGTCGATCTACAAAGACACTCGTCTTTTAGCTGAGAAATGTGTAACAATGGTACAGGCAGTTCTTGAAGGTGGCGAACCTGAAATCAATGATACAGAGCAATATAACAATGGCAAGATTGTTGTTCCTTCATACCTTTGCACACCAGTTGCGGTAGATAAGAACAACTATAAAGAAATTATCGTTGATGGTGGATACTACACAGAAGAACAATTAGCTGAGTAATCATAATTGTCTTAAAAAAGGTGGCGGCACCATAGCCGCCACCTTTTTATTTTACGCAAGTAATGAGGAAAATGTTCTGCAAGCAGAAGCATTTGACGAATACCGCGATAACTTGAGAAACTCGCAAAGAGTGTTTCTCATAGTTTCATATAAATAAAGGAGCTGAGAGAATGTCTGATTATATCTTGGAAATGAACCATATAACAAAAGAGTTCTCTGGCGTAAAAGCTTTGGATGATGTTAATCTAAAGGTTAAACGCGGGGAAATTCATGCGCTTTGTGGTGAAAATGGTGCAGGTAAATCAACATTGATGAACGTATTGTCAGGTGTATATACTTATGGTAACTACAGCGGAGATATTGTTTATAATGGTGATGTATGTCAATTTCACAATATAAAAGCGAGCGAAGCAAAGGGTATTGTAATTATTCATCAGGAATTGGCACTAAGTCCATATATGTCGATTGCTGAAAATATTTTTTTAGGAAATGAACAAACTTCCGCGAAAGGTGTTATCGATTGGACCTTAACAAGAAGTAGAGCGCATGAGATGTTGGAAAAAGTAGGACTTGGAAATGAAAATGTGAATGTTCCGGTTAATTCTCTTGGCGTTGGAAAACAACAGTTAATTGAAATAGCAAAAGCAATGGCAAAAAAAGTAGAATTATTGATTTTGGATGAACCAACAGCGGCATTGAATGATGAAGAAAGTAAGCATCTTTTGGAAATCATGTTGGAACTCAAAAAACATGGTATTACATGTATTATTATTTCTCACAAATTAAATGAGATCAGCTATGTATCGGATTCTATTACTGTTATTCGGGATGGTAAGACGATCGAGACCTTGGAAAAAGGAAAAGATGATTTTTCGGAAGACAGAATCATCAAAGGAATGGTCGGCCGTGAACTTACGAACCGATATCCGGAGAGAGAAGGTGTCACAATAGGTGATACTATATTTGAAGTAAATAATTGGAATGTTTTTCACCCTGAGGATGCAGAAAGACAAATCATCAAGGATGTTAACTTCAAGGTAAAAGCAGGTGAAGTAGTAGGATTTGCAGGACTTATGGGAGCGGGAAGAACAGAACTTGCAATGAGCATCTTCGGCAAATCATATGGACAGAAGATTTCCGGACAAATTAAGGTCAATGGAAAAGAAGTGCAGATCAAATCCGTTAAGGATGCGATTGATAATAAGCTCGCATATGTATCTGAAGACCGCAAAAATTATGGTCTGGTACTGATCGACACTATTAAGGGAAATATGACAATGGCAGCTCTCCGCAATTTCTTTTCAAAAAAGGGCATTGTTAACCAAAATGATGAAATTGTATCAGCGGAAGAATATAAGAAGAAAATTAATGTTAAAGCGAATTCGATTGATCAGGCCGTTGGATCGCTGTCAGGTGGAAATCAACAGAAGGTCGTACTAGCAAAGTGGATGCTTACACAGCCAGATGTACTGATTCTTGATGAACCTACCCGTGGTATTGATGTAGGTGCAAAATATGAAATATATTGTGTAATTAATGATTTAGCAAAGGCAGGAAAAGCTGTTATAGTCATTTCCTCAGAAATGCCTGAAGTTATTGGAACATGCGATCGTGTATATGTAATCAATGAAGGTAAGATAGCAGGCGAATTAAATAAATCAGAATTATCACAAGAAGGTATTATGCAATGCATAATGGCTCATAACAGAAAGGGTGTATAGACATGGAGAAGAAAAAAACAGTAAATCTTGACATGAAGCAATACGGCATGGTGCTTGCCTTAATTGCAGTATTTTTAATATTTTCAATTTTAACACATGGATCAAATATGACAGCTATGAACATTAATAACTTAATTATGCAGAACGGATATGTTGTAATTCTGGCAGTTGGTATGTTATTATGTGTATTGACGGGTAATATCGATTTGGGCGTTGGTTCGATTGTTGCTGTAAGCAGTGCTGTTGTTGGTATTTTAATGATTGATTATAAATCAAATATGTGGATTGCCATTATAGCAGCTTTGGTAGTCGGTCTGTTAGCTGGTATTTTTGTAGGGTTCTTTGTTGCAAAACTTGGTATTCCACCATTTATTGTAACACTTGCAACGATGTTAATGGGTCGTGGTCTTACTTATACATTATTAAAGGCACAGACAAAAGGTCCATTGCCTACTAATTATACTTATATTGGTGCCGGATTCTTACCAACCATAAAGGTACCTTTCGGAACAGGACAACTAGACTTAGTTTGTATTGTGGTAGCAATAGTAGCGGCTGTTTTAATAGTATTATCCGAAATCAGGAGTATTAAGACGAAGCAAAAATATGGATTTGCCATAAATCCTATGTGGCAGATAGCTCTTAAATTAGTAGTTATTATCGGAATAGAATTTTTCATTTTTTACAAATTAGCTAAGTATAATGGTATCCCATTTCAGTTATTGATCATGGGTGTATTAGTAGCTATTTATCATTTCATTACCAGTAAAACAGTTGCAGGCCGTCAGATATATGCACTGGGCGGTAATGCAAAAGCAGCAAAATTATCCGGTATCAATACAGAAAAAGTATTCTTCTGGGTATATACAAATATGGGAATCTTAAGTGCAGTGGCAGGTATTGTTCTTTGCGCTCGTAATGGTTCTTCTATTCCAAAAGCAGGTGATGGCTTTGAAATGGATGCGATCGCTTCCTGCTATATTGGTGGTGCTGCTACAGCAGGTGGTATTGGTACTATCATAGGTGCAGTTGTTGGTGCTTTTATCATGGGTATCCTGAATAATGGAATGTCACTATATGGATGGTCTACAGATATTCAAAAAATTGTAAAAGGTGCCGTATTATTAGGTGCTGTTACAGTCGATTTAATGTCAAAACGTAAAAAAGGTTAATTCATTTGGAAGATAGTATAACTACTATGTAATAAATTGTGGGGAAGGGCTGCCTGGGGAGGCAGCCCTGTTAAAAAAATGAAAACAAAGGAACCGAAATATATTTCCATAGTCAACTGGGTAGAAGATAAAATTAAGAAAAATGAATTCAAGTCAGGAAGTAAATTGTATTCAGAAAATGAGCTGAGTGAAATGTTTCATTTAAGCAGACAGACAGTCCGTCATGCAATTGATGTATTGGAACAAAAGAAACTTCTGAAGAGAGTTCAGGGCAGCGGCACTTACATAAGTGACACGCGTTCTTTTGCTGCATCGGATAAAGAAACCATGAATATCGCAGTTATTAGTACTTATGTGGATAGTTATATTTTCCCCAATATTATAAAAGGGATAGAAAAGGTACTGTCTAAAGAAGGATATATGGTACAAATAGCTTTTACAAATAATAAAATAGAACGGGAACGGTATATTATTCAAAGCATATTAGAAAAGAACAATATTGATGGATTAATCGTTGAAGCGACAAAAAGTGCCATTCCCAATCCCAATCTTTCCTACTATGAAGAACTTAAGAAGAGAGAGATCCCGGTTATTTTTTTCAATAGTTATTACAAAGAATTAAAGGCACCGCACGTGTCGTTGGACGACAAAGAATCGGCAAAAAAAGCAACCGATTATCTAATTAAAAAAGGACATAAAAAAATCGCAGCAATCTTTAAAGCAGATGACGGACAGGGACATCTGCGTTATGCAGGCTATGTGGAAGCTATGTTAGAAGCTGATTTGATGCTGGATGACAAAAGTATTATCTGGCTGGATTCGGAAGGAGTCAGGGAGTTAAAGGAAGAAAAAAATCAGATTATGAATCGGATAGGAAATTGCACGGCAGTTTTCTGCTATAATGACGAGATCGCATTTTTATTTGCAGAAATGTGCCAAAAGGAAGGAATCAGAATACCGGAAGAAATATCGATTATAGGTATTGATAATTCGGATCTGGCTGGTTTAAGTGATACACCGTTTACTTCGATTCCTCATCCGGGAGAGGATTTAGGAAAAAGAGTAGCCTATAATCTGATTGAAATGATCGCAAACAAAGAATTCGATGGTAATTATGAATTCCAAACAGATATATTTGAACGAAATTCTGTAAAAGATATGGATTAACACATTGATAAATAAAATTGGAAAGGTTTACAAATGGAGAATAGAAACGAGAAAAAAACAAATTTAACAAAGGGTTCCTTGATTTTGAGAGTGGTAGTTTCCTTTTACTTATTATACACAGTATATGAGTTATATGGTTCTATAGCAACGGCAGCTGGAAATGATAAAATTATTATTATTGCAGCAATGATCGTATTTACAGTAATAGCGATTCCGTTGGCAGGATTTTCGCTTCGATCTCTGTCTCGGGGGACATATATACAGAAAGATGAAACAAAAGAGAATCAGGATGAAAAGGAAGAAGATACAAAATAGGGCATTCTGTTTTGTATCTTTTACTTGTCTATTTTGTTTCAATTACTGGAATATAATCTGCAGAAAGATCAGGTGGATAGATAATGCAGACAAATGGAAGAGCAAAATATTATATACTGATGGAAAGTCTGAGAAGTGATATTGTAAGCGGCAAAATTAAACCACGGGAAAAGATTCCTTCAGAAAATGAATTGTCAAAGCAGTTTCAAGTAAGCAGACATACTGTTCGTAAAGCACTTTCAATATTGGAAAACGAAGGACTATTGGAAGCCGCTCATGGAGTCGGTACTTTTTGTACAGACCGATTACGCAACAAATCTGATTCTAAAAATATTGCAGTGGTCACGACCTATATATCGGATTATATTTTTCCCAGACTTATTCAGGGAATGGATCATATATTAACTGAAAATGGGTACAGTATTATATTAAAGAACACTGGAAATAGTCAAAAGAATGAGGCAAAAGCATTAGAAGATATTTTGACGAAAAATATAGACGGACTCATCATTGAACCTAGTAAAAGTGAGATTTTTTGCAGGCATATGCACTTATATGAATTATTTGATAAACTAAAGATACCTTATATCTTTATCCAGGGAACTTACCCTCAAATGAAGGATAAGCCTAATATCATAATGGATGACGTAGAGGGTGGCTATCTGCTTACGAAGTATCTGATCGATTTGGGACATAGACAGATTGTGGGTATTTTTAAAATTGACGATACACAGGGGACAGCCAGGCATAAAGGGTATATCAAGGCCCTGAATGAAGCAGGGATGCAATATAATCCGGACTTAGTCATTACATTCCATACAGAGGATAGAGCAAAAAAACCGGCTGCTGTCATGGAACAGTTCATGAAGGAAAAGAAGATCATGGATGCCGTTGTCTGCTATAATGATCAGATTGCATTGGAGATTATTCATGTACTGAATACTTATGGTGTTAAGGTACCGGAAGATATCTCCGTTACAGGATATGATAATTCACTGATCTCAGAGTCTGGATCTGTAAAACTCACAACAGTATCGCATCCGAAAGAAAAATTGGGAAAAATGGCAGCCAGACTGTTACTGGAAAAAATAAATCACGTATCAGATGAAGAAAGTAAAGTGCAGCGTGTAGTGGCACCGGAGTTGGTTATAAGAGAATCATGTCTGGCTAGAAAGTAATAGGTATAATATAATTGACAAATAGAGTAATAACATTTATGATTAAACCATTCAGTTATTAATTTTTCAGTTCATATTTTAACGCTAGGATTATGTCCTTTAGTTAGAATCACCTTTCACGAACCTTATTTGCCACAAGGTTCATTTTTATTCAATTTAAAAAGATAATCCTTAAAGGAGATGTAATAGGAATAGAGACTTCACAAAAAAATAATTATGGTATATTATTGCAGTAATCGAAGAATGTAGAAATATTACAATAGATATAAGAATACACAGGCAGCAATTATAATATTATGGCAGTACTCAAAAAGGCGTTACCTTAATAAAAAAGGTGAGGCCTTTTTTACGTGTTGAAATAAAATAATGATTGATAGCTATGGAAGCCTTTTCACGTACAAAATGGAATAAAAAACTTGTATTATTGGAAATCAAGTGGTATATTATACCTATTAACATATATCTAAATTGAGGAGGAGTTAATCTATGACATCAAAAATGCTAAAAATACGGACAAGAATAATAATTGGCGCTATATTTATTATCTTTACAGCGATCGTATACGTACTAGTGCTGCAAAACAAAGAGAACGTTCATGAAACAGTAAGCAAGGAAATGGAAACAATATCATCATCAATAAACGATGATGTTATGACAGGAGTTGTTGATTATCTGCAGCAAGTACTTCCTGATCAGGAGTCAAGCGGATTAGACGGAGAGGCGTATAACAAAATATTAGAGACAGTAGAACAGTCAATGAAAAATAGTTTAAAACAGAAATTGAACGGAACCCTTACAACGGATGACATATCTGCTTTGGAACATGATATTACAGCAATAGTGAAACAATGTATTGCATCTATGAATTTGGACTCAACGAAACCTGTTAAGGGAGTTGATTATTTCACAGATACAGAAATAGAAAATATTTCTAAAACGGTATCTACAATCGTGGAATCCAATATAGAAAAAACCCTAAGTTCTGATATAGAAGGAAATGCGACCTCTTTAAGTGTTTTAAAAGCAATGATTGAAAGTAATATAAATGCCATTAAAAGTAGTTTAAAATCATGCCAGGATGATATCACTTCACTAAAAAATAAAATGAATGAAGTATCAGGAAGTGGATTAGCAGATCTTAAAACACAGTATGGCAGCTTATATACTTCCTTAAATATATATAAAGCATCAGCTAATGCAGCAATTAGTGCTGTAGATTCAAAAGCTGAAACAGCAAATAGCAAAGCAAAAACAAACTCGGAATCAATTGCTAATCTGAAGAGTGAATTAAACGATACGAAAGAGCAATTATTGGCGGAACTTAAAGCACAGTACAACAGCTTAAATACGTCTTTAAATACGTATAAAACTACAGTGAATGCAGCAATTGCAGATTTAAATGACGAAGTAAAAGATACGAAGGAGCAATTAGATGTAAAAGTTTCTATGTCAGTTTCGAAAATTAATGGAATAGATACATTAACAATAACCTCCGGGGTCACTAAAGAGTAGAAGGCCGAAAGAAAATAGAATAGAGAAAGTGTTATGCATTGGGGGTATAAAATGAAAAAAAAGATATTTGTACTAGCAGGAATTTGTATATGCGCAGCATCTGGAACATTATCATATGCAGCATCTGAATCAATTAAAAGCGTAGGAGTCATTAACTACGTAGATGAAGAGCATGCTGTGAAATTTGACTATAGAGATCTTGAGAAGATCTACACGGAATTAGAGGTCATATCAAATGAAACATCAGGTGATATGAAAATAATTAATAATAAAATCACTTCGTATGAAGAACATTGTAAATAGGAGGATATAACATGAGAAAGAAGATATTAAGTATCTTATTAATCTTAATACTTGTATCATCATTTGGTGCACTATGTTATGCAGATACACAAACTTTACATACAACAGAATTTACATCTACTGCCAATGTGGATCCAAACACTTCAGACTCTCTTTGGAATAGCACTGGAATTTTTAAATATGAACAGGACGGTAGTAAGGTTATTTTTGATTCAACTGATTTAAAGCAGATTGGTGAAGAATTAACAAAGATCAATGCAGACCTAACTAAAATGAATGAAAACGTAACAAATGCAGATACAACAGTTCTTGAAAGAAAAAAGGCCCTTGCAACAAAATTAAATGCACTATATACAGTAATCAATACTCAGTTATCTACATCGTTGCCAACAAACTACTCAGAAGTAACTACTTTTGAAACAATGGCTGAAGATCTGGAAACTGCGAAAAGTATGTTAAACGAAAGTTTAAATCAGGTCTTTCAGTCTATCAGTGAGGGAAAAAAGCAAGTAGCATCTGCCATTACTGAAAAGGGAGTGAGCACTGCAGCAGATGCCACTTTTCAGGTGATGCATGAT
>JAEWSH010000011.1 GCA_023398375.1 Bacillota bacterium | reverse complement strand
CGCTTGCCAGGCGCAGGCATTAATCGCTGAAAGCGGTGCGCAATTGCAGGGCAGCGTGGAACTGGCCCATCAGCGCGTTACCCCGCTCGGCACTTTGCGTGCAACCTGGTTAAGTTCGCCAGAAGTTCCCGTCTGGCCGCTACCCGCGAAGAAGATATGTGTAGTGGGGATAAGCGGGCTGATGGATTTCCAGGCGCATCTTGCGGCGGCTTCGTTGCGCGAACTGGATCTTTCGGTTGAAACCGCAGAAATAGAGCTGCCGGAACTGGATGTCCTGCGCAATAACGCCACCGAATTTCGCGCTGTGAATATCGCCCGTTTCCTTGATAATGAAGAAAACTGGCCGCTGTTACTTGATGCGCTTATTCCTGTCGCCAATACCTGCGAAATGATCCTGATGCCCGCCTGCTTCGGCCTGGCCGATGACAAACTGTGGCGTTGGTTGAATGAAAAACTACCTTGTTCACTGATGCTTTTGCCAACGCTGCCGCCTTCCGTGCTGGGCATTCGTCTGCAAAACCAGTTACAGCGCCAGTTTGTGCACCAGGGTGGCGTGTGGATGCCGGGCGATGAAGTGAAAAAAGTGACCTGTAAAAATGGCGTAGTGAATGAAATCTGGACCCGCAATCACGCCGATATTCCGCTACGTCCACGTTTCGCGGTTCTCGCCAGCGGCAGTTTCTTTAGTGGCGGACTGGTAGCGGAACGTAACGGCATTCGCGAGCCGATTCTCGGCCTTGATGTGCTACAAACCGCCACGCGGGGTGAATGGTATAAGGGCGATTTTTTTGCGCCGCAACCGTGGCAGCAGTTCGGTGTAACCACTGATGAGACGCTACGCCCGTCGCAGGCAGGGCAAACCATTGAGAACCTGTTTGCCATCGGTTCGGTGCTGGGCGGATTTGATCCCATCGCCCAGGGATGCGGCGGCGGTGTTTGTGCCGTCAGTGCTTTACATGCCGCTCAACAGATTGCCCAACGCGCAGGAGGCCAACAATGAACGACACCAGCTTCGAAAACTGCATTAAGTGCACCGTCTGCACCACCGCCTGCCCGGTGAGCCGGGTGAATCCCGGTTATCCAGGGCCAAAACAAGCCGGGCCGGATGGCGAGCGTCTGCGTTTGAAAGATGGCGCACTGTATGCCGAGGCGCTGAAATATTGCATCAACTGCAAACGTTGTGAAGTCGCCTGCCCGTCCGATGTGAAGATTGGCGATATTATCCAGCGCGCGCGGGCAAAATATGACACCACGCGCCCGTCGCTGCGTAATTTTGTGTTGAGTCATACCGACCTGATGGGTAGCGTTTCCACGCCGTTCGCACCAATCGTCAACACCGCTACCTCGCTGAAACCGGTGCGGCAGCTGCTTGATGCGGCGTTAAAAATCGATCATCGCCGCACGCTACCGAAATACTCCTTCGGCACGTTCCGTCGCTGGTATCGCAGCATAGCGGCTCAGCAAGCACAATATAAAGACCAGGTCGCTTTCTTTCACGGCTGCTTCGTTAACTACAACCATCCGCAGTTAGGTAAAGATTTAATTAAAGTGCTCAACGCAATGGGTACCGGTGTACAACTGCTCAGCAAAGAAAAATGCTGCGGCGTACCGCTAATCGCCAACGGCTTTACCGATAAAGCACGCAAACAGGCAATTACGAATGTAGAGTCGATCCGCGAAGCTGTGGGAGTAAAAGGCATTCCGGTGATTGCCACCTCCTCAACCTGTACATTTGCCCTGCGCGACGAATACCCGGAAGTGCTGAATGTCGACAACAAAGGCTTGCGCGATCATATCGAACTGGCAACCCGCTGGCTGTGGCGCAAGCTGGACGAAGGCAAAACGTTACCGCTGAAACCGCTGCCGCTGAAAGTGGTTTATCACACTCCGTGCCATATGGAAAAAATGGGCTGGACGCTCTACACCCTGGAGCTGTTGCGTAAAATCCCGGGGCTTGAGTTAACGGTGCTGGATTCCCAGTGCTGCGGTATTGCGGGTACTTACGGTTTCAAAAAAGAGAACTACCCCACCTCACAAGCCATCGGTGCGCCACTGTTCCGCCAGATAGAAGAGAGCGGCGCGGATCTGGTCATCACCGACTGCGAAACCTGCAAATGGCAGATTGAGATGTCCACGAGCCTTCGCTGCGAACATCCGATTACGCTACTGGCCCAGGCGCTGGCTTAACCGACCTTTTGATGCCCGGTAAGCACATTGCTTATCGGGCATTTTTGCGAGCGCGATTCCACGCACCATGTATGCGTTGCAACGCTTTGAAAATTCCTCTGAAAATGTCTCGCAAAGGCTGAAACTGACAGATGTCAAAGGCCCGGGATAGACGTAATGTCGCGTCATCATAAATATCAGGTGACGGACAACCATGACCGAATCAACAACCTCCTCCCCGCATGATGCGGTGTTTAAAACCTTTATGTTCACACCCGAAACCGCACGGGATTTTCTCGAAATACATTTACCAGAACCACTGCGCAAGCTTTGCAACCTGCAAACCTTACGCCTGGAACCCACTAGTTTTATTGAAAAAAGTTTACGCGCTTACTACTCGGATGTTTTGTGGTCCGTGGAAACCAGCGACGGTGACGGCTATATCTACTGCGTGATTGAACATCAAAGCTCTGCAGAAAAGAATATGGCTTTTCGGCTAATGCGCTATGCCACTGCCGCCATGCAGCGTCACCTGGATAAAGGCTATGACAGAGTTCCGCTGGTGGTGCCATTGCTGTTTTATCATGGCGAAACATCGCCCTACCCGTACTCACTTAACTGGCTGGATGAGTTTGACGATCCGCAACTTGCCCGGCAGTTGTACACCGAAGCTTTTCCGTTGGTGGATATCACCATCGTACCTGACGATGAGATCATGCAACATCGGCGTATAGCTCTGCTGGAACTGATTCAAAAGCATATTCGCGACCGCGATTTAATCGGCATGGTCGACAGGATCACCACGCTTTTGGTTAGAGGCTTCACTAATGACAGCCAGCTACAAACACTGTTTAATTATCTGCTGCAATGCGGCGATACCTCCCGTTTCACCCGTTTTATTGAGGAGATTGCCGAACGTTCACCACTACAAAAGGAGAGATTAATGACTATTGCTGAACGGCTACGGCAGGAAGGGCATCAAATTGGCTGGCAGGAAGGTATGCATGAACAAGCCATTAAAATTGCTTTGCGCATGCTGGAACAGGGCATTGATCGTGACCAGGTGCTCGCGGCCACCCAGCTAAGCGAAGCCGATCTGGCAGCGAATAACCACTAATTAACACAGGCCCACAGCCGATCCCCATGGGCCTTTGATATCAATAACTACCTTTTATGCGTGGCCCATTTTTGCCTGATTTAAACATCGCCAGTCGTTGATCCAGGGCATCGCTGTAGAGCATCGTGTCAACGCCAACAGCGACAAAGTTCGCTCCCCACGCCAGGCATTGCTGCGCCATATCAGGAGCCACAGCCAGAAAACCAGCCGCTTTACCCGCAGCACGGATCCGCCGAATACTGGTTTCAATAATTCGCTGCACTTCCGGGTGCCCTGCGTTATCCGGGTAGCCCAACGCCGCAGAAAGATCCGCAGGTCCAATAAACACGCCATCAATCCCTTCGACGTCGAGGATCTCGTCCAGGTTATCCAGTGCCGTTTTACTTTCCACCTGCACTAACAGACAAAGCGAATCGTTGACTTGCGCCATGTAATTCTCAATGCGTCCCCAGCGCGCAGCCCGTGCCACACTGGCCCCAACACCACGCTCACCGTAGGGAGGGTTGGACAAGTTTTGCCGGAGGGGGAATGTGCCGGTGCAGTAAACCGGCACAGAGTGGCGGAATCAGACAGATAAGGTCATGGACTCAACAACCTCAATCCAGCCATGCTCACTGGCGATATCCTGGCCGTTTAACCAACGGCGCAGCATATTCAGTGCCATCATTGCGCACACTTCCTGACG
>JAEWSH010000040.1 GCA_023398375.1 Bacillota bacterium | reverse complement strand
CATGTTTGTCAATGTATTCACGGGTATTGTAATTATAAGTGTATTGATAGATCGATCACCTTTGATTTTATTAGGAGGCATTGGTGCAGCGACTGCGGTATTAATGTTGATATTTCAGAATTCCATACTTGGTCTTGTAGCCAGTATCCAGATTACTTCAAATAATATGCTACAGATTGGCGATTGGATAGAGATGCCAAAGTATGGTGCTGATGGAAATGTGTTAGAGATATCGCTTCATACTGTGAAAGTACAGAATTTTGACAAAACCATCACATCAATTCCAGCTTATGCCCTAATCTCAGAATCATTTCGAAATTGGAGAGGAATGCAAGAATCTGGTGGAAGAAGAATCAAGAGAGCAGTAAACATAGACATTACTAGTGTTAAGTTTTGTGATGAGAAAACGCTAGAAAGTCTGGAAACGATTCAATACATCAAGGACTATCTCCAATCAAAGAAGAAAGAGGTTGAAGAGTATAATAATAGCCACGTTGTAAATGACTCCAATATAGTAAATGGACTTCATTTAACGAATATAGGGACGTTTCGAATTTATTTGGAGAATTATCTAAAGAATCATCCAAGATTGAATCACAATATGATTCAATTAGTAAGACAACTTCCGCCTAGTGAAAAAGGATTACCTATTGAGATATATGTATTCACGAATGAGACAGCATGGGTAAACTATGAGGTAATACAAGCGGATATATTTGATCATATACTAGCTGTTGTGCCAGCATTTGATCTTCGCGTGTTCCAAGAGCCTACAGGACATGATCTTAGGAAGATTGGAACATAGGTATTGAATATGCATTAACGAAATAGATGTGATTAAAAACGAGTGCTCAACACCCTATTCAGTGATATTTTCTAACTTTTATCAATATATTACTGTAAAAGTAATTGAGGTATGTGAAGTTGAGTACAGCAATAGATTCGTTTACAAATCCCACCGATGAAATGCGGCATAAGATGATTATGGATTCTTTAGAAATGGTAGGGAGGACTGAGGATTACGATTATATCATCAAGTTATTAAGCCCACCTGAAGAAATAACAAGTTTGGCTTCACCAGGATCTATACAAGGTGTTAAAGTTGCCATCATCGGCGGAGGGTTAGCTGGGATGGCAGCTGCGTTTGAGCTTCGTAAAATGGGTGCTGATATTACCATCTTCGAGGCTGAGGAGAATAGAATCGGAGGAAGAGTTTATACATACTATTTTGATAAAGACAGAAGATATTATGCAGAATTTGGACCTATGAGAGTTCCAGTGTCTCATGAGACATCTTGGTACTATATAAATCTATTTCATCTAGATACTCTATCTCTATCATCACCTGTTCGGAATACATTTCGATATATACATCAAATGAGATTAAGGATGACAGATTCCATTGAGGAGAATCTATATCCATTATATGACCTTAACTTTACGGAGAGAAATACTCCATGGAATGAAATCACGGAATATGCACTACAATTACCAATGATGCAGCTGTCACCACAAGTAAGAGCGGAAATGTTACAGATTCTCCCTCAATATTCGAGTGAATACCTTCCTTTCATCAATACAAGCTTACGACAATATATTGAAAACCTTGGGTTAAGTCAAGGAGCAATCAATTTATTGTATGCCCTAAACCCCATAGCTGCGGCAGCATTTCCTCTAAGTTATGATGAAACTTTAACAGAGAATTATAGTTTGGATTTTATTAATATATATCGAATTAATAATGGATTTGTTAATCTTCCGTTGGCATTCTATAAGTCATTTCAAGAGACTGTTCCAACTCAGTATATGAATATCCCTAAAGACAAGCTAGGTCATGTTACTTATAAATTAGGTCATACGGTTACCGGTATCTATCAACAACCACATCATAAAGAATACGTTCAGGTAAAATATATTAATAAAGAGAAAGCAAAAGAGACCAGTGTTAATTTTGACTATGTTATTTGTACAATTCCATTCTCTACGTTAAGAACTGTGGAAATAAAGCCATTATTCACAAATCAAAAGATGCAAGCCATCTATGAATATAATTATGCTGATGCACTAAAATCTGGATTCTTATGTAATCGTCGATTTTGGGAAAGAAATACGTATTATGGAAATATAAATGGTGGAATTTCAGTTACTGATTTGCCAATTAGGTATATCATATACCCAAGAGATCATATTAACTCGAAAGGAGATCCAATATTCATAGAGGAGGATCCTGGAGTTCTCACTGCTGCATATAATTTTTCAAATGATTCGGTACGACTTGGAAATATGAAGGAATGGAGACGTTTTCAAGTAATACGTAGGAACGTAGAAGAAGTTCATGGTCTACCAAGAGGGTATCTTAATTCAATTGTGGATGAATCAAAAACTGTTCATTGGAACACTGAACCTAATTTTCGAGGAGCATTTGCATTTGCCTTACCGGGACAGAAGAATATTTTTGCTTATGAAATGCTACAGCCAGAGTATAATAACCGGTTATTCTTTGCCGGAGAACATATCTCTGTGAAGCATGGATGGATGCAAGGAGCTTTATCTACGGGGAAATATGCAGCGAATCAAATGA
>JAEWSH010000062.1 GCA_023398375.1 Bacillota bacterium | reverse complement strand
GCTCTGAATACTTCTTATATCATGCAAAAATGGGGAGAATTCGGCGGCTTTTCCACATCGATAAAACTCTGGGGACCGGTACAGGATGGTAAGTTTTTAAAAGATGATCCTATGAAGCTTTTCTATGAAGGAAAGCATCAACCCGTTTCCATGCTACTTGGCCACACGCAAGATGAATTCCGTGCGAATCTTCAAGTAGAAGATAAGGATGATTTAGTTCGGAAAGCTGTAGAATTATTTGGAAGTGATTCCAATGAGTTTCTTAACCTAATCGGATATCCAGAGGTATCCCTTGATCAGATACCTAAGGCCACTGATGTCTCATCCCTTGAATACGGTATCCGTACTATTTGTGAAAGGGAAGAAGAACTAAACTCAGTACTTAATAACTATTACTATGAATTTAATCCTGAAATTCCGGGATGGGATAATCCAGGCTCTTTCCATTCCTCAGAACTGTGGTTCACTTTTGAAACACTTGCAAAATGCTGGCGCCCATTTACCGGTAAGCATTATGATTTAGCAAGACACATGTGTAACTATTGGTCCAATTTTATAAAAGCAGGAGATCCAAACGGGTTAGATTCTACCGGGGAACCGATGCCTGTATGGAAGCCATATACCAAGGTCGAGCCAAATAAAATGATGTTTTCGGATACTTCTAACCCTATGGTAAGTCCTGCTACTCCATACATGTCCTTTTTACTTCGACATTATTTTAAGGGGTACTCTAAATAATAGCATCAACATTCTGAAGTATAAAAAAGTAAGCCTTTTTCTGAATAATAAAACTATTCAGTAAAAGGCTTACTTTTTAATACATAAAGTGCTATACATATTAAACTCTTACAGTTATAACTTCGTTGTTGTTAACCAATATTGCTTCGTGATTGCAAATAGGTGATAAATTTAAAGTAGTAGAATAGTTATCTAAAATTTTCTGCGCAACTTTCTTAAAAGGAAAATTGGTATAATGGGGCAATATATAAAAATCAACTAAACCTAATGCACTAAAATCCATTAAATGAGGGGCTTTCTTTACGCTATCCATTTCCTTCACATATTCAATGTCTGCTGCTGTAACCACTGCCCCTGCGGATTCTCCAATATAAAGTTTTCCTGCATTTACTTCCTCGATAATTATTTGATCAGCTCCTGTTCTTTTCAGTTCTTGCATCAGGAAAAAGGTATTACCGCCTGTAACATAGATCATATCGTTACCTTTTAGTTTGTTACTTATTTCATCAGCGGTAGCCGTGGATATATCGAGCTCATCAACAATTAATCCTAATTTCTCAAGTGCTTTTTTACCTGCATTAACATAAAAGACAACCTTTTCAACTACACTTGCTGTTGGTATAAAAGTTACGGTTTTACCTTCTATATCTTTTTCAAAATCTGTGAGTAAACTTTCTACATCTTTAAATGATGAGGCTAAAAACATTCTTTTCATATTATGAGTTCAACTCCTTTTCTATTCTTTCTGTGTATAGTATAATATAAATAGGTGTCATGTAGTGACACCTTTTATTCAAAACATTTTGAGCAGAGAGGATTAGTTATGAACAAATCAGAACGATTAAATGATATGATGTTATATCTTAATGATAAAAATTCATTCAATTTAAAAGACTTAATGAATCATTACAATATATCCAAAAGTACCGCACTTAGAGATATTGAATCATTGGAGAGAATTGGAATGCCCTTGTATTCCCAGTCTGGTAGGAATGGTTATTACGGCATACTTCGTAATCGGTTATTATCCCCTATTGTGTTTACTATTGATGAGTTATTTGCATTATATTTTTCAATGCTTACACTAAGAGCATATGAAACAACACCCTTTCATTTAAGTGTAGAAAAATTAAAAGAGAAATTCGAACATTGCTTATCTGCGGATAAAATTGAAATGCTTCGTAGGGTAGAAAGAGTATTCAGTTTGGCTTCTATTAAGCATTATAATCATTGTTACTTTCTAAGTGATGTCTTGCAATACACCATTGATGAAAAAGTATGTAAAGTTAAATATCTAAAGAAAGATACTGCAAAATACTACTACGTTCAATTCTACAATATCTCATCAACTTACGGGCAATGGTATGCTACTGGACTCAATTTTGAATTAAACGTCCCACAAGTATTTCGCTGTGATAAAATTTTGGATATTGAAGTAAGTAGTCTTTATTCCTCTAAACCTCTCTCCGAGATTATAAAGTCTCCAGATATAATGTATAGGACGAATGATTCTACTAATTATGAGGTTAAGATATCAAAAGCGGGTGTTGACTTATTCCATAAAGAGCATTATCCGTCCATGAAGCTTTTCATGGAGAACGATCAATATTTTATTCGAGGTTTTTATAATAATGGAGAGGAACATTTTATTACAAGCTACTTTATTGGATATGGAGAGCATATACTATCCATACAACCCATATCACTTAAAAATCTAGTTCTTAAAAAGTTGGATGATCTTAAGAAACATTTCTTAGATATATAATTGTTATATGTTAGTTAACAACCTCTCCAAAAATAATACGTTCATAAGTTTTATCCATAATCATTTCTTTAATGATATAAGCA
>JAEWSH010000055.1 GCA_023398375.1 Bacillota bacterium | reverse complement strand
ATGCCGATTACTAACTGGGGATTGATTATGAACCAATTTATGCTTATTTTTGAAAACAGAATCCAGATATAAGAGAACTTATAACTGAATCCCGTTTCTATTTACACAAAATTATGGATACTGCCATTACTTTTGTTGTTGGGAGCATGCAGTGGGGAAGAAAGTAAGAACGGACTTCCGCAGGAGAATCTTCCTATCGGCTTTTCTGGAGTTATTACAATGACGAGGGGAACCGGGAAATTTGCCACTGCCGGTGAACTTAAGAATGTGGGAGTGTTTGCATATTTTACACATGGAAAATTCAACGAGAATACTGCCATACCGAATTTTATGTATAACCAGCTTGTGGAAAAACAACAGGATGAGGGAACATGGTCTTATAGTCCGGTCAAGTTTTGGCCGGACAATTCCACCACGGATAAAATCAGTTTCTTTGCTTATGCCCCTTACGTGAATGAAGTGGAAAATGGTTACCTCTCTTTTCAGGATGAAGGAACGGCAAGCGGATTTCCGGTGTTGGGGTATACCGTTCCGATAGCTGTAAATAATCAGATAGATTTTCTTGCCGCAACTCCGGTAATGAATCAAAACAATGGTAATGTAACTTTCAAACTGCACCATACACTGACCAAGGTCAATGTCTATATAAAAAGTAATGATAATACGGAGGGAAAGTCAGTAACTTCCTTCTCAATTACGGGAATGAAGAGTGGATTGCTTACCTATTATAATCCTACAGCAGATAGTGACATAGGCTGGAAGTGGACATATCCATCGGCTGATGAAAAGGAAAACTTTACCACCGGTATAATAAGTTTTCCGGTACCGGATACAATTATAGAAGAAAAGAAACTGCTTGCAACCTTCTTTCTGCTTCCTGCCGGGGCAGGAAGTAAGTTCAATATTTCTTATCAATATACGGCCAAAGATAGTAATAATGCTCTTGTTGTTCAAACTGTCAGTATGGAAAACCAGTCTTTGCCTCTGACTGATAATTGGGCTTCGGGAAGGACCGTCAGCTATACTATAGGTATAGCACGAAAGGCAATTACTGTGATACCGGAGAACGGTCCCGTATCATGGGAAGAGAATGCTGAAACCGAGACAGTTATTGGAACGGAAGCAAAACAAGAGACTGATTGACCTGACGGGGTAATTCTGGACTTCGCAAAAAGATGCCAATCTGTTTAAAGTAAGATAATATGAAAAGATATATGAAATTTTTCACTGGAATAGTCTTTTGGGGCATCCTTTTAGTGTGTAGTGCATGCACTGACGAATACGAAGCAAACAATGGAGGTATGAAGGAGTGCTGTGAGGGAGTACCCTTTACAGTCCGGGCTATAGTCGCTGATTTTGAAGAGCTCTCCAATGCAGGAAAGTCCTCTACACGTACCTCTGTAAGGGACGAACATTTTAAAATGGAGTTTGTCGATGGTGATTCGATTGGTGTTTTTGCCATAAAGGACGGTGCTATAATGGATAATATTGATAATGCCAAATTGGTTTACAATATGTCAAGCGGCAGTTGGAATCCGGTGGGAAATGGTACACTTTATTGGTATGATGGAGTGAGTTATGTCGCTTACTATCCATATAGGAAGAATATCACAATAGATCTCTCAAAAGGTATGGACGGAGCTATTGCTTCACTGACCGGGAATGAAAAACTGCAACCTGCGAAGGACCAGTCCACAACAGAAAAGCATATTGTCAGCGATTTGTTGGTTGCCACCGGCGTACCTGCTATTGACAATTCTTCCGGAATAATCCTGAACTTGCTGTTTCAACACCAGTTTGCATTGCTTGTGTTGCAACCGCAAGTATACGTAGGTTGTTTTGCACCAGAAAAAGCAGGCTTTGTTTACCATAGGGAATCGAGGGTTTTAGGAACAGACTCGGCGGCTATTAATGTGAGTCTGAACGGTATTACTCCATATCAGATAGATTCTTTGAAATATTGTGCCATTGTTCCGCCGCAAGCAAATGCACGGGTTACCGGAAACTATATGACTACCGATGGCAGAGATGATACGAATATAAAGATAAATTATTCGGGCAGCTCCATCAGTTTTACTTCTGGAAAATGCTATACCTTGAAGGTTATTAGTCCCGTACCCGGTAAAGGAAGTATAGAAAGAAAGCTTTATCCCGGGGATTTTGTCTTTCAGAACGAAATCGATAAAAGAATAGAAGTACATCCCGGAAACGGGAAGTTGGAAGAAGATGGGAAAATCTATGATTATGAAAATGCTATCGGAATGGTAATTACTTGCGATCCGGAAAGGATGACAGACGAGAGGTGTAATAAAAAAGAATGGAATCATGCCTATGTGATGATGTTGGATAGTTTGAAAGAAGGGAATTGGGGACCGATGGATTTAATCGAAGCGGATATTGATACAATATCAATAGCTGATGTGAAGTCAAAGCATGATTTTAGCAGAATTAAGAATAACATGAACGGGTACTCTGAAACTTTACAAATGCTGGCAAATCATGAGGGTGATGCATCTTTTGTAAGCGACTGTCGTGCTTTTTATCTGGTGAAAACTTACAATAACAGCAATAAGGTGCCGGATGGGATCGAACGTAGTCCGTGGTTTCTGCCAAGCATAGGGCAATGGTTTGATGTATTGGTGAATATTTGTGGAAAATCTCCGGAAAACTTTCGGCACAATACCGGTAATGGTTTACAAGATGAAAAGTGGGGACAGGAAACGTTAGATAAATTAGAAGGACAGTTATCCAAAGTTGGTAAATCGTTACCGCAGTTTAACGTGAACTACAGACTTGGTTTC
>JAEWSH010000051.1 GCA_023398375.1 Bacillota bacterium | reverse complement strand
TTGCTACACGCACAATGTTCCCTTTTGAGGTTGTAAAACAGTATGCGTTAGGCTTCGGTATGTGATACACGGCGGCTTTGGTAAATCAAAGCCGCTATTTTATTCCAAACAAGATCGGAGGAGACGGACAATGAGTAAATATGAGCCACTTTGGAAGGCGATAGGTCAACGCGCGGAGAACAGCTTTGCGCTGACCTATGCCGAGATTGAACAGATTCTGGGCTTTCCCATCGACCACGCCTTTTTAACCTTCAAGAAGGAGCTGCCCGCCTACGGCTACGAGGTTGGTAAGATCTCCATGAAGGCACAGACGGTGACGTTCAAACGCTGCGTTTGACAAGCGGCTGCGTTTCTGCTATCATCGGCTTCACCCATCCAAGAGGAGGAACACTATGAACTGGGAGCCATGGACAGGCTGTTACAAAATAAGTGATGGCTGTACAAATTGCTATTTTTATGGTCCGTATGCAAAACGCTATGGTCAAAGCACAATACAAAAAACAGATAAATTTGATTGGCCCGCAAGGAAAAATGCAAAGGGCGAATACAATATCAAAGGCAACAAAATTCTTCCAACCTGTTTTGCGACTGACTTTTTCCTGCCGGAAGCAGACGAGTGGCGTAAAGACATTTGGGCTATCATCAAGGAAAGAACTGATATTGATTTCTTGATTTTAACAAAGCGAATTGATCGTTTTCTCGTATCACTTCCACCCGATTGGGGTGCAGGCTATGACAATGTGAATATTGGTTGTACTGTCGAAAATCAAGCATTAGCTGATTACAGACTGCCACTCTTTTTATCTTATCCGATAAAGCGGCGGTTCATCGCTTGTGCCCCACTCTTAGAAAAGATAGATTTGACACCGTATCTTCGTGGAGTAGACCATGTGACAGTTGGCGGTGAAACGGGTCGAGAAGCTCGTGAATGTGATTATGATTGGGTACTTAATATCCGTGAACAATGCGTAAAAGCAAATGTAACATTTTGGTTCAAAAACACAGGCTCACTTTTTAAACGTGACGGTGTAGTGGAAAAAATAAATCCATTTAAGCAAACCAGTATAGCAAAAGAGCTTGTTATCAATATTTCAGATGGAAAAAGGTTGTTTTGACAGGAACAGAATAGCATAAAACATTATTGCCTGTTTTGTTTAATGAATGTTCTGAACGATCCAAACGAGGATACCCTCCGAAACTGATTTAATTCGTCCACCAGAGAAAAACTCACTAATTATGAAATTGAGCCGTTGCACCTCTTGATGCAACGGCTCCTTGTTCGTTATATGCCCAAAATCGTCCAGAGTATCCTGTGCATAAGGACGGTTATTGGTTTGCTTTCAAACACAAAAGGCAAAGATTCCAATGTTAATCAGAATCTTTGCCTTTTATTTAAAACATCAGTACGAATTATTCGCCCATGAATAACTTGATATCATCTTCAACTTGTCCGATACCTGCAATACCAAACTTTTCAACAAGGACTTTTGCAACATTAGGTGATAAAAATCCCGGTAAGGTAGGACCAAGGTGAATATTCTTAACCCCTAAATAAAGTAATGCAAGTAAGACAATTACCGCTTTTTGCTCATACCATGCGATGTTAAATGCAATCGGCAGATCGTTAACGTCCTCAAGTTCAAATATCTCTTTCAGCTTCAATGCGATTACTGCAAGAGAGTAGGAATCATTACATTGGCCAGCATCAAGAACTCTTGGAATACCACCAATATCTCCTAACTCAAGTTTATTGTAGCGGTACTTTGCACATCCTGCAGTAAGAATAACCGTATCCTTCGGTAGTTTTTCTGCAAACTCAGTGTAATATCCACGAGATTTCATTCTGCCATCACAGCCTGCCATAACGAAGAACTTTTTAATTGCACCTGATTTTACTGCATCAACTACTTTGTCTGCAAGGGCAAAAACTTGGTTGTGAGCAAAACCGCCAACAATATTGCCTGATTCAATTTCTACAGGAGGCTTACACTGCTTTGCCATCGCAATAATTTCAGAAAAATCTTTTTTGCCATTTTCATCAGCTGTGATGTGAGGGCATCCGGGATAGCCTGATGCACCGGAAGTAAAGATTCTTTGTCTGATTTCCTCACTTCTTGGAGGTACAATACAGTTTGTAGTAAATAAAATGGGGCCATTAAAGGTTTCAAATTCGGTCACTTGCTGCCACCATGAACCGCCGTAATTTCCCGCAAAATTATCATACTTTTTAAAGAAAGGATAGTAATGTGCAGGAAGCATTTCACTATGTGTATAAACATCGATACCAGTACCCTTGGTTTGTTCCAGTAGTTGCTCTAAATCAGTGAGATCATGGCCTGAAATCAGTATTCCAGGATTGTTTCTTACACCAATATTAACGCTGGTAATTTCAGGATTTCCATATTTGGAGGTATTGGCTTCGTCTAGCAGCGCCATCGCTTTCACGCCAAACTCGCCTGTCTTTAATGTTAATGCCACAAGATCATCTGCAGACAAAGAATCGTCAAGGGTTGAAGCAAGTGCTTCATAAATAAATGCATTGATAGCAAGATCTTCTTTTCCGATATTAAGGGCGTGATGTGTATACGCTGCCATACCTTTCAAACCATAGATAATCATTTCTCTAAGAGAACGAACATCTTCATTTTCCGTTGAAAGTACACCTACTTTAGATGCTTTGTCTAACATAGACGCTCTATCGATTACTTCAAACTCCGCCGCATCACCAAGGTTAACACCAGAAAGCTGTTTTTTTAGCCCGTTTCTAAATTCAATCATTTTATGGATTTGATTTTCGATTGCGCCATCATCAAAATTAGCGTTTGTAATAGTAATAAAAAGGCTTTTTAGGACTTGATGATTTACTTCACTTATGGATTTAACATCCACTTTGCCTTTTACCACTATTTCAGAAATCCCTTTTGTAACATAAATCAGTAAGTCTTGCAATTTTGCAACTTCCTCATTTTTGCCACATACCCCTCTTACCTCACAACCGGTACCTTTTGCAGTCTCTTGGCATTGGTAACAAAACATACTCATAATCGTTCCCTCCTTCGTATTATTCCTTTACTGGTTCGAACTGATCTTTACCCACAAAACAAATTGGACAAAGCCAATCATCAGGGATATCTTCAAACGCAGTTCCCGGGGCTATTCCACTATCCGGATCACCTATTTGTGGGTCATAGATATATCCACATGGGATACATACATATTTTATCATTTTATGTTTCTCCTTTCAATGATTATAAATTTTGTTTCACTATTTTAAAGGTGCCGGGGCCTTTACGACAATCAACTCTAGCACGTTTTCCAATACATTCTTAACATTCATCTTTGTATTCACAGGAATTTTCAAAAGAGTCCCCTTATTATATTGGTGAACTTCTTGATCATTTAGCCCGATAGATAAAGTCCCCCTTACTACTGTCATATAAACGTTCGAGTTCGAAAAATGTTCTGGGAGTCCTTCATCCTTATTAAAGACCATATGAATATAATGAATATTTTCATCCTGAATTACTCTTTCAACCGCTTTTTCATCTTCAGTTGACATTTCATAGACTTGCTCAATCATTTTGTATACCTCCTTTTTGTTATAGTTTTAAATTATGTGGTTAAATTATACAACACATGCGAAGAAATGTATGTTGTTTTTACAACATTTTCTACTTATTCATTGTAACGAATGGCGCTAACAGGACAAGCCAATATTGTTTGGTTAAGCCTTTCTTTGTCTATTTCAGAGTCAATAGATTTAATATATGCTTTTTTACCTTGCATACCAAAAATCTCAGGATAATTTTTAGTACACAATGTGCAGCCCATACAAGATTCTCTGTTTAATGTAAGACCACTTGCTTTTTCTTCTTTCTGTACTATATCTTCGTCTTTAACGATTTTTGAAGTAATCCACGAAAATACTACTATTGCAATTACAGTTAATACCCAGCGAATTGCCATAAACTTTATTCCCAAAAATTTTGCTTCATTTAGCAGCATTGGAACCTTTATTACTGCCCACGAGCTTAAAATTATAACCAAATTTCGTACAGAAGCTCCCTTTTTGTGGAGCATTACACACATAGGAAATGCTGCATATATCGGTCCCGCAGATATGCTACCTAAAACGAACGACAATATAATACCTTTAACTTTGGATTCTTTTCCTAAGTATTTTGTGATTTTTTCCTTTGCAATCCATGTATCCAAAAGCGCGGTAAGAACAAATATCACCGGCATTATCATAAGCATTTCTTTAATGTAATAGGCACTGTTTTTAATTGATGTAACACCCATATCTGGTTTAAGTATAAACATCAGGATATAGGCAGCTACAACCACTATCAAGAAAGTATTATCTTTTGCTTTTTTTAAGATTTTCATACAATCACCCCCATTACCATAGCGATAATTATGGCAAATAAAAAGCTTAATCCGTTTCTAGTAGCAGTAAATTTAAGCCCAAATTCACGCTTTTCAAGTGGAAATGTTACGACCCCTACCATTGTAAGTGTAGTTAGAAATGCTACGGAAGGAACAACACTAACCCCAGCGTCAACCAGCGTACCGACAAGCGGAAAAGCAATAAAGGCAGGGATCAGTGTAATTGTTCCAAATGCCGCCGAACCCACCGTTGCTATGACTAAGGATTGATTTCCTACAAATTCGGCAATATACTCTGGCGGTAATATTGTCAGAATTAAACCGATTAAAAAAATAATTGATAATATGCTTCCCAGCATCCCCTTGCCCATACCAAATGCCATTTTAAGTGCTTTCAATGTCTTCGATTTATCCTTTTTTAAGGAAATCAAAAGGAATATAATCGTTCCTATCCACATTGCTACTGTAAAAATATCCATACAAATCCTCCATTCTTTTTGTGATAACACAATTATAAAGTAGTTTATCATTCGCAAATAGACACCGATGTTTCTTTTTGATATAATGTTTTTAAATGGAGGAGTAAATTCATATGAATATTGACATTTTACGAAACATTTCATTATTTTCAGCTGTAAAGGAATCTAATTTAGAAAAACTAATAGCAGGTAATCATATTTATCAAAAACACTATATGAAAGGTGCAACCGTTCATAATGCAAATGAAACTTGCCGTACATTAGATATTGTATTGTCAGGAAGTTTGGTTGCGTATTCTTTATCAACGAACGGTTCAGCAACTACGATGTTTGAATTTAGTCAGGGAAGTGTGATAGGAGCAAATTTATTATTTGGTGACAACCACAGTTATCCTCTTACTATCTATTGTCTTACAGATTGTCAAATTATCCATATTGACATAAATGCTGTTTTGGAGTTTTTGCATGATTACAATTTTACATTGCATTATATAAAGTCAATCTCACAAAATTCACAAGGAATAAATCAGAAGATAGCAATGTTTACACAAAGAACACTTCGTGAAAATATTATGAATTATTTTAAACAGCAAACTATCATACAGAAATCTTCGGTAATTCTGCTTCCAATGAGTAAAAGACAACTGGCAGATTATTTTGGTGTACAAAGACCTTCTTTGTTCAGAGAAATGAAAAAATTAAAAGAGGAAGGTATTATTGAAATTAATAACCGTACAATCGCAATAAAAAAATATAAATACTAAATATTTAAAGGATGTTGTAAAATATAAAAGTCAAATTTAATCTTAAAGCAGAGCAACGGCAAACTAAACTTACTGTTACTCTGCTTCATTTTCTTATAAACACAATATAGTTCAAGTATAATCGATGATGCTACCTCTCCATATCCTGCTCTTTTAGATTTTGCTCCTGTATCCCACGAAAAGCCAACAAATCCTGATTAAAATCCTTTGTCTGCGGGGTCTGTATAAAGGTCTTGTACCCCAAATCCGCAAAGGTTTCAGCGGAGATTCCCGCCTGAATCTGTCCGTGGTTATGGGGCTGACCCTTGGCATCTTTGCCGTCCACATCGTTATCATAGCAAAACACAATCTCGACAATTTCTGGGTGGTGCTGCAAATAGCGGTAAAGAGCCTTATCTGACAGACATCCCTCGGCAACCCGATGATCCTCCCGCCAATCAATGCCGTGGAGCTTGCAGAGACTGGCGTGGCTCATAGCATCAATGGGGGCTTCAAATTCATATACACGGTTGGAACGCCCCTCCATGCAGAAACCATAGGTCTTATCAGAGTTTTCTACATCCTGACGAAACTTACTGTCTGAGCTTGGCGCTCTGAGTGCACAGTACCGGGGCTTAGCTGTTTCGTCATAACCTACAAAGGCACAGTTATGGAATGTATAACCGTTTTTCTCAGTCCTTGCTCCATACACTTTCCCAGCCTCAATCATAGCGTAGACAATTTCCTTATCAATGCCACGAGTATGGGTCAAGTAGGCGATAGTACGGTCAAAACTCTTGTCCTTGGGCGGCAGTACCAGTTCGCCCTTGGGACCTTTTTCAATAGGTGGCACCAAGGAAGTCGTTCCCTCATAGGCACGGCAGCCCAAAATCAGTTCTGCCGCACTTTTGAAATCCGATGCACCCAAATATTCCTTTGCAAAATCCACGATATTACCCTTGGTCTGTGTAGAAAAACAGTAGTAGCCGCGCCCATGGTTAAACAGATACAGTCCGCCGCTGTTCTTCACATGAACGGTGTAGTTATCGCCTTTTTCAATCTGAAAACCATTTTCCACGGCGAAGTCAATGATATTGGTGTCAAAGACCTGCTTCATCTGCTCTTCCGTAAAGGGCATAGGCTTTGACGATGTACGCATGGGTTGTCACCTCCATTCCACGCAAAAGTGCCCCCTGAAAGCAGTTTCAATCCGCTTTCAGGGGGCACTTTTGTTATCTGGTATTTTGTTATCGTTCTAAATCATCTTTACCGCTATAGGCAGTATCCTCCGTCACATCGCTGCGGTGGTCGTCTACCGGAATCCATGTTCTGCGGGTATTTACCACTTCCGAAAGCAGTTCCACTCTCTCCCGAAGGGCAAAGCACAACGCATCGCAACGGGCAGTATCTATAAACACGGACCCGCGCATCAGCTCCCGTAGCTCCTCGTCAATATCATAAAGTGTGTTCAGGTTCAGCCACTCAAAAGAGCTTACCAGCTTGATCTGCTCCTCATGGTTGTTCTTAAAAGGCTTGCAGGACAGCTTAGCTTTCGAGCCAATCATAGAAATGGGCTTATCAAACCAAAGAGAAGTTCCGCTGTCAAATATGGGAGCCGTTCCAAGATATGCAAGGGTTTCCGCATTTCTCACCACACCGAAGTTATTCTGATGCCGGTCTTCATTAGCAATCAGGTAATCCAGCACCATCATCTGGTCGAGGGCTTCCTTCATACCAAGGATACCAAGCTTTTCGCAGCAATCAAGGTAATGCTGATAAATCGACACATGGTTCGGCTTTTTCTCCGTCTGCATCACATACCATGCCGAGATTAGTTCTGTCTGCGGTGTAATGAAGTCCTCGCATACACTGTAAGGATACTCATCCTCTGTAAGCAGGGTATATGGAACATGGGGAATTCCAAGCCGTTCCATAATTTTTCCAGCCATCACCTCGTTATATGGCTCCTGCTGAGTCGCACCGCTTCCGCCCTTAATCAGGCAGCGTTTCCCATCTATAATCTTCCACTTTTTCTTGAGCCAGCCGTCCGAAGTATTATCCGGGGACATCAGGCTCATATGGTCATTAGAGGAACCCTGTCCAAACAGGATATTTCCCACATCCTCCGAAAAAGGATTATCAAAGAAGTTGACCTGTGACCACTGAATGCCAGAATCAGCCGGACAGATCCAATACTGATCGGAAAGACTCAAACCAAGGCATTTTTCCAACAATTTTTGTGTTGTAGACAGATTCAGTTCTGTCAGTGCATTTTTGATTCCGGCACGGCTTGCAGGGATTGCTCGTCCACGCCACCATTCGTTAAGTGCGCTGCGGTCTATCACACCTTTTTTCACCGGAATACCCAGCGGCACATGGGGTGCTTCATAGATATGGCCGATAGCAGAAATCGCGCTGGACGCTTCATCCAGCTCTATATCGGCTACCGAAATATTTTTGTGCATCAGTATATATCGTTTCATGCCATCTGCCATTTCATCATCTCCTGTTCTTAACTTAAAATTATACCAAATAAAGTCGTTCTTTTCAACGTAGTAATTATGAACTTTGCAGGACGATTATCGCTCTAATTCTTCCGCTTCCGACATTTCCGACATACTTTCCAATGTAGCTGTATGCATCTGAAAGGTGGAAAGCATCTCCCTGACAGCTTCTGGCAGACTGCTTTTCTCCACATGAATATCACAGGGAATAGCTGCTGTATAGCCGTAATCATAGGGAATGAAGGTATCCTGAATATAGGCACGAATATGATCCGGCAATTCAGGATCACGTTGGGATAGGATGCCATACCCTGTCAGGAAATTGGTTTCATAATGTTCCCCGGAGGAAGTCAGGTCAAGCTCCAAAAGGACAATGCAAAGATTTTCTTTTTCTTTTGACTGCACCACGCCGGGGACCATAACATAATCGGTTAAGCCCTCCGTCAAGCAGTCCGTGCCATAGCACTGTATCATTGCCTTATATAGCAGATGCAATACTGCTTTGGCATAGTCTTTGTCCTGTGTGCCATAGGATGCCTGCAAACGGTCATAGTCAATGGTGGGAAGCACCTTTTGATTTAAGTGTTCCACATAAATACTGGTTTTATCGTGTTCCATACTTGCTCCTTATCGTTCAAAATCATTTTCGTCAGCTTCCGGCACAATCCCCAGCATTCGCAGAAATTCTTCTTTACTATCTGCATATCCAACTTCCATGGCAAAGCTGTGGGCTTCTGTATTAGAATAAAACTCCGGCTCATGAAAGCGGTTGCTGAAATAAGTAATCTGCTCATTGGAAAGGGAAGTATCGTTACCCTCTCCATCGTCAGTGCAGATGAAAAATGTGCCGCAGATAATGTCACCATTATCCATTCTTCGGTTTCCGGTTAGTCCATTCAGTTTGCCTTCGTCATTGCAGTAGAGGTGGCAGTTAAGCTCTGACAACGGTACAAACTCTATGCAGCCGCCTACCAGCTCCTGCATTGCCCTGTAATCATTTCTGACTGTGGAAACATAAGGATTCTTATGCGGCTCCACCACAAGCACCTGAATGCAGCCATCTGGGCATTTGTCATTTTCATTCTCGGCTTCCCTCAGAATATGAAAACTGTCCACATTGGGTACAAGCGCCAAAGTTCTTCCATTCTGCCATTTCATATGGAGCTGCCCCTGATCGTCCACGAATTTTATTTCGCCCGACAGGCCGTCCGGCATATCTCTCTCACCGTCCATATGGTCAAGTTGAATTTTAGTACCGACAGGATACTTTTTCTTAATCTGTTCTACCTGATAGGGCTTTAGAAATCCTTCCATAGTGCCTCCTTACTCAAAGTAATATTCCACCGTAAAGGTGATGTTTGATTTGTTGTACATGCATGAATGGTTGGTATAATAGTACATTTCCAGCTTGGAATATGTACCTGCGGTCAGTGTTCTGGTAAAGGAAATACCGTTATTGGTTGTTCCGTAATCCAGCTGTTCCCACGCACCTGTCTTGATATTGTAGCCTCGTACTCTGCCGTAATCCTGCCCACTGTGACCGGAAACAGGAGGCACGGTAAAGGTGTACTTGGTAATAGTCGCACCATCAATACCGTTTTCCATAATAGTAGAATCAGGACCGGTAAGCATCATGCCGCCAGACCCGTTGGAATCCATGACAAAGAATACAATCGCTGCCCATGGAGATTCTGCACCAGTGCTGTCTACCGCCTTTACTCGTACCGTATGCTTGCCCAATGCGTACACAGCTGTTTCGGTCGGGCGTCCCTCCCAAACATAGGTGATGGCATCACCATCAGGGTCGGTACTGCTTGCGGTGATGGTAACTGGTGTACCTGGTGCAACGCTGTTACCATTCGGTGCTCTTGTGATAACCGGTCTTGATGGCACTGAATTTGCCACCGTAAAGGTCACCTGTGACCAGTCGGAGATACCTCCGTAATTGTCCTTTGCTCTCACTCTCACCGTATGCGTACCAATGGCATAGTAATTATCGCTTGTCTTGCCCTCATACTCATAGCTAACCACATCGCCATCGGGGTCGGTGCTGTTTACCGTAAGATTGACAATGAACTTACCGTCTTTTGCTGTTCTTGTCACGTTCGCCGTAATGGTAGGCTTAGTGGGTGCAGTATTCACCACAGAAATGCTCTGCGCAGCGTTAAATACTCTGCCCAGCTGATCAGTGATGGTGGCTGTCAGCGTATAATTGCCGGACACATCCACATGGACCGTACCGCCGCTGTTGCCCAGTGTTCCCTTAAAATACTCGGAAACTGCAATACTCTGACCGTCTTTGGTGGCCGTCCATACAACGTTGTTACTATTTAGATTGGCAGTACTGCTCATATTTACAACAAAGCTCTGACCGGTGCGAACCGCTTGCGGCATGGTAAAGTTGCAGTTATACAGCGGATAAATGCTGATTTTTTCTGTGTGAGTGAATACTCTGCCAAGGGCATCAAACATGGTGGCAGTCAAGCGATATTCGCCACTTTCGGTAAAACGGATTTTTCCACCCTGTGCATTGAGCGTGCCGCTGACAGCCTGCTCCAAAGAAACGTCTGTACCGTTTTTCATCAGCGTCCATTCAATAGGAAGAACACCGATATTGCCCCTTGTTCGTACATCTATCTGCGTATCGGTATAGCCCGTTTCTGGCAGTACAAAGGAAAGCTGCAACACAGGCAATACCTCGATTTTTCCACTGTTAAAGCGAAATACTCGTCCTGTGGCGTCGGTGATTCTTGCCTGCAAATCATAGACTCCGGCACGGGTAAAGCGGATAGATCCGCCGTTATTGCTCAGCTTACCGTCAATGTAGGTATCCCAATCTTGAAAGCCGTAGGTGTTGTCTACATACCAGACTGCTGTCAGTTGTTCCATATCGGTTAGAGTCGTATTTATCGACACTTGGTCATCAGTATGGACGGCACCCGGGACAGAAAAAGCAGTGTTAGGAATAGGATAAACCTTGATGGATTTGCTTACGGAGAAGGTTCTGCCTGCTTCATCGGTAACGGCGGCTGTTACGGTGTAATCACCCTTTTCAGTGAAGCTGATTAGACCGCCGGAATTCGTCAAACCATTTTGGGGAGTGACAATCACATCATTTTTTGTTATGCTCCAGACAACCTGCAACGTTCCTGCATCGGTTAGCTTTGTTTCTGCTGTTACAGGTCGATCCGTGTGGGTTTGCTTTGGTAGCTCCAACGAAACCGTAATTACCGGATAGACTTTGGTCGCTACGGTATAGGTAAAGCTTCGTCCTGTATTATCGGTAACTGTAGCTTTTAGCTCGTAGCTGCCAACGGTACGAAACTGTATATTACCGCCGTCATCGGTGAGTATTCCCTCAAAACCATCTGCCAGCGAAATTGCCTTGCCGTCCTTGGTCAAGCTCCATACTGCGTGTAAGTCCTGCGTTTCCTTAAACGAGGTTTTGACCTCTACTGTGGTATCGGTGTGAGTCATAGTCGGCAGATAAAAACCCGCTTCTGCTACAGGATACACCACCGTGGTTGCTTCATGGCTATACATTCTGCCTGTTGCATCAGTAAGCGCTGCTTTGAGGGTATAAGTACCTTTCTGCGTAAAGCGAATGGAACCACCATCGTTATTCAGCGTTCCCTCTATCACTGCGGTAGCCTTCACGATTTTGCCGTCCTTGATGACCGTCCATTCGGCAATCATATCCTGCAAATCAGAGGACTTTACCAGAATATCAATCGTTTTATCGGTATGTGTGGTTGCTGGCAGAGTAAAATCGAAGGCAGCAACCGGATAGACCGTAATTTCTGCTTTTGCGGTAAAGAATCTGCCTGCCTTATCGATGGCTGTGGCAGTCAGTTTGTAGCTGCCTTTTTCTAAGAAACGGACAGAGCCGCCTGCATCGGTAAGCGTTCCAACAAAACAATCAGAAAGCGGGATCTCTTTGCCTTCCTTGGTAGCTGTCCAATCGAGTGATAAGTCGCCTAACTCCTTGGTATTCACCGCCACGGTAATTGGCGTATCGGTATGAGCGGTGTTAGGAGCCTGTACCTCGATCTCAATGACAGGATATACCGTAATATCTGCTTTGCCAGAAAACTCACGGCTGGTTTCATCAAAAGCAGTTGCTTTGATGGTGTAGCTGCCCTTTTCCTTTATTTGAATGGAACCGCCTGCATTCGTGAGCGTACCGGTTACCGTGTCCTGCCACTTTATCTCCTTGCCGTCTTTAAAAATATGCCAGTTAAGCTGCTGTGTGACGTTATCGGAAAGCGTGGTTTTGACAGTAAAGGTTTTATCTGTGTGAACAGTTTTATCCGCTTCTACACTGATTTTAAAGGTGGGGTGGATGATAATCTTTTTGGAAAAGATATAGGTGTGATTGCCGTAATTTTGAGCCGTAGCGGTAAGAAGATAGTTGCCCGGCTGGGTAATGGTAATTTTGCCACCATCCTTATCCAATGTACCTATTAGAAGTTCGCTTTGTGGTATGTTCTTGCCGTCCTCGGTAACGCTCCATTCCAGTGATTTTACGGAGCGAAGCACCGTTTTTACTTCAAATTCTGTATCGGTATGACTGAATTCAGGCGCAACGATTTCTACCACTGCGGCTGGATAGCTCACGCTGCCGCCACTTCCACTGGAGCCACCACCACTTGGCTTGTCGGGTTTATCGGGTTGTTCCGGCTTAATTGGCGGTGTTGTCGGGTCAGTGGGTTTAACCGGTTCTGTGGGATTTATCGGAGGGTCTGTCGGTTTTGGCGTTGGTGTTGGACTTGGGGTTGCTGTAGGCATTGGTGTAGATGTTGGATTCTTAGTCAGTTTTTCCGTTGGTTTGGTAGGTTTTTTATCCTGCGTATCCTTAGAAAAACCACCATTTGAATGGTCACTGTCCTTATCAGCCGTCGCATTATCGGTATCGTCCCCGACGTCCGTATCCTCATGCTCAATTTCCGTCACAATGGGATTGTCTGAAGGAATTGGTGTAACATCGTCCGTTTCTACCACAATTTGAGAGGGATTATCTTTCTGGCTAAGCTGCATGGAACAGCTCACCAATCCTATGATTAAAATAAGCAGGGCGATGATAGAAAGCACCATCACCGCCCGTTTGGTCTCTTTATTCATGTTAAGTTTGAAAAAATCATTATTCTTCACGGCTATATTCGTCCTCCTGTTCTTGGGCTTCGGCTTGTGCCGACTGCGGTATGGCACACTCCAGCTTGTGAATGATACTGTCTAAAAGTTTCACCTTGGCAGGGTCATTATTCATTCCTTCCTGCACTGCCAATGCGCACAGCACTTGCATTTCCTCACTGGAAAACAGCGGAACAACGTCCTGTTTAAAATATTGCAAAAGCTGTTTTTCCGCCGCTGTCATGCCATACAGTCCACCGCTGAAAAGATGCTTCTGATAGGCATCTCTGTCGGCAATCAGTTCTTTTGTTCCGTCTTTTTGCAAAGCGTAGCAGCACAAATGATTTTGAACGGCTTTTTCTGCATCCATGGGACCGGTCAGCAGTAAGTCATCTGCTGTGTAGCCATAATCGTGTAATCGGTCATGGTCTAAACGCTGCACAAAATCCGCAACCTTCATCGGCTCTGTGGCTTCCCAAAACTGTCCCCGTGCCGAAATTGCAATTCGGGCAAGTTCATGCTGATCCTCCGGCAAAAATTTATGGCGTTCCACTGTGCCGTAATGCTGTGCGATGGACTGCCAGTTCTGGTTATATTCCTGATAGGAAACGGTGCGTACATCGTTAGGATTTTTGAACACTACCTCCACTGCTACGGGATCAAGGGCATGGGTACAAAGATAATCCAAATGCTTTTGATAATCCATCTCCAGCACATTGCCAATGATGGTTTTGTCCTCGTTCATACGTAATATCTCAACCCAAAAAGTTTTGACATTTTCACTTTTGCTGGCTCCGTAATACTCCCATGTGTTGTGGGCATTGGTATTTCGGAGATAGACATCACGTTCTGGGAAGCACCATGTTCCGTTTTTTCTGCTCAGCCAGAAAAAGTTTCGGTAACCGCCCCGATCCTCGGCAGCCTTTCTGATCTGCTTTACATCGTACTGAAAATCCGTTTGGTAAAAATCGGTGTTATGCTCCATGATTTTTTTCAACGTGGCAAGTACATCCACTTCTAAAAAAGAAGCGTTGTTATGCAAAGAATACCCCTGCGCCTTTACTGCTTCCCGCAGCTCTGCCATGATTTCCGCTTTGGAGCCACGGACAGAGGAGCCGTTATGGCGGTTCCTGTTCACAAAGTCCCCGCCCATATCCACGGTATGGAGCTTCAGACCGGCACTATGTGGTAAAACAAAGTTTATCAGTGATTCTGACTGGTCATCATGGGCGGTTGGAATTTCTCCGAACACACTGCCCATATCGCCGTCAACCACTGTCGGTTGCTGCCTGATCTCATGGATTTTGTCTCGGGGCATGGTCAGTGTCCATAGAGAGTAATCATCAGAGCCAAACTTGGTAACGGCGTTGATTTGGCTATATTCCATATTCATCCTCATGTTCCGGCATTGGCACTTGCTCATACTCAAAAATAAGATTGGGAATATTGCTCTCCACCTTTTCCATTACCGAATGCAACATTTTTTCATCCTCATAGCTGATGCTGTCATCGTTACGGCCACGGAATACGCAGGTGTCATGCAGCACCACCAGCTCCTCCTCGGAAAAGAGCTTCTGCTCCTCAATCAATCCTGACCGTACCGCAAAATCCTGTTTTGCTCCTTCATAGTTGGTTTCAAAATAATGTCCCCACATCACGCCTGTGCGGTCGTAATCATACTGCCATGTGGTAAAACGCACTTCATTGTCTTTTGTCATCTTCGCCGCCAGAATGTAATCTCCAAAGTTGGAAATCAGTCGAAAATCGCTGACCCCATCAGCCTGTAATTGAGGTGCATCTGTATACAGGTCATGGGCCTGCTTCATGGCAGTAAGGGTACGGTATATCTTATTTCTCTCTTGCTCCGGCGAGGCCTCCGGAAGAAAACGCATATTGCCGTCATGGTCAATTTTGCAGACCTCCTGCCCATCTTTGAAAACAGATAGCAACGTATTCTCACCGGCTTCCTGTTTTGTTGTAAATCCCAGCCCAGAAATCCGCCTTGTAAAAGCGGATAAAAATTCAGGTGTTACTTTATGTTTCACGCTCGTACCTCCTATCGTTCTATTTCTTCGGAATCATCTTCCGGCTCATAGCTTTTGACCTTCACCGGCTCAAAACCCTGATTTTTGATGTTAGTAAACCACTGTGACATAAACTGCTTCAAATCCTTTACCTTGGCAGGGGATGCGGTATCTGTTGCATAAAAAATCCCCATATCGTCTTGTAGGTACGATGTGGGGTCAATAGACCTGTTATCCTTGTCCACGGTAAAAGTGATTTCCGGGTCACGCATGGCGTCTCCGTTGCAGCCATAATAATGAGCGATACTGTACTCACCTCCGTCGATGGCTTCTATCGCCAAATCCTCAAACCCTTCCGATTGCAGCTTCATATAATAGGCTTCGCCGCTTAGAACCGGAGCTGCAAACAGCATCAGCTTTTGATAAAGCCCTTGTTCTAAGGTCATAGTTGTGCTTACAGACGGGCGGTCAGAAGCGCTTTCTTCCTCGTCTGCCGTCATCATATCCTCGCCATCGTCCTTAAATTCCAGTGCAAGGTCAAGCTCCACCTTTTTCTTTTGCAGCTCCAGCAACCGCTCTTCGTCAGGGAACGGCTTTTCCATTTCCTCCTTTGCGTCTGTAAGCTGCTGGTTCAGGCTGAGCAGGTTATTTTCCTCCTCTGTTTTCGCCTTTTCCATGCGTTCTGCCAAATGTTCCAAACGAGTGATGTTACCTAACGCAGCCTCACCCATGTCAGTGGAATAGGTGCATTTGCCGCATAGCTGGATGGAAACACCATCGCCCCATTGACGAACCAAGCGGATAGGAAAGCCTGCGTAGGTTCCCAACTCAAGGGTTGCACCGGTGTCACGCCCCAGCTTACGGGCAAAAACCATGAAATGCTCCGCTGCTTTGGTACGTTCCTCATGGAGCCTGCCGTCAATCACCATCTGAAAGTCAGCTGGTGCATGTTTGGCATAGGCGACAATATCAGCGGTCATACCCTCGATTTTTCTGGTAGCTGTGGCAATCTCTTTGGGATAATACTGGCTGATACGGTACTGCATTTCGTTCCTTTGGCTCTGCCATGAGGATTTCAGCACCGTAAGGCGGCTGATTTCGTTATCGGTTTCCATCTTCTGCTTGATTCTTGGGTCAGAGGTGGCAAGTGCTTTAAACTCTGCATACTGCAAAACAGTATCGTCAATGTCCTCACAGCTTCTAAGTGCAGAGCGACCAGTCATAATCTGGCTGATATAGCGTTGCTTCTGCTCTAAAATCTGCCACAAATAGCTGTCAAAGGTGTTTTCGGTGATGTAGTTGAAGATAGAAATTTCCTTGTTTTCGTTGCCTTGACGAAGGATTCTACCATTGCGCTGGGTTAGGTCTGATGGGCGCCAAGGCACATCCAAATGATGGAGAGCTACTAACTTTTGCTGCACATTCATGCCTGTGCCCATTTTTTCGGTACTGCCCATCAGAACACGGATTTCACCGCTGCGCACCTTGTCAAAGAGCTGTTCTCGCTGCACGTCGGTTTTTGCGTCGTGTATAAAAGCGATTTCCTCTGGTTTTACCCCCCGTACAATCAGGACTGTTTTGGTAGCTTCATAGAAATTGAAGCTGCCGTCATACTTCGGTGTACCCTGGTCACAGAAAATAAGCTGTGCCAGCTTTTCACCAGCAGTTTCATGGTAAATCTCAGCCACTTTTCCAGCACAAATATTGAGCTTAGTGTTTGGATCATCAGGGATTGACGGGTCAACGGCTCTTGGGTCTACCGACAGCAGCCTTGCTTCATGGGTCAGTTTGAGAAAATTATCCTCGGTGCTGTCCACCTCACCGTTACGGATCAGCTCCGCACGTTTGCCCAGCTCCATGACAATCCGCTTTTGTTCTGGAGTAATGGCAGTTTTAATGACCTGCACCGCACCAGTTTTCAATTCCGGCACCGGCAAGTCCAGCATATCTGCAGTTTTGATGTCCGCAATCATCTGGAACATACTCATCAGCTCCGGCAGATTGTGAAACCGTGCAAAACGGTTCTTCATCTGGTATCCGTTGCCCTCCGGCTTAATTTCTAAAGATGATTCTACTTTGCCAAAGGTGCTTGCCCAACTGTCGAACATCAGCAGTCCACGACGTTCCAGTTCTTTGGGCTGCAAGGTCTTTTGAATAACATACAGCTCTGCCATGGAATTGGATACAGGGGTGCCGGTGAGATAAATAACGCCCTTTCCGTTTCCGATTTCATTGATATACTGACACTTCATGTGCATATCCATGGCTCGTTGGCTACTGGCTCCACTGACACCGGCAACATTGCGCATTTTGGTATAGGAAAAGTTGTTTTTGTATGCGTGCGCTTCGTCTACCACCAAGACATCTACGCCAAGCTCCTCAAAATAGATAACATCATCTTTTTTCTCCGCCTTAAACAATCTGTCATAACGAAACTGGAGGTTGGAGCGGAAAATTTGCATCTGCTTTAAAGACCAGTCCTTGCCATCACGGAGCTTTTGCTCCTCAATGGCTGTAGAGATTGAATCAAGCTCTGCCTGCATAGCTGCAAGCTGCCGCTCTCTGGATAAACCAATTAGTTCAAAGCTGGAATGTGCCATTATCACGGCATCATAATCTCCGGTGGCAATACGGCTGACAAAGCGGCGGCGGTTCTTTCGCTCAAAGTCCTTTTTCTCCGCCACTAAAATATTTGCATTGGGATATAGACGCATATACTCGTTTGCCCACTGTCCAACCAGATGGTTGGGAACTGCAATGAGCGGTTTATGGATTTTGCCCAGCCGTTTCAGCTCATAGGCCAGGGCAATAGAGCTGAATGTTTTCCCAGCCCCTACCTCGTGAGCAATGAGCAGATTTCCGTCACCGTACAAACCATGTGCAATTACATCAAGCTGGTGCTGTCTGAGGGTAATATCATCTGCCATTCCCGGCAAAGCCAAGTCCGATCCATCATATTTACGAGGACGGACGTTATTGAATTTCTCATTGTAGAGCTTGGTCAGCCTTGCACCACGCTCCGGGTCTGCAAACAGCCAGCTTTCAAAAGCCAACTTAATTTGGGCCTGCTTCTCACGGGCGAGAATGGTATCACGCTTATTCAGAACGTATTTAACCTTATCCTCACCGGTATCCGGGTCAACATAGTCCACACGGTCTTTTACCTCCACAGAACGCAGATTCAGGGTGCTTTCCAATATCTCGTAGGCATTCATGCGGTCGGTACCATAGGTTTGATTGACGGCAATGGAGGTCTTTTCGGCACTTTTATTGCCAATAAAGTAGGCACCGCTGTAATTGGAAAATTCCACGCCGATGGCATACCTCCCTGCCTGGTTATATGCCATCGTCTTGAAGGTGTCATACATAAACTGCTGGTACACATCAACAGGTATCCATGTGGAGCCAAGAGTAAAGCTGATTTCCTGCGGAGTCAGCGGCGTAGGCTGCACGGATTTCAGGGCTTCCACATTTCGGGCAAACCGCTCCGGTTCTTCCTCGGCTTTCAAAATGACTTCGGTCAGCTTATCCTTTACATAGCCACTCAAATATTCCCCGGCCGTCTGCCAGCCGGTGTGGGGATTGCCCGTGTACTGTGCCGGGTCTTGATAAATGCGCTCACCCAACTCTGCGATGATTTCATCCGGTGTCGCCTTGCGGTGTTCCGGCAACTGATACAGCCACGACATATAGGAAAGGTCTACTCTGCCCTTTACATTGAGGGATACCTTTAAGGCTTCCTCTGCGGAATACACTACGCTGGGCATTACCTTGGGCTTAATCGTGGCTTTGTAGAACATTGGCGTTTTTTCATATACGCCTTTTTCTGTTTTGCTCTCCTGCTCAATGGAACGAAGCAAGGGTGCATTGCTGTCCCTTGAAAATGCGATGACATTACCATAGGAATTGAGATATCCGTATTGCTTCACAAAGTCATCGTATACTTGGTTCAAATATCCAATATGCTCCTGTAGCTGCTTTTCATATTCCGCAGTAGGCAGATCATAGCTGTCTGCATAGGCACTGTTTTGAAAGTCAATCAGACTGCGGACAGCGGCGGTGATTTCAATCATGCCACGGATACGCTCTGCTTTTTTATCGGTAATGTCCTGCCGGTACATACGGGAATTTTCCTGATAATACAGCACATCGTCCACGGTAGTGTAACTAAAATTGCGTACCGCAGGGTCAGCAGGCAGTGAATCTCTTAAAACGGTTTTTTCTTCCGCATACTCCGAAACAGCTTCCGTATAGGTGCCTTCCAGATAGGAAACGGCTCTTTCCAGCCGCTCATCCAAATCATCGCCGGGGATTGGGTGACAGGCGGTCGTTTTTTCGTTACCGAACATGGACTCATCAAAAACCATCTCGCCTAGCACCATTTCTGGGTGATCCACAAAATAGCTGTTGAGCGGAATACCATCTGCATTTTCCTCCACGGAAAGCCAAGGACTGTTTTCCTCGTCCGGTACAATTTCCCGCTCTCGTTTTTGTAAAAATAAAATATCCGTGGTAGCTTCAGTTCCTGCCACCTGTTTGAATGCATTATTAGGAAGACGGATTGCTCCCAAAAGCTCCGCTCTCTGTGCAAGGTACTTTCGGATGGTGGGATTGGATTTATCCAGCGTATACTTTGAAGTGATTACCGACACGATTCCACCGGGACGGACCTGGTCTAAGGATTTTGCCAGAAAATAATCATGGATGCGGAAATTATGCCGATTATAGCGTGGGTCGTCCACACGGATAGAGTTAAAGGGTACATTGCCAACCACTACATCAAAGAAATGGTCAGGAAACTTTGTTTTTTCAAAGCCCATTACCTGAATATCCGCATGGGGATACAGGTGCTTGGCAATGTTTCCGGGAATGGTATCAATTTCTGCGCCGTAGAGCTTAGAGCTGCTCATGCTTTCCGGCATTACGGAATAAAAGTTGCCCGTTCCCATAGCAGGGTCTAAGATATTTCCTCCATGAAAGCCAAAACGCTCCAGCGCATGATAGATATGCCGGATCACACTCTGCTCCGTATAGTAGGAGGTCAGCGTGCTTTGCTGTGCAGATTCAAATTCTTCCTCAGTGAGCAACCCCTTGATTTCCTCATGTTCCGTTTCCCATCCAGATTTTCCCGGTGTCAGAGCGTTTGCAAGACCGCCCCAACCGACAAATCTGGCAAGGGTAATCTGTTCTGCGGCAGTGACCTTGCGTCCCTGCGACTGTAAATCCTTTAACAGACGAATGGCTTCAATATTATTACGGCACTTGGTTTTCTGACCGCCCTCGTACAGATGATGGTCAGGGGAATAACGATACTGAAAGCCATCCATGGTACGTTTATGAAAATCCTCCATGACAGTTCGGTTATAATTCTCGTTGGCTTGATTGACAAGGGTTGTCGCATTTATCTCTTCCTTTGTTTCTTCGCTGTTACCACCGTTTTGTACGGCATCCACCACCATGGAAGCAATCTCCCCATCGTTGTAATGGTCTTTCAGCAACTTGCAGTCTGCAATTTCAGAAATTGGTACTCTTTCCCGGATGGCAAATTTGGTGAGGTTCTGAAGCTGCGAAATATCCCCGATTTCCACCGTGCGCCCATCGTGCATGAACTTAAGGATTTCAAATACCTTGTCATGATAAGAAATACGGTCACCTTCCTGAAAGGGAAGCGGTTCCGGCTCGGTGCTGCTCTCATTTAACAAGGCGTCGTTGTCCTCGCCATCATTGGCCTCATAGGTATCCTGTGGCTGGGAAAATACTTCAAATAGATTGAGCTGAGCAGACGGCTCCGTGAGAATAGACGGTGCATCTAGGGAAATCAGTTGCCCCGCAGCCCCCAGTTCCGCTTTTTCTTCGGCGGTCAGGTAGCTTTCTTGCTGAATGAGCTGGAGAATTCGTGCTTCAACCTTTTCCCAAGTTAGATGCTCGTGAAAATCAACGCCATCGCTTTTGTACTCAATATCAAAACCACTACCATTATAATTGATTCTTCTATGACCACCGTTTTTCAGACTACCGCTGACACCACCAATCCCATACTCATTTTTCAGCACGGCAATGCGGTCTTTTCTGGCAGGCAGCGTGAGCATTGCGTTAAAAATTCTTTGCTTACCGCCTTGAAATGAAATGTGACTGGACAGAATTTGATTGATGATGTCATCTTTGGAAATGATCGGTTCTTCATCTGGTTCATAACTATCTTCATCCGCAGTGCCTTTCATTTCTTCCGCTTCATCAGGAATGGAGTAATCATCTAACATACTGTCCGCAGAGCTAAAGGGATAGGATCCCATTAAAATAAGCTGGTCAATTTTTTCTGCCAGCTCCCGGTAGGTAAAGGCAAACTGCTGTCCCTCGGTTTCAAAAGTAATATCATCCTTGCCGGACAAAAGGTACAGATACTCACCGGTCTTAGTGGTGTAATCGGTATCCAGCTTGCCATAAAAGGCTTTCAAGGCATTGGCTTTGGTACTCTGCTTATGACCGCCGCCCCAAAAGCGATATAGTTCTGATTGCCATTCCCGTGTATCTGGGGTAATATCATCGGCACACAACACCACATCTACAAGATCAGAGATTTCCTCCTCGTCCAGCAGAGAAACCGGTTCGGCAACGTGTGTTTCTAGCGCTGTTTTTGTCGCGGCTTCGACAGGAGCTTCCTGTATTTTCTTCGGCGGAACAACGAAAAAACCGCCCACAGACGGTTCTTTACCATCTGTGGGCGGTTCTGTCTGTTGTGTGGGTTGTGTTATCTGACCTTGAGTGCCACTTCTTTCATAATCAGTTCCTCCGCTGCGAGGGTGATCATGTTCATGTGACTGGCTCTCTCCAGTGTGTCTTCGGTGTCCGGCATCGGCTGCACCGTGAGAAGCTCCTGTATCAGAGCTTCCTTGCGCTTCTCCGCCTCCTCGTCCACTTGGAGAATCATTTTGTTGATTTCGCCCTGTGCTATCAGCTCCGACAGGCGGTGGGGGTGGTGTTCCATCATATAGGCTTTCCACGCTCTGCCGAATTTGCCTACCGGCATTTTGTCGATCTGAGCTTCCTGCGAAATCTGTATTTCGGGGTACATCATCCCGTCCTCGGCCTGACGATAGCTGAGGTTCATCAATGGCTCTGTTCTCATAGATTTGGCTCCTTTCAATTTTGATTGCTTTGATTTCCTGATAAATTTCCCTGAGAATGGGACGCGCCAGTGAAGCGGTACAGCTACCAATGGTCATAAATAACTCTAAGCTGTTAAAATGGCTGATATTCACAAAAGCGCCATCCTCAATAGGGGCAGTATCAATTCCACATTTTCTGAACACTGTATAGGCTACGCTATCCGTGACAAGCTCGGTAAGCTCCGCCTTGACCGCTTCGATAGGCATACCGTAGAGCATACTGCTTTCGTCATGAATCTTAAAATTCTCCAAATACTTCGGCAGATGTTCCCGCACCATACGCTGTGCTAATTTATACAGACACTGTTCGATACTGGAAGTAGGCGTATTGTATTTCTCATGGATCTTTAGCAAAAGGCTTGGCTGATACTGTTCCTCCAGCTCCCACAGAAAACCCATGACAGTGCGGAAGCTCTGCGGTGTGCCGTTGGTGTCCATGAAATCAAACAGATACTTGATACTGGCATTGGGGTTTGCCATATCAATTACGGCAATTCCCTTTGCGCCCTTATTGATACTGCGGTTAATCCGTTTATCGTGCCATTCATCAAAAGTAGCAAGCTGTGTGGCATCGGGGCGCTGTGCATAAATCAGCACGGAATTGTCAAAGGAACGCTTATAGAACCGTGCAACACAGGATAACAGCCCCATCCACTCAGCAGGAGTTTTTGTATACTCCTGCACCGACTGCTTATAAAGGTCGGCAAGTAGGGTTGCTTTGCTCAATCTACCACCTCCGTATTCAGATTTTCAAAATACATAGCAAGTGCCTTATCAATAGTATCCTCAATCTCTTTTTTGCTCTGCTCGTTGGTGAAATACTTGGAAATCACTGTAGGCTTGACCTTAAAGGACTGGGGCTTATTGCTCTTTGGTTTGCGGGTTTTCTCTCCGGAAAGGATTTGTACCATTGCGGTATCGGTCAGCTTTCCTGTTTCATAGTAGCTGCGGAGTAATTCCGCCTTTTTCATATCCACTTTGTAGTTGTCGGACTCCATGAGGTCAAAAATCTGCTGTTGCTGATTGATGTCCTCTACAAAGGAGAGGTCATAGCCTGCAAGAAACGCAATTTCACCGGTATCAACCTTTTCCAGTAAGCCGAAAACCAGCCCTGCAAGACGAATATATCGTGCAACCTTGGCATGAGAAAGACCATATTCTCCACCTAATTTTTCGTCTGTTCTCAACTTCGTCTCAACTTGTGACGAAGTTGAGTTTCCCTCGCAGCCATGAGGATTTAAGAAGATTTCTATCTCTGCTAAAAGGTCGTTTCTCTTACCCTGTGATTTGAGTGCTTCATAGTGTTGGGCAAGGCAATAGGCACGTTCCGAATGGCTCATATCAGAAAAGGAACGCTGCCGCAGATTGGTTTCTGTGACAATCAGCACGGCTTCATCATGAGTCAGATTTTCCTTAATGATAACAGGACCTTTGGTAAGACCGGCTAGCTGACCGGCATTTCGGCGGTTATGACCGCTAAGTATCAGATACCGCCCATCCTCCGTATGCCAGAGGATAATGGGAAGCAGAATACCAAACTGGCGAACACTATCCACCATGTCGGCAAGCTGCTGTCCCTCATATAGCTTGAACCTGTGGTTCGGAAACGGCTCCATTAAAGAGAAGTCCATTTCCGTGATACCTCCCTGCACAGGAGCAGGGGCGGTGTCCTGTGCAGGCTCAAAATTGAGCATATCTGCAAAATCTTCAATAATAACTTTTGGCTTAGCCAACTCCGATCAGCTCCTTTCCGTCTGTTTCTTCACAGGAAAGAAGTTCATCTGCAAACTGACTGTAAGCAATCGCCGCCGGATTTTCTGGCAGGAACTCACAGATGGTTTGATGATACAGCACTGCTTCTGCGACCTTGATAGAACGAGGGATACGAGTGTTGAAAATCGGCACTTTTCCGGCAAAGCCCTGTTGAATCATTTTATTAACCTGTGCGGACAGAATGGTGTTAGGTGAATCCATGGTGATAAGGATACCATCAATACGCAGACGATGGTTGCTGTTTTTGCTGATAACCTGATAATGTTTCAACAACTCAGCCAACCCCTGCGTAGACAAAAGCTCTGCTTGTGTTGGCACAATAATGCTGTCGGCACACATCATCACGTTAATCATCGGCGTACCCATTTGTGGCATACAGTCGATGATGATGTACTCGTATCTGTCATTGATGGTATCCACATACTGCGACAGCATACGCTCACGGAAATCCACGTTGCACAGATTTCGTTCCAGTGTAAAAAGCTGAGAATTTGAAGGGATAACATCCACACCGCAGTTGGTTTTTATAATATAACTATCGGGATCAGGCAAAGGCTCGTCCTCAATCAGCTTGCGAATAATGGTGTTAATAGTTACCTCTAGTTTATTGGTGTTTTTCACACCAAAGATGATACTGGAATGCCCCTGACCGTCAAAGTCAATAAGAGCAGTTCGGTGTCCCCGCTGGGACAAGAGATAGGCAAGCGTGGTGGCCGTGGCCGTTTTTCCCACGCCGCCCTTCTCGTTCATGATTGCAATTACTTTTGCCATCGGCAAACTCCTTTCTTGGGTAAAAAATAATTTAGGTAGGATAAAAAGGGTAATAAAAAAATAGACGTAATCGGTGAAAACCCTCTTGTTTACTGGGTTTCTCTGATTACTGTCTATTATAACTCAGTCATTGGAGATAATTCCTATTATTCCACTATCCGTCCATTTCACCTTGCCTTTCTTATTTTTCTTACCAAGCTGAACCAGTTGATTTACAATGGTATAAGAACCATATCCCATGATATACTGTTCAAAAATCCAGCGAACAGTTTGAGCTTCCTCTTCATTAACTGTAATTGTTTTATCTTCCGAATGATAATCATATCCCAGACAGCCATTAAAGCCCATCATTTCGCCGCGCTTCATTTTCATCTTAATACCCATTTTTACATTAGCCGACAGTGATTCTACTTCATTTTGAGCCAAAGTGCTTAGAAGTGCTAATGCCATTTCACTTTCCATGGAAAGAGTATTGATATTTTCCTTCTCAAACACGATAGCAATATTTTTCTCTTTCAGTAAACGGACATACTGAAGCGTATCTACCAGATTCCTTGAGAATCTTGAAATAGACTTGGTTAATATGATGTCTATCTGTCCATTCATACAGTCTTTTATCATATTCAAAAACCCTTCACGCTTTACTGTCTTTGTTCCGGTAATAGCCTCATCAGCGTAAATCCCAACAAAAGCCCACTCTGTATTTTTTTATAATCGGATTTTATTGCTCGTCACCACCGCTTCTATTAGTTCGGCGGATGTCAGTTATTACGCAGTCATTTATTGCGCACCCACATTATTACAGCCGCTTATTAGAATCGGACAAATTTTTAGTTATGTTTCAGATATATAATTCTTGAAAAATAGGGGAAATAAAAAAATACCCCCTCACTTAATTCCACGTTGAGTGAGGGGGATTGCTCTAACACTTGCTATTACATCCATACTTGACATAATGATTATACATTTTATCAAAAAACCAGAGGTTTTATCCTCTGATTTTAATGGGTATTATCTTATGTTTCCTTATTTGAAGCAAAATAAAATCCACCTGTAAGATTTGATACCAGGCAAAAATTAACTATTTTTGACCAAGCAGCTTCGTATCTATGCAATTCACCTTTCCATATTCTACAAATATACCTACAGAGCCTGGATCAACACTGTAGCAGCGGGTAGAAAGTGCCACATCCCCTACATATGCCAGCATAATACTTCCGCTGACAATTAACTTAACCGTTGCTTTATTCCCTTGAAATATGACAGGTCTTTCATCCATGTAGTATTGCTCTCCGTCAATTCTGTTATAACGATCCATAACTATCTTATTATGTGTTATTTCAAGGCGTAGCTGGCACCATTTTTCTAATTTTTCATCACTTGTATGAATCATTAATCCAACTGCTTTGGTACCCTCCTCCCACTCAATTGTTGTTTCAAATAAAGAAGTATCGGATAGTCTGCCGATCTCTGCCCAGCCAAAACCATCTTTTGATTCACCTTGAATCATATCAGTCCCACTCCAGGCTCCTTGCCTTTCTATCATTGACATGGGAACTTTTTCTTGAAAGGATTCTTCTATTTCTTTTACCATTCCGACACCTAAAGTACCATCCGGTCTCTGGACTAATTCATGTACAAGTACATTCCCGCCCCACACAAACTTCTCTTCATCTTTACAATCTTTTCTGACTGACTGCCAGCCTACCAGATACGTTCTTGTACCATCCGATACCGTTTTTGCCGCATAAAATTCTCTTCCGTCAAACATATCATCAAAATCCGGCATAGTCCAGGGTCCGTTAAAACTTTCGGATATACGGTATCTCGTCTCCCACCACCGTGAATAGTTAGAAAAAGATAAATACCACCACTTGCCTATCTGAAATGCATCATGGCACTCATGGGTAATGAAAGTTCTTGGTGCATATAACTTTTTATAGTGCTTCCAGTTCTTAACATCATCCGAAACATACACCGCTGTACATCCGTTTCTTAAAAAGGCTCCTTCTTTTTCTGTCGCTGTAATAATCATACAGTATTTTTGAAGTTCTTCGTTCCAGATAACATGAGGATCCCTCCAATGAAGGTTACCATAATGTTCTATATCCGGTTTAAAAAAGAATTCTTTATCCTTTACCCAGGTATTTAAATCCGTACTTACAGCACGCATTACTACCTGCTCATTTTTGCCCTCAACATTATGGTTTCCTTCACAGAATCCTGTATAATGGAAGTAAAATAATCCATCATGATGGAAAACACTGCCTGTGCCTATATGCCAGTCCTGATCATCCGGTGATCCGTTCTGTAATACCAGTTTTGGCATTCCATACCTTACAAAATCTTTTGTTTCCACTACATAAACACAGTATTTATATAAGTAGAAAAGATAAAACGTGCCTTTCCAGTAAAACGGCATGAAATCACCGCACATCTCTCCATGAGGCATTCCCGGGTACTGTTTTTCCGGGGTATAAAAAATATTATAATTGCCTTTCATCTGTTTAACCTCGCTCATTTTAGTCAACTAATTCCCGAAAGTAGTTTTATGCCATTCATTGACTTCTTTTGTAATCTGGTCACCGCCAAGTGTTTTCCAGTCAGTGACGAATTTATCAAATGTATCCGGTCCCTGTGTTCCCATAATGATATTAACATAGGTTTCCGACTGTAGTTTATCAAGGGAAGCTAAACTCGTACTCATAGTGGCCGTTGGTGCACCAAAGAATAAGGATTCTGTGGTTCTGTTATTTGCTTTATAATCATTGATGATTGTATTCCAGCTTCCCTCAGGTCCGATAAATTTATAATAGTTCCATCCCAATGAGTTGGTTTTATCATAACCGCTGTCTATATATTCTTTCATCACCTTATAATAACGGGCGGCTTCAGGATGAATCTGATCCACTGTCGATTTTCCATCAAAAACTGATTTGATTTCTGAATAATAGGTATTACATTTTTGAATGGCAGGATCTAAACCAATAGCTGCATAGGCAGCAAGATTAGCTCCTGTTGCGGGATCTACACCAAAAGTATTTAATGTTTCTTCATCTGAATCAATAGAATTAATCTTCTCCTGGAAGACATTGGCTATTTTAAAGATAGCTTCCGGATTCTTGCAGTTCTTGTTGACTGCAAAATAGCGTGTAATTCTAACATACATGGGCGCTACTGCCGGTTTGTCTGTGGCAGATACAATCGGAAGACTCACCCAATCTGCCTTCGGATTATTTTCAATACTGCTCTTGGCACAACCCCACGGTATCCCTTCCGTACCATAAAACAGACCGACTTTACCGGATGCAATATCTTCGGAAAGCTTTGTCGTATCTTTTACTCCAAATTCCGGATCTATCAGCCCTTCTTTATATATTGTATTTAACTGTATTAATGCATCCTTGATTCCATTTTCAATGCCTGAGTATTGGATGGTCCCGTCCTGTCCTCTGAGCCATGCTTTGGAATAAGAACCATAAGCGGCAAAGAAACCTTCAAAACTGCCCGGGCTGGCTCCGTCTTTATCACAAATCTTGTTTTGAAAACCGATACCCCAAGTATCATCTACTCCATTGCCATCCGGATCATCATTTTTAAAGGCTCTTGCTACCTTTATTAATTCGTCCATGGTGGTTGGTGCACTTAATCCCAAATTTTTGAGCCAATCAGACCGTACCCAAATCATATCAACCGTGGAATCCGATGCTGCCGGTTGAGGAAAGCCATATAATTTGCCATCGACTTTAGCGGACGTCAGCTGTGTTCCTCCATCTGCTTCCAGTGACTGTTTCAGTAGATCAGATGCATACTTATCATATAAATCCGATAAATCATATAAAAGCCCTGCATCAGCCAATTCCTTAAATTCTTCCGGGGGAAGATCCATTATATCCGGCAAATCATCGGATGCAATTGCCATGGTAAGTTTCTGGGTATAATCATCGCCTGCCGCTGCAACTACGTAATTCAGTTTAATCCCCAATTTTTCTTTGTAATACCTGGTCCATACATTGTTGTTGATATCGTCGTTTCCAACAAATTTCTCATCCCCAAAAAGTTTGTGCATATAGGTCAGTTCAACAGGCTTATCTGTGGATGCATCTGTTGTTTCAGCCCCTGTTTCCGTAACGGATGCATCCCCACCAGAAGTTTCATCCGGCGTACTGCTACATGCCCCAAGGGATACAACCATTACAATTGCCAATAACATTGATAATAGTTTTTTAACTTTCATAAAAAAATCCTCCTTTGATTCTTGATTTATAATTAAGCATTCGCTTAATTTCTTACTCTTTCACACTGCCCATTACTACTCCTGCTACGAAATACTTCTGCAGGAATGGGTAAACCAGTAAGATAGGGACTGTGCATAATAATATCATCGCTCCTTTAATACCTCTGCCTGTTACCTCCATGAGACTTGGATTTCTCATTAACATTTCTGAAGTTATTTTGGAAATATCAAATTTCAGTACCATAGATTGCAGATATGTCATTAACGGATATTTTTCCGGTAAATTCATATAAATCATACCATCGAACCAGGAATTCCAGTGGTTAACAATTACAAACAATGATACGGTAGCCAATGACGGCTTAGATAATGGCAGATATACTTTAAACATTGTAATAAACCAATTTGCTCCATCAACCAGTGCTGCTTCTTCAATTGCTTTTGGAATCCCTCTGAAAAAATTCAACATGATAAGTACGCAGAACATAGGTAAAGCTTCCGGTAAAATCAGCGCCCAAAATGAGTTAACTAAATGCATTTTACTAACAACTAAGAATGTTGGTATTAAACCTCCGTTAAAGCACATTGTTATGAGGAAAAACCAGGTATAAATTTTTTTGCACCGGAAAGTTCTCTTATCATCCTTAGATAACGGGTAAGCCACTAAAATAATAAGTGCCAAATTTACACCCCAACCTAAAATTACCCTGCATAATGTGATTCCAAAGGATATATAATATTGCTTATTTGATAAGATATACTCATAAGCAGCCGTATTGAAACCTTTCGGCCAGAATGTCACTGCATTCGCATCCACTAATGCCCTTGCACTAAAAGAAATGGAAAACAGATTGACCAACGGCAAAATACAGGTTAGACCCAGTAAGCCTAAAAAAACGTAGTTTATTACATTAAATACTTTTTTTGAAGAAGATTCTTTAATTTTCATGCTGTGTATGTATCCTTTCATTTTCACTAGGCAATTCCATACTACATAAGTTTCCCGAATATACCATACAATTAATTTGAAATATAGTTTTATGCGCCTCAAGGGTATACTTTAAGGCACTTCCTAGAATACCTTGTATCCTGCCATTTTATCAGCAAGCTTATAACCAACCGTTATAAGAATAAAAGATATAACCGATTTAAAAAGGCCAACCGCTGTTGCCAGATCGAATCTGGTCTCGATAACACCTATCCGGTAAACAAAAGTATCAATAATATCCCCGGTACTGTATACCTGCGGGCTGTATAAATTATAAACCTGCTCAAAACCGGCCTGTAATACATTCCCCACACTCAGGACCATCATTAAAAGTATCATGGGTAATATACTGGGAATCGTTACATATAATGTTTGTTTTAAACGTCCGGCACCATCAATTTTTGCTGCCTCATAATAGGTAGGATCAATTCCAGTAATCGCAGCTAAATATACAATCGTCCCCCATCCAAGTTCTTTCCAGATATCGCTGACAACCATTGTATAAGGAAAGACTGATGAATTCCCGAGGAAGAATACCGGTTTCATACCAAATAATTGCAGCATTTGATTAACAATACCGCCAGATGGCGAAAGGATATCAATAAAGATACCTGCCAGTGCCGCCCAGGAAATAAAATGGGGGAGGTAAAGCACCGTCTGTACTGTTTTCTTATATGCTTTCGATCTGACTTCATTTAACAGCAGCGCAATCAATACGGGAAGAATCAAATTACCTATCATCTTTAATAATGCTATATAAACCGTATTCCAGATAACACTTGAAAACCCGGGTAATGAAAATAAATATTTATAATTATCAAAGCCTACCCATTTTTGGTTAAACATACCCTTTAAAGGAGAATACTTTTCAAATGCCATGGTAATTCCGGCAAAAGGTATATATTTAAAAATAAATGTTATGATAACTGCTGGTAAAAGCATAATATGAAATGGTAATTCTCTCAAAAACCAGTTTTTTGTTTTCCGTTTCCTTTTATTCACTTGCTAACGCCTCCTCTTTTATAGTATTTAATATACCAGTTGGCACAAAGGAGTTATATAAAACTTTTCATACTTTTATAGCAAAAAAAATAGCACTTGTTTACATTACCTGTAAACAAGGCTTTTTTATTACAAATTCATTCTTTCCCTGCATTCCTGGGGTGTCATATTATAATGATTTTTATAAATCTTAATAAAATATGCAGTGTTCTGATACCCGCATTTTTCTGCTATCTCAAATATTTTCAGCCTAGAATTCATAATTAATTGGTATGCAAGCTCCATTCTGCAATTTTCAATATAATTTCTGATTCCTTCTTTTTCAAACTGTTTAAATATTCTTGCCAGATAAACAGGGTTAAATCCCATTACCGATCCAATTTTGGTCAGGCATAAATCATCCGCTATATGTGTAATGATATAGGATTTTGTTTTTTCGGCTATATTCGCCATATCATTCCTGTTTGTTGTATTTCTGATTTCTTCTATGGCATCCGTTAATTCAAAGATATAATCAGCTGCCTGTTTCCAGGAATGAAATACTCCCGGGTCAAATAAAGCAATTAACTGTATTCTGGAAGTTAATTCGATTCGGATATTAGTTTTGTTAATGTAAGAAATCAGAATATTGGAAATATAATAAAATATTTCCAAAGCATACATAGAATGTCTCTTAGCCTCAGATAGAATTCTTAATAGTTCTTTCAGCAAATAACGAAATGCCGTAAAATTATCCGTATCTAATTGTTCTTTTAATAGTTTGAATCTTTCTGTAATCGTACCGAACATTTCCGTTAATGTACTGTCTTCTCCGTTAAAATCCTGATTCTTTCTTGTGTTTTCCAATATAATATTATTTTCCTCATTAATAACACTTCTTTGAATCTGTTCCCACAGTTCCATATATTTTCCGGATAATTCATACCATTTAACTACCTCCGCTGCGATACCAAAACAGATTAAAATTCCAAGATTTTTTTGAATCTTCTCTTGTATATCAACAACGGATATCAGCAGTAATTTCGGTAATTCCGCCTCCTCTGTCTCAATCATCCATACAAAATTATTCCGGTATATCGTATTATGAATCAAATCAATCTTACCCGTATATGCTTTCATCAATAATTGCCGTACCGTTTCCAGGATATTCTCCTGTACTTTCCTGGGATTTATTTCTTTACAGCTTCCAATAATTATTAAAAATCCGGCTTGTTTTGCTATGGGTTTTTCTAAATCAGCCATAATAAGATCAAATTCTTCTTCTGTGCCTATTATGCCATCTAAAATATAACCTATCGCTTGCTGCTTATAGGCCGGTTCCATATAAAGAATCTTGTTTTGGACGGATTGGTATTCTTCTATAAATGAATTATTTTTTTCTATCATTAAAAGCATTTTCTTCATTGCCTCAACAATCATTGCATCCCCTTCTGTTTTCAGGATATAATCATCTGCCTCCTGCTTAATTGCAGAATATACAAAGTCGAATTCATCATAACCGGAGAGATATAATACATGTATCTCATCTTTTATTTTTCTCATTTTATCAACCATTTCAATCCCTGTCATTTTAGGCATTTTAATATCGCTTACCACAATATCCGGTTTGAAAAATTTAAAAATCTCGATCGCTTTTAATGGATAATAGCAATTATAAATTTGAAATACCCCCGGAAATTCCTCTTCAAAAAGGATTTTTAATCCATCTGAAATTATTGGTTCATCATCTACAATTAATAAAGTATATTTTCTTTTCTCTGTCATATTTCTACATCCTCACTTTAATATGAACCTCTAACCCTCCTAAAGAGGATTGAAATACTTCCACTGATTTTTCCTGCTTATAATAAATATTTAACCGGTAGTTAATATTAATTAATGCCGTAATATCTTCATTTTCTTCAGGTGAAAGGAGTCTTTGCTGAATTTTTTCCAATTCTTCCTTTGTTATATGTCCGGAATTTTCAATGCAGATAATTAAGTCATCCACATCCTCAAAATAATGTACCTTTAAAATAACTTCTTCATTTGAAATTTCATCGACGACATATTTAAAAACATTTTCTATGACAGGCTGAATAATTAATCTTGGTACAATAATATAATTATAACGTTCCGGAAGTTCCTCAAAGTCGATTATTATCTGGTTTTTAAAACGATACCCCTGAATAATGGTATAAGACTGCGCCAGATTTATTTCATCGGATAAATTCTTTTCATCTTTTGAATCTCTTGTAATATACTGAAAAAACCTGCCCAGATTTTCACAAATACGCAAGCTGTTTTCTCTGTCATTTATTTTAATAAGTCTGTATAACACAAAATAACTATTATACATAAAATGGGGGTTGATCTGTGCCTGCAAATGTTTTAAATTTGCCTGATTCACCAGAATTTCCTGTTTTAATTCTTTTGAAATCAAAAATTCAATCCGCTCCACCATATTATTAAAGTTCTGATAAATATCGTCAAAAACTTCATTCCCGGGGATCGTTATTCTATAGCTGAAATTTGATTCCTTTACTTGTCCAAATGCATCCACTAAGAGGATTTTCAAAGGCTTCACAACATATCTGTAAAATAAAACAATGCAGACTGTAATCGTCAATAATACAATCAAAGAAAACCCTAAAATATTTAAAACCGCCCGTTGATATATCATTGAAATCATATCCTGTTTTTCCAAATAAATTAATTGATAGTGGGAGTTTTCGATATTTGAGTGAAGAAGTTTATATTTTTCATGATTGTAGTAAATATTTTTATTATTAATTTGTTTTAAAACAGATTCATCTACTGTCTTTGTACTGATATAAATTTCCTCCTGATCCTTATCTGTAAGAAAAAGCATATCCTTATCGGTTAATTTTGCATATTTAAGTTCTTTTTTTAATTTATTAATATCTAACTCCGCTACAAATACTCCGGCAATATTATCCAAACTCCATTTATCTCCTAAATAGTCTATATTTAAGGTATCAACAATAAAAATTTTATTATCTGCTTTCACCAATGTTTTACTTTGTTTCGCCAAGTCAATTATTTTAAGAATTTCATTTTGATTCATATTACTATAATTATCAATTGAAATTTTAATTTTATATTTATTTAAATAAAAATAGCAATCTTTTACATATGGGTTTGTATTGCTGATTTCCATACATCTTTTCTCAACAGCCTCTAATAATTTATTCTTCTGATGGCTATTCACATAATTAAATTTTACATATAAATCCAGAACCGCATTCTCTTTCATTGCAAAATAGGTCGCAACCTTTACTTTACCGATTTCTTCTTCCAAGGTTTTAGAAATATAGTTCAGCCTTTCTATCTGTCCTTTCTTAACAAGGGCTGAATAATGCTCTTCTTCTTTATAATAGATAAATAAATTATAAAAAATACTTACTATAATAAAAATTATAAAGATTAGGAATACTGATTTAAAGATATAGTTCAAAAAATCATTCTGCTTTAAGAATTTTTTTTTTACCATATTTCCTCCATTTAACATTACTGTTTGTTATTTTGTATTTATTTTCTGTTTTGAATAAATGCTTTTACCTCGTCTGCTTCGGGCATAACACGCAATGCACCTTTCCTGGTGGTGATAATAGATGCAGCAGCATTTGCAAAGGTAAGCATCTCTTTTAATTTCTCTTCGTCCAGGTTATTAAGGCTATATTCCAATACATAGTTTAAGCAGCTTCCTCCAAAAGTATCCCCCGCACCGGTTGTTTCAATGGTGTTCTCCTGCAGAAAAGAAGGTACCTCCACGGATAAATTTTTATAATAAGCCCGGCTGCCGTCCCGTCCCATGGACAGTAAGATAAGTGGAATATGGTAATTAGCACGAATTGCAGAAATTCCTGCATCAAACTCCTTTTCTTCTGTAAACCATATAAGCTCATTGTCAGAGATTTTTAATACATCACATTGGGATAAACCATAATCGACCTGCTTCCTGGCATCATCCAGAGATTTCCACAATGGCTCACGCAGGTTCGGGTCAAATGAAATTACCGCTCCGCTATTTTTTGCCAGGGTAACGGCTTTTTTGGTTGCATCCCGTACCCCATCATGGGTCATGGAAAGGGTTCCGAAATGAAAAATCTTTGCTTCTGTTACCAGAGTATCCTGTATTTCTTCCGCTGTTAACATCATATCCGCACCCGGATTACGGTAAAAAGAGAAATCCCGGTCCCCGTCATCAAAAGTCTGCACGAATGCCAGTGTGGTGCGGACTTCCCTATCTATAACCAAGTTGGAGGTGTCGATTCCTATTTCCTCCAATTCAGCTTTTAATTTAACTCCGAATATATCCTTTCCGACTTTGCCGATAAATGCTGTCTTACGGCCGAATTTATTCAACATAGCCAGTACATTGCAAGGCGCTCCACCCGGATTTGCTTCAAATATAGTATTCCCCTGGATACTCTTCCCATTATCTGTAAAATCAATTAATAACTCCCCGAGTGCTACTGCATCAAATTTTTTCATGTTCGTGTCTCCTTTTCCTATATTATAAGAATATCTACCTGGCCAAGTTTCCTTTATCTACCGGTCAAGGAAAAATATCATTTCCTTGTTTCTGCTATATAATCCTTATTGCAGCATCTGACTTAAAAGTATAATTAACTGAGAACTCTCTTCTTTAGCCGACAATTTTATCCGCATGATTTTTCCACTTTCCGCTGTGCAGCCAAATAAAAGCAGGCAGCATTCCCAGCACCCATCCAATCGGTCCGGCATACCAGATACCGACATAGCCAAATAATCCTGCCAGTATAATAGAAAGTCCTACTTTAACAGCCAGTTCAATGATACCGGATATCAGTGGTATCATGACCTCTCCCATCCCCCGCATCGTATTGTTATAAAGCCAGATCAATCCCTGGAAAGGATAAAAAAAGGAAATAATCCTCAGCATACCGCCTGCTACTTTTACTACATTGTCCACATGGGTATCGGAAGAAGAGATAAATACCCGCACAAACTGTTCACCAAAACAGAAAATAAATATCCCGGCCACAACGCTTAAACCCAAAATCAGCAGTGCCACTTTTTTAAAACCCTCCTCTATACGGTTAAGTTTCCCCGCACCCAGATTCTGTCCGGCATATACTGCAAAGGCCTGAGACAGATTCAAAAACACCAATGCTACTATTTGGTGCACCCGGATGCCGGTGGTATATGCGGCTACCACATCTGTACCAAATCCGTTTACCACCGCACTGACCGTCATCTCCCCAATGGATAGAAGAATACTCTGTATACTCATGGAAAGGCCGATTTTTATAATGATTCCTATTATTTTTAACTCCGGCCGGAAATCTCCCTTATGCAGTCTGAAAATTGTAAATCTTCTGTAAATATAAACCACACACAGAACGGCTGCCGTAATCTGTGATAGAATGGTTGCCGTTGCCGCCCCTGCCACTCCCATATGCAGTATTGCGACAAACAGGACATCCATTCCCACATTGAGTACCGTAGAAAAAATAAGAAAATAAAGAGGTGTCCGGCTGTCCCCTACTGCCCTCAGAATAGATGCAGCACCATTGTACACAATCTGTCCCGCCGAACCTCCAACACATATACGGATATATACAACAGATTGATCCCTGATATCCTCAGGAACTTGCAAAAGTTCCAACAAAGGCCTTGCGCCAAATATACCTGCCAGGGATAAAACAATTCCTACCGCAGCCATAATATAGATCGTACCTGCTGCCGTACGGCGTACTTTTTTCTCATCTCCTGCACCAAAGTACTGGGCAATGACTATTGAAAAAGCATTTGTTAATCCCGATGCCACCGCCAGTAAAAAAAAGGTAGCCGAGGCGGTAGCCCCCACCGCTGCCAATGCCCGTGATCCTACAAAATTACCTAAGACTAGTGCATCGGTTATATTATATATCTGCTGAAAAATCCCTCCTAACAGCATAGGTAATGAAAAAGTAAAAATTACTCTCATTGGATTTCCCTGTGTCATATTTTTTGTCATTATCCGCCACCTGTCTTTATCATAAATAACAATGCCGCATCAGGAAAAGTAAACGGTCTATTGTTCCGGTCTTATTTCCTGGTGCGGCAGCCCTCATCTATTATATTACAACATCATATTTGACGATGTTACATTTAACTTCACCTTTACTAAGGAATCGGATCTGCTCCGCTTCCATGGAAGTATAAATCAGAGAAGTCATTGCCTGTTCTCCGTCATTTACGAAAACTTCCACAGAATATTTGTCCATTAATATACGGAGTTTTATTTTACCGCCCTGCTCTTTTACATACATGGAACGTTTATGTATGATATCCTTACTCAGGCCGGAACAAGTACGGTCAAATGTCACCGTATTTTCTTTCGCATTATAATGCAGAACCGAATAACATTTATCATCTGCAGCAAGATGGACAGTAAAATCTTCGTAATCACCAGTCTCCACTTCCACAGTCATGTCAAATTGTCTGCCCTGAATACCGATAAATTCTTTTTCCCCATTTACGGTTACTGCCTCATACTCTACTTTGTCCTGGTAATAATTTTCTATTTCTCTTACCGGATTTTGATACAATATTCCGTTTTTTACACGCAGTTCCCTTGGAACCGTCATGAGACCGGACCATTTAAAGTGCCGCGGTGTGATATGGTTATCCCAGCTCTGCATCCAAGCAGTCATAATCCTTCTGCCGTCTGCGGTTTCCAGTGTCTGCGGTGCATAAAAATCTAGTCCATAATCTATGGCTGTTACACGTTCCCGGATTAGTTTATGATTTTCCAAGTCATAATCCCCAAGGATATATATGGTATTATTACCATTATGAAATTTCAGACCTTCCGCCAGCATATCTGTGGGTGAAATGAGCAATACCTGTTTACCGTCTATGCAAATGAAATCCGGACACTCCCACATCTTTCCATATTCATTTCGACTTTCATCTACAATGCCTAAATATTCCCAGTTCTTTGCATCTTTGGATTTAAACATGACAATCTGACCACCGGTATTATCACTCCTGCTTCCAATTATTGCATAGAAGTCTTCTCCCTCTATCCATATCTTCGGATCCCTGAAATCTTCCCTGCTGCATCCCTCCGGCAGCAAATCACTAGTAATCACCGGATTACTATCCAGTTTTTCATAGTTCACTCCGTCTCCTATTGCAATACACTGTGTCTGCCTTAGTAATCTGGAACCGTCTTCCTGTTCTTTATCCAGTACACCAGTATACATCAGGATATGTTTTCCGTCATATTCCACTGCACTGCCAGAAAAACAACCTTGCCCATCATAACTGGAATCCGGTGCCAAAGCACACGGCAGCTGTTCCCATTTAATAAAATCTTTTGATTTGCTGTGTCCCCAGTGCATTAACCCCTGAGTAACATGATAGGGATCATATTGATAAAACAAATGATATTCTCCCTGATATAGTGAAAAACCGTTAGGGTCATTAATCCAGCCAACCGGTGCACATACATGGAAGGACGGTTTTTGTCCCTCCGGAATCTGTTTTGAAACTTCAATTTCATATTTTCTGGCTTTTTCTAACACTTTACTCATTCTCTTTTCCCCTCTCAGCCTTCGTTTCTATCCTCTTTAGTTTTTTATTGCCCTTTTTTCGGCATCTTTTCTCGTTTCTTTATCTGGGCCAGCGTTCTTTACGTTCCATTAACGTGCCGAAAGGATTATGGGGTTCTGTCTGATACCAGTAAGCAACTGTTGCCACATCATCCTGTCTTTCAAATAAGCCGCCGTGGTATACCCCGATCTGCTGAATCGTCACATTCAGATCTTCCTCAAATAAAATCGGATCCATCACATGCCAACGATAGAAGCTTCTCTGGGGCATCTGATCATCATTATGGTAATCGTTATGGATAAAAGTATCATGATGGGAATAATAAGGATATCCCATAAACGGTGTACAATAAGTATTTTCTATGGTCCTGCCGTTCTCTTGGGTTGCAAAACTCCAGGCACCTCCGAAATAATCTTCCGTTCCGGTTCCACAAATTGTAGGATATTTATCATCGCCATCCAAATAGAATTTTACTTCTCCTTCTCCGTACCAATAACGTTCTAAGGTCGTAAGTGCCATGTAAGTACCAACATACTGGCCTTTTCCTTTCACTCCGTTAAGGATTACATAATCTTTGCCTTTTTCGGTTAGACGCTGTCTTCTCCACTGAGCATGAAAATAGCCGGTATTTTCCGGAAGCACATCATACAGACAGTAATCCACCTGATAGAAAAATGCATTGATATCTTCATCATTCTGGTTTTCTATCGTAATTTTTGCTTTCTTTCCAAACGGCATAGGAAAATACGAGTTAAATCCCCTGGTCGGGTTTACAACGATAGGCATAGAATTAACCGGATAGGAAACGCCGAAACCACAACAGAAAAAATCGCCTAAAGGACTTTCCACAGAAGGTGTTTCTTCCCCATCCCAATACATACGCAGCACCAAATCTCTAAGCACATACCGGTTGCGGTCGCTGGTACGGTCGGTTACGGTAATCCAGATGTGCTGAACGACACCCGGTCCCTCCATTTCTGCCAGTGTCATTGTCTCACCGGCCGATATTTTCGGAATACAGGGTGATCCTTTTCTCTCAGGGCCCAGATCGCTGGCGGCCATGCCTCCCCCGCCCTTTTGCCCTGTCCTGTTTTCCCAGTTAATGGTTCTGCTTTTACCTGTTTTTAAAATCGGCAATGTTGCCATACTGTTATGAAACATGATATTTCCTCCTATATGGTATTTATTTATTTCTTAGTGTACTCTTCTTATTCTTCTTCAATGGTTACATCTTTTACTTCCAGCGTTCCTTCTGATACGAAGAAACCTAACTGACGATCTTTTTCATTGTACATACGGAAACCAAATGCCAGGTCATTATTTACGTAAAGAACTGCAAGAGTATCCTGAATATAGATTGCAAGCTCATATTCTTTCCCCGCTTCCAGTTTAATCGGACGTTCCATTTCTACTGCATAAGGGAACATCTGCCCTCCCTGTTCATACATCCGAAGTCCGGAACGGAATTGTATACGGTTGTACCAGGGTTCAAACATCAAATAATATCCCTGTGCATAAGTATCATCGACTTGTAATGCAATACCGAATCGGGTTGGATTTCCGTTATATTTGATTTTCGCCTTAATGCAGCACAATTCCGGAATTTTATCACCAATTGCGGAAGAAAAGCCATCCATAGACTCGCAGACTGCTGTATTTTCATTTATTAGCCAGTTTCCGGTTAAGGACTGTAAGCTGACATTTTGAATTTTATTAAATGCATTTGCCACACTTTCTACCGGGCACACTCCCAGGGTACCGTCTGCGTGCTGGATAATCTTATGCACTACAATAGAGCCTCCCCAGTTCCAGGTTTTATAATCCTTACCGAAGTCTTTACCCGGGTCAAATCCCCAGCCATTCTCGCCTCTGGTGGGGTTCCATCCATATACATAATGGTCTTTTCCGTCAAAACCGGTCTTAGCCGCATAAAAAGCCCTACCGTCAAAAGTATCCACTTCTGGGCGAATCCAGGGACCGTTTAAAGATTGGCTCATCCGGTAATAAGTACAGAAACCGTCCGTATAATTGGAGTATACCAGATAATACCAGTCACCCATTTTAAATAAATCCGGGCATTCGTTTGCTGCCTGGTTAAAGCGTGGCGCATAGATCGGCTTTCTATATTCCCATTTTGACAGGTCCTCTGATGTGCAAAGAGCTACACAACCGTTTCTTTCTGTTGGAGCATTCTCTCTCGCTGCCAGGAGCATCCACCACTTATTCTCTTCTTCATTCCAAAATACATAAGGGTCTCTCCAGTCAGACATATTGTAAATCACACCATCCGGGCCGAACTTATCCTCCGGAACATCCTCCCACTCGGTCAGATCTTTACTGATTGCATGTCTGGCCCACTGTGCAGGGGGATTCTGGTCAAATGTGCAGTAAAACATATGGTACAGGCCATCCACTTTAATCACGGAACCGGTTCCTCCATGGATTTTTGTAGTCGTTTCAATATAATTTCGGTTATCGGTGGTTGTAATTCGATGCCAGCCATAAACAATTTTGTCCTTTGGTGCATCCGGATTCCAGTTCTTTAAGTAATAATGATCAAACTGTTTCAACTCTTCATTATAAAAAGGTATTACATCACCGGTTTTTGCATATTCCGGGGTATAAAATAAATCCATAATCTTCTCTCCTTTTTTGGTAGAATAAGACCGACCCCAATAGGTCCGGCCTATTTTTTTGTTGCATACGTTTCATAACTTTCCTTAAAACTTTTACATATGTTCAATTTATTAATATATATGTATTTCTTATGTATAAATTTATTTTAACACCTTTTAAACATTTGTCAATCTGTCTTTGTTTGATTTGTATATTTAAACAAATATATCAGAATGAATTTATATATTTTGTATGGTTTATTAGTTTGTTTATTTTTTATATTTTTACATTTGTAAACATTATTACTATTTGTAAACATATTGCTTGCACATTCTTTCTGTGATATAATAAAACTTGTAAACCAACTTCTATATTCGTTTACAAATGAGATAAAGAAAAGGAATTTTTAACATTATGGCAAAGCAAAGAATTTTAGTGCAGGATATTGCAGATTCACTTCATCTTTCCCGCACTACCGTTTCTAAAGCATTAAATGGCAGTGAAAATATTTCAGAAAAAACCAGACAGAAGGTCTTAAAGAGAGCGGCGGAACTGAATTATAGACAATTTTCCACTATGCCAGAATCCTTAAATCTTATTAAATCCTCAGAACAAAATGCTGCTCCTAATATCCATGGCAACATTGCTCTGACTTTTCATAGGTTTCCGGATAAGCAACATATCGGCTCTTCCCTTTTAACCACAATGGAGCAGGAAATCAGTAAATACGGATATACCCTATCCCTTTTTACTATCCAGGATACTGATATTCATTATTTACGACTGCCTAATACTTTTGACTTAAATAACATAGACGCAATCTTATGTGTGGAATTATTTGACCGTGAATATTGTAGAATGCTCAGCTCTTTGAATAAACCGGTCTTATTTATTGATTCCTATTACACAGCCATAGAAGACAACTTAAACGCAGATATTTTATTAATGGAAAGTAAATACAGATTAGCCAATATGGTTAAAAAACTTCTTTATGAACACCGTATTAACCGGGCTGGATTCGTAGGATCCTATACACACTGTTTAAGTTTCTACGAACGTTGGACTGGTTTCTGTATGGCTCTCCAGGGCTGTGATCTAACAGTTAATAAATCTTTCTGCATTATTGAAAAAGATGATTTAAAATACTGGGATCGTTTGTGGTTGATTTCTAATTTAAAAATGATGGATCCATTACCGGAACTTTTTGTTTGTGCCAATGATTCCTTGGCAATTCAGCTAATTTCCTGTTTAAAAGACCTGAATATCACTGTACCCAAAAACGTTCTTGTAACCGGTTTTGATAACGTTCCGGCTTCTGTTGTTGTAGAACCCCATCTGACCACTGTAAATTCTCACAGTTCTGATATGGGGATCATTGCTGCTAAAAAGCTATTGGATCGGATTCAAAACCCTTCCCTTCCATACACTATAACTTATCTTCAAACCGATGCTATTTACCGGGAATCCACGGTAAAGAAACATTTCTCTAATCAAATTTATTAATATCCAAAGTTTTTAGTTTACACAGCCTCCAACAAAAAACTTTAGTTCCGGTACTAAAAAACTATATTATAAAAAAGTGTGAGACCATAAAATCCACACTTTTTTTCTTTATTGCTTTAGAAATAGTTATTCCCATTAATAACTACATAAAATTATCCTTTGGTTGCTCCCATAGTCATACCCGCAGTAACCCATCGGTTCAATGCAAAGTAGACAATCATAGGGGGTAATATCGTAATAGTTATCGCTGCAAAGGTTGATCCCCAATCCACATTACCGAAAGCACCAACATAGTCTTTTAAACCCATTGCTACTGTTTTTGCAGCATCATCGCTGATAAATGTATTAGCAAAAATAAAATCATTCCATATTAATATACTATACATCGACGCTATAGTAATTATCGTGTTTCGCGCCAGTGGAAAAACAATTTTTGCAAAAATACGGTAGGTACTACATCCATCTACAATTGCTGCTTCCAATAACTCATTGGGCAAAAAGCCATAAAAACTGCAGAACATCATAACCGAAAGCGGCAGTGCAAACCCAACCTGCGGTAAAATCAGAGAAAATGAAGTGTTTAGTACCCCTAATTTACTATAAAAAATAAATAATGGAATTAAAGTAATCTGAACCGGAATCATGATTCCAAAGGTGAAAAATCCATAAATATTTTTCGTAATTTTAAAGTTAAACTTTGCCAATGCAAATCCGGCAGTTGCACTTAATGCTATAATCAGGAGCAAAGAAATTCCAGTAACCTTAATACTGTTCCAAATATAAAACCCTATTTTACCATCTGAAAAGACTTTTATAAAATTGTTTAGGGTAGGATTATGAGGTAACGCAAAAGGAGTTGAGGACAACTCTACCGTTGGCTTAATGCTTGCCATAAAAAGCCAAATGATCGGGTATAGCTGAATAACCAAAAAGAGTAAGATAATTAAGTTGAATACTATTTTTCCGATTTTCTTTTTCATGCTCTTTTCGCTCTCCTTTCCCTGTCATTTATCTTTTGTTGTTTCTTAAGTTCTCTGTCTTCCTTGGTAGTAAAACCAGCTCTTAAAATCGAAACAACCAAAATACTCTCTATGATTATGAATACGGCAAGCGCACTGCCATAGCCATATTGGTTACTTGAAAATGCTTTTTTATACATATATGTGGACATTAATTCACTGACATTTCCGGGTCCGCCACTTGTTAATAAATACGGAATATCAAATCCTCTGAGAGCACCGGTCAAACACATCGTTAATGTCAGCAAAAGAATAGGTTTTATCAACGGCAATTTTATTTTCATTAATATCTGCCATTCATTGGCTCCATCTACCTTAGCAGCCTCGTAAACTGATGAATCCAGTGAAACTAGTGCTGCATAAAAAATAACCATATACATACCTGTGAATCTCCATCCTTCCGGAACAGATACGCAGGCTAAAACTGTTTTAACATTAGTAAGCCATGATGTTGCCAGATTATCTAAACCGATCGCATTCAGTATCTCGTTTATTAATCCCACCGGTTCTGTTGCATACATACTTCTAAAAAGCTGTGTTACAGCCACAGTAGTTACTATACACGGTACATAATACAAAGTTTTTATTAATGTAACCCTTTTTTTCATATAAGATAATAGTATTGCAAATACTAAACCTATTAATAGCTGCATGGAAACAACAATTAATAAGTAAATCAGGTTATTCAGAAAAGCTTTATAAAACACTTTGTCTTTGAACATTACAAAATAATTATCAAATCCAACAAATTTCTTATCCCCGATTCCACCCCATTTCATAAAACTTAAACGAATGGATTCTTCAATGGGATAGAAAACGGCCAGTATATAAAATAATAATCCCGGTAATAAAAATACCCAGAATGATCTTTTATCTTTTAATATTCCCATAGGTCACCTCAATTAATTGCATCCGAGAACAAATCTCCCCGGATGCAATATTTTTAATTTAATTTTTACTGGCTGCTATTGAATCATCCACTAACCCAGCGAACTCCTCTTCGGACATATCCCCGGCTGCTAATAATAACATATTGTCCTGCATTATGGAATTCGTACTTGAGTCCAGATAAGTATCCCAAGGTTTTAGGAAATGTTCGCCCGTATTATTCATATCATCCTGAATTCTTAAATACAGATCAGTAAACTTTATATCTTTTGGTAATTCTGTTTTGATCGGAGACATCTGCTGCCTTCCGGCATAGATCTTGCCGTAATTTTCTATTACATAAAGAATGAAATCTTTTGTCTTCGCATCAAATGTATCTGCATTAAATGCCATACCGATACCGGAGTTAACGCAGAACTCATTTGCACCTGTTTTGCCGTCCGGGGTTGTGGGCAGATAGAAATAATCAATCTTTCCAGCTTCATATTGATCTAACATTGCCGCCTGTTCCCAGTCCCCCATATAGTACATTGCTGATTTACCATCCAAAAACAGGGACTGTGCGGTTGCATAATCAGTTGCAGCAAAACCTTCATTAAAGTACTGTCCCATTTGTTTCAAGAACTTAATTGCTTTCATTCCGGTTTCATCACCCATAGAAGCTTTACCGTCACGAAGATTAACAATATAATCATTGGCTGTATCACGGAAAGGCAACATTGCCAGATAACGCTGTACCGGCCATCTGTCAACACCATCTACGGATATTGGTGTTATTCCATTCCCTTTTAAGGCCGCACAAGCATCTAACCATTCATCCATGGTTTTTGGAACTTCAATATTATTTGCAGCAAAGATTTCTTTGTTATACCAAATCATTTCAACATGATATTCTAAAGGCAGGGTATACATTGACCCATCGGTAAATTCCTGGTATTTTAATGCAATTGGATAAAAGTCATCATATTTTTCCTCTTCTTTTAGAAAAGATTTTACATCTACCAATAAACCTGCATCCACCAGTTCCTTACAGTATGGATCTGCATCAATGTCAATAATATCAGGCATATTATTTCCGGCAATTAACGTCTTTAATTTCTGTAAATAGGAGGGCCTGTCCGCTGTGGTTTCCACATCCAGTACCCAGTTTCCTTCATGTTCCTCGCTGTACTTCTTAGCTATCTCTCTCATGGTTAAATCAATAGCACCGTCAACAGGTCTGGACGCAAGCCATTTTACAACCGTAGTCTTTTCCGATGATTTTGTCTGATTTTCAGTGACACCAGGTTCTGTACTGTCGGTTTTACTGCCGCACCCAGTTACAAGCGAAATAATCATCACTAACACCATAAGTAAGTTAAGCATTCTTTTTTTCATATTATTCTCTCCTTTTCTTTATCTAAACAAAAGAAATTGTGACCGAATAGTTGCAAGCAGTTATTCTTTTGTTTTAATCACTAAATTTTTAACGGCTGCCTTTCCTTGTATCAGATACACCCCCGCATACTCCCCCTTATGATCATACATTCTTGTAGACATGGCGACTTCATTATTGATATATACTACACAGATATCTTCTTCGCGTAACATGAAAATATGGTATTTATCTCCCTCTGGAAGTCTTCTCACCGTTTCTACCTGATAAGCCACATCCCCTTTTATCTGCCATTGATAAAAGCCCTGTTCACTTCTTGGCCACATGTCCCATGCCGCCATATTCTTCCTGCGATCCATTTTAAGAAAATACCCTTTTTCCATCTCTTTATCCGCATGTACTGCTATTCCAAATTCATGGGCCTGTTCCACTTCCAAATCAAACTCCAGGCTGAATGCATCCTTAGGTATTGGAAATAGAGCAGCGCCTAACATATGAGCTTCTATCCGGTAAATACCATTTTCATTCTCTACTGTGCAATGAAATGGCTCAAACTGCCTTACCGCTTCCTTTTTATCAAAGTAATATCTGCTTCCTTCCGTTGGTTTTATTTTAAGGATTCCCGTATTTTTCTCTTGAATAATTTCATGGAATACCATGGTTCCTCCCCACTCCCAGGCACCAAAATCATTATTTCCTTTTTTACTGGGTATCCAGCCGAATGCAAATCTCTGCCTGCCATCGGAAGCCGTTTTTATTGCATAATTAGCCCGCGTATCAAACACATCATCTTCCGGAATAATCCAAGGACCGTTAAGGCTTTCAGCCATTCTGTAATGGGTTACGAAGCGGTCATTGAAGGTAGAAAATACCAGGTACCACCATTCACCCATCCGAAAAACTTCCGGACACTCCATGGTTACATACATATTCGGTTCAAAAAATGGTTCCGCATAATTCCAGTTTTTTAAGTCCTTTGATTTACAAAGTGCAATGCACCCCCCTCTTATAGCTCCTGCGTTTTTCCTTCTGGCAGCTAAAAGCATCCAATACTGTTCCTCTTCTTCATTCCAAAATACATATGGATCTCTCCAATCAAAGGCTTCATATATAGTATCATCTGCTACAAACAAAAAATCTTCCTCATTTTCCAAATGATAAAGGTCTCTGCCTTTTGCCCTCATGACAGACTGTACGCTTTTTCCATTAATCTTAATATCTGCATTATAGGCAGTATAGTATGCATAATACATTCCATCCTTATCGTTTATTATAGAACCTGTATATGCATTTTTATTAGGTTTATCCTCTCCGCCTCTTTTAATTGCTTCCCCATGATAATCCAAATTAACAAAGTCTTTAGTTGTTACCAGATGCCATGTAGTTTCTTCCGCATATTCATCTTTTTTGCACCTTGGATCATGTAGATAAAATCCGTAGTATAGTCCATCTTCATAATAGGGAATCAAATCACCCACCCATGCATCTTCTGGCCTGTAGAATAATTTTGACATAAAACGCTTATACCTCTTGCTTTCGTTCAAATGCACATTATGCACTTTTCATTTATTGCATTTTTGTTTTCTTTCCAGCTGCTTGCTGTATATACATAATACCCTTTTTTCAGGATATTTTCAATATGCGATTGTGTATTATATACATTTTCTACATTTCTATCTAATATAGCATATAGTTTATATACATAATAAATAAAAATAATACGGTTTTGTGTGCATTTAGTGCACCGTGTGCACACTTTATAATTTCGTGTGATCACTGAATTATTTTATTCCATCACGATACATTCATACACTTTTCGTTTTATGCATTTCTATTTGCATTTTTGTGCTATTTATAATATAATTTTTAAAAAAGCAAAGGAGATTCTGTAATTATGAAATGTACAATAAAAGATATTGCAGCAGCCTTGCAGATATCGCGAAACACTGTATCAAAAGCTCTTAGCGGCAGTCCGGGTGTTTCTGATGCTACCAGAAGAATGATTCAGGAGAAAGCAAGGGAAATGAATTATCAAAGTTCTATTATGGAATATAATTTTTCCGATTCATCTATTATCCATGGCTCTATATTATTTTTAACCCGGGCTTCTGCCAATTACTCTGAATTCTGGACTAATGTATTAAAAGGAATTGAGTCCGTTTTACGTCCAAATGCTTATAATTTAGTATTGGGAATTATGGCTGAGAATGACTTAAAGAATCTGCAATTTCCCTCTACCATCAATGATCCGACGATAAAGGGAATCATTCTGGTGGAAATTTGCGATGAACGTGTCATTAATGCATTATTAAATTACAATATACCAATTGTAACGGTAGACATGCCCCGTGATTACGAACAAATCATGGGTAAACTTGACATTATTACTATGGAGAATAAAATAAACTTAAAACAATTTATATCTGAATTAATTAGAAAAGGGGCCAGCCGTTTCGCGTTTGCCGGAGATATCTATTCCTCAAATGTCGGCAGAGGTTTTCAGGAGCGTTTCGATGCATTATGTGAAACATTAAAAACGAATCAACTAAAGCTGGATGATAAGTGTTCCCTGCTTTACGAAACGGACGATAAATTTATGGATTTTACTTATTTAATTAATAAAATTAAGAAAATGCAATCTATACCGGATGTTTTCATCTGCGGTAACGATTGGACGGGAATTCAATTAATGCACGCCCTCCAATTCCTAGGATACCGTATTCCTAAAGATGTTTCAATTGTAGGTTTTGATAACATTCCCGAAGCCAGCAAAGTACATCCCCCTCTCACGACTATAGACACACCGAAAGAACAATTAGGTATCTCCGCTGCAAATTGTATTATCGAACGGATCAAGAATCCTAAAACCCCTTGTGTTTACTCTCAGTATACTACTTCACTTATTTACAGAGAATCAACTATATAGCGATGGGTCTTACAGAAATAGTTTGTCTACAGTTTAAGGGCTGCCGATTGGCAGCCCTTAGATATTATATAACAATTACTTTGATTTTTAGACTGGTTTCCATAAATCAATGCATACTTAGTTTGTCCTTATATAAACTTTACAGAAAGAATCTTATCTATTTTTTCAGCCAGATCATAAAAATCTTTTACATGTACAGCATTAAATCCCAGATTTAATGCTGCATCAATATTCTTCTTAGAATCATCAAAATATAAAATTTCATGAGCCTTGTACTGTAAAGTTTTCAGTACAGCTTGATAAATTTCCTTTTGCGGTTTAATAAAACCCATTTCATAGGATAAAAATTTCATATAAAAATAGCGTTCAAAGATCTCTTTTCCCTCTATATTGTTCCAGTGTAGAACATTAGTATTTGATAGACAAGCTAACACGAAATTTCTTTTATACAAATTATCAAGCAGTTGTTCCACACCATCATATAAAACACTTTTTCGTGCCATAAGTATATTCATGACAGCATTTGGCTTCAGATCCTTATCCAGCTCATTTCCTCTGACTTCCGAAAATTCTGCTGGTGTAATGTTTCCTGCTTCAAAATCAGACACTGCTTTGGAAGAGTCCCAATTCTTAAAGAATTCCTCGATTGTAATATTATTTTCCTTTAAAATCTCATCGGCAGAATTAGTGGCTTTAGCTAGTACTCCATCAATATCAAATAAGATACATTTATAATTATCCATATTAATACCTGTTTTGCATAGATTCTAAATAGTTTTTTAAACTATTACCATACAATACTCTTTCTTGTAGACTCTCTCACAACAATTTCTGTATCTACATATATAATTTGCCTTTTTCTATTTGGGGTATTGATTCTTGCCAATAAATTTTCAAATGCACATCTTCCTAAATCTTCTCTAAAAACTCTTACAGTAGTCAATGTAGGACTGATATTAACTGCATCTGGGATATCATCAAAAGAAATAATCTGGACTTCGTCAGGAATTATATAGTGCAATTGTTTAAGGGCTTTTACAATGTTTACTGCTATTGCATCATTAGCACATACAAATGCATCTGGCACTTTTTCCATTTTCTGAATCCTCTCGATTATCCAAGGTACATTAAAATAATTATCTCCATCATCAACAGTCATACAATTATTTGGATTAACAGGAATACCAGACTCCCTTAAGGCATTTACATATCCCATATATCTTTCATAGAAACCTCTGCAGTGATGGTAATCTCCAACAAAACCGATATCGCTGCAACCATCTTTTATTAATTTCTTAACCATACTATTTACATAAAATTCATTATTCATCATGATGATATCGTAATTTCCTTCGATATTCCATGCATCATAATAGAATTCAACAAATATTATAGGAATTTCCGTAGCTATCAACTTTTCTATATAATTTCTGTCAAACAGCTCCATACAGACAATACCATCAACTAATCCGCTTCTAACATTAGAAGGAAGCTGCATTGTTTCGATATCAATATCACGAATATTTGACAATAGAAGATTATATCCTTCCCCCTCGATCATTTTCTGAATTTCATTTACTATGTGAGCAAAAAAGTATGAGTTAATAATATCACCTTTTGTTAAAATAAGTATATTTTTTGTTATTGAATACGACATTTTGTCAGATATTTTATTTTGAAGTTGTCCATATTCTTTATAATTCATTTCCATTGCCAACTGAATTACTTTTTCTTTTGTTTCCACCGGTCCATTATATTTGCCGTTAAATATTTTAGATACCGTATTTCTTGATAATCCTGCTTTATCAGCGATGTCCTGAATTTTTACTTTATTCATTTCATGTTACCTCTCTTATAAATATATACGAAAAGTATACCATGTGATGTGTAAATATACAACTTAGGTTTACAAAATGACACTTTATATAAAGTATATGTATTATGGAACATAAATCTGTATGTCAGAAAATGTAGTTTTCCCTCCAATACTGAATAAGCCCCACTTGTTTCCTCTTGCCTTATAAATTCGATTGCTTAATACCTTTGTGTCATTCATATACAATACGATAATATCATTTTCAACTACCAGTTTTACATCATAGGTAACACCTTCATCAAAATGGAATACGGAATAAACACTTGGATCAGCAAATCTCATTCCTTTTCACCTAACCAATCTTTTTATTTGCTTTAAGTGCCATCCTTGCTAGTTGCTCGAAGCCCTTGGCATTTGCCTTGATATCCTCAATAAATGTTATATTCTTTTGCTTTAAACTTCCAAACAGCCGCATTACTGTTGCTCCTCCACCAACAAAAATGATATTGGTCGTATGCAGATTGTATCCATGCTCTCCGATTACATCATAAACATAGTTGGTAAATGCTTCGATTTCTTTTTTTATAATCTGAAAATACTTATCGTCTAAATCACTTTTACCAAACCTCATAACCTGCTGGATTTCACTTTCATCAATCTCACCATTTAATAGCCTGACACACTGCTCATTAATAGAACGTATACAGGTAATCAAACCTCTTGGAGTGGTAACACACCTTGATTCATCTGGGGATTTTTCTTCAATCGGCATCATATCAATGGTCCAGCTACCTATGTCCACCACCAGTACCTTTTTTGTAAAAGTCATCATTCGGTCTACTACCGCCGCATAGCACTGTGGGAAAACCGCTACTTTATCCAATCGAATGCGGTAAGTTCTTTCCTCATATATGAACGTGACCTCTTTGTTTTTAGACAGATAATCAATGAAATTCTGCTTTTCCGCACCAAATCTTGTAAGTGGAAGACCGGCAGCTAAGAAGATATTAGCGCTTCTCATTCCTCTCCGCTCTAATTCCTTAGCGATTGCTGCCAATGTTAGGATATAATAATTTTCATCCACTACCTTAGTTGATTTTACTGTCAGCCGTTCTCCACCGATTCTAAAGTATCTTCCCTGATATTCCAAGAGATTTTCATATATGGCAGGTTCCGATGTGATTTCTCCCACTCCGGATGTAAATACATGGCTTACTGTTTTCATCATGGAAAACCCATGGTCAACTCCAATAACTTCTATATGATTATGTTCCATTTGCTTTTTCCTCCTTGTGAAAATATGTTTAATAAATATCACCTCTACTCTAAATAGAATAATATACTTTCTTTGAATGAGTATATTTGATTTCTAACTGCTTCTAAGTAGATTATACTTAGAATGTAATTTATTAACAAATATGCAGTACTATCTTCATATCTTACTTATCTGCTTCTAACTAATCTCTGCTCTTTTTTAGGTTGATGTCCATGCCATTCCTGAAGCAGTTTTTCGATTAATTCTATTTTTTGCTTCTCAGTAAAATCTTTTGGAAAATATTTTTCTACTCTATCTGCTCTGATTTTAATCTGCAACTTTTGATTTGGCTTTTCTTCACCCATGACTGTATAAATTACATCGATATCCAGTTCTTCTGCCTGACTTAGTCTTTTTAACCGATTTGCTTGCGATAAGGAAGGTGTACATTGTTCCAAATCCATTACAGCATGAAGCTCATACTGTTCTTCTTCTTTTAAGTAAGAAAGTTCCACCGCCACAGTAAATGCTATTTTTTCGTCATCTACCATGTCTAATAGCTTAGGGATGAGATATGTAAGACGAATGTATCTGTTAATCTGTCTCTGACTTTCTCCATATTGCATAGCCAACTCCTTATTGGAATCAATCTTCATTATTTCCGTTTGTTCTCTGTTTTTTATTTCCCATATTCCTGAATCATTTACTCCATAAGTAACCTCTGCAAGTTTCAAAGTAGGATTACTATCTTTCATCTCTAATTTGAATTCATCTGATACCGCAGCGTCTAACCTTTTGCCAACTTGGCAAGAAGTTAAATCGGTTCTCTTCCCCTGTTGTTTCATAGCCTCTAATCTCATCTTATAAGCAAATGCTTTCTCACTGGGTTTTATATTTTCTCTCTGGAGATTACTGTTTACCATAGCTATTACTGCCTGATTGTCATCCAGATTACGTATAATAACAGGAACCTCTGTAATTCCCGCCCATTCACAGGCTGCTTTTCTTCGGTGACCAGCTATTATCTCAAATCCATTTCCGTCTGGTTTGGGTCTAACTAACAACGGATCCAAGATGCCATCATTTTCAATACTTCGCATCAACTCAAATAATGCTGTATTAGTTTCCACTTTGAACGGATGATTTTTAAAACCACTTAGCTTATTAAGTTGCATTATTACTATTTCCTGGTCATTTTTAACTGTTTCACTTTCAGTATCATAGTTAGCTTGCCAAGAAGAATACATTTCTTCATTTTCTTTCACCTTCCTCACCACCTTTCGTTTTAAGCTTGCATTTCAATTTCTTATCTGAAACGCAAACAGACCGCCCATCTTCAAAAAGCTTGAAAATAAGCGGTCTGTACGACTTTTAATTATTTAGTTGAATGTTAAAGAATTTAGTTTTTATAATGAAATTATGAACTGTAGCTTCATGTGTTCCGAGATACCATATCAAGAACTACCGACACATTCACACCGTCTGAAATTGCCTTTTTTCTCTCTTTTCGGTCACTTTGGGAAAACTGATAAAATCGCTCAAAGTGCCTAAAATCAAGGAGTTTCAGGTATCTTTCCGATGTAGTAGTATTACGGTCTCAACGGTATTACCAAAGACCCACAAAGCTCCAGACAGCTATATTAACGTAACCGTAGCCTTTGGTCACGGGGATGGAATGATACCTTTAGATAATATTGACGCTATTCATAATAAGCTTACCCTTAATAATATAGCTCAAAGGGCAGAAGCATACAAGCCAAAACCACGAACTACTTACAAAATGCTTCAAGAATATATTCTTGAAAAATATAGCTTTAAAGTCCACACGGCATATATTGCTGAAGTAAAACGTGGATTAGGTTTGCAAATGTACGATGCTCCCAATGCTGTTGAAACACTAAAGCAACCAAGAAAGCACCCCACTCCTATTCAAGTAGATGCCATTAAAGATGCCCTAATTTATTTTGAGGTAATACAAAACTAAATATGGATATGAAATTGCTTCTTATTATATAAGGGGCAATTTTTTATACCCAAAATCGAAAGGAGGAACAAAACTTGAACGCAAAAGTAATCGCCATCGCTATGCAAAAAGGCGGTGTCGGCAAAACAACCACTTGTGCCAACTTAGGCATAGGGCTTGCACAGGAGGGCAAAAAGGTTTTAATCGTAGACAGCGACCCACAAGGTTCACTGTCAATCAGTTTAGGACACCCACAGCCCGACAATATACCTACAACCCTTGCAACCGTCATGGGCAAGGTAATCACCGATACTCCACTGGAACATAAGGAGGGTATCCTATTCCACCCCGAGGGCGTGGACTTGCTCCCTGCCAACATTGAGCTATCCGGCATGGAGGTATCCCTCATCAATGCCATGAGCAGAGAAACAATCCTCAAACAGTATCTTGATACAGTGAAAAAGGACTATCAATATATCCTGCTTGATACGCAGCCCTCTCTTGGTATGCTCACCGTCAATGCACTGGCGGCGGCAGACAGCGTAATTATTCCCGTGCAGGCTCAGTATCTCCCTGCAAAAGGCTTAGAACAGCTTTTACAGACTATAAACAAGGTACGCAAGCAGATTAATCCCAAACTACAAATAGACGGTATTCTACTGACGATGGTGGATAACCGCACCAACTTTGCAAAGGACATCAGCACCCTGCTCCGTGATACCTACGGCGGTAAAATCAAGGTGTTCGCTACGGACATTCCCCATTCGGTACGAGCCGCAGAGATTAGTGCCGAGGGCAAAAGTATTTTTGCTCACGACCCCAAAGGCAAGGTTGCCCAAAGCTACCGAGAACTGACAAAGGAGGTGTTGAAGATTGAAAAGCTCCGCCAAAAACATAAATCTGACATCGGTAGATGATTTGTTTTCCACCGAAGAAAGCAGAGCCGATGCGGGCAGAGAAAAGGTTATGGAGATAGCCTTGACGAAGCTGTTTCCATTCAAAGACCACCCATTTAAGGTAAAAGACGATGAAGCAATGGCAGAAACCGCCGAGAGTATCAAGGAATATGGTGTGCTTGTTCCTGCAATCGCCCGTCCCCGTGACGAGGGCGGCTATGAGCTTGTAGCCGGACACCGCAGGCACAGGGCAAGCAAATTGGCAGGACTTTCTACCATGCCCGTCATTGTCCGTAATCTTGACGATGATGCCGCCACTATTATTATGGTGGACAGCAACTTGCAAAGAGAAAATATCCTGCCGAGTGAACGAGCTTTTGCATACAAGCTAAAGTTAGATGCTATAAAACGTAAGGCAGGCAGACCAACAAAAGAAAATGGTAGCCAAGTTGGCGACAATTTAAGAAGTGTTAATATTCTTAGCGAAAACTCTCCCGATAGTGCAAGACAGATACAACGCTTTATCCGTCTTACCGAGCTTATCCCCGAGCTTCTTGATATGGTAGACGATAAGAAAATCTCCTTTAACCCTGCTGTGGAGCTGTCCTATCTAAAGCCCGAGGAGCAGACAAATTTACTCGAAGCAATGGATATGGAACAGGCAACCCCCTCTCTTTCACAGGCACAGCGGCTTAAAAAGTTTAGTGCCGAGGGAAAATGTACCCTTGAATCTATGTGTGCCATTATGAGTGAGGAAAAGAAAGGTGAACTCGACAAGGTAACACTTTCGAGTGACAAACTTAGAAAGTATTTTCCTAAGTCCTATACACCGCAGAAAATGGAGGAAACCATACTGAAATTACTGGAAACATGGCATAAAAAGCGTACCCAACAGCAGGAGCGTTAGAAAGGAGTTGGCATTATGAATAAGAACAAAACCATAGGCGAATTGCTTGATGAAGCCCGAAAAAAGTCGGGTGATTCTGTTTTGGCAGGACATGACATTATGGCACTGGAACGCTTTGGAGAGGACACACGGCACATGATTGTCTTTGATGTGCTTTCCCATTCCTCTCCTGTTGGCGATAAAGGTGAGCGTATGCGGCTGTTTCTTACCGATGCAGGCTACCAAAAAGCAATGGATAGCCAAAGCCGAAAAGAAATTAAAATCGTCAAACACGCCAAGGTTGTAAAAGGTGATATTTTCTATGACCGCCCCAAAGAACCTACACGCTGAAACTGACCTCTGTGTCAGCTACTCGCAGCAGGAAAGGAAGTGAGGAAATGGCTGTGTGCAGAATAGAAAAAACGAAGGATTACACCGTTATGGCAAACCATCATTTACGAAATAAAGAGCTTTCACTCAAATCAAAGGGCTTGCTGTCCCTTATGCTGTCGCTCCCAGAGGATTGGGATTACACGGTAAAAGGTCTTGCCTACATCTGTAAGGACGGAATAGACAGCATTAACGGCACAATAAAAGAGCTTGAAGAACAGGGCTATGTTCTTCGCAAGCGACTTCGCAACGACAAGGGACAGCTCACCACCACCGAATACACCATTTTAGAGCAGCCGCAAAGCCTTGATACAAGCCAATCTCAACCTAAACGGGATAATCCAACTTTGGAAAAGCCAATACAGGAAACCCCTAAACAGGGTGAGCCTATCTTGGATAATCCCCACCAATTAAATACTTATCTACAAACTATTGATAAATCAAAGAAAGATTTATTAAATACAGAAACATCAAATCCTTATCAATCCTATCCTTACGGACAACCGAAAAGCACAGGATATGATGGGATTGGATACGATGACTATGAAGAAATAAAGCAAACGGTCTATGAGAATATTGAGTACGATCATTTTAAGCAGTACGGCAAAATCGGTATGCGTGAGCGTTTGGACGAAGTAGCCGACATCATCATCGAAACCCTGTGTTCCACCAAGGACACCATCAACATTGCCGGTGAGGATTACCCTGCAAGGCTTGTGAAAAACAAGATGCTGAAAATCACCTCGTCCCATATCGAGTATGTGTTTGAGTGCTTAGACAAAAACACCACCTATGTACGGAACATCAAGCGATATTTGCTTGCAACGCTGTTTAATGCACCGTCTACCATAGACAGCTACTATTCGGCTTTGGTCAATCACGATTTATACAGCCCAGCTCGTTAGGCACTTTGTAAAAAATTTTGCAAAGTGCCTTTTTCCATACCCAAAAATGAAAGGAGATATTGAAATATGAGAAAACCTATGGCTTACATCACCGCTGCATGGAGTAACAACGAGTTTGAAGTAACCGAAACGGCAGCTAAATATTGCAGAAAGCTCTATGAATCAGGATATACACCAGTTTGCCCACCCCTTTATCTACCCCTGTTCCTATGCGACCAAGTGCCACAGGAGCATAAGGACGGCATTGATATGGCAAGGGATATGCTTCGCCGTGCAAGGGTGCTTGTGGTATGCGGCAGTGTGGTAGATGAAAATGTAAAAAATGACATTGCTATTGCCCAAAGGCTGAACATCACCGCTACCACCCTTGAGGGTATTATGACCGTCAAGGGACAAGGCAGAGAGGAATAGTGATACCCGATAAATCGTGAAAGGAGGGATTTTTCATGCAGGAAGAAGTGGAACAGAAAACCGTTGCTCTTGCTATCAGTGCAAGCAAGCTCACTGGCAGAGAGTTGAAAAAAGCTATCGTCAAACTGCTTGCACACTTAAAGGATAAGCAAACCCACCCCACTATCCCACAGGGGAAGCAATCAGTAAAGCAGCTTGCAGGGCAAGGTCAAGGCATGACCAGTATTGAAATTACCGACCAAAACATCAAAGATTTTGAGCGTGTGGCGAAGAAATACGGTGTGGACTTTGCTGTGATGAAAGACAAGCATGAAATACCACCGAAATATGTGGTGTTTTTTAAGGGCAAAGATGCCGATGCCATTACCAATGCTTTTAAGGAATACACCGCAGATATGGTGAAAAAGGCGGCTCGTCCGTCTGTGCTTGCCGAGCTTAGAAAACTTGCGGCACTTGCGAAAAATACCGTTATCCAAAAGGTAAAACACAAAGACAAGGAGCAGAGCCTATGAGTAAAAAGATGAAAAAGCTCCTTGTTCTTAATATCCCTTACCTTGTGTTGGGGCTGCTGTTCACCAAACTACCCGAAGCATGGCGGTATACAAGCGGTGTTGATTTGGGAGAAAAGATACTCGGCTTAGGCAATGGATTTTCAAAAGCCTTAGCAGTACCACTACCGTCCTTTTATCCAACGGATTTGCTGATTGGGCTTGCCATTGGCGGCTTACTCCGACTGGTTATCTATATACGCAGCAAAAATGCCAAGAAGTACCGCAAGGGTGTGGAGTATGGTTCTGCCCGTTGGGGTAATGCAAAAGACATTGAGCCGTATGTACACCCCACATTCCAAAACAATGTGATACTTACCCAAACAGAACTGCTGACTATGAATAACCGCCCCAAAGACCCCAAGACAGCACGAAATAAAAATGTGCTGATTGTGGGCGGCTCCGGCTCGGGCAAAACAAGGTTTTGGCTGAAACCAAACCTTATGCAGTGCCACAGCTCCTATGTTGTTACCGACCCAAAAGGCTCAATCGTCATTGAGTGTGGCAAGCTGCTGCTTCGTGAGGGCTACAAGGTGAAAATCCTAAACACCATCAATTTCAAGAAATCTATGCACTATAACCCTTTTGCCTACATCAGAAGTGAAAAGGACATTTTGAAACTCGTCACCACTCTGATTGCCAACACCAAGGGCGAGGGCAAAGCCGGTGACGATTTTTGGGTAAAAGCAGAAACCCTGCTCTATACCGCCCTCATTGCCTACATCTACTATGAAGCCCCCGAACATGAGCAGAACTTCACAACACTGATTGAGTTTATCAATGCCAGTGAAGTCCGTGAGGACGATGAGGAGTTCAAGAACAATGTGGATTTGATGTTTGATAGACTTGAGGAAAAAGACCCACAGCACTTTGCCGTAAGGCAATATAAGAAATACAAATTAGCCGCAGGCAAAACAGCGAAATCTATCCTTATTTCATGTGGTGCAAGATTAGCCCCCTTTGACATTAAAGAGCTACGGGAACTGACCGCCTATGACGAACTGGAGCTTGATGCTCTCGGGGACAGAAAAACCGCCTTGTTTATCATCATCAGCGACACCGATGCAACATTCAACTTTCTTGTATCTATGTGCTATACACAGCTTTTTAATCTGCTATGTGATAAAGCAGATGATGTATACGGTGGCAGACTTCCTGTTCATGTGCGGTGCTTAATTGATGAATGTGCCAACATCGGGCAGATACCAAACCTCGAAAAGCTCATGGCAACAATCCGAAGTCGTGAAATCTCCGCTTGCCTTGTGTTGCAGGCACAATCACAGCTCAAAGCACTTTATAAGGATAATTCCGATACTATAATCGGCAACTGTGACAGCATGATTTTCCTTGGCGGTAAGGAGAAAACCACCCTCAAAGACTTAACCGAAACCTTGGGTAAGGAAACCATTGATATGTTCAATACCTCCGACACAAGGGGCAGTCAACGCAGCTATGGTATCAATTATCAGCGGCTTGGAAAAGAACTCATGTCAATGGACGAGCTTTCTGTTATGGACGGCGGTAAATGTATCTTGCAACTTAGAGGTGTGCGACCCTTTTTCAGCGAAAAATACGACATCACAAAGCACCCGAAATACAAGTACCTATCCGACTTTGATAAGAAGAACGCTTTTGATATTGAAAAATTCTTATCCACAAAACTAAAGCTCAAAGGGAGTGATGTGTACGAGGTCTATGACATGAGCAAGGAAGAAACAACCGAACCCAAGCCCTCAGAGGGGTAATAAGCACTGCCGTTTACGGTGGTGCTTTTTATATAGATACAACCACACGGAAAGGGGTGTTGCCTATGATTGTGGTGATTTAACGCTGTCAGTGTACAGCGTTTTTTTATTGCAGAAGTCTATCAACCAAACCAAAACAAATTTAAAGGAGAACAAAACTATGGAATTTTTTAATCAGGCAGTAACAGTATTGCAGACACTCGTAATCGCTCTTGGTGCAGGACTTGGTATTTGGGGCGTAATCAATCTCTTGGAGGGCTACGGCAATGACAACCCCGGTGCAAAATCACAGGGCATGAAGCAGCTCATGGCAGGCGGTGGCGTAGCACTGATTGGCATGACCCTTGTACCGCTTCTTTCCGGATTGTTCTAAGGAGTAGCTTATGGATTTTATCCTTGATGCAATCAACGAGTGGATAACCAATCTGCTCGTTGACGGCATTATGGGTAATTTAACAGGCTTGTTCGATAACATCAATTCCGAAGTTGCAAGAATTGCCGGAGATGTAGGGAAAACACCGTCAGCGTGGAATGGCGGTATTTTTTCTATGATACAAAACTTATCGGACACCGTTATCATGCCCATAGCCGGAATAATTTTGACCTTTGTGATGTGCTACGAGCTGATACAAATGGTCATTGACAGAAACAATCTGCACGACTTCCCACCCTCAGACATTTTTAAGTGGATGATGAAAACCTTTATCGCTGTGGTACTGGTCACAAACACATTTCCCATTATGATGGGGATATTTGATGTGGCACAGTCGGTTATTTCTAATGCGGCAGGGGTAATTCTCACCGATACTGCTATAGGGGTAGAAACCATAGATGCCTTGCGTGAAAGTCTGCTTGAAATGGATATAGGCACACTTTTAGGACTGTATCTGCAAAGCTTTCTCATGGGGATTATCATGTGGGCATTAAGCGTCTGCGTCTTTATTATCGTGTACGGAAGAATGCTTGAAATCTACCTTATGACCTCTCTCGGAGCTATCCCCATCGCCACCATGCAGAGCAAGGAATGGAATATGGGACAAAACTATCTCAAGGCTTTGCTTGCCCTCGCATTTCAAGGTTTTCTTATTATGGTGTGCGTTGGCATTTATGCCGTGCTTATTCAGTCCATCGCAACAGACGGCGACCCCATCGGAGCAATTTGGACTTGTATGATGTACACGGTACTGCTTTGCTTCTCTCTCTTTAAGACTGGGACACTGGCTAAAAGTATTTTTTCAGCACACTAACTGAATTTGCCCCATAGGGCAGAAAGGAGAATTTATGGCTTATGTACCAATCCCCAAGGATTTAAGCAATGTAAAAACAAAGGTGATGCTAAATCTCACCAAACGGCAGCTCATCTGCTTTTCGGCGGCACTGGCGGTAGGATTACCGCCTTTTTTCATTCTCAAGGACTACATCGGCATTAGCCCTGCGGTACTGGTTATGATGTTTCTCATGCTGCCGCTATTTATGTTTGCCATGTACGAAAAGCACGGTCAGCCGCTTGAAGTAATGCTCAAAAACTATGTATCGGTGCGTTTTCTTAACCCCAAACAAAGACCTTACAGGACGGATAATTTCTATCCGCTACTGGAACGGCAATATCAATTAGACAAGGAGGTAAATAGCATTGTCAAAAATCGAAAAGAAGCCCGTAAAACTTACACGAGCAGAAAGACAGAGCATCGCAACTGCGGTGCAAAGGGCGAGTGATAAGCCCAAAGGAGTAAAATCGGCACAGGACAGTATTCCTTACCGTCATATTTTTCCCGATGGTATCTGTCATGTAGGCAATAAGCTCTACACCAAAACCCTGCAATTTGGTGACATCAATTATCAGATTGCACAGAACGAGGACAAGACTGCCATCTTTGAAAGTTGGTGTGATTTCCTCAACTACTTTGACAGTACTATCAAATTTCAGCTCACATTCCTTAACACCACAGCCAACGCAAAGGACTATGAAAAAAGCGTATTCATCGCTCCACAGGCAGATGATTTTGACAGTATCCGAACAGAGTACACCGAGATGCTGCACAATCAACTTTCAAGGGGCAACAACGGACTTGTGAAAACCAAGTACCTCACTTTCGCCATTGAATCAGATAACATCAAAATTGCAAAGCCCCGTTTGGAACGCATTGAAAATGACCTTTGGAACGCTTTTAAGCGGCTTGGGGTACAGCTTACTTCCCTTGATGGCAGAGAACGGCTGAAACTCATACACAACATTCTCAGAATGGGCGGAAACGACCCCTTTGCTTTTGAATGGAAATGGCTTGCTCCTTCGGGGCTTAGCACTAAGGACTTTATCGCTCCGTCCTCTTTTGAGTTTAAGGAAAAAGGCACTTTCAGAACAGGTGGCAAATACGGTGCAATGTCCTTTTTGCAAATACTCGCACCCGAGCTGAATGACCGTGTGCTGTCAGACTTTTTAGAAATGGAAAGCAACCTCATTGTCACCATGCACATTCAGTCGGTAGACCAGATGAAAGCCATTAAAACCATTAAGCGAAAGATTACAGACCTCGATAAGATGAAAATTGAGGAACAGAAAAAGGCAGTACGGGCAGGATATGATATGGATATTATCCCCTCCGACCTTGCCACCTACGGCGGTGAAGCAAAGAAGCTCCTTGCCGATTTGCAGAGCCGTAACGAGCGAATGTTTTTAATGACATTCCTTGTGCTGAACACGGCTGACAGTAAAAAGGAACTGGACAATATTCTGCTGCAAGCAAGCGGTATTGCCAACAAGCACAACTGTACCCTTATAAGGCTTGACTATCAGCAGGAACAGGGCTTTATGTCCTCTCTGCCCCTTGGCAAAAACCTTATACCCATTCAGCGGAGCTTGACTACCTCAAGCACCGCTATTTTTGTACCCTTTACCACGCAGGAGCTTTTTCAGTCCGGCGGTGAAGCCTTGTACTATGGGCTGAACGCTCTTTCAAGCAATCTTATCATGGTAGACCGTAAGCAACTAAAAAACCCTAATGGGTTAATCCTCGGCACACCGGGCAGTGGCAAGAGTTTCTCTGCTAAAAGAGAAATCACCAATGTGTTTCTCATCACCACCGATGACATCATCGTATGTGACCCCGAGGGCGAATATTTTTCCCTTGTGCAAAGGCTCAAAGGACAGGTTATTAAAATCTCTCCCACAAGCAGCCAGTACATCAACCCGATGGATATTAACCTTAACTATTCTGAGGACGATAGCCCCCTTGCCCTAAAGAGTGATTTTATCCTCTCTCTTTGTGAGCTGATTGTTGGTGGCAAGGACGGACTGACACCTGTTGAGAAATCCATTATTGACCGTTGCGTAACACTTGTATATGCAAAGTATCTTGCCGACCCCGACCCTGCTAAAATGCCCATCTTAGGTGATTTGTATGATGCCCTTGGCAGACAGGAGGAAAAAGAAGCAAAGCATATCCGTTCCGCCCTTGAAATCTATGTCACTGGTAGTTTGAGTGTGTTTAACCATCAGACCAATGTGGATATTCAAAACCGCCTTGTCTGCTTTGATATTAAGGAACTGGGCAAACAGCTTAAAAAGCTCGGTATGCTTGTGGTGCAAGACCAAGTTTGGAACAGGGTAACGGTCAACCGTGCGGAAAAACGCTCCACTCGCTACTACATGGACGAATTTCATTTGCTTTTGAAAGAGGAACAGACCGCCGCCTACTCGGTTGAGATTTGGAAACGCTTTCGTAAATGGGGCGGTATTCCCACAGCCATTACGCAGAATATCAAAGACCTGTTATCCTCTCGTGAGGTTGAGAACATCTTTGAAAACAGCGACTTTGTATATATGCTCAACCAAGCCGCAGGCGATAGGCAGATACTTGCCAAGCAACTCAACATTTCCCCTCATCAGCTCTCCTATGTCACAGGCAGCGGTGTCGGTGAGGGACTGCTCTTTTATGGCAACGTCATTTTGCCATTCGTGGATAAATTCCCGAAAAACACTGAACTTTACAGCATTATGACTACGAAGCTTGATGAAACCAAGCAAGAGTAAAGGCGGTGTGTGATGAAAAAACAATCAAGGCTTCAATTTACCGAGGAAGAACGAGCCGACCCCACTTTAAAAAAGCCCATAGCAAAATCGGAAAAAGCCGCTGATAGACTGGAAAAGGCTCAAGCCAACATTCCCAAAAAGACAGTCAAAACCAAAGAACGCACCTTTGATGCCGAAACAGGCAAAACAAAGGTGTGTTTGCATTTTGAGGAAGTGGATAAACCCAAACCGTCCTCTAAACTTACACATGGCATTAAAAAAGCTCCGCAAAGAGCCGCCCTATCTGCTGTGCATAAAAAAATCAGTGAAGATGAGCAGGACAATGTGGGGCTTGAAGCGGCACACAGTACAGAAAAGGCAGGAGAATTTACCGTTCACCGTGTCCAAAGTGCCTACCATTCCCACAAGCTAAAGCCCTACCGCAACTTGGCAAAGGCTGAGAAAAAGAGCATACAAGCCGATGTAAATGTCCTTTATACGAAAAGTTTGAGAGATGATCCGCAGGCGGCAAGCAACCCTATATCTCGCTTTCAGCAAAAGAGAGCTATCAAAAAGCAGTACATTGCCACAAGGTACGGCAAAGGAGCAAAAACCGCACAGACCACAGCCACCACCGCAAAATCAGCAGTTAAAAAAGGGGCAGATACAATATCAAAATCGGCGGCTGCAATCGCCAAAAATCCAAAGGTACTGTTTATTATTCTTGCTTTGCTTCTGCTTATTACCGTTATCAGTAGTGCAGTGTCCTCCTGCTCGGTGATGTTTCAAGGAGCAATATCCAATGTGGTATCAACCTCGTACACCTCTGAAAATGAGGAGCTTATTTCCGCAAATGACGATTACACCGCACTTGAAACGGCACTGCAAGCACAGATTGATAGTATCGAAAGGGATTATCCTGATTATGATGAGTACCGCTATGAATTAGATACCATAGGACACGACCCTCATCAGCTTGCTTCCTACCTTACCGCCTTACAGAAATATTTCAAGGCAAGCGAAGTACAGGGCGAATTGCAGACAGTCTTTGAAAAGCAATACAAACTCACGCTTACCGAAACGGTGGAGGTACGCTATCGCACCGAAACAAGGACGGACTCATGGACAGATGAGGATGGCACTTCCCATTCTGATACTTACACTGTGGAAGTACCCTATGACTATTACATCTTGAATGTGAAGCTCACAAACAACTCCATAAATACCGTGGCAAACAGTCTGCTTACTGCCGAACAGCTACAAATGTACAATGTTTATCTGCAAACCAAGGGTAACAAACCCCTGCTCTTTGGCGGCGGCTCGATAGATGGCAGCCCCTCCACTGATTTAAGCGGTGTGGAGCTTGTAAACGGAGAACGGCAAGGCAACCAAAACACCGTGGATATTGCACTTTCACAGGTAGGCAATGTAGGCGGTCAGCCCTACTGGTCATGGTATGGTTTTAACAGCCGTGTGGAATGGTGTGCCTGCTTTGTATCGTGGGTACTTAACCAAGCCGGATACAGTGAGCCTAAGTTTGCCGCCTGTCAAAGCCAAGGTGTGCCGTACTTCTCCTCAAATGGACGATGGGCAAATCGTGGATACAGTGACATTGCCCCCGGAGATGTTATTTTCTTTGATTGGGAGGGCGATGGGCATTCCGACCATGTGGGCATTGTTATCGGCACAGACGGTAGCCGTGTCTATACCGTAGAGGGCAACTCCGGCGATGCCTGTAAAGTCCGAGATTATGACCTAAACAGCAGCGTGATTATGGGCTATGGACTGATGAATTAAGGAGGAAACTATTTGAACGCAAAACTAAAAAAAGTGTTGTCCGACATGAAAAAAATTGAGGACAAAATGGTGCTTTTACAAGAGAAATGGGACGAACTGAACAAGCAAAAGACCGAGTTTGAAAACCTTGAAATTATCGGGCTTATCCGAGGTGCAAAAATCAGCACAGAAAATCTAAACGATGTAATTACGGCATACCGCAGTAAAAGCGGTGTGCCTTTTTCATCTGAAAAACAGGAGGAAAACAAGAATGAAGAAATCTAAAATCCGTATTTTTGCCGTTATGCTTATGACGGTACTTTGCTTTACCGCTTTTTCTACCACAGCCTTTGCAGGTGGCGGCGAAGATTATGTTGAACCGACCCCCGAAGTAACCGAAACTCCATCATCTCCTCTTACTCCCGAGGGTAATTTGACCCTTGTGGACGATGTGGATCAAACAGACGAGATTGATAAGCAGTTCATTACCGCCGTATCCAAAAATGGCAACTACTTCTATCTTGTCATCGACCGTGCAGGAAAAGAGGACAATGTGTACCTCTTAAATATGGTAGATGAAGCCGATTTGCTTGCTCTTATGGAAGAAGGCACTGCCACGCCGACAGTTTGCTCTTGCACCGATAAATGCGAAGTGGGTGCAGTAAACGCCGATTGCTCTGTATGCAGCACTGACAAAACAAAATGCACAGGCCAAGCTGCCGAAGTAACCGAGCCTGCTGACGAGCCACAGCCCGAAAAAGAAAATGGTAATCCAATGGGGATTTTGGTACTCCTGCTTGCGGTGGGCTTAGTGAGTGGCGGTGCTTTCTACTATTTCAAGGTGATGAAAAACAACGCAAAGCCACAGAGCAACCCCAATGTAAACGAATATGATTACAGCGATGAGGACGATGAGGACGAGTATGAGCCTATTGCCGAGGAACAGGAGGAAACTACCGTGGAAAGCGAGGACGATGTGAAATGACGTATTTTACCGATAGCGTGTACGAAAAAATGATGATGCAAAAGCCACAGTATTCTTCTGCTCCTGCTATGGACAGAACTCCCAAAAAGGAGCAGAAAATTCGCAAGCTGATTGTGGTGCATAAAAAAGTTGAAGCCCCTAAACAGGATAAGGAGGGATAAAAATATGCAGTTAGTCATTGCAGAAAAACCAAGTGTTGCACAAAGTATCGCCAAGATATTGGGTGCAACAAGCCGTAAGGACGGCTATACCGAAGGAAACGGATATATCGTCAGTTGGTGTGTCGGGCATTTGGTGGAGCTTGCCGCCGCTGACAGTTACGATGAAAAATATGCGAAATGGAGGTATGGGGACTTACCCATACTTCCTGCCCTTTGGCAGTATCAAGTTTCAGCCAGTACCAAAAAGCAGTTTACTGTGCTGAAAAAGCTACTAAAGGACAGCCAAGTAGATACCGTTATCTGTGCCACCGATGCAGGGCGTGAGGGTGAGCTAATCTTTCGCCTTGTCTATGAAAAGGCAGGCTGTAACAAGTCTGTCAAACGGCTTTGGATTTTCTCCCTTGAGGACACCGCCATTCAAAAGGGCTTTGAAAACCTAAAAGACGGTAAGGAATATGACAACCTCTATCAAGCGGCACTGTGCAGGGCAAAAGCTGACTGGATTGTGGGTATCAATGCCACTCGTCTTTTTTCTGTCCTTTATGGGCAGACCTTAAACATTGGGCGAGTGATGTCACCCACCCTTGCCATGATTTGTGAGCGTGATGCTGCTATTTCTGCCTTTAAGCCCGAGTCTTTTTATACGGTACACCTTACCTGTAACGGTTTTTCCCTTATAGGCGAAAAGCTAAAAAATAAGGCACAGGCTATGGCAGTTTTACAGGCTTGTGACGGTCAGAGCGTTACCATTGATAGCGTTGAGCAAAAGGAAAAGACAGAAAAACCGCCCAAGCTCTACGACCTCACCACCTTGCAGCGTGAAGCCAATAAGCTATTGGGCTTTACCGCCGAACAGACCCTCTCTTATGCACAGAGCCTTTATGAAAAGAAATACATCACATATCCCCGAACAGACAGCAGATTTTTAACCGAGGATATGGAAAACACTATTCCTGTCTTGGCCAAAGCTACGGCAGGATTTTTTATGCCACAAGCTACCGAGCTGCCTATAAACACAACACAGGTTATTGACAGCTCCAAAGTCAGCGACCACCATGCCATTATCCCAACCATGAATATCAAGGGGCTTGATGTGCAGAGCTTGCCTGCCGGAGAGCGTGAAACCCTGCTGCTCCTTGCTATTCGTCTTTTGGTTGCCATTGGCGATACCCACCGCTTTAGCGAAACAGTTATCACGGCAAAATGTGGTGAGTCTGTTTTTACAGCGAAAGGAAAAACCGTCCTCCAAGACGGTTTTAAGGCGGTGCAAAGGCTTTATAAGGATGAGCAAGAAAAGGAAGATAAGGACCAAGCCCTGCCAAGCATTGTCCAGGGCGATGTTTTTACCGCAAAGGCTGAAATCAAGGAGGGTAAAACCTCACCGCCAAAACCCTTTACCGATGATACCCTGCTGTCCTCAATGGAAAATGCCAACAAAGCCGAGGTTGATACCGAGCGTAAGGGCATTGGCACTCCGGCAACGAGAGCAGGCATTTTGGAAAAACTGATTAAATCGGGACTTGCAGAAAGAAAAGGTGATAAAAAGGTAAAATACTTCACCGCCACCCACAAAGGCACAGCCCTTATCACCGTACTGCCCGAACAGGTGCAGTCCCCATTGATGACCGCCGAGTGGGAAGAAAAACTGAAACTTGTGGAGCATGGGGAGATGACCGCCGATGCGTTCCTATTGGAGATTGTGGACATGACCTCTGCTCTTGTAAAGACCTATGAAGTAATTAAGGGAGCTGATACTCTTTTCCCCTCTGACCGTGAAAGCGTAGGAAAATGCCCTCGTTGCAGTGGTGCTGTCACCGAGAACAAAAAGGGCTTTTGTTGCTCTGATAAGGCTTGTAGCTTTGCCATTTGGAAAGAAAACCGCTTTTTTACCGCAAAGAAAAAGACCGTAACAAAGGCGATTGTCACCGATCTTTTGAAAAATGGAAAAGTACCCCTTACAGGCTGCTATTCCGAAAAGACAGGCAAGACCTATGATTGCATAGCTGTTCTTGATGATACTGGAGGGCAGTTTGTGAATTTCATGATGGAGTTTGTGGCGAAGAAGAAATAGGGCAATAAAACAGCCATCACAGGTGTGGTGGCTGTCCTACTAAAAATCAGATATAAAGTTGTTTATCATTTGCAAAAATTGTTCCCAACCCAAAGCGATAGTAACTACACTACCTATCAGTCCTAAAATCACTACTATAAAATTCAGAACACCAACAACCCAAGAGCTTTTAATTTTTTTAGTTCGTTCATCAGAAAGAAAACCAAGCCAATTAAGCAACAAAACCGGAAGTGCCACGATACTTTTGACACCATCTGAAAAGCATGAAAAAGGATTAAATAGGTTTTTCCTAACATGCTTATCGTATTCTTGTAAAGAACCTAAATGTCGAATAAACATATCATCACAATCGCCAGCGGATTGGGAACACCTCATCATTATTATTGAATTATCCATTTCGTTGACTGCATTCCTTAATTCTGGCAAGAAGTTCACAAGCAGTTGATAGTTATTTGTCGAATATCCTTTTAATCCATCAATAACATGAGCAAATACACCATCTGCACCAAGCTCATATTGCATTGCTTTTACTTCAGAGGTTAATTCGTAATATAACTTTTGGTTAAAAGATTTTGCTGAAAAAAGAGTATTTACAAAGTCAACGAATTTGTTGCGGTAGTCGTTTGTAAAATCAATTCGTTTGACTATGTTTTTTAGCTCAAATACCTTAATTACAAAGCCTACAATAATTACACCAATCAATATAAGTATGGGAATTAATTTATCCATTAAGTACACGTCCTTTATTATCGAAATAGCAAATTGCTAATTGTTCAGATGCTATGTATCTATTTTATCACGAATTACCACCTAAGAACAACACGTTTTGAAAGGAGTACACCACTATGGCTGAAAAACAAAACCCCAAAGAACGCTTAAAGGAAATAACCGACAGCATTGAAACTGGTATCAAGGAGCTTTTTGAGAGCGACAAATACAAAAGCTATCTTCAGATCATGAGCCGTTTTCACAAATACTCTCTGAACAACACCCTGCTTATCTCCATGCAAAAGCCCGATGCCACCCTTGTGGCAGGCTTTAACAAATGGCGTGATGGCTTTTCTCGCTTTGTCAAAAAGGGCGAAAAAAGCATTAAAATCATTGCACCCACCCCATACAAAATCAAGGAGGAACGAGAAAAGCTCGACCCACAGACCAAAGCCCCTCTCCTTGATGCAAGCGGCAAGGTGCAGACCGAGGAAGTAGAAGTACAGATACCAATGTTCCGTGTGGTATCTGTGTTTGATGTATCCCAAACCGAGGGTGATCCGTTGCCCACTCTCGCAAACAATCTTACTGGAAATGTAGAACAGTTTGAGGTGTTTATGGAAGCCATTAAGCGCACCGCACCTGTCCCCATTAAAATTATGCCACTGCCCAAAGATACGGACGGATACTATCACACGGAGGAAAAACGCATTACAATCCGTGAGGGCATGAGCGAGGTGCAGACCGTTTCTGCCGCTATTCACGAGGTGGCACATTCTCTCTTTCATAACCGAGAAATGGAAAAAGAGCTACAAACACAGCTTGGTGAAAATCCTAAGCCCAATAAACCCAAAAGCCGTAATACAGAGGAAGTTGAAGCGGAAAGCATTTCCTTTGCTGTTTGTAGCTATTACGGCATACAGACCGCCGAGAACAGCTTGGGCTATATTGCTTCTTGGAGCAAGGGCAAGGAGCTTGCCGAGCTTCGGGCTTCACTGGAAACCATCAACAAAATCTCATCAGAACTGATAGCCGGCATTGATACACACTTTGCTGAAATTGTTAAAGAGCGTGGTATTGATTTGACCGCTGAAACCTCTGTGCCGGAGCAAGCCCCCGACCTCAACAAAGGTCAGATTACCGATGATGGCTATAACATTGAGGTGGACGGACATATCGGCACTTGGTATGTCATTGATACCGAGGTTGTGGACAGCACAAAATACTTTCTTGTTGAGCATGAGGAACACGGTGACAGTGCTGCCTGCGTCATTGTGGACGGTGACGGCAAACTGGTGCTTGACGATGTTTGGAACGGCTTTGATGACCTCAAGGAGTATTTTGAAAGCAGAACTGCCGAGGAACAGCGGATTGATGAGCCTATCCAACATGACTATCCTATGCCCGACCCATCAGTGAGTATTGATGACTGTAATGCCTATGGCTATACCTCCGATGAACTGCTACCACTTTCAAAGGAACGAGCCACAGAGCTGTGGGAACAGGATTTAACAGTATATCTGCTTTATGAGGACAACACCGAAGCAATGGCTTTTGACCATGAAGATATTGATAATCACGATGGTTTTTTCGGTATTGAAAAGGCAGACTGGCTTGCCTTGCAGGAGCATGAGGGTGATAGCAAATCTTCCCCCGATATGTCAGAACAGCTCTTTTTGGAACGCACCGACAATGCCTTTGCCATCTATCAGCTAAAGGACGGTGCAGAGCTTAGAGATTATCGCTTTGAGGGACTTGACTGGATAAATAGCAAGGGGCTGACCGTAGAGCATGACAATTACAACTTTATCTACTCTGAACCGTTTACCAACCATGCCACCCAAAGAGATAGACTTGAGGAATTATGGGATAGGTTTAACAATGATCACCCTGCCGATTTCAAAGGACATTCCCTGTCAGTCAGTGACATCATTGCTATCAAGCAAGACGGTGTTATAACATACCATTACTGCGATAGTTTTGGTTTTGTGGAGCTGCCAAAGTTTGCAGAGCCAAAAACTCTCGTGCCGGACCGCTTTCTTACTGGCGAGAAAATCGCCACTCCAAGAGGTAGATTCTCTCTCACCACCATGACCAAGGAACAGATGGAACAGTCAGGCTACGGCTACCACCATTCTTCGGATAACGGAGCGTATCTCATTATGGGTAACGGCACCCGTGCCTTTGCAATTGTAAACGAGGATAACCCCTTACGTACCGCCGAGCTGTCCACTGAGCAAAACTTTAATCAGATTGACGGTATCATCAACAATCAGCCAACCGTGGCACAGCTTGAGGAAGAAGCCAAAAGCGGCACACCTATCTCCCTTATGGATTTGCTTGATGCTACACGCAGGGAAGAAAAACAATCCGTTATGGAACAGCTTAAAACAAAGCCATCACAGCACAACGAAAAATCAAAAAAAGCACCCTCAATGGATGCGGAAATGGAGCGATAATATGAATTTTACAGTTGAGGAAACCAATTTGATGTGCATTTACGGCATACAGACAAGACAAGGCTTGATTGATAGCCTTACCGAAATTCAGACCCACTTACAGAGTGATGAAACTGAATTAAAGGAACTTACACATTCGGTAATTGCTAAATTGCAAGCAATGAGTGATGAAGATTTTACTGCTGTTTCCGATGAGCTGATAGCTGATTTTGAGTAGGCGGAAGGATAATAATTCAGGTGTGGATTTAGGGTTGTTTTTTATGATATAATTGCAATATCATAAATACAAGAAAGGAGTTGTTTTTGTGAGTGATTTACAGCGAATTTCCTATGAATTAACGCATACAAGCTGTTTTATGAATAAATTGAATGAAGTAATTCAATGGATAAGAAAAATGAATATGAATATTGATTTATCGAGATATTCAAGATATAGAGGATATATTGATGACTTTTACAAGCCCGAAAACCTTGATAATTATAAAAAAACAGGTTCTCTCGACGATATGGAAAGGAAATTCAAAAAATTAAATGAAGCCGCCCAAGAATCCTTTCAATTAGTTCAAATTTACGATGCTTTCAAAGATGAAAATAGTACTGCATTTAAGGAGCGACTGAGGAAAGTTGTTGCAGGGAGTGACTTTTTTGATGTTAGTAACCCAACAGACCCTGCAAGAGATTTTCTATATGAATTATTAGTTGCATCGTGGTTTAAGTCTAAATGGGGATATACTATTGACTTCACACAAAGCACAGATGTTGTCGCATTTAAAGAACAGGATGTTGTTTACATAGAATGTAAACGCATCAAATCAATTAAGACTTTAGAGCAAAACTTCAAAAAGGCTTGTAAACAACTTGCTTTAGTAAATGATGCATCTACACACAATAAATTAGTTTTTATAGATATATACAACTGTATATCTGATAAGCTCCCAGACTATGAGTACTCTACCATAGATGAAATGGTACGGAAAGTAAATGATGTATTAGAGAATAACTTCAGAAAACAAAAGGCAAACCTTATTGAAGATGTTTTAACATCTAATTTGGAACATACTATGGGAGTGGTGTTTACAACGGTACGATGCTTATGGTTATCAGCGATTACACCCCAATTATACCAAGATTATAAGGTAATGACATCAAGCAAAATATCTGATATAAATTTTGAAATACTCAAACATATCTTTAAACAGTAAATTATTAAGATGATAAAATAACAGGTTTAAAAGCACTTCTATTCGTAGAAGTGCTTTTTCTTTACCAAAAAGGAGGACTAACAATGCCAACAAAAGCACAAGCCTTTGCACAGCTTGCAGAGCATACAGCCGAAAGACTGACAATCAGCCTTGCCAACTGGACAGGTTTTCTTGCCACCGTGGGGCGGCTTTATAAATACCCATACCATGAACAGCTTATGATTTACGCACAAAGACCCGATGCAACGGCTTGTGCCGATTATGAGCTGTGGAACAGTAAAATGAACAGATATGTTCGCCGTGGCTCTACGGGCATTGCCCTGCTTGACCCCACAGGTGATACCCCAAAACTGAAATATGTGTTTGATGTTTCCGATACGGGCGGCAGAGATAATTCTCGCCGCCCTTTCCTTTGGGAAATGAAAGAACACCACGAACAGCCCATTTTAGAAATGCTCGAGGACAAATTCGGTGTAAGCGGTGATAATCTTGCCGATGGATTTTACAACATTGCAAAAGATTTGGCGGCAGAGTATTATGATAACCACAAAGAGGATTTACCCTATTTTGCAGAGAACAGCTTTTTAGAGGACTATGACGAGGACAACCTCAAAGCAGCTTTTGAAAATGCCGCAACAGTCAGCATTGCCTATACCCTTATGAAACGATGTGGACTGGATACCGAGAGCTACTTTGAGCATGAGGATTTTCTCCCAATCTTTGATTTTAACACCTCTGCTGCTGTCAGCCTTTTAGGTACGGCGGTCAGCGAACAAAGCGAACAGATTTTCAGACAAATATCACTTACTATCATCAAAACAGAGCGTGAAAGGAGCAATGAATATGAGCGAAATCACTTACAGCCGGAACGGGGATTATCTGATACCCGACCTCACATTGACACCGCAACCGACACAGCCTTTGGGCAAGTACGGCAGAATGAGGAAAACCTACTTGCAGGAGCACCGCAAAGCCCTATTCAATCACCTGTTACTGAGCGAGAAGCTGCAAACCCACCTACTGGAGATAGACCAAACCGCCAACCGCAGATTGGAGCAGATAATGGCAGACTTGCAGAAAACCCAAGTGCCGCCCGACAAGATGACCCATCAGATGGAATGGGTGGGACACATGAACAACCTCAAGGCGCAGGCAGAGGAAATTATTTTGACGGAACTGGTGTACAGCTAACTTTATTCCCCTCTGAGCAGGAACAAATACAGAATATAGCGGACAGACAAGAGCGTGAACACACGCAAGGTCAGTCCGCTTTTTCTATGCCCACAAGTGAAAACGGGCAGCTATCCCTTGAGCCTAAAAACGAGGATTTACTCGCTAACTGGCTTGTGGATTTTTTCAACAGCTTAGACACCAAGTACAAAGGCACTTTCTATGCCGAAAAGCCCGTGCTGAAGGTGTGGGAGCATATCAACAGTAAGAAGAAAAATCTATCCATTCACATTTCAAGCCCTGCCGCAAAGTACAGCGGTGACAGTGCCTTTACCTATTTCAACCGTGCGGATAAGACCGATGAAATTACTATCAATGAAGCCATATATAACGACAGGTTTTTATCGGAGCTTAGCAAGGATAAAGATTTTTCCATTACTTTAGCACCCGACACGATATACATTTACTTTCACAATTTTGAGAGCAAGCAACTTGATTTTAGCCTTGCTGATACCTTTGAAAACACAACTCCCGAGCCTTCCACTCCACTGTCACAGGTGACACCGCTATATCAAGGTTATCTTGATATAAAGAACGAATACCCCAATGACATTGTGATGTATCCGTTGGGCAGCTTTTATGAAGTCCTTGGAGATGATGCAGAGTTTGTAGCAAATACCCTTGACCTCCGTTCCACCTACCGCAATATCGGTTACGGTAATGAGCGTGTGCCGATGTGCGGCTTGCCCGACCATGTGCTTGAGCAATACACGCAAAAGCTACTGGATAGTGGGCAAAATGTGGTAGTTGTTTCTATGGAGGACGGTGAACGAAAAGCCCATTTGATACACTCCACCGCCACCACTGAGCAGGAAATATCTGAACAGCCTATCTCTGTTCCTGCTGAAGCTGTGGCAGAAATTACCCAAGCCGATATTGATACCGCCTTTCTGCACTGGAACGGTGATGAGGACAGCAAAGCAAGAGTGCTTGCGTATATGCAAAACCATAGCCGTGAGCTTGGCACAGCCGACTGGCTGAAAAATGAGTACGGCGGTAATCAGCCTGCTTTTACCATCACCAAAGGCGATTTGTCAGTGGAACTGCCGTGGGCAAAGGTGCAACGGCATATCGGTCAGCTTGTGGCAAAAGGTGCGTTTACCTCTCTTGGTGAGCCGGAGCAGACTACCGTAGGAGCTGTACCAAGTAATACACTGGAAATTACCTTAGATATGTACGATACCCCAAACTCCGATGTTTTTAGAGTTAAGGAAAGCAGCTATTTAGTAACGGTTGAGGTCAATGCCACCAATGAACTATGGGAGCGTTTTGCAAGCAAGGAGCTTACTCCAAAGCAGGATAGCGAACAGCGAATTGTCTTTGAAACAGACGGCAAGGATTGGAACAGATTTTTTATTCCCGACATTTACGGTAACAAGTGGAACAACATCAATGCCCTTGATGTGCTTACCTCCGAGGAAGTCAAAACCATGTGGGAGGTGGTACAAAAGGTAGTCCCTGCCGTAGAGCAGCAAGCTGAAATCACCCCTATCCCATACATCAAGGGCGATACCGTCTATCTTGAAAACGGTACGCCTTTTTTAATTGAGGAAATCACCGACCATCAAGTGACCCTGCGTGACCCCTCTTTGTTCTATCCTGTGTTAAGAGCCGAGAGCTGTGACAGCTTCTTACAGCTTTTAGAGCGTTACCCGCAAACCAAGGCAGTGCAAGGGCAAGCCGAGGACTTTCGTATCACCGATACCCATTTAGGTGAGGGCAACAAGCGAGAAAAGTTTCAGCGAAATATCGCCGCTATTACCACCTTGCAGACCCTTGAACGTGAAAATCGCTTTGCTACCAAAGAGGAACAGGAAACCCTGTCCCAATATGTTGGTTGGGGCGGTTTGCCCGATGTCTTTGATATAAACAAAGATAGTTGGCACAGCGAATATTTACAACTAAAAGACCTTTTAACAGAGGACGAGTACGAAATGGCAAGGGCAAGCACCCTTAATGCCCATTACACCTCTCCTACCGTCATTAAAGCAATTTATGACGCCGTAGAGCAAATGAGCTTTACCACTGGCAACATCTTAGAGCCTGCCTGTGGCACAGGCAATTTTTTCGGTATGCTCCCCGAGAGTATGCAAGGCTCTAACCTCTATGGTGTAGAGCTTGACAGCATTACAGGCAGAATTGCGAAGCAGCTCTACCCAAGTGCCAATATCGTCGTGACAGGATTTGAAAAAACAAAACTACCCGACAGTTTTTTTGACCTTGCCATCGGAAATGTTCCCTTTGGCAACTACAAGCTCAGTGAGAAACGCTACGAAAGCCAAAACTTCCTTATTCACGACCACTTTTTTGCAAAGGCTTTGGATAAAGTCCGCCCCGGCGGTATTGTTGCTTTTGTTACCTCCAAAGGAACAATGGACAAGAAAAATCCCGAGGTTAGACGATACCTTGCACAAAGAGCTGAACTACTTGGAGCTATCCGCTTGCCAAACAACACATTTAGTAAAAATGCAGGAACGGAAGTCACCAGTGACATCATCTTTTTGCAAAAGCGAGACAGCCCCATTGATGTGGATAAGGATTGGATACACCTTGGGCTTGATGAAAATGATATTTCTCTCAACAGCTATTTTGCAGAACACCCCGAAATGATACTTGGCAATATGGAAATGGTCAGCGGTCAGTTTGGTATGGAAAGTGCCTGTGTTCCCATAGAGGGTGCGGAGCTATCCGAACAGTTAAAATCGGCTGTCCGTAACATTGAGGGCGAAATCAGCGAAGCTGATCTGCCCGATATAGAAATCTCGGAGCAAGTGTCTATTCCTGCCGACCCCAATGTAAAAAATCACACCTACACCCTTGTAGACGGTGAGGTTTACTTCCGTGAAAACTCACGCATGGTAAAACCGTCCCTTAATCAGACTGCAAAAGAGCGTGTCACAGGGCTTGTGGAGCTGCGTGAGTGTGTCAATGACCTTATCTATTATCAGCTTGAAGATTTTAGCGGTGAAGTAATTAAGGCTGAACAGGTCAAGCTAAATCGGCTCTATGATACCTTTACCGCAAAATATGGACTAATCAACAGCCATGGCAACGCCCTTGCCTTTAGCGAGGACAACTCCTACTACCTCCTCTGCTCTTTGGAAGATGTGGACGAGAACGGCAATCTGAAAGCCAAGGCGGATATGTTCACCAAACGCACTATTAAAAAAGCCGCCAATATTACAAGCGTGGATACACCCTCTGAAGCTCTTGCCGTTTCTATTTCTGAAAAAGCAAAGGTAGATTTATCCTTTATGGCAGAGCTGACAGGGCTATCTGAAGAAGAAATTGCGACACAGCTTAAAGGCGTTATCTTCCGTGTTCCCGAGCTGTACCACACCGATGCACCGCCCCGTTATGTAACAGCAGACGAATACCTTTCCGGCAATGTCCGTGAAAAGCTCCGCACCGCCGAACTTGCCGCCCAAACAGACGAGGAGAATACGATCAATGTTAAAGCATTAAAACAGGCACAGCCCAAGGATTTAGATGCAAGCGAAATCGAGGTGCGTATTGGCAGCACTTGGATTGACAAAGGGTATATGCAGGAATTTATGTACGAACTCTTTGACACCCCTTACCGCAATCAAGGCAGTATCAAAGTCAATTACTCCAACTTCACCGCTGAATGGAGCGTAACTGCCAAAAACTCCATAAGCTATGATGATGTTGCTGCCTATGCCACCTACGGCACAGACAGAGCCAACGCATATAAGATATTTGAAGATACCCTTAACCTGCGTGATGTGCGTATCTATGACACTAAAACAGAATCGGACGGCAAGGAAATCCGTATGCTGAATGTACCTGCCACACAGCTTGCACAGCAAAAGCAGCAGCTTATCAAGGACGCATTTAAGGACTGGATTTTTAGAGATGCCGACAGACGGCAGACCCTTGTTAAGCTCTACAACGAGCGTTTTAATTCCATAAGACCTCGAGAGTATGACGGCAGCCATATCAATTTTGTGGGAATGAACCCACAAATCAAGCTCCGTGAACATCAAATCAATGCCATTGCCCATATCCTCTACGGCAACAACACCCTGCTTGCACACGAAGTAGGTGCAGGCAAAACCTTTGAAATGATTGCAGGGGCAATGGAAAGCAAACGGCTTGGGCTGTGCCAAAAGCCACTCTTTGCCGTACCCAACCACCTAACCGAGCAATGGGCAAGTGAGTTTCTAAGGCTTTATCCTGCCGCCAATATCTTGGTGGCTACGAAGAAAGACTTTGAAACGAAAAGCCGCAAGAAGTTTTGTGCGAGGATTGCCACAGGCGAATATGATGCTGTTATTATCGGTCACAGCCAGTTTGAGCGTATCCCTGTTTCTTTAGAACGACAGGAACGCCTGCTCCGTGAGCAGATTGATGAAATTGAGCAAGGCATACGGGAAGTAAAAGTAAGCGGCGGCGAGGGCTTTACTGTCAAGCAGTTTGAACGCACCAAAAAAGGACTGATTGAGCGATTAAAAAAACTTGAAGCAAGGGAACGAAAAGACAGCGTTGTGACCTTTGAGCAGCTTGGTGTAGATAGGCTTTATGTGGACGAAGCCCACAGCTATAAAAACCTTTTCACATTTACGAAAATGCGGAATGTGGCAGGACTATCCACCTCCGATGCCCAAAAATCCAGTGATATGTTTCTAAAGTGCCGTTACATGGACGAGCTGACAGGGGGCAAAGGCACGGTATTCGCTACTGGCACACCTGTGAGCAATTCAATGGTGGAGCTTTACACCATGCAGCGTTATTTGCAGTATGACACCCTCAGACAAACAGGGCTAATTCATTTTGATGCTTGGGCTTCTACCTTTGGGGAAACAGTTACACAAAATGAGCTTGCCCCCGAGGGCAAGGGCTACCGCCCACGCACAAGATTTTCAAAGTTTTTCAATCTGCCCGAGCTTATGTCAATGTTTAAGGAAGTTGCCGATATTAAGACCGCCGATGAGCTGAACTTGCCAACTCCCGAGGTAGTTTATGAAACGGTGGTGGCAAAGCCTACCGAGATACAGCAGGAACTGGTGCAGGAGCTTTCGGAGCGAGCCGCTAAAATTCACAATGACCGCATAGACCCCTCTATCGACAATATGCTGAAAGTGACCTCAGATGGACGAAAATTGGGTCTTGACCAACGAGTGATAAACCCTATGTTACCCGATGATGAAAACAGCAAGGTAAACACCTGTATAAACAACATTATGCGGATATGGGAGGACAGCAAGGACAATAAACTGACACAGCTCTTGTTCTGCGACCTATCCACGCCAAAAGGCAGACCCAAACTTGACCGTGTTGCAAGAGCAGGCGGCAGCACGATTAACAGTGTAGAGCTTCACGCTTTGGAAGATGCTCTCCCCGATGATGTAACAGCTCCCCAAGCACAGTTTAGCGTGTATGAGGATATTCGGGATAAGCTCATCGCAAAGGGTGTGCCTGCAAGCGAAGTTGCCTTTATCCATGAAGCCAATACCGACACACGCAAAAAGGAACTGTTTGCAAAGGTGCGTAGCGGTGATGTGCGTGTTCTTCTTGGTAGTACAGCGAAATGCGGTGCCGGCATGAATGTGCAAGACCGTCTTGTGGCTTTGCACGATTTAGATTGCCCTTGGCGTCCGGGGGACTTAACCCAACGCTCGGGCAGAATTATCCGTCAAGGTAACGAAAACGAACAGGTAAAAATATTCCGCTATGTCACCGAGGATACCTTTGATGCCTACCTTTGGCAGACGTTAGAGAATAAGCAGAAATTCATCAGTCAGATTATGACCTCAAAATCTCCTGTTCGCTCCTGTGAGGACATAGACGAAGCCGCACTCTCCTATGCCGAGATTAAAGCTCTGTGTGCAGGCAATCCCTTGATAAAGGAAAAAATGGACTTGGATATTGAGGTGGCACGGCTGAAGCTCTTAAAAGCCAACCATCAAAGCACAAAATACCGTTTGGAGGATAATTTACTGAAGCATTTCCCCGAAAGTATTGAACGGCACAAGGGCTATATCAAGGGCTTTGAGCAGGACTTTGTGACACTGGCAGAGCATACCCCAACCGTGCCGCAAGGTGAGCTGCCCAAAGACGATTTTAGGATTACCATTAAGGGAGATACCCTCACCGACAAGGACAATGCAGGGGCGGCAATTCTTGAAGCTTGCAAAGAGATAAAAATCAGCGACCCTGTGGAAATCGGCAGTTACAAAGGCTTTACCATGTATTTGAGCTATGCCGCCTTTGGCAACGAGCATACCCTAACCCTCAAAGGAGCAATGAGCCATACAGCGAAATTGGGGCTTGATGCAAGGGGAAATCTTACTCGTATCGACAATACCCTAAACGGTATGCAGGGGCGGTTACAGGCGGTACAAAAAGAACTGGAAAACCTCTATAATCAACAGGCGGCGGCAAAGGTGGAAGTCCAAAAGTCCTTTATGCAGGAACAGGAGCTAAAGGAAAAGACCGCACGGCTTGCCGTTCTTGACAAGGAACTGAATATGAGTGCTATGCGTTCAGCACCCTCAAGGGATACGGCAATGGTTTCCAAACGGGAGCGACCGTCCATACTGGAGAATTTGAAACAGCAGCACCCACAGAAAGCCACCATCCCACCCAAAAAATCCAAAATAGAAAAAGAGGTACGGTAATGGCAAACAGGAAAAGAAATATCCGCATACAGCTTAGAGTAACCGAGCAGGAAAAAGAATTGATAGCACAGAAAATGCAGGAGCTTGGCACAAAGAACACCGAAGCCTACCTCCGCAAAATGGCGATTGACGGGCTTATCATTCATCTTGATACTGTCGATGTGAGAGAGCTTGTGGGGGTACTTAGAGTAACGAGCAACAGCCTAAATCAGCTTACTAAACGGGTACACGAAACAGGCAGTATTTATGGCGAGGACATAGAGGATTTGCGAAAAAGCTATGACAGGCTTTGGAGTGCTGCGGAGGAAATCATGCTCCGGCTTGCAGCAATTTAAAATCCGTATCATGGACAGAAAGATAAAACCCTGCTATGCTTATCTCAAAGAAAAAGGAGGTCGGTATTATGCTAATACTGCTGAAAATATTGTTGTGCCCCATTACCCTTGTACTGTCTGTTATCGTGCTTGTGTGCCAGTTTCTCTGCGTGTTCAGCTCCATGCTGCTATCCGTTTTGGCACTTCTCCTGTTCGTACTGGCACTTGCCATAATGGTGCTATTGGGGGAAGTCGGGGAAGGATTAAAGGCACTGCTCGCTGCCTACCTCATCAGCCCTTACGGAATACCTATGTTTGCCGCTTGGCTTGTCGGTGCGGTAGACGGACTAAACGAACGGCTGAAAGCCATTTGATACTATGAGGGGCGAAGCCGTTTATCTTGACCGTTGTTTTGTGGTGGCACTTTTGCTTTTTTGCGTTCAAAGCCGTTAATGAAATTTTTGGAAGTGCGTGGTATAATTAGAAACATAAATTAGGATTTTTAGAGGTGTCTTATGAAGTTTAATATATTTAGCTTATTAGAACGATATTATAAAGTGGTTACAGCACTTATTACCATTGGCGTAACAGTCGAATGCTTTGTTTATTACTATAAACTAGATGATAAAAGCGAAACTTTTATTGTTGCCACCATTTATGCGGCTTATTTATTCATTGTCGGATTATACCTTTCGTACATGTCAAACAATATATCAAATAAATTATATGAAAGAAAAAATGATTACATTATGTTGAAAAGATTAAATGAAATATTCAGCATATCTTGTATGACGTCTTTGAATTCATACAAAGATATATCTTTTGCCATAATTTCATTTCAAGTGTTTACCGGAAGAGCAAAAAGAAATATTAGTAAAGATGCAAAGAAAAAAGCGATTATAGCAACCGTGCCATTTGACTTTATGATTGAACCACAGGCACAAATAGATAATGAATTAAGTGAAGAAAGACACTATATCAAAGAAATAGGGTTTAAATTTGAACCCAAACTTCAAAAAGTTGAAGACTCATATAGCAGTGAATATGCTAAACTAAAGGTATCTATTCAAGAAAACATTAATACATTTATTGCTGAAAATAAAATTGAACTAAATATTTATGGGGGCTTTTTTGAGCTTGATCTACTTACCACTAATTACGAGGATTGGTGTAACGAGCATGTTTCGGAAAAAAGTGCAGAAAGTAAAGAAATTTTGATACAATACATATACAAAACTATTTATGGTAAACAGGCTGAGTTTCACAACTTAGAGAAAAAGAAAATCCATCTCATAAAATATTATAATAAATGCAATAAAAGAATACAAAAAAATCTAAAATTAATGAATAACACCTATGGAAATCGTTTAGAATTCATAATCAATTCAAAGGAGGACATTTTGGTACAATTAGAATTGTTGTCAGATAGAATTGAAAAAATGGAAAGAAATATTGACTCTAAAATATCTGATTCCATAGATGTTACAAATGAGTGTTGTAGTGATATTTCCGACATGCAATCTAACTTACGAGAATTACATGAAAATATTGTAGATGAACTACAAATCAATTTTGTTATGCTAGAAGAAGACCTTGGGATGGAATTCGACACAAAGGAAAAATTTAAAGAGTTATTAAAAAGATACAAAAGCGAATAATTTCCATCTATTAGCAACAGATGCTCTTGCTTATAAGCGTGTAAATTCTCGTTTATAAAATCTCATAAAAATATATCTAAAAGAGTTGCCATGTGGCAGCTCTTTTTTCTTGCCCCAAAGGAGGTATTATTATCGCTACCACAAGGCTCATTTCCATGCATCAAAACAAAGGAAAATCCATTGTAGCTTGCCTTGCTGACCGCACCGATTATGCGAAAAATCCCGACAAAACAAATGACGGCGAACTGCTGTCTTCTTACGAATGTGACCCTAAAACCGTGCAAGCCGAGTTTATGCTCTCTAAGCGGCAATATGATGATATTACAGGCAGAAAACAAGCAAGTAATGTCATTGCTTATCAGATACGGCAAGCCTTTAAGCCCGGGGAAATAACACCCGAGCTTGCAAATAAAATCGGCTATGAATTGGGTATGAGCTTCACCAAAGGCAACCACGCTTTTATCGTTGCCACGCACATAGACAAAGCCCACATTCACAATCATATTATCTTCAACTCCACTACCCTTGACTGCACAAAAAAGTTTCGTGATTTTCTTGGTAGCGGTCGGGCGATTGCCAAAATATCTGACCGCATTTGTCTTGAAAATAACCTTTCAATTATTGAAAATTCCAAACGCTCCAAAAGGCATTATGGTAAATGGCTTGGTGATAATAAGCCCCTCTCTCACTCCGATAAATTAAGACAGACCATAGATGAAGTGCTTGCCCAAAAACCAAAAAACCTTGACGAGTTTTTAAAGCTCATGCAGAGTGCAAGCTATGAAATTAAAAGCGGTAAGCACTACGCATTAAAGGGTGCAGGGCAGAAGAAATTTATCCGTCTGCGTTCTCTCGGTGAGGGATATTCCGAAGATGAAATCAAGGCAATCATTAAGAGCAAAGCCCAACAAAGAGAGGTTAAAAAGCCTGCTGCCAAACAACCGAAATGGCAAGAAAAATCCGTCAATCTGCTTGTGGATATACAGGCAAAATTACAGCAGGGCAAGGGCAAAAGCTACGAGCAATGGGCAAAGATTTTCAATTTAAAGCAGATGGCGCAGACCGTCAATTTTTTGCAGGAACATAAGCTCCTTGCATACTCCGATTTGGAGGAAAAAGCAAAGAAATGTACCGCCACCTTTGACAAGCTGAACACGCAAATCAAGACCGCTGAAAAGCGTATGGCTGAAATACAAGTGCTGAAAAAACACATCTTCAACTATGCTAAAACCCGAGATATTTACACCGACTACCGCAAGGCAGGCTATTCCAAAAAGTTTTATGAGGAACACCGTGCCGAACTGACATTGCATAAGGCAGCAAAGGCGGCTTTTGAGGAACTTGGTGTTAAAAAGCTCCCCACAGTTAAGACCCTGCAAGCCGAATATGCTGACTTGTTTTCAGAGAAGAAAAAGGCATACGGACAGTACCATTCAGCGAAAAAAGAGATGCAGGATATTCTGACTGCAAAGGCGAATATCGACCGACTTTTGGGACTGGAACAGGAGCAAAAGCAAAAAGAAAAATTACAGGAACAGCATTAACATACCCTGCGATTTAATAGCACCGTTTACGGGGCGTAGCACTATGATCTATCATCGTTTGAGTGGGGGATTGGGGATACTCCCCAACAAGCAAAAGCATACGGTGGTCACCCGTATGCCCTGCTTGCCACGTTTGTTACAAAAATGCAAAACCTTTCACCAACGTATGAAATGATACCAATCAATATCCTTTGACAATTAAATCATTCTACCTTGATTTCATTGTCAGAAACAAACTCTTCCAAAAAATCATTTAATGAATTAACGACATCTTTTTTAGAGCCACAGTCCTTAAATTTATCATATAGTATTTCAATTCCACCAAGTACATAACTATTGAATATTTCCATATTCTTTTTTAATTTTTCCGGTTCTTCATCTTCTAAATCATCTTTAAATGTTCTCGTTTTATAATCTTCAATCGAAAATCCTGGTGTTTCTTCAAGTAACATAATATATCGATATATATTTCGTAAATTTGAGCGTTGTTTTGCCAATTCACTTGGGAGAATAGATGCTGGTTGCACTTTTTCTATGGAATCTTTAATAGCCTTACTTCCATAAAGAAATCCAACAATCGCACTTATCATATATGCTTCTCTGAAAGTCGTAAACAATCCTATTTCTTCTTTTAATGCTCTACAATATGTTGCGTGTTTACCTTCAAATTCAAATTCCTTGTCAAACAGCATGATTACACCTCCTCAATTAAAATTTCCTTCTCATTAATCTTATTTAAATTATATACTCGACAAATATTATCTTTGATCCCATCTTCAACATAATTCCAATCTTTTTGCATAACTGCAAAGACAAGTTGATTTGTTACAGTAGATAATTGCTTTGAAATGGTTCCCACATGATTTTCATCAGCATGCGAAAATGCTGCATCTAAAACTAAAGGATATTCTTCTCCATAAATTTCTGTTTCCCCATTACGTTCTCCCATTACTTCTCGTGCTAATTTTACTAACCCCCCTACAAAAGAGAAATACTGTATAATGTTTAATCCGCCAGTAAGCGCTAATGGTTTACCATCCACTTTAACGGTCATATTGTAATTGGAATCAATCTCCACTTCTCTTTTGCCAGAGTACATATTGTTGAATAGTTCTGTTACAGCGTTATTAAGACGATTTCTGAGTGTAATTTCTTTTTTTGAATACGATTCATCAATCTGATTATATATCGCTTCTGCATACTCATAATATAATTGGTTTTCCTTATTTTTTTCAGACTTATTTTTATACATATTATAATTATTGGTAGCAGTGGTAATAGTTTGTTCAAGAGTAGCTATTTTTGCAATACACTGTTCTTTTTCACTTCTTAGCGAGGAAAGACGGCTTTTGTATGTTTTCAAATCTTCTTCATATTGCTTGTCATTAATAATATTAACTTTTGATAATTCTGAGAGTAACGATGTCTCTTCTCGTTCAAACGTATTAATTCTATTCAAGCAAAATTGAATATCCTTATAATCTTGTCTATATTCTTTAATAAACCCTATGCCATCTTCTTCAAACTTCGATATTAAATCAAACATTTCTCTAATTGATTCACTGATATTTACAGGTGGAAGAATATTAATATATTTTTCTATGGTTTTATACGCTAATGATCCTTCTTTAAGTTCTGTACCACATAAACATTCACCACGGCGCAACAGCTCCATGATTGCCGGTCCCTCAATGCCTTTAATCCCTGCTTTATCATCTAAATCCATAAGTGATAGTTTTTCTTTAATCCTGTTAAAGAATGGAATAGAAAATAAAGATAAGGATTGATTGTTAAAGTTTTTTATGTATCGAGCAATCGCTTTATTTAATTCATTTTGCTCTTGCTCCATATCCTTAGCTACAGTATCGCGCCTTTTTTGCAAATCTCGAGTAGGGGCATTGTTTCGCAGTATTTCATTTATCTCTTCAATTTTGGATTCATAATTTTCTATTTGTTCTCCAATCTCAGCGTTCCTATCATAAATTGTCTGCAGACTTTGTTCAGCAGAAATCTTTTTCTGATATTCAGCATCAGCTCTTGTATTATCGCTTTCATTTTGCATAGCTTCAAAAATACCCATTACACTTTTCGTTGAAACACCTTTTGTTTCGCCTCTTAAGTGAGCACGAGCTTTTGATAATGTATCTAACCCTAATAAACTTTTTACCGCTTTTCCAACAGTTTTTGTTGATAGATTGTTGTCTTTTTCACCTTCAAAGAAAAAGTAAGGCATTAAGTCTTTAGGAATAATTGCATTCATTGCTTCAAACAACTCTTTTTTTGTAGTGCCACATGACTTGGTTTCACCTTGCTCGTCTACATATGTCATTTTAAGAGTTGAGTCTCCGCTGGATGTTAACTGGCCATTGTATCCTTTTACAAAGGTTTGTTCTCTTTTTATCGTATAATCTATGTTTTCATGTTCAAGTTCAACTTTAACACTCGCTTTTCTATGTTCACTTGGTTTCATTTGACTCTCTATGGTTTGATTTAATATATCAAGGGGCCTAAGAAAATTACTGTCACCGTAAAAGCACCACATAAACGACAGTATTAAAGTTGATTTTCCGTGAGTGTTATTTCCCAAAACAACTATAACGTTTTTCTCATCTTTACATTCAAAGTTTACAGCTTGTCTACCAATAAAGGGGCGAAAGTCGTTAAATTCTATAGATTTTAATAACATTTTTTTGCCTCCTCTATAATAATTTTTTTAATGTTTTCTATCATTTGATTATCGGTAAGAGCATTTGTTAAAATATTGTTTCTTTCAATCAACAAAACTCTTGTTTGCATTCTCTGCAATTTTATGGGATCAATTTTTAATTTTTCGTCTGCACAATTAATATCATTCATCATCAGCTGCTCCTTCTTTTAACAAATAAACATCATACGCTTTCAGCAAATCTTCTTTTAGGCTATCTATATCCCAAGGATTCCTGGAGGTTTCGGCAAAATCCATCATTCTCTCAATCTCTTTTTTTACTAAAGAAATTTCAAGTTTGATTTCTTGAGTATTACAGTATTGAATTTCATTAAGCTCACGCGGTATTGTGATAAAATCATATATCTCTGCATAGTCTTTATCTTTAGCTTTTCGAAGCACCCTACCTCTGCGCTGGATGTATTCTTTTGGATTTGTGCTGCTTGCAAGTATAAATGCTTTTTTGATTGCAGGAATATTTACACCTTCATCAAGACATTTTATTGCCGTTATAATTTGCAAATCCCCGTCGGTAAACATTTGCTTAATTTCAGAACGTTCGTACTTATCTTCTTCTGAAGTAAATTTCCTTACTTTGATTTTATGCTTTTTATATAATAGTTTCGTTATTTCTTCTATTTGTTTTACCTCGGAAACATCATCGATATCTTGTCGATCATATTTTGTAGCACCACAATAAACCAACATATGTCTTTCATACTTAAACGGTTTAATGGCTGTAAGTAAAGCATCAATTTTATTATGAGCTCCAGCAACTATTCGAGCCCTCTTTAGTAGCAATAATTCTACAGCTGGATTATTGTTACAATTTTCTTCACTGGCGCCTCCACATTTGATGATCTTTAATGTCAAATCTTGATATTCTTTCAATTCTTCATCAGTAAGGGTTATTAAAATAGGATGATAATAATATGGTGTTAAAAAACCACTTCGTATTGCATCTGCCAGTGTAAACGATTTGCAAATAGTTCCAAAATAATTATATAGTTTTTCGGTGCCTTCTGGATCACGAAATCTTTCTATTGTTGCTGATAAAGCCAATCGATATTGTGCATTTTGTGGCAAAAGTCTGCTGAGATTTTTTGCACCGAAATTGTGCGCTTCATCCACCACAAAGCAAAAGTGATTTTTTAAACGTTTTAGCTGTTTCTGAAAATCATCAGTCGCAAAAGTTGCATTTGTTGCAATAACACAGAAGTTTTGCAAAACACCGGCATTATACGCATTAACAGCATCACCAAAATAGTTCTTCCATTTGGGTGCATAGTTAGAATAGCAAATAATAGGCTCTACTCCAAAGTTTTGAATATCTTCTACCCATTGTTCTACAAGGTGTTGATATGGAGCAACTATGACAACTACCAAATTATTATTTAGTTTCTCAGATAATCTGCATAAACCATATAATGCTGTGTATGTTTTTCCTGAACCAGTTGCCATGTCAAATACTCCGGTGCAATCATTTACTATCCAGTTATTCACAGCATCAACTTGATAGTCATAAAATTCTATACCTGTGGGCACTTTAAAAAATCTTGGCTCTATAACATTATTTTGAATTTGGGAACTTTCATCATAATCAATTTCAAAATCAAAATGGCTGTCTTTTTTATACTTCTCCAGCTTTTCTTTTGCTACTTCTGGAAAATCAATAGTTTTGATGTGTGGTTCACAATCACTCCAAATAGATGTAAATGCACTTTCCTTGGCTAAAACTCTGTCTTTATCATGATCCCAAGAGCAGAACACATCAATGGACTCATAATTGTGTGAGAATGCATTTTTGCTTTCATTCATGGAGCCGGTAAAGGCTATTGTGTTATTTTCAGTATCGGTCATAATTCCCATCTTTTCATGGAACATGCCAATGCTGTTTTCTTCTTCTAAAAATGCAATTTTAATATCAAGCTGTCCATTGGCAATTAAATTAGCCAGTAGGTTAAGTCTTCGTTCTTCGTATATATTTTTAGGTTCTTCAAAAGAGCGCTCAATGCAGTTTTCAATAATTTCTTTTCTCTTTTCAAAGCCTTTCTCAATAGCTTCAATATCATCTTCGCTTAATTTGGGAGATGCAACTAATTGTATTTTTCCGCCATTCTTTATAAGTCCCGATATACCTTTTGATATTTCGATAAGCGCTGACGATGAGAAAAATCCAACAGCTCGCTTATATATGGTTGCTTCATTTAAGAGGGGAGTATAAAAATCTTTTACCATATCATCAATAAGTGAACGGTACTCGGTTTTAATATCTACGTCTAAAAAACTCAAAATTGCACCTCCTTATTTTTTATAATTTCCAAGTGTAGGGAAAGCTTTTCCAGTCGAGTAAATATAGTATTTTCTCATTGAGTTGGATAGATTTCCGTTGGTATCTTTCATTTCAGCTTTTATTCTGACGAGGGTTTCATACATGATATCGTCATCGGATACAATCGTGTCAAGGGAAGTGTCAAAGTGGCGTTCAATCATTCTTGCTTTGTTTATCCTTGAGCGAACTGCTTTGACTTTACTCTTTATATTATCATCTTGCAATAAATAATCTTCAAACTCTTGTTCTCTCACAATTACGTCCTCCTAACTATTTTCATGAATGTATTCCAATGCTTTTTCCAGTTTTTCAAAATCTTCATCAGTATTAAAATAACTCACGCTGAATCTGACAGTGCCAGCAGGGAATGTTCCTAAAAATTTATGTGCAGTTGGGGCACAGTGTAAACCGGTTCTTACTTCAACCCCTTGTTCACTTAGTATTTGTCCAATATTGTCACTGCTGTATCCGTCAAATACACAGGATACGACACCAACCGCCAGAACACCATCTGCAGGCAATATTACTTTTATGTTGTCATATTTCTTTAGAATGGTTAAGAGCTTATCATGGCTCGCTTGTTCCTTAGCATAGATGTTGGAAATTCCAATTTCTTTGTTCCATTCGAGTGCTGCATATAGACCTGCAATTCCTAAAATATTTTGGCTGCCCACTTCGTATCTCTCAGGGATAGTATCAGGCACATCTGGGTTTGCCGAATCGATACCTGTTCCTCCAAATATCAATGGTTCCAATATAATATCGCCATTACAAATAAAACCCGCGATACCAAATGTAGCATACAAAGTTTTATGGCCTGCAAATACAACAAAATCATATATAGATCCACTTATATCTGTATCAATTAACCCGGCTGTTTGACACATATCAATTACATTTATTGCTCCATAGCCATGCGATAAGGTGCATATTTCTTGTATTGGTGCAACAACGCCACAAACATTACTTGCATGGCTCATTACCACTAAATGGGGGGGGCTTTCAGAAAATTGGTATTTAATCTTTTCTACATCATATTTGAGAGTGGTTTCGTCTACTGCTAAAATGATAATATTTAGCTTATATATAACTTGCAGATAGTGCAGGGTTCGTATTACTGCGTTATGTTCGAAAGGAGATACATAGACGATACAGTTATCTGTAAGTGGAAGTCCTCTCAAAATGATGTTGATTGCTTCAGTAGCGGATGGTGTAAATACCACCTTTTTATTTTTGGCATGGAATAATTCAAGAAGCATTTGTCGAGTTAGGGTAGTTAATTTACTTGCCGAATTAATTTGTCCTCTCCCTGAATTTACACCTGTTTCTCTGTAAAATTTATCTGCAAAAGTATATACCTTTTCCGGCTTGGGATAGGTTGTTGCAGCATTGTTGAAATATGCAATTTGGCTCATAGTATTATCTCTCCCTTAACACATCTTTTCTATGAATTCCATTAAAATTTGTCTTTTTTCTTGTTCGGTAATAGAGGTTCCCATTTCATCAAGTGCATTGGCAATCTCGTTGTATAACAATTTACCTCTTTTGCTATATTCTGTTTTCTCGAATGTTCGAACAACATCTTGCCCATCTGCTCCAACGAAGGAGATCCTATAACCGTTGACCTTTTGAGAACTGCTTTTTTCTGTGATCTCCATGCGATCATACTCTAGTATATTTTTCTTCATTACTTCTAAATCTGTTATGAATGTCGTGATTGTATCACTTGTCCAGTCATCTAATCGAAGATTAGTTACAGCTTTAGCAACTCTTTCAACGAATGTTTTTTCATCATTTCCGATATTAGTCATTAGTTGCAATAAAATATGTTCGTTGTCAGGGAATAGATAGTTAAGTGTAGATGACTTAAGCTGCTCAATAAAATCTTTTGCAATGGAGGGGAGAGTGGCTCCTGCGGCATCTGTTTTTCTAAAGATGGTTTTTATGTCTAAAATCAAATGCTTAATTAAACCATTCTTTGCACTATCAAAAGTATTTTTAGTTGATTTGATGTTATCAACAATGCCAAGCCTAAATTCCTTGTATCCATAAATGTCAAATACTTTATCGAACAAATAATCATGAGCATTGATATTGCCTTGTTTCAAGCTGGTAATAAACTTAACTTGTTCTTTTGATAGTGCAATTAAATCCCTTTTATTTCCCTTGTATACCTTTTTCATTTCCTTGGCATATTTAGGCAAGCTCATATACCATCTTGACATGGCGGAAACAATATATGTAAATGTTCCGTAGTCTTTTTCTTTTTGAATAACATAATCAGAGAATAGTTCTTCTAAGTTCTCTATATAGGCTGCTTTCTCATCATTCCAATCTTCTCTATATAGAGTAAAGTCATTAGGGCTTTCATTAATGCTATTTAAAAGGTCAACGGTTATTCTTAATTCCTCACCCTTGCTTTTCACTACTGTATGTTTTTTATATGCATGAAGCACAACCGCTATATAAATTGGAATAACTCCTTTTTTAAGTCCATATCCATGGCTTGGCAAAGTAGTATCACCATTATAAGGATTCCCAAATCCAATTTGAGGCTCTGTAAGGATTTTATATAGTGCACCCAAGCTTTTGCCTTGATTATCTGTTGCCTCAAAGAACTCCTTAATTACACGCAACACTAAGCTCATGTTTGTGTCACTTGGGGTGAAATTTAACTCTGCATAATCTGATTTGTTTTGAAGTATTCCTGTCTGTATCAATGCACTTCTCATAAAGGACACTTCTTGTCCTGTTCCTGTGAGTCCTAAATTTGCACTCAATTCATTTTCTAATAACCCATTAAGTATCTTGTTTCTGCTGTTGATTGCAACAGTAGGCAAAACATCTTTATTCAAAGACTCATTGTTTATTATTGGAGTAAAAGCATAGATAGCTTCACATATTTCTGAAAGCTTTGCAGAAATTTGAGCCCTTCTTTTGAATTGCTGTCTTTCGCCATTCCAGTAATACTCTGCCAATCCAAGTTCCGGCTTTGTAAAGCTGTTAATGTATTTGCTGATGACTTCTTCCAAATCCTCAATATAAATATCGTACTCATCGGAAAGCAAGTCATCATCCGCTACATTACTTTTTAGAAGTTTTACTGCATTGTACTCGAATGCTATTTTCTCAATATCAACAAAATGCTCGGACACAACAAACAATATGCGATCGTGGTTACAATTGTTGCTTTTAAGTCTTGTTCTTATCTTTACCAAATCTTCTTTATCGGAAGGGATAATTGCGTACACTACTCCATCTGCAACCAAATCCTCTATCTTCTTGCTCCAGTTATCAACAGCAAAAAACTCATTGCTATCAATAAATGTAAAGTCGAAATAGCGGGTAATTTCCATCTCGTCATTATAGGCAGTAGGATACATGAAGCTGTCAAAAGATGCCTCGTTTAGTACATTCTTTACACTCAATGTATGCTTTGTTTTATTTATTACATCGGCTATCTCTGCTCCTATATCAACGCCGGAGCTTTCTTTAAGCTTTAAAAAGCCATTGCTTCTTTTCAAGTAAACGATGCAGTCTTTTTCGATTAACTCAGAAAGAGTTTCATTAATTTCGTCTATATTTGAAACGACATCTTTGAATATAGCAATAAGCATATCTTTAATTGGAGGTAACTTCTCAAACTGCTCAACTATATAAATTAAAGATATGGTCTTTACAATTTTAGCTGCAAAAGATTCTGAATCTATTTTTTGAAGTACCTTATAGGTCGTTTCATATAACTTATGAATCTCACTTGTATAGGGCTCTTTTCTTAGCAATGGCTCAAAATAGTCATAAACTAAATCGGGTGTAAGTATGGGAAAATCACCCTTCGCATTTTCTAAGAATGCGGTTAGGGTGTAGTTATTGTCTGCTGATAAGAATGTGAAAAGAGTTCTTTCGTTTTGAGCTACCTTTTCAGATAATCTTGGAAGAATGAAGGTAGAAATCGGATGTAATGGATAGCACCCTCTGACAGCAATATCTGCAATGTCGGCATCACTTTTATCAAGAATTCCGTTGTTGGTAAATCTGGTAACCAAATCATTAAAACGATTTTCATTATCGGTCAGAAAGCTTTCCCAAAAGCTTGGCTCTTTTTTTATTACGGCAGAGATGATTTCATACATTTGAGAAAAGTTGTTATGCAAATGAATATGTTTAAATCTGCCAGATACGCCTTTCCAACCATCTACCTTTTCTTTAGGTAAATTATTGTCAATATAGTTTGCAATATCTTTATGAGAAATAAGCATTAAATGCATTTGCTTATCTCCGCTGCGTTCACACTTTTCCGCAAAGTCTTGCAGAAGTTTTATATCGCTAATAGTGGCATTGGACATACTGCATTCAAGGTATTTGCTGAATTCATCATAAACAATATAAACGCCGCAAAAACCTCTGTCCTTTAGCTTTTCTATAACTTTTTCATATAGTTCAACAACATCAAAGCCAACAAATGGATTAAATTCACCACCCGAGGTGAGTACGGGATATAGTTTTTCAAATTTCTCATATGTCGGTACATCGTATTGTTTAAGTGCTATTACAAAGTCATCAATGGGAATATTTATTTCATCAACAAGTTTTTTATATGTATCTGGATAGTCTTTTTTCCAACGCTCAATTGTACTTATGGCTGCTTTGAAGTTAGTTTCCGGCATTAAATCAGATAATTTTTCATTATTAAGAGCAAATTGCAATGCACTTAAAAACGATTGTGTTATGCTTGTGCTACTACCACTGACAATTATAGGGAGGAGCTTTTTATCACTTTTAACATACTCGATGATGAAATTATATAGCTTAGGGTTCTGTACATTTATTTTATTTAGCAGAGTATCAAATAAGCTAATATCCTTCTTGAACAGCAAGGACATTAACATCAAAATAATATGTGATTTACCTCTACCATACGCACCCACAAGCATTCTTGCTCGACCTCTGTCTGGGACACTGGTGCTTAACATTATATCCTCAATAACATCAATTGCTGATGTTGTTGGAATGAAGTTTTTTATTTTATCATCATTGTGCAGATCATAGGCTATATTAACCGAGGTTTGGAAGCCTTTCTCTACCCATATTTTATTTTCGAACATGGCTTTTCTCCCATCTAATAGAGTGATTTTACTGATTGATTGCCTTATAGTATTCAATTACACACCCTAAAAAATCAATTTCTTTTTGAATGTTGACAACATCAAGTCCTGCGGTACGTATTACTTTTATATACTCCAACAGCTCTAATTTGCTCAGTAAACTTGTAAGAGCGATTACATCAAGGTTAAAAAGTTTTCCAATATTACAGCTATCACTCTGTATGGACGAAATTCTAACTTGTTTATTTCCTTTTGCTTGATCCACGATAATTGCCAAAGCTATCAGCGGATGAATGGTATCTATTTTAGGTACACTTTTACGATAGACTTTAGCTTTTTTGTTTGTAAAGTCAATTAAAGATAATTCACCTAACGGGCAGTCAATATTACTTTCAGGATGAACTTTTCCCGGATTCGATTTTATTCTTGGAACATAAGTATTTATGATGCAATTAAAATCATCCTCTAATGAGCGTTCGGAAACCTCACTACCATTTAAGATAATGTAAGAATTTAGTTGCTTAATAAAATCTTCCTTAGTAAACTCTTTACGGTTGAATTCATTAAAGAAATAGTACCATGCAGTCGCATCATCCCTGTTGGAAGCAAGCTTATACTGTAATAGCCAAAGTGTTCCCATTTCTTCTATGTATTTGTCATTATGATATATGATTTCGCCCAAAGGAGTAAGCTGTTGATACCTTTTACCGGATGTGGGTTCTGCCGTAAGACCTACAACCTGTAACCAATATCTCAATGCCTTAACCATATTTGAGCCAATACCCAAAATATCCATGGGGTTTCCATTGTTACCCATAAAAACCGTTGCATCGGCAACAACATTTTTCATTCCTTTATATAACCAACCTTTTCTGATAAAAAAAGTTTCATGTCCTCTAAATCTCATACTATTCCTCTTTCCTTGTTGATGCGAGTAATAAATAAACACTTATTCTTTGGTTTTTAAATATTTATCCATCATACATCCGCCATCAAGATATTTTGCAGTTACACACATTTTGCATCTTTTGCATTTATCTTCGTTGATTCTGTACTCATCACTGATAATTGAAATCGCTCCAAACTTACAAAGAGATTCACATTTCAAGCATTTTCTGCAAGCATTAAATTTTCTAACTTGATAACCAATCATTCGTTGTAAGTCATCATGCTTTGAAACATTCATGGTTTTAATTTTTACAGAAAATTCATACCCATCTTGAGCAAATGGTTGTACCGATATAATTGGCACCATTGTTTTTATGTCCAACACTACGGTTTCATTGATTAGTTTCCGTCCAAGTTCTTTTGACACCTTACCAAATGGGGTAAGCATACCCAAGAAAATATCATCAACAGGATGATTTAAACGATATATTTTTGCGTTATCCTCAGCGGTACAATTAGTAAATTTGATTTTCACATCTTCAGCTGCCGATAGACCGTTTCCACCTTGACGAGCCTTCCATTTACCTGTGTCCACATAAACTTCGGGATCAGGTTTGCCAACTTTAACAGCAAAGTTGATTAAAAAATCTCTCCATTTTTTTGCTTGTTCTGGCATATATAAACTTGATAAAAATTGAGCTCGCTCATTGTTATTAGGACAGCACCAACATCCTACTCGGTCATATCCTAAACGATAAGCATCGTTAAAATCTATTTTTTCACCTAATATATAGAGCCAAATGTCAATATCTTGCCACAAAAAGATAGGCGAGGCTACTTTTTGTTTTTGTATTTTAACAGATTCTGCATTATCTTCAACTCTGTTGTATTTGCTACGACTGACCGACTCGCATTTTCTAATCCCGTAAAAGGATAATATATCTTTATTTCGATATAGACTGTTTAAGACACGAGTAATAGGACCTGTCTTAAACATAGAACAACACCAACGGAGCATACGAGCCGGTGGCCCAATTTCTTCACACATTGAATAAAAATCTTGTTCTTTATTTTTAGCAGTTTTGAAAATAGCTTTGGGATTATTCTCTCTAAATCTCTTTGCATATTCCATTGTAGTAGGGAATTCAAGAGTTGTATCACCAAATATATGCACAATACTTGGATTACTTAATGCTCTTACCGTTAAATCCGCAGTAACAGTGGAATCCTTACCACCAGAGAAAGAAATAACAATATTTTCTTCGGGATAGTCTTTTGCTGTATTTCTTATAAAATCTGCTGCTTCATCAAACAAATAGTTAAGGCGTTCTCTGTTTGCTAAAATAAATCTATCTATTGTCTGATTAAACACTTCATAATTATTTTTATCCTTGTTAGCATTCAGCTCTTCGGTAATATAATCGCAGGTGTATTTTTTATAGGCACTGCTTGTCAGCGCTTTTACTTTTCCGTCTATGTAATATCTATTATTAGATGCCCAAACCGTTTTATCAGCATATGCAAATGGCTTGGCTAATAAAATTTCTACCAATAAGCGTTCCTCGGGGAACACAGGTCGGAGATCCGCACACATATACTTTGTTTCTTTGCCACATAAGGGACATATGTTTTTATCAATTCTGTCTGATGGTTTAATAATTGGAATCTTGCAATCTTCACACCAATACACCAGTACAGGAGAATCTTGTTCAGTAGGAGTGCCACAAAGCTCACAAACAACGCTGTTAGTTTCTCTATTACATTTTTTACACCACATATCGCAGCACCTCCGATTAAAATTATATATTTAATTTATTTTTATTCTTCTACATAATACTCCAATATTTTTCCAACATCACAATCAAATAATTTACATAGCTTATTTAAAGTGGAATAATCAATGCGTTCCATTCTGTCATGATAAAGATTTGAAACAGTAGCTCTTGAAAGACCTGTCTTTTCATGAACATCTTGCATTTTGTATTTTCGTTCTCCCATAAGGATTGATAGATTGCATTTTATAGCCATTTAATCACCGCCTTCGCTATATAAAAACTCAATATATAATATACCAGAAACAAAGTAATAAGTAAATAGATATGATTAAAAAATGTAACCATATCTATTTATTATCTTGTAGAATTAACACCGACTATGTCGTGGAGCGTAAAAATCTTTAGCATCAAAATAAGTTCAATTACTTTCATGTTAGTTCATAGCAAAGTGCACGGTGGGCGTCTGCTTTTAAGGCTCTATCCTGTCGCCAATGTCTTAGTGGCCACAAAGAATGACTTTATTTCATCTCTGATATCAATAACAATGGGAAAATAAGTTTTCCTAGTAAGTATAAAAGAAAAACGCTGCAAACCCGTATCGGCTGCAACGTTTCTTATTCCATATTCTGTTGTGCTTGGGACATTCATTCGTCCTCTGTTTCGACTTCCTTAACCTCTTTTGCTGTGGCGGTAACTATCCGCAATCCATTATCGCTTATATCATCAAGCAGGCTTTCAAGCTGTCTGCGCTGCGTAGATTTGTCCGTTTCATTATTTGGAAAAAAGAACTGGTCTACCGACACATCTAAAAGAGTGACAAGTTCATAAAAGATTTGCAGGCTGGGATGCTGTCCACTATTTTCAATGGACGCAATATACCGAGGGGCAATGTGCATTTGGTCTGCTAACTGATTCCTCGATATTCCTTTTGCTTTTCTTGCTGCTTTTATGGCTTGACCGAAAGCCTTAAAATCATATTTGTCGATTTCACGCTTCATTATTATTTCACCCTATTACATCTTACCGTTCACCTTTATGCTTTGGATATGATTACACATATCATATACATGACTTAATTAAATCTAATTATTATGCTTTTCACAAAATTCTATTCTAGTCATTGCAAAGAAATAAAAATGGTGATAAAATATAGTTAACCCACTCATATATTAACTATGTCACATAAATAAAAGCGAGGAAAAATTATGTCTGATAATTATATTCAGGTATCAGGTGCAAGGGAACGAAATCTAAAAAACATAAATGTTCTGATACCCAAAAAAGAAATTACGGTTTTTACAGGTGTTTCCGGTTCAGGAAAATCATCTTTGGTATTTGATACAATAGCGGCAGAATCGCAAAGACAATTAAATGAAACCTACACCAGTTTTATCCGCCACCGTATGCCACATTACGGAAAACCCGATGTGGACACCATTGAAAATTTGTCCGTAGCCTTTATTATCAATCAAAAACGATTAGGCGGTAATGCTCGTTCAACAGTTGGGACAATTACAGATATTTATTCTGTATTACGTTTATTGTTTTCCAGAATTGGAGAGCCATTTGTAGGTTATTCAGACGTTTTTTCATTCAACAATCCGGCTGGAATGTGTGAATATTGCGAGGGCTTGGGCAAAATTGAAACCATTGATATTGAAAGGCTGTTAGATAAAAATAAATCCTTAAATGAGGGGGCTATCCGTTTTCCAACTTTTGAACCCGGCGGTTGGCGATTAACCCGCTATATTCATTCAGGCTTTTTTGATAATGACAAAACAATTAAGGACTATTCTGCCGAAGAACTGGAGCTGTTACTTTACGCTGATGGAATTAAGGTTAAAAATCCTACCCCCGAATGGCATAAAACCTCATTGTATGAGGGTTTGCTTCCACGCATTGAACGGAGTTTTCTTAAAAAAGAAGATGGCGAAAAGGTTAGATATGGAAAAGAAATTGAGCGGTTTGTTGTAAAACAGGATTGTCCCCACTGTCATGGAACACGCTTGAATGATAAGGTACTATCTTGCAAAGTGAACGGAAAAAATATTGCGGAATGCGCAGATATGCAAATAAATGAGCTTTTGGATTTTGTTCAATCTATTCATGCTCCCGTAGCCGCTACAATCGTTTCGGAACTTGTGAATCGGATTCAGCACATGATATCCATTGGGCTAGGCTATTTAAACTTAGGCAGAGAAACCTCTACACTTTCAGGTGGAGAGTCGCAAAGAATTAAAATGGTTAGCCAGCTTGGCAGTAGCTTGACCGACCTTACTTACATTTTTGACGAACCGAGTATAGGGCTTCACCCTCATGACATAAGCAAAATTAATGAGCTTATGAGGTTGTTGCGTGACAAAGGGAACACTGTTCTGATCGTAGAGCATGATCCAGACATGATAAAAATTGCAGACCATATTATTGATATGGGACCAGGTGCGGGAACCCACGGAGGGGAAGTTGTATATCAAGGAAATTTAGATGGGCTGAAAACAGCGGGTACTCTCACGGGAAAATACTTATCCTACTGCCCCAAACTAAAATCTGATATTCGTGCCCCGAAAGGTTGGCTTTCTATTCAAAATGCAACCATGCATAATTTGAAGAACCTTTCGGTTGATATACCAAGAGGAGTAATGACTGTTGTAACCGGAGTTGCCGGTTCAGGAAAAAGTACGCTTATTAATGGGGTATTGCCACGGTTATATCCAGAAACTGTTTTTATTGACCAGAAAGGAATTCAAGCGTCAAAACGTTCCAACATAGCAACCTTTACGGGTATCTTTGATATTATCAGAAAATTATTTGCGAAAAGGAACAGTGTAAGCGCTTCCCTATTCAGTTTCAATTCACAAGGTGCTTGTCCCGCCTGCAAAGGTCTAGGAGTTACTTATACAGATTTGGCGTTTATGGATACAATTGTTACGGTATGTGAGGAATGTCACGGAAACCGTTATACGGACGAAGTGCTTGCCTATCAGCTAAGAGGAAAAAGTATTGCCGATGTTCTTAAAATGACGGTCACAGAAGCCTTAGAATATTTTCAGGAAAAAGAAATCGTAACGGTACTAAAACGGCTTTCAGACGTTGGTATCACTTATGTTTCTTTAGGACAACCATTAAGCACGCTTTCAGGTGGTGAATTACAGCGAATTAAACTTGCTTCCGAACTCGAAAACGGTGGTCAGATTTATGTTTTGGACGAACCGTCAACAGGTTTGCATATGGCTGATATAAAACAGTTGATTCGTGTTATGAATCGCCTTGTAGAACAAAATTCCACTCTTATTGTTATAGAACACAATTTGGATATTATTTGTCAAGCAGATTGGATTATTGACATAGGCCCCTATGCAGGACAGAATGGTGGTAAGATTATGTTTACAGGATTACCAAAAGATTTAATCAACTGTCCAGATTCTTTAACTGGAAAGCACCTGAAAAAGTATATTAATGAAAAATAGGAGGTTGACTTAATGGCTATAAAAGAATTAGAGGAAAGTTATGTTCCCTTTCAATGCATGATTGTATCAGATTCAAATCGGTTCAATGTTGAGGGTGTTTCAACGGCACAATACTATATACTCGATACATTGAATAAGCAAGGGGCGAAAACCACGAAAGAACTTGCTGAAATGAGAGGTATCTCACAATCTGGTATTTCAAAATTAACAAAGCGTTTGCTGGAAAAAAAATATATTATTCAGGAAAGGCAGGCGAATGACCGCCGCTCTTACAATATTGTTCTTACCAAAGATGGAAAAGCTTTTTTAAATCGTGTTGAGGATTTTGGAAATGAAATTATGAACCTAATTGAAGAAGCATTAACAGAGGAAGAAGTACATGCCTTTTCAATGATGTGCAAAAGGATTACGAACTTATACGCAGGAAAGCAATAGGCATACTTAGTAGAATACGAGAATTTATCTGCCCTACGGTAAATAAAAAAAACCGTAGTTATGGCAGATGTTTCGTTGTGCTGTAATTGCATAAAGTGCCAGACGGCGGTTTTGAGATAAAATCAAAGCCGCCGTTTTTCTGAAAAAAATTGAATTGCGGAGGGTGTATTAAAGTCGCCCATTTTTTAGGACACGACGGTATTAGGAGGTATCGTTGTGTCCATTTTTATTTGTCATACACCACCTGATTTTTATTATTCGTTAAAAAAAGTCCAGCTCCGCTAACGGGATATTTTGGCTATAAAGATGAACACACACATCATCATATAATTGTTAATAATTCATTTTTGCCTGGTTGCGCTATGCATCCGGGCTTTTTTACGTTTATAGATTCTCGCTGCCGCTCTCCACCACTGTCCTTTCGATTTCAGCAAATTCCAAAAATTGAAAGGATGGAAAAATATGAAAATAATAAATTTAAAAGATTATTACCCCTTCTACGCACAAGACACCTTTGTGGACGTTCCTGATGAACTATTAGCTATCTTTGAGGAATCTGCAAAAGCCGAAGCAGCATACGAGAGAAAAAAATTCCGCTATAAAGCTCACTATTCCCTTGACCGTGGCGATGGAATTGAGCATGACATCTTGTTTGTTTCCCTTTCACCCGATGAGATTTACGAACGTAAGCTCACAAGTCAGCAGCTCCACGCTGCCATTGCCTCTCTGCCAGACAAGCAGGCAAAGCGAATCTATGCACATTATTTTATGGGCATGAGTAAGACTGCCATTGCCAAAGCAGAAGGTGTAAGTGAAAAAGCTGTCCGCATTGGTATAGAAAGAGGCTTACATACCATAGAAAAATATTTGAAAAGTTTTTTCTAAATCATGTTCCGTTTCCCCAAGAAAAAAGTCAGGGTATATGGAGGGAGGTAAAATCCTTCCATATGTTCCTTGACAACCGAATATACGGTATTTTGAGTACGAAACTTATGTAGCTGAAAAGCAAAGCGACATAATGGGCATCGCCATGATGATTGCTGTAACACACTTGCCAAAATAGGAAACCAAATAATTGATTAGAGCCTTTATGAGCAAGGGTAAATACAGCAGTCGGAGCGATAAATGCAGCCATTAGACCGAATGGTAGCACGTTCGCCGCAATAACACACATAAGGGATAATGATACTTTCTCACGACCTCCCACAGACTTGAGGGGGAGTTCCTGCAGTATGCGTAGCTTTTGGGACAAGCACATACGGTATTGCGGGGCTATGATGCCGAGCTAACGGCAGCTCAAAATATCCCCTTGCCAGGGTGCGTGGCAAATATGGCAAACAGATAAAACTAACCTCACCGCATTTTTGTTTTTAGCAGATTTGCGGTGTGCTTGGTTTTACGATAAATGATGCAGTGACAAACTTTTCATAAATGGTATATACGCTTATACTTTATGTAAGCAATACACTTGGAGGTGATTGCAAATGGAAAATATCAAAAATGCAGCTGATAATACTACGACTGCTGAACCGTCTAAATCCTATGAGAAAACCAAAGCATATCAGGATTTTATCAATGTACTTTCTCAGATTATAGAAAAACATGGTGCAGAGGTCTTAGATGAAATCAATCGTGTTGTCTAAAAGAGCAGTGTATGGATTGATGTTTTCCAATCATTGATTGGAGGTCAGCTACTATGAATAGGAGCGGAAAAAAATGTGTACTTTACCCTCGTGTAAGTACCGAAATGCAGGTTGATGGGTTCAGCTTGGACGGGCAGAAAAACAGCTTAAAGCGTTTTGCAGACAGAGAAGAAATGGAGATTGTAGACATTTACGAAGATGCTGGTAAATCGGGCAAATCCATAGAAGGCAGACCCGCTTTTAAACAAATGCTGTGTGATATTGAAAATGGGTTAGAGATTGACTATATCTTAGTCTATAAGCTCTCCCGCTTTGGCAGAAACGCAGCCGATATTTTAAATTCTTTGGAACACGTTCAATCCTTTGGCGTAAACTTAATTTGCATTGAGGAAGGGATTGATTCCTCGCAAACAAGCGGAAAGCTTTTGATTTCAGTGTTGTCTGCTGTTGCTGAAATAGAACGTGAAAATATCATAGAGCAGACAATGAATGGTAGAAAAGAAAAAGCCCGTCAAGGTGGCTGGAATGGCGGGTTTGCTCCCTATGGTTACTACCTCAAAGATAAGCAACTCTATATCCAAGAAGATGAAGCCGGAGCAGTACGAATTATCTTTGATAAATATGTAAATGGCGATATGGGATTTTATAAAATTGCCAACTATCTTAACTTGCAGGGTATCCAAAAAATCAAACGTGCCAACGGTACTCTCTCTCAGTGGAGTACACATTTCGTCAGAATGATAATCGACAATCCTGTATACTCTGGAAAAATTGCTTTTGGCAGACGGACAAGAGAAAAGGTCAAAGGCACAAAAAATGAATACCGCCAAGTACACCAAGATGAATACATTATTGCAGACGGTCAGCACGAGGCTATCATAGATGAGGAACTCTGGAGCAAAGCACATGAAAAGCGAGAAATAACAGGCATAAAATCCCCATCTAAAATTGGTCGGGACAGGACGCACTTATTAAGTGGTATTTTAAAATGCCCGAAATGCGGTGGCCCGATGTACACCAATAAACACGCTTGGACAAATAAAGACGGTACATATCAAGAGATTTATTATTATGTGTGCAGTAAATCTCGAACAGCACGGGGAAAAAGCTGTGATTATAAAGCTATGCTTAAGAAAACTGACATTGAGCCGCTTGTCATTGAGGCAATCAGAGAGCTGATAAAAAATCAAGATTTTGCAGCAGAAATCAAATCAAGGATAGGCAAGGAAATTGACACTTCTACTTTAAACAGAGAACTAAGCAATTATGAATCCAAACTGCGAGAGGTCGAGCTTAATAAAACCCGTCTTGAAAATGAAATTGACAGTCTGCCGGAAGATACTCGTTTTAGGGAACGCAAGCTCCACGATATGACTCTTCGTCTTGATGGACTGTATGACACCATTGTAGAGCTGGAAGAAAAGATTGAAGATGTAAAGCTGCGCCGCAAAGCCGTGGAGCAAGATGCCATCACATTGGAAAACATCTACACCCTGCTGGCAAACTTTGATAAAGTGTATGATAAAATCAGCGATGAAGAGAAAAAATCTCTAATTTCTTCGCTAATCAAAGAGATAGAGATTTTTCCATGTGACGAGGCTGAATTGCCTTTGAAGTCTATTTTATTCAATTTTCCTGTTTATAAGGACGGTGGAGATGTTTGTGGGTTTTTGTGGGACAAAAGTACGCACGTTTCCACATGCACCGTTCCCGGGAACATATCGACCGTAGTCGCTTTCACTACTTTATATCCATGATCAAGAAACACAGCGAGGTCTCTGACAAGACTGGTTGGTTTACAGGAAATGTAAACAATTCGGTCCACACCATATTCAATTATTTTTGTTAGTGCTTTCGGATGGATGCCGTCGCGTGGCGGATCAAGTACGATGAAGTCCGGTCTATCGGTGACATCATCCAGTACTTTTAAAACATCGCCTGCGATAAACTGGCAGTTCGTAAGACCATTCAGTGTAGCATTTTCTTTTGCTGCTGCGACTGCTTCTGTTATGATTTCCACACCAACTACTTTTTTTGCCACAGGTGCCAGCATCTGGGCAATCGTTCCGGTTCCGCTGTATAAGTCGAATACCACTTTATTTTTCTGCCCATCGGCATTCAGATCACCCACATAACTTCTTGCTGTCTCATATAGGACTTCAGCTCCAAGACTATTTGTCTGAAAGAAAGAGAATTGTGAGATTTTGAACTTCATGCCCAGCAATTCTTCATAGAAGAAATCCCGCCCATAGAGCAGCACAGTCTCATCGCTTTGCACGACATCTGCAAGGGAATCATTTTTTGTATGTAAAATACCTATGATTTTTCCTGACAATTTGCTTTCCTGTAATGTAAGCAGTTGTTCCACTAATCCGCCAAGAGCTATTTCCTCTTGAGTCGTCGTAATGAGTGCGATCAGAATCTCACCTGTCTTCTGTGCTCTGCGTACTAACAAATGCCGCAGATATCCCTCATGTCGCAGTCTATGATAAAAACTTGCATTCTTCTCTCTGAAAAACTCCAGCACCGTATCCAAAATAAAGCGATAATCAGCGTCTACGATCTGGCATTCCTTCACTGTCACGATATCATAGAAGCTGCCTCTTTTATGCATGCCGAGTGACAGTGGACCGTCCTTGTACTCATCTCCAAATGAAAATTCCATCTTGTTACGGTATGCAAATTGATCTGGGCTTGGATGAATTCTCTCAAAGATATAGCTGGTATCCGGATCTTCATTGCGGTCGATAAATACCTGATCCATCAACTCTTTTACCTGACTGGATTTTAATTCCAACTGCTTCTCATAGGGAAGGTTCTGATAAGTGCAGCCACCGCATGCACCAAAGTGCGGGCATGTACTGTCTACTTCCATCGGAGATTTTTCCAATACTTCCAATAGTCTTCCTTCTGCTTTTCCTTTACGCATTTTATTGATAGCACAGGATACTTTCTGTCCTACGATACCATTTTTTACAATAATTTTTCGCATGCCCAATAAATTTCCATTCGCATCGAAATCTTCCACAGCAACCATACCCTTATTTGGAAATTCTATCTTCTCGATAACACCTTCTACTACTTGTCCCTTTTTCATCCCTGGCTTCTATCTCCTATTTGCGTAAAAAACGAGATACTCTATGTTGATCTCTCAACGACCAGTATCTCGTCTGCCTGTTTCTCATTAATAGACTTTATCAGACTGTAGCTATTCTTCTTCAGAGTCTGCTGTCTTGTCCTCTTCTTTCGCTAATTCTTCCTCTTCAAAGAATTCATCATCAAATTCATCGTCAAAATCATCTTCAAAGTCTTCCAGATAATCTGGTGTAAAATAATGGTAGAGTGCATAGGCAATTCCTGCGATTACTGCTATAGTTCCTAGAATTGCTAATATCCAAAGGAGAGGATTCGATTTTTTTTCTACCTTAGGCGGTTCTTTTTTGCCTAATAACTCATTCATCTTTATCATACTTAATAAATCATCAATTTTCTGCATGGCATAGCCTCCTTATTTCCCAAATTTTTCTAATTTATTTCAAAACATAATTGCAATTTGCGAATATCATTATTAATATACCACTTTTTAGCCAATTTTACTATAATTTTTTTAATTTTGCAAAAGCAGCATACATGATCTTTGTGCCTGCCCCTTCAAATTCAACTGTTACCTGATAATCTCTCGGACCTTCTTCAATCTTCATAACTGTACCAACTCCATATTTGATATGTGTGACTTTGTCACCTGCAGAATAATCAAGGCTTCCTCCGGTTACTGCACCGCCCTTAGCAACACCTGCAAGACTTCCAAGACCTTTCGCAATATATGGTCTGTTCTCCTCTGCTGTTGCACGTTTTTTTAAGATCGCTTTTGGTTTTGCAGGTCCATGATCAAAGATATTGCTGTTCGCCAAATCTGATTTGACAATTCCAAAAGGTACTGCCTTGAATGCACTTCTTTCGTATGAATCATCATCATAATCTTCATAATCCATTTTTTTCTTAGCCGGTAATTTCTGATCCAGCAGTTCACCCGGAATCTCCTTCACAAAACGGCTGACCGGATTGTACTGCGTCTCTCCATGTACCATTCTCTGTCTGGCACAAGTTATGGTAAGATCATCTTTTGCACGGGTGATGCCCACATATGCGAGACGTCTCTCCTCTTCGATTTCCATACTATCATCGGATGTAATCGTCATATAGCTAGGAAAGATTCCATCCTCCATACCTGTCAGATATACATGCGGAAATTCAAGACCTTTTGCACTATGCAGAGTCATAAGCAGTACTTTATTGTCATCATCGCTTACACCATCGATATCTGCCACCAAAGCCACATCTTCCAAAAATTCTCCAAGCGTTGGCTGGTCATGTGTCTCTTCATAGGATACTATTTTATTTATAAGCTCGTCAATGTTCTCAATGCGGTTCTTTGCATCTTCTTCATCATTTGCTTCTAATTCTGTTATATAACCGGTTGTCTCAATAATATCCCTGATCAATTCTGTCAGGCTGTAAAATTCCAGTTTGCTGCGAAAAGTCTGAATCATAGTAACGAATGGCTGTAATTTGACAGCACTTTTACCAATTGTCATAATTTGGTCTGCTTCCTGCAATGCTTCATAAAAACTAATATTTCTGGCAATGGCATAATCTTGTACTTTGGATATCGTCGTCGCTCCGATTCCCCTTTTCGGTACATTAATGATTCTCTTAACTGCCACATCATCTTTTCCATTATCAATTGTCTTTAAAAATGCCAATAAGTCTTTGATTTCTTTACGGGAATAAAAGTTCACACCTCCTACTACATCATAGGGAATTCCCTTTACGACAAATCGTTCTTCCATCAGACGTGCCTGTGCATTAGTCCTGAATAGGATCGCACACTCTCCATATTGAACGATACCTTCTCTTGCTTTCTGTGCAATATCCTCCGCTACATAAGCTGCTTCGTCATATGCGGAATCAAATTGTTTAAAATGAATACGGCTTCCATCACCTTTATTCGTCCACAATGCCTTGTCCTTACGTCCGATATTATGTCTGATCACTGCATTGGCCGCATTCAGGACCATCTGTGTAGAACGGTAATTCTGCTCTAATTTTATAACTTTTGCTTCTGTATATACTTTTTCAAAATCCAGAATATTACGAATGTTCGCACCGCGAAATTTATAGATAGACTGATCATCATCGCCTACAACACACAAATTACGGTTCTTTGCTGCAAGCAGCCGGATCAATTCAAACTGTGCAGTATTCGTATCCTGGTATTCATCCACCATGATGTAGCGGAATCTATCCTGGTAATATTCCAGTACATCAGGACAGGACTTGAATAATTCCACCGTTTTTACAATGAGATCATCAAAATCCAAAGCATTATTTTTTTTCAGAGCTGCCTGATATTCTTTATATACCTTTGCAATCTTCTGCTGTTTGAAGTCACCCATTGTATTCATCTCGAATTCCAGCGGTGATATCAGTTCATCCTTCGCAGATGATATTGCACTCATCAGGGCGCGCTCTTTCAGCATCTTGGTATCGATTTCCAGTCTCTTGCATACGTCCTTCATGACTGTTTTCTGGTCATCCGTATCATAAATCGTAAAGTTGTCGTCATATCCAAGCCGGTCTATATATCTCCTTAAGATGCGGACACAGGTTGCGTGGAATGTAGATACCCAAATACTTTCAGATCCGAATCCAACAATCGAATCCACACGTTCCCGCATCTCTCCTGCCGCTTTATTCGTAAAGGTAATCGCCATAATGTTCCATGGATTGATTCCACAGGAGTCGATCATATAGGCGATTCGTGTCGTCAACGCTTTTGTCTTACCGCTCCCCGCACCTGCTAAGATAAGTACAGGACCCTCAATTTTCAGAACCGCTTCTCTTTGCCTGTCATTTAAAGAATCTAATAATCCCATTTATGTATGCTCCTCCTTTGTTTTATCCTATCTATAAAAAAGTTTCTGTTTGCTGTTTCTACATGACGGCTATCACTATACCCGCTACTACAATTGCCGCACATAATAGCTTATATCCGATATTTTTCTCTTTAAATACGAACTTACCTGCCAGAATCGTTACGATACACCCCGATTGCTTGATCAAAGTCATAATAGTGACTTTACTGTCCGGCATTCCGTTTGCGATGAAAAGTGCCCTGTCAGCTATGATAAACAACAAACTAAGTATCCAGATCCAATGATTTTTGATAACCAGCTTCCAACGTATCTTTGTCTTCGTCATCACGATATATATAATGTACATCAACACCAGAAACAACATGTACCAGAATTGTAACTGTGAACTATTCACGCTCTTCATCAATATCTTATCCATCAATCCTGAAAGTGCATTCAACATACAGGATATGATTGCGATTACAACATACTTCGCATCCACTTTTTCAATACCGTATCTTTTGATTCTTTCCGTACTATGTTTCTCAGACTTATTCTTACTAATAAGAGGTCCGTCGTGCTGACAGGAATCTATTTTTACAGGTCCTTTCCCTTTTCTCTTCAGCATCAGAAGACCAATCGACACAAATACCAATCCAATCATCTGTGGGATGCTCAATACCTCACCCAGAACCACGGTACCTAACAACGTAGCAAATAATACTCTTGATAAGTCAAGCACGCCATACAGACTGATCGGCATTTTATCAATTGCCTTAAAACTGCAGATCCATGCGACGAATATAATAAATGATTTAAATGCGATCCATATCATCAATTCAAGGGGCACGCCCATTGCATTCTTATAATCCGGAACTACCATTAAAAATGCCAAAAGTGTATAGATGATCAATACTTCCATGACCGTACTTTTCTCTAATGATTTTTTCTTTACAACTTCTCTGACCCCTTTTAATACTCCATATACCAGTACCAATAAAATCCACAACATATCTAATATCTCTACACTTTCTCTTCGTCCTGCATACGAAAGGACTTCTTAAAACAGAACATACATTTGTTATCATACCGTATATCCGCTCATATGTCTATCACAATAATACCCGTCCCTTAAAAGTACGGATAACTTCGATAAAGCGTTCCCCGTATTTTCCATATTTCATCTCTCCAACACCGCTTACCTGCAGCATTTCCTCTTTTGTTAACGGCTGATACTGGCACATCTCAAGCAGTGTCTTGTCCGCGAATACAAGATATGGCGGTACCTGCTCTTTCCTTGCGATCTCCATACGTCTTTTCTTTAATTGTTCAAAAAGATTACTGCTATCCTCATGAAGTGCGGTCATGACTGGCCGGATCTTCTTCCTGCTCGTTGTCTGTCTTTCTTTTTCTTCTGAGATTTTCATAATGATCTCGTCTTCATCATCCATGATCCTTGCAGACAGCTCTGTCAATTGCAGTACCGGGTATGCATCGTCTGACATCTTAAGATACTCTTCCACTAACAGATGGTTTACGATCTGCCTAAGCCTCGCAACAGTAACTTGCCTGCAGCTCGCATAATAAGAGTTGTGGTTCAGGCGTAACTGATACATCTTTTCCGCCTGACTGCCATGCAATGCATCCACGATCGCGACCAGACCAAAACGTTCTCCCGATTCTTCGATACAGCCAATTAGATTTTTACAGATCTGCGTCACATCAACGGTCTCAAAGTGTGTCCGGCAGTTGGAACAGTTATCACAAAAAACCACCTGATATTCACCAAAATAACGAAGCATATAATCACGAAGACAATCATTCGTAAAACAATAATACGTCATTTTCTTAAGGCGTTCTCTGTCGCGGGCAATTACCGTATTCAACATTGCAACTGTCATTTCTTCATTCTCACGGTTATTCTCAATAAAGAACTGATTCGTAACAACATCCTGCCCGCTATAGAGCAGAATACATTCTGCCTTTTCTCCGTCTCTGCCGGCTCTGCCCGCCTCCTGGTAATAGCTCTCCATATTTTTTGGCATATTATAGTGTACGACAAACCGTACATTGGACTTATCAATTCCCATCCCGAATGCATTCGTTGCCACCATAAGAGGCTTCACGTCATAGATAAAGTCATCTTGATTCTGTTTCCGTTCCGCATCACTCAGTCCTGCATGATATCTTGTTACCGCATAACCTTCTTCTACCAATCTACCGCAGACTTCTTCTACATTCTTCCGTGTTGCACAATAGATGACACCGCTTTCATTTGCATGCTCTTTCAGGTAATTACTTAATTCTGTGTACTTATCCTTTGGTGCCTTCACCGCAAAATACAGATTTTTCCTGTCAAAACCTGTTACAACAATTTTCGGGTCCTGCAATCCAAGTATCTTCACTACGTCCTCCCGTACTTCACGCGTTGCGGTCGCAGTAAAAGCACTTACCACGGGACGCTTTGGGAGCATTTGTATAAATGTTACGATTTTCAGATAACTCGGTCTGAAATCCTGCCCCCACTGTGAAACACAGTGGACTTCATCAATGCTTATCATATCGATCCTTGCATGCACGGCAAAAGACTGAAATTCTTCTGTCAGCAGCCGTTCCGGCGCCACATAGATAATCTTATACTGGCCTGCTTTTGCATTCTCCAAAGCTTTTAAATATTGCCGGAAACTGAGAGAGCTGTTCAAAAATGCCGCATGCACGCCCATCTGATTGAGTGCCCCCACTTGATCCTTCATAAGGGAAATTAATGGTGAGATCACAAGCGTGATTCCATCCATTAACAATGCCGGCACCTGAAAACAAACTGATTTTCCGGCCCCAGTTGGCATAATTCCAAATGTATCTTTTCCTGCAAGGATACTATCTATCAGTTCCTCCTGCCCTTCTCTGAACGTACCATACCCATAATACTTCCTTAGTATTTCATATTTATCATTAAACTTCCCTGTTTGATTCATTAAATTATGTAAACTCCTATATCATCTTTTAAACTATGAGAAACATGCCTTGATTCAAGTGGCAAAAGCACTTAATAGAACTTAGCTTAGTTAATTTGCACCTTTACTAGAATATCATAATTGATGCACAACATAGTTTGATGAGCGGCTGTATGAAACCGCTGGTACTTTGAGCATGTATTTTATGCTCTTATGTACCATTGCGTGCTAAATCCAAGCGGAAGCGCGCGGCGAATGAACTATGTTGTGTATCAATTTTCACTAACATAAATTGTGCAAATTAACGAACTTAATTTATAAATAAGTTTTTAACACTTGAGCGTAAACGTTAAAAAGACAACCTTAGCTTATTATCCTAAGCCCAGGCTGCCTTTTCATTCTATCTTACTTCCGCAAATTTATCAACCGAACTTCTTCCTTCTAATTGATAATAATTGTTCTTCCTTCTCCATTTTTACCGGCGGCGGCATTGCATCCTCCAAACGCAAATTCCGCTTTTCCATTGCTCTTTCTGCAATTCTAGACATCGCTTCAATATCCGATGCCAGATTCATCGTAAATACAAGTGGCATATCATTATTCTGTACCATTTCAAACTCCTATCTTCTGCGATATGCAGTATAATATTGGGGAAAAGACGTTTATCACCCCAATAATTATTCTATGAAACAATAGTAAGAATATGCCTCTTTTATTTTGCATTAATTATGTTTTGAACGTATCAAGATGCGTCAATAGTTCCTGCAGAGTCTCCGCCACACTGTCACATTCAAAAGCTGCTGCCCTTTTTGCATGTGATGTGGCACTGCTGACCGCGTATCCATATTTGGCAAGCGCGAGCATCTCTACATCATTTTCATTATCCCCAAAAGCCATCAGGTTATCCGTATGTAATTGATACTTTTCCAGGATACGGTTTATCGCCGAACCTTTGTTGACCCCTTTCTGGGTAACATCCAGCCATGGTCCCCCGCCGCAAACAATTGCTAACTGTCCCCATTTGTCCCGCAATGTTCTGACTTCCGCTTCCTCCAATAAACGTCTCTGAAAGATACCGATCTTACATATTTCTTCGGAAATGTCATATGGTGATTTTACCTCTATATAAGCCCGCCCCAGCTTTCGCTTTGCCAGCTCTCTTTTCGTCGGTTCTTCTTCTTTCGTTCCCTTGATTACCACATAATAATTTTTTTCTGTCATGATTACCGGCATCAGATTCACATCTGCCGCAAGAGAATGCAGAAATGAACGGATATAAGCCTGATCACAGGACTGGGTAAATACTGTTTCCATTCCCTGTGCATAGATTGCACCATTCCCGCTGATACAACCGATTTTATCCTTCACAGGCGCAAACAATTCACGTATGCTCTCCGCATCTCTCCCGCTTGCGATCATAAACTGGATACCCTTTTCATATAGTTGTGAAATAAGTTCAAAGATTTCCTGCGGCATAATCTTTTCTTGATAAGGCAGTATGGTCCCATCTATATCACTTACTATCAGTTTAATCTGTCTTGCTTCTTCCCGTGTCATCATCTATTCCAGATACATCTCCTGTAATTGTACGATTTTATCATTGGTCAATCCCATAGCCTTCTCAAGATAAGTCTGCATCGTTCCATAATATTGCTCTATCGTGTCAAAAACAGTCTCCATATATTCCCGGCAGACACCTAATAACACCGTGATCGCTTTTAGTGTTTCCTTATCTGCTCCGGCTTTTCTGGCTTCCCCTATCAGATAATCCGTTTCTTCTTTTACATATAAGTTCGTCTTCATATAGTCATCCAGAATCGTCTTTCTATCGACACCAAGTGCACTTAACAAGAGTGCTGTTCCTGTCCCGACCCTGTCTTTTCCGGCAGTACAGTGCCATAATACTGCTCCATTACTATGCCCTGATAAATATCGGAAAAATTTCCGGTATTGCGCAATTCCAAAATCATTCATGATAAAATTGGCATACATTTTCGCTATTATGCCTTCTGCGTCATTATTCGCACCTTTACAATATCGTATCAGCCCTTCAATCGGATGACTGTCTTTTTGTCCATCTTCTTCATGGGTGATTCCAAAAACAGCATCTTCCATAATCGGATTTACATAAACAGTAATACCATCTATCTTAGGATCCGGTCTTTGCATTCTTTCTACTGTATTACGAAAATCGATAACAGTCTTCATCTGATAGTCTTCTGTTAATATGCGGATATCTTCCCCAGTCGCCTTTTCCAGGGTCCCACTCCTAATCAGTCTCTTATGCCGGATGGTTCTGCCATCCATTGTCTGAATCCCTCCAAGATCTCTTATATTAGTGACACCTGTTAACGGAATCAAACTTCCTCCTGCCATTTCCTGTGCCTTTATCATCATATATCATCTCCTTAATATTTGTAACTGCTGTTATCATTATAGCAAAAATAATTGAAATGTAAAAGGAGATGCCTGAGCTTTTGACACTAAAAAGGCTTTGCATGTCTGTGGTGCATATGCAAAGCCTTTAGGAATTCTCTTCATTTTTTCTGATATTAGAAATATAATTCTTAGTTTTTGTAATGAACTGGGTAACAAATGCCAGTAGTATAATACCGCCTGCAATGGCTCCTGCTTCTTCAAGCGCCAACTGTAAATAGTGCATTGACTCTGCCGTCTGTCCAAATAACAGATTATGCATCGTATAATATAGGTTGCTTCCCGGAATCAGGGGAATCAGCATCGGTACCAATAGAATAATAACTGGTGTCTTTATAATACGGGCACTTAGTTCTGCAATGGCAGCTACTACGATCGTAGATAATAAAGTGCTTATTACCGGGTCGCCGTTTCGTATATAGAAAAATAAATAAACAATCCAGGAAACGGCGCCGCCAAAGGCAATATAGAACAATTTATAACCCTTTGTTTGAAATAATATTGCAAATCCAACTGAGCCTAATACCGCCATTATTACCTGTATGATATATGCTTGCATATGTTAACCTCCAATCTGAATAAGCAATACCGCAAAACCCATCGCAATTGCAACTGCCTTTAAAACAGATTCCGTAATTCCAAGCATTCCTGATATGATATCACCGCTGATCATATCACGTAAGGAACTGGTGAGCCCCAATCCCGGTATCAGCAACATCACATTACCCATAACAATCTGGTCTATGGAATGCCCGATCCCCAAACGCAATAGTAACATGACAACTATTCCTACAACTGCAGAGCACATCATATTAAGGAATAAAGAATTCATTTTTATACGCTGTCCGATTCTAAGTATAAGCCTCAACACAATTGCTGCTATCCCTGCCGCAAATGCATCCAGATAGTCTCCACCAAAAAAGACAGCAAAACTTGCTGCCACCATTATATACGCAATTACAATCACATATTCCGGATATCCCTGTATTTGTTTGATTCTCTGAATCTCAGATTCCACAAATTCGATATTCGGCTGTTCCTCACACATTTTTCTGGACAGACAATTCACCTGACTCACTCGTTCCATATCGACCCGAACGCTTTTAATACGTCTGGTCTGTGTTATGATATTTCCGGCTTCAGTGTGCACAGTCAGCACGATACTCGAAGTAATGGTAAATACATCTACTCTTTGAAAATGATATGCACTGCCGATTCGCATCAGTGTATCCTCTATCCTGTTTACTTCTGCACCAGATATTAATAATATCTCACCCATATCCAACATGCAGGCCACTAATTTTTGATTATTCATATATAAGACCTCTAACTACCTTATACTAGATAGCCACATTAATACGTTTTCCATTCTGTTTTTTCTGCTCTTCGTCAAAATCTCCTGAAGGAGCATAGGTATCGCTTTTCAATACAGTTGCGTCGTCATCATCTGTTTCTTCATTATTCTTAACAGAAGCCTTATCTGTTCGCTGTATATCCTCACTTTTTTTATCCGTAGTCCGTTTTACACCCTTCGCTGATTCGTCCTGATTTTCCTGCCCATTAATTTCCTTCTGACATTTTTTCAAGGCATCCTGAAATTGATTTGTAATGGCATCCTGCGTAAAAGAATCACCGCTATCGCATAACTTCATACACAGACTAATTTTGTCTGTAACAATCTGTTGGGCTTCTTCTTTTGAATCAGAATTTTTGATTTCCTGTTCCAATTGTTCCCGTTGTTTTTGAATTTGTACCACTTTCTGATATATTTCCGGAGCCTTTTCTTCAAGATATTGAAGTTCCGCAGGAGTCAACTTATGCCCTGCCCTGAATTTATTTAAGATTCTGTTTAATTTACTATCCGATTTACTGCCTGCGTTCGAAACTGCACTACTATTCTTTGTTCCCTCAGCAGTTGTTGTTTTACTCCGCTCATTTCCGGATAAAGATATTTTTGCTTTTTGAAAAACACTCTCCGCAAGAGTGTCTATATTATTTACATACATATAGCTCATATTTTCTTCCCCCTGATCAGATTCATATATTTGATATTCTATATATCGACTGTTCCGGTTAGAAAATAATAATATCAGTAAAATTTAATTAAGGTGCTGTAACAGCAATGCAAATAATTCCTCTATATTGACAGGTTTTGTAATATATGCATCCATTCCTGCTTTCATTGCCTGTTCCATGTCTTCATGAAATGCATTGGCAGTGACGGCGAATATTGGTATGAATTTTGTGTCTTTTCTAGGCAGTTCACGAATTTTTTGTGTTGCTTCGTTTCCATCCATTACTGGCATCCGTATATCCATCAATATGAGGTCATAATAATTTTCTTCTGACGCCTTCACCATATCAACTGCCTGCTTTCCGTTCTTGGCTACCTCTACCAGAAATCCTTTCTTCTCCAGAATTCCCTTTTCTACTTCGATATTCAGCCTGTTGTCTTCCGCAAGCAAAATTCTTTTACCTGCAAACCACAGCTCATTTAGTTCATCCATTTCCTGCTGTTTGATAAGCTCAAAATATATGTTATCGAAGTCCTCTATATCCTGTTCCATGGAAGATGGTTCCAATGTCAGACCTATTTTTCCATCTTCTATTTCTGACATATCTGAAATCTTATTGAATGCTGTGATCAGCTGACTGGTTGACGCACTTATCTTTTCCAGATACTGCGTTACTTTTTCTTTGTCTTCAAGCGCTGTTTTCGCCAGTGTCGTCATTCCTAGAATTGCATTCAATGGCGTACGAATCTCATATGATACACTAGATGGCAAAGTATATTTAATATGATTCTCTTCATTAATATCAACGTTTTTGCCCTGTTCATACCGGGGATTATCTGAAAACTCGAACTTCTCAGTACCATCTTCTGTATGGAGCGCTGCTAACGGCAGATAATGTTCCTTTGCATACCTGACTGCAGTCTGACAGGCATGATACATTTTAAAGAAATTATCACCTGTCTCATTCATAGAAAGACCGATGAATACTTTCAGTGTGAGATCGCCCTCTTCCTGAATATACATAGCTGTAATTTCAGATACGATCTGTTTTGCTGCATATTCTGTTTTTTTATAATCTATGTCAGTATCAAAAATCATGAACTGCATACTGCCGGAACGTATAAAATATGCTGTAGAAGGATTATTCCGTTTGATCACTTCTACAATATTCATAAATACTGCATTCTCCACCATGCTGCCATCAAGACTGGCCATCTTTTCAAAATTTTCTATTTGAATGACCATCATTCCGCAAGTATTGACTTTTGGAATTGTTGCCAGAAATTCTTCCAATAATCTTTTCCCATATTCGTAATGATAAAAGCCTGTCTGCTGCTCCTTCGCTTCTATCTCTATTTTATGTTTCCTCTTTTTTTCTCTTTCCTCTTCGATATCCTGCATGCAACCGAAAATACGACAGACTTCTCCCGCATCATTAATAACACTACTAAAGTATGCCCGATACCAGCGGTGACCTTCACTAAGCAGATTTACTATAAAGTCAATTTCTCCATCTACTTCCTTGTCAGATTCCATAATTTTTGAAAGATGGTCTACGATCTGGTGGAAGTCCAATATATTGCTGTAATCTATATTGGCAATGTAATTTTCAATTAAATACTCTGTTTTTTTATTATCTTTACCTTCTACAATATAAGTTAATCTGTCTGTCTGGACATCATACTCAAATCTGATTGGATGTAAATACAGCTTAATTGTATGATTTTTTTCTTTCTGAAACCAGTTCCTGTTTTCTGAATTTGTTTGATTCATATATTTTCCTCACTTATCGCTTCTTGTTTTATAAAGCCTTGTATAATTGTATGAAAATATTTGTTATATGCACTTATTTTACAACAAAATATCCCAAAGCACAATAAAATTAGTTATTTCTACTTGCTTTGGGATATCTGGAATTATTTTATTATTTTAGAAAACCATTTACGATTTTTTCTTCTGCCTCTGCCTCTGTCAGACCAAGTGTTTTTAATTTCAGAATCTGTTCTCCTGCAATCTTTCCGATTGCCGCCTCATGAATCAGTGCAGCATCTAAGTGATTGGCCAACAGTCCCGGTACTGCGTTTACCGTTCCATGCTCCATAATAATTGCATCACACTCTGAATGACCGCTGCATTTTGCATTCCCTTCTATATTTGAATACAAGGTCTGTTTGGAATATCCTCTTGCTACTGATCTTGATATCAGATCAACACTGGAATCTTCTCCATTCATCTCCACTTTAAAATTTGTTTCGGCATTCTGTTCACCGTCAGTCATTAAGCGTTCTCTGATAACCAGCTTTGCATTTGCTTGCAATTTAGCACCTGTCGTTCTCCTGGTAGAATCCACACCGCCAATCTGTGTCGTATCCATTTCCAAATAGCCGTTCTCCGCAATCTCGATATAAGTCTCCGGATTTATAATTCTTTTTCCGGTACCTTTTCCCGTTCCGATATGCTTTTCCAGATAGCTGACACGTGCATCTTTCGCAATAAAAAATCTGTGAATGCCATTATGCATTGCATCTTCATGTCCGTCCGAATTCACTCCACATCCGGCTACAATCGTTACACATGCACCCTCTCCGACAAAAAAGTCATTATATGCTACATCTGAAACAGCACTATGTGTTACGCAGGCCGGAATATATACACTTTCGCTTTTCGTTCCAGGTGCAATTGTGATATCGATTCCTGGCTTATCCTTCTTAGGTGTGATCTTTATATTTTTAGAAGATTGACGCCCTGCACATGCACTGTCTTCACGAATGTTATAAGCAATACCCTCTTTGGGCTCTCCATCCATACCGGATACTACCTTTAACAATTCTCTGGTTGTCTCATTCATGCCTGTCATCTCCTTTCCTTCGACATGCCTCGCAAGGCATATCATCCGCAAAAAGTGTTGGTAAAATTTCATCCCGTGTCCCCTGTCTGCTTACTTTTCCATTGGCAATTACGATAATATCATCAGCTATATTCAACAGCCTCTCCTGGTGGGATACTACGAGCATGGAACCCTTACGGTTCTCTCTGTATCGCGTAAATATCTCAATCAAATTTGCAAAGCTCCATAGATCGATTCCGGCTTCCGGTTCATCAAATACAGACAATTCGGTCTTGCGTGCCAATACGGTCGCAATCTCAATTCTCTTAATCTCACCGCCTGAAAGGCTCCCATTTACTTCACGGTCTTCATACTCTCTCGCACATAGTCCAACTTCTGTCAGTGCGCTGCAGATCTCAGTTTCACTTAATTTTTCACCTGCTGCCATTTCTATCAGTTCGCGTACTGTAATTCCCTTAAAACGTACAGGCTGCTGAAATGCATACCCTATTCCTGCTTTTGCACAAGCCGTTGCATCCATGTCGGTAATATCCTTACCATGAAACAAAATCTGTCCTGACGTTGGCGGCATCAATCCTGCAATTAGTTTTGCAGTTGTTGTCTTACCGCCTCCATTTGGTCCTGTGATCACAACGAATCTATTATCCGGTACAACAAAAGATACATCCTCCAGAATATTTTTGCCGTCCTCTGCGTCCCATGAAATATTTCTTAATTCTAACATATTGCCCGCCTCTTTCTTATATACTCTAATGTTGGCATTTTTATCACTGGTATTGCAAAGTTTCTAAATTTCTTTGTCAATATCTTTCATAGTACCACAGACAATACATTGCATTCAATAAATTATTTCTAAAATAATTATTCCACGCCCTTTAAAGCATCTACCATATCAATTGTCTTTACTTTACCGGACAACATAGCATTCACAAATACTGATACTGCAAATGTCCCGATAACAGCCAGGACATAAGACATTACCGCTATACGCGGATATAGATCTTCTCTTTCAGACAGACTGCCGCATAACATTACCAGAAATAAATATCCCATTGGTATTCCGGCTATGATTCCAATTACTGTAATAAAGATATTCTGCATCTGCAATATGCCCTGAATTTTTTTGGATCGAAAACCCAATACTTTTAAAGTAGCAATTTCTCTTGTTTTCTCAACAAACGAAAGAACCCCCAGATTATATAACACAACTGCACCAAGAATGACTGCCGCCACAATTAATATTGCTACCATCATATTCATCATTTTCATGGAATTTTTCATTTCTGTCTTTAATTGATCCATATCCTGAACTGCCTGTATCTGACTGTCATCTGTAATGTCATCTGGGAGTGACATATTTGTCAGTACTTTATTTGCCTTAAATTCACAGAAAAGTGCCTCATATGCCTGTCTTGCTATAGTGATTCCCTGTCCCGACGGCACTCTGTTAATTGATGCAATTCTTGTATACTGCCACGTATCCTCCCCCATGACATGCCACTTTATATAATCACCGATCTGCACATGCAGCAGATCAGCCATCTTTGCAGATAAGGTTATCCCGTTACGGTCAAGTGGAATTTCCTGTAATGCCGGATTTTGAATATGTAAATAACTGCCTTGATCAATAACAGTCAGTGTACCCGTCTTTAAAATATCGTTTGCCTGTACTTCAATTGCTTCCTCTTCTATCATCTGGCCCGCATATTTTTTAGCGTATTCTTCCGCATCTCCCTGTCTGGTACCTTCTTCCAATAGAATACAGTGCTTACATATCATAATCTCTTCGTACATCCAAAATGGCATATTTCCAACGGAATCTCTGCAGCCAAATGCACAGAGCAATAACATCGTACATCCCGACACTCCTATTATTCCCATCAAGCTTCTGGACTTATTGCGCAATACATCTCTTATATTCCACTGCGTCTGAAAATTAAGATGCAGCCATAATTTACTTTTTTCCAAAGCAGTATGTGATATTTTCTTTGGAGGCTTTGGCTTCAATGTCAATGCCGGCGGATCGATCAATTCCTTACGGCATGCAAAATAACTTACGATCGTTGACACTGTTACTTCTGCTGCAATCGCATAATAGGAATTCATGGATAGCGCTGTATTCCATTCCGGCAAGTTGTACATTTCAGACATGGATGATGTAATCAGATGCGGAAGCCCAAAATATCCTGCTATTCCACCTGTTACTGCTCCGAATAAACTGATCCAGAAACCATAAGATACATAATGCCTTGTAATTCTCGCTTTACTGAATCCAAGTGCCTTTAATGTTCCGATCTGAATTCTTTGATTTGCCGTCATTCTTGTCATTGTGGTTATGATCCCAAGTACTGCAATTAATAAAAATACCACCGGAAACATAAATCCCATCATCTTATGTTGCGCGACTTCTGCATCAAAGGTAGAAAAGCTCACTTCCTGAGTCCGGTCACTGATCACTGCATTCTCATTATCTATGATTTGCCGTATCTGTTCTTTTATAATGTCCTGATTCTTTCTTGTATCGGTATCCACCAGCAATTCTGTATAAATATTACTACTTGGTATTGGATATTCTTTGGCTGACAGAAAAGCATAACCAAACGTACCATACTGTGGAATCATTTCCCCTGCGTCTGAAGTATAATATACATATTCCGGATGCATGATAGTTCCTTTTATAACTTCCTGTATTTTTAAATTATTTATTTTTAAGGTAAGTACATCTCCTACAGCAAGATTATTGTAAGCAGCAAACTGGTCATCCAACCAGACGCCTTCTGCCTCTTCCTCATATGGTTCTCCTGATATCAACTTCATCTTGGAAATTTCCTGCTTTTCCAGAAAATTCAACATCATATAGGGCTCATTATCCTCTTTTGAATCAGAATCCATATCCGGCTCATAAGACAAAATTGCCTTTCCTTCCACCCGCTGCTTGCGCTCTGCCTTATTTACTCCATCTATTGCATCTATTTTCTGCACATCATCTGAAGTAAAATAATTGCCCCGGACCCAGATATCTGCAAGATTTGTTTCCTTATAGAAACTATTTCCTGATTGTTCTGTTCCGTTTCCTTCTGCATCCAATCCGACAAATACAAGCAGTCCTAAAAATGCCATGAGAAAAATTGATAGAAATTGTGTCTTGTTGTACCACAGATCCCGCCATAATTTTCTTTTTAACATTACCAGTTCACCTCGTTTGCATCTTGCGGCACGCTATTATTTTCTATACTTTCAATCTGGCCATTCTTCACTCTTATCACTTTGGTTGCGATCTTGGCAAAAGTGCTGTTATGTGTGACCATGACCACTGTTTTCTGTTCTTCACGGCTCATCCGCTGTAAAAGTTCCAGTACCTCACGTCCCGTAACTGTGTCCAGTGCTCCCGTCGGTTCATCACAAAGCAATAGTTTCGGATTCTTCGCAATTGCCCTTGCAATAGAGGTCCTCTGCTGCTCCCCCCCTGACATCTGCGAGGGAAATTGATGCATTTGTCTAGTCAATCCTACTGACTGTAACGCTTCTGCCGGATCTAATGTATCTTCTTCGATATCCTTCATCAACGCAACATTCTCATAGGCGGTCAGTGTTGGAATCAGATTATAGAATTGAAATACCACGCCAACATTCTTTGCTCTGTAATCTGTCAATTCATCATCTGAATAGTTTGTAATGTTCTTGCCATCAAAAATAATCTCTCCGCTGGTTGCCATATCCATTCCTCCGAGCAGGTTCAATAACGTGCTTTTCCCAGCGCCGCTCGGTCCTAAGATTACCACCAGTTCCCCTTCATCTATTGTAAAACTCGCATGGTCCAACGCATAGAAGCTATTGTCACCACGCTGGTACTGCTTCGTAACTTCTCTGAATTCAATTAATCTCTTCATTCCTGCTCATCACCCACTGCCTTACTTCCGACCTGCTGATCTGTTACTGCATCTATGATTACCTTATTTCCAGGCTGTATCCCTTCTTTCACTTCTACCATCCTTGTATTTTTCAAGCCAGTCACCACATCGGTTTTCACAATTTTACCATCCAGAATGCAATAACAATAACTTCCTGTATCATCTGTATATACAGCTTCTATTGGTACCACCAGAGCATTTTCTTTTTCTGCGATATCTATCTCAACATCTGCCTCAATCCCTATGTACACAGATTCATCCGGCTTTTGAATCGTAACAGTTACCGGTATCTTTGCTTTGTCAGAAGAATCCGTAGTCGCAACACGATTTATTTTTGTTACCACTCCGTCATATAAATGACCTGCGATCGTTGTTGCAGCTGCCTGCCCCACCTTTATCTTGTTGATATCGTATTTACTTACCATAGCGTCTACCGCCATATCCTGACTATCTTCTACTTTAAAAAGTGGAGTCCCCTGATTTACAGTAGCCCCTTCCTCCACATATACCTTTGATACGATTCCTGTATAATCTGCACATATTCCTGCGCTGGCTTCTGCAAGGGTCTCAACATTATCTTGTTTACTTAGAACTGCTGACTGTTTATTTGTCAGTATTTCCTCCTGCGCCTTGGGATCTATGATTTTGTTGTCTGCTGTCTGTTTCTGTGTCTCGTATTGTGTACGATAAGCCTGCATGTCACTTAAGATTGCTTGTTGTTTTGCTAACTCTGATGTTACTTCCGGGACATTATACTCTTTATATTCACCTTTCCATTCATCCAAGGTCTTCTGCAGTTCTTCTTTATCATCTTCATCTACTTCCATATTAACGCGGTTCTGCAGGACCGATATATCATTTGCCTTATTTTCTGCCTTCGTTACTTTTGCCTGTAATCCCTTGATCACATCTCTTTGTCCTGCAATAAGTTCTTCGAAGGCTGCTTCACTCATGGCTGCGCCCTGATAAATAAGCGTATTTTTTTCATTTTGATTTACCGTAGATTGGTATTGATTATCTGCTGCCTGCACTGCAAGTGCTGACTGTCTGACTGCCATTGTCAGATCTTTTATATCAAAGGTCACCAATTGGTCGCCCTCATGAACCATTTCACCCTCCTTTACATCCAATGTTGTAATAGGTGCCGTAAACATTGCATAATAAGTCTTTGTTTCATTACTCTTAACATCACCCGTCACTTTCAGTGTTTCCTGTATGTTCTCTGTTCCTGCGTGTATCACCGTATATACCTTAGGCCTGCTGATCACTGCAATATATCCGCCTGCTGCTATACCTAAGATAAGTAATGTTGCACCTGCTTTAATTAATTTTTTCATGAACCTTTTATTCTTCAAAGCTTTTCTCCTCCTAATATGAAATTTATTTCACATTAACATTATTTCCCACTCTCAATTATTTGTCAATATATAATATGAATATTATTTCATATTCATATTTATTGACTTATCGTGAAATAAACGATATAATAAAAACGTAAAATTTATAGTATAAATGCTTTATATGCTATTTTACTGGATTTTAGGAAATTTTTCAGAATGATAGGAATGATAAAAATGGCAACAACCATAATACGGGAACCGAAACAAAAACGCTCTATTGAGAAAAAAAAACGAATAATGGAAACTGGGATGGATCTCATTTCTAAAAATGGATATCATAATACTACAACTGCGGATATCGCAAAAGCAGCACATGTTTCTACAGGTATTGTATATAGTTATTTTAAAGATAAGAAAGACATTTTATTATATGGATTAGAAGTTTTTTTTATAAAGATTCAAGATCCTATTTATGATTTTTTTAAGCCTCTGCATAATAATTCAGTGCAATTCAAAAACACATCCGACTTTACTCATAATCTAGGTATTCTTATAGACTCTTTCGTAACACGTCACCTGCAATTTAAAGAACTTCATCAGGAACTGGTTGCACTCGCTAGCACGGATTCTGATATTGCTGAAATTGTACGCAAATTTGAAAATGTGCTAATACTTAAATTGACTGAATTATGCCTTGAGGAAGGCATTACCTCTCCTCATCTGATCGAAAAAATTCACATCATGTATAATATGGTGGAATCCTATTGCCATGAACTTATTTATAATAAAAACGATGCTTTGGATTACGACGCTGTAAAACAGGAAACCATACGCTGCTTCTACTTCTTTTTGTTCGGTGATCCTTACGATTCTTAATCATCTTCATCTTCAATATATTTCAGATGATCATTCGTTGCTTTGCAAACCTTTCTTCCCCGAATCCAGAAATAAACAGCGGATACTGTCAGTATGCCCGCACAGGCATATCCTTCCCAACCGCTTAGTAGATTGAGCAAGGTGATTCCTGCAACAATCATACTGACGACCGTTCTCATGTAAGACAAGTGTGTCCTTTCCACTGACAGATGCGTTCTTTCCATGGCCAAATAATCATTTAATGTGATTTCTTCCTTATTCTCATGGTAGACCTTGAATACTTCTATATTCATTGTTTTTCCTCCGCTTTTTTACTTTGCTTGACTTACATTCATCCCCCATCTATAATCAATAGCATAGGCAAGAAACAGAATCATTTCAAGGGGTGACTTATGAATAAAAAAATGAAACAAATATCCGCTCTCATTGCCATTATTATACTAGTTGGACTCTATATTGCAACTTTTATTTTTGCACTAATTGATTCACCGCAGTCAGGCCGTATGTTTCAGGCATGCCTGTTCGCTACCATTTCTGTCCCGATTCTATTATGGATCTGGATCTGGCTATATGGTGCCGTTACTGGTAAAAGCGATATAGCTGCAATTTTTCCTGAAAACAAGAAACCAGAAGATACTGATCGCGCTGACAAATAGAAAGAAGATACATGAAATAAACATCCTCTCTAATTTGGATATAATTTTTTAGTAAATACAGCGCCCCTCAAAATCTAAAGAGTTTATCACTAAACAGTCTAAAATAAAATAGCAGCAAACGGTCTCTGTATGGATAACCATTCGCTGCTATTTTTTACGCGAGTAATGAGGAAAATGCTCTGCTAGCAGAAGCATTTGACGAATACCGCGATAACGAGTAGAAACTCGCAAAGCGTGTTTCTACTCGTTGGTAACTTTAGGTGAAAAAGGGGCGCCCCATATAAATGGGAGGATTATTCTGCCCCTTCTAATTCAACCCATTTTGCTTCAATTTGTTCACATGCTGCATCTTTATCGATGGAACCTGCAACATAAGACTGCATGATCTCACCAAATGCCTGATGAAAGCTGTCTGTTGAATAGGTGACTGATAAAGTAGCGCTTCCTTCTTCTTTTTCTAACGCACTACCCTGTTTGATTACTTCAAAGTCCGGTGCTTGAGCGTCTTTGATAGGCGGAATAACACCTGCAACATCTTTGAACCATGCTTTTCCATAATCAGATGTGTACCACCAGTTCAGGAAGTCTAACGTAGGTTGTAACACTTTAGAATCTTTGTTTACTCGAAGTGCCTGGTCAGAACCACCTATCACCTTACATAAGGAAGGATCATCATTTACCGGATAACCATCAAAACCAATCTTGATATCCGGATTGATCTTCATGACATCTGCTTCAACCCATGCCCCCTGTCCAAGCATGATACCTACTTTTCCGGTTGCAAATGCTGCTTCTTCAGCACTAAGATCTGTCTCCAATGGTTTTGCATCTCCGTATTTCATTCCCAAGTCAACTAATTGAAAGAAATTATCATAAATTTCCGGATAATCTTTTAAATGTGCTTCCCCAGATGCAAATTTCTTGACAAGTCCTTCTACATCATCTCCGCCGGCTGCATCAAGATATGTCTGGAAGCAATGTTTGTAGACCCACCATTCAGCAAAACCTGTTGTGAAAGGTGTATATCCTGCTGCTGATAATTTTTCACATGCTGCTTCAAGCTCTGGCATTGTCTGCGGAAAAGATGAAATACCTACTTCCTCAAATATTGCTTTGTTGTAAAGAATACCAAAATAATTACCTTTGATGCTAAGCCCATGTACTTCATCACCGGACATCATTACAGACTTTACAGAATCACTCATTGCACCAGACAATGGCTGATCTGCCAGGTTATACGAATAATCCAGATACGTATTGATTTCTTTACCGGAAGTTGATGAAAAGATATCCGGACAATCACCTGAATTCAATTTTGCTTTCAATAAAGTCGGATAATCATTTTGTGTTGTTTCATAGTTGATGGTCACATTTGGTTTTACTTCTTTGTATGCAGCAATTAATTCTCCAATTGCATCTGCGTATTCCGGACTTGAAATAAACATGTAAATCTCAGCAGTTTCATCATCGGAAGCTGCATCTTCTGATTCTGTACCAGCCTGTGCAGTTGTTCCTTCCGTTCCCGCAGCCGCATCCCCCGAAGCAGATTTTCCACAGCCTGCCAGCATAGTGGAAATCATAGCTACACTAAGTAACATACTAATCAATTTCTTTTTCATAGTTCTTGCTCTCCTTTTCTTCTCGTATCCTTTTTTATTGTATCATGCAGCAATCGCATCAAACGGAAATGCTATGATGCGAATGATACATGCTTGATACCTATCCTTTTACAGCTCCTGCTACCACACCTTCCACAATATTCTTTTGTAATAGGATAAAGAATATAATAGATGGTAAAACTGCCAGCACCATTGCCGTCATTGCATAATGCCATTGTGTATTGAACTGACCAACAAATGTATATGCCGATAATACTAATGTTTTTGTCTTAGGTGAGCTGTTTACCATTAATAACGGTAATAAGAAGTCATTCCATATCCACATGACATCCAGTACGATTACGGTTGCTGTTACAGATTTCAATAACGGAAATATTACCGCTGTAAATGTTTTTGCCGTTGAAGCACCATCCATAAACGCACTCTCATCAATTTCTTTCGGAATCGTCTTCATAAAATTACAATAGATAAATGTTGCCATTGGGATTCCAAATCCCCAATATTGAATACCCAGTCCCCATGTACTGCCGGACAAATGGATCACATTCATTACTTTTAATAACGTTATCATAATAGTCTGAAAAGGAATCAACATTGGTGTGATAATAATCAAATGTGCAATGCGACTATATTTTCCTGGTCTTCTATCCAAAATATATGCTGTAACAGAAGAAAATCCGACAATCCCCAAGATACCAATTACTGTAATGATTACATTATTTCTGAACAACCTGCTGTACTCCATTTTGCCGATCACATCTTTATAGTTCTGCCATTCCAGCACCTTCGGAAGCGCAATTACATCTGCGACTACTTCTCCAAATGGTTTTACGGAGTTAATGAACATTAAGAATACCGGATAAATATAGACTAGCGCCACGAAAGCCATGATGATTTCCGCTAATATCATTTTTAATTTCTTTTTCTGCCTTCTTGTCATCAGATTGCGACCTCCTTACTCCTGAATCCTTTTAATACCAATTGTGTCAGAACTAAGATAATCAGGAAAAAGATTAAAGACTTTGCGGAACCCAGACCATAATTATTATTTTGGAATGCCTCGCGGTAAATATCCAATGTAACACTGTATGTGGAGGCACCCGGACCTCCCTTCGTCAATGCAAGAATGATATCAAATACTTTCAATGAATTCGTCAACGACATGAACACACATGTGGTAATAGACGGTCCCAGCAATGGAAGTGTTACTTTGAAAAATTTCGCGGGTCCATTTGCACCATCCACAATAGCAGCTTCCAGAACATCATTAGGTATTGCCTGAAGACCCGCAATATATAATACTACATAAAATCCGACCGACTGCCAGATTCCAACGAATACGACCGAATAAAATGCCAGCTTAGGATTTCCCAGCCAGCTAAGATTTAGAAATTCCATCCCTGTCATTTCAAATAGCTTGGCAAATCCTTGTGAAAAGATAAATTTCCATATAAAGCCAACGATTGTCATGCTCATAATATATGGAATAAAGAAAATACCTCTTAATATATTTGCTGTTTTTAATTTTTTAACTAATATAACTGCCAGCATCAGTGCGAATACATTCGCAATGATCATAAATAATACGGTATATTTTGCTGTAAATATCAGTGATTGTGCAAAATCGCTTCCTTTACTGAACAATATATGGAAATTCTTTAACCCGATAAATACCGGTTCTTTTGAAATTCCATTCCACGCAGTCAATGAGTAATAACCGCTCATTACAAATGGTATATATATCATAACAACTACCAGTATAATTGCCGGTAATGTGTACAAAACCGTTTCAACAGCCTGCTTTTTCTTTCTTCCCCATTTCATCAATGTACTCCTTTCATTTTCTATTTTTGTGCAACATGCATTTATTTCTTTACATCACTTATTATATAGTATACATTTTGTCTTTAGAATGTACTTTTATGAACAGTTGGTGGTAAAAAACATACAATTTGCAGATGTCATGTACAAAACAATGTGATAAAATGATAGTATGTTTTAGGAAAAGAAGGGAGATAAATCCTATGCCACTCTTAACATTTAAAAATAGCGGACAAGCTCGCTCTGCAAGACTGAAATTCCTATCTGCAAAAAAGAAATTTTACAAAACAATTTGCACGATTTCTCTTAAAACACAGCTGCTTACATTAGTCAGCATTACATTTACACTTATCATTATATCTATTATCACCTATAATTATAAAAGCAACAGTAATGCCATGAAGCAGCAACAGATTCAGACCACCACAACACTTCTGAATCTGGAAACACAGAATCTGGATTCTTATATTACGGAAATCAGCCGTTATTCATTACTTTTACGCCACGACACATCATTTATGCAGTGCATCAATTCAAATAATGTTCTCTCCTATAGTGATAAAAACAATATTCAGAGTCTGCTGCGAAGTAATTTTGATTCCAGGAACGATCTTATTTCCTACCGCTTATTCCTGATAAAAAAAGCAGACAATTATGCAATTGATTCTGATAAGCATAAAGTACAGACTTTTTATGATAATTATTTCTATGCATTACCTGGTTATGATATCTTTACAAAGAAGCCTTACTACCGTTCTATTGAGCCTTCTGAAGATTCGAAAGTATTTATGACATATTACAGAACCATTATCCGAATTGAAGATCAGGAACCACTTGCCATTGTAGAATTGACTTTTAATAATTCCTATATAGATTCTATTGCGAAGAATCATAATGATCTGGATGAGCTATTTTGTATGCTGGATGAGAATAAGCGCCTTCTCTACAGTAATAATAGAATACTGAATCATAAATTTTTGCAGGAAGCGATTCCGTGCATAACAGATCAGGTTTCCGGCAGCTTTAATATCGAAATGAATGAGACCCCATATCTGGCGGTCTATCATAAAAGTGATCTGCATGGCTATACGATTCTTAGCTTAAAACCATTGGCTGCTTTAGATAAACAAATAAGTGCGACCAGAAACTTTAGTTTCTTTCTTGCCTTTGTTGCTATTTCAATTGCCACTATACTAGTGTTTATTTTTATTCGGCTTATAACAAATCCACTCTCTACGCTGGCACACAGACTGCGCAAAGTAGGCACCGGTAATTTTACCACTACAACTGATATTGGTGGGAGCATGGAAATTTGTAATCTGGCGCATGATTTTAATTTTATGATTTATCATATTGATGAATTGATAAAGAAAAATTATATTTCGGAAATAAATGCCAAAACCGCCAGATTAACTGCTTTGGAGGCACAATTAAATCCGCATTTTCTATATAATACGCTGCAGGCGATCTCATCCGAAGCCATCATAAACAAGCAGCCTAATATTAATTCCATGGTTACCGCATTGGCTGCAATGCTTCGCTATTCAATTAAGGAAGAAGATTTTGTAATGGTATCGCAGGAAATCAAGTATGTGAATGATTATTTATCATTACAGCATTTCCGATTCGGCAGCAATCTGAATTATGAATGGAATATCGATGAAGACACACTAAATATTATGATTCCTAAAATCAGTATTCAAACATTAGTAGAAAATTCCATCACACATGGTATGGACGGAGACGTTGATCGGATCAGCATCTATATCAGAGCTTTTGTTGAAGGGGATAAACTGCTCATCAAGGTCCGTGACGATGGCGCAGGTATCACCCATGAGCAGTTAAAAGAATTAAATGCCTCTTTTAAAAATGATGATTTAAATACAGATAAAAATCTGGGAATCGGACTTTTGAACCTGAACAGCAGACTGCATATTCTGTATGAAGAACCTGCATCCTTAACTGTCGAGAGTTCTCTCGGCCATTATACATTAGTCACATTATCCATTCCGACAGGAGGAAACAAACATGTATCAAGCACTTATCATTGACGATGAAAATCCGGTACGCATAGCAATTGCCGCACTTGGCCACTGGCATTCCCTGGGTATTAAAGAGCCTGCATATGCTACAAATGGAAAAGATGGTCTGTACTGTATGCGCGAATTACATCCGGATATTGTATTCGTAGATATGCAAATGCCAATCATGGGCGGTGCCGAATTCCTAAAAATAGCAAAAGAAGAATTTCCTAATACAAAATTTATTGTTGTAAGTGGGTATGATTATTTTGAATATGCACATGCTGCTATACAATCAGGCGCAATAGATTATTTGCTGAAACCCGTGGTGGAAGAAGATCTGGATGCTGCTCTACAAAAAGCTGTTAAATTACTGAACCTGGAAAATGAGATTCCAGATACAGATCCACTGCCGGAAAATAGTATCATCTCTCCTAACGAAGCGATCAGTATTATCAAAGAATATATCGAACAGAATTACTGTCAGGATATCAAAATCTCCATGTTCAGTGACAGATACTTTTTTTCTAAAGAATATTTATCCAAATTGTTCAAGCGAAAATATGGATATGGTATCTATGAATATGCCTTAAAGCTTCGCATGGAGCGTGCGAAAGAACTACTATCTCAGCCAGATCTGCAGATTCAGGAAATTTCTGACCGGCTTGGATACAGTAATAATAATTATTTCAGTAAAGCATTCAAGAATTACTATGGTGTATCGCCGACTGATTACAAATCTTCCTGTTCATGATCATCAATCGGAAAAACTGAAAAAGACCATCCTGCTTAGCCGATGGTCTTTTTATATTCTATGTTTAAGTTAACATTACTGTAATGTCACATTACTGCCAAGTCTCCAGATTGAAAATCGGTCGATTCCACACGAATTTCCAATACGCATCCAATATTGCAGGGTCTCATTGTCTGCATACCAGACCTCATGCTTCATGCTTTTGGAATCTATATAGGAAAATACAAGATCTTTACTTCCGGAATCTCTATTGACTGCCGCCCCCGTGGCTTGTAAGAGTGATACACATTCTACCTCAGTAAGCTGTGAAACGGAACCATCTGCTGCAAAATCAAATCCGCCCAGAGATAATGCCATGTTCCTCGGTTCCGGTACTTTCTCTAAAAGCTGAGACATCTGGATCAGGAACTCTTTATTCGCCTTTGGTCCCGGTGCGGTTCCATATCCGTACAAATTATAACACATCAGCACGTATTCTGGACCTGCCGGAAATGAAATTGAATCCACAGGCGCACTCGGTTCTAATAAAATTCTGACACTTATTTTCCTGTTTGCTGCCTCTGCTGTGAGTTCATTCAAAAAAATATTAAGAATATTCCAAAGTTCCGTATCCTTTTTTATACCCTCGTAATCAATCTCTATCCCATCAAAACCATTTTCCGCTGTCATATTCAGTATCTGGTCGATATGCTTTTTTCTCTGTACCGGTTGTTGCAATAAGTCATATAAAAGTGAAGTATCCTTTAAAGATGAGCCTCCTCCTGAAAGCAGCCTGTCATTTACAAAGGTCAAATAACTTTTCCAGTTCTTACTAGCAAACTGTGCTTTCGCTGCCGCTAACGTTTGTAATGTTTCTTCTGGAATAAACGGCTGCTGCTTATCATCAAAATAAGCCGCAAAATAACATACCGTATCTATTTTATCCTGCATGGCTTCCATTTCCTTTAAAACAGTTACTGTGTCCCAATACGTAGGCCATACTGTCAGACTGCTATTCACTATCTGCATATCTACCTGCTCTGATTCCACACTTTCAACTTCATCCTGTTCTGATTCCGTTCTTTCTGCTTCTGTCTGTTGTGCTTCTGTCGTTAGCAGGTTTTCACTTTCCTTTTTTCCACAAGCAGTCAGCAGAATCAGCAGACCTGCCAAAACTAATCCTATCCGTTTTTTCCTCACAAATATCCTCCTAAAATGTATTAATAAACCAATTTATAACACCATTCCATGTTCTAACTATTTCTGCTTTGACAAACTCCCATTTATGAAGCTTATTGGTATATAATATCATTGCTTCCTCATCCTGTAAAAGATACTTTATTTCCAGTTTATCAGTATCTAATGAAACTGTCTCTTGCTCCGGCAAGTAAGATGTAATCTCCAGTTTTTCAAATACGCCATCATACACATCATCACTAATATTTCGCTGGCTGTATCCATATCCGGCAAAAGAGGCTTCTAAAAATACCTGACCAGAGCCTTTTGTTACTTTCTGTTCCTGAAAAGCACTTTTCCCATCCACAAACACACTGATAACATCATCATGCAGAACAATCTGCAAGTGCCGGTTCCCCGGTTCACTGATCTGAATCTCTGGAATATATTCATTTGCCCCCTGCGCAACAGATTTGGTACGGATCTTTTCCGCTTCCTGCATGTTCTTTTGAGCTATTTCATGGGAATTTCCGACCTGTTTCGCATATTTTGCCCTGATCTTATATTCTTCTACCAATGCGGCTTTTTGATCTTCTTCGATGGAGGCATACTGTACACCATCCAGCTGATCCAGATTGATTTCACCAATTTTCTTTTCCTTGCCATCAATTATCTGCAGCAAAAATAGAACATTACTGTTAAGTTCTACCTTGATCGCATTTTTACAACTATCATCTGCCCGAAGATATAATGATTGTATTCCAAGCTTATTGCCAGTCAGATCCGTATTTAGAACAAAATCATCAAATTCCTGATCTTTTAATTGCAAAAGCCCCGTGTTCTCAGGTAATGATGTTATAATAATCTTATCTTCCTTGAACTCGGATGCTCCTTTTACCGTATTCCAATCTTTCTTTTTGCTGCTGTCTCCATCTACAAACTGAATTTTTTTCTTTGTATCATCCTGTATGCGCATTAGCAAATGATTGGTATACCAATATGCCTGTGTCTGCATTCTTGTCAGATCATAAATACTACTTTCCTTCGTATTCTGGCTAAATCCTTCGCGATTGAAATTCATTTGAAATAATGTCATAATATTAGCTTCATTAACAGCACTTACCTTATCATTATTTCCAAATTTTCCTGTATTTGCATGCATGAGAACATATAGCTGCGGCATCTGTCCAATTCCATTTTTATATGCTTCATTCATAAGTTCATAATCGTAAGTAATACGTTTTGACATTTGTGCAGCACTTTCCAGTGGAATATCATTTTCGTCTCTTATAAAATCCATAAGATACTGATTATAATCTCTTCCCAGATACTGTTTTACTTTATTATACTCCAGCGATGATAATTGTCCAAGATAATGTTCATATCGATCGTACACATTAATATACGAAAGGCGGTATCCGTTGGTACCCATCTCCCAGAAACTCTGGTTCTTTAAAGATAGCAAGTCTTTTGGAATCAGAAATTTTTGTTCGTTATCTTTGAATTTTTCTGCATAGGTCAATATTGTTCCAATATAATTATTTTTTTCTAAACTATCCTGTGCAAAGATTGCAGTATCTCTTCTTCCATCCTCAAACATTAAAAACAAGGATTTTTCAGGAAGTTTCTTGTCATTTTTATAGTAATCCAGAATATCCTGCTGCGTAAGTGTTACATAACCGTTGGCACGTAAAGCAGAAAGTTCCTCTTCAAGTCGCGCCGTACTGATTAACGAGGAAGTCCCATTTCGATCCACGCCCAGATAGGAAATCGCAATAAATCCGCTATTTTCATCTACTCTTACCTCACCCTCCTTATAGGGTCTATAAGCTCTGAACGTAAAAAATGCCTGTGCAAGAATGTATAATGCCAGAATAACCATAATTGCCTGTATCAGAGTTCGAAAAGCCTTTTTATAATCTTTCTTAGTTTCAAAAAATTTCATTAAATTGCTCTCCTCTCCTCATTTCTTACTTCCTGCAATAATTGTTGTTTTATTTCAGCTATTAATTCTACTTTTAATTCGTCCCTGACTTCTTCCAACAATTGTTCCTTTAATTCACGTTTTAATTCTGGCATAATGCTTTCTTTTATTTCCCGTACCACGACTTTTGATAATTCGACAGCCATGTCACTCAATTTTTCTTGAATAATTTGCTCCATTTTATCCGTATGTGCATTGGCATATACTACTTGTTTTCCTGCAAGTTGCTCTGTCTTTTTACTGAACATAGATGCTTTTGCAGAAGTGTTCTCTTCTAACAGATCTATTTCGTTTAAAAATTCTGCTTCTTCCGAAGGTTCCGCGTCCTCTAAAGATTCGGTTTCCTTTAAAGATCCAGTTTCCTCTAAAGATTTGATTTCCTTTAAGTTTTCTGATTCTTCCATAATTTCTGCTTTTCTGGAAAGAACGAAGCCATCATTTACATCTGCTACTTCTGTAAGCAGCATACCTGTCATTGGTGTTAATGTGCTGTCATTTTCAAGATATACAGAATCCCATGCGGTAATCACCGTTAGACCTTCCCGCTTTACGGTACCCAAATCTTCCAGAACTTTCTCTTCTTCCTCCGGTCTTGCACCACCGAGTGCCTTTCTCTTTCTGGCTGCCAGGATGTCACTCGGTGTCATACGGGTACCCCATGTCGATTTCCAGAATGTGACCCATGCAACCGGCATCTGCCATAAAAGTACTACTTCATAATAGATACAGAAAAACATACCATATAACCATGTTGTACTTTTTCGTAAAAAGAGCTGTGCCATGCTCATAAGCATAGACATCATCAGTATCCCGACTAGAAAAGTCGTTGGGAAAATACGGTGTGTGATTGGAACATAGACTAAGTTATAAAGAACAACAATCGGCGCCGCGATAGGTACTATCAGCCCCATATAAAAGCTGATTGCCGCAAATGGTTCTTTTTTCCACATGAATTTTCCGGCGATAAGAGATTCTCGCAGCCATGAGCGTTTCCAGCGCATCTGCTGTTTTAAGAATACCTTATGCGAATTCGGTACGATCGTGGAACAGATTGCCGTGTCCTGATAAGCCGTTCTGTGTTTACGCAATACAAAATTCGTCATGGAACGATCATCACCGAATGTAGCTTTCTGCCCCAAAAATTTCTGCTGAAGCCATTCATCCTTATGTTCCATAATGATATCTTTTCTATAGCAGGATAAAGGTCCTGACAAACAGGAAACCGTATCAAAGAAACCCTCTGCTGCCTTCATGATCCGAAATGCGATATAATATCTTACCGCCTGCATTTTGGTAAGATTATTGGTATATGTATTTGCTACATCTGTTCTTCCTGCACAACCTCCCATTTTAGGATCTTTAAATGGCTGTACCAGATTACGTATAGCAAAGGGATCCAAAAAACTGTCTGAATCTACAAAAACGACCAAATCGTGCTTTGCCGCTTCAACACCCAGAACAAGCGCTTCTCTTTTTCCAGCATTCTTATGCTGAACAATGCATTTCAGCCTTTCTCTGGTCTTGAACTGTTCCACTTCGTTATACAATCTATCCAGAATCTCCTGGATTTTTTCAACTGATTTATCTGCCGAGCAGTCATCTATTACAATGACCTCCAGTTTATCCACAGGATAATCCTGATTGATACAGCTCAATATCGTTCTCTGAATCCACTGTTCCTCATTAAAACAGGGAATCAGTATGGAAACTCCCGGCGTGTACTCTGGATCAATTGGCGCAACACGATAAAACATAGAAAATAAATATCTGCTCAGTAAAAATCCTGCTGCTATAATACTATAAAGATATAACCACTTATTAAATTTAAAATAAATTACACTTTCTGCTCTCATAAGAACAATAAATGCAGATATTGCAAATAAGAAAAGTCCCGCAAAGAAAAGGGTATATCTACCCTTTCTATGATTCGCATACTGAGACAATGTCTTATGAAATTCAAGTCCCGCAAGCAGTTCCTGTTCCTCTGTGACCTGGGTTCGTGCCAGCTTCGCCTGGGTACGAATCTTCATCTCATATCCTTCGGGCATGCTGCCTTGCGTGATCTCAAATTTTATTTTTATCTTTTTTGCGTTTTCTAATACCTGTTTCCACTTAATCTGGCTTATTCGAAGCAAAATCCCTGTTGTTGAGATATCAACTCCTTTGCAGGTAAATTTATATTGTTTGCCCGTCTTGTCAATCGCTATTATTTTCACATCATAATCTACCACATAACGAATTCCGCTATTCTTTTTGCTCATAAAACTATGAACTGTTTCTTCACCGTCATTATCGGCTGCACTTCCGCGCCTGTCTCTGTTTTTACGAATTTTTTCTTCATCAGGAACATTTTCCAACAAACGTCTGTCTGCTTTTACCTGTAATAAAATGTCATCCTTATTTTTTTTCTTTTTCTTAAATTTATCCCAGAATTCCATATTTCCTCCGAACTAGTGTGTCGTCAAGTATTGATATATCGGTACATCAAAATTAAACTTGGATCGGGCGCCCTTCTCCATCCACGCCTCAATGGCATCTGCAGTCACTTCACTTGTCTCTGACATATGCATGACAATAATGCTGTGGCTTTGTATCTTTCTTGTACCACCCCAATAGGAAGTCCCATTCAAAAGCTTATTTGTCAATTGATCGACACCGCCATCAGATTTTTTATACTCATAGTCCTGTGTACTGAAATCTCCACTAATACTATATTGGAATCCGGTTTCAAAGACCTGTTGCAGTCCTATCTTACTGACCGCCAGTGTTGGCGGGCGGAATATTGGTGCTAATGCCGGATAGCCATTTACAGATACGTCTCCAACAACTTGATACAACTGCAGGTATGAAGTTGTCAGATCGTTCCTTAATATAAGCGCTTCTTCTCCACTTAAGGAATCATTTTTATAGGTATCGGCTTTTCCGGTATCTACTGCATTGGATAACCGGAAGTGTGTAGCCGTATGACTTCCAATTTCATGCCCCTGAACGGCAATCTCTCTTAAGAGATTTGGATTAGAAGATACTCTGTTGCTAATCACAAAAAATGTTGCTTTGATCTGATATTTGTTCAAGACATACAGGAGATGATTGATAGAAGCATCTGTCCCCCAATCATCAAAAGAAAGGAACACTTTATTATCTTTAGTATCCCCTGGCATTCGACCTGTTTTATCAATTGCCTTAATTTCATCCTCTGTAAAATTTACAAGTGCGCTGCCATCTTCTACATCCGGATTTCCTATGTATCTGGTTTTTACGACATCCATAAGTTTTGTGTTATCACTAAAATCATACATCGTAAAATTAACGGTTGAAGCTGCACCTTCTCCACTGTTCAGCGTATATAACTTTGCTCCGTTATCAGCCGTATTATTTAATACACTGCTTACCGTCTTTATCTCATAGTTCCACATATACTGATTCAGTTTTGCATCATAATAAGCAATTGGATCAATCTTATCCTGCTTTAACCTAACAAGTACCTCGCCCAGTATTTCAGGATTATCCAGGTAATCAAGACGGGTATAGATAATTTGTCCCATTTGTATATGAAACTTTGACTGTGTCAGTGCATTGTAATACTCTGCTGCAGTCGAGACTCCTTTTAAGCCAGACTGCACAATTGAAACAGAGGAGCCCATCAGCTTACAATTCATTGCTTTTACTGCCTTTTTCAGATCTGAAACAGCTGTTTTGTTTTTCGTCCTGGACATCGGACTCATTACAACCACCGGAGTAACACCATAGCGGCTCTTCATATAACTTTGTGCTGCTGCAATTTCATTGCATGCAGCGGAAAAGGTTGTCTTATCATCCGGGATCAGTTCTACTCCGATTTCATGTCCTGCCTTTATGATTGCACTCACTCTGGCAGAATACGTTTTCATTTCCGCATAAGTTACAAAGAAAGTTCCTTTTGCCTGCATCACATCCAATCCTGTCAGAACATTCTGCAAGGCATTTCCCTTTCCGATTCCACTGAAACTAAAAGCAACAGCTCTCTCGGTGGTATATACCATCTGTATCTGTGACGCTTCTGTTCCTCCTTTTTTCTTTAATGATGCCATTTCGCTTTCTGAAAACATTTCCGGTATTTCTATCGAAGCCATGCGAAGCTGTTCTTCATTTCCTTTATTCGCAAATAATGTTTCAATTGTTCCAGCCGAATATTTTTTATTTTGAATTACAGGAATGACTCCCAATGTAATCTCTTCTGACTTTACAAAAGTATCTAGATTAATATAAATAAGGCTTCCTTTTGACAATGTCATTTTAAAACTTTCCAGAGTATCCTCAATTGTTTTACCTTCTCTGATAAAAGGACTCTTATTATATGTGACCAGAACCATTTGTTCCTGCTTTGCAGCTTCCTTTACAGAATCATCATATCTTCCTGCAGCAGGCATAAAGTAAGTAGTTGTAACATCAAATTTATCCTTTAATACCTGATTACAGGTCTTTATGCTTTCCCTGATTTCTTCCACACTTTTATCAGTAAGAATCTCCTGCGTGATCCCTCCATTTCCGATACTGCATCCTGCCGCAATTATTTTCTTTACGAGCTCCGGATAGTCTGATGCTTCCTGTGCTGTTATGTAAAAAGTCGCCTTTTCTCCTGTTTCCTGGAGTTTTTCAAGCACATGTTCTACTTTTTCTTCATCACCAATTCCCCTGATCTGAATACCAACATAGTTTTTCTCAGTTGGCACATAAGAGTATACAATTGTATCATTATCCCTCCCCTGCATATTGATAGAATCATCGAAAATAATCGTTTCATCTTTCTCATCCCAAACCGAAAAATCTTTAATCGGCTTCGTCTGATAATTCGTCTCATCAAGTGCCATTAGAATCCATTTTGTGATTGTTACAATCCGGTCTTCTTCTGGTAATTCCAAAAATGCCATTTGATTTTTATCCAGTGTAGGCTGCATGTCCTTTGCCGGTCTTTCATCAACCTCCTGTTCTTCGACTTCTATCTCATCAAGAACACCTGATAATTTAATCGTTAGTATTGTTCCCCTCGGAAGCTTGTTGATATAAGTAAGTACCTGCTCATACGAAGTAAAACTCTGATAATTAATAAAATGTGTGCTATAAATAGTTTTTGAATTGCCGCTCGCATGAGCCGCCTTTAAAAGTTCTTCTGTATAAACCGTCGCATTGCATTGCAAAAGTGGATCCTTCACTCCGCATAAAGCTTTAATTACGTTATTCGCTGCGCTAAAATCATTTACCAGCTCTTCCGTATTCATTTTTTCCATATGCGTAACAGCATTTAAAGAATTGCTTCCGACATCATTCCCGCTCTTTACCATGTCAGCAATATCATCCGCACATTCAGCTGCTTCTATTCCCGGAACAAAAAAAGTTGCCTTCCGGTCATAATCATGTAGCAGTGATAAAACTTTCTGGTTCGTAACCGAGTCAGATAATCCCTGAAAAGATAAACCAACGTATTTTTCTATGGTATTATCGTTGGAAAGAATTTTACTCGGTTCTATTCCACCCTGCAGCTTCTTAAATGCTTCCTTTTTTTGTTCCGTATTATCATACGGTGATATCTCAGAAAACTCAGCAGCTGAAATGGATTTTTTTTCCTTATTTGATCCATTGTATCCAAAACTAACTATTGTACCGACTACAATAGCTGCTGCTATTATTATAATTCCTATCATAATCCCTTTACTTTTCATTTCTGCTTCCTCTTACTTATGAATTATTAAGCTCAATTTATTCTTGTAGCTAAACCCCTATAATTAAAGACAAGCATATTATCAAAAAAAGGTCATTAAAAAAGAGAATTATACAAAAAAAGAGCCGGCTTTTTGCCGGCTCTTACAAAATCTTTCAAGATGTTAGTAATACGATTCTTTACTCTGTTTCTTCGCTGCTCAATTCTTTTATTTTCCTATACTGCACATAAGCTGTAAATCCCGATACTACTGCAATCAAAATACCTAAAACAGTAACGATTGGATCATAATGGCATTTCCAGAAAAAAGAAATAACTAATAATGCAACTAAGAACAGAAGTAACATTATAAAATCTAATTTTTTCATTTTTATATACCTTCTTCCCGCGTTATGCATTAATTTCTACTGTTTCTTCACCGTCTTGCAATTCTTTTATCTTTTTGTGTCTCGCATAAGCTCTTACAAGTGTATAAACAGTATACAAAAGTGTAATTAACAGAATCAGCCAATGAATCCAACAATCACTTTCACCTGCCGCTAACGCTGTGTCTTCGTCTGTAATTGTTTTAAGTTCTGGTTCTTTTTCTTTTACTACTTCCGGAACTTTATCTGCGGCTGCAACTTCTTCGTCCTCGATCGGTGTTACTTGTGTTGGGGCAACTGGCGTTACATTTACAGCTGCTCTATTTGTTGTTATAACCGGTGCTGCCGGCGTCACTGCAAGCGGTGTCGGGGTTCCCGGGATCACTAAGGTCGGTGCAGTTGGTACTGATGGTGCTGTCGGTGTTGCTGGTGTCGTCGGTGTTGCTGGTGTCGTCGGTGTCTTTGGTGTTGTTGGTTTTGTTGGTTCCTGTTTCTTTGAGTAGACTCTCAACTCTCCATTTACATAAGTAATGATATAGTTAGCAGTAACATTCTCTTCTATACCATTCTCATTTACGCGAACAATGTGTGCATTGCTTATACTATTTACACTGCTTCCGACTTCTGTTTTGGAACCACTTACCACAATTGATTTTACGCTGTCTTTGAATGCTGCTGTCGCAAGACCTTCACTTGAAACAGAATAACTGTTAGCTGTTAATGAATCTCCATTATAATCCCTGCCTGCGCTGGCTGCTGTAAATGTAATTGGACGGGAAGTAATTGTAAGTTCTGCGCTTACTTCCTCTGCTATATAATTGCTATTTCCAATATTTGGCTTCAGTGTATAAGTTCCAATGTTTTCACCTTTTTCACGTAACATAGTGATATTCAGGTCATCCGGTATTCCATTCCATGCAATAACGGCATCTTCTGCAAGTGGCTCATACTTAAATACCGGATCAACTTCTCCATATACTTTACTGCTGTTCATTGCTGTTACCAGAATCACCTTTGGTGTGATTTCTAATAATCCCTGGCTTTCTGAATATCTAATCTGATAATTCGGATAATCAGCTTCCTTCATACTTGGTGTAATCAAGTATCCTGTTTTGCTTACATCTTCACCAGGTTCACGTACATAGGATACTGCCATCTGCTGGCCTTCTACCAGACCTAAAATCTCGCTCGTAAATTCCGGATCTTCTGAACCATATATTTTCGTCGCATTTTGGGCAGTAATAACAACCTCTTTTTGAGATATATGAACCGTCTCCGTCTTTTCTACCGTATTGTAATTTTCTTTTGATACTCTTATTGTTACACTGTAAGTTCCAGCATCTGTATATGTGACAGGGGTTGTTGACCACGTATCATCTGCCTGAAGATATTCCACTGTAGCGCCTTCCAGTACTTTCACTTCCAATCCGTGATAATCACCATCATACGTACCGCTATATCCCTTAACACTTACTTCCATATCTGCATTGATAATTGTTAATTTAGCCGGTACCACAGATACTTTGTAGTTACTGTTTTCTGTATAAGCAGCTACGATTGCTATCTCAGATCCTGCATTTTCTTTGTTCTTATCTGCATCCGCCCTCACTGCTTTCACATCTCCCAGAGCATTCGGTTCACTTCTAAGCAATCCACTTATCGTTGGAGTGAATTCCGGATCCGCTTCCCCGAATTTCTTTGTCTGCTCCGAAGGAGATATTGTAATAGTAGCCGCTTTTGGAGAAACAACCAGATCTGCCGGAACACATGTTATATTATAATAACTTGTTACATCCGTAGAACCATTCAGGATTCTGATTGCAGATTGCACCACATTTCCTTCCTGCAATCCTTCTCCTCCTGCATTTGTACGTGTTCCAGTATATTTCACAGACTTTGTATCAATTTTATCTGTGCTCAATAAACCGTTCTGGGTGTATGCCTTTGGAACAAGCGGCTTGCCGTCGTACTCCTTTTGAACCGGAGCCGTACTAATCGTTAACGGAATTTTCTTCGTATTGGTAATTGTAAGTTTTCCGCTTACACCAATCAGGGTGTAATTTTTAGTTACATCTTTCCCTTTTGCATTCATTACTTTTGCATTCATTACATTGATAACGTTATCTACTGTTCCTGCAAATTTAATTTTTCCAGCAATCGTAACTGTTCTTTTCTGAATCTTATCTCCCTGTAGAATACCGCTGTTATTTGCTGCATTCAATGCTTCTGTGGTAAATATAGGAGCTGTCAGTTCTGTTCCATCATATTCCCTGGATACGCTTGCGGCTGTCAAGGTAACAGGACGCTTCGTAACCTGTAAGATACCCTTCACTGGAACTACATTATATTGCTGCGTTACATCCTGTGAGCCGTTCATGATCCTGTAAGTAAATGTGATCTCTTTCGAGCCAACCTCTACAAGTTCCTTTTTATCCACATTTACGGTCAGCTTATCGTTTCCTTTTAACGTACCGGCCACTGTATAGCTCTTATCTGTGGTTGTGATTTTGGTGCCGTCATATACTTTGGATAACGTGGCTCCCGTTATGGTAATGGTATTCTTAGTTCCATCTAAAATCGTTAAGGTACCGTTCTCAGGTGTAATAGCATAATTAATGGTTACATTTTTGTGACTTGCATCTGAAATTACTATATTGCTGATTGCATTATTGCCTTGTTTTGTATCTGTTGTCTTTAATGCCTGACCTGCAACCGTGGCACTTACGGTATGACCATCTAACAATCCTCTGGCATTCACAGTATCCAGTTGAGTCCATGTATAGCCGCTGTCTGTCAATGGTGTACCATCGTATTCTTTGGAAGCTGAATTTGCCGTAACGGTAATTGGTCTGGCATAAACTGTCAGTTTTTCTTCTTGTTTTGTTATACGATACAAATTAGTAACATCTGTTGTACCATGCATAATTTTAAGCGATTTGAAGGTATTGGCAATTTCACCTTTATCCGTAATCGTTTTTGACAATTCTGCACTTACGACATCACCCTTGTAAAGAAGTTTTGAATCATAGGCTATTGTATTATTTGACAACGGAGTACCATCATACACCTTACTTGCGCCATTTGCCTTAATTGCGATTGTTGCAGGATTGGTATTTACTACCTGCAGTTCACCCTTTACAAAACCTCCTACCTTATAGTTTTTGGTTACGTCAACCGCACTGCTCGTGTTGTCAGACATAATTACTACAGAAGAAATCTGATTGTCTGTTATTCCAGGGAATGTGATTTTGCTGTCATCTGTGAATGTTACCTTTGCAGTATGCGCTCCGACAAGTCCGGTATTGGTTGCTTTCTGCCATACATGTTCTGTTCCGTCATATTCAAACTTTTTGGATTCAGCCATAAACGTAACCTGTTTTGGATTTACGGTAAGTGTTCCAGGTAATTGGGTAACATTATAATAATCTGTTACATCCTGACCTGTTGTACTGCTATTGCCGCCATGTCTGATCACAAGACTGGTAACTGTACTTTGCGTACTTCCTGCATCTGTGATACTTCCAGAAACAGTTGTATAAATATGGTCATCTGTTGCCAAAGTTCCCTTTACTGCTGCAGTCTGAGAAGCCGTTAACGCTGTTCCATCGTACTCTTTGGAATCCGATGGTGCTGTTACTTTTAATGACCTCTTATTTTGATTGGTAATTTCCAATGTACCCGGTATTGCTTCAATCGTATAATTCTTTGTTACATCTGTGTTATTTTTGTCTTTGACTTTTACATTAGCAACAGATATTGTATTTGGAGCAGTTCCTACATAGGTAATGGAACCGGTAATGTTTACTCCACTTATCCTGTGTTCAGATATCAATTCATAGTATCCGCTCTCTGCCACAAATGTATAGGTATTATTTGTCAGCGGAGTACCATTATATTCCTTGCTGGCATCTGCCGACTGTAATTTGATTTTTCTGGCCGTAACTTCCAACGTACCATTCTGAGGCCTTAATTCATAATTTCCTGATATATCCCTGAAATTTTCCTTAATGGTCACACTCGTTGGTCTATTCTCACTCTTACCAACTATTGTCTGACTTCCAGAGATTGTCACATTTGTAATTTTCTGACCATTGATCAGACCTGTACTCTGTGTTGCAGGAGTCACTGTATATCCACCTTCAGTAAGTGCTTTCCCTGAATACACTGCGCTCTTACTATTTGCCGTAATCTCTATTGGACGCTTTGTAATCGTAAGAGTTCCATTCTTTGACGTAATTTTATAATTTTCTGTTACGTCAATGCCATTATTCAATACCTTAATATTGCTGATTTCATTATTTCCATTTCTCGTATCAGATACATTTGTTGCACTACCCGTTACCGTTGCTCTGACAATATCTGTAGCTAATAACCCTTGAACATTCTCAAAAGAATTTGCTGTCAATGGGGTACCGTCGTAGACCTTACTAGCATCACTGGCTTTTACTGTAATTGCAATATTAGCTTTCGTAACGGTCAAGTTTCCATATTCATATTCTACTTTGTAGTTAGCAGATAGCTTTCCATTTACAAGAACAGCTGTTGTTACCGTGTTTTTACTTGTTCCTGCTACTGTCTGTGTTCCGCTCCATGCATAAGGTGCCAAAACTGCACCTGATAATAATGCACCTTCCGTATAGGAAGCCTTATGATTCGTAAGTGGTGTTCCATCATAACTCCTACTTGCACTTTCTGTTGTAACTGTAACTGTTCTAGGTTCAACGGTTAACGTTGCGCTCTTTATAATTACATTATACTGCTGTGTTACATCTATGGTACCACGCATAATCTTCCATGACGATGCTTTACTTATGACACTGCCTGCATCCGTGATCGACTCATTTTCAATTACATCAACCGTTACTTTATCGCTGCCTTTTAATGTACCTGTTACTTCTGCCTGTGCGGTCAATGCTGTGCCGTCATACACCTTGGAAGCTTCTTTGATTGCAATTGTAATATCCTGCTTGTTGCCTTCCTTTACCAGAAGCGTTCCTGACGAATAGGTAACATTATAATTATCTGTCACTTCTTCTGCATCAGACGCATTACTTGATTTAATTACAGCATTGGCAATCGTATTCTCACTTGAGCCTACTTCCGTCTGCGTTCCCGTTACTTCAGCTGATGCAAGTACCTGCCCTGCTGCTAATCCTTCATCCACATTCACTGAATCCACTACATAGAAGGTAGGATTGGTAAGCGGCTGACCATCATACTCCTCTTTGGTAGCATCTTCTGAAGCAACGGTAATATTTCTTTTACTAATTGTTAAGGTGCCATTAGTTTGAACTAACTTATAATATTGTGTTACATCAATATCATTATGTTTCACAACTACCGATGTAATCGCATTATTATTTGCCATGTTATCCTTAGCTTCTGTAATGCTTCCTGCTACCATAACAGTCAGTTTATCACCATTTTTATCTAATATCGCTTTGTCATTCTGGGAAATTGTATACCCGTTATTGCTAAGTGGAGTTCCATCATAAGCTTTGCTGTCGTCATTTGCTTTGATAGAAACCTGAATTAAATCTGCAGCCTCCTTTGAAATGGTAAGAACTCCCTTTTTATAAGTGATCGCATAGTTATGCGCTGCTATCACATTACCATGTTGGTCTTGAATAACTGCATTACTGATTACGTTATCAACCGGATCTCCAGCTACAATGCTTCCCGTATAGTTGAGAGATTTCACTGTTTGATCAGGGGCAAGACTCGTATTGCCGGTTACGTCAAACTTCTGGTAACTGTGTGCTGTTCCATCATATTTAAAGGTCTGGCTTCCCGCTGTGAGTTCCAAAGCCCTTTGATCAACCTGCAAAGTTGCTTTATTTGTACTATTTATATATGCAATTGTCAGATTATAATATTGGGCCGTGACATCATTTCCTGCTGCATCCGTAACCACTACTGATGCAGTTGTCTGTTTTATTCCCGCATCTGTAATCGTATCTACATATGTTGCCGACACACTGTCACCGGTTCGTAAGGCACCTCTTGTCACATTAGCCGTTGCCTGCGTTGGTGTTGCAGTACCGTCATATATCTTACTGAAATCAGCTACTGTTACTGTGATATCTGACTTATCCTGTTTCCATACTGCACGTACATTTTTATCTGTATCCATAGTAACACTTGTTATCAGCGTTGCATTTGACAGATCCGATCCCGTATCTAATGTCCATCCCTGGAAAGTATATCCGGCTTTCTTCATATTGGAAGCATCTACAGCTGCTTTTGTAGCAAGTGTTACCACTGTATTCGGTCTATATAACTTATCCTGATAAGTATCATTAAACACTCCATCTTCTGGTTGTACACCGTTATAGTCATAATGCAATTTGTATTGTGTCGTTTTTACTTTGAACTCAATGGATTTATCCGGTTCCGCTGTCGTTAATACAACGTCCTGAGCTGTATTGCTGAATAATGTGTATCCTGCCGGTGCCGTAGGAGTGACATTATAAGTAATTCCCGCCTTTGAAACATCTAAAGAGGTGCTTCCTTCTTTTTCATATTTGCTTGTGCTGATAATTACTTTATAAGCATCCGCTACCTTTGTTCCTTCATTATTAACGTAATTACCCTCGTCATCTACAAGCACATAATTTGTAGTAATGGAACCACTTGCAACAGATACTTCAGGACGGCCAAGTTCCTCTTCGCCTCTATTTTCTGTTACATTATTAATATTGGTAAAGGATAACGATGCATTTGCATTGGTCGGATAGATACTCTTTTTATTGGTATATGCACTCTTTAACTTGACATAAATAGTCACATACTGCGTATCTTCAATAATGTTCCCTACATCAATCGTAACAACCTTGCCGCTTGTAACCGCTCCATCCGGAAGGGAAATATTCACTGTCTTCCCACTTGCATCCGTATAAGAACCGTTGCTGAGCAGATCAAAATAATTTGATATCGTATCCGTTATCACTGCATTCGTTCCTGCAATTTTAGTCTTTGCCGCAACTTTAGCCAAAACAGAGTTTAAACTGGTGACGTCTGTTACATTGAAATACTCTTTTCCAAGACTCGATAACACGCTGCTTGATGACATCTGAATGCCCACCGTATATATAGTGGATACTTTCTTCAAAATGTTTTTAACAGAAGTGTAGTCCCCTCCTTTATTTGGCTCTCCATCTGAGATAAATACCACATATGCCGGTCTTTCTTTACTGCTTCTGTTATTTATAAATTGGTATGCTTGCTGTAAAGCTGCATTATAATTCGTACTTGTTGCTACACTTGCTCCTTCTACCACCTGCTTTACCGATGATGCGTTCGTCTGGAAATTAGCCTTTTCGTTCACATTTCCTGCAAATGATACAAATGCAACCCTGTTGTTCTTGCTTGCATCTCCAAGCAAAGAATCCACCATATTTTTAGTTGCTGTCTTAGCTGCTGTCAACCTGTCTATACCGTTATCATTATAGTCGGGTACCATACTAAGGGACGTATCCATTACGATGACAACATCGGAACCCGTATTGATTGGAATTCCCTGCAGGTCAAATGTAATTGCTGCAATACGTTTATCATAGTCCACCCAGGCAGCATTCTTATGTGCCGCTACTTCGCCCGGATCCAACCCGCCTGTAGAAGGCTGTGTCGGCGCATTTACACAACTTGTAGGCTGTGTCACTGACCAGTCTGCGTATAATACAATTTTTCCGGAATTACCGCCGTACAAGCGGCCGAAATCCACACCATATACTAAGGAATCTGTGATGACCGTATTGGTATTAAAATCTACTTTATTAGATCCATATGCAACATAATACCATCCTTCAAAAGTTGCCCCGTTTGCACTGGTCGGTGCTGCAAGGTCTTCTTGCGTTAGCTTCTGATTATATCCGCTTAAAATCACTTTTGCAGCAGAACCATCTGCAAAACTGCCCCCATTTGCATATAGAATAACTTCTACTTTCTCTTCTACTTTTATCGTACATGTAATCGTAGCAAGAAAGTTATTACTGCTATCATAACATTTCATTCTAATAGAAGAGGTGCCCGTACCTTGCACCGTAAGATAGTTATCTAAACGATAATAGCCGCTTCCCTTTTTATTAGTCTGATAAGCAATTACACTGGTATTACTACTGATTCTTACATTTGATTTGTCTCTCTCAACTTTATCAACTCGTGAAATATTATCATTGCTGAAATACTTTGATAAGAAATCAGAAAATGTAATCTTGCTGCCTACTGTAAGGTCACTGATTACAGTCGATGTAGTTCCTACAATCAGTGTAACAACATATACGGAAAAGTGTTCAGCTTCTACTCTAACCTGATTTTCCTCTCCCGGGAGCTGGTCTTTCATAGATTCCGCATCTGAAAGTTCATCATCCATATGGAATACTGCTAATTCCTGATCAGCGGCTTTGTTTACTGCTTCAAAAGTAACATCTACAGTACCCTTCGGCTGAATATTATCCTCTTCTTCGGTTGAAAAGGTAATATCATACGAAAATGCTTTCGCAATATCTTCATCCTGCTCTAATTCTTCAGACACTGCTTCTTCGATCTTATTGGTATCCTCAGTATCTTTTACTTCATTGACTGCTACTTTTACACCTTCTGGGAATACACCTGCCTCGGCTTTGATGTGAATAATGACATCACCCATATCAACATCCTGGCTAAATGCCGGTGTTGCTTCTATTAATTTAAAATTTGCAACATAAGTTGCTTCCTCTTTTTCCGGCACAAAAGTTTCCGAGGTACATACTTCTGCCTCCCCTTTTGTCCAATTAACGAATTCATAGCCTTCATCAGCGATAGCTGTAGCGCCTTGCACAACTGCTTCTTTATCGCTAAGAGATACTTCTTCTCTATTTATAGAAACTGTACCGCCTTCTGAAGCTTCATATAGAATTACTATCTGTTCTTCTACTACCTCAGTAGTTTCTTCTGTTGTTATTTCTTCTGTTATTTCTTCTGTTGTTTCTTCTGTTGTTTCTTCTGTTGTTTCTTCTGTTTCCGCTTCCTCTGTTGAAGTCACTTCCTCTGTTGTTGATACGACTTCGCCGGATGAAGAAGTTTCTTCCCCTGAGCTCACTTCTTCTGTGTCTTCCTGTGAACTCTTTTCTTCTGCTGCTGTACTACTATCAACAATATCAGAAGATGATTTTTCTTCCGTTGCGACTGTTTCCTCAGATTCATTACCAGCAGATGTATCTTCTACTATGTCACTGCTCTCTGAAGATTCGTCTGTTATCTCTTCTGCTCGAACAGTCAGCACTGAACTATCACCTATAAGTGTAGTGAAGGTCAATACGAATGCCATTGCAAAAGCAATAACTCTCATTCTTTTTTTCATTCCCCGAATTCCTCTCTTTCCTTTTATAACTTAACTATGCATAAATTCTACTGACGTACTTATGCTTTGCTCAAGGTTATATTATTAAAGACTATTCCATTTTTTTAAAAAGGTCACCTTTTATAAAGAATATATATCTTCTCTGTTTTTTATAAAAACAATATGTTTTTTTTATGAAAAATTGTTATATTTTTCCATTTTATTTTTCTGGTCATTTCTCAAAATCATTATACTTTCTTGCATCATCCTATATAAAAAGACCAAAGCTCTATTGCTTACTTCCGCAATTGTCTTTGGTCTTTTACCATAATCGAAAACAATAAATTGTATCATTTTCGTCATTTTATCTGTTTTGTAATCATTTCTAATTCTTCAACTGCCTTTTCTTTTGTAAAAAATTGGATTGCATGCCATCCCACCTTACGCGCGGCCAGCACATTTTCTTTCCTGTCATCCATAAACAAACATTCCTCCGGAGCCAGGTGATATCGTTTCATTAATAAATGATAGATCTTTGGATCTGGCTTTACTAACTGCTCACGATACGATAATATTCCGCCATCTACTACCTCCATGAACCGCATCTCATCCTCCCGATGGATCTCATAGATTCGTTTGGGAAAGTTAGATAACACAAAAACCTGATATCCCCTCTGTTTTAGTTCCTGAATCCACGGAATTGCATAATCACGCTGCCTGATAATATCCTTGAGATTCATGAACATATTACGTAGCTCTCTTTCTATTGATGCGTCATTATCAATGAATCCCTGTAAAATCTCTTCATCAGACCATACTCCTTTATCAAATTCATTCCAGACCGGACTCATAACGGTTGCCTGCACCATTTTGTAGTATGTCTCTTCATCCGAAGTATAATGTTTGAAGCATCCTGTATAATTAAAGTCCGCTAATACATTTCCTATATCAAAAATAATTGTCTTAATCATAATACCCCCATCTGCATGCTTAGAATTACTTCTCACACTCTTCATTTACAATTGTCAGAAAATCTGCTTCCCTCTTCTTCAATCTTGGAATGAATCTCCTTGCGAACTTTCCTTTTCCACGCTGCTTCACATAAACAAATCCAATCATAGAAAATATGAGCGCACCGATAAAATTAACAAATAAATCCTTCATCGTATCCAGTAATCCGATATCCAAATAGCCGCCAAGACCCAGTTCTTTTCCGTTAACTACTACAGTCTCTATATTCTTAATGCTGTTTGGAGTATTTCCTCCTGTCGAATCAAGCATCACTGATGAAACACTATGTATGATAGTATCCTTTTGCATATCGAATCCCAAAAAAATATCCATACCACACTCAAAAAATTCCCACAATACACCTATCGTCATTGAGAAGCAGAAAGCGACCACTGCCATGAATATCGGTGACAATCGAAATGTAACCCGCTCGTTCCGATTTAAGACATCAACAAGGGAAAACCCAATAGCTGCTGCAAGAAATCCATTGATAGTATGCAGCATCGTATCCCAAAATGGATATATTATGTAATAAGAGCTTATCTCACCCAATATTTCAGCCGCAAATATAAACAATAACATAAATATTTCCAGTGTTGTGGGCAGCTCAATACGCAGATTGATCTGTATAAAGCTTGGAATAATCAATAACAGAAGTGTTAACGCACATAGAAAAACATTCTCAAAATTCCCGTTAAAGAACTGTAATACCATCATTAGAATGACCAGTACACGTAATACCACAAATACAATGAAAGAACTTCTATGTTCCCGCAATTCCATCTGCAACGCCTTCGCCATGTTTTTCAGTTTATTATCTTTCAATTTTAATATATCCTTTCCAACAATATATAAATGAGACGAAAGTAATTCTCACTACCTTCGTCTCATATTATAGCATAAAAAAGAATAAGAATATATCTATCACTTATTTGTCTGACTGAATACCGCCGATGCTCCTACTTCAAAACGCTGCTTCGGTATATAATATCTTCTCTGCCCGGTCCGTTTGATACCATTGTAATTGGATATTCAATCTGTTTTTCTATAAATTCCACATATTTTCTGCAGTTTTCCGGAAGGTCTTCATATTTCCTAATACCACGAATATCTTCTTTCCAGCCAGGAAGTGTCTCTAATACTGGCTTTGCCCTTTCTAACAAACCTGTTGTAGGGAAATCTGTTGTAACTGTTCCGTTAACGTCGTATCCGACACAAATAGGAATTTCATCCAAATATCCTAGTACATCCAATACTGTAAATGCTACGTCTGTAGTTCCCTGTAATCTGCAGCCATATTTGGAAGCAACACAATCAAACCATCCCATACGTCTCGGGCGTCCTGTTGTAGCACCATATTCACCGCCATCTCCGCCGCGTCTTCTAAGTTCATCCGCTTCCTTATCAAAGATCTCCGATACAAATGCACCAGCGCCCACTGCTGAAGAATATGCTTTACATACTGTTACGACCTGTTTGATCTCATACGGAGGGATACCTGCTCCGATTGCCCCATATGCTGCCAACGTTGAAGAAGAGGTGACCATCGGATAAATTCCGTGATCAGGATCCTTTAAAGTACCAAGTTGTCCTTCTAACAGAATCGTCTTTCCTTCCTTAATTGCTTTATCTAAGTGTAATGACACATCACATACATATGGTGTCACCATCTCTTTATATTCCATCAATGTCTTGTATAATTTTTCTTCATTCAAGAGAGGTTTATGATATAGATGCTCTAATAATACATTTTTTGTCTCACAGACTCTGGTCAGCTTCTCTTTTAAATCTGTACCATCAAATAACTCTCTTACCTGAAAACCAATTTTTGCGTATTTATCTGAATAGAAAGGTGCAATACCTGACTTGGTAGAGCCAAATGATTTACCTCCTAATCTTTCTTCTTCATATTGATCAAATAAAATATGGTATGGCATCACCATTTGTGCTCTGTCAGATACTAAAATCTTAGGCATCGGCACGTTTTTATCTGTAATTGATCGAATCTCTTTAAAAAGAATCGGTATATTGAGTGCCACACCATTTCCGATAATACTGGTTGTATGATCATAGAATACTCCTGACGGAAGTGTATGAAGTGCGAATTTTCCATAATCATTTACGATTGTATGACCTGCATTTGCACCCCCCTGGAATCTGACAATAATATCAGCTTCTTTCGCAAGCATATCTGTGATTTTTCCTTTTCCCTCATCGCCCCAGTTTGCTCCAACTACTGCTTTCACCATAATTTATTGTTCCTCCATTTTCATTACGTTGTAAGATTATAAGTAAAAATGTCTTTACTTCGTAAGTATACACGGTACTGTAATATAAGTAAAATCAATATTTATTATATTCATTATAATTCTAAGTTATAGTATGATTATTTCTCTTGTATTAACTGCATCAGTTTCCTTGCCGGGGATGAAAGTGAACTCTTCGCATCCACTATCACACAAAAATGACGTTTTGGAATAATCTTATTAAAACGCAGTTCAAATAATCTTCCATCCTCAAGATAAGGTTTTGCGAAATCTCTCATGACATTTCCAATACCCAGATTACGCAGGGCGAACTGTACAATCATATCGCTTGTTGCAAGTTCAAATTCCGGATGTAGCACTACACCGTTTTTAGCCAGGAATGTATCCATATAACTTCTGGTACTTGTATTCTTTTCCAACGTTATCAAAGGCATAGTTTCCAAATCCTGCAAATCCAATGTATGATGTTTATAAGGAATGAATTTACGGCCGGCAATAAATACATCTTCTATTTCCCTCACTTCAATTGCATGAATATCAGACTTTGCTTCAAACGGTGTACTAACGACTCCAAAATCTATTTTACTTTCTTGCAGATAGCGAAGTGTTTCAGGAGTAGGTGCATTTGTAACAATTACCTTTATCTTAGGATACATCTCATGGAATCGTTCCAGATAAGGCAAAAGATAAAATTGTAATGTCATATCGCTTGCCCCGATTCGAATCTCTCCAATATCAAGATTCAACATCTTAGACAACATATGTTCTCCAAGTTCCATCTGTTCATATCCATTTTTTACATACAGAAAAAGCATTTCCCCTTCTTTGGTCAAGCGGACACCTTTTGAAATACGCACAAATAATTTTGTCCCCAATATTTTTTCCAGCTGTTTCAAAGACTGACTGACTGCTGGTTGCGATATGGACAATTGTTCTGCCGCCATGGTAATACTTCCAAATTTTGCAACATAATAAAATACTTTGTAATATTCTAAGTTCGTTGTCATAATGAGCCTGCACTTCCTGTCATAATTTAAATCAACAAGTTTATTCTTATTAGAGTATAGCATATTTTTCCACATTTTCTATTTTTTATTATAACCAAAATAAAAAAGCAGAAAGCAAGGAAACAAGTGATATTTCCTTTACTTTCTGCGATTTCGCTCTAGACCGTAATTTCTGCTTTCATTCCCAATAATTTCTGATTTTCCTCCAGAATTGGTGCAATTACATTTTTGAGGAATGCTGCAACCTGTATTTCGGCACGTCCAGTATACTTTGCCGGATCCATTGTTTTCTCCAGTTCCTCTAAACTCAAGTTAAATGCAGGATCTGCTGCAATTAATTCCAGAAGATTATTTTCTTTGCCATTTACTTTCACATTTTTCCCCGCCTCCATGGAAAGTTCACGGATTTTTTCGTGTAATTCCTGTCTGTCTCCACCTGCTTTTACGGCATCCATCATAATATTCTCTGTTGCCATGAAAGGGAGTTCACTGCGAAGACGTTTTTCAATTACTTTTGGATAGACTACAAGTCCGTCAACTACATTCAGGCTCAAGTCCAGGATACCATCAACCGCAAGGAAACCTTCGGGAATTGATAATCTTTTGTTCGCTGAATCGTCCAAAGTTCTCTCAAACCATTGCGTCGCTGAAGTAATTGCAGGATTCAGGGCATCTACCATCACAAATCTTGATAAAGAAGCAATCCTTTCGCTTCTCATAGGATTTCTCTTATAAGCCATTGCAGAAGATCCTATCTGGCTCTTTTCAAATGGTTCTTCCACTTCTTTTAAGTGCTGCAACAAACGGATATCATTAGACATTTTATGCGCACTGGCCGCAATTCCGGCCAAAACATTCGCAACTCTGGTATCCACCTTACGGGAATATGTCTGTCCAGATACAGCAAAGCATTCTGAAAATCCCATCTTAGATGCGATCATCGGATCAATCTTATCAATTGTCTCCTGATCGCCGTCAAATAACTCCAGAAAACTTGCCTGGGTTCCGGTTGTTCCCTTAGAGCCGAGCAGTTTCATATTTTCCAGAACGTAATTTAAATCTTCCAGATCCAATATAAATTCCTGTGCCCAAAGGGTCGCCCTCTTTCCAACTGTCGTTGGCTGGGCTGGTTGAAAATGTGTAAATGCAAGCGTCGGAAGCGCTTTGTACTCTTCTGCAAATTTTGATAACTCAGCAATCACATTTACCAATTTCTTTTTTACCAGACGCAATGCTTCTGTCATAACGATAATATCTGTATTATCTCCAACATAACAGGAGGTTGCACCAAGATGGATAATTCCCTTTGCCTTTGGACATTGTACGCCATACGCATATACATGGCTCATAACATCATGACGTACTTCCATTTCTCTCTTTCTGGCAACCTCATAATTGATAGTATCCTGATATGTTTTCAATTCATCGATTTGTTCCTGTGTAATAGAAAGTCCTAATTCCTTTTCGGTCTCAGCAAGTGCGATCCATAATTTTCTCCATGTCCGGAATTTCATATCCGGCGAAAAAATATATTGCATTTCTTTACTCGCATATCTATCCGAAAGCGGACTTTGATATCTGTCTGTGCCCATAATATTCCTCCAAATAAGTTTCCATTTAAGCAAAGCCTCGAAAAATCTTCTATTTTCCTCGGTCGCGTTGCGCGTTCACATAAATTACATAATATCGTATAGGCAAGCATATACGACCTCATGATAATTTATGCTCCCTTTGCTTATCTCGCATAATCACCACGAATGTCTTCTTCAGGTGGTTCCATCGGATAGCTTCCCGTAAAGCACCCTTTACAAATAGAAAGTCCTCCGACCATCTCTTCCAAGCGTTCAACACTCAGATATCCTAACGAATCTGCTCCGATGATATCTCTTATCTCTTCAACAGAACGGTTATATGCAATCAACTGCTCTCTTGCCGGTACATCTGTTCCGAAATAGCATGGCCATAAAAATGGTGGTGAGCTTACTCTCATGTGCACTTCTTTGGCACCTGCCTCACGAAGCATTCTTACGATTCGATCGCTTGTCGTGCCGCGTACGATAGAATCGTCTATCATAATTACACGTTTACCCGCGACCGCTTCCCTTAGTGCATTCAGCTTTACCTGAACACTGCTCTCCCTGCTCTTCTGCTTCGGTTTAATAAACGTACGTCCAACATAAGTATTTTTAACAAATGCAGTACCATAAGGAATTCCTGACTGTAAAGAATACCCCAATGCTGCAACATTACCAGATTCGGGTACGCCGACTACCAGGTCAGCTTCTACTGGGGAATCAATTGCCAAAAATTTTCCTGCAAGCATTCTTGCATTGTATACACTTTGCCCGTCAATATAACTATCTGGTCTTGCAAAATAAATATATTCAAATACACATCTAGCATGCTCCTGCTCCGATAAACACATACTTGTATCAGATTCAATTCCATTTTCCGGGCTAATCGTAACAATCTCACCTGGTAGTACATCTCTGATAAAAGCAGCACCTACAGTATCAAGCGCACAGCTTTCCGAAGCAAGTACATATGCTTCCTCTCTTTTTCCGATACAAAGCGGTCTGAATCCAAATGGATCCCGGGAGCCGATCAATTTCCTTGGTGACATGACAATAAGGGAATATGCGCCCTTAATTTTCTTCATAGCTCTTCCCACCGCTTCTTCTACCGTCTTTGAATTTAATCTTTCTCTGGCAATATGATATGCGATGACTTCTGAATCAATCGTAGTCTGAAAGATAGCACCTGTATATTCTAATTCACGTCTGAGTTCAGGTGCATTGATCAGATTTCCGTTGTGAGCCAGTCCCAGGGTTCCTTTTACGTAATTTAATACCAACGGCTGTGCATTTTCACGGGTACTGCTTCCGGCTGTAGAATAGCGGACATGTCCAACTCCAATGTCACCTTTCAGCTGCTCCAGCTGCTCAGGCGTAAAATATTCATTTACAAGTCCCATCTCTTTGGCACTTAAAACTTTTCCCTTCGGTCCATTCGTATCACTGACTGCAATACCGCAGCTCTCCTGCCCTCTGTGCTGGAGTGTTAATAGACCATAATAGATGGAAGATGCTACATCGCTGCCGGCAAAATCATACATGCCGAACACACCACACTCTTCGCCCATTTTATCTTCAGAATCTGTTTGCATATAAATATTATCTGCCATGTATTATAACCCCAAACGTTTGAAAACTTCGTTATATGCCTCTTCTACATTTCCAAGATCACGACGGAAACGATCTTTATCTAATTTTTCATTGGTATGAACATCCCAAAGTCTGCAAGTATCAGGCGATGTCTCATCAGCTAAAATAATTTGTCCTTTATATCTGCCAAATTCAATCTTAAAATCGATTAATTTAATATCTGCTTGTAAGAAATATGTCTTCAACACATCATTTACTTGAAAAGCATATTTTTTAATTGTTTCAAGCTCTTCCCATGTTGCGAGTTCAAGCGCTACTGCAAAATATGAATTGATAAGAGGATCTCCCAAATCATCATTTTTATAACTGAATTCAATCGTCGGTTGTTTGAACTCAATCCCTTCTTCAACTCCAAGTCTCTTAGAAAAGCTGCCGGCTGCAACATTACGAATAATTACTTCAAGTGGTACGATTTCTACTTTTTTAACTGCTGTTTCCCTGTCACTTAATTCTTCTATGAAATGAGTTGGGACGCCTTCTTTTTCAAGGATCTTAAATACGTGGTTGCTCATTCTGTTATTGACAACACCTTTACCAACAATGGTTCCTTTTTTCAATCCGTTAAATGCGGTTGCATCATCCTTGTAATCCACAATTAATACGTCAGGATCTTCTGTTGTAAATACTTTTTTAGCTTTTCCTTCATAAAGTAAATCCAGTTTCTTCATTGTTTGTCACCCTGTACCTTTCGCAATTATGCATATTAAATAATACTTTCCCATTCGCAGAATCGAACAAACATCACACTTTCCCAATTTGCTCAATCCTTTTGAATTATACAGTACCATTTTACATAAATCAATATGCATGCTCCTTTTTCAGAAGCATGAACAACATAAACATAAAAGATCCTGTCTTTTTTATTTAATTTTGAGATTATTTTTTCTAATTTATTGTACTATTTCCCAATCCATGCTACAATTAAGTTAAGTTTAGTACTTATTTAGTTAACAAATTTAGATGGAAAAGGGGTACTTCTATTGACGTTAAAAGAAATTGCTAAAATTGCTAACGTATCGCCCGCTGCGGTCTCACTCGTTCTTAATAATAAGAACGGTGTCAGCGATGCAAAAAGACAGGAAATACTTGCTATATTAAAGGAAAATAATTATGTTCCTACAAAGCGTTCTTCCCAGACCGCCAAAAATTTCATTTTTTTGAAATATGCAAAAAATGGCCTGTTGGTCGAGGAAAATGCTGGTTTTGTCTCTTCTATTATTGATTCTCTTGAGACCGAATGCCGTAAACAGGGATATCATCTTGGAATCGTTGTATCACTTCAGGATCTGGAAGGAAGTCTGAATAGTATCGATTTTTCTTCGGTCGATGGTGTTTTTGTTCTGGGAACCGAACTTGATGAAACTGCATATCCGATTCTTCAAAAAATTCCCCGTCCCTATGTTGTAATCGACAATGATATGCAGACATTTCCTTGTAATACTGTTACTATGTCCAATCAGGAGATGGTTCATACTGCTGTCACTCATCTTGCATCATTAGGATTTACCTCTATTGGTTATATGCACAGCAAGATGTACAGCCAGAACTTCATAGAACGATCGTATGGATTCCATCAGATTGTTGAAAAGCTTGCTCTTTCCTTTCAACCGGAAGATGAATATTTATTGGAACCGACCATGCTTGGTTCCTATACAGGCATGAAACAATATTTAGAAGCCAATCATAAAATTCCGCCTTGTATCTTTGCCGACAATGATGTGATCGCACTTGGTGCTATAAAAGCCTTAAAAGAATTTAATTACAAAATTCCACAGGATATCAGTATTATTGGATTTGATGATATCCGTTTTTCCGCCATCAGCTCACCGACTTTATCCACAATGCGTGTATACAAGAACAGAATGGGATCTGCTGCCGTCAGATTATTGCATGAATCACTTGTAAACAATGAATGTCAAAATATAAAGATCCATATCAATGGCGAAATCATTCTCCGTCACAGTACGAGACAATCCTCGGACAGTTAAAATTTTGCTGAAATTACAGTTTTTCTTACAATACGTGGTACATGGGTATGAAATCATTCGGACGCGCTCCCACACCGATAAAAAACGCAGCGGTACTAATACGTCTGAATTGCTTCGCTCTCTGACGCATAAGAACCGGCGTTTTTATAGGATCCTTCATTGATTTTCATACCCATGTACCACTACTTTTTGAATGTTTGTAAATAATGTGGAGCAGCTACCCACTCCGCATTCACATTAAACGATATACCACTCCCAATTCCTATGACGGATATTTCTTTAATTCCGCCTGTACTTCACTTAAGTCAGGTATTGAAGGTGAAGCTCCTTTTCTTGATACTGCAATTGCGGAAGCCATTGCACACATTTTTAAATTCTCCGGGATTTTCTTATTTTCAATCAGTCCAGCGATAAAATAACCTGTAAATGTATCACCTGCTGCTGTCGTATCAACTGCTTTTACCTTGCAGATGTCCTGATGATATTCTATCACACTGTCTTTATAGACAGAGCCCCCGCTTCCCAAAGTTAATACTATCTTTGCATTTGGATATTGATTCATTATGTGTTCAAGTATCGCATCCGGTTCAGTTACACCTGTAATCTGTTCGCCCTCTACCTCATTTAAAATGAAATAGGATATTTTTGACAAATCACACGCTTTCATATAATTATCATAAGGAGAAGGATTTAATATGATTCTCAGCCCCTGCTCATATGCCCTTTCAATGATATAATCCAGATGATTGACTTCATTTTGCAGTAAAATGTAGTCGTCTTTTTCAAAAGAACTGATTACCTCATCAATAAATTCTCTTGTCAGAGAGCGGTTACTTCCTCCATAGAGCAAAATGCTATTCTGTGCTTCCGTATCAACTTGGATTATAGTGTGCCCGCTTTTTCCCTTTATCTGTTTTACATGTTTGGTATTAATACCGTATTTTTTACAGGCATCAAAAAAAATCTGCCCGTCTTCTCCTACCATACCTGCGTGATATACAGGGACTCCTGCCTTTGCCAAAGCTACCGACTGGTTAAGACCTTTCCCGCCCAGGAATACTTCAAGTCTCTTAGATGATAAGGTTTCTCCCTCTTTCACCATGTGATCCACTGCGTATACGTAATCAATATTTAAGGAACCAAAATTCAAAATTTTCATACTTTCTTCCCTTCTACTGCCTGTGATAACATAAATGCTTTCATCATAAGCGCGGCTACAGCAGCTCCAGGATCTTGTAAGCTTCGGGAAGCTTCTCCTCTGGTGGCTGCCCTTCCATGCACTGCAATCATTGTTATTGTATGCTCAAAACCTTTCTGCGCTGCATCTGCTGCCTTTTCAGATGCTTCCTTCAGCGTATCTCCATTCGCAATGGACTCCTTTAGCGCCATTATCGCTGGCACCATTCCATCAAGAAATGTCTTATCACCAACTTTTGCCTTACCACGATTCATGACGCCATCAAAGTATCCCTGAAAGAGATCTTCCATATCGTGTACTGATAATTCCGTTTTACCTTTTAATACTTTTCCTGCCTGCATGAACCCGGATGCCATTAACGTTCCCATCGTGGAAGGTACTGCAACAGACATTGCTTTTCCTGCCGTATAGAGCAGTTTACCTGCATCTTTTTCGGTCCCTCCCTTAACAGCTTCATAAGCAGCCTTATACCCATCGCTCATGGTAAGTCCAAGATCTCCGTCACCTACTACGCTATCCAGATCTATTAAATATTCTCTGTTTTCCTGCATTATTTTACTTGCTTCTTCTAAGAAACGAATTAGTACTGTTATATCCATTTTAGCTCCTATCTGCGACCTTCAGCCGTCTACTTATAAATTGATTAAATGCCATTTATTCAACCTAATACCATAAAATTAGGCTTTGTCAATTTGCACATTACATGTAACATTATAATTGATGCACAACATAGTTCGGTGAGCAACTGTATGAACGCCGCTACTGCGTGCTGAATCCAAACGAGAGCGTGTTGCGAATGAACCAGTACAACGTTTCTAAATGCCTTTACAAATTTCTAAGAATGATTTTGCTGAGACTGTAATGGGCAAACGTAGGTGTAGTGGTGCTACACCGAGGTTTGACCGTTGCTGTATCAGTGAAATCAGACCAGATAATTTGTAAAGGTAATTTAAGAACGTTGTACTAGGTTGTGTATCAATTTTATCGAAACATAAATCTTGCAAATTGACAAATTGATACTCTAATTCTACACCTGCACAAAAAAAGGTGTTTGTGCAGGGGCATCCAAATATTGCTTTAATTCATCATCCAACTTTAATAATGATATAGAGAAACCTGCCATTTCCAGTGATGTTGCATACTCACCCACATAATATTTATAAGCTGTTATTCCTTTTTCTTTTAATATGCTGTCTATTTTTCTGGTAACGATATATTGTTCATCCAATGTTGTTGCTCCCAGACCATTTACCAGTACTGCCACTTCATCTCCTGCCACATATGGAATGTCTTCTATAATTTTTTCCAGCATTTCTGTAGTAATTGCATCTGCAGGCTCTAATTTTCCTTTTCTGATTCCAGTCTCTCCATGGATACCCATACCGATCTCCATCTCGTCCTCTGCAATCTCAAATCCCGGTCTTCCCACACGCGGTACAATACAAGGAGTCAATGCTACGCCCATTGTTCTCACATTCGCAGCCGCTTTCTCTGCAATCCTCTTTACTTCATCCAGATCCAGCATGGCGTCTGCCGCTGCTCCCGCACACTTATATACAAAAATAATTCCGGCAACACCGCGTCTCGTATTTTTTTCATCTGGTCCGGCCGGTCCTGCTGATGCTACATCCTCACCGGCCACAACACTCTCGACCCGAATATCTTCTTCAAAATCAGCTTGCTCTGCTGCCATATCAAAATTGAAAATATCACCATTATAATTACCATATATGTACAGTACACCCGCTCCCGAATCAATTGCTTTCGTCACTGCCAGCATTTGCTCCGCACTCGGAGACTGAAATACATCACCAACAGAGCAGCCATCCAGCATACCTTTTCCTACATATCCTAAAAATAAAGGAAGATGTCCTGAACCTCCACCGGTCGCGATTCCAACTTTACCCTCTTTTTTATTTGCCGTGATCAGACATCTCAAATCATCATTCGTATAAGTAATAAGATCCGGATGTGCTATGTATAATCCTTCCAACATTTCATTAACATAATTTTCTGGCTGATTAATGATTTTCTTCATATTCTTCTTCTCCTTTTGTCATTATAATTCTATTTCTATCTGTTGCTCTGTTTCATAATCTACAACGATACAATCACTGAGATATGTTCTTTCCGGAAGTGCTATCATAATATGGACCTGTTCTTCTTTCACCGAAAATGGCGCAAGATGCCACACACCTGCATTTAGTCTGAGAATGGTTCCTTTTGGCACTAAAAAGGCTTCTGTCGACTCAGGTACCGGCTTTGTAGAAGGAGGTGCCACATGCACAACAATATCTCCATCCAGCGGTAGTATGATTTCTCCCGTTGAGTTATGATATTCCGCTGCGGTAATAATCATCTTATCTTCTTTCTGAACCACTAACGTGGAAAATCCGACCGGCATATTGCCCGATACCGGATACAATACATGGTCGTGATAAAAACTGCCTAATGTATGCCCCTGCGGATTCAATAAATCATAATAACTTCCATATTCTTGGAATGCTGCTTCTGTCAGTTCTTTTGCTTTGATTCTTCTCATATTCAGCTCCTATCTGCCGCTTTAGCGCGCTTTATTTATGTTATCTTGTATTCTTCTTAGCTTCAATTGCTCTGGTGCCCACCATGATCAGCAATAACATGAGTCCCCACACAAATGTCTTTACAAAAGAATTTACTCTTAAAATATTAAATGCACTGGATACCAGCTGCAATACGATGACCGCTAATGATACTCCTAATACTTTTCCTTTTCCGCCGTCCGGATCTGTTCCGCCAAGTACAACAATCAATAATGTCAGCAAGGTATAGGAACTGCCATAATCAGACTTTGCTGAATTATAGTGCGAAACCATTAAAATTCCTCCGACAGCACCTAATATACCAGAGATCAGATAAGTCTTAACTATAACTTTCAGGTTATTCATTCCTGAATACCTCGATGCAACATCATTGGTACCCATATAACTTACATGCTGTCCATATACTGTTGATTTTAATAGAAAGCTCATCACAACCGCTACCACGATAAATATGATCAACGCAAGCGGAATTCCCGATATCGCGCCGTTCGCAATCAAACTGAAAGCCTCCGGAAGTCCGGTCAATGCAGGACCTTTGGTGATTGCAAGCCCGATTCCTGTATATAGCTGCAGACCGCAAAGAGTGACCAGCATTGGCGGTATTTTTAAATATCCAATCAGAAATCCGTTAAAGACACCACATAATGCTCCTATCATGATCGCACATATGATTCCTAATAGGATGGATTGTGCACTTCCTCCTATGCGAATTACGATAGTCGCACATATGATTCCCGAAAGATTTGCAATTCCTACAAGCGACAGATCGATTCCTCCTGAAATCATCGCCAGCATCATTCCGAATGCCAGGATCCCAAATTCCGGAAACTGTATGCACATTCCCTGCATATTGGCAACTCCAAGAAATGACTTAGGTGCTAATATTCCCATCACTATAAATATCAGAACTGCAATTCCAAATAATGCAAGTGTATTTTTCTCCGTATTTTTTAAGGATGTTTTTATTTTGTTCATTTTTTCCGCCCCCTTAAACCTTTGCACTATTGGCGATCTTCTTCGCTCGCAATGATGTGATCGATGTTCCGGCAACAATGATCAGACCTACCACAAATGTTTGGAAGTGTGTCGGAACGCCCAGCATGATCAGATTATTTTGTACAAGTGCTATCAGTATGACTCCCAGGACAGTTCCTGTAACAGAGCCATGGCCTCCTGTTATTCTGGTTCCTCCTACTACTACAGCTGCAATTACCATCATTTCACTTCCCATAAGGCTTTGCGGGCTTGCCTGCCTCATAAGAATCATATACGTAATACCCCCAATGCCTGCAAAAAATCCTGCAAACATATAAATGGCAAATTGAATCTTAACAACATTGAATCCCGCTATCCTTGCTGCATTCTTGTCCCCGCCGATCGCATAGATCCCGCGTCCCAGCATCGTATACCTTAAGACTATGTAAACACCGATGATCAGGCAGATCGGAATCAATATAAGAGCTGTTAATTGATAACTGATCCCCTGTGTATTGGTATAGGAACAAATGAATATTTTTGAAAGACTATCTACTTGTTCTGGTATATTTGATATTTCTTTTGTCCCCATAAATGCCAATGTCGCTCCATTTGCAACACTGCTGACACCAAGTGTTGCGATCAGCGGCGGAAGCTTCATTTTGGCAATCAGAATTGCATTGACAATACCAAATATCATTCCGATCGATCCAGCCAAAGCATATGCTATAATTGCATTATCGATGTCCGCGAACAACAGGAACTTAATGGTTCCGTAAAGTGATATACAGGCAACTGCCGGAAAAGATACATCAATTCCTCCGGATACAATAACAACCATTTCACAAACGGCAAAAATCAAGGTAACTAACATTGCTCTTGATAATGTAATAACAGTAGACATCTGGGCAAATGCCGGATTCACAATTCCGATCAGGACAGCCAATGCGATGATAATATAGACAACGATCATTTCATTTGTAGTCATTATAGTTTTTGTTGTTTTACTCATAATCGTCCTCCTTTTCTATTGTGGCATTCAAAAGTCCGGTCAATTGCTTCTCGTCCATATCTCCGGTCTCTATTACGCCTGATGTTCTTCCATTCTTCATAATAATTAATTTATTACAGTTGTGAACCAATTCACTTAGATCATCGGAGATGATAATAACACCTATTCCGTCTTCCGCCAGTTGATGTAAGATCGCATGAATGTCCGCTTTCGAACCAACATCCACACCAACGGTAGGTCCATTCAGGATAATCAGATCCGGTTCCGTATTCATCCATTTTGCAATTACCATTTTCTGTGCATTTCCGCCGGACAAAGTACATATGGCAGCCTCTGAATCAGGTGCTGCACAGCCGATTTTCTTGATCCATTCCCCGGTCACCTTTTTCATCTGTGCATAATTTAATTTTCCTTTTTTCAGATATTTCTGAATAGAAGCTGCAACGGTATTATCCTGAATGCTTCTTGTCATAAAAAGCCCTTGTGTCAGACGGTCTTCCGGAACATACGCGATTTTATTTTTCATTGCATCCTCTATGGATCTGATTCTGATTTCTTTACCGTTCAATTCAATAGTTCCGCTTTCAGCCGGTGCAATTCCGAAAAGTGCATCTCCTATTTCACCTCTGCCGGAACCTAAAAGTCCGGTTATTCCCAACATGTCTCCCTTGTTCAATGTGAAGCTGACATGTTCAAATGCACCATTCTTAGATAATGACTGCACCTTTAGGATTTCCTGTTCTAATTTTTCCGGTCTGTATGTATCATCCTTTACTTCATGACCAGTCATGCATTTTACAAAACGTGCTCTGTCGAATTCTTCTATTAGTCCTGTTGCAACATTCTCGCCATTTCGTAAAATAGTAAGTCTGTCCGCAATTTTATAAATTTCATCCAATTTATGATTTACAATAACGACCGCAATTCCCTTTTCCTTGAGGCCTCTTATGATCGTATTCAATTTTTCAACTTCATTCGCTGTTAATGCCGTCGTCGGTTCATCCAGAATCAGTAATTTAGCATCATTCATAATTGCCCTACAGATCGCTACCATCTGTTTATTAGCAACCGACAACCTCTCGACCAATATATCAGGGTCCATGTGTGCACCGATTTTATCCATCGCTTCTATTGCTAATTTTCTTGCCTGTTTCCAATCCATTTTCTTACTACCAACAAGAAGTGCTCTGTTCATAGCAATATTTTCTGCTACAGATAGGTTCGGGAAAACTGCAAAGTCCTGATAAATTACCTGGATTCCCATTCGTATGGATTCAATCGGCGTTAATTTTTCAATTTTCCTGCCTTCTATATAAATATTTCCTTCTGTTGCATTATGCGCACCGGATATTACCTTGATCAATGTAGATTTACCGCATCCATTTTCTCCTGCAAGACAATGGATCTCCCCTCTTCTTACTTCAAGGCTGACTCCCTTTAAAGCTTTTACACCGCCAAAGTATTTTTTTACTCCGTCCAGTTTTAAAAATGTCTCCGCCATTATTCATCCCAGCTTTCTCAATTTTGAAAATGCGAACCTCATAAATTTCCAAAGAAATTGGATTTTTTATAAGATTCGCACCGATTATTGAAAGTTACTGCCTTCCTTTATATTTCTGTCTTCCTTCCTGTTTAGAAATTGTAAGCTGGATCATCAACATTGTCTTTTGTAACATCGATCCAAGCCTGCCCATAGAAAACATTACCATCTAAAGTTAATTGATTATAACCGTCAACTCCCAAGTCACATCCATCTGATAATTCTTCTCCATTTAGCACTTTCACTGCTAACTGAATCATTGCTTTACCTGCCAATGCCGGATCCCAGAAAGAAATCATATCAATTGTGCCATCTTTTACATATTTTCCAGATACGGATACCAAAGATGTACCAGCAATTTTTACTTTTCCTGCCAGACCTAATTCTTCTACTGCCAATGCTGCACCTGCTACGTCTGGCATTGCTGAACCCTGGATTGCTGCAATATTAGGATTTGCTGTCAATACTTCTTTTACTTTATCATAGGATTTTGACTGATCATCAGCAGTCTCAAGTTTGTCACCGTACTGTTTCATTTCCGGATATTTTTCTTCCTGTAATTTCTTTGCTGCATCTACCCATTGATTATGTGATTCGCTGGTCAAAGAACCGACTTCAAATATGTACTCACCTTTACCGCCTGTTGCTTTTCCTAATGCATCCATAAAGTGTTCACCGTATGCTTCATTATTGAATGCTTCGATATCATAATCCATATTTGTCATTCCCGAAGCTTCATGTGTAATAACAACAATTCCTGCATCTCTTGCCTTTTTGAGAACCGGCTCGAGTGCCTCTGTTGAGAAAGGAACAACGCAAATAGCATCAACACCTTGGGAGATCAAATCTTCAATCGCCTGTGCCTGCAAAGCACCGTCACCCTCTGACGGACCTGTATAAAAAGCATCAATATTTGGATTTTCTTTTGCGTACTCATTCACACCCACTTCCATTCTTTGGAACCATGCAATACTTGTCAGCTTAGGAACAACTGCGATCTTATAGCTGCCGGTTGCTTCTGCTGTATCTGTTGCTGCCTCAGTTCCGGCTTCACTAGTTGTATCAGCCGGTGCTGCCTCTTCCGTCTTTGCCGCAGTATCTGTTGCTGTGCCGACCTTGTCAACACCACAACCGACCAGCATAGATGCTGCCATAGCCACACATAGCAATGAACTTAATAGTTTCTTTTTCATACCCTTTTCCTCCTTAAAATTAAGAATATACCCTGACTTGTTTTTACTAAACTTAACTAATCTTGTTTTAATTGATATCTTCTGTTTAGTTCTATGTTTAGTTGTTATTAAGTAATTTGAGAATACCACCTTTATAGATGCTTGTCAATATCTTATTCGTTATTTTGTACACCAATATTACATATTATTTATTTCTTTTATGCTAATTATATACATTCATGCTGCTTTATTATATTTTTAGCATACACTTTTACTTGATTATTCCATTTCTCAAATAAATCTTTCTACTAAACTTAACTTAATTTGTTCTGTTTTTCAGATAATTATACACAGTAAAATATCAAATAAGATTTCAAATCTTATCACAGAACTTGGCTTCATCAATTTGCACATATACTTACCAACCAAAAATGGATGCGCAACATAGTTTGGTAAGCAACTGTATGAAGCCGCTGGTACTGCGTGCTGAATCCAAATTACAGTTCAGCCTTAGATACCGCGAGGTGTTTTTTGTGAGCGATGGTCACAGAAAATCCGAGTTTTTCATGCGCGAAATGATACATTGTATCATTTCTGTGCATCATTTTGTTGCTATGAAGCCGTAAGGCTGAATAGTAACAATCCAAGCGGGAGCGTGTTGCGAATGAACTATGTTGTGTATCCATTTTATATAGAAAATAATTGTGCAAATTGATGAATTCAAAAAATACTTGACCTATCTATCAAACAGGGATAGTAAAAGCAAATGCCTTCACTATCCCTGTTTGATAGATACATTGTGGATCTTATCTATTTATTCGTTTTTAAAGAATGTTGTACTATCCTTGAAACTTTCCAATAAATTCGCGTACACGCTCATTGCTTGAACTAAATATTTCAACCGGTGTTCCCTGTTCCTGAATAATTCCCTGTTCCATAAAAATAATTCGGTCTGACAATTCTTTGGCGAACTGCATCTCATGCGTAACAATGATCATCGTCATTTTTTCATTGGCAAGTTCTTTTATAACGCGCAGTACTTCACCTGTCAGTTCCGGATCTAACGCACTGGTTGGTTCATCAAAATATAGGATCTTAGGTTGTAACGCAAGCGCCCTCGCAATTGACACTCTTTGCTGCTGCCCACCTGATAATTGGTACGGATACGCATCCCTTTTGTCTTCAAGGCCCAACTGCTTTAGTAATTTATCAGCTCTTGCTTCTGCTTCTTTCTTTGATATTTTATCTACACTCATAGGTGCATCAATAATATTTTTCAACACACTATAATGCGGAAATAGATTAAAGTTTTGGAAGACCAGTCCGAAGTGTTTATGAATTCTCTTAAGATCTTTTTTAGCCGCATATACGCTATGGTTACCTTCTTTACCAACTTCACTCCATGCCGCTTTCTCACCAAGATAAATCAATTCTCCGTCATCCATAATTTCAAGCATAGTTGCACAACGTAACAAGGTAGATTTTCCAGACCCTGACGGTCCAATGATAGATACGACCTCTCCCTCTTTCACGGTAAGGGAAATATCTTGTATTACACCAAGACCATCAAATCCTTTTTTCATATGATTAATTTCTAATAAGTTCATACCCTTTCTTCCCTTACCTTTCTATCTATAATAGCTTAATTTTTTCTCTAAATATTCCATTCCGGCAGCTACAATCAAATTAAAAATATAATAGAAAATTGCTGCAACAATAAAAGGTACCATCGTAGTCTGCGATGCTGCGATTGCCTTTGCTGTTGTGAACATTTCTGAAACTGCTATGACCATGGCAAGAGAAGTGTCTTTGACTAAGGTTATCACTTCATTCGTAATAGGCGGCAGGATTCTTTTAACTACCTGCGGAAGAATGATCTTACCAAATGTCTGAACTTTACTGTACCCCAATACCTTACAGGCTTCATACTGTCCGACCGGCATTGACTCAATCCCTGAACGGTATATTTCTGCAAAATATGCCGCATAATTCAATACAAATCCAATAATAACAGCTGTAAAACGGTAACCGGCACTGATCTTCATTCCAAACAAATAGAACGGTCCAAAATAAACCACCATCAGCTGCAGCATCAATGGCGTTCCCCGCATAATCGATATATATACTTTTGTAATTGTTGTCACAATTCTGCTTTTTGACATACGTCCAAAGGATATGATCAATCCTAACGGCAGCGAGAACAACAACGTCAACAGGAAAATCTCCGTTGATGTGACCATTCCGCTTCCCAATTGTCCTAACATCTTACCTATATCCATACTTTTTATATCCTCCATGCGTATTAAAAACAAAGTGCCTTTACGGATCCAAGTGCCAAAAGCTTGTTTATGTAGTTGAATTCGTCAATTTGCACAATTTATGTTACTTAAAAATTGATACACAACATAGTTCATTCGCAACACGCTCCCGCTTGGACTCAGCGCGCAGTGGTACATAAGACCATAAAATACATGGTCAAGTACCAGCGGCTTCATACAGTTACTCATCGAACTATGTTGTGCATCAATTATGATATAAAAGTATGTGTGCAAATTGACGAAGCCAAGTTCTTTGGTAAGTTTTTGGCACTTTAATCCAAAACAGAACAAAGCGGACAAGTCCGCTTCAACTCCCTAATCCCTCATTCTTGAGAGACTTGGCTGCTTTGACGCGCCGAATGTAGTCACTTTAGTGACATCTTCCTTATACATTCGTGCGCATCCCCCGGAGGGTTTTATATTACAGGAAGTTGTGAAGCAATTTCCTGTAATATGAAAAAAGGGGGCAATATGCCTGCCCCCAAAAAATTGCTATTTACCCATAATAACGCAGTCAGTTAATTCCCATTTTTCTGCGATTGTGGCAAATGTTCCATCTTCTGCCATAGCATTTAATTGCTCTTGAACAACATCTCTTAATTCTTCATTTCCAAGTAAGAAGCCGACAGCATATACTTCTGTTGATAAAGGCTCTTCTAAGATAATAAATTTATCACCACGGGATGCCATCTGATAATTTGCAACACCAATATCCATTGCAACCGCATCTGCTGCACCAGCCTCTAAGTTCATAAATGCTGTGTTATATTCAGGCACCTGTATCATTTCAGCAAAAGAGCCAGTCAATTCAGCATTTGCTTCATCTTCCAGCGCAGCCAATGCTGATGAGTCCGCCTGAACATTAACAATCTTTCCTGTAAGATCAGCCAAGCTCTTGATTCCTGAATCTGCTGCTACAACGAATACCTGACTGTTATCTACATATGGTTCCGACCATGTGTAAGCATCTTCACGTCCATTATAGGTGAAGCCATTCCAGATACAATCAATAGATCCGGAAGACAATTCCATATCTTTGGAATCCCAGTCAATTGGTTGTTTTATTAGTTCCCAGCCAAGACGGTCACATACTTCCTGTGCCAGATCCAGATCAAATCCAATATACTCTCCATTTTCATCCATATATCCATATGGCGGAAAATTTGCATCAAATCCAACTGTTAATGTTGTTCTGTCTGCAAGCCCCTCCGCTTTCTCCACTGCCTGGGCTTCTGTCGTTGGTTCTGTCGTTGCCTCCACTGCTTCTGTAGCAGTTTCTGCTGTTACAGCTTCCGTTGCCGCTTTTTTTCCACAACCTGCCAAAACAACAGTTGCTACTGTTAATGTACATAGTAATGCAAATACTTTTTTCATAATATCCTCCTTTAGTGATTTATCACGCTAAACTATCTGAATACTTATGAATAGTATCATAGCGCCATCCTAATGTCAATATTCTGAAACAATTGCCAATATTTCCTGTGCATATTTCGGATAAGTAGTAACTAGATCCTTCACTTCCGCCTGCGCACTGTTTGCAATATCTTTATTATATTCCATCTGTTTCCTCAACTGCTGTCTTCTCACAATCAGATTATGTCGGATTTCAACCATTTCTTTATTATCCAGTAAAGCATCTGCCTGTCTGATCCAGACACTTGGATCTTTAATATGATACTTGCTTAACAGCGATATCAAGCCGCCGCTATAAAAATCCAGATCTTCATTTGCCTTTTCAATCTTCGCGCGCTCTTCTCTTTCCACAATAAATAAGTCCCATAATTCTTTTAAACGAGCCGCAGATTGGACGCCATATTTCATATACAGATAGTCCAACAGATTTGTATTGTTTACATACCGTATCTTTACTTTATTTTGTAATAGGATCAGTTTATTGATTCCAATCTCTACTTTTTTTAATTCTTTTACAGAATCTGTATGTTTTATGTAAAAATAGGTAAGTGCAAGTGCACCCGCTCCTACTGAAAACAAATAACCCAGCTTAACATTCATACTTAATGACATCTGCAGAATAAATAGTATAATACAGATTGTAAACATTACAATTATCGTGACTACTGCCATCCCCCTTGTATTTTCTATCATAACATGCATCTCATTTTTTCGATAATAATATGCATGCCGTTCACCGGAAAGGCGTACCAGATCATCTTTCACCAATTCATGGTACTCTTCACATTCTTTCAGCTTATCATACCCATCCGGCATATCTTCCTGAATTCGTTCCATAAGCTTAAAATCGCGATCTGACATACGGTTAGGGCTTCTTTGAAATCTTTTTTGTTCTCCAAGCAGATTTACTACTTTTTCTGCCCGTTCCGCGATCAATTGTTTTTCTTCCCTTGGAAGTGCCTCCACTTCCTCCATATCTGTAAGATAAGAAGTGACCATATTATATTCTGAAGTTAACTCATCCATCTCTTTAGACGCCTCTGCAATTTGTTCCAGACAGCTGCGCACATACTTATCACGTTCTGCTTCATCGTTAAAATTGATATTGTCTCTTTTTAAAACACCTTCTTCCCAGTTTTCTTCATTCTCATAATTTTCTTCCTGCTGCACTTTTTTGCGTTTAAAAAGTTTGTTTAACCATTTCATAATACATTCCCCTCCTTGCAACTACTGACGACTGTTCAACATATTTTCTCTGTATTTATCCTTCTGTTGATTCGTCAGTTGTTCTATGGCATCATAATATTCCTTTACGCGCTGGCTCTTTCTCCATTCCTGTAATTCATCCAGCATATGTTTCTCTTCACTTTCTTCCCAAAGAAGATTTAATTTCTCAATTGTCTTTTCTAATTGCAGTGAAATATCATAGTGGCTGATTTCTTGTGCAACAAAGTCAATATATTCCTTGTCAGATAAGAGCATTCGTTTTGCCGCCAGATATGCAAAAAAACGTTCCTCATTTTCGTCTTCTTTATAGGCTCGAAGATAGCTTTCGGCTGCCATGTCAAAAGTAAATAAATGGGCATAAATAGTTCCGATATTATAAGAGATTCTGGCTGCCAGCTTCATGTCCTCTTTGCCCAATTCATTTCTCAGGATCTCATATTCACGGAGTGCTACTGCATATTTTCCATTTTTATAATAAAAATCTATTCTGTTCTTCCGCTTTTCCCAATTATTCATATCTGCGTTTTCAAGAAGCTGTCTGTTAATCTCTTTAATCTCTTCTTCCGTACAATAATGAATTGTTCTCAAAATTATGTTTATAAATACAGTAAGTGATGCTCTCTGTCTGATACAGGACAAAAGTTCCTGACCCAGTTCTGGAAGTCTGCATTCCTGTTCTATCCACTCAGTCAGGCGAATATCCATAAGATCCTTGTCGATCAACACAATATTTTCGCGGATGTAATAACACAGTTCTTCTACTGAATATAAATTGAGTTCACTTCTTTCTACCCAATATGGAGTTTGCGCATATGACCCAATACACAAGATAATTCTGCTCACTTCAATTTATCTTCCTTTCATTGTATTATATTTGAAATTCTTCTCTCCATTCGAGATCCATTGACTTAAAGATATCTCCAAATCCCATATCTTTACAAAAAACATGTAATATATTTTCAGTCCTCAGGCTTACTTCCATATGAACACGAGTCGTACACCTCGGTCTCATAGGGATACCTGATAATATAATATCAGCGACCTTATTTTCTGTTTCATTTAAGGGCGTAATATAGATAGAAATAGTGTTTCCTGCTTCCAACAAAAAGTCTACTTCCTTTTTTGCATCATACCAGTTTTCACCGGCATCTAGCAAAACATAATAGGCTTCATCATTATTTTTCACTATTTTCATCCCTATATTAGACTTTAATTTCTCTTTTCCTAAAAATACATACTCTTTACTTAAAGTACCCGGGGTTACTTTTTCCATAATTGCATAGCAGGCACCCTTGCTATACAAATTATTGCCTTGAAATACTCTTCTTCCATTACACAAATATCCTAAAGTCCGCTTACACCATTCGCCTTGAAAATCCTCCCCTATTAAGAATACGGAACTTATGATGCGCTCCTTACACAGATCAACAGCGGCTTTTAGGAATTGTTCATCATTTCTGCCCACTATACCAGGATAGTCTTTTTCTTCTATGAAAGAAACCATTGGAATTGTTCTTTTATTCGTTTCCAAACAATATGTTTTTAAGAATCCATGTTCAAAATCACAAATACCCACTTGGTATTTCCACAATTCTGCCGACTGATTCATAATATAATAAAAGGCACTTTCTTCATGGCTTTGGAAATATACCGTTTCCTTCCTTATATTTAGTTCCTCCATTACCTGCAACAGAATTTCGACCATTCTGGCATCCAACCGGTCAACAGTTATCATAACAGCCACAACATTCGATGATGTGGTGACCATCCCCAACATAGAAAAACTTTTCTTAACGAACAAAGCGAGTAATTCAATTGGATTCACCTGCATTCCTTCCACATCAACCGGTTTTCCCTCTCTTGTCCTGCTAATCAGGTTGCCTACCAGGATGCCTTCACCTTCATCCGCATTCTTTACAGCTTCTTTTCCATAAAACCATTGATTCACCTCATGCCGTTTACATAATACCGTTGGGATATTGTATTGTTCTCCTCCTGCCACTGTTGATAGTGTCTCCGGTTCTTTTCCATTTAAATGGGCAACACTAATCTGAGATACTTTTTCCCCCAGATCATATCCCACAACAACAGATTGCGTATTGAATTTATATGTCGCACTTTTCTTATCAAAAATCATATTCCGGCACTCACTTCGTTCTTCTAACTTAATTGAAATATATGATCTACCATATATTCTTTTTTAAAATATTCACTCATCAACTGTTCCAGTGTATCGTAATCCTGCAAAGTTTTTGCAATTGCTATATCGTTTAAAACAGCAAATTTACTTTCCTTGCTGTCTCTTACCAGTTCGCTTTTATGTATGGTCCCGCTCTCCGTCAACTGCTCATGCCCGCCTTGTTCTTCTGTAATATAATACTGTACGTTCTCCCCAAAAAAGAGTACGAAGGATTTCAAGAAAATTCTACCGTAAATTCCACGCATATCTTCTTTTCTATATTCAGCATTTTCTGCTTCTCCTTCTCTCGAAAACACATAATGAAGACACACTTTACACTTTGTATTTGTTTTATATTCTAATACGGTACGGTCCTGCATCCCCTCTAACTGCGGAACCAAGTCAATATATTCCATAAAAAAAGGAAAATAGATTTGTTCGTTCAGCATATTTATCAATATATCTTTCACAAGGATTGCCGCATCAACACTCAACATATCCCGGTTCTCAGCAAAATATTTTAAATATGCATATTGACAAATCCTTCCAATCATTATGCCATCCTGCAACATTTCCGTAAAGAGCTGAAATACTTCAGCATCAAGAATCTTATCCTCTGCAAAATATTCATAAGCACAGTGTGTCAGATAAGCTAATTTCACATCTCCGTCAGCTCCCATTTTTACATATTGGTTAAAAATGTCGATTGCTTCCGGAATAAAAGTTCCACTATATAACATCTGTAAGATAGTTCGTTCGCAAAGGGTATATGTATCTACATCAAAGTTAACCGCTGCCTTCCAGATGTCCCGGAGGTTTTTAGTAGTTCCTTGGTAATATTGAACCAAATACTGTAAAATATTCTCATCATACTTATGAAGGCTGAATGCAATAAAACTTAAGTTCAGTAAGAATTCATCATACACAAATTCATTTCTTTCCAGTAACCGACTACATAAATAAAAAATGCTCTTACCCGGAATCCCCTCTACACCATAATCCTTAATCCATAGTAGTGCCTTATCATACATCCCTCTTTTCACCATAAATTGAATAAATTCTGCACGTTCTGGTTCTATCATAGTTTCTGGTTCTATCCCCATCAGGTACTCATCCAGCTCACGAATTTTATCATTGTCAAAATAGTATTGCAGGAGTTTAGTCCGAATCTCTCTCTTGTACTCATCTCTGACTTGTTCCGATTCTGCGAGCCTTGCATAATGTCTGGCATTTTCTTCTGTAATTGCAACATAATCACTGCTGCTCTCACAAATATAAATATCCATTCCTAGGTATTCCAAATCCAAATTCTGGATCGCACGAACAATTTTTCTCGGAGAAAATAATTTTACCAGCTTGTACGAATCACTCCCCACATAACGATTGCCAAATCCATCCTGCAGGAAAATCTCATAAATCGCACTATAAATGGATATCTGCGCTTTCCTATTTACGATTGGATATCTGGTCTCACCTTTCAGTTTATCATGGATCACTACAACCTGTCTGATATTATCATCCTCTACCTCGACCTGATGTAGAAACAGCAATGGCGCTATCAGTCTTGCAACAGTCATGCTGATTCCATATGGTGTGACCAATTCCGTGTAAAGATAAGCAAGTTCCTTATTTATATGAGCTTTTTGCATCTGATCAACTACAAAACTATCCATTTGTTCCGAATAGGAACGCACCATCTCCGGCATTGTATCTTTATGGCGTAAAATGTTTGCATACAAAAATGCTTTTTTTTCGTATCCAAGATTGCACGCATATGCAAAATACATCATTACGATTTTAGGCAGCTCCCCCATATAATCATTGGGAATGGATAACAGATAGTACTCATATAGTTTTGTAATTCTTAGCTGTTTTTCTACTCCAAGAGCATACCATTTAAAATATTTACTGTCCGTTTTATTTCCCTTAATCAAAAATTCACAAATTTCTTGTATTGTCTCAACTTCTCCATTTAACTCATAACAATACACAAGAATTGTAAAAAGCCGTTCTGAGTATTTCTTTACTCTGCCAGTCAGATAATGAATCTGTGGAATCACTTCCATATCAAGAATCTGTTTTTTTACGGCAAAATTTAATATTTGAATTTCAAACTCACCTAATTCCTGCAGAAGGGAAGGATTTGCATTCATAATATAAACTGCCTCAATATACAGTACCGGACTGAAGTTGCTATAATGGAATTGCTCTTCTAATAGAATCCATTTTTTAGCAGGACTTCTGCTATACTCTTCTCTTAAGAACAGAAGCAGCCATGCAATTCTCCAATTACTCTGATGTTGTTTATAAATTGTTTCTATTTCCTCCGTATGCCTGTTCACATATTCTTCATCACGGTTATATAGTGTTTTTAGATAAAGGAAATAGCAAATAACTTCTGGTTTATAGGTATCGCTCACCAGCATATCCTTTACGTGATCAAGTACCCATTTAGCTTCGTTATATCTTTCCTGCGTAATTAACAATTGGGCCTGAAATAAACGATAAGCAGGATTCTTGTCATCACACTTAATCAACTGGGATACTACTTGATCCGTCCTTGTAATCCAGCTGGCAGTATTTACCTTCTTCATTCGGAATTCCATATAGTAATTCATCAGTGAAGTATTTAACGCTTTTTGTATAGGAACTGATTTTTTTTCTGGAAATGTCTGTGTCACAATGACCGGTACCGAGAACTCCCCATAAGCATGTACAAAACGAATCGCACCATAATTCGTCCCTTTATGTAGTCTGTGACTATATACATATACATTTAGATTACAATGATTTCCAAGAAATTCATCATCTGTCAGGTATTCCTTTTCTGTTGTTAAAAAATCGCCTTCTACAAATATATGAAGCGCAACATAGCCCCATCCATTTTTAGTAATGCCTATCCGCTCTTCTACAACATCTTCCGGATTAGATACTTTTACCATATCCGTTTCCAGCAAATATTCAATTTCTTGTTTTTTATTCACTTCGATCAGGAATTCTTCTACGTTCTGTTCATTTCCGAAGTCTTTGGCTAATCCTTTGTAAATACTAAAATATTGCTTTTCATTTCCTGTTAATATTTTGGAAAAATTAGAGGAATAGAATAACTGGACTGCCTCCTTCCAGTTACTCTTTGCCAGATTGGCGAAATGAAATAAATTCTTAATATTACCTAAAGAAGTGGTAATTGCAGTAAACTCAATTGCAACCACGAAGGGAAGATACGATTCTCCTTTTTGCGATACTACGTTTATTTCTCCCTTCAGTATCTCTCCAACTTCCAGACCCTTAGAATCAAATTTAAAATGAATCGTACACTCATTTCCGATAAATGTATTTTTTTCAAAAATCATACGGTTATTTGTTACGAATAACCGTCCCTTATTATCTCCTTCACCTTGTGTGATTATCTGGAAAGAACCTGAGGCAATCTCGTCTTTCTTCATTGTAATTTCTAATTTAGAGCAAGAAAAATCAAGGGAAGCATTATCCATATCAAATTGTTCATTTAAATACATTTCGACAATTTTTTTCAAGTTACTCACCACTCTTTTCCCTCAATTTACTACTTTTCCCCAGCTTACTTACACGCATGATACCATGAACATAATGCGCTTTCATGATCAACATTCGCCGTTCGTCAATTGCTCCGCCTTGACTCATTTTCGCTCGTATATCATGAACAAAATGCGCGTTCATGATATAGTTCTCATTCGTCAAATACTCCTCGCTTGACTCACTTTCGCTCATTACATTATAACATTGACTTTGCTTTTTTAGCAACTATGGCAAAATATTAGTATTGACTTTTTTTGCGTTTGATGTATTATTGTATTAATGGTATAATACAGATGCGTTTTAGTGCACTTATTATGCATATGGAAGGAGTTAAAAATATGGCATGGGACTTAAATTCAGATCGGCCTATCTACTCTCAGATTGTAGAAATAATCCAAATGCAAATTGTCTCCGGTTACTATAAACCCGGTGACAAGCTTCCAAGTGTTCGTGAATTAGCTGCAATTGCTTGTGTAAATCCTAACACAATGCAAAAAGCTTTTTCAGAACTGGAACGAAGCGGATTAATTATTACACAGCGCACGAGTGGAAGATTAGTGACGGGGGATATTAATATGATTAATGGAATTCAACAAGATTTGGCCAAGGCTCAGATTCAAATTTTTTTTGATAAGATGACTGAACTTGGATTTGAGAGGGAAGAAATTATGACATTGTTAGAAAATACAACTAAGGAGGAATTAAAATGAGTCCATTATTAGAAGCAGTTAATCTCACAAAAAATTATGATAATCATAAATTGGCTATTCATAATATAACACTCACATTAGGACGTGGACGCATTATTGGACTGCTTGGTCCTAACGGCAGCGGAAAAAGCACCTTAATAAAAATGATAAATGGTCTTCTTACACCTACTTCAGGAACGATTCTTATCAATGGTTCTATTCCCGGCGTAGAAAGTAAAAAAAGGGTTGCTTACCTTCCGGAACGTACTTATCTGCAAAACAATATGAAAGTATCTGATTTAATAAATTTCTTTGCTGATTTTTACGAGGATTTTGCTAAAGATAAAGCATATGGTATGCTTATGTCTCTCAACATCAGTTCTGATGCGAAATTGATGTCCTTGTCAAAGGGAACGAAAGAGAAAGTACAACTCATTTTAGTGATGAGCCGCAATGCTGACCTCTATATTCTAGATGAGCCGATTGCAGGTGTTGACCCGGCTGCCAGAGACTATATTTTAAAAACGATCATTTCCAATTACAACGAGAATGCGACCATTTTAATTTCCACACACCTTATTTCTGATATAGAAAATATATTGGATGATGTCATTTTTATTCAGGATGGAAAAATAAAAATACAAACTACAGTAGAAGAGATTCGTATGACATACGGTAAATCTGTAGACGCTTATTTTAGGGAGGTGTTTGCATGTTAACAAAATTACTGAAATATGAATGGAAAGCCTCCTACAAAATCGTAATGCTTATGAATCTGTATATCATAATAACAACTGCTATCGGTATCATGACTCTTATTGCACAAATATGGAATACGGAATCGGAAAGCATTTCCTCACTTGGCGCTTTACTTTTTATATTTTATTTTTTATCAATTGCACTTGTTTCTGCCATTGCTACGATTTATATTGCAGTAAGATTCTATAGAAGTATGTATACAGATGAGGGGTATCTCATACATACACTTCCGGTCACAAAGAATCAATTATTAATAAGTAAGACAATTATCGCAACTATCCATATAGCACTTACTTCTGTTGTTGTATTACTTAGTATGGTTCTATTATTCTACTTTCTGGCAACAAAATTAGATCCCGCTGCCAAGGCGGCAATCGCATTCGAAGTTAATGCAGGCGATCTGTCAGAATTAACCGCTGCTTTTGTTGCAAATAAAGTTCTAAAGATCAGTTTGATTGTTATTTATTTCTTAATGAGCTCAATTGATGCTGTTCTTCTATGCTTTACAGGAATATCTTTGGGTCAATTGTTTACGAAGCATAAAATAATAGGCTCCATCATTTGTTATATAGGACTTTATTCTATATTACAAATACTTTCTTCTTTTGCAATCCTTCCTTTTACGGGACTGACACTAATGAGTAAAATCTCACTTTCCACAATTCTGGATATTGGGATAATGGTAGAAACAGTTTTTGTTATTATTTGCAATATTCTTTTTTACTTCATAAGTTACTATTTATTAAACAAAAAATTAAATTTGGATTAGTTACATATACTTTTTGTAATTATCAACACTTTCATCTACCTTTGCATATATTATGTTAAACATATAATGCAGAGGTATTTTTATGCCAATATCTTCTTTACACAGCTCACAAAATAATGCGGCTTCTTCCGATATCAGCAGGCTTGAAATAAATGTTACTTCATCAATAGGACTCCTTCCTGTTAGAAATGCGAGAATCAGTATTTCTATAACCGACCAGCCAGATACTGTTATTGAAGAAGTGACTACCGATGAATCTGGAAAGACCGAAGTCATTGACCTGCCGGCACCTCCAATTGACTATAGCCTGGAACCTACAGAGGTACGTCCATATGCTGAATACAATCTGATGGTTGAATCCCAGGGATACGAACCCGTACTAATCTCCGGTACCCAATTACTAGCCGATACAAAGGCATTACAGCCTGTAACGATGATTCCCAGAGAAGTAGAAGAAGCTCCGGAAGAAATTATAAAAATTCCAGACCATACCTTATACGGTGACTATCCTCCTAAGATACCGGAAGACGAGATCAAGCCAATGGATGAGAGCGGTGAGATTGTTCTAAGCCGTGTTGTTATCCCCGAATATGTTATTGTTCACGACGGCGTTCCCGACGACAGCACTGCACCGAATTACTATGTTCCTTACAAAGATTATATTAAAAATGTAGTCTCGTGCGAAATTTACCCTACCTGGCCCGAAGATACGATCTATGCCAATACGCTTGCTATCCTTTCATTTGCTCTGAACAGGGTCTATACGGAGTGGTAGGGGAATCAATAGATTTTAATGGTTCAAAAGCTTCCTGACTGATTTTAAATTTTATCTTTAAACTGTCCCTTTTTACATCAATTCTTTCTATTATTTTTGCCAGTAATATTTTCTTTTGGTGAACATTGGAACGTACAAATTCTTCTCTCCAGTTTGGTATCATATCTCCAATCTTTTTTAATTCTTTGTTTTTGATTGTCGTTTGCTCGTACTCTTTCTTTTTTACATCATACCTGGATCTTGTTTGAAATAGAATTTTTTCTTTATCATTTAGTATAGAAGACAGTTTCTGCTGACTGAACAGTCCATCTCCACGGATCGCAATAGGTATTTGAGCCTCCAGAGTGCTAATATCATTCATTATTTCTTTTTCTTCTTTTTTGATTATGCCTAAATCTTTTAAAATCTTTTTTTTCACATTCTCCTGCATATTTATAATATCCTGATAAACATCTGCACTTTGCAGGGTATCCATATAGTGACCAACTACTTCAAATATAATTGGTTCAATCTGCTCCTGTCTGTATAATGCATTTCCATTACACTTGATCGATGCATTGCCCTTTTGCGTACATCGATACCTGCCACATACCTTTTTTACTTTTTTACCATTTTTCGTGATCCATGTATCATATCGGCTCCCATTTGTCAATCTTGTTCCGCAATATCCGCAATATGCGATTCCCATAAGCGGTAGCTTACCTGTCGTAGTTACTCCATAAGAACCTGTTCTTTCCTGCGCTATACGGATTCCAGCTTTTCTATTTTCACGTTTACACTGTACTTCTTCCCATTTATTCCGTGGAATAATTACAATTTCTTCCAACTGACGTTCCGAATAGGTCCAATATTCCGGCGGAATTCTTGTATAGTTTCCATGATATTCTCTTCTGCCATATGTAATATATCCCATATATACTGGATTTTTTAACATAGCAGATACCGTACAGCTCTTCCATTCCTCCCCGTTGATAGCAGGTACCTTTTTTTCATTAAGCCGCTTTGCAATTGCAAATGCTCCGAGGTCTTCCTCTGCTGCAAGTCTGAATATCTCTCTGACTATCTTAGCTTTATCTTCTTTGATAACTAGTCTTTTTAATGCTCTTCCGTGATTGCTGATTTCGCCGGATAAAACTAGTTGATAGCCAAAAGGAGCATTACCACCCACAAACTTTCCGCTTTTTACCATTTCTTTTTGAGCCGCTTTTACTCTCATACCAGTTTTTCTGCTTTCTCCCTCTGCCTGCCAGAATCTGATATAATTCATTAACTTGTCAATATGTTCTTCTGTTTTCAGAGAACCCTCATTTACTGACCAGATTTCAATTCCAAGATTATTCAGACCTGCAACATAAGCCGGAATCTCGTCTTCCTTACGTCCAATTCTGTCCGACATATAAACAACCAAAATATCAAATTCCTTATTTTGGGCATCCTGCATGATCTCCATAAGCACATCTCTGTCCTTTATGTGCATCTTGAAGCCCGAGATTGCTTTCTCTACATATTCATACTCCAGGCTCCAATCTTGGAATTTCTCTATAAATTTTTTACATTCGGCTCTCTGCATTGGAATATCATCGTCATGTAATTGCTGTTTTGAGGATACTCTATATAAACATCTTACCCTTTTCATAAACCCGTACCTTCCTTTTCCTATTCTATAAACAGGTTGGATTGTACTGAATCCAGATCACTTTGCATCGTTCCGGATAATATTCGTTCCAGATAATTATTTTTTAAAATTGCAGTTACTTCTTCCGCTACCTGCTTATTATTTCCCAATTCTGTAAACTCTACAAAGACTTTCATCTTTGTATTACCTCTAAGTATGTATTGAAAAGTACCATCCTCACTGATTATAATATTTTTGTTTATAGTTTCCATGATATCTGCCACATTAGATTGTTCTGTTACTTCCAAACTATGTGAATGTTCTCCTTGATATTCCACACAAAACATACAAACAGAACAAAAAAGGTGCTTCCTACAGCGTAAAATAAGAGCGGTGCATTTTCTGCATCGCTCTTATTTTTTATATATACTTACTTAATTATTATTTTCTCTCAGGCTCCAGAAAATGCATACGTGCCGTCATTTTCTTTGGACGTTCACCGATCTGATATTCTTCAATATCCATTTCCTTCTTCGCTGTACTTGATAAAGCATTTGCACATTCTCTGCATAACCTGCCAGATTTAATATTTGCACCACAGCATTCGCAATTTAAAAATATAGCAGAATTATCCGGAATCAGTAATCTTCCATCTTGCAAAAATCCCTTAATCCTTCGCACTCTCACTCCGGTAGCCATGGCCACATCTTTTACCGTTGCTGACAGATTGGAATAGATATAGTCTTTTACTAAATCAAATTCTTTTGCGTCTAACTCTTTACAGGCTTGGCAAAGGTGCAGACCAATTCCCGAATATTGAAAAATTTTCCCACATCGAGCACAAGTACATATATCTTTTTTTTCAAAGGTGCCTGCTATGTTCATATAATCACCACTCCATTATTCTCTTTTGTAAGATTTCCTGTAAAATTTTAAATCTTGTAAAATTATATAATCCCAGGGACAAAAGGTCATGTGTTTCATGCTTGCATGAAAAAGCATGACTTTGGAACCCGTAGGCATCAGGAGTCAAATAACTTTTGATCCCGACATCATTATATATATAATAATAAATATGCACGCTGTATTTGTCAATTTGCCTTTTCAATTTCAGTAATATTTTTTTTGCATACCTGTTGCTCTGCGCAGTAAGTCTGAATAATAACATAGTATCTTTACCCGTAAACTCTGCTGATTTCGCTGTATCGAAATAAAGGATACAACTTTACGATTACTTCTTCCACTGCCTTTGATCAAAAATTTTCCTACGGACGAAATATCTACCAAAATGTTGATACTGTTGTAAATAATATTTTTGCCAATTACTTATCCCGCCCTGGTGTCAGACAGCCGATCTTTACGGCCTTCTGTGATGGTAATCGGGTACAATGCGCAGGGCTTAGCCAATGGGGCTCTAAATTTCTGGGCGATGAAGGTTATGCGCCAATCGAAATCATTCGCTATTACTATGGCAATGACATGTATATCAATACATCTGAATTTGTTTCTGGAGTACCATCCTCTTTTCCGGGATACAACTTAGATATCGGTGCAACCGGAGCTAAAGTAGCGCAGATACAGGAACAGCTTAATCGCATAGCGCAGAACTACCCTGCCATACCTGTTATATCGGCAGACGGTGTCTATGGTCCACAAACTGCTGCAGCTGTAAAGACATTTCAACAAATATTTAACTTACCACAGACCGGTATTGTCGACTACTCTACCTGGTATCAAATATCTAATATTTATGTAGGTGTAAGCCGCATTGCAGAGTTAACTTAAACAGATAAGGTACTAAAATTCTTACAATACAAAAAGGCAAGTGTTATAACATATCAAAACATTACACTCGCCTTTTTAATATTAAGATGCTGGGGTCCCAAAGTCATGCTTTTCATGAAAGTATGATACACATGACCTTTTGACCCTAGTATCCTATTAATTAATTATTTCGCTAACATCATCATAATTTTATTAGAACGTATTACAAAATTTGTCATTACATCAGGTGCCAGCGGTGCCTGTTGCAGCTTTGCAAGATCATACAGCTGTTCGCAGATCATAGGAACATTTTCGCCATCCTTGCTTTCTAAGATATATTCTACCAATTTATTATTTGCATTCAGAATTAGTGTCTCACCTTCACCGTTTGCACCAAACATACCCATATCCATGCCTGGCATTGCATACATTTTCATCATATCCTGCATGCGCCTGCTTTCTTCCGATAATGTGATCATAGAAGAAATATCTTTATTTTTTAATCTTTCAACTTTTACTTTTATATCTTTTTTCTTTAAAGTTTTTTTGAATATATCTGATATCGAAGATGCCTGTTCTTCCAACTCTTTTTCTGCTTTTTTAGAAGTCTTGGATTTCAACGAATCTGTAAGGTCAGCATCAATTCTCTTAAATTTAACAGTTTCATTTTTTGATTCCAGCTGGGTAATAAATGGCTGGTCAATATTATCCTTCAGAATGACAGCATCCATTTTTGCCTTTTTGAACATATTGATGTATTGACTCTGTTGTACGACATCGGTTACATAATAAATAATTTTTTCTTTTTTCTCATCATTATTTTCTGCTGCATCTTCACTCTCATCCAACGCATCCGCATGATCATCCACCACTTCAGCTTCAACTTTTTCTCCGGATTCATCGACCGCATTTTCTTCTGCTTCTTCTGGATCTGTTTTCTTTACTTCCAGACATTCCGGCAATGTCAGATATTTGCCATCCAGATTTTTAAACAAAATGTAATCTGTCATCTTTTCACAGAATTTATCATCTTTTAAGCAGCCAAATTTAATGAACGGATTGATATCATCCCAATATTTTTCATATTCTTCTTTTTCCGTTTTACACATACCAGATAGCTTATCAGCCACTTTTTTCGTAATATAATCTGATATTTTCTTAACAAATCCGTCATTCTGTAATGCACTTCTGGATACATTAAGTGGAAGATCCGGACAATCAATAACACCTTTCAATAACATTAAGAATTCCGGTATTACTTCTTTGATATTGTCTGCAATAAATACCTGATTATTATATAGCTTGATCATGCCTTCTATGGATTCATATTCTGTATTGATCTTAGGAAAATATAAAATGCCCTTTAAGTTAAACGGATAGTCCATATTAAGGTGAATCCAGAATAATGGTTCCTTGTAGTCTTGAAATACCTTTCTGTAAAAAGCAATATAATCATCTTTTGTACACTCATTTGGATGTTTGCTCCACAGAGGATTTGTATCATTCAACGGAACCGGTCTTTTCAGGATTTTCAGCTTTTCTATACGAGGTGACACTTCAACAACTTCTTTTTCACCTTTTTCATTCGTCTTTTCTTCTGTTTTTGCTTCTTCTACAACAGTCTCAATAACCGTATCTTTTTCTGTTTTTTCTTCCGGAAGAATCGTCTCATATTGTGGTTCTTCATTAGCCTTTATCAGGAATATCTCTACCGGCATAAATGAACAATATTTTTGAATTACTTCTCTGGCTTTATATTCATTACAGAACTCAAGACAATCTTCATTCAGAAATAAAGTGATCTCCGTACCAATTGTATCTTTTGTGCCGTCTTTCATATTATATTCGGTTCCACCGTCGCATTCCCAATGAGCCGGTACTGCACCATCTTTATAAGAGAGAGAATCTATATGCACTTCATCCGCTACCATGAACGAGGAATAAAAACCAAGTCCAAAATGACCAATAATCTGATCATCATTTGTCTTGTCTTTATATTTTTCAATAAAATCTGTTGCACCTGAAAAAGCGATCTGATTAATATACTCTTCAATCTCTTCTGCTGTCATCCCAAGACCGTTATCAATAATCTTTAATGTCTTCTCATCAGGATTTACAATCACTTCAATTTTGAACTCATGACCATTTTCAAAAGAATACTCACCCATCATTTCCAATTTTTTTAGTTTTGTAATTGCATCACATCCGTTGGAGATTAATTCTCTAAAAAATATGTCATGGTCTGAATATAACCATTTTTTAATAATTGGAAATAAATTGTCACTATTAATTGATAAATTACCATGTTTCTCTGCCATATTTATATCACATTCCTTTCTTTCATTTAAAATAGATTTTAATGCTGCAAAATTAAAAAGTCAAGACCAAATTAGCACTCATTATGAATGAGTGCTAATAATCTCCGTAATGTGGCATATTTACTGGGTTTCTGTAATTATAAAATTTATATAAACTATTGATCTTCCTCGTCAAAATAGGAATTATAAACATCAAAAAAATCTTTTGTAGTCACATTTTGATCTTGAATGAAGGTAATTTTATTCCATAATTTGGTATTGAGATTTCTTGTAAGTGTAGCCAGAAATTCATTATATTCTTCATTGAATACTTCCTTTTTCCGCTGTTCTACAATTTTTACTTTATTAGCATCCGTCTCATTGCGATCAAATGTAGAGATACATTTAACAATATGGTATCCATATGCACTCTCAATGACATCACTTATTTCATCCTTTCCGAGCTCAAAGGTCGCCTTCTCAAATGCCGCTTCCATTTCGCCTTTTCCATAGGAATAAGTTCCGACTTTATCATCACTATATTCTTCAATCAGCTTTGAAAAATCTGCGCCTTCCTTTGCAAGTGTATCAACCATTTGTGCCTTCTGAAGAATTTTTTTCTTCTCTGCTTCTGATAAGGATGTCTTCTCACCTTTTCCATTCAGCGTGTATGTCTTTAACAGGATCTGCTGCACTGTTATCGTTCTTGCTTCATCATCACTGATCTCGGGATTGATATCCTTGATAATATCATCATAGACTTTATTGGCCAAAGCGTATTCTTCATACAGCTTCTGTATCATTTCTTTGGTAACACCCATCTCCTCGATTTCAGTAGCATTCAACGAGTCATAATACTGAACAGCTGCCTGTGCGGAGAGCTCCAGTTCTTTTTCATCCAATGTAATAGCGTGCTTTTCTGCCAGCAGATTCATAGCCTTTATTTGTGCGATACGGGCTAAAACATTCTCTTTTATACTGCTTTCCAGATTAACACCCTTCATATCTTTTCCCCATATCTCTTCCCCAAATACACTCTCGTACTGATTTTGTGTGTTTGTCAGATATACCATAATCTCCGGAAGTGTGCATGAGGTTCTGTCAAGACGGAATACTTCATTTCTTCCAAATCCAGTGGTCAGAACTACTTTCGTTTTTTCAGCATTTTTTTCACCACACCCTGTCAAAGCTGTAGCTGTCATCATAATGCTAAGTATAAAGCAGAGGTATATACAATATCCAGTTATCCGATGTTGTGCTTTATCCCTTTTTTCCATTTGATTAACCCTTTTAACTTATCCTTCATTTCTGTAATCTGTTCAATATGCTTCTGGCTGCACTGATGCCATTCGCGGAAGCCTGCTGAAGTCCTCTTGTTACACCAGCACCATCTCCGATCGCTCGCAATCCTTCAACACTTGTTTCAAAATCTTTATTAATGACTACCTTATTAGAATAAAATTTGACTTCCACGCCATAAAGAAGGGTTTCCTCAGCTGCAATTCCCGGTGTCACTTTATCCAATGCCAATATCATTTCTTCAATATCCACCATAATTCTGTGCGGGAACACAAGAGATAAATCTCCTGGAACAGCATCTTTCAGTGTCGGTACCAGATTGTTTCGGCAAAGCCTTTCTTCTGTTGTCCTTCTTCCGCGTCTGAAATCACCAAACGTCTGAACCAGAATTTTGCCACCACATAACATATTAGACAACTGTGCGATTTGTTTTCCGTACTCAATTGGTGTACGAAATGGTTTTGTAAAGTTCTTGGATACCAAAAGCGCAAAATTTGTATTATTAGTCTTATGTTCTTGAGATTTGTATGCATGACCGTTTACAACTGCAAGTCCATTATCGTAATATTCCGTGGCAACTTCACCGGATGGATTCGTACAAAAAGTTCTGACCTTGTCATCAAATGTGGGTGTATAATATATTAATTTTGCTTCATACAGATTCTCATTCAAAAATTGCATGACTTCATCGCGCACTTCCACACGTACACCTATGTCAACTGTTCCTACCGTTGTTTCAATTTCCTGTGCTTCACATACGCCGCTGAACCAGTCTGCACCTTCTCGTCCCACAGCTGATACTATCTGATCCGCATAAATCGAATCGCCCTTATCTGTAATAACTCCCTTAGCTCTGTTATCTTTTATGATAATTTTTTCAACCATCGTATTGAACATCATCGTAACATTTTTCTCTTCCAGGTGCTGTTGTAATCTGGCATAGATCTTATACCCTTCTTCTGTCCCAAGATGTCTGATTGGACATTCTACCAGTTTTAGATTCGCATTGATTGCTTTTCTGCGGATCTCACGGATCTCCTTCTCTTTATCAACACCATATACATTCTCATCCGCCCCAAATTTTAGATAAATATCATCTGATTCTTTTATCAGCTCCACTGTTTTATCATATCCCAGGATACCAGGCAGATTTCCGCCTACATCAGGTGATAATGAAAGTTTTCCGTCAGAAAATGCTCCCGCTCCTGCAAATCCTGTCGTTATAGAACAAGGATTGCACCCAACACATTGTTTTGTCACACGTTTCGGACAATTTCGCTTTTCTATAGAGCGGCCTTTTTCAATCATTAACACTTTCAGATCACTTCTTTTTTCCATCAGTTCATAGGCGCAAAAGATTCCTCCCGGTCCTGCTCCGATAATAATTACATCATAATTCTTTTCCATATCTAGCTCCTGCCTGCCGACCTTGCGGCTTTTTTAACAAATCACACGTATGCTGCTTCCACCATTCGTCTTATCTATAACTAACTGTTTTGGAATTCTCTCCTTTAATTCTGTCACATGTGATATAATTCCAATGAATCTGTCTTTATCTACCAGTGACATTAATGTTTCACATGACTGATCCAATGATTCTGCATCTAAAGATCCAAATCCTTCATCTATAAATAATGTTTCAACCCGGATTCCTCCGGTTGAAGCTTGTATGATATCACTCATTCCAAGTGCCAGCGCGAGAGAAGCTTTGAAAGACTCTCCACCCGAAAGTGTCTTGGCCATGCGATACTTCCCTGTATAGTTATCAAGTACTTGTATTTCAAAGTTATCCTTACTTCTTCCGTCACTGACCCCCTCTGCTCTTGATAGCAGATATCTTCCTGCTGTCATTTTCTGCAGTCTGATGTTGGCCGCATGCAATACTTCCTCAAAATAACTGATTAACACATATTGTTCAAAAACAAGTCTTTTTGCATTGTTACCGATTGTTATATTATCTAAATCCTTAACAATCCCATATGCCAATTCCAAATTCTTTGAATTCTTCAATTTATCATCTAATGATGAAAATGCTGTCTTGATGCGGGCAAATCGGATCTGTAATTGTGCATGCCTTGATTGTCGCCTTTTTTTACTCTCTTCTGCCGCATTCTTTTGATAGAATAATTCCTCCATATCTATGACTTTCTTTCCTCTGACTACTGCTGTCATGCGTGATACATAATCATCATTAGATGCTACCTGTTGTTCGTAGTTTTCAATCCTTTTCTGCATAATGTCCACTTCCGTATTTGCTTTCCTGCTATTCAGATATTGTTCTTCTGATTGAAATGCATAAAATACCAACTTTTGTTGAAATGCTTTCCTGACCTCTTGATACTGTTCCCTGAATTCCTGCATTTCGCGTTGCCTTATTACAATGCTATTTTGCTTTTCTCCCTTGTTAGCAAGTAACTGCTGCATTCTGGTCTCATTCTTCTCTATCGATTGCAATGCCTCCCTGCAGGTATGCTGAAATGTCACAGCATTCTGTTCTGCTGCCTCTAAAATATTTTTCTTTCTGCATGCCAATATTTGTTCAAGCAATATTACTATTGTATCAGATATTTCTCCGATTGTCTCTTTTTTAGATTTAAGATCCGATTTTTGATGCTCCAGTTCTTCATTTATTGACTTTACCTCTCCGTGACGGACGGCAGTTTTTTGATGCCATTCCAATAATTTTTTATGTTCTGCTTCATAGATTTCCTTAAATTCCTTAATACGCTCCTCACTTGGTACATTTTCTTCTATTTTTGCTATACATGGATGTACCACAGAACCACATACCGGACAAGGTTCTCCTTCTACTAACTGTCCTGCCACAATACCTACCATGGCATGTCTATATTGAGTTTCTGCTTGTTCATAAGTATGTTTACTCCTCATTGCGTTCTGCTCCGCCTGATGGTAAATTTGTTGATACTCCTTTAATTCGCGTTCTTTTTTTTGCAGAACTTTTTGCTTTTCCTGTTGCACAAGATACATCTGCACGTATTCTTGAATCATTGAAATAAAATACTTAAGTTCTATTCTGTTCTTATACTGCATTTCATATTCTTTTTCATGTTTTTCCAATGATTCCAACTCTTCTATCAGTTTACATAATTCGTTTTCTGCATATACTATTCTCTTTTTGGCTTCTTCCTTTTGTATGTATGCCCCTTCTACATTCAATGCATTTGTTGCTGCCTTAAGCTTTTCTTTTATGTCATTTATTTCTGTACTTTGCAGTTGCAGCTTCACCTTTTGCTGTTTTGCATTTTCTAATTCTAAAAAAAGTGTATTCTGGGTTTTGGCTTTCTGTAATTCTTTCTCACAGTCTAATAATGCCTTTTCTGCTTTTTCCACTTCTTTTTCAGATGTCTGCATTATTTCTTTTTGTTGTTCTAATTCAGCTGCAAGGTAATCTCTGATATCCGTATATGCATACTCCTGTTTTTCATTTTTTCGTTCTGTCAACTGTTCCCATTCTTCTGTCTGAACGGTCGTGCGGATGGACTCAATTGCTTCCTCCATTTTACTGCGATATGTCATGATCTGGTTATATAACTTAGCTGCTTTCTGATGTAAAACGGATGCAAACTGATCATATTTATGTGTATTAAATATTTCTCTGAATATCTGTGTTTTTTCTTTGGAAGATGCTGTTAACAGTCTGGTAAATTCCCCCTGCGCGATCATGGAAATCTGTTTAAACTGTTCAAAATCCATGCTTAAGATCTCTTGCACTTTTGCATTCACTTCCCGGTTTCCTTCTATCACTTTTTCATTCGGTAAATACAGAATTGCATTCTCATTTTCTCTTGTAAAAGCATTTCCGCCCGACTTTCTCTTCTTTGGTCTGATATACTGAGGATTCCTAAAAATTCGATATTCCTGACCAGCATGTGTCATAAAAAGCTCCACATATGTTTTTGTATCAGCACTGGCAAAATCACTGCGCACACTATCTTTATTTCTAATACTTCCGCTGACTTCTCCAAACAGCGCATAAGAAATCGCATCAAAGACGGTAGTTTTGCCGGCACCTGTAGGACCTGTAATTAAAAACAAACCATGACCTCCAAAGTTCGTAAAATCTATTTCCACACTATCTTTATACGGGCCCCATCCGCTGATGATTAACTTTGTCGGTCTCATATTACGGTTCTCCCCCTTCTGCTTCTTTCATTGCCTCTAACACTACCCGCATGCGTTCTCCTGATAGACTGTCTTCTCGTACGATCTCATAAAAATCCTGATATAATTCCAATAAAGACTTGCTTTTTTTCAGTTTTCCAAGATCAATTTCCTTACCTTCTATTTCATTTTTTTCCAATATCAACTGCATGGTATTGGGATATTGTGTACGCAGTGTGCCAATCGGATCAATCAGTTCTTCTTTGTTTGTCAATGTAACCTGTAAATAATCATTGCGATCTCCCAGATGTACAATTTCCGGCCGCATCAATTCCTGCAGCTCACCCTTTATTTTACGCATATCATGTAACGATTTTATTGGGACTTGCCGTACCCTTGTATTTCCTTGCTCGTCTATCTCAACAAGATTCAATCCTTTTGACTGATTTGTCTCTGAAAATGAATACTTGATCGGTGTTCCTGCATAATACACAGGATGCTTCCCAATCTTTTGTGGCTTATGGATATGACCTAATGCAACATATGTAAAATTATCAAATAGAGACGCTTCCACATTATCTAATCCGCCTATATTAATCGTAGTCTCTGAATCAGACAATTCCGGATTATTTTCTCTATCTGTTACGAAATAATGTGTCACAAGAACAATTCTTTTGGTTTCATAATTTACCTGCTGAAGCATTTTTTCCATTGCTTCCTGACTATTTTTTGCTCCAACTACTGACGGTTTCACAAATGGAATCAACACAAAATTAACATCTCCATAAGCATCCTGCAATACAACCTGCTTAATTCCCTGTGCCACGCTCCCCGCAATATACAATCCTTGTTTTTCCAGTATTCTATCTGCAAATCCAACACGTTCCGGTGAATCATGATTGCCACTGATCATAAATACCTGAATACTGGAATCTATCAATTCAGATAAAAATTCATCCAGGATTGTTACAGCTTCTGCTGAAGGAATCGCGCGGTCGTAGACATCACCCGCAATGATAACTGCATCTGCCTGTTCCTTTACAGCAATTGAAATTATCTGCTGCAAGAATAATCTTTGGTCTTCTATGAGTGAAAATTCATTCACTATTTTTCCTATATGCAGGTCCCCTGTATGCAATAATTTCATATAACCCCCTGGTTTTAGTTAAAAGCTTGTTTGTGTTTTGAATTCGTCAATTTACACAATTTATGTTACTACAAAGTGATACAAAACTATGTTGTGCATCACTTATGATATAGCAAGTATATGTGCAAATTGACGAAGCCAAGTTTTATGATAAGCTTTTTAACATTTTAGTCTAGAACCTCTATAAGTTAGAATAGGCGAAATCTCTCTTGGTGAGAAATTCCGCCTGATAATGAACCATTTTTCTATTTACGCAAGCAACGGACCGAATACAAACCTGCCTGCATTTGGCGACTGCCGCGATAGCTATCGAAACCTCAAAGTGTGTTTCTCATAGTTAAACTTCTACTGACCAACCTGCAGGTCCTTCAATTTTGCCTAATTGAATACCTGTAATTGTATCATACAATTTCTGGCTTAATTCTCCGATACCACCATCTTTGATTTGAACATCAGTCTCACCTTCTCTTAAATTTCCAACCGGTGAAATAACTGCTGCTGTACCTGTTCCCCACACTTCTTCTAGTGTACCATCTAATGCAGCATCAAATAATTCTTTAGCAGAGATTTTTCTCTCTTCAACCGGAAGTCCCCATGACTTACATAAGTCTATACAGCTTTGTCTTGTGACACCTGGCAGGATAGAACCATTCAGCATAGGTGTTATTACCGTCCCGTTAATCTTAAAGAAGATATTCATAGCTCCAACTTCTTCAATATATTTTCTTTCAACGCCATCGAGCCATAATACTTGAGAGTATCCTGCATCATGAGCCTTTACCTGTGCTTTTAAACTTGCCACATAATTTGCACCTGCTTTTGCTTCCCCAAGTCCGCCTCTTACAGCTCTTACATATTCATCTTCAATCCATATCTTAACCGGATTTAGCCCTTCTGGATAATATGCTCCTACCGGAGATAAAATAATTATAAATTTGTAAGTATGAGAAGGCCTTACACCTAGGAACGGATCTGTTGCTATTATAAAAGGCCTGATATACAGAGATGTTCCCTCTTTCGTAGGAATCCAGGCATCGTCTGTTTTTACGAGCTCTTTAATGGCCTGTAAGAAATCCTCTTCCGGAATCTCCGGAATACAGATTCTCTTATTTGTATTATTGGCTCTCTGAATATTCTTGTCAGGACGAAATAATAAAGTTCTTTCATCTTCTGTTTTGTAGGCCTTCATACCTTCAAACATTTCTTGTCCGTAATGAAATACCATAGCAGAAGGTTCTAATTCTATTGGTTGATAAGGAATAATTCGAGGGTCGATCCATCCTTTTCCTTCCTCATAATCCATCACAAACATGTGATCGGTAAAAATAGTACCGAATGTCAATGGATTCTCTGGCCCCGGAATTGGCTTTGGATTTGTAGTTTTTTCAAATTTGATATTTAACATAACTGTCCCTGCTCCTTATAACATGTAATAGTATTATCGAAAACTTTGTTTCCTATAATATAATAAACTCGAAAACTTCGTTTCCTCGTTAACTTATCGGGTAAATTCAAATGTCTGCTTCGCAGCCGCTTGATTTTCTACCGATAAGTTACATTATTATCCTTTTCCACATTAAAGTCAAGGCGTATGTCGAAAAACGTTACTATTCAGCCTTGCGGCTTCATAGCAACAGTTATGCACAGAAATTATGCATCCTGCATAATTTCACGCTTGTAAAACTCGGGTTTTCTGTGACCTGCGCCCACAAAAAACACCTCGCGGTACTCATGCCCGAACTGTAACAAAAGAACAACTGCACCTGTTTTTGTAAAGCGAGTCTTTCTATCTATTTCATTTTCTGGTACTTAAGAAACACATATTCCAAATCAAAATATGTCTGTTCTTCGCTGTCTGCTGTTATCTTCCAGTCCGGGAGCTCATCCAGATTCGGAAAATAAGTATCCGCATTGTATGCATGGTTTATCTTCGTTACATGGGCAGTGTCACAATACGGCAGCATCTGCCTGTAAACACTTTCTCCTCCAATAACAAAGATATCTTCACTCTTATAATTATTAAGTATCTCCAGAAGTTCTTTTATAGAATGCACCACAGTTGCACCTTTTACTTTAAGGTTAAGATCAGTAGACAGAATTATATTTATCCTTCCAGAAAGCGGAATACCTCCCGGAAATGTGGCCAGTGTCTTTCTTCCAAATACCACAATTTTACCTGTTGTCTCCTGCCTGAAGTGTTTATGGTCATTTGGAATACTAACCAGTAATTCATTCTTATTGCCTATTGCCCAATTCGTATCTGCTGCTACGATAATATTCATAAATCCAGTTCTCCTTGATTACATTTTGCCTAAATAGCAATTGGAATATTCAATACCTGAGGACCAGTTACATAATCTTCCACCTTTACATCATTTCTGGTAAATTGATAGAAATCTTTGATTTCCGGATTCAACCAGAATTTTGGTGCAGGATAAGCAGGTCTTTGAATCAATTCCTCTATAATTGAGACATGCCTGTCATAGATATGTGCATCCGCAATTACATGTACAAATTCACCGACATTCATGTCACATACCTGTGCCAGCATATGTAAAAGTACGGAATACTGAACAACATTCCAATTATTTGCAGCCAGAATATCTTGCGAACGTTGATTCAAAATTGCATTCAATGTCAGTCTGTCCTCTCCTTTTTTTTGTGTGACATTAAATGTCATACTATATGCACATGGGTAAAGATTCATCTCATGGAGATCATGATGCACATAAATGTTCGTCATAATTCTGCGGCTGAACGGATTATTTTTTAAATCATAAATAACTCTGTCCACCTGATCCATCATGCCTTCTTTATAATGATGTTTCACACCCAGCTGATATCCATAAGCTTTTCCGATAGAACCATCTTCATCAGCCCAGCTATCCCAGATATGACTGTGTAAGTCATTGATATTATTAGATTTTTGCTGCCAGATCCAAAGCAGCTCATCTGTAGCGCTCTTTAATGCCGTCTTGCGGAGCGTCATTAAAGGGAACTCTTTAGACAGATCATATCTGTTTACCACACCAAATCGTTTTATTGTATATGCGGGCGTGCCATCTTCCCAGCGCGGTCTGACCTTTTCTCCTTCTGTACTTGTTCCATTTTCCAAAATATCCTGACACATATTGATAAATGTATTATCTGCTAAACTCATTACTTTTATCTGCCTTCCTTATCTATTACCGTCTAATCCCGAAATTTCCGGTCCTTATCTATCCCATTTATCACAGAGCGAATTAATCTGGTCTGCAAACTTTGCAAGATCTTTATTTGCAGCGCCTTCATTCCTATGAATAACAGCAAGTAATCTTTGTCCCGCCGCCAATAGTCTAGTAAAGACATCTGTAACAATCTTGGTCTTCCTCTTGATAGGGATTGGGATTGTTTCAAATTCACAGGTATTTGTCAAGAGATCAAACGTGGTCCCACTATATGGTGCATATGCTTCCAAACCATGTTCCTGAATCAGACATTCCGTAAAGCTCTTGCATACGCTGTCTTCTCCATGTACAATAAATATTCTTTCCGGCTGCTTTTTAAACCCTTTCAGCCAATCTAATAACCCATTCTTATCTGCATGACCGCTCAGACCTGCCAGTGTACTTATTTTAGCTCTTACTTCAATTTGCTCGCCAAATAATTTTACTACATCCGCCCCCTCAATCAATGCCCGGCCCAGCGTACCGATTGCCTGATATCCTACAAACAATATCGTACACTCCGATCTCCACAGATTGTGCTTCAAATGATGCCTGATACGACCCGCTTCACACATACCAGATGCCGATATAATAACTTTCGGTTCATCATCAAAATTGATTGCTTTTGATTCATCACTTGTAATAGAAAGATTCAATCCTGGAAATGCAATTGGGTTTGTTCCCTTATTTACCAGTTCCATTGCCTCTTCATCAAAGCATTCATAGATATTCTTCTGGAAAATACCAGTTGCATCTACAGCCAATGGACTGTCCATATATACCGGGAAATCAGGAAAATCCTTAATCATATGATTTGTCTTAATCGTTCTTAAAAAATACAGCAGCTCTTGCGTTCTTCCAACTGCGAAGGAAGGAATCACTACATTTCCACCCCTGGCAAATGTTTCAGTTATTATTTTTGCAAGTTCAGCGACATAATCCGGTCTCTCTTGCGCATGTAATCTATCTCCATATGTAGATTCCATGACTACATAATCAGCTTCCTCTGTCTTTGCCGGATCTTTGATCAACGGCTGATTCAAATTGCCGATATCACCTGAAAAAACAATCTTCTTTGTGACCTTTCCTTCTGTCAGCCACACTTCAATACTGGCTGATCCCAGCAGATGTCCTATATCTGTAAATCGAATCTGTATTCCCTCACACAGATCAACTATTTTGTTATAGTGACACGGTACAATTCTTTTAATCGTACCATCTGCATCCTCCATTGTATAAATAGGTTCGATTGTTTCTACACCGCTGCTTCGTTTTGCTTTACGGTTCTTCCACTCTGCTTCCTGCATTTGGATGTGTGCACAATCCCGCAACATAATGCTGCATAAATCTGCCGTAGCATATGTAGTAAAAATTTGTCCCCTAAAACCCTTTGCATACAACAATGGCAGCATTCCGGAGTGATCTATATGTGCATGTGTCAATAATACATAATCGATCTGTGCTTCCTCTACCGGTAATTCAGCATTTTCAAATACATTCAACCCCTGCTCCATACCATAGTCTACCAATATGTGCTTTCCACATGCCTGTACATAATGACAACTTCCTGTTACTTCATGATCTGCGCCTATAAAAGTTAGTTTCATGATTTGCTCCCGTCTGCATGTATCTCATGCCGTTATGTTTTATTTTGTCCCCAAAAAGCATATTGCCTGCTACCACGATTATATCACTTTTTGCAGTAGCAGGCAATTTCATATCCCTTTATTTTAATTCATTTGCTGTCATGTAGAAATGATAATAAATTCCTTTTAGCTCCAATAATGTTTGGTGATTTCCTTCTTCTACAATTCCTTCTTCGTTGAGTACCAAAATGCGATCGGAGTTTTTAATACTTGATAATCTGTGGGCTATGGTTAATGTCGTTCTCCCTTTAGATAACGTCTCTAATGACTTTGCAACCTCAAATTCACTTTCATTATCTAATGCAGAAGTGGCCTCATCCAGGATTATCATCGGAGGATTCTTAAGGAATACTCTTGCAATACTGATTCTTTGTTTCTGACCACCCGACAGCTTCACCCCTCGTTCTCCAATATAGGTATCATAGCCATCTTTCAACTCTCTTATAAATCCATCTGCACCAGCCATGACTGCTGCCTTCATAACCTCCTCTTTGGTAGCCTCCAGTCTTCCATATATAATATTATCATAAACAGTTCCTGAGAATAAATACACATCCTGCTGCACGATTCCAATATTGCTGCGCAGGCTTTTCAGAGTAAATGACTTAATGTCTCTATTATCTATCTTGATCTTACCTTCTGTTACATCATAAAAACGTGGAATCAGATTGCAAAGTGTGGTTTTCCCCCCTCCGGACGGACCTACGATTGCTATCTTTTCACCCGGCCTGATATGCAGATTCAGATGTGTGAAAACCTGATTATGGTCATCCGGATATTCAAAGCTTACATCCTCAAATATAATGTCACCATCCGGTTTTTTCATATCAATAGTTCCCGGCTCATCAAAAATCTCAATATCAGCATCCATAATCTGCAGAAAACGCTCAATTCCCGTCATCCCTCGCTGAAACTGTTCCGAGAATTCAATAATTCTGCGAATTGTTGCGATCAATGTTGAAACATATAAAAGATACGCGACCAGATCACCTGGTTCTACCAGACCCTTTACCATAAAAATTCCACCTGCAACTACCACTGCAAGATACATGATACCATCGAACATCCTGGTCGTTGTTTGAAACGCTGCCATGTATTTATAGGTTTCCTTTTTGATTGTCAGAAATTTTTCATTATCCACTTGAAATTTTTCATTTTCCATCTCTTCATTGGTAAATGCTTTTACTACTTTTTGTCCCAATAAGCTGTCTTCAATACGTGCATTTAATTCACCGATCTGAAATCTTTGTTTTCCAAATGCAGACCTCATTTTTCCGTTCAATGACACACATGTCATTGCCATAATTGGTACTATCACAAATATTATGACAGTTAATATTAAATTAATACGTGATAAAATTACAAAGGAAATCACTGCTTTTATTGCTGCAATGAAAAATTCTTCCGGACAATGATGTGCAAATTCAGTTACATCGAACAAATCATTCGTAATACGTCCCATGATTTGTCCGACCTTTGTGTTGTTATAATAAGTATTAGACAATTTCTGTAAATGCGCATACGCATCATTCCGCATCTTTGTCTCAATTTTTGCTCCCATGACATGCCCGACATCTGCCATATAAAAATTAGCAATACTATCAACCACACGAAGCGCAAGATACAGACCTCCCAGTTGTAATATACAAGATACTGTTAATGTTGCCAAATGATTGATTCCGGCATTCGTTATATAACGCATAATAAGAGGAAGCACCATCTCACATATTGTTGTTAGTGCTGCACAAAGCAAATCCAACACTAGTGTTTTCTGATGTTGTTTGTAATAGGGTATAAATCGTTTCAATAATATTTTTGTTTTGTATTCCTTGTTTTCCACCATACTTGCTCCTCATATTCTTTCTTTCATCCGGCATTCAAATGGACGAAACTAATCATAGCTTCGTCCATTCATGATAGAACTATATGTTATAATAACACATCTATTTCCTTATATACTACTTGATCCAGATATCTTTGAGAATCTTCATCTGATATCGTAAGCCCATTCTGGGAAGCTTCTCTTGTTGTATCAGCACCTGTCTCTTCTGCAGCCACTTCATCTGTCACCGTTTCTTCTTCGTCTGCCGTTCCAGCCTGTATACTTTGTTCTGTCTGGTTATCTGTTTTGACTTGATCACTTGCTTCATTTTTCTCTTTAATTCGTTCTTCTGTTGCCTTTTTCTGTCTTTCTTCAAATTGCTCTTCTGTAGATTTTTCCATCTCCTCCGAGGCTTTTCCAAGAATTGAAAGCTGCATTCCAGTTATCTTATCAACGGCCGATTCAGCATTTGCTGCTACACCCTCTTGGTAAGAAGAGTCCACACCGAGTGCTGTACTCTGTTTTGCATCACTTGCTGCTGTTCTGGCTTCTCCCTCCATTTTTGTCTTAATCCAATCAAGTGAACCAGACTGTGACATCGCTGTTTGTGCTGTCAGCATCGATTCCATCAAATTCTCTGGAACCGTTAATTCTTCAATTTCTTTTTGCTTTTCAGTTTTTTGTAATTCTTCCTGCTGCCTATCACTTTCTTCGTTCTCTGCTTTTTTCGCCTGCTCTTCCTTTTCAATCTGCTTCTGTAATTCTACTAGCTGCTGATTGAGCTGTGTGATTTCATCCTGTAATTTTTTCTTTTTTTCTGTCTTTTCTTTATCAGTCAAATTATCGTCATTTTCTACATTCTTAATTGACTGTTCCTTATTCATAATCTGTTGCTTAATCCCTGTAATTCTTGGATCTTCCTTTGTTGTCTTGCTTGCAATTGCAGCTCCCGCATCATATGATGAATAACTGCTGGAATTACTGATTCCCCCGATATTCATAAATTTCCTCTTTTCTATCATAAAAATTAAAATATGGATATTGCAGCAAATGTGTTGCTGCAATACTTTTCACTATTATTACTATCGGACGATTCCTGCTTATTGTTTATATTTTTTCCAAATTTTGTAAATCTTAAGAATACAAAGCAAGTTATATTACATTTTTTTATTCATCTACATACGAAAGCAGGCAATCATAAAAGTCCTTGTTCGCCCTTTTTACAGACAACAGCTTTCCTTCTTCCGAAATAAAACAATGATCACTTTCACCATATGCCCTTAATTCTCCGGATTCCGTATCACTGATCTGATACGCGATCTTCAACGTGACACCATTAAATAAAAGTATTTTTGTCTTAATACGAACGGTATCACCAAAACGGGTCATTGATTTATATTTGCAGTTCACTCCGGTAACCGGACTGATAATACCTTGTTCCTCCATAACTTTATATCCATACCCTATTTTGTCAAGGAAATCTACTCTCGCTTCTTCAAACCACCTGATATAATTTGAATGATGTACGATTGCCATCTGATCTGTTTCATAATATTGTACTTTATGAATATAGGGTTCTATTTTCATGCCGCTCACTCCTTCATTTTATATTGCAATTTAAGTGTTAAAAGCCTATCATATTACACTAATGCTTCCATGATAGCTGTCCATTGCTCGCATAGTCTTTCTATTGAATAGGCTGCATTCGCTGGACTGGTTGAAGGCAGCTGCACGCATTCTCTTTTCGTTTGCACCTGACTATAGTTCCGATATAATTTTGCTGCTGTTGCTCCATTCACATATATTTTTCTTATCTCACATTCATTTAAGATCTGATTCAACGGATTTACCTTCACATTCTTAATACTGCTATCACTGGATCCTATTATATCACACTCTGCTATCACATCCCAAACAGCTATATAATTATCTAACAGCAGTTGTTTTTTCTGCGTAATTGTTTTTGGACATTCACATTGCAGAATAGTTGACAGAACTTTCCAAAACCGATTCTGCGGATGACCATAATAGAACTGTTGCTCTCGTGATTTTACTGAGGGAAAGCTTCCTAAGATCAGTATTTTACTATGATTGTCATATATTGGCTCAAACGTATGAGATAAATGTTGATATTCCATTAAATTAGCCTTTCTTAGAATATTGATGAGCTTTCATTTATGTTCTTATAATCCCTGTCGTTTCAGATCATGCACCAACTCCACGTAAAATTTGCGCACATCAAAACCGGGAATATTTTCTCTGTTCAAATCAATCATATCACCATGCGAAATACCACGTTTCCCCGAAATCGTCAAAAGCGTATAATTTTCGTTCCAGCGAAAAGACTGCTCTCCCACAAGACCATCGTTAAAACCATCAAAATGATTTACAAGATAATAGGAAAAATTGAGTGGAAATTTTCCGTTTGCAGCACGATTCAGTTTGGAACCGATACTATTGCAATAAATATCTTTTGAAACAGGCATCGTCTGATCCAGTATCATGCACCGTTCCGATGTCAGATCGCGTACAGCAGCAATAAAATCTGGATTTTTGTCTCCTAATTTTCGCAGGGCGGTGTTATATGTATTTGCAAGTTTCTGCTGGGTTGACCTTGGCACTTTTTTTAAAAGATAATCAGCAAATTTACAACCCCGGTGCGGCGTATTGATGGTAGTCAGGGACGCAACATACGGAGCAATATCTGTATGGCTAATCGCGTATCGGCAGTCAATACCGCCTTTTGAATGTGCTATTATATTGACTTTTTCACAGCCTGTCTCCTGAATAATTTTTCTGATTCGCTCAGACAGTTCAGTAGCACTTGTTTCTACAGATGCCGCTGACTGATGTTCCCCATAATATATCCGTGCCCCATTTTTGGTAAGTTCTTCCGGAATTCGTCCCCAGTAATTGAAATATCTAAAATCTCTGAAAAACACTCCGTGAACAAGCAAAATTGGGTATTTTGTGTTGCAGAGCTGTTGGTCATGTCGTTCCCGATTAATCTGGTATTTCTCTGTCTCAAAGCGCACTTCTTCTGAAGTGATACGTATGATTTTAGCCAACATAAAGAGATGCGCCACCGGAATCAGCCCAAAAATAATACCAAGTAGCCGCAGCTTTATACCCAACTGCAACGAGGTAGAATAAACGCTGATAATTCCATTCCAAAAAATAACTGATTCCACACAAACGCAAACAATAACACTGAAAATCCATTGTAGCCATTGTGCCTGAAAAAGGTAAAATAGAGTAACAATATGATAAACGACCGATACCATCACAGAAATTGAAAATATTTTCAGACATTTTGTGCCGTTATTGCAAATTTTTATGGGTTTGTTCGGAAAGTCATTTACAGAGTACATCGGAAGAAGATTAGACAAGAAAAGTCCAACAGCAAAAACAGGAATCAGCATCGGGAATCGCTTTACAAAATAAAAGCAGTTTGCACAAACGCAAACTAAAATAAGATTAATCAAATATACCAATTTTTCAGTAATATCTTTGTACTACTTCATGTTGCCCTCTCTGCTCAAATATGAATATACTTATAAAGACTGATGCCCACTGGATCTTTCCAGTGGGCATCCATATTCACCTAACATAAGTAAAGCGATAGACGGGACTCGAACCCGCGGTCTCGACCTTGGCAAGGTCGCGCGTTACCAACTACGCCACTATCGCATTTTCTTACCCAGCTTTTCAGCGGGCAAGATATAATATACTATAATCATTTTCTTTTGTCAACCGGTTTCTCTTCAAAAATCAATTGTTACTATTCAACCTTACGGCTTGCTATTTACAGTACTTTCCTCTGCACTTGATTCCTCTGTGCCAGAACTTTCATCTGTTCCTTTCTCCGGAGTATTGGCTTCTAATTCATCCACAGAATCTTTAAATTTCACACGGTAAATGCGATGTAACGATTCATTGATTCTGTCTTCCGATATCGTACCATCATTTACCGCATCCAACACGCCTTGGTACGCTGCCTTAAAATCATTTGGCATTAAAATGATATCGACACCCGCCTGGACCGCCTGCACTGCTGCTTCTCCATCTTTATAATAATCTTTAATAGCACCCATATTCATGGCATCTGTAATCACAATTCCATTATATCCCAGTTCCGTGCGCAATACATCTGTCACGATGAGAGAAGACATACAGCAAGGGGTATTATCACCGATCACCTGTGGTGCTGACATATTTGATATCATTATCATATCTGTACCTGCTTCAATACCCGTAATATAAGGAATAAATTCTGTCTCGCGCATCTCCGCCAGACTTTTATCTGTCGTAGTCAATTCCTTATGCGGATCCTGGACTACATCTCCAAGACCCGGGAAATGCTTCATACAAGCGCTTACGTGATTTTCTTGTAATCCCTTAATCGCTGCTTGCGCCATCTCTGCCACAACCCCCGAATCAGAACTGTAAGCCCTCGTTCCGATCACTTCATTGTCCGAGTTAGTCAATACATCTGCTACTGGAGCAAAGTCTACATTAAATCCAAATTTTGTAAGATAACCTGCTATTGAAGCCATAGCACCATATGCTTCGGAAGTATCTCCTGAGGCACCAATAGTTGCTGCTTCATCTACTTTTTCAACTTCTATGTCACTATTGCCTAATCTGGCAACTTTTCCGCCCTCTTCATCAATCCCCATAAAAAGAGGATATTTACTATACATAACGGTGTTCGATATCATCTCTTTCAACTGTTTTTCATCCACGATATTTTGTCCGAAATAAATCAACCCGCCAACCGGATATGCTTCTAATGCTTTCTTAGTTCCATCTCCTGCCTTGACAACAGTTCCGACCTCCGTAAGTGCTTCCGGTGTAACCATAAAGAGCCCTGCCACCTTATCTTCCAAAGACATAGCAGCAATGGTAGAATCGACCAGTGCATCCAACGCATCAGTTTTGGCCTCTTCCGGTTCTTCCGCAGATGGTTCGGATATCTCCCCTTCTGATTGTGCTTCAGTAGACTGTTGTTCTTCTGGCTTTGTTTTTCTTTCACAAACATAATTCATAAGTTGATCTGCTCCACGAAAGATGCCGATTCCTAGCAGGATAATCAACACAATCGCGACACTGTACGCAATTATCTGTGCTCTCTTTTTTTTCCGTCTTCTTATCTCCCGCCTTGATTCTTTTTGTTCCTTACCTTCCTGCCCCATACTTACCTCCGAGTCCAATCCCTTATATCTCATTACTCTCTAAGATTATACCTTTTTTATAAAGATTATGCTACTATTCATAAGGATAACTTGTTTCTGCAAGTGTTACATTTCCCCAAGAACTGTAACCTGCCCTATCTGCACCGCACAGGAACCATTGATTCGCTATATAGGAGCCTTGATCATCCCATGTACAGTCAATGTGATACCATTGCCCGTCAATATTAACAATATTCCACATATGCGGCCCACCATTTCTGGTTCCCGCTGCTGTATAACAAGGAATCCCTAATCCATCCATATATTTTTGAAATAATAAAGCATATCCGGTACATACTGACAACTTATTGGCAACTGCATCATATGCGCTATTATTATCCGCCTGCCCTGTTGCTGTCGCATTGTCATAAGCAACCATTTCACAAATAGTATCATGTACTTTTTTTACCTTCTGGTAAGCAGAACCTTCACTATAGTTTCCTATCGTCTGCAGTATATACATATCCAGTGCCTGTTCTTCTTGAATTGTACTAAGCCAGGACAAGGTTATAACATAGTTATTGCCTTTTCTGCTCAGATGATATCCATTACAGCTATGTACATTATATCTTCCGATCAGTCCGCCTATTTCAGTATTTAGTTGATTTGATAATTCACTAAAAATATTTGTGGTTGACGTAATACGAATCGTAGTTGCATGCATATCAAAAGCTTTTTGTAGAACTTGCGGAATGTCAGCAGCACTATTTAATGTTGCACTCATCTCCTCCTGATATGATCTTTCTGCTATTTTTATTGCTGAATCTGTACTCTCTGACAACATATACACCTGTGTTTTTTCAGTTGTATCCATTGTTTTTGTGATATTGCTTGTTGTAACTTCTGCCGCAAATACTTTCACGCTAAGAAATATCAATAATAGTACATTCGTTAAAATAAGTGCAAATTTCTTTTTCATTTTGAGTCCTCCGCGCTTTTCCATCTAGCATTATTCTACCTTGTAAAGAATATGAAATCAACACTTAATCTGTCGAATCAGGTCATACCCTGTACGATTCATACCTGCGGCTTCGCAGCCGAATTGTGACCTCATACCAATGAATGGACAACGAAGAAGGGAGCATCAATCAATTTCGATTAATACTCCCTTCTAAACTATGCTGTCCATTGGACCAATACCTCCGCAGAATATCGTATCTTTCCATTATTTTGTACTTACTGTACTGTAACGGCTGATAATTAAAATATGTTTTATCTTTTGTGCAACGTTACTCTTTCTTATGTACTCGATTACGTTCTTTTGTACTTTAGTTCTTCTGTATCTCACATATATTGAATTAAAAATGCTACTGCTTGTACGATATTATCTTTCGTACTTTTTACTACTGTGGTAGTAATATTTTTTTGATTTACTTAACTTTTTTGGCACCATAAACCTTTGTATATTTGGTTGATACGGTATTCCTTTTTTAAGTACTTTACTTCTTTTGTAGAACTTTGCTAACATCATATATATTCTACTGATTATGATGTTTCTTTGGTACTTCATTTCACTTTTCTGGTGGTCCGTACCGTCCTTTCTTTTGTATTTTTTCTATATGTTCTCTTTTGTTTATGTTTTTATTATATATATTTCGTTTACATTTGTCAACACATTTTTCCTGTTTCTTCTTCATTTTTTATCTATTCGACAATTTTCTTTATATTAATGGTATATTTGTCATTTTTTTCCAATATTTGATATATTTATTAAGTTATCACGGTACTATTAAGTATCTAAAAGATACGATACGAATGATTTCATACCCATGTACCACGTATAGAAAGAAAAACTATAAAAACTATGAGAAATACGCTAACTTTATTTGACAAAATCTTTTTAATATAAAAACTTTAATAATAATCTGGAATATGTTATATTTCAAGTATCATCATACATAATAAACATATTGGAGGTAATCATTATGGCATCACCGAAAGAAGAAGCTTTTGCCAGTCTCGCTGAGGGAATCATAAAAAATTTGGAATCAAGAAATATGGAAGGATACTATTTTGATAACAGTAAATCCTGCATCGATAAAATTTTATCCATGATGCCATCCGGGAGCGTTGTATCGTGGGGCGGCAGCGAATCTGTTATTGAATGCGGCATGATGGATGCACTTCATAAACATAACTATGAATTAATCGATCGTGCATCTGCCAGGACTCCCGAAGAGCAACGTTCAATTTTCGCCAGAACTGTTATGTCTGATTTTTATTTTATGAGTACCAATGCAATTACAATGGATGGAGAACTTATGAATATCGATGGTAATGGCAATCGTACGGCATGTCTCATCCATGGTCCCGAACATGTCATGATTATTGCAGGACGCAATAAAGTCGTGGAAGACATTGAATTTGCAGAATCACGTATCCGCAACATCGCTTCTCCCGCTAATGCAAAAAGATTAGGCCGCAAAACACCTTGTAACTATACCGGAAGATGCGGCGATTGTATTTCTCCTGATTGTATGTGTAATCAGATTGTCGTAACACGTCGTTCGGGTCGTCCGGGCAGAATCAAAGTATTTCTTATAAATGAAGAATTAGGATATTAATGAAAACTAGAGGTGTCTTTTATGAAAAATCAAGCTGATGTCGATCCAGAATTAAAAGAAAATAGAGATCTTGATGATTTTGAATATCCGATTGCCTATTATAAGCATAACATCATTTCACTGCCTCTTGGTTACATCCATTGGCATTGGCATGAAGAAGTAGAACTTTTATATATTGCAGAAGGACAAGTGGAGTGCCACATCAGTGAAGAAATATTAACGCTCCGATCCGAAACAGCAGTATTCATTAATCAGAATGTACTGCATTCCCTTCATCCAATTAAGGAAGAAAATAATTGTGTCTATTCCATATTATTCCATCCTTCCTATTTGTTTGGACATGGACAGACTTACCTCGAAAGTAAATATCTGGTTCCAATCCTTTCTTCTGAGCATTTGAAATACTGCTGTGTAGAGCAAAGTACGGACCTTTTAACTTCAATCCAGCAGCTTATTCATGTAAACCAACATAAAGCGTATGGATACGAGCTGCTTACGAAAGCATATTTGTGTAATATCTGGTATGCTCTATTAAAACAATTGCCTTATATCAAACCGGATGTGAACATAGATTCCTCGATTTCTCTTGATGATACACGTGTCAAGAATGCGATCCGTTATATAGAATTACATCATTCAGAAGCAATCACACTTGATGACATCGCCTCTTCTATTCATATCAGCCGCAGTGAATGCTGCCGCTGTTTTAAACGTGCCATACATTTAACGCCATTTGAATATCTCATGAAATACCGAATACTTGAATCTACCCGGATCCTTCAGGCGAATTCTACATCAGATATTGCTATATCCGAATTGGCATCCAGTGTAGGTTTCAACAATACCAGTTATTATAATAAACTTTTTAAAAAATATATTCATTGTACGCCAAGTGAATATAAACAGCAATTATTGTCCTCTTTGTCTTTACAATAAATGCATTTAAACAACTGTTTTATTCTATCTTTTATTGTTTTTTTCTCATTTTCTGCATTAGGTGACCTAAAATCTGAATCCCCCGCTTTATCTCTTCTATGTTGGAATTTGTAAAGTTCAGGCGCAATGTGGTGGGATCACATTCTTCTGTGTAGAAAGAATCACCTGGTACAAATAATACATTTTCTTTCATTGCTTTTTCAATCAGTTTCCTTGCGGAAACACCGCAGGCTTCCATGTCAGCCCACATAAACATACCACCATCCGGATGGGTAATGGTAACATTTTCAGGAAAATATTTGATTGCCGCTTGATACATAGCTTCACTTTGCTTTGTATACAATTTTCGTATAACCTCTATATGGGCATCATAGTCATTATGAATCAGATAATCATAAATAAATCTTTGAGTCATAATACTTGTATGTAAATCTGTTCCCTGTTTTGCTACTGCCAGATAATTCAGTAACTTCTTATTTTTTGTACAGACATAACCTACTCTCATTCCCGGTGACAGTGTTTTGGAAAAGGAACCGAAAAAGGCACTTCCCCTATAGCCATTTCCTATATATGGAAGATCTTCTCCCCAAAAACGTAATTCTCCATAGGGATCATCCTCAATTAGAAAAACTGAATATTTCTCTACTATCTTTCGTATTTCAGTACGTCTTTTTTGACTGTATGTAATTCCTGATGGATTCTGAAAATTAGGCACTGTATAGATAAGTTTTACATTCCCTTGCTGCAAGGCTTTTTCAAGCGCATCTGGTTTCATTCCTTCTTCATCCATATCAATAGCTATAAATTCCGGTTCAAACATCGAAAAAGCCTGAATCGCACCTAAATAACCCGGTTTTTCTATAACAATCCCGGAGCCCTTTTCTATAAGCACTTTTCCGAACAAATCAAGCCCTTGCTGGGAACCTGTAGTAATTAAGATATCCTCTTTTTCTATTCCCATATCAAATCTTTGATGATACCGGTTCGCGATAAACTCTCTAAGCGGTGCATAGCCTTCGGTCTGGGCATATTGGTATGATTCACTATCAAGCAGCACCCTTTTTGAAGACTCTTCCATCTCATTCTTAGGAAATGATATTGGATTCGGGAGTCCACCTGCGAAAGATATAACATCCTGCACTCCTGCTACTTTTAATATTTCTCTGATAAATGATGGTTTTGCTCCTGTAATCCTGCTAGTATACAATGTTTCTCCAAATGATTGTTCCATTTGACTTCCTCCCTTTTTTTGTAGGATTGAGGTGTCAAAGACTTTGATAAGCTCTTGGTACCTCTTGCTCATTTTATCATTGCGCCAATATCCATACAATGATATAATTGTATGCAAGACAATATACTCAAAGGAGTCAATTATGCCAATCAATTCATTTGAAAACTATTATATGAGCTGGAAACCATCGTTGGAAAATACTACACTTCCCTTTTACCAGGCACTCGCTACACAATTGGAAGAGGATATCAGAAATGGAATTCTTCTCCCCGGAACCAAACTACCTCCTCAAAGAGAATTGGCAGATTATCTGGATATTAATCTGAGTACCATAACAAGAGCTTTTAAAATCTGTATGCAAAAGGGATTGATTGTCTCCTCTACCGGTAATGGTACTTATATTTCTTCCGATGTCGTTTATGACAGCAATATGCTTATTTTGAGTCCATTGGAAGAAAAGGTGATCGAAATGGGAGCTATCCTCCCAAACCGTTTTCCAAATAAACACGTTATAGAGGCAATTGAATCTGTTTTGAAGGAACCAAATGCCGATATTCTTATGCAGTATAATTCAAATCTGTATAATACAAGACAACGGCTAATGGCCGCCAGATGGATTTCCAAAAACGGATTCACGATTGAACATCAAAACATCTTATTCGCGAGCGGTGGACAAAATGCACTTACAGCTGTCCTTGCAGGTCTTTTTCATGCCGGGGACAAGATTGCCTGCGATGCTTTCACATATCCAGGATTAAAATCAACTGCAAAGCTGCTGAGCATCATTCTTATTCCTCTAAAAGAATGTACAGATGAAGCCCTGAATAATGCATATAAATATCATAATATAAAAGGAATTTATCTCATTGCAGATTATCATAATCCTACTACACATGTAATGGATATGCACACAAGACAAACCATCGCTTCCTTTGCCAAAAAAAATAATATTATTATACTGGAAGATGCCATCAATGCTCTTTTAACAACGAACAAATATCCTCCCATTTATACGTTGGCACCCGAACAAACCATATATTTCATCAGTTTATCTAAAACAATTGCTCCCGGGTTGCGCCTTGCCTATGTTCTAGCCCCAAGTCAATATCAGAATAACATATCAACAGCTCTCTATAATATGAATATTTCTGTCTCGCCGTTACTCGGACAGGCGGCCGCCACGCTGATTCAATCCGGAGCGGCAGATACCATTCTATCCGAAAGGCAATTATTTATAATAGCGCGTAACCGAATTGTTAATGAATATTTATCATCTTATCAGGTAAAGGGTGATGACACCTGTCCATTTCGATGGCTGATACTTCCAGATCGATTTACCAGCCATGTATTTGAGCAATTGGCAAGAGCTTCCAAAGTACAAGTATATGCTGCTGACAGATTCCTTGTAGGCAGTACGCTTCCCTACGAAGCAATTCGTTTTAGTGTTGTATCAGAAGAAAAAACGGATAACTTTATAAAAGGCATGCAGATCATAAAGAAATTGTTAGATGATGCTCATGAGGAAAGAGAGAACGAAAGCCTACTATAGCTTTCGTTCTCTCTTTCCGGCATGCTGCTAAAAGCGGTTCCTGTCTATTTCCATGCCGATGGATACAGCCCCCGCCTGTTCTTTCATCAAGTCGTACTACATCAGAATCATTTATATATCCTCGTCTGCGTAATTCTTCCTGACTACTCTTCATTTCCCAAACCATACCGTCTGCATGAACGAGTAAAAACACGCTTTGCGAGTTTCTCTCGTTATCGCGGTATTCGTTAAATACTTCTGCTAGCAGAGCATTTTCCTCATTACTCGCGTAAATCATAGCAGCGCACCGCTTTCACCTGTAAATAATTTACGAGTTTGCTGTATCTTACTATTTTTTTCAATACTTCAATGAACACCGCAATCACTAAGCTACATCCTAATAATACCATCACGATGACTATTCCCGAACCAAAAGAATATATAAAATCCTTCGCATAATAATAATACAAAAACGTATGGATTAAAAAAATGTTCATGGAATACTTGCCTATGAAAGCAAACATGTCGCATATGCCTTTCATCGGTGAGAGGAACTCATAACATACGTAAGTCCATAATACTGACGCAATTCCAAAATACAAAGAAACACTTACTCCATAAAACAGCAATTGATAGGTAATCAGAAAAGTGACTGCGCAGACGATGAATTTGACACCCTTTATGATCATATTTCCGCGTCCAAGTTCCCGCAATCGTACGAACAGATCTGCCTTCGCTGCAAATATGCCTAATGTCATACTCAATGCACATAATCCATAATACGTCTGTTCCATTAAGAGCGCGCCCGGTAACAGGGCGGCAACTGCCACGATAATTACTCCGAGTTTCTGATATAGATTATAAAATACAGGAAACAGGCATATCATCACGATTACAAATGACATGTACCACCATGTTACATTCAATGTTGGTGTATGAAAAAAATCAGCCATTCCCAGTGCATCGATGACTGCATATCCAAGCCATGATTTTTCATTCCTGCTATACAACATCATTAAATCATCTTTCATGACAAGTGCCACAATCACAGATAACACATATACAAACAAAAACGACATCACAAGCGAAATTATTTTATTCATGCTATTCGGCACAATTTGCCTGATATATTCATCCTGTGAAAACTGCATATATTTTTTTGTCGTTCCGTAGAATGTCAGCATTGCAAAACCGGCAATACATAATTTGAAATATTGTGCCATTACAATTACCTGATGAGCAGACAAAAATACAAAAGAAACATTAAAATTACCAAATGTATCATAGTCATAAAATAGATGATGAATCATCATCATTATGATAAACAGACCCTTTGCAATATTCGTATCTTTCTTTGTAAACTGTAGTTGTTTCAAATTATCTTACCATCTTCCTTTATAATTTATTCTGAATGAATGCGTACGAAAATGTCACTGCATCAGTAGTCAGTTTCTCACATGCATGCGGCGGATCATTTTCCGTAAATCCATTTGGGCGTAATTCTTTACAGCTTAAAGATAAAAAGTGATTGGTAAATGCTTCTGCGAATTCATAACAAATTCCAGCTATCGCGCTATCGCTTGCCCCTTTTTCCGAAAAGAATACTCCGATGAACATTATTGTTCCCTCTACCAATCCACATTGGGCACGAAATCCGCCCGCACCGTGCAGTCCTATTGCAGCATGCATTGTTTCTTCACACAAATCTTTCTCAAATAATTCACTTAAGCATGTAAGCATTGTTCTTGCACAATTAATGTCCTTTTCCCAATATAATTCATGAACTCTTTTTGTAATAAATTCTGTCATGGATATCTCCTCCGTAAAATGAATATGTAATTATTGTGTTGGTAGATATTTCTACTATCCATTATACATAGTTTCCTGAAAAATTACATAAAAAAATAATAAGTCACCATAACTGCAGCCACAGATGCTATAAGTACAATCATTGTATTTACCTTACAAAATCCTAATATCAGAGCTGTAATGCCTCCTATGACTCCTATTTGCGGTGTTGAGACATCTACTGATAAGATTCCCGGGAAAATCAATGCACCCATTGCTGTATACGGTATTAATTTCAGAAATTGTTCTGATCTGTTATTCCACCTGATATATTTAATAAAAACTGCTGGAACCGCACGCGGAACATATGTTACCAATGCCATTCCAATAATCATGACTGTAATTTTATTCATTCTTGCTCCCATCTGCGACCTCTGCGTTGTTTTTTACGCATCTCATTTTGTAGTTACAGCTCTAAGAATACGCCTGCCTGAGATTCTTTTTTTCCAGTCAGTTTCTCTCTCTGTTCTGATGATTTATCTTCCCTGATAAAAATTCCTATAAACGCAGCAGAGAGAGTTGCTATAATCAGAGACTGCCCGGAGGATAAGATTCTGGAAAGCAGGAAATTCAGTACCATGGATAATCCTACTATGATTCCAGTTTTCTTTGACTGTCGAACATCTTTACAGCCTTGATCCCGAACATGTTATCTATGTAGGTACATTTAGCAAGGTGCTTTTTCCCTCTATCCGTGTCGGTTATATGATACTTCCTGAATCTTTGATCGAAAGAACACTATATCTTATCCGTTATCATGATTATTTTACTGACACCATCAACCAATTAACGCTTGCTCGTACGCTTCAGGAACGTGTTATTGATAAACATGTCAGCAATATGAAAAAACTCTATAAAAAACGCCATGATTTTATGCTGACACTATTGTCAGATGTATTTGGAGATTCCATTTCTATTCATGGTATCCATGCCGGTCTGCATTTTATGGTTACGTTTCATGAAAAAGAGTTCACCGATGAGATAATAGAAGCATATAAGAAAGACGGGGTACAAATATACCCCGTCTGGCATCATTCTGAAAATATAAATTATAAGAAAAATTCCTTAGTAGTTGGATACAGTCACTTAAATGAAACACAAATGCAGAAAGCCATCCAATGCCTTCATCGTAACCTCTAGTGCCTGCTCACAGAATCCATTTATCAGAATCCCATTGCAGCCTTTACTGTTTCCATCTGTTCTGTGGAAGTCAGCTTCTCTAATAAATTAAAGGCTACACCTGAAGCTGTTTCCGGACAATAAGAAGTAATCACATTATCATCTGTGACAATTGGTTCATTTATGACCTCTGCGCCAAACTCTGCAAGCTGCTTTTGACGGTATCCGCCTCTTAAATGATACGTTGTGGCTCTGCGTTTTTTCAAGATACCACTTTTGTCAAGCGGTAATGCCGCTACGCAAATGGAAGCAATGATCTTATGCTGATTGTTAAAATCTCGAATCAGACGCAAAAACCTTTCGTCATAGGCCTCTTCATAGAAATCGTATTCTTCAAATCCACCAGGAATTGCAAGCGCATCATAATCATCCACATTGATTTCATCAATTGTCTTATCGACGATTACCGGCACATGAAAGGTACTCATGACCTGCTTGGTAAATCCGCAAGTCTCAACAGGCACATCCATACCATAATCATTCCTCGCCCAGCCCAGTACATCCACAAATACGCTAAATTCCATTATTTCAAACCCTTTTGCTAAAAATAGTAATGTTTTCATGTTTCCGTTTCTCCTCCTAAATTTATTACCTTAGTAGCTACCGCATTGACAAATATTCTGTCATGTTCTACCAGCAGCATCGCAGGGCGATATGTTTTGATCAGCTCCTCTATCTGCATACGTGAAAAAACATCTATAAAGTTAAGCGGCTCATCCCAAATATATAAATGAGCCCTGTCACACATGCTCTTGGCTAATAGAACCTTTTTCTTTTGTCCCTCACTATAATTTTCCATTCTACCACAAAAAAGTTCTCTTGAAAAATCCATCTTTCTTAAAAATTGCTTAAAGATACTCTCATCAATCTGATGTTCTGCAATAAAATCCGACAGCGTTCCTGACAAATAGGACGTATCCTGTGACACATAAGATATCTGAAGTGCGTCCGGAAGTATCAATTCCCCCTGTTTGCAAATTACATTCTCTGATAAATCTCCAACGATTTTCTTTAGAATCGTTGATTTGCCACACCCATTTGGGCCTTGCAATATGATGCATTCTCCATTCCCCACTGCAAAGTTCACGTCTTCACAAACAACCTTACTCCCATATTGCAATGACAAGTGAGCAGCTTCTATCAAGACCTCCTTATGAAATTGTAATGGTAATAATTTTAAGTTTTCCGTCTTCTCCACATTTTTTAGCAAATTTGATTTTTCTTCTAATTCTTTTTGCTGTCTGCGTTCCAAATTCTTTCTGCGTTGCTGCATACGTCTGGATTTTTCTCCTACATACGCTCTGGTATCAATATTTTTCTCATATTTTTCTGATTTTTTCCCAATCTTGGTCGCTTCCACCTCAATTGCCCATTTTTCCGTCCTGCGGGCGCTCTCTTTCAGTCTTCTGATATCTTTTTGCAGCCGAATGTTCTCATTCTGCTCGTATTCATCCCATAATTTCTTATTCTCCCACCAGGATGTGAAATTTCCCTGTACCACTTCTATATTCGTACGATTAATTGACAGCACATGGTCTATACAGCCATCCAGAAAATTACGATCATGGGATACTACAATAAAACCTTTTTTTTGATTCAGATAATCGCTCACTGCTGTGCGGGCATTCATATCCAGATGATTGGTCGGTTCATCAATCAGCAGGAACTTATTTTCTTTGGAAAAAAGCACTGCAAGCATTACTTTTGTCTGTTCTCCGTGACTTAATGTCTCAAATGGTCTATCCCAGATATCAGCACTGACCTGCAATAATGTCAGTTCCCTGCATACCTTCCAGAATTCATAATCGGGATTCAGTTCTTCCAATACTTCAATTGTGTGCTTACGTTTATCTTTACACTCATACGGAAAATATTCGAACTGTTCCGAAGATACTATTTTCCCGAGATACTTATATTTACCAAGCAATAGATTCAAAAAAGTTGTCTTTCCCCTTCCATTTCTTGCAATAAATCCTAATTTCCAATCGGTATCAATCTGAAAAGAAACATTTTCAAAGACATTATCCGGACTTCCTTCATAATAAAAAGTTAAATTTTTAACATCGATTAGTGACATTTACATTCCTCCTTGTCATCCACGTACTTACAGGAAATTGCAATATATCCATGTTTCAATTTAGAAATTTTAACTTGGCAGGCAAACTGGGAGCTGCTCGCGTAAAAAAGGATGTAAGAATAGACTTCTTACACCCTAAAACACGAATATGGAAAACAAGCTTTATGATACGAATCAACTCGTCTTTCGTTACTCTATCTATTGGGAATCATGAAGATATTATCATTCTTGCAAGTACAACAAATAACCCTCTTACGGGCATCTGCTATATTCAGTTACTATTTGCAAGAATTCATTCTCATCTTTCCACCTCTTTCATTTTTTCTATATGCATCCTAACACATACACTGCCAGATTACAAGCCTGAATCTTACTTAGATAGCTCCGGATATGTGCAGTTCGTCGCTAATTGCGTATTCTGCTGCTGCATCAGCATGCATAAGTGCCGTATCATATACCGGCAAAATACTGTCATTCTGGCTGACAAGCAAACCAATCTCAGTACACCCCAGTATAACTCCTTCTGCCCCCTATAAATGCATCCTTCCGTATTTATTTTTATAATAGGATTTTCTGTTTACCTTCAATTCTTTACCCTAGATAGCATGAAGGTTTTTAAGTGAAATATCAAGAATAGGGGCTGAATGAGTCAGAGCGCCACTGGATATATAGTCAACTCCTAATGAGACCATTTTAGAGATATTATCCTTTGTAACATTTCCGGATACTTCGACTTCCGCAGCATGTCCTATGATTTCCATTGCGGCTATCATCTCTTCATGACTCATATTATCAAGCATGATAATATCTGCTCCTGCTTCAACTGCCTCATTTACCATTGCAAGATTTTCTACTTCTATCTCGATCTTCCGCACGAATGGAGCATACTCTTTTGCCATTGTTACTGCTCTTTTTACCCCGCCCGCTGCTCCTATATGATTGTCTTTTAATAATACACCATCGGATAAATTATATCTATGATTATTACCGCCTCCAATCCTGACAGCATATTTTTCAAAGATCCGATTATTTGGACTGGTCTTTCTGGTATCCAACAGCTTCGTTTTACTCCCTTCCAGCAGTGATGCCACGAAATGTGTATAAGTTGCAATTCCGCTCATTCTCTGCAAATAATTGAGCGCCGTACGTTCTCCGCTGAGAAGTGTTCTGATGTCACCTTTCAGGATGCCCAATAATTGCCCTTTTGTTACTTCATTTCCGTCTTCTGCATAGAATTCTATTTCAATATACTCATCCAATAATTCAAATGCTCTTGCAAATACCTGCAATCCACATATTACACCATCTTCCTTACATATTAATTCCACCTTACCCTTTTTTGCATAAGGCATGACACAATTGGTAGAGATATCTTCGCTTGTAATATCTTCTTTCAATGCACCTAAGATAAGTGGGTCTATATTTAATTTCATAGTTACCGGATCGTACATTTATCTTCCTCTTTTCTGATATTCGTTATGTCATTCTATCATTCCATCTTTAACTCGCATGATTTTTTTCTAATCTGTTTCTTTTGTTCATCTCTTTTAAAATAAGTTCTTTATATTCCGCATACTCTGCTTCATATTTTTGTTGATTTACGTACCTTGAAAAAGCAGCCTCGTATATCATAGTTCGTTCTATATGTCTCTCCATTTGATCTGCTATATCATGTGCAGCACGTTTTGCAAAAACCAGACTTTCCAAAAGGGAATTACTTGCCAGACGATTTTTTCCATGTACCCCATTGCAGGCTGTCTCACCAACTGCATACAGACGTTCCATGGAAGTTGCACTGTTATGATCGACCTTTATTCCGCCCATCAGATAATGCTGTGCCGGAACCACCGGTATGCATTCTTTTGTAACATCGAATCCCATATTCTTACAATACTCCACTATATTGGGAAAGTGGCTTTTTAACTCCTTTTCCGGTATATGGCGCAAATCTTCCCATACATACTCAGTCCCATCTTTTTTCATCTGTCTATAGATTGCCGCCGTCAGGATGTCCCTTGGCAGAAGCTCATCCACAAAACGGTTCTTGTTCTTATCATATAATTTTGCCCCTTCCCCCCTGACTGATTCCGAAATCAGGAAGCTGCGATTTTCCTGTTTTCCGGAATAAAATGTTGTCGGATGAATCTGCACATAGTTTAGATCTTTTAATTCGATGCCATGTTTTATGGCAATTGCAATGGCATCTCCAGTCAAGTGTCTGTAATTTGTAGAATGACTATACAGACCACCGATGCCCCCAGTAGCTACGACTGTTTCACCCGCTTCGATCCGGAGTATTTTCCCATCCTTTTTTTTCGCAATCATCCCATAGCAGATATTATTGGCACTAATCACGTCGAGCATTGTCGTATATTCCAAGATTGTAACATTATCCATTTTTTTTACTTCGTGATATAGACAGCTCGTAATTTCTTTTCCGGTAATATCTTTGTGATAAAGAATCCGATTTCCGGAATGTCCTCCCTCCCTGGTAAAAGAGAGTTCTCCATTCTCCTCCCTTTGGAATTCAACTCCATATAAAATAAGATCCTGTATGACTTCCTTTGAGGAATGCAGCATAATCTCTACAGATTGCTTATCATTTTCATAATGACCGGCTTTCATCGTGTCTTCAAAATAGGAGGCATAATCTTCCTTATTCTTCAGCATGCAGATTCCTCCCTGTGCCAAAAAAGAATCACAGCTTTCAATATCTTCTTTTGTTATGATCAATATCTGTTTGTCCGTAGGTAAATGCAGGGCACAATATAATCCCGAACATCCACTCCCTGCAATTAAAATATCTGTTTTTAATGTATCATACATAATTCAGACAGCTCCAGCATCTTTTCTAAAGGTTTGATTGCCTGCTTCCGCAATTCTCCGCTAACAATAACCTCATTATTTTCACTTATCAATACACTCAAAACTTTATCCAGCGTAATCATTTTCATATCCGGACAAATCTGTTCGTTCTTCACAGGATAGAATTTTTTATCCGGATTATTCTTCTGCAATTCATAAAACACCCCCATTTCCGTTCCAATGATAAACGCTTCTGAAGGACTTATCTTTGCATATTGAATAATTTCTGTAGTGCTTCCGACATAATCTGCTTCATTTATAATTTCCATTCGGCATTCCGGATGAACTAAAAATTCTGCTTTTGGATATTGTTTTTTTGACCTTTTCACTGCTTCTAATGTGATCTTTTCATGTACGGGACAATAACCGGAATTTAAAATAATGTTTTTTTCCGAAACCTGTTCGGCCACATATCTTCCAAGATTTCCATCCGGAATAAAAAATATATTTTTTTCCGGAAGTGATCTTACAATTTTAACTGCATTGGCCGAAGTAACGCACACGTCCGAATATGTCTTTGTTTCTGCCGTTGAATTGATATAGCAGACGACAGCAAGATCTTCATACGTGTCTCTCATTTTTTGTATTTGATCCCTTTTTATCATATGTGCCATAGCACAATCCGCATATGCATCAGGCATCAGGACTTTTTTATCCGGATTTAATATTTTTGCACTTTCTCCCATGAACCGTACCCCACAAAATACGATAAGATCCGCATCTGTCCGTGCAGCTACTTTACTCAGATAATAAGAATCCCCAATATGATCGGCTATCTTTTGAACATCTTCATCAACATAATAATGTGCCAGGACCACAGCATTTTTTTCCTGTTTATATTTCTTTATTTCTTCTATGACCGTCATTTTCTGAACCACTTATCGCTCCTTATTTTACGCATTGTATGACAATATTTTAATAAAGTATAACATACTATTTTCTTTATGACAAGACATGTGTCTTGTCATATAATTTTGATAAACATACCGACATAAAAAAGAATAAATATTGTTATTTCAACAAATATTGGCTATAATTCCTCTAAGTACGATTATACTATTCCAACACACGACTATTACCGGGAGCTTATTGTGAAAAAACTTTATTTTATTCGTAAACATATTCTATTCTTAAGTAACTTTATGATTATTTTAATGATCGTAGCTGGATTTACTGCAGTTGTATACCGGGATACCAAAGCCTATCAGGCCCTCGCCGAAAAACATCTGAAAAGCATTGTAAGTCTTGCAGATTTAAATATCTCTAAATATATTGAAAACACCATGACTAAACCAGTCATGGTGTCTAAAACAATGGCCAATGATGAATTTTTAAAGTCCTGGTTAACTAAAGAAACGCAGAACTCAGATAACGACTTATACTTAAACCAGTTATACAGTTATTTAAAGACTTATCAGAAAAAGTACGATTATTCTACCGTATTCTGTGTATCTTCTCAGACAAATCGTTATTATTATCAGGATGGTCTGAATAAAACCGTTTCAAGAGAAGATGCGCATGATGTCTGGTATTATAACTTTATCAATTCCGGACGCGAACATGACCTTCAGATAGATACTAATGAAGCAAATAAAGATACCATCACTGTATTTGTAAATTTCCGCGTAGAAAGTGATACCGGTCAGTTATTAGGCATTATCGGTGTTGGTCTGGAGGTTGACTCTCTGGAGGATTTGATTCGTTCCTATGAAGAAGATTATGATCTGTCAATCTATATCATTAATTCCGACGGTGCTCAAAATTCTTTTTCCGGAAAAACCAATCTCTTTATTAAAAAAGATGATCTTGTTGACCTCACCGGTGTACATGACGAAATCAAACTGGTTCGTTCCAACGAACCTCAAATGCAATGGTTTACTTCCAATGAGGCACTCAAATGCCTCATCACAAAATATGATTCTACACTTGGCTGGTATCTTATTGTAGAAAAGGACACCGCCTCAATCAGCAACGCATTTCAGGAACGCATCAAAAATAATATTTTCTTTATGCTGATGTCTCTTGCCGCATGCGTGATGATTGTAACAATCATATTTATTAATTATAATACTTTGGTTGTCACAAACGAAAACAAAGATGGACTGACCGGATTATCCAATCAGAAATTATTCGCAAGGCAATATGCCATTTTTCTTAACAGGCAAAAAAGTTCTCCAAAAACATTATTTATGTTTGATATTGATAATTTTAAGAATATAAATGATACCTATGGACATATGTACGGTAATTCCGTTCTCAGCATGGTGAGCGGAAAACTGGAACAGATAACGAAAAATCATGGGATTGTATCGCGATGGGGCGGGGATGAATTTCTCGGTGTTCTGGCACTTTCTGTAGAGGAATCCATGCATCTGCTATCCGAATTGATGACCGCACTTTCCAGCAAGGAAGAACTACAATATCGCATCACGATCAGTATCGGTATCGTGTCGGTAAATCAAAAACTCAGCCTGAATCAGATGATCAAAATGGCAGATACAGCTCTGTATCGTTCAAAGAAAAACGGAAGAAATCAGATTACAGTCTTTACAGATGATGTTTGATTCCTTCGTAAAGTTTTCTTGCTACACGCGGATTATTCATCGTAAAGATATGAATTCCATCAACATTATGGGCTAGTAAATCTGAGATCTGAGCAACCGCATAATCAATTCCTGCATCAAACAAAGCTTCCTGATCATTTTTATACTTTACCATAATCCTGTTTAAATCGTCCGGTATGGATGCGCCGCACAGAGATGTCATTTTTTCTATCTGTGCCTTATTGATGACAGGCATGATTCCTGCTTCGATAGGTACGTGTATCCCTTCCGATTTTACCTTGCTTTGAAAATCGTAAAATACTTTATTATTAAAAAATAATTGAGATATCAAATGATTTACTCCGCCATTTGTCTTTTTCTTTAGATTCATGATATCTTCTCTTTCATTCTCTGCTTCTATGTGGGTTTCCGGATAACAGGCTCCGCTTATGCCAAAGTCACCATTCTGCTTAATAAAAGTCACTAAGTCACTGGCATAACAAAAGTCATATTTCTTCTCCACATTTGGATTCACATCGCCTCTAAGTGCCAAAATACTTTGGATTTCCGCATCTTTCAACTGTTCCAATATATTAAGTATTTCTTCCCTGCTATAGCTCAAGCAAGTTAAATGCACCAGGGGTTCAACATGATACTGCTGCTTGATTTTTTTTGCGAGTTCGACTGTTTGATTATGATTGCTGCTTCCGCCTGCACCAAAGGTCACGCTGATAAAATCCGGATGCAGTCTGCTTAAAGCTTCTAATGTCTCATCAATATTCCTAAGTGCAGCTTCCTTCTTGGGAGGGAATATCTCAAAGGACAATACCGGCTTCTTCTTTTCAAAAATCGTTTCTATCTTCATATGTTTTTCACTTTCTATGCTTAGATATCTTAATAATCTGTTTACAATATGTTTTATTTATTATACATTTACACAATTATTTTTCCCAGCCTTTTTTATAAATTTGTTGTTTTCTGGTAATATTTGGGGTAAAATGAGAATATTCATTAATAGAAAGAGGGGAGATAAATATTTATATGAAAGAATGGGATTCAAAGTGGAAAGGCATCTGCTGTATTATCGTTTCAATTATTCTGGTGATTGGTGCAATCGTATCTGCTGTTATTTTTACAAATGGCTTGGTACAGATTAAAAGTTCAAGGACAAATATTACCGTAACAGGTTCGGCTAAAAAGCAGATTACCTCTGACATGATTGTCTGGAGCGGCTATTTCAGTGCAAATTCAGCCAGTTTACAGGATGCGTACTCTATCCTTGAGGCAAGCCGCAAAAAAGTATCAGATTATCTTGTAAAAAAGGGTTTGAAAGAGGAGGAACTCGTATTTTCAGCTATTTCCACAGAACCAGTATACATGCTGGATTATAATGGAGATTATACAAATGAGGTCGAATCCTATACCTTATCGCAGACGGTAACTATCAGTTCTGCTGAAATTGACAAGGTAGCTGAAGTTTCAAGAAGTGTTACTGAATTATTGAATGAAGGTGTGGAGTTCCAATCATATGATCCGCAGTATCTATATACTAAACTTGCAGATATCAAAGTGGAAATGTTAGCAGAAGCAACCAAAGATGCCACAAAACGTGCACAGATGATGGCAGAAAATGCCGGAAGCAAGCTAGGTGGATTAAAATATGCTGACATGGGAGTCATGCAGATAACACCGCTTTATTCTGATGAGATATCCGATTATGGTATCAGTGATACCTCCTCATTAGAAAAGGAAATTACCGCAGTCGTACATTGCCAGTTTGAAATAGCAAACTAGCTCCAAAGAAATGGCTGATCAGAAATTCTATCCTGATCAGCCAATCTTTTAACAGCTTTTTGAAAGAGCTGAATAATACAAATTACTTATTTCTTCTGCTGTAAAAAGTACCGGGTTGTTGGCGATACCTGCTGCCGATACTTTCAAGCAATTCTCAGTCATCCAATCAATATCTTTTTCTAATATTCCAAGATCAGAAAGTGTACAGGTTAACTCTAATTCCTTTAGTAGTCTGCTGATAGATGCACTGCAATCTGTTTCATCCTTCCCCCCAAAAACTCTGGATATTTTTGAGAATTTCTCGGGATTCCCCCGGTAAGACGCTTCAATAATGACAGGTGTCAATGCTGCAAGTCCTTTTCCATGGACAATATTACGAAGACCACTGGCCGGATGCTCCATACCATGTGCTAAGGATACCCCGGCTGTATGGATGACCATACCTCCGATCGTACTTGCTATACTGACAGCTTCCCAGCTTTCCGTAAGACTAGTATCATGATATAATCTAACTAAATGCTTTCCGATCAAATCAATTGCCAATAAGCTCATGGCATCGCTAAATGGCTGCGCTATTCTGGATGTATAGGCTTCTATGCAATGACATAGTGCGTCAAATCCTACTGCTGCTAAAATTTCTTTGGGCATTGTCATCATACATTCCGGATCGACAATAGATACTTTAGCGATAACTGCATTCGATCGTAACGATTTTTTATCGCCGTTTTCCGGATTTGTCAGGACGGCGAACCCATTTCCTTCTGATCCTGTTCCACAGGTAGTTGGAATCAGCAGAATGGGTAAGGCAAGATCACTTTGTCTTCTGGCAAAAATGAAATCACTGATATCGCCATCATTCATAGCTAAAAAAGCAATTGCCTTGGCGCAATCCATGATGCTGCCACCTCCTACACCAACAATCACATCACAACCCTGTTCTTTTGCAATTTCTGCACCTTCTTGTGCTGTCGTTGTAAGTGGATTCTGCTTCACCTTATCGAATACAATAACATCAACATCTGCTTCTTTCAGACAATCGATAGTACGATCCAGGAGACCCGATTTTTTAGTACTGTTCTGTCCGGTCACAAGCAATGCCTTTTTTCCATATTTAGCTGTTTCAGTACCTATTTCTGTAGTTTTTCCACGGCCAAAAACAATATTTACGGGAAGATAAAATTTAAACTCCATAGCTTCTTCTCCTTTCAATTCTTTACAGTAATTTTACAACTGTTCAAATTTTTTGGATACTTTTATTAAGCATTCTTCAAAAATTATCAAGCCCATTTCCAGTTGTTCCTCTGTAATAACAAGCGGAGACAGAAAACGAATCACGTTTCCGTGGGTTCCTGCATTTTCAATGAGTAATCCCTTCTGTAATGCTGTCTGTACCAATTCTGACACAAACTCAGCATATGGTTCTTTTGTAGCTCTGTCTTTTACAAATTCCATCCCGATCATGCTGCCGATGCCACGGATATCTCCGATCACCTGATACTTTTCCTTAAATACTCCATAGGCCTCCATCACACGTTTTCCTATTTTGCTTCCCTTTTCAGCAAAATCATCCCGTTCCATAATTTCAATGGTTTTTAAAGCTGCTGCACATGCAAGCGGATTTCCGCAATAGGTTCCTCCTATCGTTCCCGGAATTACTGCATCCATGACTTCCTCAGCGGCTGTAACAGCGCTGATTGGAACACCGGCACCAAGTGATTTTGCAGTGGTCATGATGTCTGGATAAATCCCCTCCTCTGCCCAGTAGTTTGCTGCAAACATTTTTCCGCTTCTGCAAAATCCCGTCTGTACCTCATCTGCAATCAGCATGATTCCATTCTCATCACAAATTTTTCTGACTGCTTTTACCCACGCAAGCGGTGCGGGAATAAATCCTCCTTCCCCTTGGATGGGCTCCACCAAAATTGCAGCGATCTCACTTGCAGGCGCTCCCTCATCAAAGATTCGTGTTAGTTCATTTATATAAAATGCAACTGCTTCCTCTTCCGAATATCCTTTAGGAGCACGATACAGGTAAGGGAAATGAGCACGATAAATATGGGAAGGAAAAGGTCCCATTCCAACTGCATATGCTTTTTTAGCAGTCATTGCCATCATCAGATTGGTCCTTCCATGAAATGCTCCTGAAAAGCAGATTACTCCTGTGCGCTTTGTATAAGCTTTTGCAACTTTAATGGCATTTTCATCAGCCTCTGCCCCGCTGTTTGCAAAATATGTCTTTTTCTTATTACCCTTTACCGGTACGATCTGATTCAGTTTCTCAGCCAGTGAAATATAGCCCTCGTGGGTAATCACATTAATGATGGAATGAAAGTATTGCTCAGATTGTTTTTTTACTTCTTCTACTATTTCCGGATGGCTATAGCCGATATTCAACACGCCTACACCGCCAATCCAATCTAAAAATTTGTTTCCATCCAGGTCTTCTACCATTGCACCTTCTCCCTTTGCAATACAAATAGGATAAACACTCTTTCCTAATGCACCCGGCAGGGCATTCTCTCTTCTTGTCAGCAAATCCCGTGATTTCGGCCCCGGCACCTGTTCTGTTATAATTTTGGGTAATTCCTCTTTTAACATTTTGTCTCTGATTCCTTTCTTATGATCTGTATCAACTAATATTCGTTTTCTACGCTGAGATCTTCTTTCCATATCAGGTGTAAAAGCATCTCATAGAACTTGGCTTCGTCAATTTGCACATATGATTTAAATATTATAATTGAAATTCTTTTTTTGTATCTGCAAGTGCACTATCCATACGTTCGATCACTGCCTGAATCTGTTCTTCCGTAATTAAGGACGCCGGTTCAAAGCGAATGCATTTTGCATTGACCAAAGTACCTGCAGTCATGACTCCTCTTGCAAATAATCCTTTTGCTACATGGTATCCGACATCAGAGCTTACAAACTCTACCGCCAGCATCAATCCGATTCCCCTGACGTCTTGGATGACACTTGGATATTTCTCTTGTAAGCCTTTCAGACCGCTGATGATGAGATCTCCCTTTTGTTTACATTGTCCGGGAACATCATGATCGATCATATATTTAATGGTTGCAATCGCTGCGGAACAGCATACCGGATTGCCGCCAAAAGTCGGAGATCCAAGCAGCCACGGATTATCTACCAATTCTTCTGTCCACATATCTGGTCTGCAGATAATACCCGTAATCGGCATAATTCCACCACCAAATGCTTTGCCAAATGTCATGATATCCGGTGTGACCCCTTCTGCTTCACATCTCCACATGGTACCTGTTCTTCCCATTCCGCACTGAATTTCATCAAAAATGAGAGCCACTCCATATTCGTCACAAATTTCTCTTAGTTCTGCAAGATATCCTTTGGGCGGAACAATGACCCCGGCTTCCCCCTGAATCGGTTCCACAATGACTGCTGCGACCTTTTCTCCTACATACATTAGATTCTTAATGGCTTTTCTGGTATCTTCCGCATTCCCATATTCGACATGTTGTATCTGTTGTACCATAGGCGTATAGGGTGTACGATATGTACTCTTACCTCCTACGGAAACAGCGCCCATTGATTTCCCGTGAAATGCACCGACTGTTGAAATATACCATCTTCCGCCGGTTGCAATTCGGGCCAGCTTGAGAGACATTTCAACCGCTTCAGCTCCACCATTTGTAAAAAAACAATACTGAAGATCGCCTGGTGTAATGTCTGCAACTGCCTTTGCCAGATAGCCTCTTAATGGATCTAGCAATTCTTGTGAATGCAATGCCTGATGTTCCAGCTGCGCCTTTACCGTCTCCAGGATTTCTTCATTTCTATGTCCACATGTATAGATACCAAATCCCCCAAGACAATCAATAAATTCTTCCCCATAAAGCCCCTCACATACTCCATCATGATCCTTCCATTCAACCACTGCTGAGTTAGTGGAAACCGATTTACGATATTTCAACCATCCCGGGCTGACATAAGTGTCAAAATAATCCAGGGTATCCTTTGTGATGGTTTCTTTCTCCGTATCTGTCAGCGTATCACTGTGTATATATCCGATTACTTTTTCTAAATCATTACTTACCGTTTCAAAATTCATTTTATTTTCTCCTATTAATTTTTAGTGTTCATACCATCCGATGATACCCGGGGTAAGATTGATGTTAATCTGCTTAACTTCCTGGTATTCTTCAAGTCCATGAATACCAAGTTCTCTTCCAATTCCGCTCATTTTGTAGCCCCCCCATGGTGCCTCATTAAATGTTGGATTATAACAGTTGATCCAGGTAATGCCCGCACGAATTTCCTTTATGACGCGAAGTGCTCTCGTAATATCCGAAGTAAAAACTGCACCTGCCAGACCATACATTGTGTCATTTGCCATATGAATGGCCTCTTCTTCCTGCTTAAAAGTCTGAACGGTTACCACCGGACCGAAAATTTCTTCTTGCACGATTTTCATATCATTCTTACACGCATCAAAAATAGTAGGTCTGACAAAGTATCCTTTTTCGCATTCTCCTTCCGTATATCTCATACCTCCGCAAACTAACTTTGCTCCTTCCGCTTTTCCATCCTCAATATAACGAAGCACTCTGTCCATGTGGGATCTTGAAATCAAAGGTCCCATATCCGGATTTTCCAAAGGGTCTCCCAAGGTCATAGCATCCGCCTTTTCTGCCAATCTCTTAACAAATTCGTCTTTTATGGATTCTTCTATCAGTATCCTGGACCCCGCAGAGCAGACTTCCCCCTGATTAAAGAAAATTCCTATCATTGCCCATTCTACTGCTCCATCCAGATCACAATCTGCAAATATTATATTAGGTGACTTTCCCCCTAGTTCCAATCCGATTTTTTTGATATTTCCTGCTGCCAGACGCATAATACTCTGGCCTACTTCCGTACTTCCCGTGAAAGTTACCATATCAATGTCTTTATTCGAAGCCAATTCTTCTCCCAATGTACTTCCAGGACCTATTACCAGATTAGCACACCCTTTTGGAAGTCCTGCCTCTTCAAAGATCTCAAATAACTTAATTACTGAAAGTATTGTATTCGAGCTTGGTTTGAACACTATACTATTTCCTGCCGCAAGTGCCGGAGCCAGTTTCCATACTGCCATTAAAAACGGATAATTCCAAGGCGTAATCTGTGCACAGACACCAACCGGCTCATGTACCGTGTACGATTGCATTTTCCCAAAATTGCTGTTCACATCATAAACGCCTCCATAAGGTGCTTTTATCAGACTGGCATAATAGCGAAACGTATGAATTCCATCGTCGATATCTCCTTCTGCCTCCCGAAGTGGTTTTCCATTATCCATCGCTTCTACTTTTGCAATATCGGAGGCTTTCTGTTCAATGAAATCCGCTATCTTTAAAAGGATATCACCTCGCTGCTGGGAGTCCATGTCTCTCCATTCCCTTGTCACATAAAAAGAATGATTGGCTGCCGCTATTGCCGCTCTTACATCTTCCAGGCTGCTTTCATGAACGTTCCTAAACACCTCTCCATTTGCTGGATTTATGACTTCAATTAATTTTCCAGACGTTCCTTCAGTCCATATCCCATCTATAAACATTCTACTACTTTCCATGTTTGTGACCTTCCTCCATTTTTTTTACCAGTTTCCTTACTGTTTCAATTCTGTCCACATTTGGTCATATATGCTAAGCACATCGCTGCCGATATTTTCTACGTATTCACCGTTTTCCATAACCTCCGTTGGTACATTTTTTGCTGGATTGTCTTTGTACTCACTTCCCATTGCCTCTACCGCTTTTACATTAGGATTTACATAAGGGAATTCTTCCATTACCTGCTTTGCTGTTTCCACTTTCATCATATAGTTGATGAACTGCATTGCTGCATCGTAATTTTTTGCACCCTTTGAGATGCACCAATTATCCATGAATGTATAAGCACCTTCTTTCGGATATACGATCTGTATATCACTGTTCTCCTCCATTGCTAGAGCGATTTCTGCACTCCAGCAAAATGCGAGCGTGCAGTCCCCTGATATTAATGCTGATTTTGGACTGTCACTATCGTACAACTTAATAATATCTTTTAACGTTAGGAGTTTATCTTTAATCTGGACTAATTTGGTTTCGTCCGTCTCATTCATGCTGTAACCCATGCTTCGTGCCGTCATACCGATTACCGCACGATAATCGTCTAATACAACCATGGAATCTGTATATTTCTCATTAAACAAATCTGCATAAGAGGTAACCGGATCCGTTATTTTTGCAGTATTTACTGCAATTGCTCCTACACCACCTTGATAAGGAATCGAATATTGATTTTCAGGATCATAAGACTTATCCAAATATGCTTCTCCAATATTTGACAGATTTGTCAGTTTTGTTTTATCGATCTTTTCCAACATTCCCTGATCGATCATTTGTTTTACCATATAATCACTTGGTTGAACGATATCAAATGCTCCTTCAGATTCTGATTTCACTTTTGCCAGCATATCTTCATTGGATGAAAAAGTGGATACATTAACCGTAATTCCTGTTTCTTCTGTAAACTGATCAATAACGGTCTGGGGTACATATTCTGTCCATACATAAAGGTTCAAAGACCCGGCACTGCTCTCTTTACTTTTACTTCCACATGCTGATAACGAAAGTACTATAACAAACATAACAAAAATAACTACTCGTTTTTTCATCATCCTAAATTCCTTTCTCTTCATTCTTTTTAAATGTTTTCGACTGTGACAGTGCAACGATAAGAATCGTAGCTAACAAAATCAACGTTGACATTGCATTAACATCCGGCGAAACACCGCTCTTAATACTTTCCATAACTTTTAATGGAAACGTCTTGGTCTGTCCGTTTACAAAATAACTGATAATCACATCATCCATAGAAAGCGTAAATGCCAGAAGTGCTCCTCCTGCAATACCCGGCGCCAGAACCGGTAATGTAATCCGAAAAAATGTCTTACTTCTGTTTGCCCCCAAATCCATGGATGCCTCTTCGATCGAGTTGTCATACCCGCTTAATCTGGCTCTGATATTAAATATGACATAAGGAATGCTGAAAGTAACGTGAGCTATTACAAGTGTAATCATTCCTCTTGGGATGCTGATTTTAGCAAACAAGGTTAAAAGTGAGATTCCTAAAACAATTTCCGGAATGACAACCGGTATGTAAAGCAAAGCATCTATAGTGCTTTTCCCACGAAATTTATACTTATACATGCCGACTGCTGCTATGGTGCCTACACACACTGATAATAAAGTACTAATTATGGCTATCGTCAAAGTATTTCCAAATGCCTGCAGAAGTGCATCGTTTTGGAATAATTTCAAATACCAGGAAAAGGTAAAACCTTTCCAGCTCATATAAGGTTTTGTGGTTGTAGCATTAAAAGAATTAATTACAATGACCGCTATTGGTAAAAATAGAAACAGATAAATCAAACAGCAATACGTAACGCCTGCTATTCCCATAAATTTTCTTTTCATCATTCTGTTCATTCATGACCTCCAATCTGCATAAAAATGCTAATGTTCCTATTATGAATGCAATTGTTAACTCTGTATTTCTACATTCCGAGGTTCTCCATATTTCCACCACACTTTTGGTATAATTTTACCAATAGTAAAGTAATGATTATTAATACAATCGATAGCGCAGATCCCAACGGCCAGTTATTCCCGCTTTGAAACTGTCGCTCAATCAGGTTACCGATTACATCTGTATTTCCACCGCCCAGAATATCAGATACAAAGAAGAGACCTAAGGTAGGAATAAATACCATAATGGAACCTGAAAATATCCCACCTGCAGTAAGCGGCAAAATCACCTTAAAAAAAGTAGTCAGGCCTCTTGCTCCAAGATCAGCGGAAGCCTCCAGCAGATTTTGATCCAAGTTTTCAATTACGGTATACAAAGGAAATACCATAAATGGAAACAAACAGTATACCATACCAAGGACCGTAGCAGATACATTAAATAATAGCTCCAGCGGCTCCTGAATCAGATGTAATCTATGCAAAATGATATTAAACAGACCATTTGTTCCCAAGAATGTCCGCCATCCATAAATTCTAACAAGTGAGTTCGTCCAAAATGGAATAATGACCATCATATACAGCAATACTTTTTTCTTATTGCTTGTTCTTGCTATCAGAAATGCAAAGGGATATGCCAGAAGAATACATATGAGCGTGGTACATAGTGCAATTACTATGGACTGCCCATATATTTTCATATAGTTGATATCTAATAGCCGTTTATAATTTTCTATACTAAATTGCAGGACCACATTATAATATTGATCTGTACTGCAAAAACTCATGATCAGAACATATAAAAGCGGAACAGCAATAAAAAATGCCAGCCATAAGGTTACGGGACCGACCATGATAACTGCCGGAATTAGATTCGATTTCATTTTGTGTTTTGTCATAACACATCTCCCTTCTTGCCGCAAGTAGTACAAACATCAGAACTGAATGTTTTCAACACCTTGATAGAATGTATGATCAGCAGTATGTATCAGTTTTGCATCTTCAACTTCCCAGTAAGGATAGATGATCCCCTCCTCGGGAAGCGGCTGACCGGCCAGACGTTCTATCTTGATTTCATTTCCGTTCGAAAGGACTGCAATGGTCTTCAGCACTGATCCAACATATACTTGCTCCTTTACTTTTGCCTCCAGAGTAAAGCCTTCTATGGGAGCAACTGCATATTGCATTCTTTCCGGTCTGACAGAAATAGCAACAATCTCATTCCTTGCAAAGCCTTCCCCAGTTCCTATAATTTGGCCCGACTCAATTGTAACTTGGACTTGGTTTTCACTGATATCATTTACATAACCCTCAAATAGATTGGTCTCGCCAATAAACGTTGCAACAAATTTTGTCTGCGGCTTTTCATAAATATTCACCGGCGTGTCCAACTGTTCCAGTATTCCTTCATGCATAACCGCAATACGGTCACTCATGGAAAGTGCTTCCTCCTGATCATGTGTAACGTAAACAAATGTAATATTTAATTTTTTCTGTAATCTTTTCAGTTCCAACTGCATTTGTTTTCTTAACTTTAAGTCCAGAGCTCCAAGCGGTTCATCCAAGAGTAAGACCTTAGGTCGGTTAATGACTGCTCTTGCTATTGCTACACGCTGTTTCTGACCACCTGACAATTGAGCTGGATATCGTTTTTCAAATCCTTGCAGCTGGACCAGCTCCAGCATTTCCTGTACCCGCTCTTTTATTTCTTTCTTATGTATTTTCTGAATCTTAAGTCCATAAGCAATATTATCAAATACTGTCATATGCGGGAAAAGCGCATAACTTTGAAATACCGTATTGACCTTTCTCTCATAAGGTTCTTTACTAGCAATATTTTCTCCCTCGATCAGGATGGAACCGCTGCTTAATTCTTCAAAACCAGCAATCATTCTGAGAGATGTTGTCTTGCCGCATCCGGAAGATCCGAGCAGTGTAAGAAACTCACCCTCGTATACAGTCAGGTTCAGATTTGTAACAACTTGATTGCTACCATATGATTTATTTACGTCTTTGATTTCTACAATTGCTTTTTTCAATAGTCTCACCTCTCTTATTGAATTAAAATAATTACAATCCCCTCTCCCCTCTTTCTCCTGTTCGAATTCGAACTACGTCCTCTATGTTCCTGATAAAAATCTTTCCGTCTCCCACATGACCGGTAGCAACTTTCTCTCTAATTTCAGTTATGATTTTTTCAACCATGTCATCTGATACCACAACTTCCACTCTTATTTTAGGTAACAGATTAATATTTGTTTTAAATCCTTTGATTTCATTTACTCCATCCTCTACCATACCCTTTTGTGCTCCACACCCCATAGCACTCATGATTGTCATACCACCACAGTTCACACTGTCCAATATATTCTTTACCACTTCCAGTTTTTCTGGCTTGATCGTCATTACTAATTCCTTCATCCCATTCCTCCTTTATGAAACAACGAGAAGAAACACGCCCTGCGAGTTTCTCTCGTTATCGCGGTATTCGTCAAATGCATCTGCAAGCAGAACATTTTCCTCATTACTCGCATAAAAAAAGCAACTGGACACACCTGTCCGGTTGCCCCGTTGCTATATGGGTACTATACTCCTTGCTATCAGGGATTACAATTGCCTGATAGTAGTATTTTTATACTTATTTTTAAGTATATTTTCTTATTTTTACTCTTTTTCTCTAATCAATTTAAACAATTGTACGCGATTATTAATCCCTAATTTTCGATAGATATTTAGAATATGTTTTTTTACCGTATTCAGACTGATTGCCAGTTCCTCGCCGATAATCTCACTTTCCACGCCCTTCATTAAGAGCCGCAGTACCATCTCCTCGCGTTTGGTAAGATAATATTGTTCCACTGCTTCGATGATGGAGATCTTATTCATGGTCGGTTTTTCATTTTCCCTATTTTGATACAAACGGAATGATAAATGATCCTTCAGCATATCCAGCAAGAATACATCTGCATAACTGAAATCATCTTTTCCAATTGTTCTATACAGGGTAATCACACCTAGGAATACTTTATCTTTTGCAATGATCATCTGTAAAGCGTAGTGCCAGTTATTAGGGGAATAAACTTTCTTATAATATTCCGTCTGTTTTCTCTTTTCATCAGAGATAATATCTGTTTCGCGATATACCATGCTTTTTCCCGAATACATGATTCCTCTGCTGTAATCCAGAAGGTCATACTGAGACGCTGTATCACCATCGCAATTGTAGAAGATCGGATTTTCCAACCCTTGCATGTTATCTTTTCTGGCAAGAAAAAAATCAGCACTATCAAAGTCTAACATCAATTTCAACTGCTCCATTAAGTTCATTCTCATCTGGTCCAGATTCTGAGTCGAATAAATCTTATATATAATATTGTTCAATACAAGCCAGTCACTCGTTTCCATCGGATTCATAGTCTTACCTCCTAATACCAATTTTATAAGGAAGTATACAATTGTCACTCATTTTTTGCAATCATTTAATTTTTATATGTAAACTTTTATTCCATTTCTTTAAACTAATAATCCATGATCTCATATGCTTTATACTCATAGTCAAAATGATATCCTAATTTTTCTGCCAATGCCACAGATGCCGGATTCTGGGCATCCCAGCTTGGATATAATTTTCTCTTCAGGCATTCCAGAATCAGTCTTGCTCCACAAGAAAGCGCAAGCCCTTTACGCCTGTATTCTTCTTTCGTGTCTATCTCTATTTCTATTCCCTGCTGATAAACTGTATATGAGGAAGCGCCAGCTGCTATCTTACCTGCATGGAGCGCTGCTACACCCACTCCTCTTTTGGCATAATCCTCATAGTCTGCAAACTGGCTGCATAAATCTCTTGACCATCGCTCCGACATAACCATTCGAAACAGTTTCTCATCGATTAACTTTAACTCATACTCCGTATCCAGATTTTCAACAATACCTGTTAAATATACAATATTAAAAATATCCTGCTCTTTCCTGATTGCATAACGAGTTACCTCTTTTGCTTTTTCTCCATAGATAAGCTCTATTTCCCTCGCCCATGCCTCATTCTGCGGCACCATAATGATAAAATCCTGTTCCAGATCTTTTGGTTTATGCGAAATCAACTCACAATTGACCTCTCCAGCAAAAAAACAGAAATCTGCAATTATGATCTGTGCTGATACCGGATGCTCCAAGTTGTCTGCGAAAGCAGCTCCCATACATCCCTGCAGACATGACCAAATTAATGTTTCATTCCACTCCTGAAAAAGGGGAGCTATTTGATTCCGATTTTCTTTTTCAACATAAGATACCATATCTAATCTCCTTACAGTTTGATTTTTTATAGTATATCACAATTTCCCACTATCTTGATAAATTGCCAGAATAATTTTCCACCATAAAAAAGCATGACAAATCCACATACGAAATTGATTCCTCTCAAGATTCGCTCCGGAAATCGGTTTTGCAGGCACGATAAGATTCCTGTAAGGGAAAGGAACCAGATTCCGGATGCTGTTATGACACCAATCAAAAATAATATGGAGCTTTCAGCAGGCAGTGTTACCCGGAATGCACCAAGCAGCATCGTTCCGTCCAATACTGCCTGTGGATTGCACCACGAAACAATGCAGGCTGATACCACCACCTTCTTCCAAGGTAAATGCATATCCATCCGGGTTTCATTTTCAGCCTTCTGCTTCAGCAGCGCATAGCCCATATAGATTACAATGATGCTTCCCACCAGCAAGATGATTGTCCTGCTCCATGGAAATAACTGCATGAATGTACCCACACCAAAAAAACAGGCAAACGATAATGTCGCATCAAAAAAAATAACGATCAATGCGGTTACGATTGCGCGGCGTTTGCTCTGTGTAAGCGCTGTATTGATCACAAATAAATTCTGCATACCGATTGGAGCCACATATGCCAGTCCCATTGTCAATCCTTGTAAATAAATATTCATTTTTACACTTCCCAACCAAATTTCTTTTTTCTAAAATTAATTATGTCAATTTATCGTACGGTATGGTATATATTAATTGATTATAAATAGTGATACACCATCCAAATAAGATAAATTTACCCAACCAAGTTAGGAGACGATATGATAGAAATTAACTGGAAGCCTGACCGATTCATAAAAGAATCTATTCATACACAAATCATGAATTATATCCTGCAAAATATCATAAGCGGGAACTGGAAATCAGGTGAACAGCTTCCATCCCAGAGAAATTTGGCTGCATTATTCCATGTAAACAGAAGTACTATTGTAACTGCCATGGATGAGCTTGCTTCACTCGGTATGGTCCAAACTATGTATGGGGGCGGAACAGTCGTCAGTGGAAATGCATGGTCTGTCATGTTATCTCAAAAACAGACTAATTGGGAATCTTATATTAACACAGGAATTTTTCGAGGAAATTTACCGGAAATACAGCAAATCAATAAATATGAGTATATGTCGGATATAATAAGGCTTGGGACAGGCGAACCTGCTCCTGAATTATTTCCAAGGGTTCTATGGCAGCAGGCACTAAATACCGTTGCCACCAACATGCACGCAATGAACTATCTGGAACCGAAAGGACTGTATGAATTACGTGCTGAGATTGCAGCCAGATTATTAAAGAAAGGAATCCAATCAATTCCCGAAAATATCTTAATTACCTCAGGATCTTTACAGGCTTTACAGTTAATCTCAGTCGGTATGATGCCAAAAGGTTCTAAAGTCTTTACCGAAGCACCGACCTATCTGAAATCTTTACAGCTCTTTCCTTCTGCCGGGATGATTCTGCAAGGAATCCCCATGGATGAGGAAGGTATTAAATATTGGTTTATTTCGAAAAAGGAAATTGGTAAGTCTATTCTATATACAATACCGACCAATCATAATCCGACCGGTATCACTATGACCTTAAAGAGACGTAATGAACTGTTACAATATTGTGCCAAACATCAGATTCCGATTGTGGAAGATAGTGCTTATGATGACCTGTGGCTGGAAGAAGAACCACCGGCACCACTAAAAGCAATTGATACCTGTAACAATGTAGTTTATCTCGGAACGATTTCTAAAACACTTGCTCCTGGTCTTCGTGTTGGATGGATGATCGGTCCTTCCATGCTAATCGACCGCTTAAGCGATATCAAAATGCAGATGGACTATGGAGCTAGTTCGCTTGCACAATCGGTTCTTCTTGAAATGTTCCGAAACGGCAGCTACGATTCCTATCTTAACAGCCTAAGAAAGAAACTTTTAAAACGCCGCAATGCTGCTTTACAAGCCTTGGACACTTACTTCAATGAATTGGCTGATTGGCGCGTTCCACAGGGTGGTTTCTATATTTGGTTACGATTACGTGGAAAAATTTCTGTTTCTATGCTTTTTAAGAGAGCCTTGCAGGCAAAAATTCTGGTTAACCCAGGAAGTGTATATGATTTTACACCTAACCATGCCATACGGCTGTCTTTTGCTTATGTAGACAGTGATATTTTTGAAGAAGCAATCAAAGAGCTTGCACATATTGTAATCTCCCTGCAATAAACAGCAAACTGGTTTATATATGATCTATCTCTGCATACGAAGCTAGTCTTTTCTCTAATGTTTCTGTATGAAGCTCAAACAAATTATTGTCATAGTCATAAAAGTAGATAGAATATCCTTCCCCAGATACTCTTTTTCTCGGAGGCTCTAATTCTAAATTTAGGAATTTAATTTTATTTAAATAATTCTCTACATCAGAATCTGATATTTTAAATGCTATATGATGATAAGTTCTGTTCAGTATATTTATATCTTCCATAACAGCGATCCATTGACTACCAACAATAAAAAAACGCTCTTTAAATAAAGAATGCTTTTTTTCACCACTATAATAAACTTCTTCCGCATGAAATAGTTCCTTAAATAAATGAGTAGTTTTCTCTAAATTTTTTACAACAAAAGTAATATGGCTCACGCATTCAATCATATATATTCCCCCGTATGGTCTGATCTATTTGTATTATTATTCCTTATCAGTTAAAAATTGTCTCCAGGCACTCATGTTCCACAGCATTTCTCAATTCAACCGTAAAATTCTCCATGTCTGCTGCCAGATACAGGAACAGTGCTTGGTCATCCTGGTAAACTTGTGCGATAAAAGTCTGTAATAACTGCAATAATTTCCCTTTGACTTCTTCCCTTTTTCTGTCTATCACAAATTTGTGGATTTTCTCATAATCAGCCTCCGAAAATCCGTACTTTGTTATTTTCTTTTCACAAATCATACAGCCCATTACATTACGCAACACGATATTACAGATATTACAATAGAGCATCTCATATTCATGATGATATGCTGCTAACACTTCTTGCACATAGTCATCCGGATATCTGGAAAAAAATATCTGTTCCAGCTTAATATACGTAAGATATTGATAAATTGCATCCACCCCGCAGGCAGGCTCGACCGGCACCAATGTCGGATAATCCAAAGTCAGAATATGATCCTGAGGGTTAAACCTCGCATCGTAATATTTAAAAAATTCCGGCATTCCCTTTGCAACAGTATCATAATAATTCTGATTTCCATAGGCACGGAAGTCAACAATCAGATGCTCAAATAATTCTTTTGTGTGCTCTACTTTCTGGAGAACAAGTCCATAACCCGATTGGTATAATTTTTTTACATCAGGTTTTTGATTTGCTGCAAGAATCTCTGCTCCACTCTCAGATGACCGTTCTTTTTCTTGAATACAATATAAGACCGCTCCCATTAATTGCTGCGCCTTCGCATACGAGATAGAAGAACTCTCTTTACTTGTGTACTTCTCTGTTAGTTCCGCAACAATAGGGATGAGTTCACTCATCCCTATCTCTTGTCTGAAATCATTCATCCTCTTCCTCATACTTTCCCAAAAATCCATGGGTCTTCTCTCTGATTTCTCTGGCAAACGCTTCCAATGCAGTATCTTCCAGATGTTCCAGAGAACCCTCGCATTCTCCTTCAAACGCTTCCTTCATATAGGAAATCAATTCATCATCAGAAAGCTCATCCAGTGATTCATTCTTATACAAATAGAAAATATCCTGTAAGGTCGCAATTGACTCTACGTAATTATCCTGGTAAATATAAGGGGAATCGCAAAATGCAAAAATAAGCTTTGGCAGAACGCCCTCTCCAAACTCTATCCGCTCTTCTTCCTTTAAACTTCGTTTCCGTTCGTCCACCAATAGTAACGCTTCCTGTTCCGATAACTGCAATCCAAACTTTTCCGTATACTGGTTACATGCAATCACCTTATCCATCTGAAGTTTATTTTGATTCATCACCTGTAATAAAAAATCATCCTCCATAAGAATTTCCACCTTTCACACTATTCTTTCCTAGTAATTTCTGATTCTACGCCTATCTCCATCGCATTACAATACTTGAAAAATAAGTGATTTTGTGGTAATATAATTAGTATAAAAAAGCAGCAAAAATCAAAAAATGATTTTCTACTGCTTTTCTTTATGTTGATACCTCTTATACAAATTCCCAAAAGTATTTTGGCATGATCTCATCGGTAAACTCAACTACTTCTTCTGAAGATTCTTTCTCCCATAAGTCCATCTTTACATATGGATATTGTTGTGGTGAACCAAAGCATACGTAGAGTTCTGATGTAGTCACGTCATATATCATAGATCGCAGCGTTCCAAAGTAACAGGTATATGCATGGCAGGACATTCCGTTCGGCAATGGATCGGTCAAGATTTGTTGCAGCCCATCTTTGGATATCTTATTTTCCCTGGTACTAATCTCTTTCATGAATTCTTCCCTTGCATGTGAAAAATACCGTTTTGCAGGATACTGTTCCCGATGTCCATTCTCCATAAAATGATTAAATCCATACGTATAAGGGGCGGCTTTCACCTCTATGATATCAGCTTTTCCGTCCTTGGTAAGTATCTCGGCTTTTATAATGTTACCTGATACATCTCCAATTAGAATATTCGCATTGGTACAGATTGGAAGTGTTCTCATCTTGGCAATTGCCTCGTCTGTTGTGGCACAAGTATCCAACAGGATTCTTACTACAAAAGGAAAAGAAAATCCTTCCGCCTCACCGGCAGATGGTTCCGCAAAATCAAGGCACGTGATCGCTGCACACAATCCTTTTTCATTGATACCATCAAATCTTCCTGCCTGATAAAATGAAAATCCCATATGCGCATAGCTTCCTTCTGCTCTCTGGATCGCAAAAGCATACTCGTCCTCATACCCGTATTCATAGCTTTGACCGATATAAGCATGCCCATCCGTAGTCTTATCTGCTGCAATTCCTATAACGGAACAGGCACATGGCAAACGTTTGGCATATCCATTCAGAACATTGCCTAATTCCCGCAATGCAATCCCTAACCCATCTGCCAGTCCTCTTATTTCCTCCCCAAGTCCTGTACTGTATTGGTCAAAAAGAGCACATTTGGCTTCTGCCTCTTCTGCAGTCAATTCCGCAACTCCTTCCGGCCTTGCCATCAGCCATTGCTTTAAAAGAGGACAATGGGCCGTAATATGTTCTCCCCTTTTCTTTCCAATATCGTAGTGTTTTCCTTCTAATACTATTTTGTAATAGGTGGCTTTCTGATTCATTTCACCGTTACTCCCTTCTATTTGATCTATCTATAGTTTAAGGAAGAATTTCATTTTTATCTTGTCTTTTTCTGCTCGGATTTGTCAGATTAATTGTTACTATTCAGCCTTACGGTTTCATAGCAACGATCAATTTCTTTGCTTCTCTTTTACGGGGATCCATATTTCACTTATATAGTCATTACTTTTTGTGTCGCCCTCTGTATAATATTCAAGATCATAATCCATGAGTAATTCATATCTGGATTGCGGCAGCCATTCGGAATACACTCTTTTCCACATATTCTGAATCGTTTCAGGCATAGCACCTTTACAGGTAAAAATTGCCCATGTATAGGAAGGTATTTGTAACACTTCAAATCCCTCCGGCACTTTTTGCACATTCTCCCTAAAATCTCCGATGCCATATCTCCAATTGGATGCATAGTTCATTTCTTCCGCACAGATTCCAAGTGCACCGCAAACCGCATTATGTAAACCGCTTTCAAAATATGTTTTCCAGAACATCGGTATTTCTGTATGGTATGTTTCTCCTTCAAATAATCTTGTTAACGCTACTACTTCAAAAGCCTCTTTTTCAACAATTCGATAGTCGATACAACGCCCCCCTTCCAGTGATATCTTAATGAAAAGTCTGTTAAATGATTTTAACGTAACTCCCTGCCTTTTCGCATTTACGGGACTGATACCATGAAAACGGGTAAATGCTTTTGTAAAGCTTTCCGGTGTCTCATATCCATATTTATAGGCAATATCAATGACCCTTAAATTACTGGACAGTAATTCATGTCCGGCAAGAGAAAGACGCCTATTCCGGATATATTCACTGATGCCCATTCCTGTCAGTGCCTGAAATGTCCGCTGGAAATGAAAGCTGGATAAATAGACATGTGCTGCGATCTGCTCACACGTCAGATTTGTCAATAAATTGTCTTCCATATATGCAATTGCTTCGTTGATTGCTGTGACCCATTCCATTTATAACACCCCGAATTTTTCCATTGCATTTATCAACTTCGCTTCCCTGCCTTCTCCAAATGTATTCCCAAGAAATACCGCAGGTTTATTCTTTCCATGGAAGTCACTTCCCATGGTTTCCATGATACCCAGCCTTTTTGCAAGTTCATGATAATACTGCCTGTCATCACTTGTATGATAGCTGCTATAACTTTCAATTCCAACAATGCCCTGCCGCACCATATCAGTAATGACTTTTTCATCTCTTCCGACCGTATTTGCAGGATGTGCAATGACTGCAATTCCACCGGTTTCTTTAATTAGTGTAACAGCATCCATAAAACTCATATATCGCACCGGTAAGAATGCAGGCTTCCCTTGCGCGCAATAATCCCAGAAGAAGTTCACATAAGGATTGTCGCTTCTGTTACCTCCAGCCCGATAAGCTGCAAGCAATGGATTATTCTTATTCCTTTTATCTGCCAAAGCAGCTTCTGCAATCATCTCCCCTACCACGACACCGTCCTTTGCCAGTTTATTTACTTCTGACTGTTCGAAGAGTATTCCCAGATCCAATAAGATTTCCATTCTCTTTTCAGACGTCGCTTTCTTTTGACTCAAAATGTTTTGCTCTATTTGTATAAATCTTTTATCTTCCACATCAATACCATATCCCAATACATGCAGATCCAATCCTTCATAGGTACAATCCAGTTCTATTCCGGGAATCATGCGAACTTGGGATTGTGACAATGCTTCTTCCATTTTTCGAATACCCCGAATCGAATTATGGTCTGTCAGTGATACTACTTCTAATTTATTCTTTTCGCACATGAAAGCAAGTTCTTCTGGTGTGTATTCTCCATCCAGACTAATGTCTGAATGCATATGTAAATCTATGCTACTCATAATATTCTCCCCCTTTAAATTCAAGTGTCAAAACTTATCATAGAACTTGGCTTCGTCAATTTGCACATATACTTGCAAAACAAAAATTGATGCACAACATAGTTTGGTGAGCAACTGTATGAAGCCGCTGGTACTTAGAACATGTATTTTGACGAATTCAAATATATAAACAAGCTTTTGCATTAATTCTATAAGTTAATAAATCACCAGGGACTTCTCCCTGGTGATTATTATAAGTTATTTATTCCTATTATTCCATAGCGTTATCTGCTATAGTTTACACATATTTTTCTAACCATAAACGGAAGTATGTCAATTGCTCTTCCGTATGAAAGTAATGCTCTCCGCCTTCCATTCGTTCAAGATTTGCACCGAACCTCTTTACAAAGGAATCAATTGTATCATACTCACAAATATCGTCTTCTGTGCCGCATAAAATCGCAGTTGGAACATCCCACTTATCCACTGGGTGTTCTCTTACATAAGTAAAATAATCCCAATATAAGGTTTTTCCTATTGGTGTTGCTATTTTCTGCTCTTCCTGCAGTCTTGCTTCACTTACAGTAAACCATGTCATCATATTGGTAATCATACGTTCCATATCCACTAACGGTGACAGGAATATGCATTGATCCAATCGCTCGTCCCGAAATGTCAGTAAACTGAAATAGGTTCCCATACTATTCGCAAATAAGCTTATATGACTCCAATTTTTCTTTGCATATTCCATAATACTATGTAATTCTTCCACACAGTTCTGTACTTTACAAAGTGTACCTTCTGCTTTTCTGTCGCCGTGCTCCGGTAAATCAAAGCTCAGTACCTGAAATCCTTTTTGAACTGCCGCTTTCGCAAAAACTTCTATTGGAATATCAGCCTTATTTGATTGGTCTCCATGAACTGCAATAAATAGCTTATCTGATAAATCTCCCCATATCATTGCGGGGATATGATTTATTTTTAATTCTCTTCTATTCATTTCTGCCTCTTCCTGTTATAAGAGGAGAATCCTCCCTAACAGTTCCTTTTCTTTCTCTAATTTCAAGTTTTCTTTCATATTCACTGATTCCTCCTTTCTTATACTATATCTATCCCTAGATATATACCAATTATAGTTGCTCATTATCAAATTATCAAATAATATCCTCATTCATTTTTATAACTAAATATTGGATATCCTTTTTCATTCCATTTGACTTTCATAAGCATTGCATGCCTGTTAGGATTGTAAAGTGGATTGCCTTCCATTTGTTCTTCCGTTCTGGCATGATAAACGCATATATCATTGCCTTCCTCATCTACTGTAAAAGAGTTATGTCCTGGACCATAAACTTTTTTTCTTTGGCAAGTACTAAATACGGGATATCTTTGCTTGGTCCAAGAACCTGGGTCTAGAAGATCACTATCTTCATCTGCTGCAAGCATACCCATACAATAATGAATCCCTGTCTCACTGGCTGAATAAGTTAAAAATATTTTCCTATTTTTTTTAATCACAGAAGGTCCTTCATTTACCCAAAATCCAATTCTCTCCCAATCATAATCCGGCGACGTCAAAAGAACTTGCACCGTTTTTAATTGATATGGTGACGACATCTCTGCTATATAGAGATTTGATATCTGTTTACCAACACTGACCTTTTCTGCCCACACAAAATAATGTTTTCCTTTATTTTCAAATACAGTTGCATCAAGTGAAAATGCCCGAAAAGAAAACTCATCCTCTGCCAGATACCGCATCATTCCTTTTTCAATCCATTTACCTGTCATTGGGTCTGCTTCTGCACACTCTAACACATACGGGCGGATAGCCCAGACATCATCAACATCCCCACCCGCAAAATATAGATACCATTTGTGCTCTAGGTAATGCAGCTCCGGAGCCCAAATATGAAAACTCATAATTCCTTTCTCATGTTTTTTCCATATTACTTTCTCTTCTGCACGCGCAAGGCTTTCAAGTGTCTTTGATTTTCTTAAGCAAATACAATCATATTCCGGCATTGATGCTGTAAAGTAATAGGTTCCATCCATATGTTTGTATACATAAGGATCCGCTCTTTGCATGATCCACGGTTTATTATATTCTATTTTTTTCATCATTATTAACGTCCTCTTTAATAAATCAATCGTCCTTTCATCACTAAAGTGTTTCTCCTTTAATTTCTACATATTGTACCAGTGTCTTTTTAGCTACTTCTTTCCCATCCATCAAGTCGAACAATATAGTAACAGCTTTCGTCGCTACTTTCTTAACTACGTTATCTATTGTAGATAATCTTGGAATAATATAGTCCAGCGTATCAATATTATCGAATCCCATAATGCCATAATCTCTCCCTGCTCTCTTTCCAGCTTTATTTAAATATTTCATGATTTCGAGTGCAAAAATATCTCCGGAACAGAAAAAAGCGGTTTTTTCAGAATTTTCATTTAGAATCTTTGAGACCTGCTGCAGATAAGTCCAAGATTTTATAATCTCATAATGTACATTATCATACTTCACAATTTCGTCTAAAAATCCTTTTTCTCTTTGTTCATGCTGATATACATTTTCAGTTTCGACATCTGCAAGCGGAGGACATACAAACACAATGTTATGATAATTCTTTTTTATTATGGTTTTAACTGCATCCCGTGCTGCCTGTTTTTCATCAATTCCTACAAATGGTATCTCTTTGTCAACTCTATTTCCAATAATAACAATCGGTTTTTCCATTTTTCTCAAATAATTACCAAATGCATCTCCTTTAGAAACAGGTGATAAGATAAGACCTTCTACCCGGTAATCAACAAGACGTTGTATCATTTCCTGTTCTTGCTGTTTATCTTTCTCATGCAAGGTAATATTGATATAATACTTTTTCGCCTTTGCTTCAATTTCAATTGCATTCAGCATCTGCGCGAAGTACCGGTTATCAACACCCAAAATGACCACTCCAAGATAACCTGTTTTTCCATTTTTTAGTCCTGTAGCTAACAGATCTGGTCTATATTCCAACTCTTTCGCAACCTGAAGTATCTTGTTTTTTGTTTCCTGATTAATTCTTCCTGTATTTGTAAATGCCCTATTTACTGTTGTTCGCGATACCCCACAAATTTCTGCAATTTCCTTGGCTGTAACCCCCATTTAACTGACCTCCGCTGTCATTTATTTGCATTCTAACATATTGTTACTATGCTTTTACTATAACATGTATCAAAATCCATAACAAATCAGATATATCATTTATTACCATCATTTTCTACTCTATTTTTAATCGAATCATATTCCAAGATAATGGTAATATTGAGAATTGTACAACTTCTTTATTGATTTGAATATCATCTATCTCTCGCGGCTTGATTGCTTCATGATCTATTAAATTTGTCATTTTCTTATTCTCATGTCGTAATACTATATGTTGAATCCCTTGCAGAACTAAAAAATTTTCTATTTTAGTTGTTACTTGTATTGTTTCTTCTTCGTTGCGGCTTACTGCAAATATAACAATCTCATTCCGCTCAGTATTATGTATAATGACACTGTCAATATATGGTACATTTTTAAATTTTTTACAATCATAAGAATCACATTCCAGTACCTCCTGCAATACGCATCCTCTTCCATATTTCGATGTATAGGCAAATGGATAGTAGATAGGTTGCAACCAGACTCCACCATTCTTCTCTGTCATAATCGCTGCACTAATATTTGTTAAGAGCGATTGACAGGCAATCTTGATTCTATCCGCATACTTCAGGAAATTCATCATCATACTTGCAAATAGCAGCGTATCCTCCATCGAATATATTTGTTCACTCAGATTTGGAGCTACCTGCCATGGTGCCTCATCCACCTGTGATGCCACTTCTACATCAGGGATTGACCATACACCCCATTCATCAAAACTAATATTGATTACTTTATGAGAACGTTTTTTTGCCTTTACGAAATCACAGGTTCCTATTACTGTCCGGATGTATTGTTCCATGTCCATTGACTGTGCCAAAAAATAGTTGGTTCCCTTTTCCTGATTTCCATAATACTGATGAAGTGAAATGTAATCTACATAATCATAGGTATAGCTAAGCGTTGTTGCTTCCCAATCAGGATATGTAGGCATATCTGATTTTGAACTTCCACAAGATACCAATTTTATCGTACTATCCACTTGTTTCATTGCTTTTGCTGTTTCCTGAGCCAGTCTTCCATATTCATCTGCCGTTTTGTGGCCGATCTGCCAGTCGCCATCCATTTCGTTTCCCAGACACCATGTTTTAATACCATATGGTTTATCAACACCATGTTTTTTTCTAAGATCACTATATAATGTACCACCATTCACATTACAGTACTCAACCAGTGATACTGCATTTTCTATCCCTTTTGTTCCAAGGTTTACAGCAAAAATAGGTTCTATTCCGGCTTTTTCAGCCCATTTCATAAATTCATTTGTGCCAAATTCATTTGTTTCTATTGCACGCCAGGCAATCTCTAGCCTGCTTGGTCTTTTCTCAATAGGGCCAACTCCATCCCGCCAATCATAACAAGACACAAAATTACCTCCTGGATAACGTATTCCAGTCACTTCCATCTCTTTTACTTTTTCCAGTACATCTTTCCTGAAGCCATCCTCATCTGCTTCCGGATGTGTTGGTTCATAAATTCCAGAGTATACGACCCTGCCCATATGTTCCACAAAAGAACTGTAAATTCGTTTGTCAATTGTACCTTTTTTAAAACTTTTATTTATTATAATAGATGCTTTCATCTATAAATACCTCGCTATTCTTTTACTCCTGATGTCGCAATTCCTTCTACAAAATATTTTTGACAGAAAATATACAATATTAAAAGTGGTGCCAATGATATCATTGTTGCTGCCAAAGTAGGACCATACTTAATTACTTTATTGCCGACTAAAACCGCCAGGCCCGCTGATAGAGTACGTTTATCGGGTGAACTTGTTAACATCAAAGGATATAACAAATCATTCCAGTTATTCATAAAATGAAAAATTGCTAAACTTACAATTGCCGGCTTACACAACGGCAGCATCAATGACCAGTAAATTCTGAGCTCACCCATTCCGTCCATTCTTCCTGATTCTTCAATGGATTTTGGCAGCCCTTGAAAAAATGATTTCATCATATAAATACCAAATGCACTCGTTGCTCTCGGTAAAATCAAGCCTGCATACGTATCTAATAATCTGAATTTATATATTTCTATATAGAGCGGTGTCATTATAATCTGAAATGGAACCATCATTGTCAATAATATAATTGAAAAAATTAATTTGGAGCCTTTAAAATTCATTCTTGCAAATGCATATCCTGCCATGGAATCAAATAATACACTAAGAACGGTAACTCCGCCTGCAAAAAATACGGTACTTTTTAACATTGAAAAGATCGGTATACTCTTTGTCACATATTGATACTGAGCAATTGTCCATTCCTTTGGAAAAAATGATGGTGGAAATGCTATGACTCCTATGTCTGTTTTGAAAGAAGAAACAAATAACCAAATAATAGGCATTATGACTGTAAATGCAATTCCAATGGATGCAATAAAGCCGATTACTTTTCCTAATTTAATTTTTCTAATCATTGTCACCCTCTCCTTTCTCTAGTATAAATTTCCTTAATATAAATGTAATAATGGCTATCATTACAAATAAATATACTGATATAGAAGAAGCATATCCCAAGTTATATGGTGCTGTCTGGAATCCTCTGTCATATATATATTGTACGATCGTTTCAGTTCTGTTTAATGGTCCTCCTTGTGTCATAACATAGGTCTGATCAAATACCTGCATAGATGATATGGTCGTCGTTACAATACAAAAACTAATTGTCGGCCAAATCCCAGGTATCGTAATACATATAAATTTTTGAAAAGCATTCGCGCCGTCCATATCGGCTGCTTCATATAAAGAAGATGGTATATTAAGAACTGCCGCAGTTATTAATGTCAGGGTATAACCAAATCCTTTCCAGGCTGTTACCACGATTACTGTTGCTAATGCGAGATCTGGGTCTTTTAAAAAAGAAATTGTCTCACATCCAAATCTTTTTAGCAGATAAGGTATCAGACCCATGTTTGGATCCAATAGCATTGACCACACAATGCCAATTGCTGTCATTGAACATACGAATGGAAGATAATAAATAGAACGCAATGCTTTTGTAAATTTATTATTCTTCGCTACATAGCTTGAAAGTAATAATGCCAATCCGACCTGCAGCGGTACTTCAAATAATGTAAATATCAAACTATTCATGGTTGCATTACTGACTCTATTATCTGCAAGCAGCTTTCTAAAATTGGTAAATCCAGCAAATGAAATATCATTCATAAAAATATTCATATTTAATAAACTGATAACAAAGGATGCTATTAATGGTATAAATACAAAAACAGTCAATATGCATAAAGATGGGAGAATAAAAAGATAAGCGCTTTTTTGATAATGTGGCTGATATTTTTTATTTCTATTCATTCATTTATCCTTCCTAAACGTTTCCATTTAAAACGCTATGTCTTCTATATAAGAACCCTGACAAAATATAATTGCCAGGATTCTTTTTGCTAATTTTTTAAAACAGTATCCATTGCATCTGATGCCTCCTGCAATGCATCTGTCGGTGCAGCGGCTCCTGTCATCACTTTTTCAAACATTGGCACCATTACATCATGATCGATTTGACTGGAAAGTGAATATCCCAAATTGTAAGATCTGCCGATTTCAGTTGCTTTTGAAATAGAGTTCAATACATCATCATTTACAATCTCAGGGTCTTTTGCTAAGGTTTTAGACCAGACCGGAAAGCCATTTTTCTGTGACCATTCTTTTAAAACAGCATCAGAAAGCCAATATTTCATAAATTTGTAAACAGCTTCTTTCTTTGTATCATCTATTCCCTTAGGTATTACATAGCTGCACCCGCCTGCTGGAGAAAATGCGCCTGCACTACCTGCAACACATGGGGCAATGCCAAAGTTAATATTCTGCTCTCTTAAACCATTTATTTGCCATGGCCCACTCATATACATTGCGATCTGTCCAGCCTGTAACATGGTATCCGCATCAGAACCTGTTATATTCATAGGTGATACTTTCTTATTCACCGTTAAGTCTTGCAACCATTCCAATGTTTTTAAGTTTTCTTCTGAATTTAGTAAATTAGTGTTCGTAACTGGATCATCTGCATCTCCGCCATTAGCCCACAAAAATTGCATATACGTAGCATCAGTTGGTAAGGCAAGTCCATATTGATTTTTAGATTCATCTGTTAATTTTACTGCGTAATCTGCCAATTCATCTAATGTTGCAGGTGGAGTATCAGGATCCAGTCCTGCTGCTTTAAATAAATCTTTGTTCCAATATAAATAAGAAACATTATATTGCATTGGTGTACCATACAATTTACCATCAACATAGGATAAATCTAAAACATTGGTTAGAAAATTAGTCTGCTCCACCCCCGCTGCATCCCAAAAATCACTGATATCTTCCAGAGAGCCGTTACTTACATAAGGTGCAATGTTTTCAACACCAAACAGTACAAAGTCAGGTGCTGTATTGGTTGCAATTGATGCAGGTAATTTCTGTTGTAATGTATCATTTGGCATAATATCCATTTTAATTGTTATATTATCTGTATTTGTTGCATTGTAGTTATCTACTATCTCTCTCAAAATGTCACCGTCTGAACCCGTGAATACATTCCAAAAATTTAAAGTAATGGAATTCTCCGCAGCAGTTTCTGATGTACTACTACTTGCTACATCTGTACCATCTGTTGCATTTGAGGATGCTTCTTTACCACATCCGACCAATGACAATATCATTGTTGCTGTCACTAAACCTGCTAATACTTTCTTTCTCATGTATTACCTCCCAAAAAATTATTGTTTAAAGTAAGTTTCAAAAGAAGTAACCTTTACTTTTATATGCAAATGTTTTACTATTATAGTAGCGAATATCTTGATGATTCATTAAAACTCCTGCCAGGGAACGAATCGTCGGGATATTTTCTTTTATCCTCCTTTCTATATTTTTATTTGCATTATGTAATAATTACGTTCTTAAAAGAGTATCGGAAACCTTTATTTTCTTAGTGCGTACTCGTGTACTCTTTTGATTATTATAGGCTACTTATATTTATAATGTCAATTCATTTATTACTGATTCAATGAAACTGTTATTGTGCACTAAAATCTATCTAATATTCTGTGCATATTTCTCGTTACGCTTCATGACATGCGGCCACTGGCAGCGCAAATAATCAGGGAGAAGAAGACGCTTGCGGCTTCTTCTCACACTATTTCCTAAATAACGCTGCTACTGCAGTCTCATAATCTGACAGCCTTTGTGATTTTTTGATCTGCTTTAATTCTTTATGGCTATCAGGAAATAATTCTATCATATAAACCCAAAGTTCCTTCATTTTGAAGAGAATATTTCTGTCTCCAAATAATATCTTCGTATACTCCTGATAAATCCTGTCATGGAATAATTTTAGCTTCAACATATCAATTTCCACATTGTTAAGAATCTGATTGATCAGAAACGGATTTCTGATAATCCCGCGTCCCAGCATAATCGTATCTACACCCGGAAACTTACTTGTAAAATGCTCATAGTCCTCCATGGTAAAAATATCCCCATTATAACAAATGGGATTTTTACTTAAAGACAATGCATCTTTGAAAACATCCCAATTTGGTTTGTTCTTATAATAGTCTGTCTGTATTCTCGGATGAATGGTAAGCTCCTTTATCGGATAGTGGTTAAAAATTTCAATTAATTCATAAAATTCCTCCGGATCTACCTTTCCGATTCTGGTTTTAATCGAAATTTTTACAGAAAGCTTTGCAAAGATATCTTCCAAAAATGAATCAAGTGCATCCGGTCTTGCAAGAAATCCTGCACCTTTTCCTTTAGCCACCACCGTCCCTGACGGACATCCCAGATTCAGATTAATTTCCTTATACCCTAACTTCTGGATGCTTTCCGCAGTACTGATAAAGTCTGCTGACTTATTGGTCAATATTTGTGGTACTACTGTCAATCCTTCATTATTTTCCGGCAGGATATCATTCATTTCTCTTTTTGACATTGTCCGGTGTTCACTTGCTACAATAAAAGGAGCAAAATACTTTTCTACGTGTCCGAAACAGGACTGATATGCATTTCGATAAAGATACCCTGTAACGCCTTCCATTGGTGCCATGTAAAATTTCATCTTTATAAATCTCCTGTTCGCTTTATTTTAAAATTCTTTCTCTATTATCAGTTATTTATCTCAACAAATCAATCCCTCAACATATTGGTAAACGTGGATATGCGAAAGCCGCGAAAACATAGAGTTCACGCGGCTTTCAGTCATCATTAATTATTGGATACGGTAGCTTTTTACTATTTTTTATACTTTGGCTATAGCGGCATCACAAGTGCATACCATTTAATTTTTTTCCATCCATCTGTCCCACCTGTGTATCATTCATTCTGGCATATACAGATGCCTTTCCAGCGGATTCTCCTATATCAATTACAGTAGGTTGTATTCTAATGCTGGCTTGCATCAAAAAGGTTGTGGAGATACATCTTCCGGCAACAATCAGGTTTTCCACCTCGTTACATAGTAATGCACGATAAGGAATCTCATAATATTCACCTTTTTGATATTTGTCCTTATGCACCAGCCCTTTACTTGCCGAGTGCACATCAATATACCAGTCGCCCTTTGCAATTGCATCATCAAATCTTGAACGATTACTATAATCTTCTTCTGATAAGATATATTTCCCAACCAATCGATATGACTCTCTGACGCCCAGCATATTTGCTGCCTGTGCAAGATATGCATGCTCAAAGCCCGGCATATAAGAATTTAAGAATTTCACCAGTCTCTGAATCATTTTTCTACCTTCCGTCATTGCTTCCGAACGGGCAAACATACCAGTATTTTTTCGAAGTGCTCCTATATGCGGACAATTAAAACTCATACACCCTTCCTTCCCGGGAATGGAAAAACATTGATAATATCTTAAATCTGCTTCCTGCAGAATGCCTTCCTCCAAACCTTTCCTGAAAAGTGGTTCTAATTTAAATTCTTTTCCCGCTACCATAGCTGATTCAAAAAAATATCCTTCTGTTAAAGGTGAAAATTGATCCTGCTGAGATAAACAATACTGCCGGTATTTTTCCACATCGATTCCTGCCATTTCGAACCGGAGTGAACTCATCTGATTATTTCCCTCCTCATCTCCATGTGAAACAGGAACACCTGCACTTCTGGTCAGGATGGCATCTCCGCTGGCATCAATAAAAGTTCTCCCCTTGATTGCCGCAATTCCTTCTACCGTCATGACCAGAATGGCGCTAATCCTGTTATTAGACTTTATACAATCTATGAAAGCGGCATCATACAGTATCCTGCCTCCATAAGACAGATATAGTTCCTCCAGTACCACCGACATGGTTTCTGCGCTGAACCAAACATATTCCCCTATCTGATCTCTCGTTTTATTGCCCTTTTCCTGCAATCTCTCTTCGATTTCATAAAAATTATTCAAGTGTGTTACATAAGAGGGCATCATCGGGCATACGAGTGCATTTGTCTGACTTCCTCCCAGCATACCGTATTTTTCAATAATCAAAGTGCGGTTACCGCCCTTTGCAGCACTAATACCTGCTGATGCACCTGCCGTTCCTCCGCCAACAATTACTGTATCGTATTCACCAATAACTTTTATTTCTTCATTTTCATACCTGATATTGCTCATCTTGTTCCTCCCCGAAATGCTTCTTCCGCATCCAAAAAAATATCAAATACTTCATTTTCCTGATAAATTCCTTTTTTAATCAGATACATATAATCCATTAATTTAGGATGCAGCGGAGCTTTTGTTATGATCTGTGCAAATCTGTGCGCTGCTATCTCACTGCTTCTATGGACAGTTGCGCTTCTGCTTATTACGCGCATGATTTTATCATTCACTTTTGGAAGCATTTCATATGTTCTTTTATCATTCTCATATTCATGGAAATGATAAAATTCATGTGCGATATGCATTTTCAACAATTCCTCAAATGACATCTGATACCCATACTGTTCAAGCGCATTCATTTTTTCCCGAATGCATGGCAGGTAAAGATCAATGATTTTACAATTTTTGTCATAATATATCTGAGACTGGATCTGTGAAAAAGTCATCTCATTTTTACCAGAGTCCTCATGATAACAAATTTGTACATGATATTGCTGTAAAATGGCTAATAAATCTCGATCCTCATATTGCTTTACAGTTCTTTCCGCAATCGCAAAACTTTCTCTGATATAGAATTCTATGTTCTCTATTTTGTGAAACATAGGATCTTCTTTTAAATCACAATATCCCATCACTTCATCTGATATCTGGTTCCATTTTAACATACACTCAATCCTTTGCAGCCGCTACGATAATATTACACTCATCTTCAGCAAACTCTAGTTCCATCTCAGCCAAAGAAAGTAATTGTTCTTTATTTATCACACCACTTAGATCCAATGCCTTTTGCTTAAAGTACAGATATGTTTTTGGCAGTGTTGCTCCTGCGTCTGTGTATTGTGTCATCTCATCTATAAAATCCTCAAAAACAGAATGTAACTGATTTTTACGTGTTACCTGAATTCTGGCATTGTCTTTTTGCAAACGGATAACACCTTCCTCATCAATGATACGAACCATATTTGTTCTCTTTTTTAAAATTCCAAAAAAGTATCTTTTCACCTTATTCACTTCATATGCATGCCATCTTCCCGCATGCCCTGCCTCCTTTATTTCACTGAGGTCTGCCTGCACTGCCTCTTGTATAATGGAAAGCAGCTCCGCTTCTGTTTTTGCCTGTGCATTCCTTTCTTTTGTCCTAAGTTCCGTCGCACCAGTGGCTACTGCACGCAATATATTTTTCTGGCTGTCAATTTCAATAGAAATCTCCACAGTCTGAGGATTTGCTCCTGCTTTTGTAATAACTTCCATAACATCGCTGCGTATCTTCCTGATATCTTCTTCTGTCGGATTTGCAACATTCCTCTCGACCTGCTCTCTGACAAGCGCAAGGGACACCCCAATCGTCGAAATATATGGTGCATTCCTGGCAATCCGCTGTCTGATTTCCATTTTCTCTGAAAGATATGGCGTAACTACAGCTGCAGAACCACCACCCCCCACCAGATAAATGAGATTTCGATTCAGATCATAGTCTTTTATAAGATCTTCAACAATCAACCTGATTTTATCCATTGCGATATCCATAGCCTGTTTACATGCCTCTTCCACGGAAATTCCTATCTCATCTGCCAATGCTTTCCATGCTATCTTTGCGGCCTCAATATTGCCATATGCATAATCATCCTTTGGTACATATCCAAGTATATTTGCGGCACCTGCAAGTGTCAGTGCAAAGCTTTCTTCGGTCTTACAAAAAACAACTGCATAATTCGCCTGATCATCCTCTCTTGGAGCAATCAGTTTCAGTTTTGGATCTACCATCCTATCTAAAGTTGCAAATACTTCGTATTCCTTCTCCGCAATGTGTGCAGAACGCGGCCCTACATCTGTAATTTTTTTATTTTCCACAACAATCATGCTTCCACCGGCGATTCCAAGTGTACGTACATCCAGAGAAGTCAGATATAATTTGTGACCTCCTACCTGTGCATTCTTTATCATGACCTTACCATCTTTGATCGCTGAAATATCCGTAGATGTTCCACCAACTTCAAGAAAAATTCCATCTGTAATCTTTTCATACATCAGCGCTCCGGCAACCCCGGCAGCCAAACCTGACAGCATTGTCAGAATTGGGCGTTTTCTGACTTCATCCACACTCATGACACCTCCGTCACATCTCATTATCATAAGTGGTTTCTTAATCCCTGATTCTTTCACGGCATCTTCTGTCATATTTGCCGTCTCCATCATCTTAGGAATTAATGCTGCATTTACAACTGCTGTTCTGGTTCTGGCCTGTAATCCATATAATTGTGAAATTTCATATCCTCCGGTCGCAAGCATATTTTCTTGATTGGATATTTCAATCACTTTCTTTTCATGATCAGGATTATCTACAGAATAAGCCTCCGAAGCAACAATTACTTCTGCCCCTTCCTTCTTTAATTCACTGATTGATTTCTTAATATTCTGTTCATCTAAAGCCGCAGAATCCATAAAGGTATGTTTTGTGTAAAGGTACTTCTCTGATGCCAGAAGAATATCTCCGACTTTTGTTTCTCCCTTTGCTCTGATTCCTTCCGCACCGGTTCCCATTCCGATAATTCCGACTTTTGCAACATCACCCTCCAATAATGCATTTGTTGCTTGTGTGGTGCCATGTGCAATAAAGATGACATCACCAGGATCAATGGAATTCTTTTCCAATACTTTATCTATTGCTTCAACAATCCCTTGTGCGACACCCTTGTCTGCATGATGAGTTGTTGGTACTTTTTCTTTTGCAATTACTTCATATGTCTGATTATCTATTACAACGGCATCTGTAAAAGTTCCTCCTACATCAATACCAATTCTTACTTTTCTTCCCATCTGCCTGTTTCCTTCCTATTCATTACAGAAGGCTGTCGCAAGAACAGCCTTCTGCTTACTATATTTCATTAAAAAATAAAGATTGCTGTATATAACAAAATTCCAAATGCCATTACTACTGTATAAGGTAAGGTTGATTTTAAAATATCATTTACATCTACTTTTGCAAAATCTGCCACGATAACATTCTGCGTGTTGGTAGGATCTGAAATACACTGCACAACACTGGTACTTCTTAATGCCATTCCAACTGCTACGGGACTAAGTGTTCCAGCTGCAAGGAAAATATTTGCCAATCCTGAACCAAGTCCATACATGTTCAGAGGCCCACGATACAGTGCCAAAGGTGATAATATCGTAAATATAATCACATATACTACAGGGTTTGCCGGTAAGATAGCACTGATCAGAGGCTGCATCAAAGCTGTTGTTGCCTCTGCTGCAACACCATTTAACAAGATACCGATTCCGATCATTAATGCAATCACACCTGCTACATCTTTAATTCCTTCTACTGCTGCACCTGAAATAATCTGAACTGTTTGTTTCGGGGAGGTAATTAGAACAGTCACAACAATTGCAATAAGCAGGCTTGTTTCTGCATTAAATTTGAATAAGAAGACAAGTAAAATAGGAAGCAGCGGTGTAAACAGTGTGATCGGATTTACCCTCTTTCTATCCCTGTCTTCTGCCGGCATTGCCCATGAGCTTCTTACTGACTTCCTGTTTACATTGATTACAATGTAAACTATGGTTACAACAATACTGATGATTCCCATTACAAGTGATGTTGACTTAATCACTTCCATGTCCATGCCGATTACATCTATGTACATCTGATAATTTGCAACATTAAAGATCAATCCGATGCTAAGACCCATTAATACCAGACTTGCTGCCACTGTAGGCGCAATTCCTGCTGATAACATAAGGGGAATCACAATTGTAGATACCATGATTACCGGACCTGCACCGCTGATCGCCGTAAAAATAACAGCTGTTGCTGCTGTTAATACGATTGCAATCGCCATTGGCTTATCTCCTGCCAGTTCAGCAGCTTTTCGGATAATCTCATCTGAAATACCTTGTTTTTGGATGATCTTTGCGAATATGGCTCCGAAGATCGTAGCAATAATTGTTCCTGCCAGTTTGGAAGCACCACTGGCAATAACAAATGCCATAATCGTCTGCCCTTCTTCTTTCTCAGGTGTCATAAAAGGAACCCCTGCTATTGCCGCAATGATAATGCCTAATAATGGCAGTGCTAAAATTGCTGGCAATTTTTTGGTCATCATCAAAGCGATGCCTGCAATAAAAACCAGTAAAATCAAGATAACCTGAACATTTAAAAAACTTCCCATTTTCTCTTCCTTCTTTCTCTTATTTATTTTATATCTGCATGTCTGCAGATATGAAAACCGATTTTTTCCCCATCTAAACTACACATATCTTCCTATAATTGGTTCTATTGTTGCATCATAGATTGCTTCTTTGTTCCGCCTGTCATCTTTCAGATAATTAGCATAGATAATATCAATAATGACCAATGCCGGAAACTGTGGTGAGATCACATTTCCATATTCCAGATTCTGTTTTACCGCTGTCAACACCACTTCGTCAAAATCTTCCAGAAATTTATTATTATTTCTTGAGGTAATGAATATAGTAGTCGCTCCTTTTTCTTTTGCCATATACAGCGCATCGATGATTTCTTTGGTAGCACCACTAATGCTGATTCCAATGACCAGACTATCCTTATGCAATCGTACCGCATTCATCAGCAAAAGGTGAAAATCTGTTACTGCTTCCACATCCAGACCAATTCTCATGAAACGCGTTTTGAATTCCATGGCGACCAACGCCGAACTGCCGACTCCATATACATAGATTCTCTTCTTGCCTGAGATCAACCTTGTAATTCGATCCATCTGTTCTTCATTTATCAGGTTATAACTCTTATTTAACAATTCCTGATAGGTATTGAGTACGTCTTTGGTTCCTTCTTCCACTTCTATTTTTTCTTCCTGAAAAGTGGCCTGATAATGATAGATAAATTCACGGTAACCGGAAAAACCGATTTTTTTAGCAAATCTGGAAATAGATGCTTCTGATATATACAGGTAATCTGCAATACTTTTGGCATCCAGATTTTTGAGTTCTTTATTATTAATAAAAAAATCTGCGATCGTCTTTTCAACTGATGTAAGATTCTCATAATTGGACTCAATCATAGGAATTACACTTTTCTCGTATTCTTTCATTCTTTGATTTCCCCTTGTCGTTTCTGAAAATTAAAAAATGCACCAATCATCCCAGCCCTATTGCCATTTTGCGCGAACGTAAGTCTTACATGCTGTCTGATAGGTTCCACCAGATATTTTCCTAAACTTGCCTGTAACAACGGCTGCAGGTATTCCTGCTGTTTCATGATACCACCACCTAAAACAACTACTTCCGGGTTCACCACACAACAGATATTGGCAATTCCATATCCCAGTGTCTCACACATTCCTGCGATCGCATCTTTACAGACCTGATCACCAGACTTTGCCAATTCAAATATTTGTTGACCATTCAGTTGATCCTTATCTTTATGACCCTTTATGGCATTTACCTGACTTACCATTGCTCTGCTGGATGCCTTACTTTGAAAGTCCTCATCGCCTATCCTCATATATCCGACTTCACCCGCACTATTGGAAAATCCTCCAAACACCTTACCCTCTATTAAAATGCATCCGCCTATTCCAGTCCCTACAGTCAGGCATACTGTCACCTTACTCCCTTTTGCTGCTCCGGCATATTGCTCCGACAGCCCTGCACAATTCACATCATTTTCGACCTCACAGGGAATTCCACATTCACTTTCCAATATTTCTTTTACTCTCATTCCTGTATAATCAGGTATACTGTCATTCGCATATATAATCTTACCCTTTTGGGCATCTACAATTCCTGCCGTAGAAATACAGATTCCATATATCATCTTCCGGTCCTGTTCTCTCTTCACCAGTTTTTTTATTTTTTCTATGAGGTATGCCCCGCCTTTATCTGCTTCTGTATCACAATTATAAAATTCTTCCACCATATGGTTCTCATTAATAATTCCATACTTTATCATGGTACCGCCAATATCGATCGAAATATATTTTTTCATAGTTAGCTCCTAACTGCGACTCCCGGTCGCGTATATTATTCCAATACCTGGCTGAACTTTCTGGTAATCAACTGTGGTCTTGTGATAGATCCTCCTACTACCACACTGAAGCAGCCTAAAGAAATTACTTTTTTTACTTTATCAGGCGTATCAATATTACCTTCTGCTATTACTTTTCCTTTGACATTGTCAATAATTTTTCGAATAATTTCAAAATCATTTTCTTCAATTCTTTTGTTTTTACTATAATCGGTATATCCCACCAATGTGGTTCCGATAAAATCAAATCCAAGTTCGTCGGCATGAATCGCTTCCTCTATCGTAGAGCAATCTGCCATTAACAATTGTTCCGGATATCTGTCTCTGATTTCATGATAAAAGGTATCCAGAGAAATCTGATCAGGTCTCATTTGACTGGTTGCATCTACTGCTATGATTTCCGGCCTTACCTGCCGTAATTCTTCTATCTCTCTCATAGTCGGTGTAATATAAACTTTACTGTCATCATAATCCCTTTTTATGATTCCAATGATTGGAAGTTGTACATTGTTACGGATTTCTTTAATATCCTCCACTGTATTTGCTCTGATTCCCGAAGCGCCGCCTTCCTCTGCTGCTTTTGCCATTCTTCCCATTATAAAAGAAGAATGTAACGGTTCATTTTCTAATGCCTGGCAAGATACGATCAGCTTACCTTCGATTTGTTTCATGTATTCTTTCATTTTTCTTTCCTTCCACGTAATTCCGTTTGATCTTATTCTCACTATAACTTTTTTGCTTTCTATTTTCAATATTCATTCGAATTTTGAAAGTTCTTTCATTGTTTTTGTACTTTATATACATGTTGGATTCCATACAAATTTCTATTTTTATCACTTTTTACAAATTTGACCTGAATGTACTTTCAGAATATACAAATCTGTAGAATTTTCTATGCAATTGTATATATAATAACATTGATAGCACTATAAAATGATTCGAGTATCAAAAGCCTATCAAAATATTTTAACGAAAGAAGGAACTTAACATGCATTTTTATAAAACAGCCGACTATAAGAGTATGAGCAGAAAAGCAGCAAACATTATTTCCGCTCAGATCATCATCAAACCAAACAGTGTTCTTGGTCTTGCTACCGGTTCTTCTCCAATCGGAACTTACAGACAATTAGTCGCATGGTTTGAAAAGGGTGATCTTGATTTTTCGCAGATCCGCACTGTCAACCTTGACGAATACATCGGTCTGTCACCTGATGATCCACAAAGCTATTACTATTTTATGAAAGAAAATCTTTTTAAAAATGTGAATATTAACTTGCAAAATACGAATATTCCGAATGGACTGACGACGGATACTGCAAAAGAATGTGCACGCTATAATCAAGTGCTTCGTGAAATGGGCGGGGTCGATCTTCAACTATTGGGACTTGGACACAACGGTCACATTGGATTTAACGAACCGGAAGAAGCTTTTGAAAAAGAGACACATTGTGTTGACCTGACTGACATAACGATTCAGGCAAATGCCCGTTTATTCGATAATCCAGACGATGTACCACGTCAGGCGCTCACGATGGGAATCAAAACCATTATGCAGGCAAAAAAAATTCTTGTTATTGTCAGTGGTAAGGACAAGGCTTCCATTGTAAATGAAGCTTTTTTTGGTCCTGTTACCCCCAAAGTACCAGCTTCCATTCTACAGCTTCATAATGATGTAACTGTGGTTGGAGATGATGATGCTTTTTCCATGATCACTCTTTAAAAAAGTTATAAGATGGTCTGTTTTCAGGTTTCAGTTCATCCATGAATATAGATACATACTAAGATGTGCAAAAGACATCAGAAATGGGGATTCCTATGATATTAAGAAATGCTTTCGTTTTTAATGAGTCAAATAAATTTGAAAAAAAGGATATTACGATACTAAATGATTTGATTGCAACTAATGACACTGATGTCAGTCATGATAAAATATTGGATGTTTCCAATTGTTATGCCATTCCCGGACTAACAGATCTTCATTTCCACGGTTGTGCTGGTTACGATTTCTGTGATGGAACCGAAGAGGCTTTCCGGTCGATTGCAGAATATGAAGCATCGCAGGGAGTTACTCAAATATGTCCTGCCACAATGACATTCCCTGAAGAAACTTTGGTCAAAATAGGACAAACAGCCGCCGCTTATCAGAGTGAATCCGGTGCAATTCTATGTGGCATCAATATGGAAGGACCATTCCTTTCGCACGCAAAGAAAGGAGCACAAAATGCATCTTACATACATACTCCGGATGCTGCCATGTTCCGACGGATTCAGGCTGCCTCCGGAAATCTGTTCAAATTATTAGATCTTGCTGTAGAGGTGCCTGAAGCGATTGCATGTATCCAAGAACTGAAGGATGAAGTAGTTCTTTCCATAGCGCATACAAATGCCACTTATGAACAGGCACAAGCCGCCATAGATGCCGGGGCTACCCACGTAACACATCTCTATAATGCCATGAGTCCTTACACGCACCGTTCACCGGGGGTTATAGGAGCTGCATCTGATAACGATAGTGTACATGTAGAACTTATATGTGATGGAATTCACGTTCATCCTTGTGTCGTCCGGAATACATTTAAGATATTTACCGATGACCGTATTATCCTCATCAGTGATAGTATGATGGCCACAGGACTAAAGAATGGAGAATATTCACTCGGTGGACAGGCCGTTACTGTAACCGGCAATCTTGCAACGCTTCATGATGGAACGATTGCCGGTTCCGCTACTAATCTTATGGATTGTGTTCGCGTTCTCGTAAAAGAAATGCATATTCCTTTGGAAAGCGCAGTCAAGTGCGCCGCTGTAAATCCAGCAAAAGAAATCGGCATTTTTGATCAGTATGGCAGTATTACACCTGGGAAAAAAGCAAATATCGTCTTGCTGAATAAAGATTTGTCTCTTCGAATGGTAATCATCAATGGAAGACCATTTGAACGAGCAGCATATAAATAGCAGTCCCGCTGCCAATACTTAATAATACATTCCGTTTCCATTTATGTAATACAATGATACTGGTAATTGCAATCAGTTCCGGAACTCCATGAGGCGCATCGGTGATCGATACTCCCTTTAAGCAATAGACAACTAAAAGCCCCATCATGGCAGGCGGTAATACTTTCCCAAGATACCCTATTATTTCGGGCGGTTCTTTTGTCTCCGGAAATAATAGGAATGGAGTAAATCTGGTAATCATTGTTCCGGCAGTAACAGCCAGTATTATCATAATAGTTTGCATTGGTGTTAAATACATATTTGCTCCCATCTGCGGCCCTTGGCCGCCTTTAAATCAGGGATTGCGAATTTTCTTATCGTTCGCATTTGCTCCCATCTGCGACCTTTGGCCGCCTTTAAATCAAGGTATTTGAACATGTTTTTGTTCATATCTGTAACCCATGACTAAGATGCATAGAATAATCACCATTGCAGGAATTACGAGATTACCTGCGCCAAATATGCACAGGCTGACAGCTGTACTGATAATTCCAATTACCCCATATACCCTGTTCTCTTTATTCTTCATTTGTTCCAGGAACAATACTACAAATAGCGCTGTCAATACAAAGTCAAGACCTTTGGTATTAAATGTAATCAGATTCCCCAGTACACTTCCAAAGAAAGTTCCGATCATCCAGTAAAGATAATCTAAAAGTGAGATCGAAAAAAAGAAATACTTTCTATCTATCCCATCCGGAGGATCGATGCTGGATGCAATCGAAAATGTCTCGTCACATAACACATAAATCAGGAATCCTCTGATTTTTCCCAATCCTTTATATTTTTCCAACATTGAGATCCCATAAAATAGATGTCTTGCATTTACCATAATACTCAATAAAAAAGCCTGTATCGGATTAAATGCTGTCGTAAGCAATGTAATCGCAACGAACTGCATGCTTCCGCAAAATGCAATGGCACTCATGAGAACCGCCCACACGACTCCGTATCCTTTTGTCTGCATCAATACACCGTAAGCCATTCCCAGTACCAAAAATCCTGTCAGTACTGGGATCGTATGTGGAAATGCCGCTTTGAATGATTGTCTGAACATGATCTTTCGCTTCACTTTTGTCATTTTTTTATTGTACTCCTTACTCTCCTGTTGTATAATATAACGAACAAACGTAAATTATATTTGTAATTTATATTTTACGTTTGTTCGTTATTATTGTCAATTAAATATTTTGAATATTTTAAAAATAATTTAAGAATCATCTAGAAAGGTACAATCATTTTCATGGATATCAATCAAGTTATTGCTGATAATTTAAAAAAATTAAGAACAGAGCGAAATCTTAGCCTGGGCCAACTCTCTACCCTAAGTGAAGTAAGTAAAGTCATGCTTTCACAAATAGAAAAAGGTGAGACGAATCCCACCATAAATACAGTCTGGAAAATTGCTAACGGACTAAAAGTTCCCTATACTACCCTTTTAGAACAGCAGGAGCATGAAACTTTAATTATAAAAAAGTCCGATATTACGGTACAAAATGATGAAAATGACCATTATCGTCTATATTGCTATTACCCCACTACACCACAACGCAATTTCGAGTATTTTCAAATTGAGCTGGATGTCGGACATATTCATACTTCAATTGGTCACTCTGAAAAATCCCAGGAATACGTCATGGTATTGGAGGGAGAGCTTACTTTAACTGTCAATCATCAGACTTTCCTATTACAGGAAAATGATGCTATCAGTTTTACTGCATCATATGAGCACAGTTATTCCGCAACCGGGACCATCCCTCTGAAAGCAGCGCTTACCATCTATTATCCTGTTTAGGGTCAAAACGGAATTGATACGATCTTGGTATCCACCTCATCCTGCTTATTGCCTAAAAGGACAATACAAGTCTTTGTTTCATCCACTATCCTAAGCATAGGGTCTTTGAATCCATACACCTCTTCTCCGTCATTAGAAATGCTTTCTTCTTTCACCATCTTTCCGGTTTCGGTATCATAGATCCGAACCGTCCACCCGGTTTTGCTGGAAACAGATGAGGCAAAATAACGCCCTGTGTCCGATCCATAAATATTTCCGCCCTCGTTATTGTCAGAAAGGATATGAATTTTCTTACTGCCGCTTTTGTTGTCCATAACCATCACTCGGCCATCAGCGGTAGTGAAGTCCTCTGCAACCAGTAGTCTGGAATCATAAGCGCTGAGTTCTTTTACGGCATACCCGTCTGCCTTCTGGTTCGTCAGTCCGGTGCCATCTGTGTTGATTATACCTATCGTATCAAAGGAGGGCTCGCCTATTACGGCAGGCACATCAAAGCTCTGTGCTTTAAACGCAATGTTATTACCGCCATTGGTAAATCCAACCTGTTCAACATTGCATATGCCAGAACGTGCTTTCTCATCCTCTGCTGTCAGGTCAATCAGCGTGGTATGCTTATCCTGCTGCCGGTCATAGAGGTACAGGCCGGTCATTGTCGCATACGCGATACGATTGCCATCGGAAGAAAAAGCAATTGCTTCCGTATCCATCAACGTTTTCTCATCCCTCAGAAGATTTGAAATGTCAAACTCAGACCGTGATTTTAAGTTTGTATCGTAGAAAACAACACGGAGTTGAGGACCGGAGCTTCCTTCTTCTGCCTCAAAACCGCCGGAGCCTTTGGATGCCACCTGTCCAACAATCACATAGCCGGTGTCCAACGTCCAGCAGCGAAGCGAATCTAGTCCTTCTTCGGAAACTGTTCCAACCGTTTTTCCTGTTGCTAAGTCATAAAGTGAAATTTCATTGGCAAAGACCAATACCTTGCTGCCACCTGCGGAGTATATACCTCTGATCTTTCCCTGTACTTTGCTCCAGTCTTTCTGCTGGGTGTTGATGGACATAACTTCGGCTTCTCCTGATTGTGAAAAGTCGTTTGTTTCTTCATATTGGTTTGTTGATGTAGCTTCCATTGATGTAGCTTCCGTTGATGTGCCTTCAGAGAATACACTGCCTTTTTGTGCACAGCCGGATAAAAGAAGGGTCAGGCACAATCCAATACTAAATATTTTCTTTTTCATGTTTTTCTCAACTTTCATTTGAATTACACCCGTATATCGGATGCGATATGTACATTGTAGACGTTTGTCTATATTTGAAGCGAACGACCTTTTTATATTTTGGATGTATACGGTCGTTTGCGTATTTCAGGTTGCTTGCTACTGTTCGTTCTCTGCGATTAATCGTGGCATATCCGGGTCATCTGGCTGTAATTGATTCGGCTCTGCATGATATTCATAAATGGGCATGAGCACCGGCTCACTTTCATCGGGAACAAGTTCGTTTTTATTTAAGTTTGGTTTATCCTGATTGTCTTGTTCTTTATCGGCGGCAGAGGATGACCTCACCGGGAGCGCTTTAACATTTTCTGGATTTGCGTTTACTATTGCTGCCTTTGCTTTATCGGAATCATACACGATACCCTGTGCTTGGGCAAGGGATAATGCAAATGTAGTCGTCCCACACACAGTAACAATCAGAACTGCCATGAACAAAGCGGGAGAAAAGCGCTTACTCGTCATATCCATCATAGCACAGATTCGTTTTTTCATTCCCTTGATACCGCTGTAAAAATTTGTGGAAAGAACCGTTTGGTATGCGCTTCCATTTCGGACAACGCTAATGATCGCTTCTCCGTATCTTACGCGCCCTTTTGTGTCAATCCCTCTCAGCACTTCCTCATCGCATGAAATCTCACACAGGGTCAAAACTGCTCTGACCACGAGGTGCACTACCGGATTAAACCAATGAATAGCCAATGCCAGCATCATAAGCAATTTGTACCATAGATCCTTACGTTTGTAATGCACAAGCTCATGCTTCAGGATAAGCTGCAGCTCTTCCTTAGAAAAATCAATTTGTGGAAGCAGCACCACAGGATGAAGCAGGCCTATCACCATGGGAGTTTTAATACAGGCGCAGGATTTTATCGTTATATGATTCCAAATCCCTAATTTTGCTTTTGCAAGGGCGAATTGTTCTAACACGACAAAGCTCTTTATATCTTCACTCCACCGTTTGACTACAGACAGAAAATGCAGATACTGAAACAAATGCCATGCCAAGAAGACAAATATACCGACCGCCCATAGCAGTCCTGCATATTGATACCACTCCCATGTCTTTACAGCATTAACAACCATGACAGCGCCTGATTTGGCTGTATCTGTACTTTGCAGGAGAATCGGCTGAAAAACTTCTGGCAGGGTAATGCTTATCTTCAATCGAATCGGGAGAACCAACGCCACAAAAATGACGATCCACAGGTAATAACGACATTTGGCGGAATACCGGCTCACAAATAATGGTGAAAAAATAAGCATCAGCAATGCAACAACCGAGAGTTGCAATGAGTTCTGTAGATATGTAATAAATAGCTCTCCCATACTACTCCCCCCGCTTCTTCAGCCACATTGATAGTTCATTCAGATCTGAGGCTTTCAGTTCTTTTCCATCGTATAGGGTATCAACAAGACTGACAATTGACCGGTTGTGAAATTTTTCAATGAAGTTACTGGTTTCAAATTTTAAGTATCGTTCCTTTTCCACCAATGGATAATAGGTGCGCTCCTTGCCATTTTTTTCGGTGCGCAAAAATCCCCGCTCAACAAGGCGCAGCAAAAGAGTAATTAGCGTTTGCAGTTTCCATTCTTTTTTGTTTCCCAACTGCTCCATCAACATGTTGGTTGTAGCAGGCTCCTCATTTGCCCAAATGGTTTTCATCACTTCAAATTCCGCTTCGGGAAGTTTTTTAAAATTATTCATTATTCAACTCCAGTCTAAATGCAATTAAGTTTAATTTTCAAATATATACATTTGTCTACATTGGATATTATACAATTGTCTATATTGAAAGTCAAGCAATTAAAGATCCATTTCCTAATGGTAATGCTTCATCCCATAAATGAATCTTTTAATTACTCTTATTTTCTTAGCCTTTATTTATCAGAAGTTAAAGCATTTTTCCATAATAAAAGCCCGTTTTCAAAGACCGCTTCTATCCTTCCATTATCCTTTAACCATGACAGATAGGAACGGACAGTACTTCCCACAAGCACATACTGCTCAAAATTCATCACCAGTTCATACTTTTGAAATAGCGCTTGTAAAATGTGTTCAAAAATGTGCGGTGTACTGCATATATGTAGTATTTCCTGCGCTATTTCATGAACCTTATCGATATTTTTTTGTGCCAAAGAGGCAATTTCTTCTGTAACATCTGCATGCGACGGCACAAATGTCTTGGCCTTCATCTCTTTTATCTGTTGAAGACTATTCAGATATGCAGTTACATCATAGATAAATCCTATCTGATATTTTTGAAGTGTTTCTTCGCTGGATAAACAATCTGCCAAAAATACGACATCATCCGGTGTTCGATACCCCGCCATATCAAAAAAGTGTCCTGGTAATGATATCATATCCATTCCATCCGGCAGGTTCTCCTCTGTCAGATTTCGTGTTTCACTTGCTTGTGCCATCAAGAACTTATGTTGTAAATCTTTTGGTGGATATCCGCCATATAAAAAAGAAGGCTCTAATATCGGGTGATTGGTAAAGTCTGCTTCTATCCCCGGTGCAAATATCGCACAGTTACTCTGTCCCTGCAGATATTTATTCCCGCCGATATGGTCTGCATTTGAGTGTGTATTATAAATGCTTTTTAACTTCCATCCATGTTCGTCTAAAATCTTCCGAACTTTCCTTCCGGCATCTTTATCATTACCACTGTCGATGAGAACCACTTCCGAATTTTCCAACTCGACAATTCCAATCTTGGCTGGACAATTAATATAATAGGTGTGCTCAGCTACTTGTACTAATTCAAACATATATCATTCTCCCTTTTATTACTTAATTATTTTTTAGATCAATCTGAACCCAGTATAGTATCCCTATATACTTAATGCAATCATAATTTCCATTGCAAATCCGTCCTGGACATTCATACCGTGTATGGCACCGCCCATTTTTTCCATCAGGTAGCTGCAGATATATAATCCAAGTCCTGCTCCGCTCTGCTTTCTGACAGTTTCCGCTTTACTACGATAATATTTCTGAAAGATCAAAGGAAGTTCTTCTTCCTTTACGCCAGGCCCGAAGTCTTTTATCTGTAGTATCAAGAAATTATTTTTAATCTCACTTGTAACCTCAATCAGTGTATTTGCATATTTATAGGAATTATTGATTATATTTCCGATTACCTGCTCTAATCTCAATTTATCTACGCTAATCAAGCAGGATTCCACTTCTAGGAAAGAGTTTACTTTTTCATAGTAATCTGTATTTTTCACAATCTCTTTTATGATATCGCTGCTTTCATCTGCACATGTGACCTTTAGCTCTCCAAGTTCCTCCATCGCAGCATGGAACATATTAGAAATAAGGGCGTCTATCTGCTCTGCTTTCTGATTAATGGATATGAATTTTTGCACAGCTTCTTTACAAGGATTTTTTGCGATCATAACTTCACTGATTAATTTTATGGAAGTGACAGGTGTCTTTATATCGTGACTGAGAGAAGCCACAAGCTCCTTCTTGCTCTGGTTCGCCAGATATTCTTTTTCTCTTGCGATTTTTAGTTCCTCACGCAGAATATCAAAGCTTTCGGTAAATGCTCCAAAAGTATGATTCTTATCCATTTGCAGCGGAACATCCAGATTACCGGCTGCAATATGATGTGCTGTTTCTTTCATTCTTTCGAACGGTTGTATTATATTTTTTTTCAAATAATAGGTAAGCACGTTCAAACATGACAGCAATATCCCCGATATCCCTGCCAGCACATATACCATTTTTCTCTTATCCTGCCTTAATTGCTCACTATAATTGGTTGCAATTATAAGAGTTCCCATTTGTTGATTTTGATTCGTAATGAAATAATACGCCTGATGTTCACGAATTGCGTTTTCTATACTTTTCATTTCTTCTGACGCATGTGTCGTTTTGTATAATATAGTCTTCTGAGGATCTAATACGCTAAATTCATATTGAAATGATTTTCCGGACAATTCCTCAAGATGCCCCCAATTATCCTGAACTTCCTGATAAATCCGATTCATTTCCACGAGATTCGCATCAAATGATATTTCTTTTGATGCTTCCCAATACATAACACCTGTCAAAATCACCCATAAAATTATGCTGATTGTCGCAATCTTTTTACTATTCAAGGACATAGCCTACTCCCCATATGGTTTTTATGTATTTCGGTTCATTCGGCACTTCTTCTATTTTTTCTCGAAGATGCCGTACATGTACTGCCAATGTGCCCTCTCCAATATAATTGTCGCTCCATACATTTTCCAATAATTCATCTTTTGAAATCACACGTCCTTTATTGTCCAACAGATATTTTAACATTTGATATTCCATCTCTTTTAACTTGATTCTCTCACAATTTTTAATGATCTGTCTATAATTGCAGTCCAGTTGCAGTCCGTCAGCTATGTCAATGATACTATTCACACCTGATTCATGTAAAGAGTCTATATACTTTGATTTCGCCTCTTTTTCTGACATACATGTCATGTTGTATTTTTCATATCTGCCGAGAATTGCTTTTACTTTTGCCAATAGGATATTTAGAGAAAAGGGCTTTTTGATATAATCGTCTCCCCCTATGTTAAGTGCTGTCAGAACATCATCATCACTTGTTCTAGCACTTAAAAACAAAATCGGTATGTCCTTTGTTTTTCGCACCTGTTTGCAGAATTCAAATCCTGATTTATCGCCAAGATTAATATCTAATAACAGTAATTTTACATCCTTTTCTGCCAGAAATTGCAGCCCGTTTTGATATTCCGTCTCATATGCTGTCTTGATATCGAACATCGTAAAGTACTCCGCTATTGATTCTGCTATTTCTTTTTCGTCATCTATAATCAGTACTTTATATTCCATAAATCTGCTCCTCGTTTAAGAACCCTCTTTTGATTCTATTATTTGAGTGTAACGAAAAACCTAATGTTTTACAATAGTTTACAATCCTTTTGCGCAGCTTTTCTATTCATATCTGCTTTTTCATGCATATACAACGAAGAGGCTGGACTCCCAGCCTCTTCACAAGCACTCTGCGCTGCCTATTTATATGTAATCTTCATTTTACTTCCCTTTTCTCCAATAAAGGCTATAGTTCCGCCTTCCGGTAAGATAACCGTATGATTTCCATTTAGGATATACGTTGTATATATGACTTCATGATATTTATCATATACATACACAGCTGCATTATCATCCGCCTCTATCACGACCTGTGATTTGCTTTCTTTCTCTGGGACTGAAAACCAACAAGCTTCTCTTTCCTTATCCATCGTATAAGTAGTCGTCTTATCCGGGAGTGACTGCAATATACTTTCACTGGCATATATCACTCCGATATTTTTAATGTCAGCATATTCAATCCCATCTTTTGAAGTCAGTTCGATATTCGAAGTGTCTCTAAATAGTGCAAATGGCTCTGCATGATTTTCATCCACGATCTTCATGGCATTCAGAAATCCCGCATTCTCCGTATATCCATTGAGACTTCCCTCCTTCATTTGGAGTATGGGATTCGAATTCCAATTGGTAGAAGAATACTTGTCACTAAGCAGATAATAGTATTTGCCATCTCTGTTCTTCCATGCCATTTCTGCCTTTTTACTTATTTTGTTCACCTGCAGTTTCTTTCCACACGTAGAAGTTCTAACACTCATATCGAATCCTGTATACGCAGTATTGGTATCCGAATAAATATATTTTTCTCCGTCTTCTTCCTGCCTTAATATAAGTCTGGAAATTCCGTTCTTCCCTTCTCCTGCACTGGAAAATTCTCCTTCTGAGAATATATTTCCCAAAGTCCCGACAAATGTTCCATTTCCTACATATTCATATGTCTGTGTCACATGCTTATCCTTCTGCTCCCCCTCTATAAACATTGTATTTTTATCAGGAAAGGAGACTGTATAAAAGGTGTTCCAACCATAATCTCCCGCGTACGCCAGGTATTCCGGTTCTATTTCCTTCCGTTCTAAGGAAGCATAATGACCCGCTGTCTCTTCCATCGTGGTATCTTCTTTTGTCTCTAGCTCTCCTTCTACTTCCAGGGCTGCAAGCAGCAGGGCATTGCACACTTGTTGGTTGAATTCTGAACTCCCGCCTGAAATTAATGTTGCTGCTGCCATATCTTTATCCGGAACTACTGTCAGGTTTGCATGCTGGAATCCCACATCTCCGCCTTTTGACATCGCTTGTATCCCATATTTCTGCAGCTGCGATACATGTACTTCATCCCAGCCAAGTCCGAATCCTGTTTCACCCAGATCATTGGGACTGCAATACTTTAATTGACCACTTTCTTCTTTCCGAAAGGCTGCCTTTGACGCCTCTGACAATATAGAGCTTCCGTCCTTCATAAACAAGGTGCCGAATTTGCACAAATCTTCCGTCGTAGACCAGATTCCGCCACTGCTGATCACAGTACAGTCTTCAAATGGAAGTTCCATGGTATGATTCTTAAAATTACGTGCTCTCACTCCTACACTATGATTACTTTCTATCGTTCCTGTCTGCAACATGGAAAGCGGCATACAGAATTCCTTTTCTATATACTGTGTAAAACTCATTCCACTTACGTGTTCTACCAAAAATTCAATTAACGTAAAACCATCATTAGAATATACGGCATGTTCTCCTGGATCAGACTTCAATACTTCATTCTGCATTCGTTCCAACAAAGTGTCTTTCGAGCTCGTATCTTTATCTTCGTACAGCGTCATGTCATTATAATGGCATCCTTGTAGACCTGAGCTATGGTTCAGTAACATACGAACCGTTATTTTCCTGTATCGTTCATCTGCCATCTTAAATTCCGGTATATAAGTTGTAATGGGTTCATCCAGATCCACCACACCATCATCTGCCAGTTTCATGACTGCTGCCGCGCCGAACATCTTACTGGTCGAACCAATATCATATTGATACTGTCCGGTCAATTCAATTGCAGGCGCTGCTTCAACAGTTACCGCATTTCCGAACAGCATATATGCTATTACCCCTATGATCATATAACACTTTTTCTTCTTTCTCATCCTTACACCCACTTTCTATCGTATTTTTTTAACCTTTACGACATACCGAACAAATTTCATCTCACATTTCCAGGCATGCTGCCTCTGACAGCACAAACAATCCCGGAGAAGAAGATGCCTGCATCTTCTTCCCGTGTGAGACCTAGTAATTCCTAGAGGTGGTTCTTTCACATCTTAGAATTACTTCTCACACTCTTCTCACACTTTATTCCACCAATAACTCATATGCAGATATCTTACGTACACGACTTGCTTCCAGCATCGCAACACTGAATGTGAATACAATTAATCCGAATGCAATTGTACTTATTCCTGCAACGGGCATTGCTATCTCTACATGTGCTACCCCGATTTGTTTGAATACGATTCCCATAAGCCGGTTACGCATCACACCTGTAATCAATATACCAAAAAGGACACCTGTTACCGTTGCCGGCATAAGGCTCATCGCAATCTGCAGCATTAACTGAGGTGTTGTATATCCGATTGCTTTTAAGATACCATACTTTGTCCTTCCATTTGCAATAATAGTCTTTACTAAAAGCGTTACCATAAGTGTAATTACGAATAAGGTAGATAATAGGATACCTAAAGAAATGTTAGAAAACGTTACGACAAATGTATTCATCACAGCCTTTGTTCCCGCAAATACATCTGTGATATTCGTAATTACATATTTTCTGGTGTTTCCGGATATGATTCTGTTATCTATATAAATGGAATAATCTGCACTATCCACATCATATAATCTCATTAGTTTTGCTATTTTTTCATCTGCTATCTGCTTGATTCTATCATATTTATCCCCTGATTTAGTCTCTGTGTCTACCGCCATATTGCTGACAGAAGCACCAAATTTATTTTTGATGCTGTCAATCACATCAGCTGCCTGATATCCTTCTTGTATATAAACATTCAGGTAATCTGCCTTCGCATAAGGATTGATTTTCCGATATGCATCCATACTCATTTTAGCTATTTTTCCAAGGTTATTGGCAGCATTACTTAGTCCACAAACAACATAATCAGACTTGTAACCATTTGCTTCTACACATACCTTATCTCCCATTTCAACATTCAGCTGCTCTGCCATCACGCCGCTTATTACGATTTCATTATCATATTGCGGAAATCTTCCTGCATATACACAATCTGTTTCCAGTTGATCAAAATCCTCATATACCGTTAAATACACCTCTTGGCTTCCAATATATACCATTGTTTCTTCCCCATATATGACTTTCCGGATTCCCTCCATCTTCATCAATTCCTTGGAGAACTCCTCAGGATCCGTCTGTTCAGCTAAGTCCAACCCGATATCTGAAAGTTCCTGTCCCAACATATATAAAATATTTGTTTTTTTTAATGCAAAAGTATCCTTTAACAGAAATCCCATAAGTGTAGCAAATGTTACCCCTGCAATGCAGATTGCGATCATTCCGTTCTGCTTCATGGTTCGAGCCACATCTTTACATGCCAGATGCACATGTATATTCCCTTTTATCCGTTCAAGCGGAAATCTATTCTTTGTAAATTCATGTGTCTGTAATCCCTTTGAAAGAGCGACAATCGGAGGATACTTATTTACTTTTCCGGCACTTTGAAAACAGATCAAAGTAATCAGACACATGATACCGAGAAGAATCGTCATGCTTACTGTCATATGAAAGCTGCTTCTCCACTTTAATCCGCTCATATCCGCGACAAGGGTTCCAACTGTATCTACTGCTCCACAAGAACCTATCGTCCCCAATATGCTTCCCAAAATAGTCGTCAGAATGTACTCCATTGCATATACACTTACAATTTGTTTTCCTGTATAGCCGAGTGCTCCCAGTGTTCCGATTGCTGTAATATTTTCATCAATATTATTTACGATCCGATGTCTGATTACCAATATCGTAATCATAGTAATAATAATAGCAAATCCTAAGAGCATAAAGGATGCCATATAACCCATACTGCTATATGCTAGCTTTGACAGATTATAGGAAACTGAATAAGCTACTCTCGACTCGCCCGAACTTGTAGCTTCTGAAGATATATATAGAATGAAGTCATCATATACTTTTTCTGCTATTGTTTTATCCTTACATGTAATTCCAAAAATAATTTGAGAACCGCACTCCTGAAATAGATTGGAATACGCCTCATGTCCCAAATACATTTTATAAGCACCAACATTACCAATTCCCATATTGGTACTTTCCGTAAACCCTGCCACCACAAAATCGTATTTGCTTCCCCGCACATCTATTTGCATAGAATCTCCTAATTGAAAACCAAAACTCTTCATGGAATACGGTATGTAGATTGCATGTTCGGAATCGCTATCTATTTTTTCCCTCATATGTGCTTTGCAAAGCAATGTATCTGATGATATATCCCAAAAATATGCCGGACAGTTAATAACGCCTCCTGCGTACGATGTTTTTATATTATCTGAATAAATGGCTTCTCCTAATTCTACTTCTTTTACCCTGTCGTCCTGCTTCAGATAAGTAAGATGATTATCTTTATAATTTTCAAACTTTTCTGCGATTATGATATCTGCTTCTCCAAGAATTTCTGCTCTCTCGTCATATAAACTCTGGATATTCGATAAAAGTGCGATACCTGTATTTAGAAATAAGGAAAGCATAAAAACCAATATTCCAAGTGAAATCGCAGCAGCTTTTCTTTTTTTAAGATTCATAATTGCAATTCGAATTAATTTTTTCATAATGATTACCATCCCATTTCATCCAGGAACATTTGCAATCTTTTCCTTTGCTGCTCCTGCTTTTCTGCCTGATACGGTTCTATTTTTAATTCTCCATAAATACATCCATCCTTTACATAAAGAATACGATTCCCACGAATTGCCGTCTTAATATCATGGGTTACCATTACGATGCTTTGCCCCTTCCTATGAATACTGCTAAGGACATCAAGTACTGCCTGGCCAGCCATAGAGTTCAGCGCCCCTGTAGGCTCATCTGCAAACACGATTGTCGGTTTATTGATCAGCGCCCTTACAATTCCGATACGCTGTGCCTCTCCTCCCGACATCTGAGATGGAAATTTATTCCACATTTTTTCTTCAATACCTACCTGCAGCAACAATTCTTTTGCCTGTTTTATCACTGCTTTCTTATCGTCACATACAAGCAATCCACTTGTCAGGACATTATCAAGAATACTCATGTTGTCCAGCAAATAGATGCTTTGAAAAACAAAGCCACAATTCTTTCGTCTGAAAACTGCCAATTGATCATTGTTAAATGCAGAAATATCCGTGTCCTTAAAAAATACTTTTCCCATGGTTGGTTTATCCATACCAGAAAGTGCATATAATAGTGTTGATTTTCCGCTTCCGCTGCTTCCCATAATAACAGTGAAGTCTCCTTCTTCAATCTCAATATCCATATTTTTCAATACATGCTGCTGATTACCGCCTACCGAAAAACTCTTGCACAATTTATCTGCTTTCAAAATAATAGAACTCATCTTGCTCCTCCTGATTTACGATGACATTTATATGCATACGTGTCGTATCAGGATTAGTATAGATGAGTTCTATCTATTAATCTTTAATGGTGTCCTATTAAAATCTTATCAAATTATTAACGTTTTATTTCATCCAGTGCATAATACCGCTTATCTCTTTTGCCTTAGCAAATATATCCTCTGTGTGAGTCTGCAGATAGGTTTCCAATTGTACGATTTCTTCTTCGGTAAAACCTTTCTGCTTCTCTATGATACCATCTGGTACAATACCTTCTGCGAATTTTCCCCCCTTCGAATCCGTTTCTTCAAACGTAACTCTGACAATCTGTTTGTCATCTTTGTGTAACAAACATGAGTAAATAAGATTTAATCGATCCATATGCAATCCCCCTTGATCTATTTCGCTGGATTTGATTCCTGCTGCTGTTTTCTTATTTTCCATAATGCCTGTTATAATGGATACCATTAATCATGGCACGAATGGATTCATCTAAGAAAAGTGTAATATAAATTCCTATCATATGCAAATGAAATATATGTACCAATATAAAAGAACATGTTACTACAAATACAGAACCGACGATTTGTGAAAAAAGCATAAATCTTGTATCCTGATTAGCCCGGATTGCACTTCCGATCACCACATTCAAAGACTTAGGGATCATGATGATTCCAGAAATAATCAAAAACGGAATTGTCTGATTGATTGTCAGCATTTCTTTTGTAAATATCATTAGAATCGGCTTGGCAAATAAAATGAAAATGCAGATTGCAATAACAACTATTACACTATTTAATCCCATGCTGACCCTAAATACATTATTTGCCTTCTTTTTATCCGAAGCCCCGATTTCTTGTCCCATAATAATAAGTGTTGCCCTTGAAATACCGTTAAATACTGCATATATGATTACTTCAATTCCAAATGTAAGGGTATATATAGTAGTTGCCATATAACTGAATCCATTTAAAAATCGTATCAATACCAGATTCGATGCATTCCACAGCAGGAATTCCAGAGCAGTTGGCAAGCCCAATTGAATGACTCTCGTATAAGGTTCCCATGCGAGCCATAGTTTTTTTTCTTTATGCAGCTGAAAAATATTTCTTTTTCCCACAAAACAGTATAACATAATACTGATTACAGAAATCAGATTGGCAGCTAAGGTTCCAATTGCTGCACCTGCGATATGCATTGGCGAAAATCCAAAATGTCCAAAAATAAGAACCCAGGAAATAGAAATATTCAGAATAACCTTTCCAACGCCAGCGTACATAATAGGTTTGGTATCTCCAAGTCCTTGCAACATTGCCTGCAGGGAAGAATCAATTCCAAGAAAAAGAAAATAACCGGAACAGATCATAATATAACTTTTACTATATGCCATGATATTCTCATCCACTTGCAAAAGATTAAGTATGTTTCCTGAAAACCCAAACCAAATAATAAATAAGAGAACTGATAGTATGGAATTATAAAATAGTGCACTTTTCACTGCGCCTATCACGCTTTTCGATTGCTTTTTCCCGTACAGACCGGATACAATAATTGTAATACCTGTTCCAAGCGCGACCACGCTGTCAAGTGTGGTATTAAATGGAAATTGTGCGGCTCCCAGCGCTGATATGTAAGTAGAATCAATATTTCCCAAAAATGCCTTGTCTGTCAAAGATTGCATCTGAAACACCAGTCCCTGAATAATAACTGGAAATGCTATCGTCATAATGCGGATACTTATTTTTCTTACCTTGTTTTCCATTCTTCTACCACCATTTCCGATAAACCTTTCCGATATAATGCATTAGCATCTTCAACCACATGCAATTGCGGTAAACGCTCCCTTGGCAGAAAGCGTTCTAATTTCTCTATTAATTCCTGCATCTCTTTCTCCTGCATTGTAAATCCAGATAGCGCAATATCCGCAGTATCGATCACGCAGACAATTGCTCCTATCGCCTTTGATAAATATTGCAGAATGTCCCCTTTTTCATCGCAAATGTATTCCAGCTCACCCGCACAGCCATGTACACCCCTAAGCAGATTCCCCTGGATCAAAATACCTGTTCCAATGCATCCATCTGTCATAAAAATATGTGCGAGATTCTTCCACTTTTTCCTTTCTGCAGACACAATGGTATTAACATCGTTTTCTATGAATACAACTACCTTCTCTAATCTTTTCTCCAATGCCGCTTTTACATTTATATTCCGTAATTGCGGCAGAATCGGTAAATGTTTGATCGTTCCATCCAGTACTACCCCAGGAATTCCAAGTGCAATTACTGAAAGCCTCGGAAATGATTGCCTGATCTGCATAAATATTTCTTCTATTTCTTCTATTCCTAAACTCTGATGTAGTGCTATCTGTATATTTTGTTTTTCTTTTCCCAACGCATCTACAATCATTATCCACAATGTCATGTTTTCTATATAAGCACAGGCTCCTAGTTCAAATTCAGGGTTCAATGCAAATTCTTCTCCCGGCCTTCCGCCATTTGAAACAGTCTCTACCACAAGGGCCTCTCCTGATCCGGCCAATTCCTTTAATACCCCTGAAACCGTTGGAAAACTGAGCCCTGAGACATTTGCTAATTCTGTTTTACCAACCTTTTCAAAATTTCGCATCAGATTCTTAATCGTCTTCCTATTTTTAATACGTATCTGCTCAAAATGTGCCACACTTTCCTGCATTCATTTTCCTCTTTTCCTCTTTTTAAATCATCTTTTAAAAGTATTCTTAAAAAGAACATTATCAAAAACTGCTATCGTTGTCAATAGCAGTCTGATAATATCTGCAGGTTATCTTTTGCGAAGTTCTGCATACGAAGATTCAAATAATGGCTTTACCCACTGATACTGGCTGTCATCCTGATATTCTCTGTAGGCGCCTTCCGTCATCATTGTCAGGTATAGTAAGACATCATACCAATAAATACGCTGCATTTCCGTATCTGTTAGGTGTTCTTTTCCAAATCCCCGCAGGAAGTCAATCGTTCTCGTATGTCTGCGGAAACGGTCATCCTGGAAAGCTTCCCCCCACATAGCACGTTCCCAGTCAATGATTCCGCTTACATGTCCCTGATGGATAAAAATATTTCCTTCCCACATATCCCAATGAACCAATACCGGTTCTGTTACTTCATCGAAGCACTTCCTGTCTTTCTTTAATTCTGACAGAATATCCTGTACAGAATAGCCGATATTAACACTTTTGGCTTCGGCATCCTGTAATACTCTTGCAATCATAAGGGTAACCGTATCAAATAAATGCTCCGTCCAATGTTCCTCATCAGCAAGTAAACCAAATTTATTCCCATGTATCGATGCTATTTTCTGCTCAATCACACCGACTTCATAATCCAGCTTTTGTATTTGCGTCTGCACCAGATTCTGTTTACAGGAAAAATAACTTACACCCTCCATCACTTCCATAAAAAAATACGCACTGTCACAAATGGTACAGGAATCATCATAAAAATATACCTGTGGGACCGGAATATCCGTTTTTTCACCGGCGAGTTCCATAGCATCTACTTCTGCTTTCATCATGTTCACTTCATTGGAGAGAAGTGAACGTTTATCCTTCGGTGCAATTTTTAATATCGTTTTACTCCCATCCTCAAGCGTAACAAAATAAGCTGCATTACATAGTCCCTCTGTCAGTTCCTCGGAATTTAACACTTTTTTCCCATGAAATGCTTTGGCTGCAATCCGCTGAATATTTTCCTCTGACTGCCTGTTCTTTGTCATTTCCATTTCCTCCAACACGTTATTATTTTGGCGCTTTTATTTTTGCAATTACTTTCATTCTATAACTTATCGGCGCTATTTTTAAAAGCCGGTTTCTCATTCCAGGGATACTCACTTCTTTATTCTGCATCAGTCTTTTGTATGCGTAATCTGCCACTTCATCCGCTGGCATTGCGTATTCCGGAGTCGGTTTTCCTTCCTTGTTGAAAAAGTCTGTTTTGGTTGCTCCCGGGCAAAGTACACAGATCTGTACGCCATTTTTCATAGCTTCAAATCGGACTGCTCTGCTATAGTTAAGTACAAAAACTTTACTTGCATGATACGATGCGGTATAAGGTCCCGGTTGGAAAGCTCCTGTGGAAGCAACATTTAATATTTTTCCGGATCCTCTCTGATACATATCCGGTAAAAATAACTTCATAAGCTCCACCGAAGTTATCATATTTAAGATCATCATAGATTCATCTCTTTGCAAGTCGATCTGCTCTGCAGCACCTGCAAGCCCGAACCCTGCATTATTGACTAATACCGAAACTTCAATTCTATCTGCTTTTATTTTTTCATATAAGGATACAGCTGCTCCAATGATACTCAAATCCTGCTCATACGTTTTTACTGATATTGAAAATTCCTTTTCCAGTTTTTCTTTCGTACTTTTTAGTCTCTCCTGACTGGAAGATACGATTACTATCCCATAGTGATTACCTGCAAATTTTCTTGCCAGCTCGTAACCAATTCCACTGGTTCCTCCTGTTATTAACGCATATTTCATATTCCCTACTCCTTTCTTTTCTATGCCATTATAAAAAAGGAAAAAAGCATTGTAATTCACATAGGTTAATTCAAGAGAACTTTTTTCGAATTCTGCTTAGGGATGCTGCACGAATTCCAATATAGGATGCAATATATTTCAGCTCCACGCGATTATATAGATCCGGAAATTGCCTGCAAAAATCGATGTAACGTTCTTCTGCAGTCAGTATGATCAGATTCTTTGCACGCTGTTCCAATTTTCCGATTTCCCGGAAATAGAATCGATTAAAATATTCTCTGAATACTGCATCCGATTCTATTATCTTATTCACTACGGTGTATGGCATCCTGATACATTTGCATGCTTCCAGACATTCTATTGTAAAGGTCGACGGTCCTTCTGTCCGCAATCCCTCAGAAGAAAAAAATTCATTCTCTCTGCTAAAGCATTTCGTAATATCATTTCCTTTGTCATCTATGTAATATCCTCTGACAATGCCTGTTATGATAAAGTACAGATTATCTGATCTGTCTCCTTCCATCAACACAATATTGCCCTTTTGATAAGTCACATAAGAGCTTTTTTCATCCATCAGGGTACACATATCAGGATTTAATTCCATCTGCATTTTACTACTGATACATTCACTAGGTTTCATCATCTTCCTTACACCAATATCTTATTTTTTTCTGCTATATGTTACATACGTATAGGGAATCTCTCCATCAAAATGCTCGTCTACCTGTTTTTCAAAATCAGCTTCCTTGAATTCTGGAAAAAAGGTATCCCCTTCTATTTCTTTTTCAACAACTGTAACATACATCTTATCGACAATATCGATAGCCTCTTTATACAATCCTGCTCCTCCGGAAACATAGATATCCTTATCGCTTTCAGCCATTTCTATCGCCTCCGAAAGAGAAGATGCCGTTCTGCAGTGCTCACAATCAAAATTTTTCGTACGTGATACTACAATCGTCTCACGATTTGGTAAGGGTCTGCCAATTTCTTCATAGGAACGCCTTCCCATAATAACAATATTTCCTGTCGTAAATTCTTTGAATCTTTTCTGTTCACCTTTTATCTTCCAAGGTATCATTCCTTTATTTCCAATCACTCTATTCGAGGAATATGCCACAATTAATGCTATCATACTTAACTCCTTTTTTATGTAAAACTTGTCTGGTTATTTAAGGGACGATGCACTAGTACCAACTCTGCAGTTCCAGAATATTTCCTTCTATATCTTTTGTATAGACAAATTTAGCTTTTCTGCCGTCTTCATATTCTGCTGTTACCAGTTCTCCGACTTGTCCGCCTCCCGCCTGCAATATTTTCCGTAATGACTGCTCCACATCCTCAACTTCAAATGCCAGGTGCGCTATTCCGCATTGATTGACTTTACTTTCCTCACCCATAATCATATTATCATAGGAAAATATCTCTAATGTTGGATGATCTTCTCCATAACCTGGCAGACATAAATGTTCACCAACAATATGTGCATCTTTGATTCCAGTCATTTTATCTAACCACTCACCTCGCAGGTCTCTTTTTTCACCAATGCTCCTGCAACCCAGTACCTCTTTATAGAAAGCAATTAATTTTTCTCTGTCCTTCGCAATCATATTTGTATGTACGTATCTCATATACTGCGCCTCCCTGTTCCTATCATTATTTTCTCATGCAGTTTCTTATAAATATGTTCCAACATCCATGGTTCACTGACAGCTTTTACTGCTTCGTCAAAGGTGAACCACTTTACACCGCTGTTCTCATCCGGCTTTACCAATAAGTGTTCACTCTCGTCTGCTTCTATCAAATATGTCAGATTCAGATGCAAATGCGAAGAAACATATTTTCCCCGTTTACTATGTCCATCTACTGTCAGGGTTTCTAATGAAAAAATATCATCCGAAAGTAATCGTGCCCTATGAATTCCTGTTTCTTCACACAATTCCCGCATTGCAACAGCAGAAAGATTCTCTTCTCCATCTGCATGTCCGCCTGTCCATGACCATGAATGGTAAATATTGTGATATATCATCAGCGTCTTTGTCTTAGCAGGATTCACCACCCACGAGGAAGCTGTAACGTGAGCTGCTGTATTACTACGTAATAAACAATCAGGATTTCTATTCATAAAATCCAGCATCATCATACGGTCATTTTCTTCCTGCTCATTATATGGACGATAGTCTTTTATCCTTTCATATAGATTCATCTTTGGTCTTCTCCTATGTTACTAGTTTTTATTTTGTTTCATCAATGATAAACAGATTCTCTTTCCTCTTTTTTCCTACCAGACGAAATACTCTCTCCATAGGTGCATATTTTAAGCCACCCGTTCTTGCCAGTTTAGGACAACGCTTGACACAGGCATAGCAGCGTAGGCACTTACTTTCATCTATCTGTAAGGTATCTTTGTCAATTGCTCCTACAGGACATAAGATACTACATGCCCCGCATCGGTTACATTTTTCACAGTCCACCTTTGGAGATTTAATAATCAATCGTGTTCCCGAATCCGGAAAGTCACTAATGAATTGCGGCAATTTTGAATTAGGTACTTCCACAGAAAACGTCTGAAGATTACCATCCTGATATTTGCTGCCAATTTTTTCTCCAAATTGTTCCGCTTCTCTCAAATCCTTTTCATCCGGTCTGCCATATCCAACGTCTAATGACTTCGTTGCATAAGTATGTTCCCCGATGCATGCGCTTAAAGCTAATAATCCCGCTCCGCGCTGTATTGCCAGCTTCCTGTATTGCAACAGACTTATTCCATACCCGATATTTCCATAAACACTTATCCCGATTAGTTTCTTATCTTTAATCTCTAACTGTTGGAACTTTGAGAAGATCATTTCAGGAATCCGCTCACCATAGATCGGAGATGCCAGAATAATGGTATCATATTCAGCAGTATCTATCATCTGCTTCTTATTTATATTCGTAATATCAACATAAGTAATGGGATTTCCCAATCCCTTTCCGATTGCTTTCACAATTTTCTCGGTTGTTTTTGTTGCTGAAAAATATACCGCCAAGATATTCATGGGGTTTTCTCTCCTTGCAATTATGTGATTTTTAATAAAACCTCCCAAAAAGTACTTCTAGAAAGAAAAGAATAACTCTTTTATTTTCCCGGCTGTTCCCTGTAAAGAACCTTGAATCATTTCCGCAGAACCTCCGCCCTTTACCTGGAATTTTTCTTTCAGGCGTTTTCCCATTTCTCGGGCATCACCTTCTCCGATTCCTACAATATAGCGGTATCCCGTTTCGTCTGTTCCCACAAATATGCCGCAGAACCCCGTATGCTTTTGTACCAATGCATTGACTGCCGTACGCATGACTCCTGCTTCCGCTTCTTTTTCAAATATGCACACATTCACTTCCTGATCCGAAATCTGTGCTATTTTTTGCATCATCAATTCCTGTTTTGCAGTAATTAGCTCTTGGCGTATCATTCCTAAGTCATTTTTAATTTTTTGCGTTGCCTCTGCCACAAGTTCCGGCTTCGCAGATAACATTTTTGAAATGGATACTACATTGTCCATCTTTTCCTGATAGTCGGCTAATGCACGAAAACCGCAAAGGATAAAGATACGGATACCTCCTTTATAATTCTGAGTATTTACTACCTTCAGCATTCCGATCTCTCCAGTTCTTTTCACATGCGGTGCACAGCAGGCACAGATATCATATCCGGGCACGGCTACAATTCGGACTTGTCCTTCCAGTTCGATCTTACTGCGATATTCCATATCCTGTATTTCCTCCTTTTGGGGGAATGAAACCTCTATCGGCAGGTTTTTCACAATACACTCATTTGCTTCCTGTTCTATCTTCCTGACATCTGTATCCGATAACATGCCATTAAAATCCATCGTTACCACCTGATCGCTCAAGTGGAATCCGACATTGTCATATCCAAATTGCGCATGCACCAATCCTGAAAAGATATGTTCTCCCGAATGCTGCTGCATATTATAAAAGCGATGTTTCCAGTCAATTTCTCCTTCCACCGCACTTCCTTCCGGAATATTCAGCTCCAGTGTATGCGTAATAATATTATTTTTTATCTGTACATCCAATACCTTACTATTGTGAATCGTTCCCTGATCTGCGCTTTGTCCGCCCTCTTCCGGGAAAAATAATGTCTGATCCAAAATGACCTGATATCTCTTTTCATCATTAACTAACACTTCTTCACAGGACAGTACCGTTGCACCAAACTTAGTCTGATAGGCATCTGCATCATATAATTTTATTGTCTGCTCCATTCTGCTGTCTCCTCTTTATTTACTTACCGGGTATTATACACTATTTGTCTGATCATCTAGCATTTTACATTCGGATTCAGATACTTTTTTCTATTCTGTGTCTTACCATCATAATCAATTGCCTTATTCGGACAACTCTGAATACATGCCATACATAATTCGCAATGATGGTTCCATGTTGGCTTTCCCATTGTCATAGTGATATTATGAACCGGGCATTTTTTTGCACACAGACCACAGCCGTTACAATTATCATCTACGGTATAATTACGGTCTGCTTCATGGAATCCACTGATCATTTTGTAAAAATGGTCTGAAAATACACGGTCTAAAATAGCATGGCTCTTCTCTATTTCAGATACTTTACCAGTTTTTATATAATCAGCAACCAGCCTTACTTTTCTGCTTTCCTTTGCAAATAATTTTCTCTGTTCTTTCTCACTCCTTGCCCCGTACCCAATAATATAATTACCAGGCATACGTATCAGAAATCCAGCAGCTAACGTTATGTTTCGTTTTTCCATTATTTCTTCGCACTGGTCAAGTGCCTTGCCAGGCAGCCCGCCATAATTTGCAACTGCATAAATATATGTATTCTCTGAAACTTCCATTTTTTCTAAGAAATCCGCGATAATCAGCGGAATGCCCCACATATATACTGGAAATACAATTCCAAGTGTCTTTCCGCTTATCCTCTCTCCCGCATATTCAGCAATCTTCAGAACTTTACACTCCTCAAGTTCTGCGCTCAAATCATTTGCGATCTGCAGACTATTACCCGTTCCTGTAAAATAATATATTGTATTCATACTCTTCTCCTCCAAAGACTAAGATTTTGTATACACATGCGTAGTAAGACTTTTTATCTTATTTGATTCTACTTGATATTACCTGATTTATCAATAAATAGAAAGGAAAAAAGCAAGGGAAAATCCCCTTGCTAAATCTCAAAATCTTCAGATTTGAAGTTACTGTAGAATCTCCCTCTTTTTGCTGTAAAGTGCAATACACAATAATCAGGATCCGTTACTCCTAACGGATAATACATAGTATCCCCTTCCTGCCATATCATCTCCTTGCTTTCAGCATCTTCGAGTACTTCAACCGTTCCCCTTAACATGACACCTCTGAAAAATCTTTTATCACAAAAATAAATACAGGCTTTTGAATTGGAACGATATTGGCTCACACGCATGGAAGAGGTATTTGTTGTAAAGTAAAATTCCCGGATTCCCTCACGTTTTCTCGGCGGCAGCATTGCTTTCGTATTTGGATAACCCTCGCTATCAATCGAGCTTATGAATGCGACGCCCTGCTTATCTATCAGATTCCCTATTGTCTGTTCCGGATCTCTCATCATTTTTATATCCCCCCTATTTATTATCTTCTTGCTTTTCCGCTAATAAATTCTATGGTGATCTCATAAATATCCACTTTATCCATTGCTGCATCTATGTATTTTGCTCCAGCTTCTTTATATTCCATACTATATTTTTCTACCATCTTTTCAAGAGCACTACACTTATCCTGAAGCACTTTTGCCTCTCCAAAAATAATCACACTTTCATATTTTGTGCCAAATTGGGATGGCAAAACCTCTGTATTTCCTACAACAGTAAAGCATACCTTCGGATTGTTTTGTATATTAGTGAACTTCTTACCGACTCCCTTTGCTGCATGTAAATAGATTTTATTTGAAGACATGACATAACTAACGGGCACTCCATAAGGATAGCCGTCTTCCCCTATCGTAGACAGGATACCGTATTCACATCTCTCTAAGATCTCTATTGCTTCTGTTTCTGTTAATTTTCTATCAATTCTTCTCATTTCAGTAAACACTTTCCCACTTACAGTTGATTGTTTATTCAGCATGGTTGCTTTTGCTATTTCGGTATATTTCCTGACAAATTCCGTTTTTCTTTCTGAATAAGCATCGCGGTCATGTTCATATTTTTTCCATAAGCCCATTTTTAACTGCTCGTATTTTTTAGCGATATCGCTATTTTCATTTAAATAATCCCTGAAATATAGCTCATCATGATCTCCTTCATACCGCAGGTGCAAATGAAACACCTTTTCGGCAAACCCATCAATCGTATAACCCTTATTAAAAGAAAGTCTTTCTTCATTTTCAGACATGCAGATATATCCACATTTTTCAAGAATTTTCTTAATTGAAGTAAATTTGCTATCTTGGGATACTTCTACCATAATATCAATGATCGGTTTTGCCATAATACTATTTATAGCCGTGCTGCCGATATGGCTAATACGGACAATTTGCAATTCAGGCAATACACTTCGTAAGTTTTTATATTCTTCATCGTACCATTTTGTCCATTCAGGGTTATGCTCCGTCAGAATAATTGGAAACAGCTGCCACAACTCTTTTAATGTCATTTCTGATAATTGCTTTTTCATAGAATACTCCAATCATATTTATTATGTCATTATAGCATAACCCTTCTAATAAATGTTCCATTAGTTGGTTTTGAATTTTTTTAATTGATCTTCTAAATGATTTACTAATTTTTTTAAATCATTTGAATATTGGTTAAATTCTTCCATAGTGGCTGTGACTTCTTCTGTCGAAGCCGTGACTTCCTCAGAAGAAGATGCGGTCTGCTGGGATACGGCTGAGATATTTTCAATTGCAGATACAAGAGAAGTTTTATTTGCATTTGTTATGGTGATGGATTTATCTATTTCAGCTACTTTCATTATCATTGCCTCTATCGAGGTCAAGATTTCACTAAATATCTCTTTGGTCTGCCCCACTGCCAGCTCCTGCTCATTTACAATGATTTTTGTAGATTTTATTGCTTCTGCTGCAGTTTCTGATTTTTTTTGAATATTTTCTATGATCGTCTTTATTTCTTCTGTAAATGCATTTGATTGTTCCGCTAATTTTCTGATTTCACCTGCTACGACCGAGAATCCTCTACCCGCTTCGCCTGCACGTGCAGACTCTATACTGGCATTTAATGACAACAGGTTCGTCTGCGTTGTTATGTTCGTTAATGTGTCAGAAATAGCACTTATTTGTTTCGTACTTTCATACATATCCCCAACCATAATATTTACTTCGTCAGTCGATACTCTGGTCTCGTTAGATTTTTGTATTAAAGTATCTACCATTGTTAGTCCCTTGGTGCTTAATATCTTTGTATTTTTAGAAATATCATCCATTTCTTTTGAATTGCCACCAATTACATCTAATTTTTCTGCAAGATTCTCCGTTTCAATTGCACTGGTCTGTGTGTCCTGCGCCTGATTAACAGCACCACGAGATACTTCTTCAATTGCTCTTGCCACTTCCCCCATCGCTAATGTAACCTCAGACGACATATCCGCCAGACTCGTCGATGTTTCCAATATTGTATCTGATGAATCCGTAACCCGCTCTATTAATTCTGAAATATTTTGTATCATTTTATTAAAAGAATCAGCCAGATCACCAAATTCATCTTTTGTTGCAGAAACTATTGAAATAGTCAGATCCCCCTCAGAGGCTTTTGCAAATACTTCTTTTAATTTATTAATATTTTTAGCAATACCGTTACTTAAAACGATGGATAATATTGATGAAATAATCAGCATAATAAACATGATCCAGATTGTAGTCATAAGTATTGCCTTCGTATCCTTTGATAACTCTGACTCATCTAAAGAAGCAATTAATTTCCAGCCTGTTATCGTATTTGTCTGAAATACGCCGAACTTATCAACACCATTATATTGATATTTTACAAATCCACTGTCCTCTGCCTGAACTTTATTCCAAAATGATATTTTCTTTACTTCATCCGTATTGATCAGTTCTATTTTTGGATGAGTCAAGATAATACCGTTTGCATTTGCTGTAAACACATATCCCGTATTTCCTATCTTCTTTTCATTCATCTTTTTCGTCAGCGTGGATAATGTACAATCAACTGCCATAACACCCACAACTCTTCCGTCTTTTTCTACTGCTTTTGCAACTGTTATTACATTATTTCCAGTCGATGCATCTTCATACGGCGGCGTTATTACAACTTCCCCACTGTTTTCTGCTGCCTGCTTATACCAGTCTCGTGTTGTAGGATCATATCCATCCGGCATTTTCTGCTCCGGAGATATGAGGAATTGATGGGAAGCCGTTCCGTAATAAACTCCAAGAAGATCCTTCTTATTTTCTTTTACCGTATTTAATATATCTTGTATGTAATTTTTATTATCACCTGCTTCTATATTTACAAAATGAGAATTGTCCGCTGTTATGGTAACGACTTCGGCCAATGCATTAAAATATTCACTTAACCCATCATTGATTTCCATTAATGATTGGGTACTTGTCAGGGTCAGTTTATTATTCAGTATTAATTTTGACTCAAAATAGGAACCAATTCCTATAATAACCAAGGGAATAATACAGATAGCCATAATCCCAAAAATCATTTTAGTCCGTATACTGTTGAATTTAAGTTTCTTTTTTTTCATTTTTTCTCCTCGTTCTCTGTTTTTTGTGAGTTAATAAAAACTTACAAAATTGTTTTAAATAATGCTAATTAATTGTACGACACAAATAGGCATAGTTCAATAGTACTATGATTTTTAATTTAGAAAGTGCACATTTTCCCGCGTCACTTGTCGTGAACTAAAAATAGCACCCGTCTGGATGCTATCTTAGCTGATTCATTTTTCCTATTCCTTCTTTTCGTACATTATGTTCCTGATTTTGATTTTCAGGCTTTCTTTTTTGTGTCACACTATTAAACTTGTTATGATTTATCTGTTCTTCCAATACTTCCTGCCGTCCATCGTTTTCTAATTTTTGCGTTGTTTCTTTCTTATTTTTTTCCACTGTTCTTCACCTCAGGGATAGTATACGCCGATCGCATAGAAATTAATCATAGCTTCTAATTATCCATAAATTTTAAAAACTTCACTTCTTTTTGGTTCTCTTTATGACGAATGACTGTCAAAAATTTTGAGTCAATAATATTTATAGTTCTCTTCTCATTAGGCTGAAGCTCTGTGCAGTAGGGCCATTATTATGTTGTGTTGCTAAAAATAATGCAAGCTCTGCCACATCTTCTGGTAACTTAATCCATTCACCGTCAATAGAGAAGGCCGATTTATTGTCCTTTTTAATTTCAATACCCATATCCGTATCTACAGGACCAGGTATCAACTCATTAACACTAATTCCATATTGTATTAATTCCTGTGCTAATGTTCTGGTTAACATCCACAATCCAGCTTTAGAACAATTGTAGGGTGCTCCATTTGCACGTCCCTTATGTCCCATTCCAGACCCTATAGTAATTATTTTTCCGCCCACTGACTGTTTCAAATATGGAATAGCAGCTTTTGCAGTATAGAACGCCCCTGACAAGTTCACATCAATTACGCTCTCCCACTCTTCAATTTCCAACTCTTCAATAGAAACTTTTTTACAATCTGTTCCCGCATTGATTACTACAATATCAATTGCTCCATATTTTTCATCCGCATATTTAAATGCGGCTTTAATTTCTTTATACTTAGAAATATCACATGCATATGAGATAGCTTCACCACCACCATTCTCTATTTCCCGTACTGTATTCTCAATCTCTTGAATAGTTCTTGCAACACAACAAACTTTAATTCCACTGCAGGCATATGCAATTGCAATAGCTTTTCCAATTCCCCTTCCTGCACCTGTAACTAACGCAACTCTCTCCATATGCTTTTCTCCTTTCTGCTAAGTCCCATTCTTATCTCGTTCTATAAAATTTCTTCTTATTTCTAATTGCAATTTTCCATTTACAACAGTCATTTAAATGCATCATCGCGTCACGCGTAGGAGGCATTAATAAAATTCCTGCTACATCTTTCTTTTTCCAAAAATCAAGCAACCATATAGATTCTTCTTGCTTAGTTACTCCACCTTCTGACAAGATTTTTTGAATACCCTCTTCACTCACTTTTCTTTTCATTTCTTCATCTGTAAGTTCAGCCACTATTTTTCTTGTTTGCTTTCCAACCTCATTTCGATATTCTAATAATTGTACTATATTAATTTCTTTGCTTAAGCACATTATTTCGTCATCTGTCAATGCATTTCCTGTATCTGTTATGGAAACATTCAAATTCTTTTTCCAATCACTATCAAAAATCTGATTTCCATTATTAACCAATATATTTATAGTCAAGTCTTCAAGTCTTGATATGTGCCATACTGCCCACGCAATTGTTTCATCCTTGCTTGTAGGCATAATGGCATATTCCTCCGCATCTAAATCTTTTAATAAATCATCTACCTGATTGCACTCTCTGTGCGACACAGAAGACATATGCAGTTTTGCATGAATATCCAGAAATAATTTTTTAGCATTTTCAATACTATCTTTTTTTCGGATTATTTCGCTTAATTCTTTATGTTGCTCGCTCAACTCATTATCGAAATATTTCATGATATCACCCCCGTTATATATTGCTTCAAAAGTTGATGTTTTTATTTCTTATATTCCAATTGACATCGACCTGATAAATCTTTCCATTGAAAAATACGATCCTCCCATGTCATGTACCCATGCCAGCTCCCCTCCTTTGGTATGGAAACAGAACCTGGATTCATATAAACATAGGTCTCTTGTTTTTTACATACAGGCACATGAGTATGACCGTGTAATAGGATATCTCCCCGATGCAGCTTTGGAAGTGCATCCTGGTTATAAGAATGTCCATGTGTCGCAAATATCATCTGCTTATCCTGATATAGTATGCAGTACTCTGCCATAACAGGAAATTCCAGTACCATCTGGTCTACCTCTGTATCACAGTTTCCTCTTACACACAGGATATCCTCCTGTATCCCATTCAGCATTCTGATGACCTCTTTCGGGTTGTACCCCTTTGGTAGATCATTTCTCGGACCGTGATATAAGATATCACCAAGCAGGAGCATTTTTTCAGCCTGTTCTTCCTTATAGGCATCAATTAATTTACCGCAATAATAAGCGGAACCATGTATGTCCGATGCAATTAATATTTTTCCCATGTATATCCTCCCCCGGCTCTCCTATCCGTATTCATGTTTGCTTTGATATCTTTATCTTCTTTTATGCATGGAGAACTGATTCATATCATAGTTCCTAAGATTTTCATTTACCGCTCTTTGATCTGCTTCTTCAGTCAATTGTTCTCTTGCTTTCTTCAATTCCACTTCTCCTCTATGCCGGCTTGGTCCGCCTACGCACCCGCCTACACACACCATGCCCTCAATGAAGTCATCCTCCAGCTTACCAAATTTCAACATAGTAAGTGCCTTTTTACATTCGGCTGCTCCATTACATTTAGATACTTTCAGCTCTTTATATTTGTCCTGCTCTTTCAGGCATTCCATTACCGCTGCCGTAACACCACCAGTGTTACCAAATCTCTTTCCAAAGGTACTTGCTTCCTGTGTACTATTTTCTTCTGGAAGCAGTTCTACTTCTTTTGCTCTGAACATCGCCCGTATTTCCCCAAAAGTAAGAGCATAATCAGCATTCTGGATACTGCGCACATTGGAGATACTGTAGTAGATATGATATCAGCCTGCTCCGGAAAATGTTTTTTTACTATATTCACAAAAGCAGGACAGCAGGAAGTACATTTTTTTGTCCACTCTCATATGCCTCAGCCCATTCCTCTGCCTCATAATAAGCTGTCATATCTCCACCAAGTCCAACTTCTATCATATCTTCAAAACCTATTTTTTTCAATGCTGTTTTCCAACTTGCCATAGTGATATCAGCACCAAACTGCCCCTCTGTAGCAGGTGCCAGCATACCAAATACTTTTTTCCCCTCCCGAAATGTTTCTCCATTTTCCATTATAGACTGAATACTACAAGGGCGCAGGTAAAAAGGCATCCAATATCAAAATCGGATGCCTTTCTTAAACCTGTCTGGCTAATTACTCATTACCATATAACGTAATTAATTTTTGTAAATATGTATATCTTTCTTTTGCATATCCTTCTGCTTTTTCGAATAACGATTCTGCTTTTTCAGGATTCTTCAGTGCAAGAGACGTATAACGAACTTCACCTTTTAAGAAGTCTTTATATGCTTCTGTTGGTGCTTTGCTGTCTAATATGAATTTCTTTTCTGCATCAGGATTGAATCTGAATAGATGCCAATAACCTGCATCAACTGCTTTCTTTTCTTCTGTCTGAACTTTGCTCATACCAATCTTAATACCATGATTAATACATGGTGCATAAGCTATGATAAGAGATGGTCCCGGATAAGCTTCCGCTTCTGCAATTGCCTTCACTGTCTGCGCATAATCAGCACCCATTGAAATTTGAGCTACATATACATAACCATAACTCATGGCAATGCTTGCCATATCCTTTTTCTTCACTTCTTTTCCACCTGCAGCAAATTGTGCAACTGCTCCGGTAGGTGTTGACTTAGAGGATTGTCCGCCTGTATTAGAATATACCTCTGTGTCAAATACCATTACATTAAGATCCTGTCCGCTGGCGAGTACATGATCTAAGCCGCCGAAGTCAATATCATAAGCCCATCCATCACCACCAAATATCCATTGTGATTTTTTAGCCAGAAAATCTTTGTTTTTAACAATGTATCTGCAGGTATCGCAATCGATATCTGTTAAAGCTGCTACCAACTTGTCCGTTGCATCGCCATTTAAGGAACCATTCTGAAAAGTGGTCAAATATTCCAAGCATGCTGATTTAACCGTTTCTGATGCTTTTTCATTGTTCATGATTTCTGTTATCTTTGTTTTCAATCCGTCTCTGATCGCACGTTGAGCAAGCAACATACCATAACCAAATTCTGCATTGTCCTCAAACAGAGAATTATCCCATGCAGGACCATGTCCTTTTGCATTGACTGTATAAGGTGTAGAAGGGGAGGAGTTGCCCCAAATGGAAGAGCATCCTGTTGCATTGGCAATATACATTCTGTCACCAAACAGTTGTGTGATCAATTTTGCATATGGTGTTTCACCACATCCTGCGCACGCACCTGAGAACTCAAGCAGTGGTTGTTTGAATTGGCTGCCCTTTACAGTTGTTTCTTTAAATTTTTCAAGGATTTCCTGCTTCGGTGTTATTGTTACGCCAAAATCAAATAATTTCTGTTTCTCTAAATTCGATTCAAGACTGCTCATGGTAAGGGCCTTTTCACCTTTTTTACCTGGACAGACATTTGCACAGGAACCACAGCCCGTACAATCTAATACAGATACCGTGATACAGAAATAGTATCCAGGCATACCTGTCATAGGCAATTTATTCAATATATTGGGTGCCTTCGCTGCTTCTTCTTCTGTCATCACGACCGGTCTAATTGCACCGTGAGGGCAGACATAGGAACAGAAATTACATTGGATACAGTTATCACAATTCCATGATGGAACATTTACTGCAATTCCTCTCTTTTCATATGCTGACGAACCTGAAGGTGTGCTGCCATCTACATAAGCAGATACTGCAGATACTGGAAGCGTATTTCCTTCCTGTGCATTTACTTTTGACTGGATATTATTTACAAAGTCAACAACATCCTGTCTGCTGCCAGTCGCTTTTTTACCAGTCAGATCTTCGTCTGCACAATTTTTCCAAACTTCCGGTACTTTTATCTCAACGACTTGACCTGCTCCTGCATCAATGGCTGCCCAGTTCTTCTGAACAACTTCTTCCCCTTTTCTTCCATAAGTCACTTTTGCTGCCGCTTTCATCAATTCATTGGCTTTATCTGCCGGGATAATATCAGCTAATTTAAAGAATGCAGACTGCAATATGGTATTGATCCTTGTAGGTCCCATTCCTGTCTGAATACCAATCTTTACACCATCAATGGTATAAAATTTAATATGATGTTCTGCTAGATATCGTTTGACCTGACCTGGTAAATGGTTTTCTAACTCTTCACCCTGCCAAGGACAATTCAGTAGGAAAGTTCCTCCATCCACCAGTTCCTGCACCATATTATATTTGCGGATATATGCCGGATTATGGCATGCCACAAAGTTTGCCTGTTTAATTAAATAAGTTGACTTGATTGGTTTCTTACCAAAACGTAAATGTGACATGGTAACACCACCGGATTTTTTAGAATCATAATCAAAATATGCCTGTGCATACATATCTGTATTATCACCAATAATCTTAATAGAGTTCTTATTCGCACCTACCGTACCATCTGCACCAAGTCCCCAGAATTTACAGTTAATGGTTCCTTCCGGTGTGGTAACGATTTCTTTTCCGGTAGTTAGGGAAAGATTCGTTACATCATCAATGATACCAATGGTAAATTTTTCTTTTTGTGTATTCTGATATACTGCTACAATCTGCGCTGGTGTCGTGTCTTTTGAGCCAAGTCCATAGCGACCTGTAAAAACTTTCACGTTATTAAATTTGGAATCCTTTAATGCAGTTACAACATCCTGATATAATGGTTCCCCAATAGATCCTGGTTCCTTCGTACGATCTAATACAGAGATTTGCTTTACGCTATCAGGGATTGCTTCTATAAATGCTTTCGTACTGAATGGACGATATAAGCGAACTTTAACTACTCCTACCTTATTTCCACTTTGATTCATATAATCAATTGTTTCTTCTATGGTATCATTTACAGACCCCATCGCAATAATGATATGGGTTGCATCCGGTGCACCATAATAATTAAATAATTTATAATTTGTACCGATTTTAGCATTTACTTTATCCATATAACCCTGTACGATATTAGGCATAGCATCGTAATAAGGATTGCAGGCTTCTCTTGTCTGGAAAAATATATCTGGGTTCTGTGCAGAACCTTTCTGACACGGATGATTTGGATTTAATGCATTTTTGCGGAACTCATCTATCGCATCCATATCTACTAAATCTTTTAAATCTTCATAATCCCAGGTCTCGATCTTTTGGATCTCATGTGAGGTACGAAATCCGTCAAAAAAATTAATAAATGGAATTCTGCCCTTGATTGCTGCGCAGTGTGCAACTGGTGTTAAATCCATAACTTCCTGAACACTTGAGCTGCATAACATTGCACATCCTGTTTGTCTGCATGCATATACATCTGAATGATCACCAAATATATTTAATGCGTGTGATGCAACACAGCGTGCAGATACATTAAATACACCTGGGAGCTGTTCTCCAGCTATTTTATAAAGGTTAGGAATCATAAGCAATAATCCCTGAGATGCCGTATAAGTAGTCGTTAATGCTCCTGCAACTAACGAACCATGAACAGTACCTGCGGCACCACCTTCTGATTGCATTTCCGTAATTTGTACTGTCTGACCAAAAATATTTTTTCTGCCTTCTGTTGCCCATTCATCTGTAGCCTCTGCCATAACAGATGATGGTGTGATTGGATAAATAGCTGCAACCTCAGTATATGCGTATGACGCATGTGCTGCCGCATGATTACCATCCATCGTTTTCATCGTTCTTTTCATGTTTTTTCCTCCTGGTATAACAACTTGAGAAACTCGCAAAACGTATTTCTCAAGTTATCGCGGTATTCGTCAAATACTTCTACTAGCAGAGTATTTTCCTCATTACTCGCGTAAACAGGTAGAAACTCGCTTTGCGAGTTTTTCCCGTTATCGCGGTATTCGTCAAATGTTTCTGCCAGCAGAGCATTTTCCTCATTACTCGCGTAAATAATATAGTATGCACAATTTGTGCATACTACGTTCTTTTTTGATGCAGATAGCCGCATAAGAGAAATGAGACCAGCAAAACCCTTATATAACGACCATCTGCTTCCGAATTTTTAAATGCATTCGTTAATGAGAATTTTATCATTAAAAAAAAGTATTATCCAATCACTAAAATGCATGGGCGCCATATCTAAAAATATATAGCAAAATCCCAGTCTTACGACTGGGATAACTTTTTGACTACTCTATTTAACTCATTTATAAATTGTTCTACTTCTTTACTTCTATCATGATGGCTGTTAAAAATCAGATAATCACACATGTGCGTTGTCAGACTCTTGCATTCCCGTTGGACAAGACCATGTTGTGTAAGGGTTGATACCGGCATTGGAGATACCCACATATAGGAGGACTTAATCTCATGTAGCAGATCAAATTGGCTCCCTCTCTCATACACATAGATCCGTTTTCTTCCCATGATATTAAAGGCATTTTCATCTTCCATATTCACTGCATGACTGCCACCCGGGAGCTTGATATCTCCATGCATAATTTGAATCCTGTCACGCAGCGCTTCCTCTGTAATTACTTTCATTTCAGCCAGCGCGCTATCCTTTGAACATAATAATACAAAATTGAAATCCATTAAAAGCTGGTAGTCAATATGTTTTGAATCCAGTAAGGAAAAGTAAGATTGTTCATATTGCTTTTCAAATCTTATAATCCCTAAATCGTATTGACAATCAATCAGATTATTAATCGTGGTCATTGCACTGGTCTCCTGAAAATGGATAGAGATCGTTTTATTTGTATCCAGCTTTTCTACAAATCTTGTAAATGCATAAGAAACATAGCTAGCTCTCGGACACGCAATCTTAGCAGAAATACGATTCTTGTTAAAATCAAGAAAATCACTCTCTAAACCATCGATTTTTTCTTGTATTTCTTTTAATTTCAGTATAAATTTTTGTCCTTCAGGCGTAACTTTAACACCCTTTGGGCTTCTGCTGAAAATCGTAATGTCATATTCACTTTCCACTTCTTTTACTATCTTGCTCAGGTTGGGCTGTGCAACAAACAGTCTCTTTGACGCTAACGTGATAGAACCACATCTTTCGATTTCCAGAATATATTTTATATTAGATATGTTCATTTTTATTCTCCTAATACTCTTTCAGCGGATCCATTTTATATCTGACAGGATTTACTTCAATTTCAAGAACCGGAAGCAATGTTATGGCTGCTGGCAATCTTGATACAGAGTAGTTGACATTTCATTTATTTGATTTGTCACTAAGGTAGTAAAAAACCTTCCCTGTACTTTGTCGAGTCTTGGAAGGTTTCTTACTTTCATTATTCTGGTCGACCATTCTGTGGCGATTGTCTTTTGTAATTATATTATAGCAAAGATTCTAGAATTCTCAAGTATTTCTTTCCCATTTTAGGTTCTCAAACCTGTCCATTCATTTTTGCCAGTTTTGCTGCCTGGTCGGCTGCGATAAGACTGTCTAATAACTCTTCTATATCACCATTCAAGATAGAATCGATCTTGTATAAAGTAAGCTTGATTCTATGGTCTGTCACACGGCCTTGCGGGAAATTGTAAGTACGGATCTTTTCGGAACGGTCTCCCGTACCTATCTGACTTCTGCGAAGTTCTGCCTCTGCATCATGCTGTTTCTGCTGTTCGATATCATATAATTTCGCGCGCAGGAGTGCGAACGCTTTTTCTTTATTCTGCAATTGTGATTTCTCGGTCTGGCTATATACGACAATTCCCGTTGGATAGTGGGTCAGACGAACCGCGGAATCTGTTGTATTGACACACTGTCCGCCATTACCGGACGCACGCATAACATCAATCCTGATATCTTTGTCTTCAATCACGACGTCCACATCTTCTACTTCCGGCATCACTGCTACGGTAATGGTAGAAGTATGAATTCTTCCCCCTGATTCAGTTTCCGGAATACGCTGTACACGGTGTACACCGCTTTCATATTTCAATTTAGAATAAGCACCATTACCATTGATTATGAAGCTGACTTCCTTCATCCCTCCGATACCGATTTCGTCCACGCTGACTGTCTCTACTTTCCAACGCTGCTTCTCCGCATAATGAACATATAATCGATACATCTCTGCAGCAAATAGGGCTGCTTCATCTCCGCCTGCACCTGCACGTATTTCCACGATAACATCCTTATCATCATTTGGATCCTTTGGAAGTAAAAGTATCTTTAGTTCCTGCTGTAATTCCTCTACGCGTTTCTTTGCTGTATTCAGCTCTTCTTTCAGCATCTCACGCATTTCTTCATCAGATTCACTCTCTAACATGGCAAGACTGTCCTGTATATCCTGATTACATTTTTTATATTCGTTATAAGCCTCTACGATTGGTGTCAATTCACTTTGTTCTTTCATCAAAGATCTGAATCTTTCCTGATTATTCGTTACAGTAGGTTCATTCAGTTCACCCAGAATCTCTTCAAATCGAATCAATAAATCTTCTAATTTATCAAACATATCTACACTTCTATCCTTTCACAAAAGTACCTGTGACAACGCGATCAAGACCTGCAAAATCCTTCATCACCGCTACTCCTCTATATCCTTGTTGCTCCATAAGTTCTTTCACCTGCTGTCCCTGATCATATCCTATCTCAAATAAAACAGAAGCACCTCTATTCAAATATGCACCACATTCCGCTATGATTCTTTCATAGAAGAAAAGACCATCTTCCTTACCGTCAAGCGCGATCATTGGTTCATGCTCCCGTACCTCTGGCATCAGGTTTTCCACCACTTTTGTCTGAATATATGGTGGGTTCGATACTAGCATATCATACTTTTCATTGGTTTTTAGTTGTTGGAACAGATCACTTTGTACAAAATCTGCTGCTATCTCTAAATTTTCTGCGTTCTCAACAGCAATCGCAAGAGCCTCTGCCGAAATGTCCACTCCTGTTCCAATACAATCGTTAGAATAATGCAGCAAACTGAGTAAGATACATCCTGAACCAGTACACATATCCAGAATATGCATGCCGTCATGCAGATGAAGCATAGCCTCTTCCACCAGAATTTCCGTATCCTGCCTTGGAATCAGAACATTTTCATTTACTTTGAATTGCAGCCCCATGAATTCCTGCGAACCTGTAATATACTGCATTGGAATATGCTGTTCTCTTTTTCCAATGACCTGTTGATATTTTCTGTGATCTTCTGCTGATACTTCTCTTTCACCATGTGCTAGCAAATCATTTCGATTCGTATGGCATATGAATTCCAACAGTAATCTGGCATCCAGCTTTGCATTCTCTATCTGTTTATCCAACAGGTGCTTACAGCCTTCCGCATATACATCTTTATACTTCATCACTTAGTTACCTTTTGTTACTTCACTGCTGCCTGCATCTGCGTCTTCTTTTCTGTCATCCTCCGAAACATCATCCAGCCAGGAATCATCTACTTCATAACCGAATGTATCCAGTAAATATTTTTTCCAGTCAAATACTGCTTCCACCGAAGCGATAGCAACCTCCACCATATCTTCATCCGGTTCTTTTGTCGTCAGCCGCTGTAATAACATACCAGGCGAAGAGATAATGCGCACAAGAATATGGTTGCTTCTGCCTGCTAATCGGATGATTTCATATGAAATCCCTGCAATTACAGGTATCAATAAGATACGGATCAGCACACGATATAGCGGATTATTTACACGAATAAAGAAAAACAGAACAACACTTACAAACATGACAAACAGCATGAAGCTTGTTCCGCAGCGCTTATGCTGCCTGGAACTTCTCATTACATTTCTGACTGTCAGCGGTCTTCCTTTCTCAATACAATTGATACATTTATGCTCCGCTCCATGATATTGATATACTCTTCGTATATCCTTCATTGCTGATATCGCTACAATATACAAAACAAATATAAGAATACGGATAATACCTTCAATAATAGCCAAAAGCGACATATTTCGCACAAACTTATTTAACAATAAAGACGATAAAAAATAAGGCAGAATCATAAAAATAGCAACTGCCATGATAATAGAAAATGTAATGGTCAATCCCATGAACACCTTCTCTGCTCTATCCTTGAACAGCTTTTTCATGACTCGGTCAGTTCTTGTTTCATCACCCTCATCTTCTTCATAAAAGGATGATGAAAATGTCAATGCTTTCATTCCCAACATCAAAGAGTCTATAAAATTAAAAACGCCTCTTATAAATGGCACTGTTTTTAATTTGTTTCCATGCATAACGCCTGCAAATTCTTCTTTCTCGATTTCAATTTCTCCATTTGGCTTTCTGACCGCTACAGCATAAGTGTCTTTATTTTTCATCATAACACCTTCCAGAACTGCCTGACCGCCAATCCCTGAAGATCGATTTATCTTTACTTTTTTCATTCTTACTCCAGTCTTTCATGGCTATATACTATTTCATACGGATATCAAGATATCCGATTAAAATATCCATATAGCAAAAATAAGGTTGAGATAATTAAACCTCAACCTTGTCTGCAATACTTATTTGCTTTCCACACCATATTTTTTATTGAACTTATCAATACGTCCGTCAGCTCTTACAGATTTCTGTTGACCTGTGTAGAATGTGTGGCATTTTGAACAAACTTCCACGTGAATTTCTGGTTTTGTTGAACCAGTCACGAATGTATTACCACAGTTACATGTTACAGTTGCCTGATGATATTCAGGATGAATTCCTTCTCTCATTGCTTTCACCTCTCTATATAAATCTTCGTAATAGTTTCGTTCTCATCTCATAAACAGCTTGTTTATTGTAGCACATAAAGTAACCATATGCAAGTATTTTTTTATTGATTTGAAATAATTAAATAAATTTGATTTTCTTTACAGTATTTACGAATTCCATATTTGTTTTTGTCTTCATGAACATATCCAGAATCTTATCTACAGCTTCTTCCGGTTTCATACCATTTAATGCTTTTCGCATAATATTAATTGCTTCTAACTCTTCGGCTGTTAACAGTAAATCTTCTCTTCTGGTACCAGACTTTGGAATATCAATCGCCGGAAATACACGGCGCTCAGACAATTTTCTATCAAGAACCATCTCCATATTACCGGTTCCTTTGAACTCTTCATAGACTACATCATCCATTTTACTTCCTGTTTCGACAAGCGCTGTTGCAAGAATGGTAAGGCTTCCGCCTTCACGCATATTTCTTGCCGCTCCAAAAAATCTCTTTGGCATATGGAGCGCTGCCGGATCCAGACCGCCCGATAATGTTCTTCCACTTGGCGGAACTGTGAGGTTGTATGCTCTTGTCAGACGTGTAATACTATCTAGCAGGATCATAACATCCTTTTTATGCTCGACCAGACGTTTTGCACGTTCTATTACCATCTCGGATACCCTTTTATGATGATCAGGTAATTCATCGAATGTAGAGTAAATCACCTCTACATTCGGTCCTTCAATTGCCTCTCTGATATCAGTAACTTCTTCCGGACGTTCATCAATCAACAAGATAATCAGATGTAAATCAGGACTGTTCTGTTTTACGGATTTTGCTACTTCTTTCAGCAAGGTAGTCTTTCCTGCTTTCGGCGGAGATACGATCATTCCTCTTTGACCCTTACCGACAGGGCTCATAAGATCCATAATACGCATGGATACTGTAGAACCTGAAGTCTCTAAGCGTAATCTTTCATTCGGAAAGATAGGTGTCATATCTTCGAAGTTTTTTCTTCTGGCAGCTATTTCCGGTGGCAGATTATTAATTTTCTTCACAAATAATAAAGCACTGAACTTCTCACTTTGCGTCTTTATTCTTGTATTTCCATCTATGATATCACCTGTCTTCATGTTAAAACGGCGAATCTGACTTGGAGCTACATATACATCGTTCTCACCCGGTAAATAATTTGCACAGCGGATAAAGCCATATCCATCCGGCATAACTTCCAGAATTCCATGAGCAACAACACCGCTGTCAAGTTCCGACGGGAACTTTTCCTCTTCCTCTTTTTTACCTTCTTTTATTTCACCAGGTTTATTTAACACCATTTTGGGCTCCACTTCTTTTCCCTGTGCCTTGTCTTTCTCATCAGCCTCCAGCATGGCATCGATCAGATCTGCCTTTTTCAAAGAAGCGGCTCCCTTAATGCCACGTGTTTTTGCAATTTCACGAAGATCGGAAAGTGCAAGTGATTCGTACTTTTCTCTCATATAGTTCCTCCATATTTAACATTCATATTCAATATTATAATAAATATCTATCATTCTATTTCATTATTTGTTGGGAATTAAAACAGATATGTCTTTCGAATTGCTATGCATTTTTCACATTATACATCATTTATATTTAATTGAAAAGTATTTTTCAGCTTTTGCTTCTTCCCGGCAAACTCCCACCCTGCCCTGCACACTCTCTTGTTACCTCTAATTAATCTATGATATAATGAGCGCAAGTGAGTCAAGTGCAGTGCATTTGACGAACGGCGAATGTCGATCATGAACTGCTTTATGTTCATGATATAATGAGCGCAAGTGAATTAAGTGCAGTGCATTTGACGAACGGCGAATGTCGCGCAAGTGAGTCAGGTGCAAAGGAACTGAAATGCACAAAATGCAGCGCAGAAATGAGGAAAACGATGCTTCTATCCAATTTGCATCTCGTTAAAGAAAACTATTTTACTATAATAAAAAACAATTGGCATGCCACCAGCGATTCATTCCCGGATTTTTTGTCTGAGATCGATAAAAAATCCAAGATACAGAACGAACAGTATATCCAGACTGTTTCAGAAAATTTTCATACGCAGTTAAATAAGTTTTCACGAATACCGATAGGGAGAAAAAAATGGAAGCAAAGAACATTGCATATGATAGACACCTTTTTACTGGGTGAAACCATAATCGGAATACACGATTCCATGAGCCAGCAGACATTAGACTGTTTTAAAGAAGAACTTAAGGATTTTCTGATTCATGTAAGAAAATTTTCTCCCGAATTATCTTTTGAAGGAATTGGACAAGCTGTGAGAAACTATGTCGTATATGCAATGTTCAAAGAACTCAATCAGATCAATTCCGGATTTAGTATGGCAGGCTTTGGATATAGTATGCTCTATCCTTTCACAGATAACTATATTGACAGTAAAAACTATTCCAATGTACAAAAAACAGAATATAATCAAATAATCCGGGATAAATTGATGGGTAAGGAAGTTCTCCCAAAGACTTTGCACCAGCAAAAGACATGTGAACTGCTTCAGGCAATTGAATCCGATTATCCAAGAACTATTGACTCAACCATTTTCACATTGCTGCTTATGATGTTAGAAGCGCAGGAAGACAGTATATGGCAGCAGAATAAAAGCCTTCCGTTAACTGCCGGAGAACGATTGGACATTTCCCTTTACAAAGGTGGCATTTCTGTATTGATCGACCGTTTCTTGCTTGATAAAGAAATAACTGAAGAAGATTTGATTTTTTATCTCGAATTTGGATTTTTTCTGCAATTAACAGATGATCTGCAAGATATCAAAGAAGATTCCAGACAATTGAACCAAACGATTTTTACAGCAGATCTGCATTGTGCTCAGGAAGAAAAGATCGTAAATAAAATGTTACATTTTATTCATCAGATCATGGAGTCCTATCAGACCGAGAATAATAAATTTAAGAACTTTATTTTATCTAATTGCTATCAGCTTATTTATTTTTCTGTCCTCCAGAACCGGGAGTTTTTCTCAAAAGAATATCTGGGTATTTTGGAAGCATTTCTTCCTGTTACAGATTCCTTTTATGCAAATATGAAAAAAAAGAATGACGAGTCCAGAGATTTAAAAATGAAGGATAAATACATGAAAATTCTGGATGAAATGATTTTAAATTAAGAAATTAGCTTATTATGATTCTTTATTGTGCTTGAAACTAAAAATTAAATATTATATGATTGTAAGGATTGTAACATAAGAATATTAAGGTGCATGCCTGAAGCATGCAGATAGGAGTAAAAATGACTACGAACGAAAAAGCTTTAAAACTTCATGAAGAGTGGAACGGTAAACTTGAAACAATTTCAAAGACCCCAGTAAGATCCAGAGAAGACTTATCTTTAGCATATACACCGGGTGTTGCTGAACCCTGTAAAGTCATCGCCGCTGATAAAGAAGCCGCTTATAAGTACACGATGAAGGCTAATACCGTTGCCGTAGTCTCCGACGGCAGCGCTGTACTCGGACTTGGTAATATTGGTCCCTATGCTGCCATGCCTGTTATGGAAGGAAAAGCTGTTCTCTTCAAGGAATTCGGTGGTGTAAATGCAGTTCCTATCTGCCTTGATACACAGGATACAGAGGAAATTATCAAGGCTGTCACTTATATTGCCCCGGCATATGGCGGAATTAATCTGGAAGATATCAGTGCCCCCCGTTGTTTTGAAATAGAAGAAAGATTGAAAAAGATTCTGGACATTCCTGTTTTTCATGATGATCAACATGGTACCGCAATCGTAGTGCTTGCCGGAATCATAAATGCGCTTAAGGTTGTAAAAAAGCAAAAAGAAAATTGTAAAGTTGTTGTCAATGGTGCCGGAAGTGCCGGTGTGGCCATCACAAAATTATTATTGACCTATGGATTCCATAACGTCATCATGTGCGACAAAGTAGGTATTGTATCTAAATCCACAGAAGGTCTTAACTGGATGCAGCTCAAGATGACAGAAATTACCAATCCGAACAATGAGACCGGTACCTTGGCAGATGCTTTGAGAGATGCTGATATTTTTGTTGGTGTGTCTGCTCCTAATATCGTAACTCCTGAAATGGTATCTTCCATGAATAAAGATGCCATTCTCTTCGCTATGGCTAACCCTGTTCCTGAAATTATGCCTGACGCGGCAAAAGCTGCCGGAGCAAAAGTAGTTGGTACTGGCCGCTCTGACTTTCCTAACCAGGTGAATAATGTTGTTGCCTTCCCTGGAATCTTCAAAGGTGCTTTGGAAGGACGCGCTGCACAAATCACAGAAGAAATGAAATTAGCCGCTGCTATTGCAATTGCAGGCCTCGTTCCAGATAATCAACTGAATGAAGATAATATCATGCCGGAAGCATTCGATCCACAGGTTGCCGATGTTGTTGCCAATGCAGTAAAGTCCCACATTAAATAGAAGGATCTCAATGATAGATAAAGAAGTGGAACGCATCCGGGAATGGCATGGAAAACCTTACCATTCCCTTGACTCTTATTGTAAGAATACGTATGGCGAAAAAATATATAAAATAGCAATCGATGCAGGCATGACTTGCCCTAACCGGGATGGGACTTTGGATACGCGTGGCTGCATTTTTTGCAGTGCCGGGGGGAGCGGTGATTTCGCTGTCAGATCAGACCTTGTAACCGGTAACACGATTCAGGCACAGATTGCAAAAGGAAAAGAACTTTTTTCCGGACGAACCGCCAACGGAAAACAACTACATCCCAAAAAGACGGGTTGCAGGTTTATTGCCTATTTTCAATCCTATACCAATACATACGCTCCGCTTTATTATCTTCGGGAACTCTTTCATGCTGCATTAAGCGATACTTCTGTTATTGGTATTTCCATCGGCACCAGACCGGACTGTATTTCTAAAGACATCTGCTCTCTTTTAAATCTTTTGAGACAGGAATTCCCTTCTAAATTCATCTGGATCGAACTAGGTCTCCAGACGATTCATGAATCTACAGCCAGTTATATCCGACGCGGTTATTCCTTAAGCTGTTTTGAAGCATGTTTACAGCATTTGCATAGATATGACATTCCTGTCATTGTTCATGTCATACTTGGTCTGCCAGGCGAGACCCGTACGATGATGCTTGACACTGTCAGCTATTTGAACACCTGCCAAATCCAAGGTATTAAATTGCAATTATTACACATATTAAAGGGAACTGACCTGTCCTACGATTACCAAAACAATGCTTTTTCAGCTATGTCTATGGATTGTTATATAGATATCGTGATTTCCTGCCTGGAAATCTTATCACCGGACATAGTCATTCATCGTGTTACCGGAGACGGTCCTAAGAATCTGCTCATATCTCCTTTATGGAGCAGTGATAAAAGAAAGGTATTGAATACCCTTCACCAAGAAATGAAATTAAGAAATACATGGCAAGGAAGTGCTTATTATGATTCAAGATGCAATTACAATTTATAAACTAATCGTTCTCTATATGCTTGGCCGCGTTAATTTTCCGTTGACCAGAACACAGGTAGATAATTTTATTCTGGAAAAAGAATATACGAACTACCTGACACTACAGCAGGTCATTGCTGAATTGATCGATACCAACCTCATTATCGCAAAGACGATTCGTAACAGGACGCACCTGTCTGTAACCGAAGAAGGAAAAAGCACACTTACCTTCTTCCAGAACAGATTAAGTGAAGCGATCAAAACTGAAATTGATGCTTATTTCAAAGAAAATAAACTGGAACTTCGCAATGAAGTATCTATTCTATCAAATTACTATAAATCCACAAGCGGGGAATTTGAAGCACATCTGATCGCAAAAGATAAGGAAATCACTTTAGTGGATATCAAACTTTCTGTCCCACTGGAAGAGATGGCTTCCACTATTTGCGAAAACTGGACCAAAAAGAATCAATCTATCTATAAATATCTGACAGAGCAGTTATTCTAAAAATGCTTTGATTACAGCTCCATCTATCTGTCCTAAGTCTAGATTCAATAACCTTGCAAGAGTTGCACCTTCATCCCAAAGGTGCATTCTCTCAATCTGGGAACGCTCACGGACACCACATCCCATCATCATGAAAAACGTCTGATAGTCTGACTGATACGGCAGATATCCATGTGTCGCTTTCATTTTCCCATACTTTACATGATCAACACTTTCCGTCAATAATTCATATCCATCCAGATAATAATAACCTTCTCTTGCTTCAATCATTGCGACACAAGTGTCATCTGCACCCATCTTACCGGCTTCACTCGGAGAAAATATATGAGCAGCACCGTACTTTTCTTCATTTGCTATGATATCTAACACCTCTGACAGCTTACGATTTACTTCCGGCTTCCCAATACAATCAGGATTCTTATAAAGATAACAGGAGCCATCACAATTTTTTGCAATCACCTGATATTTTATAATTCTCTTATCTTTTATTGTAAGAAGCCCCTTTTCCTTTAGTAAATAATTCAAATGCACGACTACAGAAGCATCCCTCTGATAATGATCCCCAAGTAATACAATTGTAGTGTCTTCGATATCTCCCAGATTTTCAAGATGTTCTAAGATTTCTCCAAGCCGTTTATCATGCCTTCTGATCGCCTCATCTACTTTAGGATGTCTTACCCCATAGATATGGCGGTTGGTATCCACATCGGTCAAATGAATCAGTATCATATCAGGATGATATTTATCTATTGTATATAATGTGGATGCATGTACGAAGTTGTCAAGTGCCGGTTGTCTGACTCCATCCAATATTTTACCAAACTTTCTGTTAAGCTCTAATTGATAGCATAAAGAACCATTAATAGCAGATATCACGATTTGATTCTGCCATGGTCGGTTCGCAAAGATTTCTGGAACATTATACTGTATTCTGCTCCTTGCCGTAACAGGCCATAGAAGAGATGCCACTCGCCAGCCTTTCTTAATCGCTTCATCGTATAAGGTAGTCCCGGTGATATACTTTCTCTGCCACATCCAATCCGGTGATTTTCTGCCAGGCTGTAACAGCGTATTATTGACCACCCCATGATTTTTAGGCATCCTGCCTGTTATAATAGACGTATGCGCCGGATACGTAATTGAAGGATATACACTCACTACCTGTTTACACATAGCTGCTTTATGCATAAATTTGTGAAAATTAGGTAAGCTATCCATAAATGGCAGATCTTTGCTTCCCATCGCATCTAATGAGATGATGACTATTCTTTTCGGAGTTCTCATATTCTGGTTCAGTTCCTCTCCAATTCCTTATTTTTAGTCTCAGATTGTGCCACACTCTCTTTCAACATCTTCATATGCTCGCGTATCTTTTTCTCATAACCGTTCCCACTCGGCGTATAGAATTCTTTGCCATTCAATTCATACGGAAGATACTGTTGCTTCACATAGTGATTGGGATAATCATGTGCATACTTATATCCCGTTCCGTGCCCCAATTTTGCTGCTCCTTTATAATGTGCATCCTGAAGATGTGCCGGAATCTTCAGATTCCCTGTTTCTTTTACTGTTTCCATCGCTTTTCCAATTCCTACTACTGCTGCATTGCTCTTAGGTGCGCAGGCTACATAAGAAACTGCCTGCGACAGGATAATCTGTGATTCTGGCATTCCTATTCTCTCTACAGCCTGCGCTGCTGATACGGCAACCGTAAGTGCCATCGGATCCGCATTTCCAACATCTTCGGCAGCACATATCATAACCCTTCTTGCTATAAAAGTAACGCTTTCCCCCGCATACAACATTTTTGCCAGGTAATAAAGAGCTGCATCCGGATCTGATCCTCTCATACTTTTGATAAATGCAGATATCGTATCATAATGATTATCCCCTGTCTTATCATATCTGATCACCCGCTTCTGAATACACTCACTTGCCACTTCCATGGTAATATGAACCTGTCCATCTTCACTTCTCTTAGTTGTCATGATGCCAAGTTCTATTGCATTTAATGCATGTCTTGCATCGCCGCCAGCTATCTCTGCCAGAAATTCCATGGCATCATCGTCAATTACAGCCTCATACGCGCCCATACCTTTTACCGTGTCATAAACAGCACGATGTAACAATTCCTTGATATCCTCTTTCTCTAAAGGTTTCAATTCAAATACAATGGAACGCGAAATCAACGCTCCATTTACTTCGAAATATGGGTTCTCTGTTGTAGCTCCGATAAGAATAAGCGTCCCATCTTCTACAAAAGGAAGCAGATAATCCTGCTGTCCTTTATTAAATCTATGAATCTCATCGATAAATAGAATCGTTTTTTTTCCATACATACCCTGCAGTTTTTTTGCCTCATCGACAACGATCTCCATGTCTTTTTTACCCGCAATGGTTGCATTGATCTGTTTAAATTCAGCACTGGTGGTATGTGCGATCACCTTGGCAAGTGTTGTTTTTCCTGTTCCCGGAGGACCGTAAAAAATAATGGAACTTATCTTATCCGCTTTGATGGCACGATATAATAATTTGTCTTTTCCAATAATATGCTGCTGTCCCACCACTTCTTCCAGCGTAGTGGGTCTTAACCTTGCTGCCAGAGGAGATTCTTTTTCCATATTATTATTTCGCATATACTCAAAAATATCCATTTTATCTGTCCTATCGCTTTCATAATAAACATTCATTTATAGTAGAACTTAAATCTTTTTTAGATTTTAACATATTTCAATCCAAGCAACAATCACTATGCTCAATCATTCATGTAAGATACCAATGTTCGCCTAATGCTACTTTAGTTTAGTAATACTCTTTCTCCTGATAATGAGCAGTAATCAATTCTTGGTTCAAGCATCAATGCTTATCATAAAACTTGGCTTCGTCAATTTGCACATACACATGCAATATTATAATTGATGCACAACATAGTTTGAAGAACAACTGTATGAAGCCGCTGGTACGTAGAGCATGTATTTTATGCTTTATGTACCACTGCGGCTGAATCCAATATATATGTTACCCTGGCCTCAATCAAATAGGATTTCATCCACAGTCACGAATTCATATCCTTGTTCCTGTAATGTATCAATGATTTCCAACGCTGCCAGAACAGAGGGATCATAACCATCATGCATAAGAATGATATCATTCTCCTGCACTTTTCCCACTACCCTGCAGACTATTTTATTTGCATTGGAAGTACACCAGTCGCGTGGATCGACTGTCCAGAGAACCGGAAACATATTTAATTCCTCATCACATTTCTTGCTCCATAAACCATACGGTGGTCTTACATAAGTAGTAGTTTCTCCGGTAATTTCTTTGATGACTGCATTGGTCTCCTTTACTTCCTCTATAAATTCTTTTTCATTTTTCTTTGTAAGCTGTAGATGTGAATAGGTATGATTTCCAATTAAATGCCCTTCTTCCTGCATTCGCTTTATCAGCTCCGGAGAATCTTTTGCATGTTTTCCTGTTACAAAAAAAGTAGCTCTTACTTTTCTTTTCTGCAGTCCATCCAGCAATTTTTCAGTATACCCAGGAATGGGACCGTCATCAAATGTTATTGCTATCTTTCCTTTATTTTCTGCAATTTTTGTTTCCAACTCTACATTACTTTCTATTGTTTTTACTGTCGTACGGGTTTCTCTATTTATATAACACATGCATACCATCACGATATTGATAGCGAGCAGAATCAATATTCCGTGTTGTAACTTTTTCATTGAGCTTCCTCAAATATTTACTTATTGTAAATATATGCATCCTAGTTATCAAAATTCATTGCGTCCAGATATCTTTCTTCAAAAGAAGCTTGTGTTGCAAGATTAAGTACTTCCACCTTCCGGCACAGCGATTCTACTTCTTCTATCCAAAGATCTGCTATACGTTTCTCCTTCTCCTGATGTTTCAACAGTTCCCTTCCATATAAGTAAGCTCCAAGCAGAGAAGAGTTCCCGACTGCAATCACCTTTTCCTTAAGTTTCTCCGGAATCATGCCGATCCGGTTTGCCTTTGCAACATCCAGATGATATCCAAATCCCCCCGCCAGATAGACATGTGCAATCTGGGTAAGCGTAATACCAAATTGTTCTTGGAGCATCATAATTCCTGTTTTTACAGCTGCCTTAGCCATCTGCAAGTTACGAATATCCTGTTGCCGGATACGCACTTTCTGTAACTGATAACCTTGCTGAAAATAAGGCTCCCGCAGTAATCCTGTCTCATCCAGAATCCCTTCTTCTAATAATTGTGCCGTCACTGTTATCATATCACTTCCAGCCACCTCTGACAGTGTTCCTCCATCGAAAGCAGGTCCTGCTGCTGTAGCCGTTGCAATCATCCGCTCCATATTTCCAATCACCATCTCACCATTGGTTCCAAGATCGAGCAGCAGATTTATCTCTTCCGTATTCTGCATTCCCAGCGCATAAATACCGGCTGTAATATCGGCGCCAACAAAGCTGGATATACCCGGCATTAAAATAGCATGATAGGAACCAATGTTCCTTTCCATCTGACTTAACTGTACGGGTATGAACGGATATCCTGACATTCCTGTCACATCAAAACCCATAAGAATGTGCTCCATTACTGTGTTTCCAGCGATTACTATTAACACTTCAGTATCGGGTGTCAGTTTTTTTATTTCTTCTTCAAATACTTTTAAGGTAACCTGTTGCATGTTTTTCCGTTCTCCGCGTATGCTGGCCTCCATACGTGATATAACATCCGGTCCCCATATCCGCTGCGGATTTAAGAATCTTCTTTCTTTCAAGATACGTCCGCTCCCAGCTTCCAAAAGCTGCATTGCTATCGTTGTTGTTCCAAGATCGATTGCTACTATCTGCTTGTTCTGCAGACTATCTATTTCTTTTGTTTTAGAATTTTCTTCTTCCTGTATCTTGCAATTTATATACGTATTGTCATATATTGTTATAATATCTGTTTTTTTCTCTTCCGGAAATGCAAGTTTAATACTACAATCTGCATTTGGTCTCGTCAGACAGGCAAGACGCATTCCTGCACGTAATTCATCCGGTGTAAGAAAGCGCCGTTCCTCTGCTTTTGGTAGTGGTGCCTGTCCGAGAAATTGAATCCTGCATCTTCCGCACAGACCTTTTCCACCGCAAAAAGACAAGAAAATATTTTCTTGTCTCATTAACATTTCAAATATGCTTTCTCCTGGTGACAGAAAATAAATCTTGTCTTCTCCTACGCCCTTTACAGATACCTCGACCGACATATAGTTGTCCTCTCTTGTGCTCATTGCTATATAAATTGATTCTTTTCGGTGTCATAATGGTAATTAATTACTGCAAGACTATCCACTATTTCCTGCTCTGCAAGTTCAAGATCATCACACATAGACTGAAGATTACAATAATAATCACGTAATTTGAGATTTACAAAACTAAGTAACATTACCGGATCTTTTGGAATCATATCGCTATCAGCTCCTTTTATTATATTCTCCCTCTTACTTTATGGTTCTCTAAGTATTTATCACATTTCAAAGCGGTTTTTATGATTTGCTATCTACATAAACATTACGAATCTGGCCCGTTACATCTTTATGTGTTGCCTTCTTTCTCTTATGATCTTTTCCCGCCAGCATAATACTCACAATGCATACTACAAATACACATACTGCTGCTATGTAAATTGCGATCTGTATATAATCATTTGCTTCCACAACTGCATTGGTTACCACATCGATACGATAAGCACTTACACTTTCTTCGGCTGCCGACACTTGTCCAAATCCAAAGCATGCTGATAATAATGAGCATACTAAAATTGAAATAAGTATCTTCCTTCTGCTCACTTCTAAAATATGATCCATTATGTTCCCCCTTAGTATGCATTTATTTGCATTATCATACTATAAAAAGCATATAAATTATTTTTCTCCTTAGTATATAATATTTTTTATAAAAATGCTAGTATAGCGGCCCTAATTATCTGTACATTACACCAAATAAATTTTCAGCAAGCTACTTAGTTGCCGCTATTCTAGTATTGTCTAATCATTTTTAAGAATTGTGTTGCAATATGCTGCTATGAAGACGTAAGGCTGAATAGTAACTTAATTTCTTGCAATCAATTCCCCTTGTTGCACATCAATGGTAATGATATCGTTGGCAGCTACCTTATCCTGCAAGATCAATCTGGCAGCACCTGTCTCAACATACTTCTGAATATATCGTTTCAAAGGCCGTGCTCCATATACCGGATCATAAGCATTTTCTACGATATAATCTTCTGCCGCATCCGTCAGACGAATCGTTAATTCCCTGTCTGCAAGGCGACGGTTAAGATCGGCAATGATCAGCTTGATAATTCCACCTATATTGTCCTTTGTCAGCGGCTTAAAGAGAATTGTTTCATCCAGACGATTCAAAAATTCCGGTCGAAAATGATTCCTAAGATCTTCCATGACTAATTTCTCGGCCCCGGCTTTTATGGTGCCGTTTTCTTCAATTCCTTCCAGTAAATACTGCGCACCGATGTTAGATGTCATGATCAGGATCGTATTTTTAAAATCTACGGTCCTTCCCTGTGAATCTGTAATGCGTCCATCATCCAATACCTGCAGCAGAACATTGAACACATCCGGATGTGCTTTTTCTATCTCGTCAAAAAGAACGACTGCATATGGTTTACGGCGTACCGCCTCTGTGAGCTGTCCTCCTTCTTCATATCCCACATATCCAGGAGGCGCCCCAATCAATCTGGATACAGAATATTTCTCCATATACTCACTCATATCAATACGCACCAGATTATTCTCATCGTCGAACAAAGCGGCTGCCAGAGACTTTGCAAGTTCTGTCTTACCAACGCCAGTCGGTCCTAAAAACAGGAAAGAACCAATTGGCTTTGTGGGATCTTTAATGCCGGCTTTCGAACGCATAATTGCTTCGGCAACTTTCACAACACCTTCCTCCTGTCCGACTACTCTCCTATGCAGTTCCTCATCTAAATGAAGGGTCTTTTTTCGCTCACTTTCCGTTAATTTTACTACCGGTATTCCGGTCCATCTGGATATGATTTTTGCAATTTCTTCTTCAGACACACTTTCATGCACAAGAGACTGATCCGCTTCTCTTACTTTCTGTTCTTCTATCTCCAACTGCTGTTTGATTGCCGGAAGCTTACCATAACTTAATTCCGCTGCTTTTTCCAGATTTCCTTCTCTTTGAGCAATCTGAATCTGGCTGTTCATTGCTTCTATTTCTTCTCTCAACCTTGATAACTTATCTACATTGGCTTTCTCATTATCCCACTGTGCCTTACGGTTATTGAATTCCTCCTTTTGTTCTGCAAGTTCCATCTGCAGATTTGTAAGTCTTTCCTGGCTCAGCCTGTCATCCTCTTTTTTCAGTGCTGCAACTTCAATTTCCATCTGCATTACTTTTCGTTGTAATTCATCCAGTTCCGTCGGCATAGAGTCTAATTCTGTTTTGATCAAAGCACAGGCTTCATCTACTAGATCAATCGCTTTGTCCGGTAAAAATCTGTCGGATATATAGCGGTTGGAAAGTGTTGCTGCACTAACCAATGCATTATCCATAATCTTAACACCATGATATACTTCGTAACGATCCTTCAATCCTCTGAGGATTGATATTGTATCCTCTACCGTAGGTTCTTCTACCATGACCGGCTGAAAACGACGTTCCAAAGCCGCATCTTTTTCTATATATTTTCTATATTCATCCAGAGTCGTTGCACCGATACAGTGTAATTCCCCCCTTGCCAGCATTGGCTTTAACATATTTCCCGCATCCAGTGCCCCGTCTGTTTTGCCAGCTCCAACAATTGTGTGCAATTCATCAATAAATAAAATAATCTGTCCGTCGCTGTTTTTCACATCATCCAGCACTGCTTTCAGACGCTCCTCGAATTCTCCGCGATACTTTGCTCCTGCTACTAAAGCTCCCATATCAAGTGCAAATATTTTTTTATCCTTCAATCCTTGTGGAACATCACCTCTGACGATACGTTGTGCCAATCCCTCTACGACTGCAGTTTTACCGACACCCGGTTCCCCGATCAATACCGGGTTGTTCTTGGTCTTTCTGGATAAGATTCGAACAATATTACGGATCTCATTATCTCTGCCGATTACAGGATCTAACTTCTGATTTTTTGCCTTTTCCACCAGATCCTGTCCATATTTTTCTAATGTATCATACGTAGCTTCCGGATTGTCACTTGTAACTTTCTGGTTCCCTCTGACTGTCGATAATGCTTGTAAAAACCGCTCTCTGCTGATACCGTACTCTTTGAAGATTTCTTTTAAAGCCTTATTCGGATGATTGAGCAAGGAAAGAAAAAGATGCTCTACCGATACATATGCATCTCCCATCTGCTTTGCTTCATCCTCCGCCGAAATGAGAACTTTATTCAGATAAGAACCTATATATACCTGTCCTCCCTGAACCTTTACTCTCCGTTCCAATGCTGATTTGATCGTGTTCAAAAAATGCGTTTTGTTAATTTCCATTTTCTCTATTAATTTTAAGATCAGACTGTCTTCTATTGTCAAGAGGCTATAAAGTAAATGTTCCTGTTCAATTTCCTGATTCCCGAATTCATATGCAAGCTTTTCACAATCGTTTACTGCCTGCAATGATTTTTGCGTAAATTTTGATATATTCATAACTTGCTCCTATCTGCGACTCTTTTGGACGCGTTCATTTCTAACTCTTATTTTGTGTTGCTTGTTTTATTTGTTCTATTGTAAATATAACACTATGCAATAGTTTGTCAATATCAATATAAGCAGTTTATAAAAAATTTATGTTCTGGGAGCAAAATACCTTTTGACACCGACATCATAACGTAAATAACATAATCTTTTTTTCATACTCTTGTTTTCTATTGTATAAAATAATATAATAAAGTTATCTTATTTATTTATACAATTACTTTTTATTCTATTTGTTTTTGCACAATAAGGAGGTTGATTTATGGAAGGTTATAGAAAAATTGAATCAAAAAATTATCCGGATATCGTACTCAGGGTTATACCAGGACACTTTGTAACTGCTCATTCTCATATCAATTATTACATTGATATGTCTATGATGAAGTCAAGACAAAATGAAGCCAATGCCGTAGCGGCTGCTTTATCCGACAGGTACCTCGCTTCTACTATCATTGATACGATTGTATGTATGGATGGCTGTGAAGTGATTGGAGCCTACCTTGCCAATCATCTTACCACTGCAGGTGTCATTTCCATGAATGCCCACAAGACAATCTATATTACGACGCCTGAATTCAATACTAACGGTCAGCTTATATTTCGTGAAAATATACAGCCTATGATTCGGGATAAGAATATCCTGTTACTGCTTGCCTCTGCTACGACAGGTAAAACAGTCTCACAGGCGATTGACAGCATTCGGTATTATGGCGGGATCGTAACAGGCGTATCTGCTATCTTTAGTGCTGCAAGCAAAGTATATGATTATCCAATCAATGCTTTATTTACCACTGCAGATCTTCCTGACTATCAGACCTATTCACCTTCCAGTTGCGCGCTCTGTAAATCAGGTCATCCAGTGGATGCGATTGCAAACGGTTTCGGTTATTCGCGGTTGTAAAATGATTCTGTGGCAGTCTATTATAGGCGCCTATTTACATGTGTATAAGATATCAGCTAGATTTATAAAACAAAAATTAGAGTGTCTAAAGCTTGTCTATATATTTGAGTTCGTCAATTCGAACAATTTTCGTTTTGCGTATAAGTGCAAATTGATGAAGGCATGTTCTATGATAAGCTTTTGACTCCCTAATCCCATAAACTATTAAAAACAAGCTTTGCGAGTTTCTCATAATTATCGCGGCAGTCTCCAAATGCAAGCTAGCTTGCATTGGCCCATTGCTCGAGTAAATAAAAATAACAGCCAGACTCAAATCTAGCTGTTATTAGAATGCTAGTACTGATAATAATTCCTTACTGCATTCATTTTTCCCACTATTATTGCATTTGCCGATACTGTAATCCCACAAATTAGCATTCTACTGATATTTTCAATCCCACAGGCCCAGGCAATACCAGCTAACGCTCCCATTAATGAAATAATTATTCTAGCTTTTTTCCTGTAATATCTCAACTCCAATTCGCCCATTCTCTTATTTTCATTGTCCAATGGAGCAAAAATAAAAATAGTAAAGGAACTAATTATCCAACATATAAGATATACTTTGCTACTAAATTCTTGTTTATAAAACCATAATCCTGCAAATACGGTTAAGCACGAAACTATATAGCATCCAATTCTTGTTTTTGCATGGTACCCTCCTACGCTCTTTCGTAATGGAAAAAAAGTACAAGCCATAATAATAAGTGCAAAGGGTTCTTTCATTACCATTGCGATAGTTAAATATGAAATATAATGTATTACTTTTAAAATTACACATTCAATACCAAATTTGTAAATATCTTGATCTTCTGTTGAAATAATTCCATGTCCAAGCATACTATTTGTTACTGTATTAACTAATTTTTCCATAGTACTTTCCTGATTTCTTAGTTCTTAAATATTTTATTAGGCAAATATATCGTCATTGCTCAAATTATGGAACATAATAATGTATTCAATAATTACATCAATCGCTCTATTTATTGATTTTTCTAAATATGCTTCTTGAACTTATTAACACTCTCTGGCAGTTTCGGCTGATAACCCAGACACATGCACGCTGAATTAACCTCTTTTTTAGCTGTGCCCAACGCTACCTTGGAAATAAATTGCAGTGTTGTTTCTTTTAACGTTTTCTTCATTGTAAATACCCCCTTCTTATTTCATTAATGTTTCTATCTTAATTATTGACAAATATTCCATTTATTTTCATCCGAGATAGCATTTCGAATACTTTCATTTTTCCCTAATGTTGCTTAATGTGGTCGGGCAATAATAAAATTTTTCAAAAAATTAATATATTTAGAGTAATCATTTTCCATTTCTTTATTCATATGGAACAGATTAGACAATTTGAAATAATGCTGTGAAGTTTTCCCAAATGTTGGAATCTCAAACGGAACATCTGTCTTTTCAGACCAATCATTGCCTTTAAAAAGCACTACACTATTTTGGGTTGCCCAATCAGTTCCTTCTTTATATAAGAAAGAAAAACCCTTGGGTGGTACAACATCCAAATCTAACATTCTTCCCCTGCATTCTATGGCAGATGCCCTAAAATTCCATTTATCATTAAAATTGGGAGTGCCCGTCAAATAGTCCCCCTGCCAATTTTCTTCTCGCTTCTCTGCATCTATTTCTAATCCATATTTTTCCCCTACTTTTTTGGTGGCTTCTTTTAACAGGTCGTGTATGTCTTCCGCCTGATAATAAATATCCGCATCATAATAAACCTGTCTTCCTGATCCGGTTCCCTCTGATTTTGCAAGTTCATCTCCCTTATTAAAGCAATATTTCACCGCGCTTTCATAACTCCTGTTCAAAAAACTTTCATATACATTTAGGATGCTTTTCTCATCACTTGCATACATAATATCGCAATAATCTACAAAAAAATCTTCTATTTCGTCTTTGCTTATTTGACCGCTATAAAATCCATCCATGACTTGTTTCATCTCTGATTCCAAAGAACGTCCTGGCGTATCAATTCTTGCAAATTTATCATAATTAGAAGTAACAAATTGTTTTACGCCTGCTTTTTCAAATACATCTCTGGTAAATTTAGCTCTTTCTTCACTCCGTTCAAACCTGAATCTATTCCCTCGGATCTGTTCTGCTAGGCTTATATTTTCAGAGGCATTATCATTATTTCTTGTTAAAACATTTTCCATTACTGTGTTGCTTATATTCATTTTTATAGTCTCCTTAATATACATATAGAGAAGGCAAGCATGCCAACTTGCTAATTGCAGGTAGCCCTCATACATTTAATTTGCAGGAACTATGGTGATGGTATTATCACCATATTGATAATAGTATGAAAAACTTAAACTTGGATAGCAGGATATTGACGAATTTCCTGATTTAAGTTTCACTCCGAAATCCCATGTACCTTTCGCGCCTGTATTAAGTTGACCTCCGGCTGTAAAATTATAGGTTATTTTTGTACTTCCCGTTGTTGAAGTTTTATAGCTTGATGTGTTTGGAGCCATTAATCTCCACTTATCCAGTTTTGTCAAGGATACACCGCTTAATGATACCTCATTTATCACACCAGTATTAGCAATACTACTTATATTTGTATTAAATGTTTGTGAAGCAAAAGTTGATGCTCCCACTGTCATTGAACTGCCATAAACGTTTTGGTGTGTTAATCCATACATTGGTTGTCCTGCGCCTAAGCAGAATCTATCCTCTAGCACCCCTGATCCTGTAGATGGAGAATTAGTGTAAAGCACTAGATATCGTCGTTTTCCTGTCAATGCCTCAAAAGCCACTTTTTCAGCATAAGAATAACTTCCCGTAAATTTGGTAGAATGCATACTACTCCACTGAGAATCGTTTGAATCAAATACATCCTCTAACGTATCCATATCTTTCAATTTAAATCTAAGATTACGATTGTTACTTAATAAGGTAAAAACTGTTGGAAACGGCATAGAGGTAATAAACCAATATTCATCCCCACGAGGCATATATGTGCTAAAAATATAGTTGTTTTTACTATCATAAAATAACTCTAAATCTACTGCATTTTCCATTCCTCCCATCATCGCCTCAGCATCATTCTTGTTCCCTACTATAACTCTAAAATCTCCAGAAGCTGAATTATAGGATGTTGTTGTAATATTGATAGTATAATGACAAATTTGCGCATCTGAGGATGGTTTATCTATATAAATCCATCGTTTAGGAATCTCATAAATAGTCGGATAATCTTGTAACACTGTACCTGCGTTATCTGTAATTTTCATTTGTACTTCGCTCTTTCCAGTTCTTACCAAGCAAACAGCTGCTGTGTCCATAGCAGTAAAATCTATATCGATTGCAAATGATTTACTGTCTGTTGCTGATGTAACACTGTCAGTAATTACCTGACAATCAAATTCTGGGACTATTGTTATATTAAATCCTACCACTTCTGATCTTTCGCCTTCCGCATTTACTCCATAGCACAAAACGCTATATGTTCCTGGCGTATAAAAAATTGTTGTAAAACCATCGGATGCTCTTTGATTAATATAACCGCTTTGAAAACCTCCATAATAATATTCAGTTGCATCTCCTGTAAATATCCATGCTATTTCAGTTTCAGTAGTTATCATTCCGTCTCTTAATGATTCAGGGTTAAGAATAAATGGTTCTAGTCCGACTGTTGGTGCTGAAAAAGTCTCTATGGGAGAAGTTTCGTTTTCTTCTTGCACAGTCTTTTCTCCCTTTTTTTCTGAGATTATGTTATTATCGGATACACTTTGTACATCTGTTTCTGTTTCTAAAACATCCACATTTTCTCTAATCTCATTATTCTGGATATTTTTAACTGCGACATTTTCTGATAACGATTTTGAAGCAACTTCCTCTATTTGATTATTTGATATACTATTATTTTCCTCATTTTGTTCATCAACAACCTCATTACTTTCCAATGAATTTGTATCCTTAATTTGTTGATTTATTGGATTCCCAATAGTTTCTAGTCCTTTTACATCTGGTAATGAATAGTTATCAATCTGAGCATTATCAACACCTTGCAAATGCCCTTCCGTATCATTACTATTTCCTGCTTCAATAAAATCACCATCGTAAACAAGGGCTCTCTGTTCTGTTCCATTCGCAGTACTTGCCCATTCTTCTTCAGTCATGCCACCTAATGTTTCCATTCCATGCTCAAAATCAGTTGCTTGTAAACTTGCGCTGTTTTTAGCACTAACAGGCACAATCATCATACTGCCAATAAGTGCTGAAATAATAATTATTTGAAATATTCTTTTTATTTTCTTTACCATTGCTACTTCCTCCTCATGTACTTTGAATATAATAACTTACTTTTGGCATCTTGGCGTCTGATGAAAAATTCCAAAATAATGTAGCATCATTAATTTGAAAGAGATACTGTTAATACCCCAATTCCACAAATCAACATTTTGGCAATACTTTTTATTCGTAATTGTCAAAACCTCCGCACCTAACAGATTTTGATAATAACGTTTTTTTTAACCTTTTCTTCATTGTAAATTCCCCCTTCTTATATCATTTATGTTTCTATTATAATTATCGACAAATTAATTTCTTTTTCAATATTTTCAACACGAAAGACATTTTTTTTGCACGAGATAAGCATTTTTCACATAGAATGCAAAAAAATCTGCCAACTTGAAAAGCAGCAGATTCTTTTACCTATTTATAATAATATTACATTGAAATATACCATTATCACTGCTCAAATGCATTGAGCCATCATATTTTTTTAATACACGTTCCACATTGCTTAATCCGATCCCATGATTCAACCCCTTTTGTGATACTGGTCTACTGTTCTTCCAATGAGTTTTATCTCTTGAACTATTCTCAATCCTTATAGCAATCATTTCATAATAAGGACTTATTTTCAATTTTATCCACCGAAAATCTTCAACTTGCTCACAGGCTTCAATAGCATTATCTAACAAATTTCCAAAAATTGTCGTAACATCCATTGGATTCATAAAATTTAATTCGACATTATCTATTTCATAATGTAAATCTATACTCGCTTTTTCCGCATTTTGGATTTTATCGCTTAAAAGTATATTAAGGATAGGATAATTGGTTAGTTGCTGTGGAATCAGAGGCTTTAACATTCTATTAATTTCCTTGGTATAATTGATTGCCGCTTCTCTATTATCTCCATTATACAGTCTTTCTACCGCCATGATATGCTTATCCACATCATGAAGAATACTTATAGATTCTCTATACTTCTTTTCCTGCTGTACATAATAATGATACTGCATTGTTGCTTGCTGCTCTAGTAATTCAAATTTCACCTTTAATTGATTACTTTCTTCTACAAATTGAATAAAATAAAGAAAATACATGTCTGCGAAAACAATAAATCCCATGTTAATAAGTAAAATAAAACTTTCTCCTTCTGCCTTTATCCTTCCAACTGCCTCTATTATCACAATCATGTTAATAAAACTATAAATAGCAATAATAGTGTGTAATATACATTGCGTTCTTGTAAACTTAACCTTTTCTTTCTTTCCCCATATTCGTAAAATGAGCGCGTAATATATAAATAATAGCACCAACATAGAAAAAGTCATATTTAGAAAAGTTCTAACATTTACATTTAATGAAGGCATATGCACTTTCCAGAATATGAATTCCAGTAAAACTATACCTACGGTTTCACATATTATAAATACCAACACCATTACTTCTGCTTCTAAAATTCTTTGTATTGGTTTATCAATATCGTCAAAATATAAAAGATAACTTACCAAGCCAAACACAATAATCCAACTCAGCATATTAACCATTGGTTGTTGAAATAAATTAACAACCATTAAAAAAATACTAACACCTATTTTAGCTCCTAAATAAAGATATTCATTATCATAAATTCTCTTATGCCTGCGATCAATAAATTGAAATATTACGATAGTAATAACCAGACACGATACCACTATTCCAGATAAAAACAATATATTATTTTCCATTATTAAATGCTCCTATGAACATATTCATTTAACTTCTCTTTAAATTCAACCACTCTTTTTTGTGACAAGGGTAACTTTTCACCATTATTTAAATATACTATATGATTTTTTGCTTTCAGCACATGTGCAAAATTCACAAGTATTCCTCTGTAGCAGGCAGCAAATCCATAGGCTCTCATATTATTTTCCAATTGAGTCATAGTACACACATATTCAAAAGTTTTATTCGTTGTCTTTACTCTTACTCGTCTATCAGATTTCATATATTCAAAATAAATAATTTCTGAAATAGGTATTCTAATTGCAATATATTCTTTCTTTGTTTCTTCACAGATTTCTATAACATTGGATAGTTCAATCTCTATATCATTTTTGATTTCTTCACCCATTAATTGTATTAGTGCTTGCAATTGTTGCTCTAATTTTTCTTTTATGATAGGCTTTGATAAATACGCGAAAGCATGTACATGATTTACTGCCTCACTACAGTATTCTTCAAAGTTGGTGATATAAATAATTCTGACTTTTCTATCTTTCTGGTATAGACTCATCCCTAATTCAATTCCATTTATTCCATTCATCACAATATCTAAAAAAACACAGTGGAATTGTTCATTCGATTCCAGCAATTCTTCCCCCGAGCCAAATAATTTTATTTCATAAGTAATTGACTGATTCTCCATAGCCTCCATAATTATACTTTTTACATTTTTCACTTCATGCATCTCATCATCACAAATTGCTATTTTTAACATCTTCCCCTCCACATTTATACTTTGTTATTAAATGTATCGGTATATAAATAAATAACCTTAATTTTCTCATAATATCTTTACACAGGGTGTTAATCTATGTTTTTCAATCTAATTATTTTATGTTTGCCAATTGCTACTAAAGTTGCTGATAATACCATTCCTATTGTTATTGATACAAATATAATTTTATAATTCAATATGAGCGTAATAATATTTATAATGTTTTCGATTCCTAATATATATAATGTATACTTTCTAAAATACTTTTTTTCATTTAAATCATATAATCTGTTCTCATTTTCTATCGGAGATAAACTAAATATAAAGAAATTAGCAATTAACCAACTCACTATATAAAATTCAATTTGTGGTGACATGCGTTTAATTAAAATAATCAAAAAAAAGCAACACACGAAAAAATATAGCAGCACACTTTTGTTTTTGCATGATAACCGCCAGCACTTTTACGTAACGGAATAAAAGCACATGCAATTAATAATAGATCTATCACTTTTCCAAATAACAATGCTATACACAAATATGACACATAATGAATCATTTTTAATACCATACATTCCAAACCGAAACAATAAATTTCTGATTTTTCATTCTCAATAACTCCTGCATTTATCATTTTTTTACAATGCAATTTACTATCATCACTTTAAACTTTTCTCTTTTCGTTTTAATAAGGAGCTGATACAATATTATACTAAATCTAATGTACCAGCTCCATTATAAAAATATTACATGCCTCATCCTTTTGCATATTTTGAATATATCGTAACTTTTTTACCGTTTTCATCAATGAGCTGCATTTCTTCAGGACATACCATTGTATTCTCCGGAATATGAAAATATCCTTTTTCATCCATTTTATATTTCACGCCATCAATTAAATACATCGTACCAGGAGGCGCACCCATTTCCAAGTAATTTAACATATTAATTGCCCTTCTTCTAGATTCAACCTCATACTCTGCATATATTTCGCCATTGTGGGTCATATAGTAATTGTTGCTATATCCTCCATCGATGCCTAGCGTAAATTTTCCAGCAGAAATCCCGACATCATGTAATAATTCGGCAACCTCCTGATGTGAATATGACATATATGCTGCAAAAGGAACTTTTAATTCAAGCATACTCGTTATAATATCTGCCGTTTTCCGTGCTTTTGAATGATACCATTCTTCTGTTTTGTTTCCAATTCCTCTTCCTCCGATTCTACAATCATCCACAGTCGAATCATTATACAGTGAATTTCCGGCCGAGAACATAAGTGTATACCCATCTCGATCCGTATAATTATAATAACAACCTTTCTTCATAATCAAATTATTATTAACTACTTCAAATTCCTTTACTGTTCCTTTTCTGGGTTTTGTAGCAGTATCTTCTAATGCTATTTTACTTCCGTCTGAAAGTGTAAAAACTTTTTTAATACAATCAAAACTAACAGCCGCATTGGTAAAGTCTATTTTTTCTCTATTCCGTAGTTTTTCTTCCTCTGATAATTGGCTTTTTCTTTCTGGTGCACTGTATAGCGTATAAATATCCTTTTCTGTACTGCTTATATAATCATCTCTTGAATCCTTAATACTTTGCTTGTTCTTTTTATCTTCGCACAATATTTGTTTTATTAATTGTTTGTTCCATTCAATCTGATGTTCTGAACTTTGAATACATCGTATACTCATTCTTCTTCAATCTCCCCACTCACGCCTGATATCTAATTATATAATTCTTCTATTGGATATAATGGATATACATAATACATTCTCAACGTTGGTACTATTGATTTTGTACTACGGCCTGCATTATATTGAATTTGCCATGTTTGCTTCAACGCATTGGTATCATTTATTACTAAGTTACATTTCCATGTATAATCTTGTGCTGTTATCCAGCTTGGATTACTCTCATTTCTTATTTTTCTTGATGAAGTTGCTGTAGTTGGCGCCCCTTCAAGTACGGCCTGATACACAATCGCATAATTTGGCAAGCTATTATCTTTTTTAAGTCTTTCTTCCTTCACCTCAAACGTTGGATTTTCAGGTCCTAATGTTTGAGTACCATAAGAGGCTGAATAAGTTCCACTGTCACAATTAGGATTTCCCATTGTAAAAAAATACTCCTTACTTACTGTTGGTGTTGACCCATGCGAAATTTCCAGATAATAAGCGCCCTCTGTTGGAATATTTACTCTAAAGACATTTGGCTCATGTTTTGCACAAGAAAATATATTCCCTTCTATCGGTTGTCCATCTGCATTACAAACATTGATGGTAACATTATGAATCCAAGTATAATAACTACTCCACATAATGTTTTTCTTATTTTCCATACCATTTTAGTTGCCTTCAACATTTTATTCTCACTTATTTTCATCCCTTCCCCATTTAATCACCTTTTGCTATTTAAAAAACTAAAGCTTTCTTAATTTCATTACACTTTTTGGTATTGTCGGCTGATAACCTATACATATGCATGCTGAATTTACCTCCGTTTTTGCAGTATGCATTGCAATTTTTGCAATTAACTTTAATGTTTTCTCTTTCATTTTGTTTTTCATGATAATCTTCCTTTTATGTAGCAGCCTCTTTATAGTTACCTTTGCTTATATTATCGTTCTTTTTTTGTGCTTTTTCTAGATAATTTGCATGAGAGACATGATTTCTGCACGAAGTAAACATGTTATTGGCGGGATACTTTTCGTAAAAGAATCTGCCAACTTTAAAAGCTGCAGATTCTTTTACGTATTTATAATAATATTATATTGCTTAATCCGATTCCATGATTCGACCCCTTCATACTATTCATTTCCTTGGTATAATTGATTGCCGCTAAATTACGGAGTCATGATATATCACCATGACTCCGTAATTTTTTATACTCTGCGTTTATTATTATAATTTTCTATATTCATATGACAGCTATATCTGCAATTCCCATATATTTACAGATCAGGTATAAAATGAGCAGATGAACCGGATAAAAGAAGTAAAAAAAGTATTTCATATTCCATCCTTTTTTTCCATTATAGAAATGAACCGGCAATATTACTATAAATGAGGAAAACTCAACAAATGACATTACTGTCAGTACTGTACATCCGGCAAGCAGTTCCCATATCCTATTCTTTCTCAGCAAGTACATGACTGCAACCGTCAACACTCCATAGGCACCATAGTCACTTTTTATCAAAAACGCCGCTCCCATACCTGCCGCAAGAATCAGTACATGCAAGATGATCATGACGATACGGTGCATTTCCTCTTTCTCACGTATCATCTGAAACCCTGTCAAAACCAGTAATCCAATGACTAACGTCAGAAACACATTCTGATATCCCCAGTCACATACCTTTCCCATAAAAGCCAGATCGAACGGAATCTCAGATGCAACTGCAAACAGCAGCATTCTTCCAATATACTTCTTTAGATTATGTGTATGCAGGAATCCTTCAATCAGCAAAAAACAAAAGATCGGGAAACTAATTCTTCCAATCATGCGCATGATGGAATCAAGTGTGTAGAGAGCAATATGCTCCTGCATAAACTGTCCTGCAGTTTCTACACTTGTATTTGCTTCCAAAAGACCCTGGGAGATCAGCACTCTGTCAAAAACTGCTGCCGCAATATGATCAATCAGCATTGTGACAATTGCTATCATTTTAATCGTACTTCCACTGATCCCTTTTCTTTTATTTAACATTGCTTGTTTCATAGACTCCTCTTCTCCTTATTTTACGATCCTATAATAAGTCTTTGCCGTTAGCAGATAGCTTCCCGTATAAAATAGCGTGAATCCTATCATTACTGCTCCCGCACACCTTATCATAAGAAGCACATTAAATATATTCAATGCACTTAATAAATAGAATACCATATGAAGACCGACTATGCTATGAATAATTGCGCCTATTAATGGTATAAAGAACACAAATAGTATCTGCCTTTGTATCGTCCTTTTTACATCCTCATCGCTCATACCCACTTTCTGCATAATATCAAAATTCTGTTTATCTTCAAGTCCTTCCGTAATCTGCTTATAATACATAATAAGTACCAGGAAAATAGTAAAGATAATGCCAAAGAAGATGCCCAAGAATACCAGTCCGCCATTCATGGCCCTTGTGCTCTTGCTCCAATCTACAATATCTTCTTCCGCTAAATATCCCGGCATACTTTTACATACTTCCATGTCCTGCATAAAAGCCTCTTTGTTCTCTTCACTACCCCGCAGTTGATACCGTACTGTCTTTGTCGTTACTGCACCACCTATGCCATAAAGCTTATCTACCAGTTGCTGCACCGCTCCTTTATCTTTCATAATGATAAAATAATAACGGCTGTTAAAGCTTCTGGGTTCTTTCATTGCAATTCCCAAATAATTTACTTCCTTCACAATCTTATAAGTATTATCCTCTATGGTTATCTCTTCACTTGCAAAATCTTCATTTGTTGAAAATACAAGTACTTCGTTCTCTGCAAGCTGTTCAGGGACTCCGCTTTCTGGTGTTACCAGATACTTATAATCCTCTAATGTGATCAGTAATACATTGCGTTGCTTATCCGTATAGTAACCAGTTTTATTTTGCATTAAATTCTTTTTATCTTCATTCATATTCAGATGATAATAATCTAACTCTTTCATATCTTCTATTTTCAATTGATGTTTCTGTGCCATTTCTTCGGAAACTTGCTTAAAATGAACAATATCAGCGCTTCCATCGCCTGAAAATTTGTATAAGACATCATAAGGACACGTGAATCGTATCGCTCCGCCCTGCCCTAAAACAAGAATTACAGTGCACATAAGAGTAACAATAATCATAGTTCCAAAAATGCATATATTCGATAAGCTTGCTGCATTCTTTTTCATACGATATATCATTCCCGCAATTGTCACATAGTTCTTACTCTTATAATAAAAGTTCTTATTTTTCTTTAAGATACGTAAAAAAGCAATGCTTCCTGACGTAAATAAAAAATAAGTGCCCACGCATACTAAGAATACGGCTAAAAAGAAATCTAAGAAAATCATACTATCTAACTTTGCACGTATTGCAATTACATACCCAAATCCCAGGCAAAGAATCCCGACAGTTGTAGGAAGCCATAATCTTTTCGGCTCTTTTTCACCTTTTTTCTGACATTGCATTAATTGTGCCGGGTTAGACCTTGATACATGCAATAAGTTGACAAACAAATTTAAAATCATAATAAAACCCATCAACCCGATCGTACTTATTATACTATGAACAGATATTGTAAACGAAGTCTCTATGGGCAATGCACATAGTTTCATCAGGATTGCAAATACCAGTTTCGAGAAGATCCCCCCCAAAAGCATTCCCATCACACTCGATCCAATAAAGATACCCAATGATTCTATGAACATCATAAATGCGATATGTTTTTTTTCAAGTCCCAGAATATTATATAATGCCAATTCTTTATTCCGTCGTTTCATTAAAAAACTATTTGTATAGAATAGAAAAGGTATCAAGATCAGGGCCAACAATAGTTTCCCAATTATCATCAGAACCAGCATATATTCTGCATGGGGAACTGTCTTCAATAATTTATTATCCAGAATTGCTTCAAATATAAAATAAATCGCCGTGGAAAATGCATAGGTCAGGATATAGGGAAGATAAATCACCCCATTCTTCAGTATCCCTGTGACCGCAAGCTTAGGTAAGATAAATAATTTACGCATGACTGCCTCCCTTAGCCTGTAGTACTGTTAATGTATCAGCAATCTTGCGATACATTTCATCGTCAGTTGATTCGCCTCGATAAAGCTGATGAAATATACTGCCATCTTTGATAAATAAGATACGACCGGCACATTTAGCAGCCTGAATACTATGAGTAACCATAACAATTGTCTGTCCCTCCCCATTGATCTCTTCAAACATATGGAGCAGCTGGGTTGCAGCTTTAGAATCCAATGCCCCCGTTGGTTCGTCTGCCAATATTAATTTCGGATTGGTAATCATTGCCCGCGCTGCTGCTGCCCTCTGTTTTTGTCCTCCGGATACTTCATAAGGATACTTCTGCAATAAATCACCAATTCCAAGCTGTTCTGCAAGCGGCTGCAATCTTTTCTCCATTTTGTTATATTCCATTCCCTGCAATACAAGCGGCAGCAAGATATTATCCTGTAGTGTGAAAGTATCCAGCAAATTAAAATCCTGAAATACAAAACCAAGATTATCCCTGCGAAAGGCACATATTGCTTTTTGTCTGATTTTTGTGAATGAAACCCCATCTAATAGAATTTCACCGCTTGTTGGTTTATCAAGCGAAGCCAGTATATTTAACAAGGTTGTCTTTCCTGAACCTGATTCCCCCATAATCGCAACATATTCTCCCTGTTCCACCGAAAATGTTACATTGTCTAGTGCCTGTACCTGATTATTTCCTTTCTTGGTTGTATATATTTTCTTTACATTTTTCACTTCTAAAAGTGCCATGTTTCTCCTCCTGACTGTTATTTACAGAATGTGCTCTCCGCATTTTTTGTTCTATTCAGACATTAGTATAGCAAAAAAAGAAATGTACTGCCTTTACAATGGCTTACATTTCTTCCTCCAATCTTACATTTTTGCAAGGTATTTTACTTTATGCATTCCTATTGAGTTATTTTCTCGCCAGACAAAGCAAAAATTTCGTTCCTACACCAACTGTAGAGTTTACCTCAACCGTATAACCCAGCCGATCCATGATCTGTTTACATAAATATAGTCCTATTCCTGTTGATTTCTTATCCATTCTTCCATTATATCCAGTAAAACCACATTCAAAGATACGTGGGATATCTTCACTCCTGATACCAATTCCAGTATCTTCTATCACCAATGTCTGCGAGGACTCATCAAAACTGATTGAAATGCCTCCTTTTTCAGTATATTTAATGCAGTTAGACAGAATTTGTTCTATACAGATACAGAACCACTTTTCGTCTGTCAGAACCATAGCGGTAAAAGGCAGCAAATTGAGCGTTAACTTTTGTCCTATAAAGCTGCCCGCATATTTCTTTACTACTTTTTTCACCATATCGTATAAAGAATATGTCTCTAGCAACAGGTCTGTGGTGGTACTTCTGATCCTTAAGTATTGGAGCACCATATCGGCATATTGTTCTATTCTGAATAATTCCCTCTCAATCACTTGATTCTTTATATTTGGTTCCAAATGCAGGATCAGCTTCATGGCAGCAATCGGTGTCTTGATCTGGTGTACCCAAAGTGTGTAGAAATCATTCATGGAATTTTCACGTTCCTGCAATAATGTGCCAGCCTCTGCCTTACTTGCACAGATTTCTTCTATGATTTTCTGGTACATTTTCTCTAACAAGTGCTCTGTACCCGGTACTTTCTCTAAGAAACACGCGCTATTCTGAAGCACTGCAAAAAGAGCTTTATAGCGATTGCAGTATTGGATATAATCCACGATAGCAAATAACAAAATTACAGTACCACAAAGCAATCCTGAATATTCCATTACTACAACCGGCAATCCATATGTAATCGTTATGAGTATTAGTATTACAACGCAAATACTAATGAGGAAAATCCCTTTTTTCTTGTCATACAACCATTTCATTAACAGTTCCAATGTTGACAATTCTCTCATTTTTTCTCTTACCCGCCCTATTCTTTCAGTAAGTATCCAATCCCTTTTTTTGTGGTAATAAAATCCTGTAAGCCGGCATCATCCAGCTTTTTACGAAGTCTTGTCATATTTACAGCCAATGTGTTATCATCCACAAAGCAATCTCCATCCCATAGATGATGCATCATTACTTCTCTTGAAACAGAATTTCCTTTATTTTCAAACAGGATCTGCAAGATACGGAATTCATTCTTGGTCAATTCTAATTTTTCTCCATGTATTTCAAGCGTTCCATTGGACAGATTCAAAATGACGCCTTTACACTCAAGTAATATCGTACTTTTCTGAAAAGAATATGTTCTTCTAAGCATTGCTTGTATTTTAGCCGATAGTACCGATAAATCAAATGGTTTACTTACAAAATCGTCGCCGCCCATGTTGATTGCCATCACAATATTCATATTATCACTGGTCGAAGACACAAAAATAATCGGAACTTTAGATAGGTTACGAATCTCCTTGCACCAATAGTAACCATTATAAAACGGTAATGAAATATCCATTAATATTAAATGAGGTGAAAAATTTACAAATTCTGCTATGACATTATTATAATCATTCACAGTTTCTGCCATATATCCCCAGTTAGACAAATATTTTTTTAGTTCGCATGCTATTACTCTATCATCTTCAACAATCAGAATTTTATATTGCACTCTTACTTCTCCCCTTTATTTATACGATTTGTTAACACTATAGCACATAAATTCTAACTATTGCAATTTACACTTTTTATGTCTAAAGTACTAAATTTTTATGATAATTTGTTACCTTCAACTATAAATTTAATATTTTCTATTGTATAATGAAATATCATGAGTTATTGTTTGTATACAAGGTCTTGAAACTTTTTATAGTTTTCTATTAAATTGACGGGAGTGATATGAATTGTGTAATAATTTTAATACGAATGGTAAAAAAAATGAAACTCCAAATGCAACTGCTGTGGAAAACTGCGCAGCTCTATTTTGTTTGCTATCTCATGATCTTCGTAATCCACTATCCAGTGTAGTTACTACCAGCAACTATTTCCTTGAAAGCTATTCTTTATTATCTGATCAAAAAAAGATATCTTTAATTGAAAATATCAATGTCAATTCAAAAGCGCTTCTTGAACGTTTGGAAAACATCTTTTCCATAAGTAAGATTGTTGACCACTCCCTTGTTTTTACTGATGAGGCCATCGAAACTATTATTCCCTTGTCTATCCGCAGAGTTCGGGTAAAAATTCCGGATTTTGAAGTGCATGTAACAATTCCGCCTAAAATGTTACTAGTATCTATGGATTTTGTTCTCATCGAGCATACTTTTATGCTTTTTTTTATGAATCTTTGGAACCATAAAAATAAATCAGATACAATTGATTGTAACGTGGAAGAAAATGGTAAAAACGTGGTTTTCTATATTCATACAGTACCCGTTTCTACCTATATACAAGCCGGTGATCTCTTTCCGGCCATATCCCCAGATCAAATTCGGAACTTTTCTGATAGAACAGCAGATTATCATAAAGATATGTCCATATGCGAGCTTATTATCAAAGCACATAAGGGCACCTTTCGCACTGTCATAACTCAAAATATGCCCTCATATATCATTACATTACCGCTAAAGGAGAACTGCTAACATGGATAGGAATATTTCTGTTTTAATTGTTGAAGATGAAAAAAATATATGTGATATTATAGCGGCTACGCTTTCTTCCAAAGGATACATTACATCCCAAAGTTATTCAGGTAAAGATGCAATCAGTAAGATCGATCTGCAGAATCCTGACGTTGTACTTTTGGACCTTCTGCTTCCGGACATGAGTGGGATGGAAATCATAAAAAATGTCAGAGTTTTTTCATCAGTTCCGATCATTGTCCTATCCTCACTTTCTGATGAGGAAAAAAAGGTAGAAGCTCTTGATCTGGGTGCCGACGATTATATTTCAAAGCCTTGTGGAAACTCAGAATTACTTGCAAGAATCCGAACCGCCGTACGCCATAGCCAGCGAAGTCAGTCTTCTGCTACACCAGATTCTATCTATCGGGTTGGAGATTTATATATTAATTTTGAGAAAAGACAGATCTTTGTTGGAGATAAGGAATTACGTTTAACACCAGTTGAATACAAACTGGTGTCTTTACTGGCACATAACTGTGGAAAAGTTATGACAAATACTGCCATTATGACCAAAATATGGGGACCTTATGTAACACCTGACAACGGCATTATTCGAGTTAATATCGCAAATATACGTCGAAAAATCGAGAAGAATCCTGCCGATCCGAAATATATATTTACAGAACCCGGGATCGGTTACCGTATGGTAGAAGAATTGGATGATACTGACTATGATGGAGCATAGCAAGCAATTGCTATGCCCCTTATCTGTTACCTGTAACTTACTAACCTACTCCAGATTTCCAGGAAACTTTGGAATACCATCAAGCCCAGTTTGCAAGTCTGCATCCGATGGAATATAATCCGTCATTTCTCCATTATGAAACTTCTCATAAGCAACCATATCAAAGTATCCTGTACCTGTAAGCCCGAATACAATTGTTTTCTCTTCTCCATTCTCTTTACATTTCATTGCTTCATCTATTGCTGCTTTTATTGCATGGCTGCTTTCCGGTGCCGGAAGAATACCTTCCACTCTTGCAAATTGTTCTGCCGCCTCAAATACTTCTGTCTGCTCCACGCTGCGTGCCTCCATAAGTCCCTGATCGTATAATTCCGATAAAATAGAACTCATACCGTGGTAACGTAAACCGCCCGCATGATTTGCGGATGGAATAAAGGAGCTTCCCAGTGTATACATCTTTGCTAATGGACATACCATACCCGTATCACAGAAATCATATGCATATTTTCCTCTTGTCAGGCTTGGACAGGATGCCGGTTCCACAGCAATAAACTGATATTTCTTTTCTCCCCTTAATTGTTCCCCCATAAATGGCGATAATAATCCGCCAAGGTTTGATCCACCACCTGCACAACCAATAATAATATCAGGTCTGATGCCGTATTTATCCAACGCTGTTTTTGTTTCCAGCCCGATAATTGTCTGATGTAACAATACTTGCGATAATACACTTCCCAACACATATCTGTAACCTTCTAATTCCGTCGCTATTTCCACCGCTTCTGAAATAGCGCATCCAAGACTTCCTGTTGTACCCGGATGGGCTGCCAGTATCTTCTTTCCCACTTCCGTTGTCATAGACGGTGAAGGGGTGACACTTGCACCATATGTGCGCATTACTTCACGACGGAATGGCTTCTGTTCATAAGATACTTTTACCATATATACTTTGCAGTCCAAGTCAAAATAAGAGCAAGCCATTGATAGGGCAGTTCCCCATTGACCTGCTCCTGTTTCTGTAGTGACACCTTTCAGTCCTTGCTGTTTGGCATAATAAGCTTGTGCAATGGCAGAATTTAATTTATGGCTGCCACTCGTGTTATTACCTTCAAATTTATAGTAAATCTTCGCCGGTGTTCCTAATTTTTTTTCAAGACAGTATGCTCTTACCAATGGCGACGGACGGTACATCTTATAAAAGTTCTGAATTTCTTCCGGAATATCAATATATGGTGTTGTATCATCCAGCTCCTGTTTTACCAATTCATCACAGAACACTGGCTGCAGTTCTTCAAACGTCATTGGCTTTAATGTTCCTGGATTCAATAACGGGGCTGGTTTTTTTTTCATATCAGCACGTACATTATACCATTGCTTCGGCATCTCATTTTCTTCCAGATAAATTTTATAAGGGATTTCTTTATTGCTCATAGATTAACTCCTTTCTCGGTGCTCAGCACCATTCAACTGATGGGCAGGAACGATAGCGAACAAGTTCACAGAATAATATATAAAAAAACTCCCATCCCAGCAAAAAGTAACTGCTGGGACAAGAGCTGACATTCTCTTGCGGTGCCACCCGGCTTGATGCATTATCTGCATCCCCTCTGCGCATACTAACATATGCCGATTCTTGTTAACGGAGTATCTTCTCCGGCTTTCCTACTCTAATAGTTACATACCTATTTCAGTCGGCCCTCAGGAGTCCATTCGTCTCTGCCTTTTCATGCTATAATTCCACCGCCTATAGCTCTCTCATATGCAAGTATCAAAGATTACTTACTCTCCCTCAAAGGTTTTCAAAATTTTATCACATTAACGTAGTCATGTCAATACAACCATTTTAAAGGATAGCAATTCACTTACATACATACATTTCATATTTATTATAATCTGCTTTCTTACAGTTTAAGTGTATCCTGACTCCTTCTGCTTCATACTCAATATGTTTCACATCTGCAGATTCCTTTAGAATCGCCAGCATATTCCCCTTGGAATATGGTAACAGCATGTCGCATTCAAGATAATCCTGAAAGAGAACTTCTTCAATTAATTGAATCAATTCCTCTAATCCGATCTTAGACTTGGCAGACATAAATATTCTGTCTTCTCTAGAAGCCGGGATTACTATTTCAACCAGATCTGCTTTGTTAAATACATAGATGATCGGGATCCCTTCCGCTCCAATTTCAGCTAATGTCTGCTCCGTAACTTTCATATGCTCCTTATAATTTTCATCTGAAAAATCGACCACTTCCAATAAAAGATCTGCATATCTGGCTTCTTCCAGTGTAGAACGGAATGCCTTGATCAGATTATGCGGTAATCGCTCAATAAATCCTACCGTATCAGATAATAGGAATGGTTTATGGTTTTTTGGCGTAATCTTACGCACTGTCGTATCCAATGTAGCAAATAACATGTCCTTTTCCAATACCTTCTTACTGTCATCACCCATATATTCTTCAATCATGGCATTGAGTAAGGTTGACTTTCCTGCATTGGTATAACCTACCAATGCAACCCGAGGGATACCGGATTGTATACGCTGTTTTCTTTGAGTCTGACGCTCCTGAGATATCGTCTCAAGTTCTTTTCGCAATTCACTCATGCGATGTTCTATTCTTCTTTTGTCCAGTTCTATTTTCTTTTCACCAGCACCTTTATTACTAAGACCGCTTCCACCGCCCTGCCTGCCAAGAGATGTTCTAAGACCTGCTAATCTGGGTAGCATATATTGCAATCTGGCAATTTCCACCTGCATCTTTGCTTCTTTTGTTTGTGCTCTGGAAGAAAAAATATCCAGTATCAATGCCGTCCTGTCGATCACTTCTATCCCTAGTTCCTGCTGCAGGTTGCGTAATTGCATCGGCGCCAGCGCATTATCAAAAATAATAACCGTCGCTCCCAGATGCTCCGCTTCCTCCTTCACTTCCACCACTTTTCCCGTACCAATATACAGTCCCTTATTAATATTAGGCAGATTTTGTACTACATTACCTACCACTTCCATATTGCAGGCTTCTGCCAGACTCTCAAGTTCTTTCATTGAATGCTCGAAGTCTGTACCATCATCTAAATTTACACCTACTAATAGTGCTTTCACTAATTCCATGCACGCCTCTTCTATTCTAAAATCAGCATCGTACTTATGCTTTATTTTGTTACCACTTTACGGAAATTCTTCTTTCCTCTTTTTATAACAATTCCATCGAGGAAATCAGTCTCAGCAAAAACTGCTTTGATATCAGTTACCTTTTCATTCTCTACCACTACACCGCCTTGTTCAACCGCTCTTCTGGCATCTGATTTGGAACCCACCAATTCCGCCTTTAACAACAATGTTAAAATATCAATATTTCCTTCGGTAAAATCTTCTTTGCTCAACGTTGTTGTTGGCATATTTGCAGCCACACCTGTTGAAAATAATGCTTTTGCAGCTTCTTCTGCCTTCTTTGCTTCTTCTTCGCCATGAACTAATTGGGTCAGCTCAAAAGCCAGAATTTCTTTTGCCTGATTCAATTGGCTGCCTTCCCACCGATCCATCTCATCAATTTGTTCTAATGGTAAAAAGGTTAACATTCTAATGCATTTTAATACATCTGCATCAGCAACGTTTCTCCAGTACTGGTAGAATTCAAAAGGTGTCGTCTTATTCGGATCGAGCCATACGGCACCCGCCTGGGTCTTACCCATTTTCTTTCCTTCGGAATTTAATAATAACGTTATCGTCATAGCGCAGGCATTCTTGCCCAATTTTCGACGGATAAGTTCTGTTCCAAAAAGCATGTTACTCCATTGGTCATCTCCGCCAAACTGCATATTACATGCGTATTTTTGGAATAATTCATAGAAATCATAGCTTTGCATAATCATGTAATTGAATTCCAAAAAGCTTAGACCCTTTTCCATTCTTTGCTTGTAACATTCTGCTGCTAACATTCTGTTTACACTGAAATGAGAGCCTACTTCTCTAAGTACCTCCACATAATTAAGGTTCATTAACCAATCGGCATTATTAACCATCAATGCTTTTCCTTCTGAAAAATCTATAAATTTACCCATCTGTGCTTTGAAGCAATCACAGTTATGTTGTATTGTCTCCGGTGTCATCATCTGACGCATATCACTTCTTCCCGAAGGATCTCCGATCATAGCTGTTCCGCCACCAATTAAGGCAATCGGTTTATTACCTGCCATCTGCAAACGTTTCATCAGACAAAGTGCCATAAAATGTCCGACATGCAGGCTATCGGCTGTAGGATCAAATCCAATATAAAAAGTAGCTTTTCCGTGATTTATTAATTCTTTGATCTCATCTTCATCGGTTACCTGTGCAATCAATCCTCTTGCAACCAATTCATCATAAATTTTCATTCTGCATTCTCCTTTATTATTTCAAATTTTTAAATAAAGTATGTGTCTTTTGACTTATGGGATTCAAGTGTCAAAAGCCTGTTAACATATTTGAATTCTTTCCTTTGCACAATTTAGGTTACTACAAAATTGGTACACAACATTGTGCATCAATTTTTGTTTTGCATGTATATGTGCAAATTTACGAAACCAAATACTAAGATAGCCTTTTAAAACCCGAATCCTTATAGGATGCGTAAGCTCTGCTATTTAAATCAAAAAAAATCCTCGTCCTAACAAAAGGACGAGGAACTAAGTCTCGTGTTACCACCTTTATTTATAAGTAACTTACATTACTTACCTCACCAAGTACAGCCATTTTTTAACTAAGACTCTTATTTCAGTTACATCTTATCATTTTATAGCGATACCCTTGCACGATAACGTGTGCCGGAACTGCTTCCTCTTCCGTCGCAGCCTACTAATCTTAGTCAATCCCAGATGTTCGGTGCGAAGCTTGGAGATGTATTCATCATTAGCTTCCCATGCGCCTCTCATCAGCCGGCTGCTTTCTGTATGTTTCCCTAATGACTACTTATTCCCGTCATTGCTTTTCTAAAAAATATGAAATTAAATATATCATAAACAGAAATTATTTTTTTGTCAACCGTGTTCTTATCAAAATTTTTTCTTAATTTTTTCAAAAGTATTCTAACTTTTTCTATCGTAAGGTATACATTATGGTATACTATATATAATATACAATTCTATAGAAAGGAAATAATTTGAATTGTACGCGACCAAATGTCGCAGATGGGAGCTAATTATGAAAAATCATTTATTACTTACACTCAGGAAATTCTTGTTTGCAATACTTGCGTTTTCTATGATGTTTTTGTATCCACTGACTTTTGTTCACGCTGAGGGTTCTATGAATGTAACTGAAATGTCGGCCACCGCTACTGTCGGGGATTCCAAGCTTAATGTCAGAAGCGGACCCGGTAAAGATTATGATGCACTTGGCTCCGTGTCTCCGGGTGAAACACTTACGATTACCGGTCAGTCGGATAGCTGGTATCGCATTGATTATGCCGGCCAGGAAGGCTATGTATCAAGCAAATATGTTACAATCAGCAATTCCTCCGATGGCGATACCTCTTCTGCTGTTGCGAATGTTCCAAATGATTTCTCTAACTATGAAGAAGGTTCCTCGCAGCATGATAATATTTTTACCACCTCACCAAAGTTGCTCCTATTACTTGCTGTCATTATCATTGTTGTCATTATTATGATTACAACCATTATCATGATCAGGAAAAGTGATAGCGATGACGATGATGTGTATGACGATGATGACGATGATGACGATGATGACGATGATGATGAATATGACGTGAAGCCGATCAGACACCGGAATCCTCAGAAAAATATTCCTTCCAAAAAACAAAATGCCTCCACTCCATCATCAACATCTGCTTCTAATAAAAAAAATACTCCGGTTCGTTCCACCCGTACCGTTACCGAAGAAGATTATCGCCTGGATATTGACCCACGTATTTTTGATGACGAACCGTCTGTTGAAAAAACACCTGTTATTGATAAAAAAGCACAGGAGCTTGATGCCGCAATGAGTAAATTGGAAGAACTGCAACAGGAAATTGAACGTCTAAAAAATTCATAGTATAGGGATTCAAGTTTGAATTCGTTAATTTGCATAATTTATGTGTGATTAATATTGATACACAACATAGTTCATTCGCAACGCGCTCTCGCAATGGTACATAAGAGCATAAAATACATGCTCTAAATACCAGTGGCTTCATACAGTTGCTCACCAAACTATGTTGTGCATCAATTTTTGTTTTGCAAGTATATGTGCAAATTGACAAAGCCAAGGTCTATGATAAGCTTTTCACACGTAAATCAATATTAACTTTGTGTGTACCCTGAAGCTGCATTTTCCTTTGTTACGGTAGAATGCAGATCCCAGATATTTTATTTTGCTGACATATGCCACTGTCGTTTTGGTCGGGTTCACTTTCAGGCATAGCTGTCCCCTGCTCTACAACTCCTTGTCCAGTTCGTTCAGCATCACATTCCCACAAAGTGAACTCAATGTTCCTCCCTGCGGTACACTTTCTTCCGTTTTCTCAAAAATCCTTATTTTGCAACTCCTTCGTTGAGATATTTGTATATCAGGGATACTACCCGTCCGTCTTTTATAGTCCTTGTCAGTACCTCTAGCAGTTTGCTATGATTCACCGTATCAAAGAATTTCTCCAAGTCCATCCTCACCACATATATATATCCCTCAAATGCCGGGCAGATTGGGGATTTTCACCCGTTAGAACGTGTGCGGGACTGCTGAAAAATTCCCTTTCAAAAACATGGCATGAATCAAGGTGTATCTATATTCAACTTGGCGTAGGCCGGCTGACAAGGCTGTTTATGTTCGACTAGAGACTCAGTGGAAAATAGAGCAGCCGCGATATTTTCCACATCTTTGAGGCTCTATAAAGAACATGCCGCCGGAAGGAAAGGTAGCCAAATGAATATAGATACACCTTGATTCATTCAGCAAACTGAAAGTGGACTTTTTCAGCAGCCTTAACGTGTGCCCACCGGGCACACATAGATAAAAAAGTGCGTATTGACTACGCACTTTTATCTCTCAAATTGCATGCTTAACTGCTCATAAACAGGAACTTTTTTATAATTTTGAATGATATCCTTCATGCGATATATAATTCCTGCATTTTTACATTCTTCACGGAAAATCTTTTGTAAAAATGCGGCTTTTTCACTTTCACAATTATACATATCCCCAAATCTCTCCTTGTATCGGATTCGCATTCCTGGATATAAGCGGTCGAGCCATTCATAATAATAGAGTCTCTGATTCTCACGTAAGGTAACCCCTAGTCCGGCATAAATGAACTTTGCTCCGCTTTCTGCCGCATTATGTACAATACCTTTGATATTTTCCTCTGTATCCGTAATGTAAGGCAAAATAGGCGTCATAAGAATTCCAGTAAAAATACCTGCATGGCTTAATCGTTCGATTGCTTTGAATCTCAATCCACTTCCAACCACATTTCGTTCAATTTTTCTTGCAATTTCATCCTCCGCGGCAGTGATTGTAAGCATCGTAATGGCAGCTGACTGACTGGCGATCTGTTTATAAAGATCAATGTCCCGTACGATCAGATCACTTTTTGTGGTAATTGCAACACCGAATCCATATCTGGCTAATAATTCCAATGCACCGCGTGTTACCAATTGTTCTTTTTCAAACGGATTGTAGGAATCAGACATAGCTCCGATTCCTACGACACCTTTGTTCCTTTTACTCCTAAGCTCCTGTTCCAATATCTTCAAAGCATCCTGCTTCACACGCACGGTATCAAAATTATCCACATGATAACAATTACTCCGGCTATCACAATAAATACAGCCATGGCAACATCCCCGATACAGATTCATTTTATAATCGTATCCGAACCATCGGTCGCCTTCTGACATTTTGGATAGAATCCCCTTTACCTGTATGCTTTCCATGTTAGTTGATTCCCGTTACCTGATAGCCTGCATCTTCTACCGCTCTTTTTAGAATATCACCTGTTATATCTCTTTTCATTTCTACGACAGCATTTCCAGCCTCCAAACTCACCTCTACTTTCTCTACCCCAGATACTGTACGTAGTGCTGCTTCTACTCTTCCTGAACAATGTGCGCACATCATTCCTTCAATTGCTATTGTCTTTTTCATTCTTCTTTCCTCCTGTTTTCCTGATTCTGTATCATTACTAAAAGTGATATGTTTATTATTATCTTGTTCTGTTCGAATTATTGTTTCTTTTTTCAACCTTCCATATTCTTTTGTATCTTTGAAAAATCTAAGACGTAATGCATTTCCTACCACACATATACTGCTAAGGCTCATTGCTGCTGCTCCAAACATAGGATTTAATCTCCAATGTAATAAGGAATAGAACACTCCGGCTGCAACCGGTATTCCTATGATATTATAGAAAAAGGCCCAGAACAGGTTTTCTTTAATATTACGAATGACTGCCTTACTTAAGCGTATCGCAGAAACAGCATCTAATAAATCACTATGCATTAATACAATGTCTGCACTTTCTATTGCAATATCAGTACCTGCTCCAATTGCAATACCAACGTCTGCACTTGCAAGGGCAGGAGCATCATTTATGCCATCTCCGACCATAGCCACTTTTCTTCCCTGTTTTTGCAACTGCCTTATTTTAGCTTCTTTCTCTTTTGGGAGTACTTCGGCTATCACTTCATCCAATTGTAATTCCCTTTGGATCGCCATTGCTGTTGTTACATTATCGCCGGTCAACATGATTGTACTTATTCCTAATTTGCGGAATTCTGCAACTGCATGAACACTCGTTGGTTTTACTGTATCTGCTACAGCTATGATTCCTATTACCTTATCCTTTTTAGCAAATAGTAGCGGCGTTTTACCTGCTTCCGCCAAATGTTTCATTCTCTGTAATACTTGTTCGGAAATTGATATCTGATATTCTTCCATCAATGCAGGATTTCCAGCCATATATTCAATTTCATTCAATTTGGCAATAATTCCTTTACCAAATATTGCCTGAAAGTCTGTAATATCCAATCTCTTTATCTGCGCTTCGTCTGCTTTTCTTACTATCGCCTCTGCCAGTGGATGTTCGCTTGCCTGTTCCAGACTTGCTGCTATTTGTAGTAAATTCTCATTTTCCTCCATTGTTTCCACTAAAATATCTGTAACTACAGGTGTCCCTTCCGTCAGTGTACCCGTCTTATCAAATACAATTGTATCAATACTCTGTGCGGTCTGCAATGCTTCTCCCGATTTTATCAGAATACCAAGCGTTGCTCCCTTCCCTGTTCCTACCATGATTGCCACTGGTGTTGCCAGTCCCAATGCACAAGGACATGAGATCACTAACACTGCTATTCCGATCGACATGGCAAATTCAAAAGTTGCTCCGCTCAGTAACCAGATGATCATAGCAGCAATCGCAATTATAATTACGACCGGTACAAAAACACCTGCTATTTTATCTGCCATTTTCGCAATCGGTGCTTTACTCGAACTTGCATCTTCTACCATATGTATAATCTGGGCTAACGTCGTGTCATCCCCTACTTTTGTTGCCCGGAATTTAATAAATCCACTTTTGTTCACCGTTGCCGATACTACTCTATCATTCACCGCCTTCATAACAGGTATGCTTTCTCCGGTGATCGCAGATTCATCCACACTTGTGCTTCCCTCTATGATGATACCATCAACCGGAATTCTCTGTCCTGGTTTTACCAAAATGATATCATCCACCTGCAACTCTTCCACACCTACTTCTAATTCTGCACCATTTCTTTCAATAACAGCTGTTTTTGGCGTCAAATCCATTAGTTTCGTTATGGCATCGCTTGTCTTGCCCTTTGATTTTGTTTCCAGATATTTTCCGACTGTAATCAGGGTCAAAATCGTACCTGCTGATTCAAAGTAAAGATCCATGCTGTAATGACTTACCGCCTCACTATCTCCATGGCCAAGTCCATATCCGATTCTGAATATTGCAAATATACCGTATAGAACAGATGCGCTTGCACCAATCGCAATCAGACTATCCATATTAGGATTTCTTTTCCATAATGACTTAAATCCTACTCTGAAATATTTTTGATTCACAAATAAAATAGGCAGAAGCAATAAGAATTGCAAAAAAGCAAATGTAATTGCATTTTCATCTCCATGAATATAATCCTTCACAATCTGGGGAACCGGCAGCCCGAACCATTCCTTAAGCATATGGTGCATGGCTATATACATTAAAGGAATTAGGAAACCGATGGAAATCAATAAGCGCCTCTTCATTCCAGCTGTCTCATCAACCATTTTCTGTTGATAGGAATTCCTATCACGGCTCTGCGATTTGTCTGTTTTGTACTTACCAGTTTGCACACTGGCTCCATATCCGGCAGCTTCTACTGCTTTTTCTATATCTGTAGATTGCAGTATTTGTTCCTCGTAATCTACCTGCATACTATTTGTAAGCAAATTGACTGACACAGAATTTACGCCTTCTAACTTACGGACGCTTTTTTCAACATGAGAAGAACATGCCGAACATGTCATTCCTGTTACAATATACTTTTCCTTCATTAATTCCTCTTTTCCGCGCTGCTTTTGCACATCTTAAGTTTGCGGTTGCAGCGCTGACACAAACTTAAGATGACTTCTCTCGATACTGTCCTATTATCGCCTACTTCATTAATTTCTTAACAATGTCACAAAGTTCATCTACTACTTCTGCATTTCCGGCCTGAATATCCTCTACAACACAGCTTTTGATATGCTTTGCAAGCAATTCTTTATTAAAACTATTTAAAGCTGATTGAATTGCTGATACTTGTGTCATAATATCAACACAATATCTTCCCTCTTCAACCATTGCCTTGATTCCACGCACTTGTCCCTCTATTCGATTCAATCTGCTGATCAATGCCTTCAGCTCTTTTCCACTTCTTACTTTATGCTTCTGGTAATCATGTTCCATTTTTGCTCCTCCATATACCCCTGCGGGGTATTTTTAGTATAGTAAAGATTGCTTTCCATGTCAATAAAATCCATGTAAATAAATAATACTTTAGATTTTTTCTTATTTTTAAGTATCTGTTTTTAGAATATCACTGTGAATTCTTCCAAGCAGGGATTGCAAAAGAGAGTATCAATGATACTCTCTTTTGCTCTTTATAGATACGTTTTCCTAACCGCGCTTATCTGCTACACTATTTTTAGAAAATATTACACTATTTTGCCATTGCGATATCTTATTGAATTTCACAAATTAATTAATATCCGCATAAGTTCTGCATTTTCAGCATTTTTTATTCTACTTCTCATCTACGACCTGGAAGATATAGAATTTTAAATAATAAGATTCATCCGCAGCCCATAAAATCGGGTGATCTGCAGCCTGTGTACGATATTCCACCTGACGGATTCTCTTATGCACACTTCTTGCTGCCTCTTTAATTGTCTTTGCAAATAAATCAGGATCCATAAAATGGGAGCAGGAACATGTTGCAAGAAATCCACCATTTTTAACCAGCTTTAAACCTCTCATATTGATTTCGCGATAACCTTTGGCAGCATTCTTAATCGAATTTCTGGACTTCGTAAACGCCGGTGGATCCAATATGACCACATCAAAATTTTCTCCCCGGTGCTCTAATTCCGGCAACAGTTCAAACACATCTGCACAGATAAATTGAACTGTTTTTTCCAATCCATTCAACTTTGCATTTTCCCGCGCCTGGCGAATGCCCAATTCCGAAGCATCTACTCCTAATACAGAAACAGCACCATTAACACCTGCATTTAGTGCAAAGGAGCCAGTATGTGTGAAACAATCCAACACTTTCTTTCCACTGCATAATCTGCCGACTGCCGCGCGATTATATTTCTGATCCAGAAAAAAACCGGTTTTCTGACCATCTTGCACATCTACCATATAATGTACCCCATTCTCAACAATTTCTACTTTCGTATCAAATGGATCTCCTATAAATCCCTTGTAGCGCTCCATCCCTTCCTGCAACCGGACCTTTGCATCACTTCTCTCATAGACTCCCCGAATTTTAATTCCATCTTCCTGCAATACCTTTTTTAACGCATCCACGATCATCATCTTAAATCTGTCGATACCAAGGGCTAATGACTCTACCACAAGAATATCAGAAAATTTATCAATTACAATACCAGGCAGAAAATCCGCTTCGCCAAAAAGTAAGCGACAGCTTGACGTATCCACCGTAACCTTACGGTATTCCCAGGCATCTCTGACTCTTTGTTCAATAAATGCCTCATCTACGATATGTTCCTTCTGCCTGGCCATAATCCGTATTGTAATCTTCGAATTTGTATTGATAAATCCATATCCCATGAAATAGCCATCAAAATCCTCTACCGATATCATATCTCCATTTACAAAATCACCCACTATTTTATCGATTTCATTATCAAAAACCCACATACCGCCAGCTTTTAGTGTTCTTCCCTCTCCCTTTTTTAAGATGACTTTTGTCTTTGCATTCATTTTCACATATTCTCCTTTTTACCAAATATTCTTTGGTATCCATAATTCATATTTTTCTTTATTTCTGTTCGATTCGGGCATGATATGCTTTTGCAATTCTTACATAAAGTACAAGCCTTATCTATGTCCTTAGTTTGACCTGACAATTCGGCTACAAATACAGTGCTTTTTTGAGGTGACATCATAAATGCCTCATTACATGTTATACGTGTCTGCTGCATATGCTGCAAAATCTCCAAAGTACTATTTATTGGATATTTATCTCCTAAAAAATCCATCTGCTGCACCCATAATCCGGTTCTTACATGGACTTCCTGTAGTACCTTCCGATATGCACACATTAATAATTCCAGACCAATACAATCGATCATATATGCCTGCAATACTTTCTCTGCCTCAGAATAAAGTGCTATCAAACGATCGAGATATTCTCCCAACGTTACTGCAATTACGACATAATTATCATATTCTATAAATTCATATCCGGGATTATACTCCATAAATACTTCTGCTTTCACAAGCGGCAAAAGTGCATAGTAAAGATGTGATATATTCTCATAATCTGACTCCATAAAATGATATCTTTGCACCATCTTTTGAATATCTGCATCCGTCAATTCAAGTGTAAGTGATTTTCCCTGCATTTTATCACCGCTTTCCATACCGTATTATTATATTATGATGCCGAGTTTTGCGAGTCCAAAAGTCATGCTTTTTCATGCAAGCATGAAACACATGACCTTTTCACCCTAGTATCATTTTATACTATCATGTTTGTAAAAAGGGCACAAGTGTCACCACTTATGCCCCAATTTACTACTGCGTTGAAATTCAATATTTTTCACTTTATGATAGATTTCTAATACTCATTGCACGCATTGCATTTAGAATTGCTATGACAGCTACTCCAACATCTGCAAATACCGCTGCCCACATGGAAGCAATTCCAAATGCCGCAAGCAGCAATACCAATACTTTAACGCCGATGGCAAATACGATGTTTTGCTTTACAATAACAAGTGTTTTCTTAGAAATTTTCATTGCTGTTACTATTTTAGATGGTTCATCTGTCATAATTACAATATCGGCAGCTTCAATTGCAGCATCAGAACCCAGACCGCCCATTGCAATACCAATATCCGCTCTTGCCAGTACCGGCGCATCATTCATGCCATCCCCTACAAAAATTAATTTTGTTTTATCTGATTTATGACTTAGCAATTCTTCCATTCGATCTACCTTATCTCCCGGCAATAATTCTGCGTATACTTCTTTAATTCCTAATTTATGGGCAACATCATCTGCCGTTACCTTCCGATCTCCAGTCAACATTACTATTTTTCGAATTCCTGCTTTTTGGAGTTCTGAAATTGCTTTTCTGGAATCTTCTTTCAATTCATCTATAATACTAATATAGCCCAAATAATGTCCCCTTTCGGCTATGTGTATCACTGTCCCAACTGCTGTACTCTCTTGATACACGATTCCTTGCTGGACCATCAATTTGGTGTTACCTACAAAAATCTCACGATTATCCACAAATCCATGTACTCCATGGCCTGCTATTTCTTCTATGTCTCTGACTCTACTGCTATCTATCTCTATTCCATATGCGTCTTTCAATGATTTAGAAATCGGATGGTTGGAATACAATTCTGCATGGGCAGTTATTTCCAGCAATTCTTCCTTGCTTACCCCAACTGCATGGACCTCGTCAACTTTGAAATTACCTTTCGTCAAAGTCCCTGTCTTATCCATAACTACAATCCCTGCTTCTGACAAAGCTTCCAGATAATTACTGCCTTTAATTAATACGCCTGCTTTTCCGGCCCCTCCTATTCCACCGAAGAACCCTAGTGGAATCGATATCACCAACGCACATGGACACGAGATTACTAAAAAGGTCAGTGCACGGTACACCCAGGTCTCGAAACCGCCACCGAGAACAATCGGCGGAATAATTGCAAGCAGGACAGCACATATTACAACAATTGGTGTATAATACCTTGCAAATTTGCTAATAAAGTTCTCTGAATCAGACTTTTTGCTGGCTGCATGTTCAACCAGTTCCAGTATCTTTACTACCGTAGAATCTCCAAATTCTTTAGTCACTTCAACATCTATAACACCCGTAATGTTAACACACCCACTGATGACTTCTTCACCTGTCATAACATCTCTTGGAATGCTTTCTCCTGTCAAAGCCATCGTGTCCAAAGATGTCGTTCCTTTTCTTACCACTCCATCCAGTGGAACACGTTCGCCGGGCTTAATTAAGATAATATCACCTACTAAAACCTCTGCCGGATCCACTTCTATGACCTCACCATTGCGGTAGACATTCGCATAGTCTGGTCTGATATCCATTAACTGGGAAATAGATTTTCTGGATTTATTGACCGCATATGACTGAAATAACTCACCCACTTGATAAAACAGCATAACGGCTACTCCCTCCGGATACTCTCCTACAAGAAAGGCACCTACTGTTGCAATCATCATCAGAAAGTTTTCATCAAATATCTGTCCACGACCGATATTTTGTACCGCTTTCTTAACAACATCGCCACCTACAATAAAATATGCGATGAGAAAAAATATAAGTTCTATGTTTGTATTTATTTTAAAAAGAATATGTGTCCAAAGCATTGTTAAAAAATAAATAGCGCCTCCTGCAATGACACGTATCATTCTTTTTTTCATTTTCTTCGTCATAATGTTCTCCTTGTATAAACTGGCCTCTTATTTTTTTTCTACCATTTCAACATCAGGTTCTAATTTTTTAATTATTTTTCTTGCTTCTTCTACCACCTTTGCTGCCTTACCTTCTTCAATATCCAAGGCCATTTTTTTTGTTAGAAATGTGACTGTACAGGAATTAACACCGTCAAGCTTTGCAACACTTTCTTCAATCTTACCTGCACAATGTGCACAATCCAAATCCTCTAAAATAAATAATTTTTTCATTCTAAAATCCTCCAATCAATTTTTATTATTCTTTAATATGTTCAATACCCTGATTTAAAATAGTCTTTATATGACCATCCGATAAGGAATAAAAAATGGTCTTTCCATCCCGTCTGTTCTTTACGAGATCCATCTGTTTCAAAACTCTCAATTGATGTGAAATTGCTGACTGTGTCATCTTTAACAGATTGGCGATATCGCATACACACATCTCAGAACACAGTAACACATATAAAATTTTTATTCTGGTAGAATCACCGAAAATCCGAAAAAAATCAGCAAGATCATCCAATTCTTCACCCGGTGGCATCTGTTTATTTACCTCATCTACAACATCTTCGTGTACATGGATAAATTCACAACATTCTGCATTCTCATTTATATATTTCATAGACACACCTCCTCGTTTGTTCATATGAATAACTGTTCATATGTTCATTATATCATTTCTTTTCTTATTGTCAATCTATATTTTTGTTTTTGATGCATCCTTTATTCCTCTATTTTTTGACATTTGTAAAAAATTCTGTTATATTACATACTATTTACAACAATTATATGCACACACATTTTTTCAGTTAATTAGGAAGGAGCGATGATTATGTCTGAAAAGAATCAAATCACATTTTATCAAAATGGTTCCATTGAGATCGTAGATGGCAAAGGTAAAGTCTCTTTTCCTTATCATACGCATAATTGCTTTATGCTTGGCATTATCACCAGTGGGCAGATGGATATGACTATTATGAATATCACATACCGCATGCAGCCCGGAACAATCTACATTATTCCTTCCAACATCGGAATGTCCATGCAATATGTAACAGAATTTTCTTACACTTCTATTTGTTTGAAGAATGAAATTGCTGATTATATGAATACATTTATGATAAATACCTATGTAGTGTCATCGCTTGGTCCCTGTCTTTCATTCCTTTGCCACAAGTATAAAAAAGAACAGAACGATGCACATTTTGTTAGATCGATTGTTGCATTGCTGCAGTTAAAGGAAAGAAAAGGTGCTAATACAGAAAATCCACTTATTTTAAACGCAATTTCCTATATCGCTGCACATGCAGAAGAAAGATGCAGTGTAGAAGAAGTTGCAGAAAAAATGTTTATTTCAAAGTTCCATTTCTGCCGCATTTTTAAAAAGGAAATGGGTATTACACCGAAACAGTATATTCTGCAGGCAAAATTAAGAGTTGTAAAAGAAAAAATCTGGGAACCCGATACGGAGACAAGAATTGCAGAAGATATGGCTTTTGCAGCACAAAGTCATCTGTGCAGCTTATTTAAAAAATATATGGGACTTTCTATACGGGATTATAAGCAAAATTTAACAAAAGAAAAATAAGCAATTTTCTTAAAGTTTTCCTTTTAACTAGTTGATAAAATAATTTTGTACTTAAAAACCAATTTATGAAAAAGGAGAATTAATTATGAAAATCAACGCAGCATTTATTTTTGTAGCACCTGATGTCGATTCCACAAAGCACAGAACGGTTATTGAGACACCAGGTATTTCACTACACGTGATTGGTGTCTCTTCCTATTCAGAAGGAGAAATGGTAGCAAAAGAAATGGTAGAAAATGGGGTCGGTGCAATTGAATTATGCGCAGGATTTGGAAATGAAGGAATCGCACGCATTGCAAGGGCAGTCGATGGGAAAGCATTTATCGGTGCTGTGAAATTTGATTTCCACCCTGGATTAGGTTTTAAAAGTGGTGATGAATTATTTCAATAAAGAGGAGATATCATATATGGCAGGCGTATCCGGTTGTGATGTGTGCAGTAACTATTGTTATGATGAAGCATGCGAATATTATGTGTGCGAGGTTAATCTTGATGAGGACGAAATGCAACGCTTTTTAAGTGATTCTGTACATGATTGCCCATATTTTCAGCTTAATGATGAGTATGCAATTGTTCGTAAGCAGATGTAAGCTGATTCATTACTTTTATCTGGTATGGTTAAATATTTTCAAACTGGCTATTTTTATAATGCCACTAGTGAATATAATAATATGTAATGATACCAGGGTCAAAAGGTCATGTTTTTCATGCTTGCATGAAAAACCATGATTTTGGGACCCGCAAAACATGAGAAAGTAGTCCGATAGGACGGATTTTGAATGTTTTTAGGATTGTGGGAGCACAAAGTGCGTAACAAGCCGTAGGTATCAGAAGACAAGATACCTTTTGCCGTAGGTATCAGAAGGCAAGATGCCGTAGGTATCAGAAGGCAAAATATACTATATAAACTAGAAACGAGGAAAATATAATGAGAAATGAAAAGGTGCTAAAAATAGTAATCACCGGTTTGATGGCTGCTCTATCTTATGTTGTTTTTACATTTCTTCAGATTAAGATTCCTTTACCGGGAGGAGATGCAACCTCTATCCACCTCGGTAATGCTGTCTGTGTCATAGGCGCATTACTCCTAGGCGGTGTATATGGAGGTCTTGGTGGTGCAATTGGTATGACAATTGGAGACTTATTGGATCCTGTTTATATCATATATGCTCCTAAAACTTTCCTGTTGAAATTTTGTATTGGTCTTATAACAGGAATCATCGCTCACCGGATCGGAAAAATTACTACGTCCAACGATTCCAGACATGTTCTGAAATGGACTACTATTGCAGCAGTCAGTGGCTTACTTTTCAATGTTATCTTTGATCCGCTGGTTGGATATTTCTACAAACTGGTCATTCTTGGCAAACCATTGGCAGAATTGACACTTGCCTGGAACATTGCTTCTACTTCTATCAATGCAGTAATATCTGCAATTGTATCTGTTATAATTTATATTCCTTTAAGTAAGGGATTGAAAAAAGCCGGATTATTTTTTACAATAGAGAAAAAAAAAGAAAGCTAGGCTGCTTATTATGACTTCAATCATTCCTAAAAAAATAGCAATTATTAATGATATGGCAGGTTTTGGGCGATGCTCTATGGCGGTCGCCTTACCTGTCATTTCTGCATGCAAAATACAGGCCTGCCCTGTTCCGACTTCCATTTTTTCAAATCATACCGGATTTCCAACACATTATATGAAGGATCTGACAGAATTCATGAATCCTTATTTTGAGGGCTGGAATCAGCTGCATTTGAAATTTGATGGTATCCTTTGCGGATTCTTAAGCTCCATCTCCCAGATGGATTACATAAACACTTATCTCGATTCCAGTTTACATAACGCAAATTCTCCAATCATTGTTATCGATCCTGTTATGGGAGACCACGGAAAAGCATACAAAACAATTACTCCTGATTTCTGTCTGCATATGAAACAATTCATACAAAAGGCATCTATTCTTACTCCTAATATAACAGAAGCATGTCTGTTAACAGACACGCCCTATAAAGAAAGTCTATGGTCGGAATCGGATCTACTTCTATTGGCAGAAAAGCTGCAACACATGGGTCCGCAGAAAATTGTTATTACAGGTATTAAAGATAGTACTAATTTTTATAATTTTATTTACGAAAATGAGTCTACTCATTCTACTTATACCACACCTATTGCGGGTGCTTCCAGACCAGGAACCGGAGATATTTTTGCAAGCATCTTATCAGCCTTATCTGTACGTGATTTTAACTTTACTGTTGCCGTTCAAATAGCTGCCGATTTTATTGCAGCAGCTATTAAAGCTTCCAGTGAAGCAAATATTCCGATTGCCGAAGGTGTTATTTTTGAGATGTTTCTGGATACTTTGACAAAATTATAGAAATCTGTTATCTCAATTGTTCTGCACGTAAAAGTGCATCATCTGTATGCGGAAGAAAATTATCGACTCCTACCAATAAATTAAAACCGGCCTTCTTCATTACCGACATAGGCTGACTCTGTACATGAGAAAATAGCAACGTAATCCCCTGTTTTTTACAGGTTTTATGTATTTTTTCCAGGGAACGGAGTGCAGTCACATCTATAGATGGAACACTTCTCATTCTAATAATGACAACATTCTTTTTACTTTTCCCTTCTGTGGTAATACCCATAAATTTATCAGCTGCAGCAAAGAACATTGGTCCATTTATTTCATAAACGATAGCATTTTTAGGTACTTTTTTATAATTAATATGTTCTAAATCATTTATCTCATCTTCATCTGTCATGTCCTCAATATATTTCCAGCCATTTACCTGTGTTACTTCTGCCATACGCTTCATAAAAAGAAGTGCTGATAAAACAATTCCAACTTCAATTGCAAGAACAAGATCAAAAATAATCGTAAGAAGAAAGGTGGTAACCAGAACAATGATATCACTTTTAGGAGAACTCTTTAATAATGCAATGAATTCTCTCCATTCACTCATATGATAAGCTACCATAATCAGAACTGCTGCTAGTACCGGTAACGGTATCAATGCTGCAAACGGCATGAATATCAGTAAAATTAATAACAGGGTAATGGAATGAACCATTCCTGCGATTGGAGTACGGGCACCATTTTTTACATTCGCTGCTGTTCTTGCAATTGCACCTGTTGCAGGAATTCCACCAAAAAGTCCTGAAAAAACATTACCGATTCCTTGCGCGATTAACTCCATATTCGAGCGATGTCTGCTGCCAATCATACCATCCGACACAACACAGGATAGTAAAGACTCTATTCCGGCAAGAATCGCTATGATAAAAGCCGGCTGAATTAACTTTGAAAGCGTGTCGAGATCCACATTTGGAATATGAAATGCAGGAAAACTGGCAGAAAGTTCTCCATAGACACTTCCAATCGTATTCACATTCAGATGTAATATTTTAACAATCAGTGTAGAAACAATAATTGCAACTAAAGAACCCGGCACTTTATCCGTAATTTTAGGCCACAATATAAGGATCGCAATAGACAATCCTCCAATGCCTAATGCCGATACATTGATCTTATTGATATTCTGCGAATAAGCTATTATCTTTTCAATAAATTCTGATGGAACAGCACCCATATCAAGCCCTAAAAAATCTTTGATCTGACCTGCAAATATGCCTACCGCTATTCCGGCTGTAAACCCTGTTGTTATAGTATATGGAATAAATTTAATCAAACTGCCAAATCTTAATAATCCCATTATGACCAATATAATTCCTGCCATTATGGTTGCGATTACAAGTCCATCAAAACCATATTTTTGGATGATTCCATATAATATAACAACAAATGCAGCCGTTGGTCCTCCGATCTGAACCCTGCTTCCCCCTAAAAATGAAATTAAAAAGCCCGCAATGATTGCCGTATACAGCCCTCTTTCCGGGTTTACTCCTGATGCAATCGCAAGTGCAATAGAAAGAGGTAATGCAATAAATGCAACTATAATACCCGCAATTACATCCTTCATAAATTGTTCTTTTGTATAATTTTTCATTACCGAGAAAAGCTTCGGCTTTATCTTTTCCATATTTTCCTCCGACAATACTGATCATTGTTCTAGATATTTTTCTAAGCGTTGCATTTGTTTCTTCATGCTGTCATAGCCATGCTGATAAAATGCTGTTAATTTTTCTGTATGATTCTCTACTCTGGATATTACTTTTATTTCTGGGCGTATCACAAAAATCTTTCCTTTTGCCTCAAGTTTTTCCACAAAGTCCAACTGCTTATTATACATATTTGCTCTGTTCAGAATTGTTTTCATTAATTCCGGATATTCCTTGTAGTAATGTTTATAAAGAATCCTAGTTTTTGCAGACGACTTTTTACGATATTTGGCATTTCGCGTTAAAATGACTACATTTTTCTCATTGCCCATCGCGATACTTCGCCTTAATGGAATCGAATCAGACAATCCCCCATCCAAATAGGGAATTCCGTTCAGTTTTACCATCGGGCTTACTAATGGCATACTGCTTGATGCCCTGCAGATATTCATTAATGTTGCCCGCTCCTGTTTACTCTGCATATATTCAGCCTGTCCCGTAACACAATTCGTCGTTACAATCTCGCATATAATCGGCGATGAAAAAAAACGATTAAAGTCGAATGGGTATATCTCTTCCGGAAAATCTATAAATACTTTGTCCATATCATATAAATGTTTTCCTCTAAAAATATTCATTGCTGATAGATATCGATTTGCTTTATCCTCCGGTATAAAACAGTCCTTTGTTCTTCCCGGCTGTCTTGATACATAATCTACGGCATTGCAGCTTCCCGCTGATACTCCTATTACATAATGAAATTCCAAATTCTGTTCCATCAGGTAATCCAATACGCCCGCCGTAAAAACCCCTCTAACAGCTCCGCCTTCCAGCACAAGCCCTGCTTTTATCCTTTTCGCATGCATGATTTCGCTTTCATCCCCTTTTATATTTTGTTTGCTTTCCCCTATATGGCTATTGTATATTTTGATTCAAAAGTCTCTCCTACTTCTAATGAATTCCCCCATTCCCGTTTTTCTAATCCGTCTCTAAAAGTTTCTCCGTCACATCTTCCATACCATGGTTCAATGCAGATAAAAGGTGCCTTTTTTTTAGGCGGCGACCAGATTCCAAATAACGGTGCATCAAAAGAAACCGTCACATACGGATTTTGATCTTGATCAAGTAATGCTACTTTCTGAGCCTGATGATGCTCAATTACCAATGCATCTTCATCAAATAGTTCTTCCGTAATAGGCAGACAGCCATTCTCTAAGAAATACGTTCTTTTTTGCGCTGTTACTAATCCTTCTGCACCAAGCTTTGTTGATACCACTTTATCAGCAGCATCCATTTTAATGAAATACTCTGATTGTTTTGCTCCTGTATGAGTCGGACACATAAATGCCGGATGAGCACCAATAGAGAAATACATCTTCTTTTCATTGGTGTTAACAACTTTCCATTCTACCACAACTTGTCTTCCCTGCAAAATATAAGTAATCTCCAAACAAAAAGTAAAAGGATATTTATGTATTGTTTCTTCATTGGAGTTCAGTATAAAAGAAATCTTGTTTTCTGACTTTTCCACCAGTTCAAATTCCATATCTCTTGCAAATCCATGTTGCGACATGGGATAAGTAACACCCTCATAAGTATATTCATTATTCTTTAAGCTACCTACTATCGGAAAAAGAATTGGAGAGGTACGCTTCCAGAATTTTGGATCTGCATTCCACATATATTCCAATTTACTGTTACAATCCTGCAGCGATTTCAATTCAGCGCCAAAACTATTAACCTTAATACTGATTTTTCCATTTTCTAATCTGTATTCTGCCATTTTCTACTCCTGATCTAATGCTATATCTTTTTTATTCTTTTTTTACATAAATGAATTGTATGGTATAGCGCGAACCCTATCAATACGCCAAGCAAATTCAAAATAATATCATCTACATCAAATTCTCCAAACCTTGTAACCAATTGAAATAATTCAATATCTATAATAAAACATCCAGAAAACAGAAACATCCAAAAAATATTTTTCATCCTTGAAAGGGCCTTTGGTAAAAAACAGCCAAGCGGTATAAAAATGAGGATATTTCCAAATAAGTTCTCAAAACTATTCAAACTTCCATAATATCGGATATACATCTTAATTGTTTTAAATGGAATAAAATTAGCAGAATGAACACCATTCCGAATAGACTCACTTCCCCAATTTTCCATAATAGAACCTAATATCGAAATTGGGTATTTAAATATAATTAATTTAATAATAACAAGAATATAAAAAAATACAAATATTTTCCAACTCTTTTTAATCTTTTCCTGGTTATTCGTTTTACTCAATATCTTACTTCGATAAGTGTAAGTCCCCTTGCCGGTATCAATGCGCCTGCCCGCTCACGCAGACCGGATTCTAAAATAACCGGAATATCGCAGACACTTCTCTCTCCCATTCCAATTTCTAATAATGTACCTGTTAAGATACGAACCATATGATATAGAAAACCATTTCCTTTATAAAAAAATTGAATCTCATCTCTCACAAGTTCTATATGAATTGATTCTATTGTCCTGACTGTTGATTTTTTACTTTTCTTTGTAGATGTAAAAGCCTTAAAATCGTGAGTTCCGATTAAATACTCCGCGGCTTTTTGCATACTGTCTATATCAAGCGACTGTTCCACCTGATACACATACCTTCTGTCAAATATATGTGGCACGCTGCTATTTAAGACACGATACAGATACGTCTTACCTTTTGCATTCAGTCTGCTATGAAATCGTTCCGGTACTTTTTCGATTGTTATTACTGCTACATCTTCCGGAAGATATTGATTTAGATAATCCATGATCTCCTGTGGTGTTCTCTTTGTATCAATATGAAAATTTGCTACCTGCCCGTACGCATGTACACCTGCATCTGTTCTTCCCGATGCCTGCACCTCTATTTTTTTATCACACATTTTCGTTAAGATTGCTTCAAACTTTCCCTGCAGCGTATTCCCCGTAGTTTCCTGTCGCTGCCAGCCCTGGTATCTGGTTCCTTCATACTGAACGACTATTTTATAATTTTGCAAATTATACTACCTCCCAGGGATTTTCTTTTCCTTCAACGAATAATTTGCATCCTTTCAGCGAATCACCTATTACTGTCTTTCCATAATTATCTGTATAGAAAGCCATGTGATGTGAGACGATCACATTTGGATAACTCTTAAGAAGCGCTAGTTCTCTGTTCGTGAGAATATCTGATTTACGATCATAATAATAGAGCGAGAATTCATCTTCTACCACATCCAGGCCGGCCGCTCCTATTTTACCTGATTCTATTCCGTCAATGAATGCTTTCGAATCAATCAGACCTCCTCTGGCAGTATTAATGACCACTACGCCTTCTTTCATTTGTGCAATGGTATTCTGATTGATCATATGAAAATTATCTTCTGTTAATGGTGCGTGGAATGTAATCATATCTGCTTCTTTCCAGATAATCTCTTCCTTCACATAGGTAGCATATTGCTTCACTTCTTCATTTTCATGAACATCATATGCTAAAATCCTGCACCCGAACCCTGACAGATTTTTGATTACTGTTCTGCCGATTCTGCCAGTACCAATTACTGCGACTGTAAGATACTTTAATTCTCTTCCCTGAATTCCCTTTAGTGTATAATCCTGCACAACATTTCTCTGCATAATACATTTCATCTTACGAATGCTCATAAGCATTAGCATAATTGTATAATCAGCAACTCCCTCTGGTCCGTAAGGTGCATTTGCTACTTTAATACCGCATTCTTTTGCTGCTGCTACATCAATATGATCATATCCTATCGTCCTGGTCGTAATATAACCTACTCCATAGGAGTGGAATTTCTGAATCAAATCCCTGGGTAACTTCGATGTAACGATGTCAATGCACTGGCTGCCTTCCGCCAGGTTGGCGTTTTCTAACGTAGGGGGATCAGGACAGGTCACCAATTCAATATCCAGTTCTTCACTGAATTTGTCAAACCATTTTCTTTCATCGAAATCACGGAAATTATATACGGTTACTCTTGTTTTCATCTCACGTCAGCTCCTCTGTCATATGTCAATTCACTATATTTAATACTACTTTATACTTTTGCTGTTTTTCTTATCAGTATCATTGTTATCTTTTTTCAAATATTCCATATCCTCTTTATCATATCTGCGAAAATTATTCATACTTTTTATGAGTAATTGCAGACTCACCTGTGTGGTACGAAAAATTCCGGATTGATACATATTATAAATAATAATTCCAATCGGAACTGCTACTATCATTCCTACTACTCCCGCTATCTTATATCCCACAAATAAAAGCAACAATGTCGGTATAGGCTGCATTCCTATGGAATCACCCATAATTTTAGGCTGAATGATCTGACGCACCAATTGACTTACGCCCCATATGATGAGAAGTCCTATCGACATTGTATAATCTGAACTTAAAAATTTTACGATCGCCCAAGGAAGCATGACAGCTCCTGTTCCAAAAAATGGTAAGAAATCAAGAATTGCAACTCCGAAAGCAATTAAAAGGGCATAATCTATATGCAATATCATCAAACCGAATACCATAAGAAAATAAATCCATATTTCTATTTTTATTTGCGCTTTAAAATAACCGCCCACCGCTTTTTTCAGACTTTCATATACAATATCCCATTTTTTCTGGATTGATATTGGAATTATCTTCCGCACCGTATTTGATAGATAGTCTTTTTCAGCTGTAAAAAAATAAGCTGACAGAATACACATTATTACATTTACAACGATAGACGGAATATTTTTAGCAAACGCGCTCACAGCTACAAATGTCGGTGTTCCTGCCTTTCCTACAAATTCTTTTATGACTGTATTGGTTTCTTCACCTATAATCAGGAACCTGTCCTGCAGATTATCCGGTAACCGCTGATAAATAATATCTAATTTCCGGCTGATCACCTGCATATCCTGCTCCAGACTCTTCCAGAGATTCGGCAGGTCACTAATAAAGCCAATTAATTCAGTTGCTAGTTTCGAAACAATAAGATAACTTATTAGAATTACACCCGCAAGAACCAACACTATTACCAGCCCGGATACTGCTTTTCTTCTTATCTTTAATTTTTCTTCTAAGAACTTGACGAGCGGATTTGCAACCAACGCAATCAGCCAGCCAATCAGCAAAGGCATAAAAAATATAATCGCTTTGGGTACGATCCAAATAGAAATAACCAGTACTATTATTGCTATTGCCAGATTTAATACAATTTTTACATACCTTCTTGTTTCTCCTTGCATCTGTAACCTCCTTAATTACTCTGTAACGCCAACCAAGGATTCTATGAATTCATAGATTTCTTCTCTTCCCTGTTTTGTCTGCGCAGAAAAAGGAAGAATGATCGTATCAGGTTCTGCATCCAGGCCGAGTTTAATTAACTTTACCTGTTTTTGTATCTGACTACGATTAATCTTATCTAATTTTGTCGCAATAATAACAGGGTGAAATCCATTGTGCCGTATCCATTCATACATATTCTTGTCATTTCCCGAAGGTACATGTCTGATATCGATCAGCAAAAAAACTGCCTTTAGCTGTTTGGAGGTATGCAGATAATTTTCTATCATTTTACCCCATTTTTCTTTTACTGATTGTGATACACTTGCATAACCATACCCTGGCAGATCCACAAAATACAATGCCTCGTTAATATTATAATAGTTTATGGTCTGTGTTTTTCCCGGCTGCGCACTTATTCTAGCATAAGACTTACGATTCATAAGCGCATTAATAAGAGAAGACTTGCCTACATTACTTTTCCCCGCGAAGGCGATCTCCGGATAAATGGTTTCCGGCAGCGTGCTTGTAATTCCGCATACTGTTTCCAAATTCACATTTTTAATAATCATCTGAAACTGCTCCATTCTACATGACAGATCTATATCCATCCTATCAATGCAAATTACTTTGTTTTCATTCTCTTCTTACTTGTATTAATAAATGCATGAAGAACGACATCCTGCATCGTTGTAACAAATATAATATCCAGCCCCGTCCTGATTTCCTGTGAGATTTCATCAATATCCTTCTCATTCTCTTTTGGTACTAGAACTGTCTTAATACCTGCAATCTTTGCTGCCAGAATCTTCTCTTTCAGGCCTCCGATCGGAAGTACGCGTCCACGCAAGGTAATTTCACCTGTCATTGCTACACTTGCCCTTACCGGCGTATTGGTAACTGCAGACAAAACGGCGGTTGCCATGGTAATGCCCGCTGACGGACCATCTTTTGGAACTGAGCCTTCCGGAATATGAATATGAAAATCATGTTCTTTATAAAAATCAGATGCGATCTTATAGTCATCACTAATGGAACGTACATAGCTCATTCCCGCGAGTGCTGATTCTCTCATCACTTCTCCTAACTGACCGGTTAATTCCAGTTCTCCCTTACCCGGCATTACATTCACTTCTATCTGCAAGGTGTCTCCGCCGACACTGGTCCATGCCAGCCCTCTCACAATGCCGATTCCATCTTCTTCATTGGCCTTATCCAAAGCGTATTTTTCCATACCGAGATACGTTTTTAAATTGCTGCTTGTTACTTTTATTGTACCGACTTTGTCCTGTAATATTCTTCTGGCTGCTTTGCGGCATATTCCTCCAATTTTCCTTTCAAGTTCACGTACCCCCGCCTCTCTTGTATAAAATTGGATGATTTTTTCCAAGGCATGATCACTGATGGAAAGTTGTACTGCCTCCAGACCATTCTGTTTGACTTGTTTTTGAACCAGAAATTGTTTTGCAATATGAAACTTCTCATTCGCTGTATAACTATTGATTTCAATTAGTTCCATTCGATCCAGCAAAGGTCGCGGAATAGATTCCACTGAATTTGCTGTTGCTATAAAAAGTACTTTAGACAAATCTATCGGTATTTCTACATAATGATCCCTGAATTTATTATTCTGCTCAGCGTCTAATACTTCTAGCAATGCAGCTGCCGTATCTCCTTTATAATCACTGCTCATCTTATCAATTTCATCTAATAAAATAAGTGGATTTTTAACGCCTGCGTTTTTAAGTCCCGTCACGATTCTTCCGGGCATTGCCCCTACATATGTCTTTCGATGCCCCCGAATCTCTGCTTCATCTCGCACACCTCCCAAAGATATGCGCACATACTTCTTGTTCATCGCTGTTGCAACTGAATGCGCTATGGATGTTTTACCTGTTCCCGGCGGTCCGACCAGACATATGATTGGGCTCTCTCCATGACTGGTAAGGCTTCTGACTGCCAGAAACTCCAACATACGCTCTTTTACTTTTTCAAGGCCGAAGTGTTCTTCATTCAGTACCTCTTCGGCTCTTCTAATATCCAAATTATCTTTTGACACTTTATCCCATGGAAGTTCTAATAAGGTTTCAATATACGCACGCTGCATACTGCTTTCTGAACTATTTCCGGCGATACCCTTAAAACGCGAGATTTCTTTTTGAATCTTATCTTTGACTTCCTTGCCTGCTTTTAATTTTTTCAATTCAGACTCAAACTGCTCAGCATCGGAATACGAATTATTTTCACCAAGTTCTTCTCTGATATATCCCAGCTGCTCCCTTAAGATATATTCTTTTTGATTCTTTTCAACTTTAGCTTTTATCTGTTCTGCCAAATCTGATTTAATTTTTGCGATTTCAATTTCATTATACAACACATGCGCTAAATATGCATATCGTTCTTTTTCATCAATGGCTTCCAGTACTTTTTGTTTCACAGTATAACTTACAGGGGTATTAATAGCAATGCTATCCAATAGTTTTCCAAGCTTTCTGGCATGTTCAAACTGCTGAATCAAAGACTTTCCTGTCTTTGGATGATACTGTTTATATTGCGTAAATAAATCTTCCATCTCCCGTATCATCGCTTCTTCTTCATTTTCCTTGTAGTCTGTGATATCTGTTTCAATTATCTCCACATCTGCAAGCAGGTATTCCAAAATTTCTTTGTCAATACTATGTAAGCCAGCTCTTGTTTCTCCGTCTACTAATACCCTCACAATATTATTCGGTAATTTAGTTACCTGTTTCACCATTGCAATCGTACCTATCTGATACAATCTGTCATAATCCGGGTCATCAATATCCGCATCTTTCTGCGTAATTAAAAATATCTTTTGATTATCCATCATTGCCTGTTCTACTGCCTGTATCGATTTTTTTCTGCTTAAATCAAAGTGAATAATCGTATCTGGTAAAATTGTTAGTCCACGTAATGCAACTGCCGGTATTCTAATGATTGATTTTTCTTCGTTCTTCTTTCTTGACATATTCTCTCTCCGATAAATTAACGAAACCCCATGCTTCGTTAATCATGTACAGCATAAACGCCACCCTTAAGTGGGCGGCGTTTACAGTATATCTTCTTTACTTCGCTTTCTTTAACTTTTCACGATGTACAATTAGCGGCTCACTAGTTCCTTCTACTGCGCCCTTTGTTATGGTACAGCTTTCGATTGTTTCATCAGAAGGAATGCGATACATCAAATCCATCATAACGCTTTCCATAATGGAACGCAAACCTCTTGCTCCTGTTTTTCTCTCCATTGCCTGTTTTGCAATTAATTCAATTGCGTCAGGTTCAAAGTGAAGTATTACATCATCAAATTCAAATAATTTCTGATATTGTTTTATTAATGCACTTTTTGGCTCTCTTAAGATTCGAACCAATGCCTTCTCATCTAATCCTTCCAAAGATACATTAATCGGTACACGTCCTACAAATTCAGGAATCAGTCCATACTTTACAAGATCCTGCGGTGTTACCTTATTCAGTAACTCACCGATCTCTTTTTCTCCCTTATCTGCAATCTCTGCATTAAATCCGATTGAATTGCGATCCAGTCTTGCTTCCACAATTTTCTCCAGACCGTCAAAAGCACCTCCGCAGATAAATAGAATATTACTGGTATCTATCTGAATAAGCTCCTGATGTGGATGTTTTCTGCCGCCTTGCGGTGGAACAGACGCTACTGTCCCTTCAATAATTTTCAGCAGAGCCTGCTGCACACCTTCACCAGAAACATCTCTCGTGATAGATACGTTTTCACCTTTTTTAGTTATTTTATCAATTTCATCAATATAGATAATGCCATATTGGGCACGCTCTACTTCGTAATCTGCGGATTGGATCAGTTTGAGAAGAATATTCTCTACATCCTCACCAACATAACCCGCTTCTGTTAATGTGGTAGCATCTGCAATCGCAAACGGTACATTAATTGTTTTTGCTAAGGTCTGTGCCAGTAACGTCTTACCGGAGCCGGTCGGACCTACCATTATAATATTACTTTTCTGTAATTCAACCTCCGGATCTTTCTCCGAGGTAACACGTTTGTAGTGATTATATACCGCAACAGAAAGTACCTTTTTAGCTTCTTCCTGGCCAATCACGTAATCATCCAAAAATTCCTTGATTTCTACCGGTTTTAGAAGATTAATTTCAGGTGATGTAGTATCTTCCGTTTCTTCATCATCAAATTCGTCTTCCAAAATGTCTGCACAAATTTCGATACATTCATCACAGATATAGACACCCTCCGGTCCCGCAATCAATTTTTTCACCTGATCCTGGGTCTTATTACAAAAAGAACATCTTACGTCAGAATTCTTTCCTGCCATTTTAAACTCCCTACTTATTTAGGTATTATTTATTTTGTTCTACAGCATTGGTACGAGTTACAATAACATGATCGATCAATCCATATGCTTTCGCTTCTTCTGCTGTCTTCCAATTGTCTCTTTCTGTATCAGCTGCCACTACATCATAAGGCTGCCCTGTATTCGCAGCCAATATGCGATTCAGCTTCTCTTTCGTCTGTAAGATATGTCTTGCTGTAATCTCAATCTCTGTTGCCTGACCCTGTGCACCGCCTGACGGCTGGTGAATCATAACCTCTGCATTAGGAAGTGCAAATCTCTTTCCCTTTGCACCGCCAGCCAACAGAAATGCGCCCATGCTGGCTGCCATGCCGAGACAGTTTGTTGACACATCACATTTAATAAATTGCATCGTATCATAAATAGCCATTCCTGCTGTTACAGATCCGCCAGGACTATTAATGTATAAATGAATATCCTTTTCAGGATCTTCTGCTTCCAGAAATAATAACTGAGCGACAATTACACTTGCTGATGTTTCACTTACTTCTTCGCCTAAAAAGATAATTCTTTCTTTCAAAAGTCTTGAATAGATATCGTAAGATCTTTCGCCTCTACTTGTCTGTTCAATGACATAAGGTACTAAACTCATTATAATTCCTCCTAAGAAAACTATTTCCAAACAATCTGTTTCATCTGGACTCGCATATAATCATAACGCAATACAAATCTATTTACAATCAAGTGCATTATAAATTCATAGATTTTTAATATACTTTATTCTTATTTTTCTTTTGCGGAACTAACTACGAATTCAACTGCTTTTTGAATTGCAATGTCTTCTCTGATCTGTTTTGCCTCGTATTCTCCAACCATGGTCTTGATTTTTTCAAGATCCATCTGGTATTGAGAAGCCATTTTTTCTAATTCTTTATCAAATTCTTCGTCAGTCACTTCGATTTTCTCCGCTGCTACAACTGCTTCAAGTACTAATCTTGACTTGATTCTTTTTTCAGCCTGCGGCTTTGTCTGTTCCATAAATTTCTCTGGTGTCAGTCCTGTAAATTGAAAATATTGTTCTATGCTTAAACCCTGTTGCTGTATTCTTTGTGCAAAATCTTCTACCATTTGTCTTTGTTGTGTTGCAAGCATTGGTTCCGGAATGTCCATTTTAGCATCTTCTATGATTGCTTCAATAACTGCATCTTCTTTGGCACGTTTCGCATCAGCTTCTTTCTTTTCCGCCAATTTTTTCTTAATGTCTTCCTTGTACTCAGCTAATGTCTCAAATTCTGAAACCTCTCCTGCGAATTCATCATTCAGTTCTGGAAGTTCTTTTTCTTTAATTTCTTTAACTGTACATTTAAATACAGCAGCTTTACCTTTTAATTCTTCTGCCTGATAATCTTCCGGGAAGGTCACGTTTACTTCCACTTCTTTTCCGATCTCGGCACCAACTAATTGTTCTTCGAACCCTGGAATGAATGAACCCGAACCAATTGTCAATGGATAATTGTCCCCTTTTCCGCCATCAAAAGCAACTCCATCAACAAATCCTTCAAAGTCAATTACCGTCATATCTCCATCTTTCACGGCTCTATCTTCAACGGTAACTGTTCTCGCGCTATTTTCTCTTTCCTTATTAAAAGCTTCTGCTATTTCTTCCTCTGTAACTGTTACATCAATCTTATCAATTTTAACAGCTTTGTATTTTCCAAGTGATACTTCTGGTTTTAAAGCCACTTCTGCTGTAAAAATGAAAGGTTTTCCTGATTCTAATTGCGCAACGTCAATTTTGGGCTGAGATACGATATCTAAATCACTACCCTCCAGTTCTTTAGAATAAGAAACCGGAATCAGTGCATTGGCTGCATCTTCATAAAAGATTTCTTTTCCGTACATTTTTTCAATCATCTGCTTAGGTGCTTTCCCTTTACGAAAACCTGGAAGACTGATTTTTCCTTTATTTTTCTGATAAGCTCCATTGATCGCTTTCTCTAATTCTTCAGCTGATACTTCAATTGTAAGCTTTGCCATGTTCTTTTCTAATTTTTCTACTTGTAAACTCATTTTATTTACATCCTCCTTAATATTAACTCTGTGATTCTTCTTCTATGTCAAGAACTACTCAGCAGAGTACTTCTTAAGATACTCGTGCATACCCACAGTCATTTTACGATTATAGCATAAGAATAGCGAAAATACTAGCGTTTCTTTTACTTTCATAATATTTTGATTGTTTTTTTTCTAATACTTCTGTATAATGAAGTTAATCTGCTGAAACGGTTTTTTCCTTTTTAGTAGCTGATCATTCAAACGCATATTTCTGACATTAAGGGTTTCCTGACGTTAAGAACATGTCATATATTTATTTATGATGTCTTTTTGAGCAGTCTGCCAAAAAGACTTTTTTTGATTCATAGGAAGCTAATTGCTTTGCAAGCCGCTGGGACGCGGAGAATGTGCCTTGGCACATTCTTACTGATTCGCTATTTTTATGGAAGAAAGAGGAATTATCGTATGGAAGAGAAAGTTGCAATTATTGGTATCTTTGTATCTGATCAGAATGCTGTCGCTCAAGTAAATGATTTGCTTCACGAATATGCATCTTATATTATCGGGCGAATGGGCCTGCCTTATAAGGAAAAATCCATTCGTATTATGTCAATTATTATATCTGCTTCTCCGGATGTGATAAGTGCATTGTCAGGTAAACTTGGCAGAATTCAGGGTATCAGTGCAAAGGCCATGCAATCAAAATTTTAATTTCAGGACTTACATCCTGATAAAGAATGATTTGGAGGTCATCTATGAAAAAAATAACTACAAAACAAATTACTATCACTGCATTATTACTGGCAATCTGTCTTATCAGTCAGTATTTCAAAAACTTATCCGTCTATATTACTGGTCCTATCACTAATGCTGTTTTAATTCTGGCCGTTCTTAGTGCAGGACTTTATAGTGGAATCCTACTTGCTGTAATTGCACCTGTGACTGCATTCTTCTTTACAGGTTCACCTATAATGGCAGCGATTCCTCTGATGTTTCCTACTATCATGATAGGTAATCTTGTCATTGTATTTTTTACCTATTTCTTCCAAAATAAAGTGATATTCAAGTATCATCTTGCAACTGGTCTGTTGCTCGGTTCTATTGTGAAAGCACTTGTACTGGGCGTACTGGTTGCCTTAGTTCTCATCCCTGCCTTTGGTGGCAATGTTGTTGATAAACTTCCAAAACCTGAAATGCTTCCAAAAGTTCTAGCAACTGCAAAAATCACTTTTTCAATTGTACAATTATCAACTGCTATGATTGGAAGCGTCTATGCCATGCTGATCTGGCTTCCACTGAAGCATGTATTAAAAAATGAACTGGATTGATTTATGGACTTCTATAGGAATCACTGGTTTATTATTTTACACAAAAGAAATCCATCCCACGCCATTTAGGCAGTGGGATGGATTTCTTTGTTATTAGTGTGTGTTAATTACACTTATTTCATTTGCTCTTCCTGACGAGCGATCATTCTTCTTACCATTTCTCCACCGATGGAACCTGCTTCCTTAGAAGTCAAGTCACCATTGTAGCCGTCTTTTAAGTTAACACCTAATTCTGATGCAACTTCTGTTTTGAAACGATTCATAGCTGCTTTTGCTTCCGGCACTTCTGTTCTATTAGAAGATTTGCTATTTGCCATATTCATTCACCTCCGCTAATGCTGTTAATAGTTTCCTATTATTATCTATTTTTAGGATAAGTGAAAAACTTAGTTTTCACTTATCCTAAAAGATTCTTCCATGAGAACTTTCCGAATTTTGTGATTACTTTGTCTATCACTTATCTTGTTGTTAGTATTAGCGAGAATGAATTATTTATGTTGGTAATTTTTTCAATTCTTTTAACGTTTAAATACAATTTTTTCTTTCAGCATTTCCGCTGTTTCTTTTCCTTTAAAACGCTCTACAACTGCAAGTCCGAATGGAATAGCACATCCCATTCCGCGTGATGTTATGATATGATCAGATACTTCCACTTCATTCTTTGTGACAATCGCACCCTCCAGGTGACTCTCATAATCAGGAAATGCGCATGCGTTTCTACCCTTTAACATACCGAGATGCCCTAAAATACTTGGTGCTGCACAAATTGCACTGATATATCTTCCTTTCTCATAAAACTCTTTTATCTTCTGTAATAACGGTTCATGCGCCTCAAGATTCTTAGTACCTGGCATTCCACCTGGAAGGATCATCATATCCACATTTTCAAACATCACCTCCGACCACGTCTTATCCGCAAAGACCTTAATTTCATGTGATCCTGTCACCTGATGTTCTTCAGAAATTGATATCATGTCAATTTCAATGTCTGCTCTTCTCAGCAGATCCACTACCGTTAATGCCTCAATTTCTTCAAATCCAGGCGCCAGAAAAATAACTGCTCTACTCATATATTTTTACCCCTGCAGCATTCGGTCAAACGCTATTTTCCTTTCTCAAAAAAATAATAATAATGTTCTCTTTGTGTTATAATATCATAAGGTTGAAATGAATTGCAACTAAAGGAGACTATCTATGAAACCAATGGAAATAGAACGAAAATATACGATTAAGAAATTACCAGAAAATCTGGATTCTTACCCATTTCACATAATCGAACAGGGTTATCTTAATACCAATCCTGTTGTCCGTGTCCGCCGACAGGATAATGATTACTATCTTACTTACAAAGGCAGCGGTATGATGATGCGTGAAGAATACAATCTTCCGCTTACTGCTGAATCCTATATGCATCTGATCTCTAAGTCAGATGGCAATATCATATCCAAAAAACGATATCTGATTCCATTAAGTGATCATATTCCCAATTCTTCCCTTACCATTGAACTGGATGTATTTGCACCCCCTTTTGCACCTTTGATAATTGCAGAAATAGAGTTCACCAGTGAAGAAGAATCCAATGCTTTTGTTGCTCCTGATTGGTTTCTGGAAGATGTCACATATGACAAAGCCTATCACAATTCCAGTCTTAGCCAGCATAATTTCAATCAAGAGTAACGAATAGAAACTCTCATAATCAAAAAAGTTCATGAACTTTTACTCATGAACTTTTTATATCTGTCTAAATAGCTCTTGTAGAACCTCTTTCTACCAGTTCTGCTGAAAATATCTGATGTCTGTGCTCATTGCTGTCAGACAACACTTTAAACATTAATTTTACCGTTGCCCTCGCCATCTCTTCTATTGGTTGTCTAATCGTGGTCAAAGATGGATTATAAAATTTTCCAAGTTCAATCCCATCAAATCCGGCAACTGAATAATCCTCTGGAATTCGATTTCCACTGTCCATAATTGCTTTGCAGGCTCCGATAGCCAGCATATCTGATATGGCATATAGTGCTGTGAAGGCTTCTCCGGATTCCAACAGAGTTTTTGTTACCGTATATCCATTCTGCATAGAATATTGCTCCATGTCTGCGCGCATCGGAACTATCAGATTTTCTGCCACAGGAATATGGTACTGCTTTAATGCCCTTTTATAGCCCAGAAGACGCAATTTACCAATGCTTTCATCTTCCGATACAGCTGAAAGAATAGCAATTCTTTTATGTCCAAGCTGAATTAATTTTTCGACCATCTTAAAGCTTTCTGCCTCATCATCTACAGCAACAGAAGAATATTCCTTAAAGCTCAGATTTTCAGGCGGTCCGCTTACAGTGCTGAGAACATATGGCACCTGCAGTTTTTCAAGTTTCTCATGCTGGTGAAAATACCCTCCCAGAAATATAATTCCGGCTAATCTCTTCTCCTTTACCAATTGTAATGCTACATCTATTTCATCCTCGTTAAAATCTACATGATGTAGAACTAAAGAATACTTTTTTTTCTTAATTTCTTCCTCCATTACCTTAATCATCGTCGTGAAGAATAAGTTCGACATGCCTTTTACCAGTACTGCTATCGATTTTGCTTCGGTTCTTTTCAGATTTCTTGCACTGTTATTTGGGATATAGCCATTTTCTTTGATGGTACTCATAATCATCTCTTTTGTTTCCGGATTTATGTCCGGATGATTATTGATCGCACGTGATACCGTACTGATACCAACTCCACATAATTTAGCAATATCCTTAATTGTCATCTCTTCCATTATTTGATCCTCGCCGACATTTCTCTTTTCTACAACAGCAGAGCCTCGAAAAAGCTTCGCTTTTCCATCTTCTTACTGCAGAGCCTCGAAAAAGCTTCGTTTTTCCATTTTCTTACTGCAGAGCCTCGAAAAAGCTTCGCTTTTCCTCGGTCGCTTTGCTCCTCAGATATAAAAATGTAAGATTTCGGATGCAAGCATCCGAATCTTAATTTTTATATCTGACTCTGCCTATTCACGTACAATATACATTCTGCCGTATAATTTTGTCAATTTTTTTATTCTTTTGGCAAGTTTACTGTTCATATCAGTTGTATTCATACGCCATTTCCAATTATTACCTAATGTAGACGGTATATTGATTCTTGCCGTTTCATCTAACTCCAAATAATCCTGCATTGGAATAATAGCCATATCTGATACACTCGACAATGCTGCCCTAATAAAGGACCATACAGCTTCTTTAACCGGAGTTTCATCTGCTATATCCATATAATCCCTTGCAAATTTTTTATCTTGCTTATTTAATTTTTTATACCAGCCGACTGTCGTATCATTATCATGCGTTCCCGTATATACAATACTGTTCTTCACATAATTATGCGGAAGATAATCACTTTCTTCTCTCGAATCAAATGCAAACTGCAATATTTTCATGCCAGGATATCCTGTTTTCTTTACCAGTTCGATCACGCTTTTAGTCAAAAAGCCAAGATCTTCGGCAATGACACGTTTTTCACCTATTGTTTCCTTCATGGTCTTAAAAATATCATAACCTGGGCCCGTTTCCCATCTTCCATGTTCAGCAGTTACACTGCCATATGGAATTGCATAATATTCATCAAAACCTCTAAAGTGATCAATACGGACAATATCATAAAGTTCATAACAGTATGCGATGCGCTGCATCCACCATGCATAATTTGTTTTTTTGTGGTATGACCAGTTATATAATGGATTTCCCCATAACTGTCCCGTTTCTGAAAATGCGTCCGGTGGACATCCCGCCACAGCAATCGGTTTACATTCCTTATCAAGCTGAAAGAGATCGGGGTTGGCCCATGTATCTGCACTGTCGAATGCCACATAAATCGGGATATCTCCAATTATCTCTATATGTTTTTGATTCGCATACTGCTTTAATTTTGACCACTGTACGGAGAACTCATACTGTTGGAACTGATAAAATTCTATTTCTTTTGCGTACTTTTCTTTGTAGGCACGCATTGCTTCCGGTTTACGTTTCTTAATGTTTTCATCCCATTCTACAAAACTTTTCCCATTAAATGATTTCTTAACCGCCATGTAGAGCGCATAATCATCTAACCAATATTGGTTCTTTTTTATAAATGCCTGGAATTCCAGTCTTTTTCCTATCTCACTCTTCTCATATGCCTGATACAATATTTTAAATCTTGATAAGTATATCTTCTCATAATCAACTTTAAATTTATCATTTCCAAAATTATAATCATAACAGTCTTCTGCTTTTATATACCCTTTATTTACAAGTGTATCGAGATCAATATAATAAGGATTACCCGCAAAAGTAGAAAATGACTGGTAGGGAGAATCTCCATATCCTGTTGGTCCTAAAGGAAGTATCTGCCAGTAAGTCTGACCAGACTCATATAAAAAATCTATAAAATGATATGCCTCTTTAGAAAAACTGCCAATTCCATATTGTGACGGCAGGCTTGAAACCGGTAATAATATGCCACTTCTTCTCATGCTCGCTCCCATCTGCCGCTTTCGCAGCGTTACTATTCAGCCTTACGGCTTCATAGCAACAGTTATGCACAAAAATCATGCATTCCGCATAATTTCGCGCGTAAAGAACTCGTTTTTTATGACCAACGCTTATAAAAAACGCCTCACTGTATTCATGACTGAACTGCTACTTCGCACCATCAGCCTTTTACCGCTCCTGCGACAACACCTTCAATAATATACTTCTGACATGTCAGGTAGAAAACTACAATCGGTATAATTGCTAATACTAATAATGCCATCATAGCACCCATATCCTTTGCACCGTAAGACCCCACCAGGTACTGCACTACAACCGGAATGGTCTTGTAATCTGTACTGACACCAATTACTAAATATGGAAGTAAATAATCATTCCATATCCACATTGCGTTTAAGATCGCAACCGTAATTGCCGTTGGTTTTAAAATTGGCATTACCACACCGAAGAATGTCTGCAAGGGTGTACATCCATCAATCATTGCCGCTTCTTCGATTTCAAGCGGGATTGATTTTATAAAACCGCTGAACATAAATACCGAGAGCCCTGCACCAAACCCAAGGTAAAGAAGTACCATGCCCCATGGATTATTTAAGTGTAATGAGTTGGCTAATTTAGACATTGTAAACATTACCATCTGGAATGGTACGATCATGGAAAAAGCAAACATGTAATATATGGCTGTTGTGACTCTCGATTTTACTCTAGTGATGTAATAAGCTGTCATAGATGTAAAAAGAAGAATCGCAAGCACTGAAAATACTGTGATAAACAAAGACCAGCCAAATGCGGAAAAGAAATTGGTCTTTTGAATACCATTTGTATAATTGGTCAACTTTGCAAATGTTTCTGCTGTCGGGAATGCAAAAGGATTATCACTGATATAAAGTTTTCCTTTAAAAGAATTCAAAATGATAAAGAGGATCGGTACCATAAATATAACAACCAAAGCACATAAAAAAATAAATATCATCCTATCAGATGCTTTTGTATTTTGTTTTGCTTTCACTATTGTTCTACCTCCTTACTTCTTGTTGCAGCCAATTGGGAAATCGCAATTGTGGCAACAAGAATAAAGAACATGACAGCCTTTGCCTGACCTACACCTTCAAATCCTGCTCTTCCATAAAATGTATTATAAATGTCAAGTGCCATCATAGTTGTTTTCTTAGATGGTGCGCCCGCTGTTAATGCCAGATTCTGATCAAATAATTTAAAGCAGTTTGATAATGTTAAAAATAAACAAATGGAAATGGAAGGCATTACCATGGGGATTTTTACTTTTACTAAAGTCTGCCAGTTTGTAGCTCCATCAATTTCAGCTGCTTCAAGTAAGTCTGTCGGTACATTTTGCAATCCTGCGATATAAATAATCATCATATATCCAATCAGCTGCCAGTTCATTAATACTACCAATCCCCAGAATCCAAATGTTGCATTTGCCACTAATGTGGTTTCATACTTTACTAATATTGCATTAATCATTGATTGCCAGATATAACCTAAAATAATACCACCGATCAAATTAGGCATAAAGAATACTGTTCTAAAAAGGTTCGTACCTTTGACTTTTCTGGTTAATAATAAAGAAAGTGAAAATGCAAAAATATTAATTGTAACAATTGCGATAATTGCAAATTTCATGGTAAAAATCATGGCATTTAAAAAATCTGGTTCTGCAAAAACTTTTATGTAATTCTTAAATCCTATAAAGGTTGCATTCGTTACTGTAGTAAATTTGCAAAAAGATAAATATAGTCCCATTACAAAAGGAACTACGAATGCAAGACAAAATGCCAGTAAAGTTGGCAACGTAAAAACTGCAAAATATTTTTTTAGTGTTTTCTGCATATATTTTCTCCTTTTCCATGAAACATTATTATCTCATATGCTTCATCATAATCCCCTCTTATAGTTTAATACGATTTCCCATTTATTTCAAATACCAAACAAGGTGAGAAGAGGTTTCCCTATCCTCACCTTGTTATTCCTTTACATTATTCCGCTGTAGCGGTTGCTGCTTTTTCAGCTGCCCATCTGTCTACAACAGTTGCTTTCACATCATCCCATGATTTGCTTCCTGCTGCATATTCAAGTAATGCTGCACCAAAGTCATCTTTAAATTGTTGACTTGGAAATGAAGTGAAATTCCATGCTACGCTTGTTTTGGATGTATCGGCCATGTATTTGATGACTTCTTGCGCAAGAGGATCTTTTGGTTTCTCTGCATCTGTGAATGTATTAAACGGTGCGATAAAACCTAAATCATTTGTAACTGCTGCTTTGCCTTCGTCTGAACTAAATAACCATTCAACAAATGCAATAGAAGCTTTTTGATCTGCTTCTGAAGCCTGGCTGTTAATACTGAAGAAGTTTTCTGTTCCGGTACACAGACCTTGGTTTTCTTCTCCTTTCACACCTGTATAGATTGGTAAGAATTTAATATCGTCTTCTGTTACGGTATTACCATCCACACCTGAAATCTGGCCCCATGCCCAGTTACCATTTTGAACCATTGCAACTTTTCCCAATGCGAATTCTGCCATGGAATCGTCAACTGATTTGCTTCCCAATAAACCTGGCGCTGTACAGGAATTGTTGAGATATAAGTCAAAAATATTTTTGTAATTGTCACTATATGTAAACTCTAGCGAATCTGTATCCGTGATACCTTTGTCTTTATATTCATAATATACAGGAATGTTTGCCAGGTGTGTCTGCCATCTCCAGTCATCTCCAGGTGTAAGAGATGTGGAAGCAAATACACCCTCGATTCCAAGATCTCCTTTTTTACTTTGCATATCTTCAACAACTGCTTTTAATGTATCAAAATTTTTTATTTCATCCATAGACTTTGCTTTTGCGCCATCTAATGCAAAATATTTACTCATAATCGCATTATTGTAAATAATACCATACCCTTCAACTACATAAGGAATTCCATAGATACCGCCATCTTCGCCTGTAACTGCAAGACTCTTATCAAGAAGCCAGCTATAAAGGTCTGTATCTTTCAGATCTGCACAATAGTCTTTCCAATTTTGATATCCTACTGGTCCGTTAATCTGAAATAGGGTAGGTGCATTTGCATTAGCAATCTCTGATTTTAATGTCTGTTCATAGGTATTATTTGCTGCTGTTACGACTTTGACAGGTACACCTGTTTCTTTTGTATATTTTGATGCCAGACCCTGCCACACACCATCAGATTCAGGTTTAAAGTTTAGGTAATACACCTGACCATCACCGGCATCTGCAGATTCTGCAGCCGTTTCCGTTGCGCCATCTGTCTTCGTTGTATCTGACGTTGGTGTTGTCTCTGTTTTGCTTCCACAGCCTGCTAACATTGTAGATACCATAGCAACGGTAAGCAATGCACTAATCAATTTCTTTTTCATACTAATACCTCTCTCTTTCTCTTTTTCATAACTTTGTGAATAGTTCCCCGTTCCTTTCTTTGCATTCCACATGTAACCATAAATAACTATATACAAAGATTAAAAACTATAATTCGACTGTTTTCGGAAACGATTTCGGTATCGTTATCGGTAACGTTTCCAATTCGTCATGAATAAATATTAGCATACGTTTAATATCAATGCAATACTTCTTAAATAACTTTGTTAATAATACGTAATTTTTATAATGTTTTTTTGTGTAAAATATATAAGTTATTCTTTGTTTTTGTTATAGCGTTTGTATCATGATTTGTTTCAGCATCTCAACTACTTCTTCTTCCCGGAACGCAGCTGTCCCTTCTCTGCTCACGGCAAGCGTACCACAGACCGCTCCAATCGCAAGCGCCATTTCCAGATCCTCATGCATTAATCCATAGAGAAATCCAGCCAGCATGGAATCTCCCGCTCCTACGGTTCCTTTTACTTCTACCTTCATTGGTAATGCTTTTAATACAATATTACTTCCAATCAGCAAACTTCCATCACCGCCCATAGATACCAGAATGTAGGTCAGCTGATACTCTTCTATCCATTCCCTGGCTGCCTTGACAATCTCGTCATCCGACTCTAATTTTCTTCCAATTGCGCCCTCCAGCTCGTGAATATTCGGCTTGATAATATCAGCTCCTGCTTTTAATCCTTCTATCAGGAATTCGCCTTCCGCATCCAGGACAACCTTGCTCTTTCCCTTAATGGCAGAAATTATTTTTCCGTATATATCTTTATTTACGCCAACTGGAATGCTTCCACTGATAACTACATATTCACTTTGCACTGCGCATTTTTCCAAAAGAGAAATCATCTCCTGAATATGCTTTTCATCAACAAAAAATCCCGGTTCATTTAAATCTGTCGTAATCTGTGTTTCCAATTCCACCACCTTAGTATTGGTTCTGGTTGCTTCCTCCACATAGAGAGATCGTATCTCAAAGTGCTGGTTTTTCAACAATTGTTCTACTGCTGACTGATTTTTTCTGCCCAAAAAACAGATTGCTTGGTTTGTTTCACCAAGGCTTGCTAATGTCTTAGAAACATTGATTCCTTTCCCGCCGATATCTTCCCGCACTTTCTGAATACGGTTTACTTCGCCATGCTTGAGACGATCCAATATTATAGTCTTATCTATTGCAGGATTTAATGTTACCGTTGTTATCATGACTTCTTCCTTTCCAAATAGATCAGGCGATCTTAAACAGACATAATTTTACAATCATTTTGCTCGTTTCTTTTTGTTTTAATCTTACAATGTCAATCACAAACAATCAAGAGCAACTTTTAGGCCCCCTCTGAAATACCGCTTCCCATATTAGGATGAAATATTGAAACTACCAGATCGATCATAAATATCAACATCATCATAGTTGCTAAAATTTTTTTCTTTTTAGCATCGATCTTATTCAATTCATGATCAAGAACAGGAACAATTCCATAAACAATCAGACTTCCTGCCACCCCAAAGAAAATCAGAGACTTTAAGCAGACTCTTCCATTAATATTAAATGCTTCATTCCCATAGCACCACCATCTTGTATGATATAAAGTTTCTAATACGATAGATGTAATAAATTCCAGAAGACCACATACAGTTAAGCTGGACACAAAGAGCAATATCGGTTTTTTTCCAACATACTTTTTTAAAATGATCATCAATAAAAAACCAACTCCATAGATTGGAAGCCATGGACCATGTAAAACACCCCTATTCGCAAAAATTCCATATCTATAAAATGTACAAATCACTTCCCATATCCATCCGATTACACTCCCAAAGAAAAACATAACAATTATATTTGCTTTTTTCACTTTATTCATTTTTAACACTTTCTTCTGTTTCCTTTTCTATAGTATATCCAGATTCCAGAAAATAGCGCCAATAACTAAAAAAGCCCCGAAAATCCGTATATTATAATACGGTATTCCCGAGGTTTTTGTATCATCAGAATCAGAGTTCTTTGATACGATTCATTGCTTCCACTGTACTCTCGTAACTTCCAAATGCAGTTAATCTAAAGTACGTTTCACCGCTTGGTCCAAATCCGGACCCTGGCGTACCAACTACATTCGCGTTTTCCAATAAATAATCAAAAAATTCCCAACTCGTCATGTTATCAGGTGCTTTTAACCAGATATATGGAGCATTTACACCACCAGATACTGTATAGCCTGTTCCCTTTAAGCCATCGTAGATGTATCTTGCATTATTCATATAATAAGCCACCTGTTTTTTTAATTGTTCTTTTCCTGCCGATGAATATACTGCTTCACCAGCTTTTTGGACAATATAGGGAGCTCCATTATACTTGGTACCGTGACGTCTCGCCCAAAGAGAATGTAACATTACGTCTCCGGCTTTTAAATCTTTTGGAATTACTGTATAACCCAGACGTACTCCGGTAAATCCGGCATTTTTTGAAAAAGAGTGGAGCTCTATTGCACAGGTTCTTGCTCCATCGCATTCGTAAATAGAATGTGGTACGTCTTCTTCTGAAATATATGCTTCATAAGCTGCATCATAAATAATTACTGCACCGACTTTATTTGCGTAATCAACCCATTCCTGTAGTTGAGACTTATTAATAGTTGAACCTGTAGGATTATTTGGAAAACAAAGGTAGATAATATCTGGTGTTTCCTTCGGTAGTTCCGGAGCAAAATTATTTTCTGCTGTACATGGCATATAGATTACGTTGCTCCATGTCTCTTTTACCGTATCATATACACCCGTTCTGCCGGCCATTACATTGGTATCCACATATACCGGATATACAGGATCACAAACTGCAATTTTATTTTCCAAGCTGAAAATCTCCTGAATATTGCCCGAGTCACATTTGGCACCATCTGATACAAAAATTTCATCTGCTGCAACATCACATCCTCTTGCCTTATAGTCATTTTCTGCAATTGTATTTCGCAGGAACTCATATCCAAGATCCGGAGCATATCCATGAAAAGTCTCTGCAACGCCCATTTCTGATACTGCACTGTGAAGTGCTTCAATAATTACAGGTGCCAGAGGCTGAGTTACATCACCAATTCCCAGACGGATAATCTTTTTATCCGGATTGGCTGCTGCATACGCATTTACTTTTTTATTGATTGTAGAGAATAAATAACTTCCCGGTAATTTTAAATAATTGTCATTAACTTTAAACATACTGTTCTCCTCTCGTGCGATACTTACTTTCAAATTTATATATAATTCATTCAACAAATAACAGTTTATCAAATACTACAGTTCTATCTCACCTTCAAATACTGTTGTTGCGGGTCCGGTCATATATACGAGATTCTGCTCTCTGTCCCACTGAATCGTTAAACTGCCACCTAACAGTTTAACAGTTACTTGCTCTTCCGTCAAACCATTTAAAATACAGGCAACTGCTGCTGCACAGCATCCGGTTCCACACGCCAATGTTTCTCCGGTTCCGCGCTCCCAGACACGCATCTCTATGTTATTTCTATCTATCAATTTCACAAATTCTGCATTTACACGTTTCGGAAAACGAGGATGATGTTCAAACAAAGGACCCACCTTCTCCAAATCTAAGTTTTCCAAATCTTCCACAAGCATAACGGTATGAGGATTCCCCATGGAAACTGCTGTCATATAATAAATTGTATCATTCACTTCTATCTTTTCCTGAATCACTTCATCTTTATCTGAACAAACGGGTATGAGCTCTGCCTTCAACTCAGGACTCCCCATGTTGACTTTGACCATAGATACCTTGCCGTCTTCGAGCGTCAGATTCATGTGTTTCACCTTACCATAGCTTTCTATGCAAAGAGAAGTCTTATCTGTAAGGCCTTTCTCATATACGTACTTTGCAACACAACGAATACCGTTTCCACACATCTCAGATCTGCTGCCATCAGCATTATACATCTCCATTTCAAAATCAGCGATTTTAGAGGGGTTAATAAAAATGACTCCATCCCCGCCAATTCCGAAATGTCTGTCACTGAGTTTCATAGCTGCCTTGGATTTATTTATCACTTTTTCTTCAAAACCGTTAATGTACACATAATCATTGCCACATCCATGCATTTTTGTGAATTTCATACCGTTTCCTCCATTTACAAATAAGTTCTCCAAAAATCGGTTACCAAAAAATTCTTTTAATTAGTATATCATATCATTTTTGGCATTTCATTAACTTTAACTGCTCTAAACATTGTAAATCATGCTTTTTTACTCTTACTCATTTTTGTGTTAAAATAAACTATAATTATTTTTTATGAAGAAAGGCTGTCTCTATGGTTGAATTTTTTTTTGAAGTACTTGTAAATGTATGTGAAAAATCATTTTATGCTTATTTTCTGAGTAAATATATCAAACCAGTTTCTAATATCAGAATCATCACCGGTGTTATTGCCATGTTCGTCTTTGAGACATTCATTAATATGCTCTCTTTTAACAGTAATTATCAACTGATTATTTTCTATATAGCAGATACAATTTTTGTATTTCTGGCATTTCGAGGTTCCAATCTTCGTAAATTAATTCTGGGCACCAGTGAAATTGTAATTTCCAGTATTGCAAATGCCCTGACTTTTTTTATTACTGATAACTTTACTTCTCTTGATATTACAGAGGCTGCTATGCCATCTGATACACGTATCATTATGATCAGTATGTATTCTCTGGTTTGTGCCCTACTTTTTTTCTTATTTTCCAGAAGAAAACAAAAATCATACCAAATGCCTCTATACCTTTCTTTTTGCCTGATTCCACTTATTTTAATTGGAGTGCTTGCAATTGACCAGACACTTGATATCTCCATTAATACTGTACTTATAGAAAACGCAAGACCAATTTTTTCGCCTTCCTATATTGCTGTCTGCATCTTGTTTATTCTTTTGAGTATCATTATCCTTTTTGAGATTGTAGGTAATACGCTCAATAAAAATGTGGCCCTGGAGCTGGAAAATCATCAGTATAAAGCCGAACTACAGCAAATCGAGGAAATGCATAACTACATTCATACCCTTCGCACGCTAAAACATGATTACCAACAACATTTAGATACCATAAATGGTCTATTACTTACCAACGATTATGACTCCATTGGAAGATATCTGAAAGACTTGGATATGTCATCTTATGAATTCATTACAGTAACAGGCAACTCTATTGTTGATTCTCTGTTGTCATCAAAAATAATGTTGGCTAAGTCACATCATATTAATGTAGCATACGAAATCTTTATGCCGGACAAGTTATCTATCCTATCCACTGATCTATCTATTGTACTTGGCAATATTATGGATAATGCAACGGAAGCGTGTGATAAATTTTTCCCGGAAACAAGCCGATATATCACATTAGATATCAGGCCGGTCCGAAGCATGCTATATATCAAAATCACAAATGCTTCCACTGGCTGCTATCTCATTAAAAATGATGCTTATCAAACTACAAAAGCTGGTAGCGACCATGGAATCGGTCTGAAACGTTGTAAAGAATTAATTGAAAAATATAATGGATTTTGTGACTTTATGGGAAATGAAAAAGAGTTCACCAGCTCCATTGTGATTCCTTTATCATAAATAATCTAAAAATCAGAAAGGATGAAAGTAATGATGAACCTTAAAATCGCTATTTTAGAAGATGAACAGCACCATATTGAAATGCTACAGAATATGCTGCTTACATGGAAACAACTACACTCTATATCGATGACTATTAATCACTATACGAAAGGTTGTGATCTGCTTGTGAATGCTGCTTCCTTTCACTTGATTTTTATCGATATCCAACTCGCCAATCAGGCTGACGGAATAGAAATTGCCAGGTCCTTACGTAAACAGGGCTACTGCGGCGATCTTATATTTACTACTAGTTTTCGGGATTATTCTTTAGAAGGTTATGAAGTGCAGGCATTACAATACCTTGTAAAACCTGTCTCAGAAGATAAATTATGGAAATGTATGGATCTTGTTCTGAATAAATTTAAACCATCTTATCATTCCATTTTTTACAGAAATGAACTACTTAAAATCGAACATAATTCTATTTCTTATCTAGCAAGTTCCAACCACTATATTGATCTTTACAAGTTAAGTTGCACGCAACGGATTTCTTATAGAGCAACCTTTCAGGATGAAGTCAAAAAGTTTCCATCAGATTTTAAACAGTGTCACCGAAGCATTCTGGTCAATATGAATCACGTTGCTTCAATTAAAGGAAAAGAATTATTTCTTACAGACGGTACACAGCTTCCTATCAGCCCATCTTATCTGGAAATTATAAGAAATACTATTTTACATATTCTGAATGATTAATATTAAAAAGCTGTAATTTTTTTCAATAAGGAGACTTGCTATGCTTAGAAAAATATCTGCTGCCATTGCTGACAAATTAATTACTTCCGGTCTTGATAATAATCAAAGAGAGATTATTGCATATGGTGCTGAGTGTACATTAAGTGAATTGCTCGCAAATGCAATCCTGATTATCGTTGCCTATCTGCTTCATTTGCTTCCTGCTTCACTAATCTGGCTCATTTTTTTTACAGCATTACGGATCCATGTGGGAGGATATCATGCTTCTAATCATGCACTTTGTATCTTCGAAAGCACGATAATCGGCATTTTATGCTCTTATCTATCCACCCAGTTTACGTATTCTTTCATGAGTACGTCAATTATTCTTATTCTTAGTTTTATTGCTGTTTTTAAATATGCACCCGCTGTCCATCCAAATCACCCAATATCAAAGTCGTATCAGCACATCTTACTTCACCGCTCTCTGCTAATATTAACTATAGAATCCTCAGTAACTATTCTATGCCTCCTGTCGTTGCCACTTGCTTATGCTGCAGTAATGATAAATTCTATTCTTAGCTGCATTCTATTAATGATTCTTGGACATTTTAGATTCAAAAAGTAGCACTAAAAAAATGCAAACTGTCCCCCTTTGACAGCATGCATTTTTCTCATAATTTATATTCACCTTGGAAGACTATCCATTTTACACTTTTCACTCTATTTTTACTTTTACACAATAAATGGTTCTTGTTACCGAATTCTGCTTATAAGTAATACGTTTCTACTTTCTTAGTTCTTTTGGTACTTTTGTTTCATATAATTTTCCACAGCATGCCATTGTGGAAAAAACACCGGCCATTGTAGAAAATACTTTTCCGCAAATCTCGACTCCCCTTTTGCCTGTACTGCATACTTTTTTCTTTTCTCTCATATCTCGCGTCCTCCTTTTCCAAATTCAAATGTATACTATTTGATTAGAAACAAAATAACACAAATATAAACATTTTAATATAAAAGTGGCATGAATCTACATTTTTTTGACGTGAAAATATTTGAAGTGTAATTGAGCTTAATTGAAGGCTAATTGAAGTAATTGAAACTTAAATAAAAAGGGGACATTTCTGTCCCCCTTTTACACCTGCATGATTGACAATACCATCTGCGCTGTTTCTACCATATTGGTACTGCTGTCCATGCTGCATTTCTGAATATACCTATGTGCTTCCTCTTCCGTCATATTGTTACGTTCCATTAATAAGTACTTTGCCTGTTTTATCAATTCCACTTCTTCCTGGTTACGAATCCTCGGCTTTGCTTTTAACTTCTTACGGCGGCGTTCCATCGTCTGTACCATCATATCTACAGTACTCAATAGATCATGTACTTTAAGAGGCATGGAAAGGCATACAATGTTCCCTTGATCTCTATCATTTAGCAAATGCTGTGAAGCCATCAGAAGCATCTCAAATCCCGGTGGCAGGAAATCGTGCAACTCCATGTACATCATATCAGGTAATTTATATCCACACAGTACGATTGCGTCATTGAGACCATCCGCCATACTAATCGTCTGTGCACCTGTAGTGCAGACACCCACTACGGAATATCCATTTCTAACTAAAAGATTTTTAATACTTTTCGCTTCTTCTATTTTGGGAAGCGCCACAATAACACTAGTCACACGCTCACCTCCTCAACTGTCAAATATAAATGCATACTTGTATACAATATATTTATGATTCTGCCTGTCAGTATCAGAAGTTTAGTATTTATATAAGTATTGGTTGATTTCCCAATCGGTAACTTGTTCTGTATATTCCTGCCATTCCTGTTTCTTAGCTTCGATATATTTTTCTGTAATATGAGCACCAAGTACCTCTTTCACAAAATCATCTTGTTCCAAGGCAATCATCGCTTCCATCATAGACTTAGGAATTTCTTTGATTCCTTTCTCTGCTCTCGCTAATTCTGATAACTCATAAATATTACAATCTACACTTTCGGGTGGCATAATTTGATTTTTAATTCCATCTAATCCTGCTTTTAGACATACTGCAAGTGCAAGATATGGATTTGCTGCCGGATCAGGACTTCTAAGTTCCACTCTGGAACCTTCTCCTCTGGCTCCCGGAATACGGATTAACGGACTCCTGTTTTTTGCACTCCACGCCACATAAATAGGTGCTTCATATCCCGGCACCAATCTCTTATAGGAATTGACCAATGGATTGGTAATTGCAGTTATTCCATCTATATGCTTGAAAATACCGCCAATAAAATAATAGGCTTCCTTACTTAATCCAAATTTATCAGATTCATCGCTAAATGCATTTTTTCCATTTTTTGATAAAGACATATTGATATGCATACCGGAACCGTTTATCCCATATTTTGGTTTTGGCATAAACGTAGCATGCAGGCCGTGACGTTTCGCAATTGTCTTGACAGCCAATTTAAATGTCATTATATTATCTGCTGTCTTTAAGGCTTCATCATATTTAAAATCAATTTCATGCTGTGCAGGCGCAACTTCATGATGAGATGCTTCTATTTCAAAGCCCATATCTTCCAATGTCAATACCATATCCCGTCTTGCATTCTCACCAAAATCAACCGGTCCAAGGTCAAAATAGCCTGCCTGCTCATGTGTGATCGTCGTAGGCAATGCGTTTTCATCTGTATGAAATAAAAAAAATTCGCACTCTGGACCTACATTGAAAGTGTATCCCATGTCAGCTGCTTCTTTCACTGCTCTTTTTAAAATAAATCTCGGGTCTCCCTCAAATGGCTCTCCATTAGGACGGTATACATCGCAAATTAATCTTGCAACTTTACCTTGCTGCGGCCTCCATGGAAATATCTCTAGCGTATCATAGTCAGGATAAAGATACATGTCTGACTCTTCAATTCTTACAAACCCTTCAATTGAAGAACCATCAAACATACATTTATTATCAAGTGCTTTCTCTAATTGGCTCGCTGTAATTGCAACATTTTTTAGATTTCCAAATATATCTGTAAATTGCAATCGAATGAATTCTACATCCTCTTCTTCCACCAGATTCATAATATCTTTTTTCGTATATTTACTCATCTTCCACAATCCTTTCCACGGGAAATTATCTCCCTTTCCTGCTTTTTATCCCCTATTTCACTATTATATGCAAAGAAGGCATTCTTATCCCCTAAGAACGCCTGTGTCCTGTTTTATTATAGTAGTTGTTCCGTGCGTTTGTCAATACGATATTCGTCTAATTCACGAACTAATAATGGAATATTTTAGTCCACCTGTTCATAAAATATTAAAAACCAGATGAATGGGGATATTGACATGAGTTCAAAAACCAAAATTGTTGTACTTCATTTAAAAGAATTAATATATACCGGTATTTTCGCCTTGCTTGGTATTCTATTTATTGTACTTATCATTATTATGTTTCTTCCTAATGATAAGAAAGAAGTCAAACAGACTTCCTCATCAAGCATTTACGTTCCCGGTATTTATTCAACTTCACTGGTGCTAGGCGGCAATACGATCGATATTGAAGTTGTTGTTGATGAGAGTAACATCAATTCTATCCGCCTGGTCAATCTGGATGAAGCAGTTGCAACCATGTATCCTCTTATCGAATCATCTTTTCAGGACTTGGTAAATCAAATATGCACGAACCAGTCTTTGGATGGTATTACATATTCTGATGATAATAAATATACTTCTCTTGTCTTGTTAGATGCCATTTCCACATCTTTGGAAAAAGCACAGATTCCTGCTGATACAGATGATGAATCACTTACAGAATAATACAAACCCATTTATTTTAAAAGTAAGTCTTCTTTGATATGACTCGGAAGACTTACTTTTAACTTTATTTTACATTCAATTTCCAGATATCTCTGTTATACTCAGCAATGGTTCTGTCTGATGAAAAGAAACCTGCTTTTGCAATATTTACCAACATCATTCTTTTCCATTTTTCCTGATTCTCATAATCTTTGAACATTCTGTCTTTTACAGTGATATAATCTTCAAGATCAAGCAATGTCATAAACCAGTCCTTATTTAGCAATTCCTTATAGAGTCTTGTTAAATTTTCTTTGTGTCCTGCTTTCATTACTTCTTTACCCACGATAAAATCTACCGCTTCTTTAATAACAGGTGACTTTTCATAGAATTTTTGAGATACATAATCTGCTTTCTCATAATGTGCTATGATCTGTTCACTCTTTTCTCCAAAAATATAAATATTATCACTGCCGACCAGTTCATCGATTTCAACATTTGCCCCATCAGAAGTACCAAGTGTTACCGCGCCATTCAGCATAAATTTCATATTACCGGTACCGGATGCCTCTTTAGAAGCTAAGGAAATCTGTTCTGAAATATCGCATGCAGGGATTAATTTTTCTGCTTTGCTTACATTATAGTTTTCTACCATAAGTACTTTCATGTATGGGCTCACATCAGTATCATTATTTATGATTTCCTGTAATACCAACAATAAGTGAATAATATCCTGAGCAATCACGTACGCTGGTGCTGCTTTTGCACCAAAGATAAATGTGAGCGGGGTGGTAGGTCTATTCCCCTTTTTAACTTCAAGATATTTATGAATAATGTATAATGCATTCATTTGCTGACGTTTGTACTCATGCAATCTTTTGATCTGGATGTCAAAAATTGAATCCGGGTTCAATATGATCCCCTGTGTCTCTTTCATAAACTCAGTTAATTGCATTTTCTTTGTATGTTTAATCTTAGCAAGTTTGTTCAATACTTCCTGATCCTCTTTATATTCCAACAACTTTTCAAGACGCATGGCATCTTTTTTGTAGCCTTCCCCTATTGTTTCCGTAAGGAAAGCTGCTAGTTCCCTATTGCAGGATAATAACCATCTTCTGAATGTGATACCGTTTGTTTTGTTATTGAACTTTTCAGGATAAATTTTATAAAAATGCTCAAGTTCTGTTTCTTTTAAAATCTCAGTATGAATAGCAGCTACACCGTTTACACTAAAACCATAATGAATATCGATATGTGCCATGTGCACGCGTTTTTTCTCATCGATGATCTGAACTCTAGGATCTTTATATTTTGCAGCTGCTCTCTTGTCTAACTCTTTGATAATCGGAACTAACTGCGGTACCACTTTCATTAAGTATTCAAGAGGCCATTTCTCCAGCGCTTCAGCCAGTATGGTATGATTGGTATATGCGCAAGTCTTGCTTACTACTTCGATTGCTTCATCCATAGTAAATGCTTTTTCTTCCATTAGGATTCTGATTAGCTCCGGAATTACCATAGTCGGATGGGTATCGTTGATCTGAATTACTGCATGATCATACATTTTCCGAAGGTCGTATTGTTTTTCTTTCATTTCTTTTAGAATTAATTGCGCTGCATTACTTACCATAAAGTACTGTTGATAAATGCGAAGTAATTGTCCTGCTTCATCAGAATCATCCGGATATAAGAATAGTGTAAGATTTTTCTCAATATCCTCCTTATCAAAATCAATACCCTCTTTTACAATACTTTCGTCAACTGTTTCAATATCAAATAATCTTAGCTTATTCATACCATTGTCGTAACCAACAACATCAATATCATATAATCTTGAGGTTACTTTTTTGTCTCCAAAGCTCACCTGAAATGAAACATCGGTCTTATTCAGCCAAGATTGTTTTTCAATCCAGTCATTTTTCTCCGCTTTTTGAAGTCTGTCTCTGAATTCCTGTCTGAATAATCCAAAATGATAATTAAGACCGATTCCTTCTCCCGGAAGGCCTAACGTTGCAATCGAATCCAGGAAGCATGCTGCAAGTCTTCCAAGGCCTCCATTACCAAGCGAAGGTTCCGGTTCGATTTCTTCAACCGCACTTAATGATTTTCCGTTGGCCCTTAAAATATCATCCAACTTGTCATATACGCCTAAATTGATCAAATTATTGGTTAATAATTTGCCGATTAAGAACTCTGCTGAAATATAATAAATTTTCTTATCTCCTGAGATCGGTGTAGTAATATCCACAAGTCCCTTTGCCAATTGCAGAATGCTGTAATATAACTCCTTATCACTGCAATCTGTAATTGATTTATTGTACATTTTTTGTATGATTTCTCCCAGCTGTTTTTCTAAATTCATTAACATGACCTCCCGTTGCATCTTTAATTGTAACGTCATAACTAAATTCCTCCTTTTGCTGCCTGCAAATACAAACAGATACCTGTCTTTAATACTGTATCTTTCTTCTGCCTCATACCATATCACAGGAAAACGTTTTCCGCAAGAGTATTTTTAATTTACCATAATTTTAAATTTTTTTAGCTAGCATATAATATCCAGATATTGCATACGAACCATCTCATAATCCAGCACGATGTTCCTTCCTGTACTGCCTTCCATCAAGCTGTGCAATTCCTTCACCGCTTCTCCCGAAATCCTAAAAAAGTTCTGTTTTACAGTATTCATTTGCTTGCCTACATATCCCATCAATGTAATTCCATCAAATCCGCACACCGGACGGAATATATCCATCTCTGTCAATGCTTTCATTGCTCCGATTGCCATCAAATCAGATGCACATACTACTATATCCTTATGCTGCGCATATTGAAATGTTAATTTTCTTGCTTCCAGCTCACTAAAATTTCCAAAACGCACCAGCATCGTCAGATCCATATCCATTACCAATTGTTCCATGCCTTTTAAACGCTCATCTGTAACATATCCATTTGTCTTTCCCGCAATATACAGAACCCGACTGGCGTTATTCTGGAGAATTGTCTTCTTGGCAATGTCATATTGTGCCCTCTTATGGTGAATCCATACAGAAGAAGTCGCCGCATTCACAATCGGTGCATCAATCACTACAATCTTAAATTTTTCAGCTCGTATCAATGCCTGCAGCACTGCATCATCTTTTGATAAACCGCATATGATAACTCCTGCAATATTCTGAGACAAAAAATACCTGGTAAGCTCTTCCATGGACATTTCTTGTATCATCGTAAAGAAAACCGTCACCATATCCAGATTAAATTCCTGTGCCTGGTGAATAGCCCCTGCCATATATTGCATTCCTATCTCATCAATGGCCTGGGTCTGTGCATGCAGATTAATCAGCAATGCAATTCTTCCTGACTTTTTAGAAGACAATGCTGCCGCTATTGTATTTGGAACAAAATCCAATTCATCAATTGCTTTATTTACTTTTTTTCTTGTCTCTTCGCTCACATTGGGATAATTGTTCAGCACTTTTGATACCGTTGATATTGCTACCCCCGCTTGCTTTGCTACATCTCTTATAGATACCATCTCTTACCGCCTTCGGAATCATAATTTTAGAATCTCGTCAATGATAGCATGTGCAACACCTTCTTTGCTCATTAACGGAAGTGAAATCTCTTTATCCTTCGTGATGAGTGTGACTACATTCGTATCAGTTTCAAATCCGGCACCCGCCTGCTTGAGATTATTCGCAACAATCATATCTACTCTTTTTTTTGAAAGCTTTTGTCTGGAATTTTCCAACATATTTTCTGTTTCCATCGAAAATCCGCAAAGAATCTGTTTCCCCTTTCTGTGCTCACCAAGAAATTGCAGGATATCTCTCGTCTTTTCCAAGCAAATCTCCATGTTTTCTCCTGTTTTTTTCATTTTTTCCTCTGATACACAAACCGGCCGATAATCTGCAACGGCTGCCGCTTTTATTATAATATCCTGTTCTTCATAGTTTTTCTTTACCGCATCAAACATATCCTGTGCCGATACCACCGGAACAATATTTATAAAATCAGGGACCGGAATACGTGTAGGTCCTGTTATAAGAGTAACCATGGCGCCCCGCAGCATACATGCTTTTGCGATTTCATACCCCATTTTACCGCTTGAATGATTACTAATAAAACGAACCGGATCAATTGCCTCTCTGGTCGGGCCAGCTGTTACCATCACTTTTTTGCCTATTAAGTCCTTTTCAAAAGCAATACTTCGCATAATGTAAGAAAATAGTATTTCTTCAGACGGCATCTTGCCTTCTCCAATATCTCCACACGCAAGGTATCCAGTATCAGGTAGTATAACTTCCATCCCATATTTTTTTAATATCTCAATATTATCCTGCACAATCGGATTGTGATACATATGGGTATTCATTGTCGGTGCAATCAGCTTTTTGCATTCACATGCAAGAATCGTTGTCGTCAACATATCATCTGCAATCCCATGTGCCATCTTTGCAATAACATTTGCAGAAGCTGGTGCAACCAGAACCATATCAGTCTCTTTGGCTAATGAAACATGTTCTACGGAATACTGAAAATTTCGATCAAACGTATCAATCAGACATTTATTACCGGTCAAAGTCTCAAAAGTAATTGGATGAATAAAATTTGTTGCATTTTCTGTCATCATCACCGTTACCTTGCATTGTTGTTTCATCAGCATACTTGCAAGGTTCGCTATCTTATAGGCTGCAATACTTCCCGTTACTGCAAGTATGATATTTTTCCCTTTTAACATAAAATCTCTCACTCCTTATTTTTATCAAATACTATCATGTATTAAAAAGCTGCCTTACATAATTGAATTTCTTCACTTATATAAAGCAGCAATCACCTATTTCATAATTTTAGACTTGAAAAACACTTTTCCAATGGCCGTTACCAGAATCCCCGCCACAACTGCTTCCAGAACCCCGTTAGTTGCGATAATCGTTATAATTACTCCATACAGTGTCTGATAAGAGATATTCTTTGCCGCAGCATATGCCTCCCCAAAAAACAGGTAAATCAAATTCATTACCAATAAAGTGTTGGTCAAAGAACCTGCAACACCTGCACACGCTAAAGCCGCTGTCATGGAAAAAGAACTGCTTTTCATCCATTTGCGGACAATGCGATAAACAAAATACGCAACAACGCCTATCAGAATACGTGGTGCAAAGCAAATTGCCGTGCTCTTAAGTACTCCGGGCAGACCTTGCATCTGAGCTCCCAAAATCGGCGAAAACACAAACGAAGTTACGGTTGGATTAATCGTATTGCTAATAAAACTGGTAAGACCAAAAGCTGCTCCTAAAGCTGCTCCTTTTTTAGGACCTAACATTAAAGCCCCGATAATGACCGGGATATGAATTGTCGTTGCACGGATTACACCCAATGGTATGTATCCAAGTCCCGGCACCATTGCCAATACAAAAATAATGGCAGCAAACAATGCGATCTGCACTAATCCTAGTGTCTTTTTTGATGTACTATTCAATTTTTCTACCTCCTGTTATCATTCCTCTTTAAGAGGATACAATACATGACGAAGATAGTATAACATTCTTGTTTTAAAAATTCAATGGGTACTAAAAGGGCAGTAGTTTTACCTACTGCCCTCAGACTGTAGACAAAGCGGAGTTAGGAAGCAAATCCTAACTCCATTTTTCTTTGTTTTTGATTAAGTTGGAAATAAATATAACAAAAATAGGATAAAGTGGTCTGTAGAAGCCCTTTTTTCTGCTTCATTTTTGCCAATTTCTTTAAATTCAAACATGCAAACGTAAGCCCGACTTTCATTTCCATCCGGACTTTTCCAATCATTTGGGTATATCTGAACCCATGATTCTCTTTAGCCGTTCCAAAGAGACGTTCTATCGTTTCTTTTCTCAATGAATACAGCTCTTTCATTCCTGTTGTGTATCTGATATCCTCACACATTTCCATATAGGGTTCCCATATATGTCTGGTTACTAGTTTTACATGATCTTTGCTTTCTGTACATTTATAAAGATATGGGCATTCGCTGCAGACAGTTCCACAGCTTTTATACTCCCGGTACCCTTCTCGGTTTGTTGTACTGTATTTCAGAACCTGATTGTTCGGACATACATAACAGTCATAATATTCATCATAAGCGTACTCGTATTTCCCAAAGAATCCTTCTTTTGTCATAGGACGTTTGTAGGGAAGCAGAGGTTGTATTCCGTCATCAATCAGAAGTTTTGCAATTGCAGGAGTCTTATATCCTGCATCCGCCACAAGAGTTTTTATCCCGATGTTGCGGATTTTATCATATAATCCCTTAAAGGTTCTACTATCATGAAGGTTTCCTGGATTTATTGTATAACTGAGTATCCAACCATTTTTATCACATGCAGTTTCTATCGCATATGCAAAAACATTCTTGTGTTCTCCTTTTCTGAACCAGCCACTTTCGGGATCTGTGATACTGCATTTGATGGTCTTTGCATCAGCAGGTATATCATTTGAACTTTCCGTTAGATCTCCACTGCCAGAAAAACCATTGTTATCATCATCGTCCTTGTCCTTTTTTTCTTTCAAAGGTTTCTTTCCATGTATTTCACGGTCATCATTGATTTCCTTTTTCAACAGTTCTTCATAAAATAATGCTTCCTGGTGTGCGATTCGTTTCTGCATCTTTTTATTGTTTGCACGTGCTTTCACATGTGTCGCATCCACAAATACTTCGGTAGGATCTACAAATTTGAACTTATAACATTCTTCAAGTATGTGTGAAAAAATCTGTTCAAAAAGATTCGTATCTTTGAACCTTCTTGTATAATTCTTACCAAATGTAGAAAAATGTGGCACTTTATCCATCATGTCCAAACCAAGGAACCAACGGTAAGCTACGTTTACTTCAATTTCTTTGCAGGTTTGGCGCATGCTCCTAATCCCATAAAGATACTGAATAAATGGGATCTTAATCAGCATGACCGGATCCATACTTGGACGACCATTATCCTGTGAGTATTTTTCTTCGACTAAACCATAGATGAAGTTCCAGTCTATAGCTTTATCGATAATCCTGAGCAGATGATCCTGTGGCACCATGTCATCCATGCATAAGAACTGCACCTGTTCTCTTTTTTTATCTGCATTTTGCGTCATCATAAGCATTTTACCGCCTGTTTTTAATACCTTAATTATACCAAAAAAGAGCCATAAAGTCCTTTAAATATTGACTTTTTTGGTTATTAGACGAAAAAAATCCAGAGCGAATGCCCTGGATTTTGTCTACAGTCTGAGGGCAGTAGTTTTACCTACTGCCCTTGCTTTATCTTATTTTTTTAAAAGTTCTTTCATAACAATGTGTCTTGGAAGACCATTTACAAATATAGGTGTTAATTCACCCATGATAAGCGGACGCGCATATTTCTCATAACCATCATTCAAGTTCGTTCCGTCTTCTGTGATCCATTCGGCAGGAACTGGTCTTTCAACGTTTGCAATTGCATGGATATCAAAAGCACTTGTACCACATTGATATGGTTCGTCCCCATTTCTGTCAAGCGTGATCATCATACCTGTTTTTCCTTCTTCTGCGGCTTTCACAGCATCAAAACCAACTTGGAAAGCTTCGTTGATATCAGTTAATGACGCAAGGTGTGTTGCAGCACGTTGCAATGTTGAGAATTCAATTGCACGTGTTTTGAGTCCTGTTTCACCAGCTACCAGTGTTGCTAAGTATGCTGCTGTACCTGACATTTGTTTATGACCAAAAGCATCAACTGCAATGTTCTCGTTAGCAAGTTCACATACATAACGGCCATCAGCTACTTTGATACCTTCTGAAACTGCAATTACTACAGAAGATTTTGTTGCTGCTAATTTTTTTACTTTTGCCATAAATGCATCCATATCAAATGTTGTCTCTGGCAAATAAATAGCATCTGCTCCTGAGCAGTCATCTCCCTTCGCAAGCGCTGCTGCAGCTGTTAACCATCCAGCATTACGTCCCATGATCTCAACGATACATATCGTTGGTTTTTGTGCTCCGAAAGATTCATTATCACGAATGACTTCTTTCAAAGATGTTGCAATATATTTTGCTGCCGAAGCGTATCCCGGGCAGTGGTCTGTAATAGGAAGGTCATTATCAATTGTTTTAGGAACACCCATAAATCTTTGCGGTTTATTATGAGCTGCTGCATAATCAGATAACATTTTTACGGTATCCATGGAATCATTTCCGCCACAGTAGAATAAACATTCAATATCGTGTTTTTCCATGATCTCGAACACTTTTTCATAGGTTTCTTCATGTCCTTCAATTTTTGGCATTTTAAAACGGCAGGAACCTAAGAACGCGGAAGGTGTTCTTTTTAATAATTCGATATCTGTCTCGTCCTGTAAGTATTCACCTAGATCACATAAATTATCTTGCAAAAAGCCCTCGATACCATGAACCATACCGTAAACTTTCTTAACTCCTATTTTTTTAGCTGCACTGTATACACCAGCAACACTAGAATTAATAACGGCTGTTGGTCCGCCTGATTGTCCTACAACAATATTTCCCTTCATTGTATGTTCTCCTTTTTATTTAATAGATTTATCAATTTGGCAGTATTTACTACCGTCAAGCATCAACCAGAATTATAGCAGATTGATATTTGTAATTCAAGACGTAAATTCCTGTGTCAATTCTTTTTTAACACTTTTTCAAATTTTCTTCCAATATTTTTACTTCTTTCTTCTCCAGCATCTATCAGGCTCTTTGTCCCCATACGTAATAATTGTCCAATGGTCTTGCGCAGGAATTTTTGTGTTTCTTCATCCAGTTCTTTCGCAGCTTCCATTATTTTTTTCATCATTGGTTTCCAGTCATCTGCCATTTCCAGCACCGATTCCATTTCCAGCGAAGCCAGAATATCAAAAACGGTATTGACCAATTCCATTCTTTCTTGATCTTCCATTCCCTGTATCCATTGGTATAATGCCTGATTCATAATCATGGCTTTACGGTCAATATCATCCAAATATTGAAAATCATCCTTTTCAACGATCCATGTGAAAGGATCATGTTGCAGCAACCCATTTTTACTGCTTTTAATTACCTTATAATTATCTTGATGTTCTAACAACATTCCAATAATTGAGGACTTTGGTATGATCTTTACTATCTTCTTTGTGATGCGAAGAAAATTATCATCTTTAAAAATAGCTTCTTTGAATCCCGGACCTTCTAAACTATATATTGTGCGTATTCTTTCCTGCGTTTTCGCTTTTATCATTGCACTTGCAAAAACAGCTAAATTTCCACCTTTGGAATGTCCACCTACATAGAACTGACCGCCTATCCTTCTGGTAACTCTCCTCAAATATTTTAATGCCTTTTCCTGTGCCGGCACAGGACTTAGAAAGGCCATATTAAAATCTTCTTTCCATCCAATTAAAGTCTCATCCGTTCCTCTAAATGCAATATAAGGAATCTCGTTTTCCAGAAAAAAAACAAGTGCTGCAAACTGAGATTCTTTTACTTCGTCCAGTTGATTAACATAATACCTCAATTCCGTCTTCCCAAATCTTTTGCTATTTGCAACTGCCAATAAAAGTACTCTGTAACTCGGAACATCAATTAATCCCACAAATAATTTATCTGTTTCCTTTTTATAAGTTTCCCTTTTGTAAATAAGCTGGTTCAAAGTCACTTTTCTTTTTACTATACCGAATTCATCCAAAAAGTCATCATATTTTAAATAGGATAATACAGCCAGCACAAGACTATCGACTGCTTCAAAAGGCTTATCTAAAAAAGAATATTCTCCAAATTCATTTACATAGTCAATGATATTTCCCATTTACATATAATCCTGCCTAAACTTTCTTACTTAAATAATATATCCAATCATTCTGATTCCATGTAGAAAAAAGAGCCTTTTTAAATTGAAAAGCATGAATTCTTTTAGGAATCATGGATATCATATTTATTGTAGAAAATAAAGTAACTTTAAAATCCTTTTTATACCTTCAAAACAGGTGGATGGGAGTAAAACATGAGTTTTTTAAATGATCAGGCAATACCGTTAGGATTTGGAATGGCACTTTCCCAAGACTTAAATGCAATGGACAAGTTCTCTCATATGACCGAATCCGAAAAGGAAGAATTTTTAAATCGTGCGAGAGATGCGAAAAGTAAAAAAGATATGTCCGCAATCGTATCTGAATTGTCTTCTAATGATCAAATGTCATAACTATGAGAAACACGTCTTGCGAGTTTCGATAATTCATGACAAATGAAGCGGCTTGCCGGTTCATCTTGTTTTAGGGGCAGCCGCCAAAAACAAGCTGAAACCTTAAGTATATTAGGTTTCAGCTTGTTTTACATATTCTTTTTATTCATTTTACCTTTACATAAACAATTTTCAAAATATTGTTATGTGGATTTTTTACTGATTTCGTTTCGATAGATTCAAATGATTCTATTAATTGTTTAAGTTTCTGACATTTGTAATTTCTTGGATCGAATCCCGGAACTCTTTTTGTAAGATTTGTCCCAATCTCGGACAGATTCGTCCACCCGTCATCTCCTGCCTTTGACTCTATGATCGAGATAATCTTCTTTTCAATATCATCTCTGCTTGGAATATTACTCACTTCTATTTCAGTTTCCACTATTTCTTCTGTATCTGCCTCGATATCTGCTTCCATCTTTTTCTTCAAGACTTCTTCATCTGATTTATACAATACATCTAAGAATTTAAAAGTTTCACATGCCGATACTAATGAATTCGGTGTTTTCCTTTCTCCCATCCCGATAATCGTCATTCCGGATTCTCTTAACCGCATTGCCAATTTTGTAAAATCACTATCAGAAGTTACCAGACAAAATCCATTTACATTTTCAGAATATAAGATATCCATTGCATCAATGATGAGTGCAGAATCAGATGCATTTTTCCCTTGTGTATAATTAAATTGAAACACAGGTGTAATTGCATATTCCTGAAGTTTATTGATCCATGTTTGCACACTTGGAAGCGTAAAATCACCATATAATCTTTTGTAAGTGGCAATTCCATAATCACTTACTTCATCCATGATCAGCTTAATATATTTACTGGATACATTCTCAGCATCAATTAACACCGCAATCCTATTTTCATTATTCATAAAATCCTCCTTATTGAATTCAAGTATTTTGCAAAAAACAAGTTTTAAAACGGCATTCTATATTGGGCCTATTTTTTCTGGATCCACATAACAAATGCATACCTCCTTAACCTTCCAATTAATTGCGTGTTCTATAAATAATGAGAATACCCATTTACTTACATTGTTATATCATATTATAACATTAGCTTATATATTTTTCTATTACTAAACAGATTTGAAAATAAGTAATATCTCAGCAGATTATAAAAAAACAAAACGAGCAGAAACACGCTTTGCGAGTTTCTCTCGTTATCGCGGTATTCGTCAAATACTTCTGTCAGCAGAGCATTTTCCTCATTACTCGCGTAAATAAAATAAGACCCTAGTAAATACTAAGGTCTTGTACTGCGGATAACAGGAATCGAACCTGCACGGTCTCCCACTAGATCCTAAGTCTAGCGCGTCTGCCAGTTCCGCCATATCCGCGTATCGAAGCTAAGTCAGCCACGAATGATATTATAACCTTTTGTTTAGTTATTTGTCAAGCTATATTCGTTAGGTATGGGTCACGATTGCTATTTATTCTCCTATATTCTTTATCACTTTATGATAGATGCAATATAAGAAAATCGAACTTAAAGACAATGACATAACCTCTGCAATCGGAAATGACCACCATACCAGATGCAGGCCTCCAAATCTAGCCAGTAAATATGCCGTCGGAAGTAATACTACCAATTGTCTTGCTATTGATACAAACATACTATATACACCATTCCCTAATGCCTGGAACACCGAAGAACAAATGATACAGAATCCAGCAAACAAAAAACTAATACTAATGATTCGCAATGCTGGAATTCCAATCTCCATCATTGTTTCTGATGCATTGAAGAAACCAAGCAATATTGCCGGGATTGACTGAAATACACCAATTCCGAAAAGCATCAATATAAAAGCATACAGCATACTTAATTTAATTGCCTTCACTAATCTGTCTTTTTTACCGGCTCCATAATTATAGGCAATAATTGGAACCAATCCATTATTCATTCCAAAAAGCGGCATGAAGAAAAAGCTTTGTAACTTAAAATAAACTCCAAACACTGCTGCCGCTGTTGATGTAAAGTTAATCAGTATATGATTCATGCCATATGTTGTAAGGGAACTAATTGACTGCATAATAATAGATGGTACACCTACTGCATAAATGCGGCCTATAATATTTCTATCCGGACGAAATCCTTTCATATTAATATGAATCTCATGGTTCTTTTTATAGTTTAGAATAATTGCCAAAGCTCCCGCAATTATTTGCCCGGTAACTGTAGCAAGTGCTGCTCCTGCTGCTCCCATTTTAGGGAATCCCAATAATCCAAAAATCATAATCGGATCCATGATAATATTAATAATAGCTCCTGTTCCCTGGGTTATCATCGTATAGATAGTCTTTCCTGTAGATTGCAGTAATCTTTCAAATGTCATCTGTGCAAACACTCCAAATGAACAAATCATACAAATTGATAGATAACTGATACCTGCATTCAATATTTCCGGATCATTTGTTTGCATTTTAAAATAGATAGGTGTTCCAAATATTCCGATTAACAAAAATACCAAGTAACTCAATATAGTCAAAAACACAGCATTTTCAGAAGCCTTATTTGCCTTCTCAAATTCCTTTTCCCCCAAAGCTCTAGATAAAACTGCATTAATGCCAACACCGGTCCCCGCTCCGACAGAAATAGCTAAGATTTGAATTGGAAATGCCAATGAGACCGCAGTCAAAGCTCCTTCGCTTACTTTAGCTACAAAGACACTGTCGACGATATTGTAAAGCGCCTGAACCAACATAGAAATCATCATAGGAAGTGACATCGATATCAATAATTTATTGACAGGCATAATGCCCATTTTATTTTCTGGTTGTACATTTACTTCTTGATTCATAATTTTCTCCCTTTGCTTTAGTCTGCAACGTCTTCCTACCTATTTATATGTATACCAGCAGTTACATACAATTTTATGATAGATTGCATTCAATGCAAGCAGTCAACGAACAGAAACACGCTTTGAAAGTTTCTCTCGTTATCGCGGTATTCGTAAAATGTTTCTACTAGCAGAGCATTTTCCTCAATGCTTGCGTAAAAAAAAACGAATCCAAATGATTCGTTTATAATAAGACATTGGGGATATCGAACAGGGTTCGAATCCTTCTCATTCTATTTCTTTAGTGAGACATCGGGGATATCGAACAGGGTTCGAATCCTTCCCATTCTATTTCTTTAGTGAGACATCGGGGATTCGAACCCCGGACAACTTGATTAAAAGTCAAGTGCTCTACCAACTGAGCTAATATCCCATATAAAATATATCAGTATTGGTGTATTAAGCAGGGCTAGCAAGATTCGAACTTGCGAATGCAGCAGTCAAAGTGCTGTGCCTTACCGCTTGGCGATAGCCCTATAATTATTGCTAAGGGTGGGTACAGGGATTCGAACCCTGGACCTTCGGAACCACAATCCGACGCGATAACCGACTACGCTATACCCACCATGTATATATACGGCTCCCTCGTTTACTGAGTAATCCAATATATAAATGTGCTTGAAGGGATTCGAACCCCCGACCCACGGCTTAGAAGGCCGTTGCTCTATCCAACTGAGCTACAAACACATAAGCGGGTGATGGGAATCGAACCCACGTATCTAGCTTGGAAGGCTAGTGTTCTACCATTGAACTACACCCGCATATTTATCTTGACAAAGACAAGACTTCTAAATTTTGAGCTTAAAAAATCGGGGTGACAGGATTCGAACCTGCGACCTCCTGGTCCCAAACCAGGCGCTCTAGCCAAGCTGAGCCACACCCCGTTATAACATTTACTGTTTGTCTTTGTAACAACGCAAGACATATTATATAATACGGTTTATACAATGTCAACACGTTTTATAAACTTTTTTATTATTTTTTTTGGTGTTTTTAAGAAACAATTTCTTTAATAGGGAAAAATGGATACTTCTATAAATATTTGATTGAAAAAGATACTTCCTCCTGCTCATTCATTTGCATAATAATATAAGATGGTCTTTTCCCATCCTGCCTTGGATATGTAAGGCTGCCTGGATTAATTGCAATGACATCTTCTTCCACGTCAATTACCGGTCGGTGGGTATGTCCATATATAACAATATCAATTCCCCGGCTTCTTGCTTCTTCTTTAATTGTTTCATTCCCCATCGACACATAATAGTTATGACCATGTGTCAGCCATATTTTATATTTTCCTATTTTAAACTCTTTCTCTCTCTCTAACTCAGAAAAAAAGTCATTATTTCCAAGTACGATTTCCACCTGGCACTCTGCTGCTTCGCAAATAATATACTCGCTTCCTTCTGCATCTCCACAATGAATTACCCTATCAACCGGTTTTTCACGTTCTACAATTGTAAGATAATTCTCATTTCGCCGATGCGTATCGCTCACAATCAGTATTTTCATGTTTTTCATATTTGCTCCATATATTCTAGACAATCTGCCGAAAACTCTAGATTCTGCTGCTCAGCATTTGCTTCATTTGTTTTAATGCCTTTCCTCTATGGCTGGCTTTATTCTTCTGTTCCATCGTTAATTCTGCTGTCGTACAATGATATTCAGGAACATAAAAAATTGGATCGTATCCAAACCCATTTATTCCTTTTTCTTCATAATCAATACGCCCTTCTATAGCCGCCTGCGTTGTAAGAATTTCGCCATTTGGAAATACAGCTGCAATCGCACATACAAATCTAGCTGTTCTCAGTTCATCGGGAACACCTTTCAAACGTTCTATCAGATTCGCATTTTTGACTTTATAGGAAGTACTTTCACCCATATATCTGGCTGAATATATTCCCGGTTCTTTGTCTAAATAATCAATTTCAAGACCTGAATCATCCGCCAATACAATCTCTCCGCAAATTTGTGATACTATTTTTGCTTTCAAAATGGCATTCTCTTGAAATGTCTTTCCGGTTTCTTCAATATCCACTTCAATTCCTGCCTGCTTCAAGGACAGCACTTCAACCTCCATATCTTCTAAAATCATACGTATTTCTTTCATCTTGCCTTCATTACCTGTTGCAAATATAATTTTTCTACTCATTCTCTTCCTGCCTGTTGTTCATCATTCCTGTTTATTTAAAATACTATATGCATCTATAATTCCATTATAAATACCCTCTGCTAACTTATCTACATAGCTGTCGTCCTCTAGGAGTCCTTTTTCCTTCTTATTTGATACATACCCTACCTCTATCACCGAAACAGGCACAGATGCGTTGTTAACGAGAATTCTGTTTGTATCTGCCGCAATTAACCCTCTGGCCGTACCTCCCGTTTCTCTACATACATTTTTTTCTATTATATCTGCCAGATCAACACTACTTAAACGCGGGATGAAAAAGTTTGCATTATAAACTGTCTGTATCCCATATTTCTCAGGATTTTCTATCTCGTTATTGACGCGAATACTGATAAGCATGTCTGCTTTTGATAGATTTGCCAATGCAACCCGCTTTTCCTCTGACGGATTGCTTGCATCCAGTCTTGTATAATATACTTTTATATCTGTCTGATCTAACTTCTCTTTTAATCTTTTTAAAATTGAGAGCGGAATGTCTCCTGGAAAATTATCTGCATCCAATACAATGATCTTATCATATTGTTCTCTGGGTAAATTAAATTCTAAATATAACGTATTATTTTTACAGAATGCATTATGTTCATATAGCCCCGACAACTGCATCTGCAATTTTGTCTTTCCTTTATGATAGCTATATAAAATCTTGTCTATATAGCTGCTATTTCCTGTGATTCTGTTATTCTCATAGAAATCTTCCTCAAGCCCATCAATTGTAATATATAATTGATGTTCTACATAGTTCGCTTCCAAAATCAAGTGTTCTTCAGTAATATCTGCTGATAATGGAATACACAAGTATTCCTGCTCACTCCCTTCGGGTGCAATGTTGAGTATCTTCTTATCATTTATCTTTGTATCTTCTTCCTTCACCAGCTCTGTCTCTGGGTTAATCTCAGATCCCTCTTTTATATCCGTCGTTGTGCAAAAAGCAGTATATAGCATGATACTCATCGCAATCACGAAAAAAATCACACCGCTGACTGCCATATGTTTCATTAATTTATCATACATGATAATCCCTATCTTCTATCATAGCCTAATTTTTCTTAGGAGGTTTCGGTCCAAGAAACTGATAATAATAGGTCTTCATCATCCCATTATATATCTTTCTGTTTTTGGCAGCCTTCACACCGATATCTTTTTCTGCCTGTTCATAAGCAGTAATTAAATACATGGACCATGAATCAAGTCCTTTAAACTTTTCTCCAATCATGCGATATAAGGACGGAAGATTGTTTTTATCTTCCAGTCGTTCTCCATATGGCGGATTGGTAATAATAAATCCATATTTTTTAGGGTGGCTCAACTGTTCCAAAGAACGTTTTTGAAAATGAATCAGCTTATCTACACCTGCAAGTTTTGCATTCTCTCTTGCAATATAGACCATATCAGGATCAATATCGTATCCTTGTATATCAGTATCTACCGACAGATCTATCATTTCATTTGCTTCATCTGCACAATCATACCAATTTTTCTTACCTACAATATGATTCCACTCTTCCGCTAAAAAGGATCGATTTATTCCTGGTGCTATGTTAGCCGCCATCATCGCTGCCTCAATCGGTATTGTACCACTTCCGCAAAATGGGTCAACCAAAATTCGATCCCCGTTCCATGGTGTCAGCATTATCAAAGATGCAGCAAGATTTTCTGCAATGGGTGCCTTTGCAGTCAGTTTACGGTACCCACGTTTGTGAAGTGATTCTCCTGTCGTATCAAGCCCCACTGTCACTTCATCTTTCATCAAAAATACACGAATCGGATATGACTCTCCATTTTCTTCAAACCATGTTACATGATATATTTTCTTTAATTTTTCTACCATCGCTTTTTTCATGATAGATTGAATATCAGATGGACTGAATAATTTACTTTTTACGCTGGCAGCTTTTGCGACCCAGAATTTTCCATCTTTTGGAATATACTCTTCCCACTGGAGCTCCTTTGTCCCCTCAAAAAGTTCATCATAGGTAGTTGCCTGAAATGATCCTATCTTAATTAAAATTCTTTCTGCTGTGCGCAAAAAAATATTAGCTCTGCAGATAGCTTCTTCATCTCCATAAAAAGTGATTCTGCCATCTTCTACAGACAACACATCATAACCTAAATCAATAATTTCTTTCTTTAATACTGCTTCCAGACCAAAGTGGCATGGTGCAATTAATTCATATTTTCTCATATTCCTATATTATCTTTCTCCATGTTCACTGTCAATCATTTTCACTATTACACCATAAAAAGACAGCAGATGCATCATCTGCTGCCTTTTTATGGCTTTCTGATTAATAGCCACTGTTATTTCTCGAACTGTTCTTGTTACTGTTCTTGTTACTTTCATTGTTGCTATTCGTGCAATTATTTTCGTTGTTCTTGTTTTTGTCCTGACCTTGATTTCGGTTCTTCTGACTGTTGTTTGTTTTGTTTTGCCCTAATTCATCGTATTCATTTTTAGACATGATATATATACCTCCTAAAATTTTTAGTTACAACACTATTATCTCATTTTCTAGGAAATATATACAAAAAATGATTGGTACTTTAGTACTATTTTTGGTTATTCTGTTTATTGCACTTACAAAGTATACAAGTTATAATATAGTTTGTAAAGAGAAATGTATCCTTCTTTTTACATCCCTTATTTATAAGTTATTATACTCCCCTCGAAAAAAGGTCATCGCAGATGATCTTTTTTCCCTTTATATGAACTTTTCACATAGAAAAATCAAGCTACGTAATCTGCTTTGCAGCCAATGAACAACCTTTATTCGCTATCTCCACAGTGATTGTATTACTCTTGCTACCAATATCACAATAAAAATCGGAAGCAATACTGGCAATAATACCGATATAAGCGAAGTGACTGCTGCAAAAAAAAGTACAATAATAAGCACCACACATGCACCTATCAACCACAATGGTATTTTAAAGACTTTCCCGCCTGTCGTACTGTCTTCCTCTTCTATGGTCGATGTATTTTCCTTATAGGATGTATTCTCCGTCTCGGCTGTCTTGTTTGTCTCTATAATTGTCTTTGCTATTAATCTTGGACTCCCAAGTTCTGCAAGAACCTGTTCCTCAGATTTTCCTTTTCTTATTTCCATATCAATATAATCTTCATAATATCTAATATTTTCTTCTACGATATTGAAATTTACAGATCCTGATAAAGCAATTCGCAATTGCCTGATAAATTCTACTCTATTCATAATCCGTCTCCTAATTTGTTTTTAATTATAATACCCCATAAATCTTTATATTCCAATAGATTATATAGATTTTTTAGGATTCTTTTAGTTTTTATTAACTTATAGGATTCCAGTGCCAAATGTTTGTTTAACTTATTTGAATTCGTCAATTCGAGTGAGAACGTGTCTTCTGTTGGATAACCATTCGCTGCTATTTACGCGAGTAATGAGGAAAATGCTCTGCTAGCAGAAGCATTTGACGAATACCGCGATAACGAGTAGAAACTCGCAAAGCGTGTTTCTACTCGTTAATAACTTTAGGTGATAAACTTATGCACATGAAAAGGGGCGCTGTGACACCCCCTTTGATTTTTATCTATTCAATTTTGAGTATTACTATAGCTCTTAACCTTTAACAGCTCCGGCTACCATACCTTTAATGATCTGTTTGCTGAAAACAAAGTAGAGAATAATAATTGGTGCCATCGTAATTAACATTGCTGTCATCATTCTCGGATAGTTCGTAGAGAACTGTCCGGAGAAATTCGTCAATGCCAATGGTACGGTCTGGTATTTAACATTATTAATCAAAACCAACGCAAATGAGAACTCATTCCAGCATGCAAATGTCTGAATAATGCCAACAGTAGCCAAAATAGGTTTACATACCGGGAGGATAATTGAAAAAAGTGTATTTGTAAAGCTGCTGCCATCAATTGCAGCCGCTTCTTCCAATTCAATCGGAATACCCTTTAAATAACTTTCAATTAAGAAAATACCAATCGGCAAACCAAAAGAAACATAGGGAAGTAATAATGTAAACCACTTATCATATATTCCGCACTTCTGAAAAACTACAACGATAGGTACCAGTAGGGAATGAATCGGAATTAACATCCCTAACAAAAACATAGCATAAATAGGTTTATTTAATTTAAAATCAATTCTGGATAAGATATATCCCACTATAAAGGAAAATAATACAATAAAAATAATTGAAATAACCGTTGTTCTGAAACTTGCAAATAAGGATGACCAAATGTGCGAATTAGGGTCATTCGCTACATATATGTAATTCTCAAATGTTGGTGCCTTTGGTAAAGAGATAATATCTGCCTGAAATTCTTTTGTTAGTTTCAATGAAGAATAAAGCATCCATATCAATGGAAACATACATGTTACTGAAAAAATAATAAGGATTGCATTTAGGATAACTGCCAAAATACTTTTTTTTGCTTTTTCAGCAGGTCTGTTATCTTTTGCCTTTTTGCCTGCAATGTCGCTTGGATTATATGCCATTACTGTGCACCTCCTTTATCTTTAGATAAAAGTCTGGCTCCCTGTTGGCTTAATACAATTACGGCCAAACTGCAACAGAAAATACCGATGGAAATTGCAGATCCATAACCCATGTTGTGATCTCTAAAGGACGTGTTATACCCGTATAACGCCATAACCATTGATGAAGTACCAGGACCACCCGCTGTTAAATTATAAATATGGTCAAAAGCTTTCATATTACCCGCAATACATAATGTAATGCAGACAACCAATGTATTCTTAATTAATGGGAATATAATGTATACCGCACGTTGAAAGGCATTTGCACCATCCAGCTCTGCAACCTCAAAAATTTCCTGATCTACTGAAGAAATTGCAGATAGGATAATTACCATATAGTAACCAATAAACTGCCAGATCAATGGAATTGATACAATCAGCATAATATGATTGGTCATATCCTTCCAGACTAATGGCTGACCATTATTAAACACATTCATCACCCATTCTGTTGCTCCGAATTTATCAATAAAATAGTTGAGAATTCCATAGCTGTAATCATAGATGATTCTCCAAATAAATCCGATCGCTACCGCTGAGATCGTACTTGGGAAGAAACCAAATGTACGGTGTACTCCTTTGAACTTTACCAGTCTTGAGTTGATCATCAATACAAAAATAAATGCAAGACCAATCTGTCCAATAATACATGCTACTACCAAATATATATTATGACCAAAAGAACTCCAGAAATTCAAATCCTTTATCAATGCCACATAATTTTCTAATCCAATAAAACTTTTTTTAGGCCCGCCCTTCCATTGAAAGAAGCTGAAATAGAACGCTGCAATCAAAGGTACAAAAACTGTAAAGATATAGATAAAAACCGGGATCAATAAATACATTACGATTACCCTGTTTTTCGGTCGGATAGCTTTTAGCATTTTCTTGCCTCCTTATTGGTTTGTAAAAACAGATCCCATCATGTGAATCGTGCTCTTATACTAACTGCTGAACTATATAGCCTGCTCAACACACCAAATTAATTTTTCATAATTTTCATAAATTTTCCGGAGCGTTGCATTAAGCAGACAACTCCGGAAAACTCTCTTACAGTATTCTGCCTATTGGCACCTACTGTGTATCCTCATAAATCTAATATTTCTATGATATTTTTTTATTTAGCAGCATATACTGATTCATATTCCTTCTGAGTTGCTTCTGCAACTTCTTCCGGTGTCATCTGGCCGCTCAACATAGCCTGGATACTCTGATTTAATACACCAATTACAGCACTGTCAATATAGGAATCATAGATTTCACATGCTGGATTTGAATTGTAATTGTAGGTATCCTGTGTGAATTGATCAAATTTAGATAAATCAACATCTTGTGTCTGTGTAAGACCTGTTAATGCAAAGTTCTGTGCTACATAGTCAGCAAATGTAGGTCCTGTGATTTCATAGATTAAATCTAAGCAGGCAGCCAATTTGTCTGGATCTTCTGCAACTTTAGGATTGATAGCAAGACCAAATCCCATACCGATATCGTGTGTCTTCTGTGAAGCTGTAGCTCCGTCTGGTTGAGGAAGTACTGCTATACCTGTGTTTTTAATTAATTCTGGATCTGCATTTGTATAAACATAGGTAGCATCCCAGTTACCACAGATAACAGATGCAGATTTTCCAGCAATGTAGTAATCGTTACCCGTCTGCTGTGGAGCTGAATTAAAGTCTGGATTGAAAAGTCCTGAACCGAAGATGTCCTTTGTAGCTGCAAGTGCATCTACGAACGGTTTGTCAGTAAATTTTGAACCTGTGTTTTCAATTAATGAATATGTCCAGTCTGCTCCTGTAAATCTATCACCTAATGTAGATAAGAAACAGGAATCTGCCTGCCATGCATCACCATTTGCAAAGGACATAACATAGTCAACGCCTTGTGCTTTGATCTTGTCCTGTGCTTTCATCAAATCTGCCCATGTCTCTGGGAATTCATCAAATCCAGCTGCCTTGAAGACTTCTTTGTTGTATAATACCTGGCAGCATGTACCTGCTGTCAATGCTGGAAGTGCATACTGTTTATCAGCTGCTGTAAAAGCATAGAAGTATGACTGGTTGTATTTGTCATAGTAAGGTGAGTTCTTGATTGCATCTGTCAAGTCAAGTACGAGTCCCTGATCTGCCCAGCTGGCTGTGTTCATTCCTTGAAGCAAGAATACATCCGGAAGTGAATCCGATGCTGCCAGAGTAGCAATCTTTGGTTTGTAATCCTTATTTGCTAATACATTCTGTGTTAAAGTGATATCCGGATGTGCTTTTTCCCATTCGCCAATTGCATAGCGCATAGCTGTAGCTCCACCGTTCTTACTATTTTCTTCTTCAGCTGTCGAGAAGTGCATAAATTCGATTTCGCCTTTATATGCCAACTCTGATGATGCTGCATCTGTTGCCGCTTCTGTTGATGCCTCTGCTGTTGTTGCTTCTGCTGCTTCTGTTGCAGGAGATGTTTCTGCTGTTTCAGCTGTTTTTCCGCCGCAACCAACTAATAATGCGGATACCATTGCAACTGATAACAGTGCGCTTAATACTTTCTTTTTCACGTTCTACTTCCTCCTTAAATATTTGATAAGTGTTTGGTTAATACGTTTCTGCATTTATATTAGTATCGCTATTGCTAGCAATAAAAATGCCTTAAATCTGTCGCACCGATCTGCCTTCTACCAGTGTTCCTTCAACTACAATGAATTGTACAATCGTGCTTTTCGGTTTCTCAATCAAACTTATCAGCTTTTCGGCTGCAATTCTTCCCATCGCTCTGGTATCTTGTCTGATCGTAGTCAATTGTGGTTCCAAAAGTGTCGATATAGTAATGCCATCATAACCCGCTATTGAAATATCTTCCGGAATATTCAGCCCTTTTGATTTAATAACATTCATTCCACCTAATGCAGAAAAGTCATCTGCATATAAGATACAAGTTGGCGGCTCTTTTAGAGCAAGCAGCTCTTCCGTTTTGATACCTGCCTGTTGCGTATCACGATAAGTGACTTCTTTCATATAGTCTTCAGGTATCATTAATCCCAATTCTTCTGTTGTTTTATAAAAACTGGTCAAACGGCTTCTTGTAACTGCTGAATCAGCACCGTGTATATAAGCAATCTTTCTATGTCCCTGCTGATATACATAATTCACCAGATCCTGCATTCCCTTCACATTGTCTGATATAATTGCTATTCTGCTATTAAATAAATGATCAATTGTTACAATCGGTAATTTTGCTTCTATCAATTCGATTACTTCCGGGTCATAAAAATCAACACAGGCAATAACTACCCCATCTAAACCTCTGTACATACTATGTTCCAGATAGGACATTCTATCTTTTCGCTTTTTATTGCAGTTAAGGAAAGTAATATCATATCCCCTTTCCTCCGACGCAAGTTTGAAGCTGTCCAGTACATTGGCAAAATAATCATGTGTCAATCCGCTTCTGGATTCATCTGCAAACAATACACCCAAATTAAATGTACGGTTTGTTTTCAATGCTCTCGCGGACGAATTTGGGAAATATCCCATTTCTTTTGCAACCTTTTTAATATGTAATCTGGTCTCTTGCCCTATGTCTGTATGATCATTTAAAGCTTTACTTACCGTTGCTACAGATACACCACATGCAACTGATATGTCTTTCATTGATACCATATCTTCTCCTTCCCAAAGTTCGAAGTTGGTATTCATCTGTACGTTCATTTTGGTATATCTTCAAACATTGGTGCTATATAACTTAATCGTTTTCGCTTTTTTAGTATATAACATGTTTTATACTTTTTCAAGACGAATAGTATTTTTTTTGTGTATAATTTACATCTTTGTATAACTTTCACAGTTTTAAAACCTTATTTTGTGTATTTTTACCGATTATTTTTTAACCAAAATTTTTATTAATCTTTTTTATCTATTTTATTACTCTATTTTTATTTTTAAGTTTTTGTAATTTGATTATTTTCCGATACATTACTATATAAAAAGTACGTTTTTTATTGATTTTTAGGTACTTGTTATGTATAATCATAGCTGGAAGCGAGTATTCGCCATTTTACTTAATCGTTTTCTTAAATTCGCTTCTTTTTTTATTTAATTAACTATTTCTATATATTAAGGAGAAAACAACATGAAATTCGGATTTTTTGATGATGCAAATCAAGAATATGTAATCACGACTCCTAAGACTCCTCTCCCATGGATCAACTACTTAGGATGCAATGATTTCTTTTCCTTGATTTCAAACACATGTGGTGGTTATACTTTTTACAAGGACGCCAAATTATTAAGACTTACTCGTTATCGTTATAATAACGTTCCATATGATAACAATGGTAAATACTTCTATATTAAAGAAGGGAACAGCATTTGGAATCCAGGCTGGCAACCCGTCAGAACAGAATTAGATTCTTATGAGTGCCGCCATGGAATTGGATACAGCCGTTTTACCTCTGCCAAAAATGATTTGCAAGCTTCCCTGCTAACGTTCGTTCCAATGGATGATTCTTGTGAAGTGAACCAGATAAAATTAACAAATCACTCCAATGTCCCAAAGACAATCTCATTATTTTCTTATGTAGAGTGGTGTCTGTGGAATGCGGATGATGATATGAAAAACTTCCAAAGAAACTTAAGTACCGGTGAAGTAGAAGTTGTCGGCTCTACTATTTATCACAAAACAGAGTACCGCGAACGTCGTAATCATTATGCAGTATATTCTGTTAATACTGATGTTGACGGTTTTGATACAAGCCGCGATGCTTTCTTAGGTGCATACAACGGTCCTGATTCACCAGACGTTGTAAAGGCAGGAAAATCAACAAATTCTATGGCAAGCGGCTGGTCTCCAATCGCCTCCCATCAGATTAACATTACATTAAATCCAGGTGAGACCAAATCTTATGTATTTGTTCTTGGTTATGTTGAAAACCCACAGGAAGACAAATGGGAGACTTACGGAATCATTAACAAGGTACCCGCCGTTAAGATGCTCGCAAAATATCAGTCAGATGCTGATGTAGAGAAAGCGTTTGCAGCTTTACAGGATTACTGGAGAACCTTACTTGCAAAATACACAGTTTCATCTTCTGATGCAAATGTTAACCGCATGGTTAATATTTGGAACCAATATCAATGTATGGTCACCTTTAATATGTCACGATCTGCTTCTTATTATGAATCAGGTATCGGACGTGGTATGGGATTCAGAGATTCTTGCCAGGATTTACTTGGATTCGTACATCTTATCCCGGATCGTGCAAGGGAAAGAATTATTGATATTGCGTCTACACAGTTTGAAGATGGCAGCGCTTATCACCAATACCAGCCTCTTACCAAAAAAGGAAATTCTGATATCGGCAGCGGTTTTAATGATGACCCTCTGTGGCTCATCGCAGGTACATCCGCATATATCCGTGAAACAGGTGATATGTCCATCTTAGATGAAATGGTACCTTTCGATAATGACATATCAGCAGCAAAGCCTTTGATGGAACATTTAAAACGCTCTTTTGACTATATCGTAAATCATAAGGGACCACACCTTCTTCCGCTCATTGGACGTGCTGACTGGAATGATTGTCTGAACTTGAACTGTTTCTCTGAACATCCGGGTGAATCCTTCCAGACATTCGGACCAAGCGAAGGACCTGTTGCAGAATCTGTATTTATCGCTGGAATGTTTGTTAAATATGGGAAAGAATATGCTGAACTTTGTGAATTACAAGGAAATAAAGAAGAAGCTGCCCGCGCATTAGCTGAAGTGGACGAAATGAACAAAGCTATTACTACTGATGGCTGGGATGGTGACTGGTTTGTACGTGCATACGATGCATACGGACATAAAATCGGTTCCAAAGAATGTAAAGAAGGTCAGATTTTCATTGAACCGCAAGGATTCTGTGTACTTGCAGGCATTGGAGTTGATAACGGTCTGGCAGAAAAAGCACTAGATTCTGTAAAAGAAAAGTTGGATACAAAATACGGAATTATGATTTTACAGCCTGCATATACGGATTATCACCTTGAACTTGGTGAAGTCAGCTCTTATCCGCCGGGATATAAGGAAAATGCTGGAATCTTCTGCCACAACAATCCTTGGGTATCCATTGCTGAAACTGTTATAGGACGCGGTGACCGTGCATTCGAAATTTATAAGAAGACATGTCCTTCTTACTTAGAAGATATTAGTGAGATACATAGAACTGAACCTTATGTATATGCACAGATGGTAGCCGGAAGAGACGCAAAGTTCCACGGCGAAGCTAAAAACAGTTGGTTAACAGGAACTGCAGCTTGGACCTTTGTAAACATATCGCAATATATCCTTGGTGTCAATCCAACACATACCGGGCTTAGTGTAAATCCTTGTGTCCCTAGAGGATTTGGTGATTTTACGATAACAAGAAAATTCCGTGAAGGAATTTATAACATTCAGGTCAAGAATCCTGACAATATTGAAAAAGGAATTTCCAGCATGATAGTGGATGGCATTGCAGTTGAAGGCTGTATCATCCCTTATGAAAAAGGAAAAGCAGTATACAACGTAGAGATTACAATGGGGTGAGTAACATGCACAACATTGCTTGATGAGCAACTGTATGAAAGCCGCCACTGCGTGATGACTCCAAGCGGAAGCGAGTTGCGAATGAACTATGTTGTGTATCAATTTTATATTTACGCGAGCAGTCGCCAAATACAAGCTGGCTTGCATTTGGCGACTGCTGCGATAACTTGAGAAACTCCCAAAGCGTGTTTCTCATAGTAAAAGTAATTGTGCAAATTGGCTAATTAAAAAACATAAATAAGCTTTTGGCAGTTGAAAATTATAACTGAATCTCAACAAAGATTGCGTAAATTGCCTTTATTGCCTCTTCAAAATCTTCATTTCTAACACCAATAATGATATTTAATTCTGAAGACCCTTGATCTATCATTTTTACATTCACATTTGCATGTGCCAATGCAGAAAAAATCCTGCCGGCTGTACCGCGCGTTGCACGCATTCCACGTCCAACTACCGCAATTAGAGCTAGATCTGATTCCAGATCAACGGAGTCCGGCTGCACTGCCTTGTGCAGACCTGCTAAAACACTTTGCTCTTTTTCCGCAAATTCAGACTGATGAACAAATACGGTCATGGTATCAATTCCAGAAGGTGTATGTTCGAATGAAATTCCATTTTCTTCAAATACCTGCAATACTTTTCTGCCAAATCCAATCTCCGAATTCATCATATCTTTATCAATATTAATAGAGCAGAATCCTTTTTTTCCCGCAATACCGGTTATGACATATTTAGGTTTCTGACATGTACTCTCAACAATCCATGTGCCTGCATCTTCCGGGGCATTTGTATTTTTAATATTAATCGGAATACCTGCTTTACGAACGGGAAAGATTGCATCTTCATGCAGTACTGTTGCTCCCATATAACTTAATTCACGCAATTCACGATACGTAATTGTATCGATTCCTTTTGGATCGCTGATGACCCTTGGATCAGCAATTAAAAACCCTGATACATCCGTCCAATTCTCATATACATCTGCACATACAGCTTTTGCTAAAATAGATCCTGTAATATCGGACCCCCCTCTTGAAAATGTCTGTATCCTGCCGTCCAGACTTGCTCCATAAAATCCAGGAAGAACTACTTTATCACATTCCTGAAGTCTTTTCGCCAAGATTTCATCTGTCTTATCCGGAAGAAAATTACCGTTTTCATCAAAGAAAACTACTTCTGCTGCATCAATGAATTCATAGCCCAGGTAATTTGCCATGATAATACCATTTAAATATTCTCCACGGCTGGCAGCGTAGCTTTCACCTGCTTTTTTCTGGAATTTCCCAGCAATTTCCTTAAATTCATTTTCAAGTGATAAATCCAACTTCAATCCATCAATAATTTCCTGATATCTATCTGCAATATTTCTTAATTCTTTTGAAAAATCTTGGTCTTTTTCAGCCAATGCATAGGTTGCATAAAGCATATCTGTTACTTTTGTGTCTTTTCCGTATCTCTTACCTGGTGCTGACGGTACTACATATTTTCTATTATCATCTGCCCTGATAATCTCACCGACTTTTTCAAATTGTGCTGCACTTGCTAATGAACTTCCGCCAAACTTTACAACTTTTTTCATGACAACTACTCCTCATTTTTTTCTAATCTATGCAAATTTGTATTTTTTTATCTTTGATTATTTAGAAAATAACAAATCCAAAAGCTCGTGACCCTTTTCCACGAAATAACCGCTCCTTGCCGCTTCAGATTCGTTATAATTCCATGCATGATCCTGTTTATCAGTACTATCGTATAATAGATATGGTACATTATCTGAAGTATGTGTTCTTACACGGATCGGCGTTGGATGATCAGGTAATATCAGTAACCTGAAGTCTATCTGTTTTTCTTCAAGTTCTTCTACTAAAGGTCCAATTACTTTTTCATCCAAGAATTGAATCGCCTGCACCTTACGTTCTACACTTCCCTGATGCCCCATCTCATCCGGTGCTTCCACATGGATATATACAAAATCATAATCATCCTCTGTTAATGCCTTAACTGCCGCTTCCTTCTTACCTGCATAATTGGTGTGGAGCCCACCATTTGCACCTTCTACTTCCACTACACCCATTCCTGCACCGACTGCAATACCCTTCAATAAATCCACAGCTGAAATCATCATTCCTCTTTTACCTGTCTTCTCTGTAAAATCAGATAACATCGGTTTGGTTCCGGCACCCCAGAACCAACAGCAATTGGCCGGATTTAAACCATTTTTCTTACGTTCCAAATTAAGCGGATGATTTACTAAAATATCGTAACTTTTCTTCATCATCTCCCGTAACAGGGCATTTTCAGGCAGATACTGACCTATTACCTGTGTCAGCACATCATGGGGCGGTGTCAATTCTACTACATCGCCCTTATCCCAGATCAAACAGTGACGATAGCTTGTACCGAGATAGAATTTAAACACATCTGTCTCTAATTCTCTGCGTACTGCATCCAGCAAGACCGCACAATCTTCTGTACTGATCTCGCTTGCACTATGATCTATAATAGTCTTTTGTTCAAACGGTATGTTCTCTTCCGAAAGTGTTACAATATTACAGCGTATCGCTATATCAGTATCTTTCATCGGAACTCCTATACTTAATGCTTCCAAAGGAGAGCGTCCTGAATAATACTTCTTTGGATCATATCCTATTACTGACAGGTTGGCCGTATCAGACCCCGGCTTCATACCATCCGGAATCGTTTGTACCATTCCTATTTCACCAAACTTGCTCAGCTTATCCATATTAGGCGTATGTGCATACGCCAGCGGTGTCTTATTCTCTATTGCTTCAATTGGTTCATCAGCCATGCCGTCACCAAGTACTACAACATATTTCATTTTCAGCTCCCATCTGCGTCCTTTGGTCGCATTAACGTTTTTTATCGATATCTTTTAAATGAATAGCGATATCCATTCTCTACTTTGTCTCTACGCGGATCATGCTCAATATTTCAAAATTTGCCGCAGCCTCTTTATAAGCTTTTTCACTCATCTGTGCTGTTAAGAAACCAATTTCATCTGCAACGCATGCATCCACTACTGTTACCTTGCCGAAAAAAGCCTCTACCGACGCCTGGTCTGTTCCTTTTGCTCTTACAAAAAATTGCCTTATATCCGCTTCAATGTCTTCCAATACTAAGTTTTCTTCTTCCCAAATGCAGAATACAGTTTTACCAATATGTTTTACACAATCGATAACATCTGATACCACTGCGCTTGCAGTTGGTAATTTTCCCGCACCTCTGCCATAATACATCGTGCTTCCTAGCGTATTGCCGTGTACCAGTACTGCATTAAAAACATCATTTACTCCGAATAATGGATTTTGTTTGGAAATCATACAAGGCGCGACCATAGCAAAATATTTGTCGTCTACGCATTTGCTCTTTGCCAGCAATTTGATTGTAAATCCTAGTTTCTTAGCATATTTAAAATCGTCTGTTGTAATTTTGGTAATGCCCTCTGTATAGATATCTTCAAAGTTTACATTCTTACCATAGACCAACGATGATAAAATCGCAATCTTACGGCAGGCATCATATCCTTCTACATCTGCTTCAGGATTGCGTTCTGCATAGCCTTTTTCCTGAGCTTCTTTTAATACCTCGGCAAAGTCTGAGCCTTCCACCTGCATCTTTGTTAAGATATAATTTGTCGTACCATTCAGAATGCCTGTTACTGAATCGATCTTCTCCGGTGTCAGAGAAGAATTGATTGGACGAATAATAGGAATTCCGCCGCCAACACTTGCTTCAAATAAATAATTACACTGATTTTCCCTTGCAAGACGAATTAATTCCGGTCCATGCTTCGCTACCAGTTCCTTATTTGATGTACATACGCTCTTGCCTGCAAGAAGTGCTCTCTTAGAAAATGTATAAGCTGGCTCTACACCACCCATTGCTTCACACACAACGGCAATTTCCGAATCATTTAAAATAATTTCTACATCATGAACAACCAACTGCTCATATGGGTCACCTGGAAAATCTCTTAAGTCAAGAATATATTTTACATCTACATCATCCCCGGCTTTTTTACTTACCATTTCCTGATTTTTCTTAATTACTTCTACGATACCGCTGCCTACTGTTCCATATCCTAATACTGCTACTTTTACCATGTCAATCTCCTTATTGTGTTGTGTATTAATAATCTACCATTTCCACTATTCTATTCTTTTGCAATTATCTTCACATAATGTACGCCCCGATGTTTTTCCATAGAATCAACCATTTCAGAAACATCACCTGTAGTTGATAATATCTGTACACTAATGCTTAAAGATGCCACCCCATTAATAGGAATACTTTGATGAATCGTTAATATATTAGCTCTATACTCTGCAACGATCTTCAGAATGTCAGAAAGAAGTCCCGGTTCATCGTCCATCTGAAAAATTAATGTTATTGTCGTTCCTGCAGCTGTATCATGAAATGGAAAAATGTCCTCTTTATATTTATAAAAAGAACTTCGACTAATTCCAACATTATCAACAGCTTCCTGTACCGATGGTACTTTACCTGTTTCAATTAGCCTTTTCGCTTCTACTACCTTCAGTAGAACTTCCGGTAATGCTTTTTTCTTAACTACAAAATAACCCGTAGTTCCTGCCATAAGTGCCTCCTTGTTTTTCTCACAAACACACTTGTATTTTATTGTTTTTGTACAGCGTACACTTGTCTGTCACCGAAAGATATTGTAGCATATTAACCAAATTACTGCAAGCTATTTTGTATGTTTTTTGTCCTTTCATTATAATATACAAAAAAATACCGCTTATCAGTTTGATAAGTGGCACTTCTTAAGAGATATACGAAACGGACTTATCTCATACTCTCATGTTATATGTGTTTTTCTGTTGATAGATATGTAATGAACATTCCAGCCAAAGCTACAACTGCAGCGGATAACAGCAATGCTCTTACTCCCAACGCATCTAATAATACACCACCAAGCAAACTGCCAGCTATACTGCCAAGCGTGTTTGTAACAGTCATGAATGCCTGACCTTTTACTCTGTCCTCCGGCCGCATCAGTTTGTTTACATAATACACAGATGCCGGCACCTGCAATGCAAATCCTAAAATTTGTACTCCTTGTGCTATATATATCCCCAATATATTAGGTGCCAGTAATGTAAGCACTGTCTTAATCATAAAAAAAGTTCCTGAAACTTTTAGCAGCGTTCCACAGGAAAATCTCTTCACAATAAAAGCAAATCCCAACATGGTCGGCAGTTCTACCGCTGCAGCAATTGCAAGTGCAGTTCCCATTTCACTGCTTCCCCCACCATGATACTGCATAATCTGAAACATATAATTATTTACTATATTATGACTTATAAAGGAAAGTGTCACACCGATCAATAATATAAAAAACTTTGTATATTTTTTAAAAAATGCATTCGTTGACGATTTTTCATGTGATTTACCTTCTATTTTGTCTTCTGCACATTTTTTCTGACTTTTCGCAAGACCGGAATCTGAAAATCTAAAACTAAGTATTCCAAAGATCAATATCGCATAGAATAGAATCATCATAATTGGAATTACTGACGTATTATATCTTGACACCAATACGCCTGCCAAATAAGATATAACTGCATAGGATATTGATCCTATGCCTCTTGCCAGTCCGAAGTTGACCGGTATTCCCTTATTGATACATTCCATCCCTATTGCATTTACTAGTGGTGTTAATATCTGAAGAGATGCAATTGCAACACCATAAAAAACTGCAATCAATAAAATGTGTAACCCAGGAATCAGTAATCCAGCTGCTACTGCAATAATGATAACCGCCCAAAAAGATATAATTAAACGTAAAGATACCTTTTTGCTCCTGTCTGCAACGTCTGCTACAATAGGCTGTAATAATGCTGATATTACTCCTGATACCGCTACAATAATACCAATCTGTGAATTTGAGAATCCCTTAGATAATAAAAAAACACTTACATAGGCAAATATAATACAAAAACTCATCCAAAAACTTCCCTGTATAACAGAATATCTTGCTGTTGGTGCTATAAATGTATTTCCTGCTTGCTTACTCATAATGCTCCTCTCTACCCATTTACCGTGACGTGATTCCTATAGAGTAAAAAACCTTGTAAACATAATGTCCACAAGGTTTCAGTAATGTGCGTGAAAGGATTCGAACCCTCGACCTTCTGGTCCGTAGCCAGACGCTCTATCCAGCTGAGCTACACGCACATATATGCAATTCTGCTTTGAGAAATCTTATATCTCAATCGCAACATTGTTATTCTACACATTATTAATATATTTGTCAAGTATCTTTTTGTTTTTTTCGAGATAATTGCTTGACAGTATAAGCGCCTTTCACTAGAATAGAACAGAACGAGACAGTAACGCTTCTTATTTAAAATGCGTTTCGCAAAAACTTTAACTGAAAATTGAAAAGAGGCAGACATATATGAAAACAGCACTAAAAAAAGTAAATAGATTTATATTTTTTTTGTACCCCATTGCAACATTCTACATCTTTGAAAGCTATACGCACAATGCATTTACGACAATGAAGGTTCCTATTCAGATACTAAACTTTGTATTCTTCGAGTTTGTAATGCTCTTACTTATTTTTTTAATTGGAAAGATACATATTGCACTTATGATTGAAACATTGCTTTTTGCTGTAATTGGTCTCGCAAATTATTTTGTCCTGCAATTCCGTTCTGCACCTATTATGCCCTGGGATATCTTTTCTATCAGGACTGCAACGAGCGTTGCTGATAATTTTCAATACACATTATCCCAAAACGTAATTTTTACACTGATCGGTTTTGTTGTTTTAATGATTCTTGAATCCAGATACAGGATAACGCTTTCCCTTAACTGGAAAAAACGTTGCGTTGGTGCAATTATTGTTTGTGCATTGATATACGTTTATACCTCTATGCTGCATAAAGAAGAAACTGTTTCCAGATTCAAGCTTTATGATAAGTTATTCACTCCTACTGTTATGAGCAAACGTGACGGCACCGCTGTTGCCTTTCTTATGGAGTTGCAGTATCTGACTGTCAAGAAGCCAGCGGGCTATAACGAAACAAAAGTGGCTTCACTCCTGAATTCTTATCATACAGAAGAAGCTATTACTCATACACCGAATATTATTGTTATTATGGATGAAGCTTTCTCTGATCTCAGTGTACTTGGTGATTTCACTACAAATACTGACTATATGCCATTTATGAGGTCTTTAATGAATGGTGCTGAGGATACTGTATCAGGTCATCTCAATGTTTCAGTTCTAGGAGGTAATACTGCAAATACAGAATTCGAATATTTGACCGGTAACAGCATGGCTTTTCTGCCGCAGGGAAGCATTCCTTATCAGCAATACATTACGCAGGCTATTGCGTCTACACCTTCTTATTTGCAGACTCTTGGTTATTCTACCATTGGAATGCATCCATACTATGCCAAAGGATGGGATCGAGAACGTGTATATCCGCTTCTTGGATTGGAACATTCTTACTTTATTGATGATTTTTCCAATCCGGAACTGGTCCGAAAATATGTCAGTGATAAGTCAGATTTTGAAAAAATAATTCAGCTTTACGAGGCAAAAGAAGCTGGTAAACCTTTATTTTTATTCAATGTTACCATGCAGAATCATTCATCTTATACAGATGATTTTGTTAATTTCCACCCAGATGTTACTGTCGAAGGATCTACTTCAAAAGCTTTGAATAATTATTTATCCTTAGTTAAGCTCTCCGACAGTGCTTTAGAAGAATTAATATCTTACTTTAAGAAACAGGATGAAAATACAATTATCGTATTTTTCGGAGACCATCAACCTGCTAATTCTGTTGCTGAACCAATATGGAAACTTCAAGGAAAATCTGGTGATTCCCTTACTGAATCAGATCTTGCTCTTCGCTATAAGGTACCTTTTATCATTTGGGCAAACTATGATATAGGAGAGGAATCGAATTTGGAGACCAGTGCAAACTTTTTAGGAACAAAAACTCTTTCCGTTGCCGGTCTTCCAATATCGGATTATAATTCGTATCTCAATGAACTACAACGCGATTATCCTATTATTTCTGCTATTCAGGTAACCGATAAGGAAGGAACTAGTACTCCTGCTGACGAACAGTCAGATGTTCTGAACAAATACCAGCAGATGCAATATTATCAACTATTTAAGGATCGTTAATAAACCATACACAAAAAGGGAGATCATAATGAAATCTATAAATTTCAAAGATTATTTGAAAAAAAATTGTTTATTTTTATTGTCTTTTACACTGCCCGTTATTATTATGCTTCTTATTTTCATGGAACGTGGCATTTATCCATTTGGAGATGAATCTTTTCTGCATGTTGACATGTATCACCAGTATTTTCCTTTTTTGACAGAATTCTATCATAAAATAAAAAACGGTGAATCCCTTTTTTACTCTTGGAATACTGGTATAGGATCAAATTTTCTTGCATTATATGTTTACTATCTGGCAAGTCCATTTAACTGGTTGGTTATTTTTTGTCCTGAAAATCTGCTCATAGAGTTCATGACTTATCTTATTGTGATTAAGATCGGCTTCAGCGGATTCGCATTTTCATACTATTTGAGCAGGCACTTTAAATCCAAGCACTTCTCTATTCTATTTTTTGCAATTTTCTATGCTATGTCGGGTTATTATGCTGCTTACAACTGGAATGTTATGTGGCTTGACTGTATTGTGCTTGCGCCTGTTATCATTCTTGGTCTGGAACTTCTGGTTTATGAGGGAAAGTATAAATTATATTGTATTACTCTGGCACTCGCTATTTTAGCTAATTATTATATTTCTATAATGATCTGTATTTATCTAATACTATATTTTCTTGTACTCCTCGTAACTTGCAAAGAAAGAATGAAGGCTCTAATAAATTTTTTCATCTTTTCTTTACTGGCAGGTGGTATGGCTGCTGTTCTCCTAATCCCTGAGGTAGCAGCATTACACTATTCGGAATTTGCCAGTTTTAATTTTCCTAAAACGGTATCCACGTATTTTTCGATTTTAGACGTATTAGCCAGACACTGCATTAATGTTCCTGTTGAAATTGGTCTGAATCACTGGCCAAATCTATATTGTGGTGTTGGAGTCCTATTTCTTTTGCCGCTTTATGTTATGAATAAAACAATTCCTACCAATGAAAAAATAGCAAAAACATCTTTACTGGCCTTTATGCTGATTAGTTTTTCTACGAATATATTGAACTTTATCTGGCATGGTTTTAACTATCCAGATTCTCTTCCATGCCGTCAGTCATTCTTATATATTATTCTTTTATTAACAGTATGTTATGAGGCCCTTTCGCATTTAAAAGAATATTCAAAAGCTGAAATGACCTACAGTATCTGCGGTGTTATGTTCTTTATTCTATTATGCGAAAAACTAACAGATACTGAGAATATTGATTCCTCTACTTATTTATTAACAGCAATTTTACTATTATTCTATGCTATCATGATGTATCAATACAGGCAAAGTAATAATATGCATAATTTGATTGCGCTCTTAACACTTTTTATAGTAATTGCGGAATCTACTGTCAATATGACAATAACAAGTGTTCCTACCGTAAGCAGAAGTAATTACATTTCCAATATTACATCTTACAAGACGCTCGCTGATGAGGTAAAGAAACAAGACTCCGATTTCTATCGAATTGAGAAATTCGAACGATTAACGCAAAATGATGCTATGTTGTCCGACTTTCCTTCTGCTTCCTTATTTTCCTCTACTGCCAATTCACATGTTAAGAACTTTTATAATAAATATGGTATGAAGAGCAGTCGTGTATTTTATAGTTTTGAGGGCGCAACGCCAATTACATCTGCCCTGCTATCTACGAAATACATGTTTTCAAAAAAAGAATTAGAGACAGACAGCCTGTATACTTTAGTAAACTCGGATAGCGATAGTTTCTTATACAAAAACCTGTATACCCTACCTCTTGGTTATGTAATTGATTCTACCGACCTTACACATGCTGCATCTAATAAGGGTGCTGTAGACATCTTTGCAGATGAGGAAGAAAAGAGCGAAAAAATCTCTCCCTCCTCCAAGGATGATTTATTTGATACTGTTGATGAGGTCATGGAAGATGTCAAGGAAGAAGAAACCGATGAAAAAGCTTTTAACCCAATAGAAGCACAGAATTCATTCGTATCCAAGTTTAATATCAAAACGCCTGTATTTACACAATTACAAACAGAAGAATTAGATAATATTACTACTATTGAAGTGGAATCCGATGCCCATATTTATGCGTATGCCGGTAATTCTAAAGTTACCACTGTTGTTGCAAATATGGGGGCTGTGTCTAAAACGTTTAAAAAATTAAAGAATTCATATATTATGGATCTCGGATGGCAAACTGCTGGAACTGTTATTACACTGCATGCAACCGAGCCAACAGACACACCTCTTCTGTTAAGTGCCTACCGTTTGGAAGAAAGTGTGCTGCGGACTTGGATAGATACTTTATCACAGCAGCCAATGACAATTGATTCCTATGATTCCAATCATATTAAGGGACATGTGACACTAAATAGAGTCGGTCAGCTAGTGCTCAGCGTACCTTATGAACCTGGTTGGTCTTTGAAAGTAGACAACAAAAAAGCCAACATGGAGATTTTCGAAGATACCATGATAAGCGTTGCATTAGATGCCGGAGAACATACCATAGAACTATCTTATTATCCGGCTGGTCTTACTATCGGCATAATCATTAGTATCATAAGTATTATAGTATTTATCTGCATTGTATATTTCACAAAAAATCATTCGCGGCATTTGGCTCATGACTGAGTTGGAACTATGATTTTGCCAAGGCGATCCGGAATAGTGATTAAATTTTTAAATATCTTGCAAGCAGTCTTAGAAGATAATAGCAGCACTGTAGTAGACAGAAGAAAAAACAGTCCTATATATTCAAAGCCCTTCCATTGATTCAATATCTTATACTTGCCAATCATTTTAATGATAAATCCATGCATTAAAAAGATTGGCATTGTATTGATTCCGATATGCGTAAGTATTGGGATATTTTTATTGGGTATTATCACCAACAAGAATAGCAGCCAGACAACTCCCACACTTAAATGCAATATTCGAAATTTTATCGTATAAGCACCATCTTGATAAGAAACAGCCTCATACAGCCAATTACGATCTATCACTCTATATTGCCCCATGCAATATCCAATAATCCCTATAATACAAATACACAAAACTAATATTATGAGTGTCTTATACGTCTTTAATATGCTCTGTATGTTTACTCTGTTCACTTCCTTACTATTCCACTCTTTTGCATAGTAGCCACACATAAAGAAAGGGAAAAATACAAAAATTCTGGAAAGACTAAATATTCTCCCAATTACACTTACATATCCGATAGTAATTGCCACAATCGTCGCTAATAGTAACATAATAGCTTTTTGTTCAATTTTACCGTTTTTTATTAATGGTATCATAAGAGTCCATATAACCATTGCCCAAAGATACCATAACAGCCAGTATGGTGTCGTAAATTGTATTAAATTATCTAGATCCAGCACATGCCTGGCAAATAATAAATATAGAATCTGAAAAAGAATATATGGATATAATAATTTTTTCAATGTTCTCTTTATACTGAAATTTGCAAAATATCCAGATACAAACACGAACACCGGCATATGAAATGAATAAATAATAACATATAGAATTCTGTTTATCCCATACTCCATATCTAATTCCAATAAGTGCCCCAATACTACTAATATAATTAATACCCCTTTTATATTATCTAATTTACTGTTTCTTATTTTTACATTAGAGCCTGCCATATGTATCTATTCTCCCCAAACTAACTATTTATAAAGCGTACACAAACTATCTAATTAAAACATGAGTGCTCTGTATGATGTTATCATATTATACATTCTAAGACCTTACAATACACTGTAATAATTTTATAGAACAAAGAATAAGCCTAGTTCAAATTATTGGGAAACTCCCATAAAATAAAAAAAAGTACCACCCAAAGATGATACTTCCATTACTGCCGGCGACCGGAATCGAACCGGTACGGGAGTATAAGTCCCGCAGGATTTTAAGTCCTGTGCGTCTGCCAGTTCCGCCACGCCGGCATTTCTTCTTTATTGCTAAAGAATAATGGGACCTACAGGGCTCGAACCTGTGACCCTCTGCTTGTAAGGCAGATGCTCTCCCAGCTGAGCTAAGATCCCATGGTCTGTGTGGTTTTTTCGCAACCAGCTTTGTTAGTATACAATTATTGGGGGTAACTTGTCAACCCTTTTTTAATATTTTTTAGAAGAGAATAGTTACATAAAATATTAGTTCATAATCTCCCGATAACGAATCCTATCCAACTGCAGTTCCTGCTGCAATAAATCACACTGCCTGTCCAGATCTTTTAGATAATTGCCGCGCACCCATGCCCATTTTTCTTCCTGTTCCAGGTGACAGCATGCAATACCTGCATAGATTTCACTCCATAACTTTTTATGTAATGAAACATCAAAATGTCCCAGATCACCACCGAATTCTTCTACTGCCACCGGGCAATATTTTTTTACGATCAATGCACTAATATATGGTATGTACAACGCATCCAGATAATTATAACCAACGATTTGATTTGTAATCATTGCAAACAGATATTTATCTGCTGCATAAATGGAGTGCAGCAACGCATAGACTGTTCCAAGTTTGTGTCTGAATTCTTTTGATCGGAACCAGTCCGCAATATCCCTCACATAGCAATACCCTGCCACATCTTCCCAAAGGTTCTTATCCCATGCACTATTAAAATCATCCTGGAGGATATATTCTAATAACTGTAATACATCTTTGGGTTCTGAACGAAGATTTTTTAATGTATAAGCATATACTTTGTGCTCCGGTAATCCAACATCGATCACATCCACAATTTCCGCGATTGCAGATAATTGAAAGTCTTTCTGATTCTCCAGCAACCGCTTTTCTTTTCTGCCGCATGCACCTTCACAATCTGTAAAAACAGGCTGATGCGGAAAATTGAAAATACCGAATTTTTTAACTAATTCTGTATTGATAACTGTATATTTCTGATACACAAGTGCATCCTGCCTTAAAATCCGCTCATATGGCTTTGGTTCATTGGACAGATGCCCTCTGTAAATGATTCCTGCGCCCTTATAATACACGCCGGAATCTGCAAACCCACCACGTCTTCCAACCGTTGGTGTTACAGCTTCCGGAAGATTTACTTCTTCTATTCTGACTCCTCTTTCATCCCATATTGGAATTTTATCTGTTTTTATTATATTCATGCCATTCCCTTTTTAACCCATGTGAGACTTAGTAATTCTTTGCAGCCGTTTGTTTTTTAGCTGCTTAGCATTACTTCTCACATAGCTTCCATTGCTGCATTCACATCTGCTTCACAGGAACGCATTGCCATAATGGTATCTTCCATCAGTTTGTCTAATTCCCATCCTAACATTTCTGCCCCTTGTATGATAACATCCCTGGAGCATCCTGCTGCGAACCTTTTGTCTTTGAATTTCTTTTTTAAGCTGGACAATTCCATATCCATAACGCTTTTGGAAGGACGCATCCTTGCAGCTGCACCAATTAGTCCTGTCAATTCATCTGTCGCAAATAGGATTTTCTCCATTTCTAGTTTTGGCTCCGGCTGTGTTTCACCACATAGTCCATATCCATGACTGGTAACAGCATGGATCAAGTCTGCATCCAAATGATTCTCCTCCATGATTTCCCTTGTCTTAGTACAATGTTCTTCCGGATACATTTCAAAATCAAGGTCATGAAGCAATCCTGCAATGCCCCAGAACTCTGCTTCCTCTACATGTTGTAACTTCTCAGCAAAATATCTCATAACGCCTTCCACAGTAAGTGCATGCAATAAATGAAAAGGCTCCTTATTATATTGTGTCAATAACTCCCATGCTTCTTCCCGATCCATCACTCTGCTTCCTCCTGTATCTTTTTTATTTTCTGATAATATCATTACATCTTTTCCGGTGCACCAAATCCTAAGACCTCTATGCATGCTTCCAATATATTGCGGCATAATAACAACAGTGCAATAAAACCTGCTTTTTTTGCTTCATTTTCTTCCGTCAGAATCTTTGTTTCATGATAAAAATGGTTAAACGCATTCGCCAGATCATAAATATAAGCACATACTTTATGTGGAGCAATCTCTTCAAATGCACTTTCCATGACCGCATTGAATTGTGTAAGTACCAACATCAGTTCTTTTTCGGAATCACTTACCGCATCCTGAATAGATACTTTTTCCTGGGAACCACCTTGTTCTTTATATTTATTTAATATAGATTTGATACGAACGATGGTATATAAAATATATGGACCCGTATCTCCTTCAAAAGAAGTAAATCTCTCAATATCAAAAACATAATCTTTGGCTGCCTGATTCGATAAATCACCATATTTAATGGCTGCCAATGCAACAGTTTTTGCAATTGCTGCTGCTTCTTCCTCTTCCATGGAACGGTTATCCATAATCTTCTGATACATCTCCTCATTGATATCCTTTAAGAGATGCTCCAGGCGCATGACACCACCTTGTCTTGTCTTAAAAGGCTTGCCATCTTTTCCATTCATGGTACCAAAACCTAAAAATGTTAATTTTGTTTCCGGTTCTACTAATTTCGTTTTTCTTGCACAACGGAATACCTGTTCAAAATAAAGATCTTGCCTCTTATCAACCACATAAATAATATGATTCGGATGAATCTCTTGCATACGTTCCGTAATGGTAGCCAAATCTGTTGTATTGTAAAGGGATGCACCATCTGATTTCAAAATCATACATGGCGGAATCTCTTTTGTATCGGTTTCTTGCTTCACATCAACCACCAAGGCGCCTGCACTTTCATATGCATAGCCTTCCTCTTTCATGTAAGACACCATGCCCGGAATTGCTTCCTGTACATCTGATTCCCCTTTCCAAAGGTCAAATTCCACATTCAGATCTGCATAGTTTTTCTTTAAGTCCATGACCGATACCTGCATGATATGATTCCATAATGCGCGATATCCTCTGACACCAGACTGTAATTTGAAAGTGGCATCCATAGCAGCTTCTTTATAAGCATCATCTTCCTTTGATTTTTTACTGGCTGTCGGGTAGATCTCTTCCAATTCTGATATGGTAAATGGTGCTTCTTCCGGATATGCTCCTGTAAAAGATTCATCAAAATAGATCAGATCCGGCTGTCTTTCTTTTAATTCTGTAATGATCAGACCCATCTGAAGACCCCAGTCTCCCAGGTGAATATCACCTACCACATCATGTCCCATGAATCTGCTGATTCTTTTAACGCTTTCCCCAATTACAGCCGAACGCAGATGACCTACATGCAATGGTTTTGCTACATTAGGTCCGCCATAATCGATCACGATTTTCTGTGGATTCTTTGCTTTCTCCACACCAAACTTATCGTCACCAGACATACCTCTCAGATATTCCGTCAGAAAGTTCTTCCGTAAATTCAAATTAAGGAATCCCGGTGCAACTGCTTCTGCTTTCTCAAATATCTTACTATCTGCGAGTTTTTCAGCTACCTCATTGGCAATCATAAGCGGTGCCTTTTTATATTTCTTCGCACCAGCCATAGCTCCATTGCATTGGTATTCACACAAATCCGGTCTGTTTGACAGCGCTGTCTTTCCTAATTCTTTTTCATATCCTGCTGCCTCAAATGCAGCCTTCATTTCTTCTGAAATAATTTCTAATAATTTCTTCATATAACTCCTATCTGCTTCCTTTCAAGCTTTCCTTTTGTATCTTCTCCTGCTCTCTTTGCATTTTGGAAAAGATACATCCGCAATAGTCTTGTCTATATAAATCGTATTCCCTGGATAATTCCAAAGAACGCTTATATCCATTCTTTTTTTTAAAATCGGATGGTAAAAATTGCGGGCAAGCCCGCATTAGAAGAATGCTTTGGCATTCTTCTGACTCTGACTTCTCTGTGAACTGCCGTCCGATCTGATTGATCAGTTCTGCATTTTTTAATGGACTAATCGTCAATGTTGTGGTAAAAAAATCAAAAGCTCCTTCATTTGCTTCCTTCGCTGTCTCCATCAATCTTAATCTGAAACATTGTTCACAGCGCTCTCCGCCTTCTTTACACTGTTCCAGTCCTTTCACTGCTCGAAAAAAAAAGGCAGATTCATAATTACCTTCCCGGAAAGCAATCTGATTTTCATTTTCTCCTGCTTCCTGATTCATTTGCATGATCAGTCGTTTCTCTTCTGCCACCCGTTTCCGATACTCTGCTTCTTCCGAAATATTCGGATTGTAATAAAATACCGTGATCCGAAAATACGGCCTTAAATATTCCAGTACATAACTGCTGCAAGGTGCACAACAGCTATGCAATAGTAAGGTTCTTTTTTGATCCGGCAGTTGCGCCAGAATACTCTCTAATTCTTTTTGGTAGTTCATTTTGTTCCATCTTTCTGTTGTATCAAGAGCTATATCAAATGACCATTTCCGTCAGTTTGATATAGCTCAAAAGTTTTATTACTACTATTATATAGAAGCAATATCAATCAGATTCAATTGGCGGGATTCCGCATTTGCAAGGCTGGCTGCCAGTGCGTTGGCTGTATCCAGAGATGTAATACAATTGACGCCCGTTTCAATTGCCGTTCTGCGGATCAGGAAACCATCCCTTGACTTATCTCTTCCCTGCGTAGGTGTGTCAATCACGAGATCGATCTTATGGCCCAGAATGAGATCCATGACTGTCGGTGATTCCTGGTTGATCTTATTTACCTTACGCGCTTTTACACCTGCCTCCTGTAAAGCGGCTGCAGTACTTCTGGTCGCATAGATCGTATAGCCCAGTTTCTCGAATTTCTTAGAAAGTTCGATTGCTTCACCTTTATCTGCGTCTTTCACAGTAATGATCATTTGCTTATATTTCGGAAGGTCTACACCTGCCCCCAAAAATGCTTTATACAATGCTTCATCGAAAGTCTTGGCAATACCGAGACATTCCCCGGTCGATTTCATCTCAGGCCCAAGGCTGATCTCTGCACCACGGATCTTCTCAAAAGAGAATACCGGCATCTTAATTGCAATATAGTCTGCCTCCGGCTGCAATCCCGGCTCATAACCCAAGTCTTTGATTTTTTTCCCGATAATGACCTGTGTAGCAAGATCTACAATTGGAATACCTGTCACTTTACTAATGTAAGGAACCGTACGGGAAGAACGCGGGTTTACTTCGATTACATAGACATCTTCGCCTACCACTATAAACTGAATATTAATGAGACCGATTACATGTAAAGACTTTGCAAGCCTTCTGGTATACTCTGCAATTGTATCTTTTACCTGTCTGCTGATCGTCTGCGCCGGATATACAGAGATACTGTCTCCTGAATGCACACCGGCTCTTTCAATATGTTCCATAATGCCCGGAATTAAGATATCAGTGCCATCACATACGGCATCTACTTCAATCTCTTTTCCCATCAGGTATTTGTCTACGAGAATCGGGTGATCCTGTGCGATTCGATTGATGATCTCCATAAATTCTTCTACTTCTTCATCAGAGATGGCAATCTGCATGCCCTGTCCGCCCAGTACATAAGAAGGACGTACCAGTACGGGATATCCTAACTTGTTCGCAACTTTTTTAGCTTCCTCTGCAGTATATACCGTTCCGCCTGAAGGCCTTGGAATTTCACATTCCTCTAGAATCTTGTCAAATAACTCCCTGTCTTCCGCAGCATCCACATTTTCAGCACTCGTTCCAAGAATTGGGACGCCCATCTTCATCAGGCTCTCAGTTAACTTGATAGCTGTCTGTCCGCCGAATTGAACTACTGCTCCATCCGGCTTCTCAATATTTACAATGTTCTCTACATCTTCCGGTGTCAGAGGTTCAAAATACAACTTATCGGCAATATCAAAGTCTGTACTCACGGTCTCCGGATTATTGTTGACAATGATCGTCTCATACCCTTCTTTACTGAATGCCCATGTACTATGAACGGAACAGTAATCGAACTCAATCCCCTGTCCGATACGGATGGGACCGGACCCAAGAACCAATACTTTCTTTAACGGATGTGTTTCTTTTGCTTCATTTTCACCGTCAAAGCATGAGTAGTAGTAAGGTGTGCTCGCTTCGAATTCGGCCGCACAGGTATCGACCATTTTGAAAGAAGCTGTGATTCCATTTTGATAACGCATAGTTTTGACCTCTAATTCCGACATACCTGTCAGTCTTGCAATTACGTTATCCGGGTATTCAATGCGTTTTGCTTCCTTTAATAATTCTACTGTAAGTGGTCCCTGCTCTAATGCCTGCTCCATCTCGACCAGGATTGCCAGTTTATCAATAAACCAGCAGTCTACCATTGTAATCTCATGGATTGTATCATAATCGATACCTTTTCTGATTGCTTCTGCAATCACATAGATTCTCTGGTCATCAACTATCTTTAGTCTTTCCAATAATTCTTCTTTGCCAAGTTCTGTAAAATCATAGCTTTGTAAACAATCCACATGCTGTTCCAACGAACGGATTGCTTTCATAAGGGCACCCTCAAAGTTCGTACAGATACTCATTACTTCGCCGGTTGCTTTCATCTGTGTCGTCAGCGTTCTCTTTGCTGTAATGAATTTATCAAATGGAAGACGCGGTATCTTTACGACACAATAATCCAATGTCGGTTCAAAGCTTGCATAAGTCTTACCTGTAATTGCATTCTTTACTTCATCTAATGTATAACCAAGTGCAATCTTTGCGGCTACCTTTGCAATCGGATATCCGGTCGCCTTAGATGCAAGTGCAGAAGAACGGCTTACACGAGGATTTACTTCAATGACACAATATTCAAAACTAGTCGGATGAAGCGCATACTGAACATTACATCCACCGGTAATATTTAATTCATTGATAATATTCAATGCAGAACTTCTAAGCATCTGGTATTCTTTATCGCCCAGGGTCTGAGAAGGTGCTACAACGATACTGTCTCCGGTGTGTACGCCAACAGGATCTATGTTCTCCATGTTACAAACAGTAATACAGTTACCATTTGCATCACGCATTACTTCATATTCAATCTCTTTCCAGCCTGCAATGCAACGTTCTACAAGAACCTGACCGACACGGCTGAGCCTCAGACCATTCTCAAGGATCTCTTCTAATTCTAACTGGGTATGCGCAATACCACCGCCACTGCCGCCTAATGTATAAGCAGGACGAAGTACAACAGGATAACCAATCTGTTTTGCAAATTCAACACCTGCTTGAATATCTTCCACAACTAAAGACGGTGCGCATGGTTCGCCAATTTTTTCCATTGTTTCTTTAAATTCCAGACGATCCTCTGCTTTCTTGATTGTCTCAGGTGTGGTACCGATTAATTTTACATTATATTTATCTAAAATACCCTTTTCCGCCAATTCCATACCAAGATTCAGACCTGCCTGCCCGCCAAGAGTCGGCAATATACTGTCCGGACTCTCTTTTGCAATCAGCTGTTCCAATACTTTTACTGTCAAAGGTTCAATATAAACTTTATCAGCAATATCTTTATCTGTCATGATGGTAGCCGGATTAGAATTTACAAGAATGACCTCTAGTCCTTCTTCTTTCAGGGAACGGCACGCCTGTGTTCCGGCATAATCAAATTCCGCAGCCTGTCCGATGACGATAGGTCCGGAACCAATGACTAATACTTTTTTAATATTTGGATTCTTAGGCATTCTTCGTTACCTCCATCATTTTTATAAATCTGTCAAATAAATATCCGGAATCCTGTGGTCCAGGACATGCTTCCGGATGAAACTGCACTGTAAATATATTTTTATCTGTATAGGCAAGCCCTTCGTTAGTACCATCATTAACATTCACAAATGCTGGCGTTGCTATCTTAGGATCTATCTTATCCATATCTACTACATAACCATGATTTTGCGAAGAGATGTATACTTTGTTCGTCTCAAGATCTTTTACCGGGTGGTTACCGCCGCGATGTCCATATTTCATTTTATAAGTGTCTGCCCCTGTAGCCAATGCCATTAACTGATGTCCTAAGCAGATTGCAAATATTGGGATATTGGTATCGTATAGTTTTTTGATTTCAGAAATGATGGAAGTGCATTCTTTTGGATCGCCAGGTCCATTTGTCAACATGATTCCGTCCGGTGCATCTGCAAGTATCTCTTCTGCACGGGTAAGAGCCGGATAGATTGTAACATCACAACCTCTTTTTGCCAAAGATGCTGCAATATTATCTTTAGCGCCAAAGTCGACCAGCGCCACTTTTTTCCCTTTTCCATTTAATTCTCTTACAATGGAAGGTTTTTTTTCTTTTTCTCCGGTGTATCGGGAACTTCCGGAAATAGGACCATTTTCTTCCAAAGAAGCAGAACCTTCTATTCTGTATTTATGTCCACAGGTTACTTTTTCCACTACTTTACCAGTAGTATAGGCTTTTAATCTTGGAATAATCTCATCTAACTGATACGCTTCATTTGTAGTAATACAACCATTCATCGTACCTTTCTCTCTTAGTATCTTGGTGAGTGCTCTGGTATCAATACCGGCAATACCAGGAACATCATGTTTCATAAGGAAATCCTGAATCGTACCATTACATCTAAAGTTACTTGGCACTCTTGACAATTCTCTCACTATAAATCCATCCGGCCAGGGTTTTCTGGATTCCATGTCCTCTTCACAGATCCCGTAATTGCCAATTAATGGATACGTCATACATACTGCCTGTCCTGCATAAGAAGGATCTGTCAATACTTCCAAGTATCCTGCCATAGACGTGTTGAAAACTATTTCACTAATAATTTCTTTTGATGATCCGATATGAGTTCCCTCAAAAACGGTACCATCTTCCAATATTAAAAATGCCTTCATTTTGTCACCTATTTATCCTTTCGCATAATCGTCTAATTATAGCACAACACTTTAGTGCATTCAACCGTTAACATGCAACAAAAAAGGACGAAAATTATCGTCCTTTTCTAACTTATAAGCATTTCCATACAAATGCAAACTTGTTTGCTATAGCGCGATTTGCTCGTTTTATTTATATTCTGATAATCTTCCGTCGACAATACTTACAATTCTTCCTGCCGACTTTGCAACATTCAGATCGTGGGTAATCATAACAATCGTGTGACCCATGCTGTTCAACTGTTGGAACAATTTAAGTACTTCCTTACCGCTATTCGTATCCAAAGCTCCTGTCGGTTCATCTGCGAGTAAGATTGCCGGATTTCCTGCCATGGCCCTTGCAATTGACACCCTCTGTTTCTGGCCGCCTGATAATTCCGAAGGTTTATGATCCAGTCTGTGATCAATACCTAGCAATTTTATTGTTTCCATGCATGCTGCTTCTGCTGTCTTATGGTCCATGCCACGCATCAGAAGCGGCATGATTATATTCTGCAGTACCGTGTAGGTTGAAATCAGTTGATAGTTTTGGAATATAAATCCAATCTCTTTATTGCGGATTTCAGTGAGCTGTTCCTCCGGCATCTCATGTATGGAGAGTCCATCCAGATAATACTCTCCGTCATCCGCAATATCCATACATCCGATCACATTCATGAACGTCGTTTTACCGGAGCCGGATGGTCCCAGGATTGCCACAAATTCTCCTTCCTCCACATGAAAATTTATATTTTTCAATATGGGAAGTTTTTCCTCACCTAACAGATATCCTTTATTCAAATTCTTAATATCAATCATAAGTATGACTCCTATCCTATAATCCACATTTTAATAATGACATCCTCATCCCCGACTTTTTCCGTCAGTATCTGAACCACATCACCCGCTGCCAGTCTTGCAAAAGTTGTTGTTGTTCCAAGCTTTGTGATTACATCGGTTCCAACCGGGATCGTTGCTGTTCTCTCTTCCCCAAGTGAATGGTATGTCTTTGCTTCCCTCATAGCTGCCGGCATTGTTTGATTGCTCTCAGTGCTGCCTTCCGTACTTGCCTCTCCATCTGCCTGCATTCCGCTCATATCCGACATCTGCCCGCTGCTCATGTCAGGCATTTGTCCACCAGATGTCTCACCACTGCTTTGTTCAGTCATCTGAATCCCTCCTGCCTGCACGTTAGTCTGATCCGTACTTTGTATTTCTGTACTTTCCTCTTCTTCAACAAGGGTAAACGTCATCTCGTTTCCGCTGATTTCTGATATTTCACCAAGAATGATTTCCTGATTCTCACCCGCTATAGCATCTTCACTTGACTCTACTGTTGTAGTTTCTGTTTCCGTTTTCTTAACCTGATAAACTACAATACCGACCGTGATCACAATCAGAATAAGCAAGGTAATCAGTATTTTTCTTTTTCTACGCTTTTTTCGTCTCAGAATATCAGCCTGCGTCTGCATGTTCCGCAATCCCAGCCCGATCCGCTCCCTTTCTTTAATACTGATATCTTCTGTCTTATCCTGTGGTTCTATATTGTGCCGTTCTTTTTTTTTCATATGCTCCTGCTCCTATTCTTGATTCAATGCTACGATTGGAATTAGCTTGGATGCCTTATATGCCGGATAAAATCCAAAAATCGTTCCTGTAATAACACCGAACAATAATGAAATAACAGCTCCACCAACCGAAAGTTCAACACGAACTGAGAAATTTTCTATGATCGGCGTAATTCCCAATGCAATGATCACGCCCATAACGGCTCCAACAAAACTGATACAGCTGGCTTCAAAGACGAATTCTTTTAAAATGTCAGACTGCATACAGCCAAGTGCTTTTAAAATACCGATCTCTTTTGTTCTTTCTTTTACGGATACAAATAAAACATTCATGATACCGATACCGCCAACAATAAATACAATAACTGCCATGGCAACTAATAAGATTGTCAGCGTATCATTAGAAGCCATCGCTGCATCCATCTTACTGCCTGCATCTGCAATTGTAAATTCAGAATTCGGATAGGAATCTAATAGCACATCTGTCACATAATCAATAATCGTATCCACATTATTGACATCTTCTGCAATAACCGTTATTGTTGGACTCACATCATCTCCTGTCAGGTATTTCACGCCTGTTGCGTATGGAATAAATATGGCTTCATCCGGACTGATACCGGATGCTACTGTGCCCATCTCTTCCAATACACCACTTACTGTATAGGGTCTGTCATCAATATATACCGTCCCATCGTATGCATCATAGGCACTTCCGAATATTTCTTTTGCCGCACTGGCGCCCAACACACATGCCTTTTCTTTATTTTCTTCATTTTCTTCTGTCGTGAATTCACCAATTGCGAGTTCCATATTACTCAACGTTGCATAGTTATCTTTTACACCTGCGATATTATAACTGGTAGTATCATCTAATTCACCGCCATCCACATCTGCCTTTGTTGAAAACGATATGGTAGCATTTGATAATCCAGGAACAAATACGAGTAAATCTTCCATATCTGATTCCGACAGGTTGACATCCTCCTGATTGATCCTGTCGTCGGCACCCCCTCCCGGGAATCCGCCACCACCTGGGAATCCGCCGCTTGGGAATCCGTCACCGCCAGACATTCCGCCACCACCGCCGGAAAATCCGCCACCACCAGGCATTCCACTGCCACCTGACGATTGGTTGCTACTTGACGAAGATTCGTAAGATATATCAATTGCTCCTGCATTCAAATTCTTAAATTGTTCTGCGACCTCTAATTTACCTCCGGTACCAATTGCAATGACCATCATGATCGTTGCCGTACCTACCACGATACCGATTGAGGTCAGGATGACTTTAAACTTATTTTGCGAAAGGTTCAGCCATACCAATCGAAAAATTTCGGATAATCTCATTATTCGCTCACCTTACTTTCAATCAGAACAGTATCTCCTTCTGAAAGTCCTTCCACGATTTCTACATTCACACCATCCGAGAATCCTGTTGCTATCTCTTTCTGCACAATATCTCCTGAAGACTCCTTTATCTTTACATAAGACTTTGTACCATCTCTAATGATTGCTCTGTTGGATACATAGATGACTTCTTTCGTTTCCTTTGTAATGAATGTAACGACTCCTGTCATACCTTCAAATAATCCGGATACATCTCCGCCAATCAGAACAGTTACTTCATACGTAATCTCACCCGTACTGCTACCTGTTACCGCATCTCCGATTTCATCAATTGTACCTTCAAATATAGTATCCGGATAAGCGCTGATGCTTAAGTTTACTTTACTATCCGTATCAATAGATGCCATATCATCATCTGATATTTCAACTGCGATGGTTGTATCATCCTGATTATTCAGTGTGATCAATGTTTGTGAAGAACTTAAGGAATCGCCTTCTGCGACATTTACATCCGTAATGACACCGTTGTACTCTGCATATACCATGTCATCCACAATATAGGTATCGAATTCCTCCAGCTTTTTCATTGCTTCCTCATAATCATTCTGTGCATCCAGAAGATCCGCATCCAGATAACCTACTGTAACTGCATATTCTTCTGCCGCATCCTTGCCGGTTGCTGTTCTTTCCTGATAAGTTTTATTTGCCGCTATTGTTCCTGTCTCCAGATCTCTCTTCAACTGATTCAGTTCCAAAAGCTCAGTTGGGTAATGATTCAGTAATTCTTCATTCTCAGCTTCTAAAGTCTCTATCTCATCTTCCAGATCATCTGCCTGACTCTTCGCTTCATCCCTTGCATCTTCCTGTTTGGCATATTCATAAATAACTGTCGTGTCTGCAGTTTTTACCGCATATTCCGCATTTTCCAATATGTTCTTTGCTGCTGTGAGCTGAACCCTTAACTCCTCCAACTTTGCGTTATTGTCTGCATAGGTTTCTGTGTTTTCATCTACTTCCTTTTGTTTTTCTTCCACTGCGTCATTCAGTTCCTCGATTGCTGCATTATATTCATGCTGTGCCAGCTGTGCATAGGCTTCACTGGTCTCTTTTGTATGCGTTGCTGTCAAGCGTGATTGTTTCTGATCATTTTGTAATTTCTCTAACGTCAATTTTGCTGAAGTTTCATCCGCAACCAATTCATTTTCAATGGAAACAACACTTTCTTCTGTTAATTTAAATAAAGGATCACCTTTTGAAATCTTCTGACCCACTGTAACATATACTTCTTCCACATCTAATGCCCTGCTGTAATCTTTATCTGTTGAATTGCTGTTATTACTGTTTCCCATTCCCGGAAACATTCCGTCCGCCCCGCCTGACTGCGTGGAGGAACTGCTGGAGGAACTGGCTTCAAAAGCACTCATATCAATATCAAATGTCTGGTCTACCGTTCCTATCGTTACACTGCCGCTTTCCGTAACACCAACAGTCAGATCACCTTTTTCTACCTGTGTTTCTTTATAAACATATTCTGTTTTATCTGCGCATTCAAGAATGATGATCAATACCACAATCACAAGTATTACAGCTACAGCAGAAATAAACAGTATTGTTTTCTTTTTATCACTAAAAATATTCTGCATTATTTTTTTCATGATTCTGCTGAATCCTCACTTTCACTTGTTACTTTACTTGCTATATAGATAACATCATCTTTTGTTAAACCTTCCGTAATCTCTACATTCACACCGTCTGTGAATCCGGCCGTTACTTTCGTTAGAATCATGTCACCATTCTTATCTTTTTGATATACATAACTCTTGCCGTTCTGTTCTACGATTGCCTTTCTGGATACATATAGGACTTCTGATTTCTCATCTGTTACAAATGTAACATCACCCGTCATTCCCGCGAACAGCTTTGATGTGTCTCCAATTACTTTAATGGTAACCGGATAACTTACTGTAGTAGCATGGTCTGATGTAGCCGTTGTGGTAATCGCTGTGACCTCTCCCTGATAGTTTTCATCCGGATAAGCAGTGAACTCAATATTCACACTGTCTCCGACAGCAATATCCACAATATCTTCTTCCGATACATCAACGCTTAATGTAATTGAGCTTTCTGTTACATAGGATATCAGATCGCTTGTACTGCTAAGTGCATCTCCGACTTCATAATTGACAGCCGTAATAAGTCCGTCACTTTCTGCATAAATTGTGCCATCTCCAACAAAACTTTCAAAATCTTCCATTTTTTCTTTGGCATCATCCAAATCGGACTGTGCTTCCGTTACCTCTTCTTCCGCACTTCCAACTGAATACTTATAAGTATCCTGCGAAATACTTCCTGCCAGTGTATCTGTCTCATATTCCTGTTTTGCTGTTAATACATCAGCTCCTGATGTTGTCTGTGCATCCTGAATCTTTGCCAGATAATCTTGTATATCTTCTACTTCGTCTGCAATTTTGTCCTCATAATCTTCTATGGTTTCCATCATAGAATCATATTTTTCCTTAGCACTTATGTAATCAGACTGAATGGTTACAAAGGTTCTTTCATTCTCTTTATCTGCTTCATCATAATCTTTCTTTGCCTCCAGATAATCCTCGTATGCCTCACCATCGTCATCCGTTTTTGTATCTGCTATCTGCTTATTATAAATATCAATATTGGCATAGCATTCTTTGATTGCTGCTACATATCCTGCCACTTCATTATTTAATTGTGCCGTTTCAATATGATAGATTCCTTCTGCTTTGGCTCCCGAAAAGCTATCACTGGATGACGTATGTTCCGCTTCCAGGGTATCCAGAGAACAACTCAGATTTGCTTCTGCCAACGCTGTTTCAGCCTCTGCTTCCTCCAATGCAAGCTTTTTCCTCACGTTTTCTACGGTACTGTCTTTCAATTTGTAGATAGGATCACCTTTCTTAACTCGTTGTCCGACAGCCACATATACTTCTTCAAATTTCAGGTATTCACTGATATCGACATCATCATCCTCACTTTCCGTATCTCCTTCACTGTCTTCCACAAGATCAAGCTCATATTTCTGTGTTTCTTCTTCTGTCTCAATAGAACCACTCTCCATAATTCCGACCTGTAAATCTCCATATGTGACTTTCGTTTCCTTATATAGGTAGGTATCCTGCTCCAGTGTTTTCTGTATGAATAATGTATATCCAGCCGCACCGAGAAGTGACAGGATAACCAGAACAATCATACCGATCCGAATCAATTTTTTCCTGCTTTTGATTACGATTTTCATTCTGCTGTTCCTCCTGCTACTTGTTTACTGTCATCCTGCTTTTCTTTGGAAGTATCTGCAGCGCTTTCCTCTGTGGCACTTTCTTCTATATCGCTTTCTTCTATAGTACTTTCTTCCGTAGTACTTTCTTCAGTACCTGATTCATCTGTCACAGGCTTAAATGTCACTACCGCTATGAGGTTTACATCCAGCACGCTGACATCACCATCTAAGGTTACCGTTACATTATAAGTGACCGAAGATCTGCTGCTGGAAGAAGATGTCGGTTGTATCTGCGTAATCTTACCAGTAAAGTCATCAAATCCTTCAATTGCCACGGTAGCCTGATCACCAATGGTCAGGGAAGCAATATTAGACTGGTCTATTGCAACTGTGACTGTTACCGTATCCGGATTACTATATGCCATGACCATAGTATCATCCGTCAAATCCGTTGCCTCCGTAGACGTAACGATCAACGCAGTACCATCGCTGCTTGCGCGGAAATATCCGTCGCCTACTAATTCTTCAAAATGAGAAAGATTATATTTTGCATCTTCTTTATCATTCTGCTGGGATTCCAATGCTTCATCCAGTTTTTTGATGGCTGTGTTATATGTACTTTGTGCAGCAGCACTTTCTGCCAAAGAAGTCTCATAGACAGCTTTGGCTGCTGCAATATCAGCCTCATAATTCAATTGGGCTTCCTGTAACTCTAATTGCAGGGATTCTATTTCTACCTGTAACTTTTCTATCTGTACTGCTGCATCTTTCTTAGCTGCTTCGTATTCTTCTTCCGCTGCTTTATAGTCATCCTGGTATTCATACACTCTTTTTAAAAAGGAAGTCAGTTGTGTCACTTTCTCTTTTTCATCAGCCGTTAACGTAATGCCAGTGCAGAATTGCTTCCTGCTGTAATCTGCATCGCTGGTTTCCAGATATTGTGACAGATTCCACTCATTTATCCTTTCATAAAATACAGTATAATTGGTCTCAAAGATCTCTTTTTTATAACCGACCTCATATTTATCATAAAAGGCGTCATTATTTATGGCATCCTGATATTCCTGCAAGTCTTCCTGGTCATCTGCCATTTCTTTCTGAATATCTGCAATATTCTGATCTATGGAAGAAATGGCATCCGCATAGGTACTTTCAGCAAGTTCTCCTCTCTTAACACTTAGGTCTAAGGTTTCCTGCGCCTCGATCTTGCTCAGATTATAATCTACCACGCCGCTTCTATAATCCAGTTCTGCCTCTGTCACTGCTTTTTCCAGCTGCTTCTGTCCGGCTGATACAGTGTCATCGGATAGTTTTAATATCTCATCCCCTGCTTTTACTTCACCCCCGCTGGATATGTATACCTTTTCAATGTATAAATCGTCGTCCAGATAATCAATATCATAGGAATCTTCCACCTTTCCGACCATGGTAGTTCCACTTGCCGTAATTGTTCCATCCGATTGCCTCGCATCCATTCCTTGCGGTCGGCCGTTTCCATCCTGGGACTGGTCTTGCGAAACTACATAATAAATAATTCCGCCTGTTGCTGCAATCAGACATAGTATAATAACACTGCCAATGATGATTGCCTTCCTCTTATTTCCCTTCCAAACTTCTTTCATTATCATAGTTATTCAAAGGCCTCCAACGCAAATTAGTTTTACATCAGTATATCTGTTAATTGTTTCCAATCCTTGTTGTAACTGTGGAGATTCTGTGATGAAACAAGTACTACGGGTGATTTGTGAATTTGCACAATTTACGTTTAGGAAAAAATTGACTCATAACATAGTTCATTCGCAACACGCTCCCGCTTGGATTCAGCACGCAATGGTACATAAGAACATAAAAAACATGTTCTAAGTACCAGCGGCTTCATACCGTTGCTCATCAAACTATGTTATGCATCAATTTTTGTTTTACATGTATAAGTGCAAATTCAAAAAGACCTCATACAAAGGACACTAACTTCCTTATACAAGGTCTGTAATAATTAATTCTATTCTGTTTTTATCTAAGGCGGCATATTTCTATAAGAAGGTATGGACGCCTTTAAATATAAATTCCCTATTTTATTTGAAATAAGCCACACCAGATTCAAAAATCTTCAAATCCTGTTCTCCGTAGATATTGATTGCAACAGCCGTATCCCGACGTTCTGAATGCGCCATTTTGCCAAAACATCTGCCATCCGGAGATGTGATACCTTCAATGGCTGCGTAAGAACCATTGACATTCCACTCTTCATCCATAGATATGTTGCCTTTAAAATCAGCATACTGAGTTGCTACCTGACCATTTGCAAACAGCTTGTCAATCCATTCCTTCGGTGCTACAAAACGACCTTCTCCATGAGATGCCGGGTTTACATACGTTCCGCCAATTTCCGCCTTTTGTAACCAAGGCGATTTATTGGATACCACTTTTAGATATACCATCTTAGAGATATGTCTGTTGATCGTGTTATAGGTCAATGTCGGTGAATCTTCTTTTTGCCCTACGATCTCTCCAAATGGTACCAAGCCCAGCTTGATCAATGCCTGGAATCCATTACAGATACCAAGTGCAAGACCGTCTCTCTCATGCAACAGCTTCATGACCGCTTCTTTCAACTTGCTGTTTTGGAATGCTGTCGCAAAGAATTTGGCACTTCCATCCGGTTCATCACCTGCACTAAAACCTCCCGGGAACATAATAATCTGTGATTGCGCAATTGCTTTTTCGAAAACTGTCACGGAATCCCTGATATCATCTGGTGTTAAGTTCTTAAATACCTTTGTAATTACATTAGCTCCGGCTCTTTCAAATGCTTTGGCGCTATCGTATTCACAGTTGGTGCCCGGGAATACCGGAATGAACACAGTAGGCTTAGCCACTTTATTCTTGCTCACATAAACAGTACCTGCTTTAAATAATCTGGTTTCAATTGGAGCAACATCCCTTTCTGCTTTTGTCGGAAATACCTTCTCTAATTTTGAAGACCATGCATGCAGCGCTTCGCCCAATGTAATTGTAACATCTTTATACGCAAAGTCTTTCTCAGTCACTTTACCGATTACAGTATATTCTGTGTCAATATCTCCTAATGCACTTACCGGAACTTCTGCGATGATATCGCCCAGCCCATTTGCAAATAAGTCTTCCAGATCCAGTTCTTCTGATAAAGCTACCCCAAGATGATTACCAAATGCCATCTTGCTGACAGCAGCCACAATCCCCTTTGCATCAAGTGCATAAGCAGACACGATCGCTCCGGATGCAATTAAGTTAGCAATTTTCTCATATAATTCCATGACATCTTTATAAATTGGGATATCATACTCATCTTTTTCAATTGTAAATTGAACCAATATATTTCCCGGCATTTTTAATTCTGGTGTGATAATATCCTGATGTTTTGCCACATCGACCGCAAAAGATACCAGTGTAGGCGGTACATCGATATCGTTGAAGGTACCGGACATACTGTCCTTACCTCCAATAGACGGAAGTCCGAATCCGATCTGTGCATCATACACTCCAAGTAATGCTGCAAAAGGCTGGCTCCAACGACTGGCATCCTCACTCATACGCCTGAAGTATTCCTGAAAGGTAAAACGAATTTTCCTGAAGTCACCACCGCTGGCAACCACTTTTGCCATAGATTCCATTACCGCATATACAGCCCCATGATATGGACTCCAGGAAGAAAGATAAGGATCAAAACCATAACTCATCATTGTTACAGTATCTGTTTTTCCTCTTAATAGTGGCAGCTTTGCGACCATAGTCTGCGTCTCTGTCAGCTGATATTGTCCGCCAAATGGCATGAATACACTGCTTGCACCAATGGAACCATCGAACATTTCTACAAGACCTTTTTGTGAACATACATTCAGATCATTCAGTTCTGCAAGCCATGCTGCTTTTACATCTCCTGCTTTTACCGCTTCTTCTACTTTTGGAGTTGCGATTTTTTTAAAGTAATTATCTTTTTCGGATGGTACCTCCAGTTTTACTTTTGTTTCCTGATGTGCTCCGTTGGTATCCAAAAATGCTCTTGCTATATTTACAATCTCTTTGCCGCGCCATTTCAGCACAAGTCTTGGTTCTTTTGTTACAACTGCAGCCTGAACAGCTTCCAGATTCTCTTCGTTTACATATGCCAGAAATTTTTCAACATCTTTCGGGTCTACAACAACTGCCATTCTTTCCTGAGACTCAGAAATTGACAGTTCTGTTCCATCCAGTCCTGCATATTTTTTAGGTACCTGATCCAAATCTACAATCAATCCGTCTGCAAGTTCCCCGATTGCCACCGAAACTCCACCGGCACCGAAATCATTACATTTTTTAATTAATTTACTAACTTCTTCTCTTCTGAACAAACGTTGAATTTTCCGTTCCGTAGGCGCGTTTCCCTTTTGTACTTCTGCTCCGCATGTTTCAATGGATGCTTCTGTGTGCACTTTAGAAGAACCCGTTGCGCCGCCACAGCCATCACGTCCGGTTCTTCCACCTAAAAGAATGATGATATCTCCCGGATCAGAACTTTCACGAATTACATTTTTTCTCGGAGCAGCACCCATAACAGCACCGATCTCCATTCTCTTTGCCGCATAGTTCGGATGATAGATCTCTTTTACAAAACCTGTTGCAAGTCCAATCTGATTGCCATAAGAAGAGTAGCCGTGCGCCGCACCGGTTACTAACTTCTTCTGTGATAATTTTCCCTTTAATGTCGCCTCAACCGGAACCGTCGGATCAGCCGCTCCTGTTACGCGCATTGCCTGATATACATAGGCTCTTCCTGACAATGGATCTCTGATTGCACCGCCAAGGCATGTTGCTGCACCACCAAAAGGTTCAATCTCTGTAGGATGGTTATGTGTCTCATTTTTAAAGCATACCAGCCACTCTTCTGTGATTGTTCCGTTTCCGTCTTCTTTATCTATCTCAACAGGCACTACAATAGAACAGGCATTAATTTCCTCTGATTCTTCAAGATCCTGTAATTTACCGTCTCTTTTGAGCTTCCGCATCGCCATTAGCGCCAGATCCATTAAACAGACAAATTTGTCATCTCTTCCTTTAAAAATCTCTTCTCTGGTATCCAGATAGCTTTGGTAAGTTGTTTCAATTGGTGTCTTATAGAAACCATCTTCAAACTCCACCTCTTTTAATTCTGTAGAAAATGTAGTATGACGACAGTGATCCGACCAATACGTATCGAGAACGCGGATTTCAGTCATGGATGGATCTCTATTTTCTTCTGTCTTGTAATAATTCTGAATATGAAGAAAATCTTTCAATGTCATGGCAAGATTCAACGAACTGTATAATTCTTCCAGTTCTGTTTCAGGCATAGCACGAAAGCCATCAAATATTTTCACATCTGCTGGCTCTTCAAATTCAGTTACTAAGGTATCTGGTTTCTCCATACCTATTTCTCTGGAATCAACCGGATTGATACAATAATTTTTTATTTTGATAAATTCATCATCGGAAATATTACCTTCCAGTAAATAAGTTACAGCAGTTTTAATAATCGGTTCTTCATCTTCTTTCAGAAATTTCACACATTGAACTGCAGAGTCTGCACGTTGGTCAAATTGACCCGGTAAATATTCAACGCTGAATACTTTAGAATTTGATGGCTGTTCAAAGTTATCTGTGTATAAAATATCTACTGGTGGCTCTGAAAATACTGTCTTGCATGCTGTTTCAAAAACAGTATCAGATACGTTCTCCACATCATAACGAATAAAAATACGAACATTCTTAACACCGTTAATGCCTAAAAAACCTTCTATTTCCTCTCTCAGCTCTTTTGCATTAACCGCATAGGCATCCTTTTTTTCCACATAGATGCGTCTTACATTTCCCATGATAATCCTCCGTATGATAATTGTATGTTTGCTCCTGCAGTGCACAAATCAGACTGCATCAATTTTATTATACTTAAATTTTAATTTTTTTCAATGCCTATTACTATTTCGTTTCTCCTATTTACTCATGCAGTCTGTGGATCAGACGGTAAATCATATCATTCTGACTTACCATCGGGTCTTTATGCGTGAAAAATACAATTCCTTCTGTTGGTGCAAGAATTGTGTCCAGTACCCTTCCTTCATAAGGATCAATAATTTCTCCCATCGGCTCCTGATAACGAATCTCCTGCCCCGCTTTTACCAGATTTCGGAAAATTCCAGCTGATCTACTGTACACATTAGATAAATCTTCCTCCATAATTACATGGCTGATATACCCGCTATGACTTTCATACTTTACAATACCCATTCGGGTCAGAAAACGCAATACTGCTGCCACAGCCTGCTTTGCACTTATCGGATCTATCTCATCATTCTTATTTGTGTACACAGAAAAAGCCGCTGTTTCGTCTCTCTGCCAATTAAAATTCAATGTTTTTGTATCAATTGGTCTTGGTTTACGCACTACTACATATGGTAAACCAAATAAATTTGCCAGTGAAGTATTCTGATATCCTGTTTCCATCATTCTGACATGAGGTATAAATTCACCCGTCATATAAAAACTGGCAAATTGTATTCCATAAGTATATTCCTTAATTTCTTCCATCATCCCATGTGCAATGCGTTCTGTTGTCTCTCCGTAATCATTTCCAGGGAATTCACGATTCAAGTCTGTATTATCAACTGCCCAAAATCTCCTGCCAACATTGATAGAAAAATTATTCATACAGGGAATGACCATAATTTCTTTTCCCGAACTGATACAGTTATTAGACTCTAATTCTTTGAGTGATTTCACAAGTTGTGAGCAGATATAAAGCTGTTGAATTTCATTTCCCCGAATCGGTCCCATGATGCAGGCTGCTTTTTCACCTTTTCCAAAACTATAACCTTTTATTTTAAAATCATTTCTATAAGGGGTTTTCATCGTAACAATATCTCGTATATACATAGTTTAATATCCCTCCTTGATTCCCGAAATAATTCTGGCGATCAATGCGCCTTCATAAATCATCGGATATTCCCTCAATGAAAAGACCATTCCTGCTTTCTTCGCATAGAATACTTCCTGGCATTCTCCCGATAACGGTTCTACGATCTCGCCTACTTTCTGACCTTCTTTGACATACTGATTATAAACAATTGCAGGTATAAATACACCTGTTCTATTTGCACGTATAAATTCTATTTCTCCCTCTTTTGGTATCAAAGGCTTCTTTATCGGGCCCACTTCACCGTGCCATACCCCCATCGTTTTCATTACATTGAAGATTCCGTCAACGACCTGATTCCCAAATACTTTATTAATATGATTCCCAATCCCCATTTCGACTATCATAGCCGGAACGCCCAGCATATTTAAACTATAAGCTAATGTAGATTCATCCACTGTTCTTGTCGCGTTAGTCCATATCATATCGACATTCATTAATTTTGCAAACGGAAGCAGTTGTTCCGAATAGGTCTCTCTCAAACGTACCTGTGGAATCTCTCTTATAAAAGTATCACTCGAATGTACATCAATGCAGATATCAGATCCAATAATATTATCTACAATACAGGCGGCTACATATTCCATCATCGTTCCTTTTTTATTTCCAGGAAAAATTCTGTTCATATCTGTTTCTGTTTTCGGCACATTACGGTATATGGCATCCATTCCCAACGGATTCAGACATGGATATATATCAACAATTCCCTCTAAAAATTCTGGATGTTGTTGTATTTTTCTTATCACTTCATAACATACGTATTGACCTTCCAACTCATCTCCATGAATGCCAGACACAATTGCAACTCTCTTTTCTCTTCCTGTTTCAAATTGTGGTCTCAATCTGTTTTTACGAATTATCATTCTCTCATGTACTGGTAATTCTACCGATACTACCTCTTCTATCATACGCTGACATCCTCTCTATTTTTTAACAGCAAACACGTTTGCATTATTACACTACATTGGCTGGCGCAATTTCCTAGTGTTGCGAATGAACTATGTTATGTATCAATATGTCATTCACATAAATTGTGCAAATTGACGAACTCAAGCATTTAAACAGGCTTTTGACACCTTACTCTTATGAGATAAAAAAACTCCAAGGACTTGCTCATCCTTGAAGCTTTCCACTCTTTATTCTTCTATAACCAATCCTTGCACAATAAATCCAAATTCTAAGTCTATCATTTCCTCAGATATTCCCATCGTTTGCGAAGCAATTTTCATTCCTTCAATTACAAATATAATATTACGCGCCATACCTGAAATATCCTCACAATAAAATTCTCCGAGTTCTACACCTTCCGCGATCAGCTGCTCCATAATCTTCACTGCCACATCAAACTGTTTACGAATCATATTCTCTTTTTTAGGCACTTTATTCTCAAAAAAGAACTCATATATTGCAACAGTTAGATTTTTTTTCTTACGAAGTAACTCTTTTTTCTGCTCTTTAAAAAACAATAAAAGTATGTCCGTAGTCGTTGTTTCTTCACTGATAGCTCCGGTAAACACATCATCTGTTTCCTGTGTTTCCATTCTCATGACTTCTTCAAATAATTCCTTTGTGCTGTTAAAGTATAGATACAGACCACCGCGGCTTATCTCACATTTTTCTACAATGTCCTTCATCGTAACATTTTTATAACCCTTTTCCATAAAGACTTCGCGCGCAGACTCTAATATATATTGTTTTTTTTGTAAAGACTTTTCTCCCATGTTGCAACTCCTATCGCCCCATAATCTAATTCAATGGTCCCTCATAAAACTCTACCAGTTCACGTAATTTTAACAACACCTTCAGGAAAATACCTTTTTCCACACCTTCAGTCCATACGGTAGCCTTTGTCATTCCTTTTACTATGTATTTAGATAAGATTCCCCGCAACAGATTTATCTGCGTAATCTTAGCATTTTTTATATTTTTTAATTCGTCGTCACTATTCTGCATTCTGTATTTGGAATATGCATACATGTAATTGCGTTCTATTAATTTTGTTCCTTTGACTTCCTTTACAAAGCTTAATAAGGTACTGTCATATACAGGAAATGTAATAGATTTCTTCTCGAGATCATCACTCTGGTACGTATCTGAAACATTCAACCCTACTTTCGACTCTAGCCATGGAATATATTTCAACATTCTATGTACATCTTCTTTATACTCCTGAATAATTTCATCTGTACTTAGCTTTTCGTTTTCCATAAATGATCTAACCTCCCGGAAATAATAAAAATAAAAGTATATCCACGTTGTATATTCGTTCAGACATAAGTACATTTTATCATAAAAATTTAAAATGTACACCATTAGTTTCTAAAAAAGTGACACAGTTTCCTTTTATTCTTATTGAATTTACTGTTGTTAATTAGTATAATAAGAAGAAATGAGGAGGTAATTCAATGACATCATATGAATTTTCAGAAGATACCGTCGTTATCCAGGCAGATGAACCACTTGAATATATCGCGCTAATAAAAAAAGGCTCCCTTAAGGCATCTTTACCAAATGGAGAACTTCTACTTAAAATGGGAGATGTAATTGGCATTACGGATATATGCTTTGGCAGACATTCTGCCTCTTATACAACTTTAGAACCAACTACATTAATTATGTATCCTTGTAAAGATCCATCTGATTTATCTGAAATCGTTTATGACAATCGTGACATATCTTTACTTTTTGCTTCTTCTGTCATACGCCAGACTTGCGATATAATTGATAGTTATGTCATGTCTACCTTTTTTTCCGACAAACTATATCAATATTTAGTAAGCAGTTATGAAGATTATAAAAAATTGTGTCTGCAATATGCTCAGCCGGTAAATACACTTGGAAGCTTAGAATCTATAGAACCACTTGTCTTAGAAGAAAATATGGAAGAGTGGGCTACCAATTATTACGAAGCATTGAAAATGATGGATTCGCAGACCAAGGCACTTATATACCAGAATAACCCTGCTATATGTCTCGGTCTTCTTTGTAATGCCTGTAAAGATGTTCACCAAATATACAAAGTAAGTGCCGTCGTTTTTGAATATAATGCGAACCTTTCTTCACTATTGTTAAACAGCCAGAAATTGGATTTATTTGCACTATTAACAGATCTTTACGTGCTGGCATCTAAGTCAGGTGCCGATTCTCTTTCATTAGACGCTACCATCAGCAGATTGACGATCCAGTTAGAGGGAAATCCTGCAATTGATGCACTTTACTATAAAAAGCGGATTAATGAATATAAAGAGATCATTTCAAATGCAAGATTAGACCGCAAAGCAAGCGATGCTCTGGAAGATGATGATCCGGAATCTGTTATTAAAAGTTCTGCTATTTCTGCACTCTCAGGATCAATGAACACCATTTTAAAATATTCTGACTGCTCTGAAGAAATAGAAAATTCATTCCGTGAGAAAATTATTGCGTGGAAACAATTATCTGACAAAAATGCTGATGATGATGAAACGCATAAATTACGCATGAAAATCACAAAACTATTTTATGAAATATATAATTCTGTTTTCCAATTAAGTGTTACAGATAAGAATATTCCTAAAATCATAAAGATGTTCTTAAATTTTGGGTATGTGGACGAGGTTCTTTCGGGCATACAGAATGCTACCTATCTATACTCAATTGTAGATGATTACCACGGTGATCCCTCTCATGGAATATATACTTTTTATGAATGGATGCTTGCTATTTTTCACGGAAAAAAAGAACCAAGCAGAAATGAATTTGATGTAGACTACAACGCTTACATTCACGAAATGAAAGTTACAGGACAGATTACGCCGGATGTCGAACGCCGCATGCTCCACGACCCAGCCCAAAAAGCAATGTATGAATTACATAATATGTTTCCTATCGTTAATAAGGTTACTTTCGGACGTATTACTACTTTTTGCCCTGTTCTTTGTGAACAGAATATACTAAAATCTTTAGAAGCCACCATGGTAACACCTGACAAAATAAAAGAAAATTTTGCAGCTATCCGATTATTAGATTTTTCTGCATATTATCACGAGAATATCTATACAAACCAATCTTGTAAGATAGCAAAGGAATATCTCCATACAGAGATTCTTCCTTCTGTGATCCTCATGCCAAACACAGGTATACGTGGTGTCATGTGGCAGGAAATCGAAGGGCGTAACCGCAAGACTCCTGCCCGGATGATGGTATCTGCTTTTTGTATGTCAGATTTAGATTCGCTTTTTATCCGCCTGACTGGAGAATTTCGTTGGGAAATGTGCAAACGTGTTCAGGGTTCACGCTGGAATGATGTATCAGATCCTTCTCTTACAAGTTATTATTGTGATTATTTGCAATTTTATCGTAAAAATAATGATCTTTCCACGCAAGCCAAAGAACAGTTGAAACTAAGCCTGCAAAAGTCAAAAAACAACTTCCGTGAAGTATTCATCAGGGATTATATCACTTGGATTTTGTATGAAGGTAATGGCTCTCCAAGACTGAATAAGATCAGTAGAGGAATTTTGTTTCAGTTTTGTCCATTTTCGAAAGATATCCGACAAAAACTTTCAACTAATCCACTCTATATGGATTTGATCTCACGTCATGATATGAAACGAGCACAGCTATCCATGCATCTTGCAAATGTGACCAAAAAATTAACTTCAAGTGGCTTTTCAATTCCTACTGAACTAGACCTTGAACAAACCTATATTGATATGTAACTTTATAAAATCAGCCTTATATTACTACTACATTTTTGCGTCCCCGCGGATTGAATTGCAATTTATTCTATCCGCGAGGTGCGCATTTTTTTATTTAACGAATCATGTCAGTCCGCAAGAATGTTATTGCCGCGGCGGAAAAATACCCATATAACAAATAATATAATTAATCGCTAACATTGAAATTACATTTTTAGCGTCATTCTCTTCATTTAATCTGATTTCTGCTTTATCTCCTAATTGATGAGCATTTGATTGATAATTCTGTCCGGCGCCCACCGGAATCCGCCCTCTCAGATCAGGTAACGCAAAATTAGTCCTTCCGTCACCTCCATAGGTTGTCCCCAGCAAAGCATATAACGCCTGATATTGTACAATCGGTAATAACCTTCCGTCACAAAAGAACCACCCTTCTGGTTCATAACTAACTGCCCACATTTTGATACTTCCAATAAAATCATCCATTATTTTTCTCCTTTTACATTATATTTTTCCATTTCTACATATCTGCATAAATAGATTGAAATAATATTACCAAATATTTCTTTTTATTACAATATTCAACATAATGTTTTTACATATGTGTTAATATTTTGAATATTCAGAATAAAAATTAAAAACACCTCCCCAAGTAGTGCTCAACACTACTTGGGGAGGCCCAAAAATCATTCTATCATTATTTCAAAAGTCAACTTCTGTATCATAATAGCAGGATTTCAATAATTTTTCCATTTCTTCCTGACTTGGCTGACGAGGATTGGAACCTGTACATGCATCTGCTATTGCATTCGACGCAATTTCAGAAAGTCTTTCCAGGAATACCTCTTCCGGTACGAATCCCTGCTCTGTTGGATAACTATCCGCACCATAATTTTGAATACTATGAGGAATCTTCAAATCGTCATTCATCTTTCTAAGATATTGAATTAACAATTGTACTTTTTCTTCTAGGGTATCGCCGCCCAATCCCATAAAATCCACAATATCTCCATAACGTTTCTTTGCTGTTTGATCTTTCGCATTGAAAGCAATTACCTTTGGCAGATACATTGCATTTGCAGCACCATGAATAATGTGCGAACCATAATCAGCAAAAGCTGCGCCTGTCTTATGCGCCATGGAATGTACGATTCCCAGTAAAGCATTGGAAAATGCCATTCCTGCAAGACATTGTGCATTGTGCATGGTAGCTCTTTTTTCCATGTCTCCGGTGTAAGATTTTACCAGATCTCTCTGAATCATTTTGATCGCATGTAATGCAAGTGGATCCGTAAAATCACAGTTTGCTGTGGAAACATATGCCTCAACTGCATGAGTCATAGCATCCATACCGGTATGTGCCACTAACTTCTGCGGCATAGTTTCTGCAAGATCCGGATCTACAATCGCAACATCCGGCGTGATTTCAAAATCAGCAATCGGATATTTAATTCCTTTATGGTAATCTGTGATAATGGAAAATGCTGTTACTTCCGTGGCTGTTCCTGATGTTGAAGAGATCGCACAAAAACTTGCTTTTTTTCTAAGCTTAGGAATACCAAATACCTTACACATTTCTTCAAACGTAATATCCGGATATTCATATTTAATCCACATTGCTTTCGCCGCATCAATTGGCGAGCCCCCACCCATAGCAATGATCCAATCCGGTTGGAATACCTGCATAATTTCAGCGCCTTTCATTACCGTTTCCACGGATGGATCCGGTTCAATTCCTTCAATCATCTCAACCTGCATACCTGCTTCTTCCAGATACTGTTTTGCTTTGTCCAAAAAACCAAAACGCTTCATTGAGCCACCACCTACGCAGATGATCGCTCTCTTTCCCTCAAAATTCTTCAGTGCTTCTAAAGCACCTTTGCCGTGATACACATCACGTGGTAACGTAAATCTTGCCATACCCTATAATCCTCCTTATCTATGATAATACAATTATATCGTTATTATTTTAACATATTACTCAATAATATAAAATCCCTTTTTATATATTTTTCTACAGTAATCTTGCATTCTTATGATGAAAAGTAATAAAATCAATATAGATATATTAAAATATTTTATACATTTTATACAATTTATGGAAAATATTGAGATATCGTGTATTTATTTAAATACAATTCAACATTATTCTACAGCATTCGCTAATATAGTTTTATTATCACTCAATATATTTATAGATTATATTCTTAAAAAAGGATATAATAATTTTGACTTGATAGTAAAGTCAAGTCTGCTAATTAGCAATTCCGGAAGAATTCCCCTTTTACACAAACGAAGCCCATGAAAGTTTACTTTCATGGGTTTTGTTTTTATTTACGCGAGTAATGAGGAAAATGCTCTGCTAGCAGAAGCATTTGACGAATACCGCGATAACGAGTGGAAACTCGCAAAGCGTGCTTCTACTCGTTACGCGACGGTATAAGGCAAGTTAGTTCTCACAATTAAATTGTTAAGGCTTTTTTGAAAGTTGCAAATCTATTGTATCATATAGCGTTATTAAGCCACCATTATCATAAATTGCTTGTCTAATTTCTTCAAAGAATTTCATTCTTGTTCTTTGTTCAATAGCAATGTGATCTGAGTAAGTGCCTAACAGCAAAGTGTACTCATCAGCTGTAAATGTTCTTGTACGATGGTAAAGCTTATAGCTTATATCTTTAAATCCGTACTTTTGAGCAATATAAGCACGATTTTCAGCATTTACCTCATTATATTCATCTCCAGCTAACGAACCAGGCATATATTTTGCATATATCTTTTCAAATACAATATGAATTTCATTGCGTTTCTTATCTTTGTAAGGATGATTAGCAAATCGAGCGAAAACGCCACCGCTTTTAAGCATATTAAACACCTTGGTATATCCTATTTCTTCAGGAATCCAATGAAAAGCTGAAGCTGAATAGACGAGGTCAAATGAATTCGGAGAACACTTAAAATCTTGGAATGCCATTTTTTTAATATGAAATTTCTCAAAACTACTAAATTTTTGCTTTGAATATTCTGCTAACTTATCACCTAACTCAATTGCAGTTAAAGCACAGCCAGTTTCAAGTATTGGCAATGTAGCTTGTCCTGTACCAATTCCTACTTCAAGCACATTGCTTGTTTGGTTTATTTCTTTAGCAGCGAAAATATCATAGTACAATTCTTCAACATAAGCAGGACGCCATCTGTCATACTCTGAACAAACAGTGTTAAATGTAGTTTCCAAACCTTTTATTATTGGCATATATAATCCTTCCTCATTATATAAATAATCTGAATTAATGGTAATACAAAAGCTACCAAACAAGATGAATTGGCAAGCCAATTCACTTGTCATAAACTATGAGAAACACGCTTTGCGAGTTTCTCAAGTTATCGCGGCAGTCGCCAAAAACAAGCTAGCTTGTTTTTAGCTCGTTGCTCGCGTAAATTAAAAAACCATGTGCCAGCTCAAATTCTGGCACATGGTTTTTAGTAGCAGGGGAAGAGGGATTCGAACCCCCGTGAACAGTTTTGGAGACTGTCATCCTACCACTGGATGATTCCCCTATTTCACGTGGTATTTTTACCACCGAGTTGTATTATAGCATAGTGACCTAACATAACGCAAGATTAATTTTTATTATTTATTATAAATAAATTAGAATTCCAATTCACGGAGAACTTTTCTAATAATTAAAGTGTCAAAGGCTTGTCATAAAACTTGGCTTCGTCAATTTGCACATATGCATACAAAATCGCAATTGATACATAACATAGTTTGGTGAGCAACTGTATGAAGCCGCTGGTACTTAGAGCATGTATTTTATGCTCTTATATACCACTGCGTGCTGAATCCAAGCGGGAGCGTGTTGCGAATGAACTATTTTGTGTATCAATATACATTAACATAAATTGTGCAAATTGACGAACACTTTCCTATAAATTAAAAAAGGGACCCGGAAAAATCCGAGTCCCGAAAATCCTACTGACAAATCATTAGATTTCTGCCTTTTCTTTCTTTGCTTTACCAACCATGAACATACTTACCAGAAGCGCAACAATATACAGTGTAATCGTTACATATAATACATTCTGATATCCTACCGGATTAATTTTATAACCATGGGAATCTTCAAAGAAGGTTCCGCTGTGGTTTACGATGAAAGTTGCTAATTGATTTCCTGTCAACCCTGCAAATGCCCATGCAGATAACACAAGTCCATGTACCTGGCTGATGGTCTTCATACCAAAGTGATCAGATAGAAGAGTAGGAACACTGCTGAATCCGCCTCCATAACCCGCATTCACCATGAATAAAAGCGGAATTACCAGGAAAGCAATGTTATTTACAATACCCTGGGTTACTATTACCGTGCCAGTAAAAGCAATACATGCTATAAAAATGGTCTTATAAACCGTATTCCTGTCTTTTAATTTGTCGCCCCATGCAGAAAAGCCAAGCCTTCCCGCTGCATTAAAGATAGCTGTCAATGAGCTTACTACACTAACTATCCCGGCAAGACCGATTGCCTTTACTATACTTTTTTCCTGCGAAATTAACGCAAGACCGCAGGTAATATTAATATAGAACATAAGCCAGATACCAATAAAATTTTTGTTCTTAAAAACACTGAGTGCTGTTTTTTCATGTTTTTCATGGGATTCCACCCAGTCTCCCGGTTTTTTCAAAAATAAATGTCCCGTGAACATCAATATAAAATACAATACAGCAAGAATATAGAACATTGATACCAGACCATATTTCCCTTTTAGAAATTCCATAAGTGGACTTGCAATTACTTTTGCAAGACCAAAACCAGCCACAGCAAGTCCTGTTGCAAGACCTTTCTGCTCTCTAAACCATAACATCAGTGTTTTCACAGGTGATAAGTATCCTGTCCCAAGACCGATACCCATAATCACACCGTAACAGATCAGTATTCCTGGTAATGACTTCTGCTGAATAAAAAAACCAGTTCCGGCCATACCTAAAGCAAAAAAAATTGCGGCAATAAGAGAAGATTTGTGGATATCTTTTTCAACTACATTTCCAAGAAACGCAGCTGACATTCCAAGGAAGAATATAGCAAGACTAAATGCCCATTCAACAGCACTTTTAGAGCTGCCAATATACTGTGCGATATCCTCACTTACCAATGACCAGCAGTAAACAGTTCCAATACTGCAATGAATCATTAATGCAGGGATTGCTGCCCGCAACCATTTGTTTTCAAATTTGTTCATCTTAAAAAAACCTCTTTCTTAATTTTTTGTCGTAAATATATACATTTTGCCAAAAGACCCATAGCGATTATACACCTATTATTATTACAATGCAAGAAATAATACATCTAATTCCTATATATTTGTAGATATTTAACAACTAAATAAAAGAAATTGCCTCCTGCACGCTCTTAACACCGCATATCTTGATCTCTTTTATTCCCTTTACCATATCCACACAGGATTGCGGCAGTATGCACCTTGTAAAACCAAGTTTTTTTACTTCCTGTACACGCTGTTCTGCCATACTGACTGCACGCACTTCTCCGCTCAAGCCAACTTCACCAAATACAGCAACCTTATCATCAATTGCCCGATTCTTGTAACTTGATACAATTGCCATAACAATACCAAGGTCTAACGCCGGTTCCATGATCTTCATTCCGCCTGCGATATTCACATATGCATCACAATTAGACATCTGAAGTCCTACTCGTTTCTCCAAGACTGCCATTAATAAATTGATCCGATTGAAATCCGTCCCAGTTGCTTGTCTTCTCGGTATCCCAAAATTGCTTTCACAAACAAGTGATTGTATTTCCACGAGGATAGGCCTGGTCCCTTCCATAGAACAGGATACCACCGAACCGCTTGCCCCTTCCGGCTTTCCATTTAACATGAACTCGGAAGGATTCTTTACTTCTACCAATCCTTCTCTACGCATCTCAAATACACCAATCTCGTTTGTAGAACCAAAACGATTCTTTACCCCACGCAGGATTCGGTAAGAGGCATGTCTGTCCCCCTCAAAATAAAGTACTGTATCTACCATATGTTCCAAAACTCTAGGTCCTGCTACCGCACCTTCTTTTGTAACATGTCCCACAATAAAAATCGATACTCCCATTCTTTTTGCAATTTGCATAAGTATACCTGTCGATTCGCGTACCTGCGACACGCTTCCCGGAGAAGCTGATACTTCTTCACTATACATTGTCTGAATGGAATCAATAATAACAACTTCCGGCTGCACATTTTGAATCGTGTCCGTGATCGTGTCCAGATTCGTCTCGCACAGTAACTGCAGGGATTCCTGAAATTCTCCTATGCGATTTGCCCGAATCTTAATCTGCTTTAACGATTCTTCACCTGATATGTACAATACTTTATGTTTATGATCTGACAAATGCTTACACACCTGTAATAGTAATGTCGACTTACCGATTCCGGGATCACCGCCAAGTAAAATCAGAGATCCAGCTACAATACCGCCCCCCAGCACACGATCCATTTCTTCAATCTGTGTTTGTAACCTCTCCTCTTCATTCATTGTAACTTTTGAAAGGCTCATCGGTGAAACCTTATCCATTTTTTTTGTATTACCACTTATATTTCCTTTTACAGATATTTTTACCGGTTCTTCTACAAAAGAATTCCATTCTTTACACCCAGGGCATTGTCCCATCCACTTACTTGATTCGTATCCGCAGTTTTGACAATAAAAAATTACTGATTTACTCTTTGCCATCTGAACTCCATTCTGTCCTAAAAATTTCCTATAAGTTAAGAAATGCCTTTCCATTCTATTCCTGGAAAGGCATTCTGACTCGTTTGATCTCAAACTATTTCTTAATTACAACAGTAACTTCACCTGCATCCGCAAGTTCAACGCTCATATTCAATTTACCACCAAGATTCGTACTCATCTTGCCAGCTGTTTCTCCTGCAAGAATTACTTCGTATTCCGTATCTTCTTCCAGACCAACGGTGATCTGTGCATCTTCATCACCTTCAACTGAAAACGTTACGCCTTCCTGAGTCTCTTTGAAATTAGTAACACTTGTTCCAGGAACAGATTCATATACAAACATTCCATTTTTTTCCAATTTGGTCATTGTCTGAAAAGTTTTTACTTTATATAAGTCACCTGCATGCTCAAAATCTTCTAATTTCGATTTCTGAGTTAACTTATGATTTCCAAAACTAATTGTACCATCATTTTCGGAACGAAGTAACTGTTCAACTACTGCCATCTCTTGTATCCTCCTATAAATACGAACGAATCATATCTTTTTATAATTGTATTCGGTTCACTTTTTCGTGAATCATGATACCAATAGTATAAATGATTTTCGATTTTTTTGCTACATTATTTTACGGTAAAAGTAATCTTTTTATTCTTTAATCCAGCACTTACATGATCACCATTTTTCACTTTTCCGGCGAGAATTTCTTCTGCCAGGGAATCTTCAATTGTTGTCTGAATAGCCCTCTTCAAAGGTCTTGCTCCCATTTTCAGATCCGAATACTTGTCAACGATATACTCCTTTGCCGAAGAAGTTATCGCAAGGTCAATATCCATTTGATTTTTACAACGTAAACTCAGATTTTTGGCTAATAATGTAATGATCTGTTTCATATCATCCTTGTTCAAAGGATGGAACACCATAATCTCGTCGATTCGATTAATGAATTCCGGCTTAAACAGTCTTTTTACCTCTTCCATTACGCTTTCCTTCATTTTCTTATAATTTTGATTTTCATCTGATACAGCCATAAATCCAAGATTTTTTGGATCTATGATACGTTGTGCACCTGCATTCGATGTCATAATGAGTATCGTATTCTTAAAGCTTACCTTTCTCCCCTTTGAATCTGTAATATGTCCGTCATCCAAAACTTGTAATAACACATTAAAAACATCCGGATGAGCCTTTTCCACTTCATCAAACAATATTACTGAATATGGGTTGCGCCGAACCTTTTCGCTTAACTGTCCTCCCTCCTCAAATCCGACATATCCCGGCGGTGAGCCAATTAATTTAGCAACGGAATGCTGCTCCATATATTCAGACATATCCACGCGGATCAGTGCATCTTTCAAACCAAACATAGCTTCAGCCAATGCTTTGCTGAGTTCAGTCTTTCCTACACCCGTTGGTCCTAGAAATAGGAATGATCCAATTGGTCTATTTGGGTCCTGCAGCCCTACACGTCCGCGTCTCATTGCTTTCGCGACAGCTTCCACTGCTTCATTCTGCCCAATCACTCTTTTATGCAGAATAGATTCTAGTTTTAGTAAACGCTCACTCTCTTTCTCAGCTAATTTCTTGACCGGTATTTTTGTCCACACAGATACTACTTCTGCAATATCATTTTCGTCTACCGCATACTTCTTTTGCGCTTGGTTTTTTTCATAACGTGCTTTTAACCGATTGTATTTTTTAACACATAGATCCTGCTCTCTTTTCAGTTCTCCCGCCCGTGAAAAAGATTCGATCTTAATTGCATCTTCTATCTGCATATCCAGACTCTTAATATCTTCTGTTAATTGCTTAATAGCTTCCGGCATATGCATATTTTTTAACCGTATTGCTGAAGATGCTTCATCAATCAGATCAATTGCCTTATCCGGAAGATTCCTGTCATTAATATATCTAGATGATAACTCTACAGCGGCTTCTATCGCTTCCGGCAAAATTGTAACGCCATGATGTTCTTCATATTTATAAGCAATACCTTTTAATATCTCGATTGCCTGTGCTTCTTCTGGTTCTTCTATCGTTATCGGCTGGAATCTTCTTTCTAAAGCGGCATCTTTTTCAATATATTTACGATACTCTTCAATCGTAGTCGCTCCAATCAATTGAATTTCTCCTCTTGCCAGAGAAGGTTTTAAAATATTTGAGGCATCAATTGCGCCCTCAGCCCCTCCCGCTCCGATAATGGTATGCAACTCATCCAAAAACAGAATAATATTACCATCTTCTATTACTTCTTTGATTACTTTTTTAATTCTTTCCTCAAATTCACCACGGTACTTGCTTCCCGCTACCATTCCCGATAAATCTAAAGTTACGACTCTTTTATGTTTGACAGTTTCCGGAACATCACCTTGCATAATTCTTTGAGCCAATCCTTCAGCAATTGCCGTTTTACCTACACCCGGTTCTCCCACAAGGCAAGGATTATTCTTCGTCCTTCTGCTTAGAATCTGAATGACTCTTTGAATTTCTTCGTTTCTGCCTATGACAGGATCCAGTTTCCCCTCTTTTGCCAGCACTGTAAGATCACGGCTATATTGATCCAGGGTCTGTGTTCCGTCTTTCTTTTTCTTCTTTCCTTGTTTTTGACCCAAGTCATCTTTATATAGCATGCCATCTTCGCCCATTGCTATCAGCACATCGATATAAATCTTTTGTATTGAGATGCTCATTGTATTCAGAAGCCTTACTGCCACATTTTCACCCTCTTTTAAAAGCGCCAGCAGAATATGTTCCGTTCCAGTTAATTCCGAATGAAAACGCTCTGCCTGTCTGTGACTATCTTCCAGTACTTTTCGGGCACGTGGAGAATATCCATCCTGTTCTTCTATCGCAATAGTATTACCCGGGGCTATTAGATCTTTAATCATATCCAGCACCTGCTTTTCATCTACACCATTTTCCAATAATACTTTTGCTGCTACACCTGTATTTTCTTTTAACAATCCCAATAAAATATGTTCTGTTCCAATATAATTCTGTCGTAAGTTTTTTGCCATTCTTGTAGCAAGATGTAAAGCTGCCTTTGCTTTATCTGTATATTGTGACTGCATTATTCAAGTCCTCCATAATTTTCATATATTTCTTCTATAAGAGCATGCACTTCTTCCTTGGAAATATTCTTACAACTTCCCTTTGCTAAGACTACCCTTAAATCTCTTTTCATCTCTTCAAGCGCATGCAGTTTATCTATGTCAATTGCAATTACCGCACCTCTGCGCCTATCCACTTTAACAAATCCCTCTTGTTTCAAGACCGTATACGCTTTATTTACTGTATGCATATTGATGCCAATGCTGTCAGCCAATTGTCTTACGGAAGGCAATGCATCTCCCTCTTTAAATCTGCACGTTGCGATTCCTATAATAATTTGATCGTGAAGCTGCACATATAGCGCTTCTTCACTATTAAAATCAATTTCTATAATCATAATTTATCACGCCTCCGCTTCTGTTATATTCAATATATCACAACTAGCATATTATTCAATCCATTTTTTTAACTTTATAAAATTTTAATCTAAAAAAATCCTTATTAATGCAAAAGCACTAATAAGGATTCCTTGTGGTGGTTTAAAATATCCGCTATTCTGCATCCGGATATTCATTGCAAAGCAGTCTATATGGAAGTTCATCTTCTTCTATTTCCGGAAATCTTCCCACTTCCGCACTGATAAAACGATTGTCGTTTTCATCATCATTGCACATGGATACTTCTCCCAAAAGAACGCTTCCCCCTGTTTTCGGGACTATAAAATCGTGATACATATATTGTGTAATCGTTATACTTTCTCCGGGTGATAGTTTTACCTTTGTTCCAGCTAAAACTATGCTTATTTTTCCATCCATTCGGACAGTCACATCGGTATCCAGAATACTTCCATCCTCTGCACCGTTATACACAGTAATATAAACATCATTACCGCCTCTGTTAATGATATCTTCCATTTTACTCCAGTGAAAGTGCATTGCTGCTGTTTGGCCTTCATACAACATCAAAAGCTTTTCCGCATACGGTTTTTTATACTGATTCATTTTCAAATTACCATTTCTGATAGTAAGTAAGGAAAATCCGACTTCATCAAATCTTCCAAGACCAAAGTCTGTAATATCCCAACCCAGTTTATTATCCCGTATCTCATCATATTCATGCCCCTTATTCTTCCACTCATCAGCTGACCATTTTGCAAAAGGGGGAATTTCAAATTTATGCTTCTTAATAAGTTGTTCCATATCAATAATTACCTTATTTATTTCTGATCTTTTCATTCGTCCACTCCTCTCCGGTGCCACACCTGATTCTCTTTTCAATACTTATATTCAGACAAAATCACCTCTGGTTTATCGGCACCAGTTTCCTCAATTTTTTTCCAGTTGGTTACCAATTCCAATAAAGCATCGATTAATGCTGTCTCTTTCAAGTGTGCATAATTTTTATAATAATCAAAGGATTCCTTTCTTCCATTTGAAATCAATACATAATCAGCCAGCTCTGATACCGGGGATTGTCTATAACCGGTAATCGCCATCATCTTAAGACCTTTTTCTTTAGCCAATTCCATGCCCTGTATAATTTGTCTGGAACCTCCCGATTGAGAAACCGCTATGATGATATCTTCCTTATCAGCAAGATTTACATGATTCAAAAAATACTCAGGCGAGATATCATAAGTGCATTTCACACCTAATCTGCCTAATCTAAAGCCCATATAAAGTGCCAGCGGAGTTGTATTTCCCACCGCTAAAATATGAGCCTGTTTACATGTCTTAATTAAATTCACGCAGGCTTGCATATCTTCTTCTTTAATATTTTCCCCTATTGCTGTTAATGAATTCACATATTCCTGAAAAATTTTTTTGACAGGATTCAGTTTATCCTGCTGCTCCTCTATTTCTTCTCCTTCATCTCTCCCGACGTCTTTTGCCAGCATTAATCTGAACTGATAATATCCCTTGTATCCCATATGATGGCACATACGAACAACAGTTGCATCACTCACTCCGCTGGCCTTTGCTAACTCAGAGACATTTGCATCCACTGCTTCCTGTGGGTGTTCCAGAATATACGACGCCACTTTCTTCTCCGCCGAGAAAATCTTTCCATAATTATCTTTGATTACATCTAATACAGGTTTATCTAACATTATGTACCTCCCTCGTATTATATAGTAGTAGTATTTATAGACCCTCTCCAAGGTCTGTATGCTATACTTTTTGGAGATACTGTGGATTGGTTCTCACCTCCTACCACTCGATGGTTTTAGGAAGGCTCCAAACACAGTCTCTTTGTATATTTGTTAATCAGTTAGATACCGCATGACGGTTTATTTAGAACGAGGTTACAATCGCAAGGAGTACCAGTGGGCTCCAAACAGTATCAAATACATTTAAAGGAGTATCGCTATGATATATGCAGGAATTGATGTTGCCAAGGATAAGCATGATTGCTTTATCACAAATTCTGATGGTGAAGTGCTATTTAAAGCATTTACCATTCCAAACAACCGAGATGGTTTTGATGAACTCTATCAAAAGTTCACATCCGTTACAGATGATTTAGCCATAGTAAAAGTAGGGCTTGAAGCCACTGGACACTACAGTTATAACATCTTGGGTTTTCTTCTTGATAAAGGTCTTGCCACCTTTGTTATCAATCCGTTACATACCAATCTTTACAGAAAAAGTCTAAGCCTTAGAAAGACGAAAACGGATAAAGTTGATGCCCATACGATTGCTACTATGCTCATGTCTGATGTGAACTTAAAGTCCTACTCAGACACATCTTATCATAATGAGGAATTGAAGTCACTAACCCGTTATCGTTTTGATAAAGTAAAAGAACGAGCGAAACTTAAAACTTCTATCTCCAGGCTTGTTACTATACTTTTCCCTGAATTAGAAAAACTTGTTCCTACACTTCATATGGCTTCTATATATGCGTTACTTTCTGAATTCCCAAGTGCTGACGCCATTGGAACTGCTCACCTGACTCGCTTAGCTAACCTTCTTGAAAGTACTTCAAGAGGTCATTATTCCAAAGATACAGCCATTCTTTTCCGAGAAGCTGCAAGAACTTCCATCGGTTCAAAAATGCCTGCGAAGTCTTTGGAACTAAAGCATACTATCAAACTCATTCAGGAAATTACCTCTGAGATTGATGAAATAGAAGCCGACATAAAGTCCATAATGGAAGACATTCATTCACCAATCTTAACCATTCCCGGTATCGGTTACCGCATGGGTGCCATGATTATTGCTGAAATTGGTGATTTTGGCAGATTTGATTCACCGGACAAGGTACTTGCCTATGCCGGAATGTCTCCCTCCACTTATCAATCAGGACAGCTAGAATCATCGTATTCCCACATGGAAAAGCGGGGTTCTCGATATCTTCGCTATGCACTATATAACGCAACAAAATATGTCTGTCATTGGGATCCAACCTTTGCTGCTTATCTCGAAAAGAAACGTTCTGAAGGTAAGCACTATAATGTTGCCCTGTCTCATGCTACAAAAAAGCTTGTTAGAGTAATTTACCAACTACAAAAGTCTGGACAGACTTACATAAAAGCAGCTTAGCTCTTTAAATATAAATATCTCCTTTTTGGGCACCTGCAAAGATGCTCTGTTTGTCATGCAGTTTTCAATGTTCATTGAACTAATTTTTAGTTTATTATCTATCTGAAATGCATTTCTGCAATTCATTCAAAAAAAATCATTTTAAGACTTGACTTTTAATAGTTAGTCTTTCTATACAGTTAGTTTTATCTAACTTATATGTAGATTAACAGCCATGAAAATAAAACGCAAGTATAATATGTACTACTGAAAAAATGTATCAGTATACTATTATTCTATCCTTTTCAAACGAACGGCGCGCCTATGTATATACATAAGCGCTGCTCTCATTTTGTATCTTTTTGATTTCGTGCCGCTAAAAAACTAATCGGAAAATTATGTCCCTTTATGATTTCCGCCATACATATTTCCCACCCTTGTGATTCGAGATATTGTTGATATGTGTGGGGTGTCCATTTACTGAATGTTCGAAATCCGAACACTTCCATAAATCTTTCTAACGCTTTTGATCTTACATCCTCACGTGTAAAGGTTGGTGCTATTAAAATACCATCCCGTTTCAACACACGCCTAATCTGTTTAAGCGCTTTATCTGGAGCCGGCATAATGTGAAGTGCATTTGCAATCACAACTGCATCAAATGTATCATCTGCGTAGAACAGCTCTGTTGCATCCGCTATTTCAAACTGTACATTCGAAGGCGCATCTGCCTTTTTTGCCTCTTTTATCATAGTTTCCGAAAAATCTGTAGCAGTCAAGTGCTTACAGGATAACGCGATTTCCCTTGAAAGGATTCCCGGACCTGCTGCAAGTTCCAACACATTCATTTCTTTGGTCAACAGATGGGCGATCTCTTTTTTCATTTCTGCGTACGCATGCTTTGCACCTCTTCCATTCGTTACAAAACGCGTATAAATACTGGCATATCTGGACCAGAATTTTTTTTGTTTTTCCATACGGTACCTCTCACTTCCATACAAAACGCTACAAGCGTATAGATTTTCTTCTCACACTATTTTAAGCAATATTTCTGAATGATCATTTTTAAACACCATTGAAAATCAATTTTATCAACGTTTTCAGTAAGTATTACATTCTCTACTTTCCATTTTTCTCCATTCACCAAATAGGTAATCGTTCCTACTCGCTCCCCCTTACATACAGGAGCTTCCAAAACCTTCTTTATATCATAAACAAGATCCATGTTCTCATCGTCTCTCATGAGTACCCCTTGAACTGCCAGTTTCGTATTTTTTTCTTTTGAGGCATTTCTATCTTCTGCATTATCATGGTCTAATATTTTGACTCCAACTGTCGCAGCTCCACCAATTTCGTTTGTCTGACCATTTACTACCCGGATCGGGTTAAGGGCATTCCGATTTATCTTTACTTCATCAAATCCATGATATTGGTAATTCTCTATTCCATATGCCATTAATTTCTTAGTATCGCTCCACTTATAGCCTTTATTATTCGGCCACCCACAGGCAAGCAGCGCGACGCTATAAATTCTGCCGTCTCTTTCTAGCGCACCAACGTAACAATATCCTGCTTATGTAATTCTAAAACCAAAAATTAATTTCTATTATTATAATCACTTTACATCAATCTGTCGCTTCACACAATATTTTACTGAATTCATCTTTAAAATCCCATCTGATTTCTATAGAATCTGATCCATAATAGATTATTTCCTTTACAAGTGATTTTATTTCTTCCTTTAAGATTTCTTCCTGCATTGCTAATGCTAAAACTCCTTTTTCATTTGTGATTAAGCGAATCCTATGGATTATTTTTTCTTCTTTATCATATCTATTTTTTATATCTTTTACAGCTATCTCTTTAAGCTTTTTAAGCCGGTCTTTTTTTTCCCGGAATGCATTTCTATTCATATTACCATTTACATAATCATCATACAAAGGCTGATAACTTTCATTATATTTCATATATCTTTTTCTTATAGTTTTAATTGTCCGCTCAGTCTCATTTTGTTTTTCCAGATAGATTTTCCGCATGTATTCCATCATTTGATTGCAATCAATACTGACATCTATCTGCATTTTGATTGCATTTTTTAGAATTTTATCTATTTCTTGTTCTGTGATTTTTATATGATCACAATCATGCTGCGTAAAATTATAATGCCTGCAATAATAAATTTCCTGTTCCTTTTTCCCCAGTCTCCATGTCAGATTATGATTGCAGTATCCACATTTTATTTTCCCCACATACTTTTTAGGAAAATGCTTGAAGGATTTATTTTCGCTTCTCTTTCTTTTCTTGGAAGAAGCCAGATCAAATTCTTCTTTTGATATAATCGGTGGTATTCTTCCTTCCATGCGCAGCCATGCATTTTCTTCATACTTTTTTACCAGATCCATAGTAATATCAATAGATTCCGTCTTATGATAAAGCAATACTCCGGTGTATGCTTCATTTCTAAGTATTCTAAGAACAGAACTTCCATTCCACTGTCTGTAACTATTTTTTACAGAAGGTATGCGTATATGATTTTTATCCATATAGAAAGACGGATTATCGATCCCATCTGCATTTAATTCTTTTGCGATGTCAGCAGCTGACTTTCCGGAATTATAAGTATGAAATATTCTTCTTACAGTATCTGATGCCGGCTGTTCCATAACAATTGCGTCTTTTTCTTTCCGATATCCGTAGGGAAGTGTACCACCTGTGTAATCTCCATGATCTTTTTTCATTTTTATGGTCGTTCTTATTTTTTGTGAAATATCTTTGCAGTAAAAATCATTCACCATATTTTTAAATTGCATGTTCAGATCAGCATTGGTTCCTATTTGCTCCGCCGTATCGTAAGAATCATCAATTGCAATGAATCGGATTCCCATGACAGGAAACACTTCTTCCAGATAATACCCGGTTTCAATATAATTTCTCCCCAATCTTGAAAAATCTTTAACAATGATACAGGATATCTTTTCTTTTCTGATATCTTCCATCATGCTTTCAAATCCCGGCCTTGCAAATGTTGCACCTGAATAGCCATCGTCCACATAAAATATGATCTTATATCCATATAACGATTTATGATGTAAAATATAGTCATTTATCAATCTTTTCTGATTTGTAATACTATTGCTTTCCTCTTCCCGAAAAACATCTTCTTTTGATAACCGTAAATATGCCGCGATTTTAGATTTGTTTTCTATCTTTCAACGATCTCCTTTTTTCCCTTTTTCTTTTTCCCTTATTTTTTTTACTTCTTCAAATAGATCCTGATGAATGATTGCTTCATGTGAATGCGGTATTATTTCCCATTCTTCTGGAGGATTACGAATTGTTCGTATGTTATCATATTTAGATGTTTTTGTTTTGTTTCTTACGATAGCACCCGTGTACGTAGGATTTGAAAGAATATTCCCAATCGTTGCTGCTTTCCAATAAGCTCCTTTTTGCGTAGTTTTCCCCATCCTTAGCATATAATAACGAAACGGAGGAGTAATATTTTTATCATTCAGGATTCCGGCAATTTCATGGTAAGCCACTCCATGCAAATATAGTTTATATATTTCCCGAACAATCGGAGCCGTTTCAGGATCCAGTATGAATCCTTCTTTGCGGTTCTCATTCATTGTATAACCATATGGAGGCAGCACACCAAATACCGTCTTTCCTTTACGCATGAGTCGGTAAGAAGTGCTTCTCTTCTTTGAGATATCCTTCGCATACATTTCATTGATCAGATTTTTAAGACCAAGCATAAGAAAATCTTGTGAAATCTCTTTCGCATTGCTATCATATTGATCGTTAATGGCAATAAACCTGATATTCATTTCCGGAAAGATTTTTTCAAGATAATTTCCTGTCTCAATATAATCCCTGCCTAATCTTGAAAGATCTTTTACGACAATGCAATTCAGATATCCCTTTTTGGCATCTGCAAGCATTTCTGTAAAAACGGGCCTTCGGAAATTTGTTCCGCTATAGCCATCCTCTGTATATTCTCTATAAATGGTCATGTTTTTATCTTTAGAAATATAGTCTCGAATAAAGTTTACCTGATTTCCAATAGAATCACTATCTTTCTGACTCCCTCTTCCGGATAATCTTGCGTAGATAGCTACTTTATATTCCATCTGATCTAAGGTTGCTAACTTGTCTTCTGTTTTCACTCGTCTACTACGTCTTGCCATCCGGAACACACCTTTTCTATTTCATCTGCAAAATGAAAAACAATTTCAATCGTTTCTTTGTCATAGACTATTATTTTTTTCACTAACATAACAACAGTTTTTCGTTCCAGTTTTTTGATATACCCATCCTTTATAAAATTGTTTATGAACTTAGATTTTTCATCCATACCATTTTCTATTTGATATACTTCCTTTTCATACAAATTAATTGTATTTCTGATCTGTTCTATTTTTCTATTATAGTTATCAGACAGTAACTCATATTCTTCCTGATTTATAATATCTTCATGTAAATCTTCATAGAGCATATATTTTATATGCTCTATGAAGATTCGTTCGTTATTTAATTCTCCGATTCTTTTATTAAGTTTTGTTGCAGTTTCTTTATCCATATCTTTATTTTTAAAGGTGCATAACCTTTCTGCGTCTATAATGGTTCGCACCTGCTTATTGATTGCATTGATAACGATTTTTAATAATTTTTTTTCGCTAATACCTGTATTGCTACATTTTTTATCATATTTTCTTGACGCACATATATAGTAAGCATAGATTCTGCCATTTGCAGTCGTTATCTTTCGAATCATATTCTCTTCACATTGGCCGCACTTGACCAATCCCGAAAAAGTATGTAAATATTCGCTGAAAGGTGCCGTTCTTGTATCATTGTCCATAATTCTTGCAACTGCATCAAAAATGTCTTTCGATATAATAGGCGGATGATTTTCTTTCCTACAAATCCATTCTTCTTTTGGTTTTGGTCTTCTTTTTTTAATTTTATAATTTGGAGTCGTTGTTTTTCCTTGTTCTAATATCCCAATATAAATCGGGTTTGTTAAGATCCTGCTTACTGCAACCGGTGACCACATAGCTTTTGAAGAAATCTTAAAATTTGTATTGATCCTTATTCCCTTACTCATCTTGTATTCCATGGGAGATAAAATTCCATGGTCATTCAAATAATCTGCTATTTTCTGCTGATTCATTCCTTGAATCTTCCTATCAAAAATTTCTTTAACGATCATTGCTGCATATTCATCTATTTCTATTTTGTTATGGTTGTCGTCCCTTTTTTTATATCCATAAGAAACAAAATTTCCTGTATAGTCTCCTTGTTTGCGCTTCACTTCAAGATGACTTCTTATTTTAACAGATGTGTCCCTCAAATAAGAGTCATTCACAAGATTGTGGAAAGGAATCATAAGATAATCGTTATCAGTTCTATTTACACTGTCATAAGAATCATTTACAGATAGAAACCGTACACCAAGTATCGGAAATACACGTTCCACATATCTCCCTGTTTCAATATAATTACGCCCCAGCCTTGATAAATCTTTTACGATCACACAATTGATCTTTCCCATATATATCTTTTCTAACATATCAATAAATCCGGGACGATTAAAATCTGAACCGCTATATCCATCATCTACAAAAATATCAACGAGACGAATATCCTGTTTATCTTTCAGAAACTCTATTATAAGTGATTTCTGATTTGCAATACTGTCACTTTCAGTTTTAGAAAAACTTTTGGAAATACCGGCGTCATCTTTTGACACTCTGACATAGATGGCGGCATTATAAATTTGAGTTTCTTCCCCCTTCATATCGCAGCTCCTTTATATGATAGTTATTGATTTATTTTTTACATAGTACCAAAAATAGTTTCTAATTTTTCCCACAAAGAATTCCCATTCTCTGTAAAACTACTCTTGACTTTCACATTACCATCTCTATAAAGATAAGGATTTCCATACATAGTAATCAGCATTTTCATACGTTCATAAACTGGCAGTGATTTCGCTATTTCCATTTCTTTCACTTCATAAAGTGTATTGATATCAACATCTTTCACAGGTATCTTTTGAAATTCTTTAAGTTCATAAATTGTAATCATTTCAGCTCCTTTCCTTACACGATAAAATCAAACGTCTTCACTTGTCATGAACAATATATTCATTTCCTGTTTGTCCTATAACAAACTTGTATTTGACTCGTAGCTCACGTAAACAAAGGAGCTGAAAAATCAGCTCCTTGTAAGTAACAACCCTTTATCATTTAATTATCTTTATCAATCATATTGATTCCCTTTATTAATGTCTCTTCGTCCAACGCTCCCTGAGAATATGCTGCAACTTTACCATCGCTGTCAATAAAATAAGTGGTAGGAATAGACGATACGGAATATGCATAGGCAGCACTTTGGTTTACATCAAAATACACTGGGAACGTATATCTATTTTTGGAAATAAAATCCATAGCACTATCTTTTGTTTCTCTTGAATCATCTGTCAAATTAACTATTACAAACTCCACTTCATCTCCATATATCTCATAAATTTTCTGAAATGTCGGCATCTCACTTTTACACGGAGAACACCAGCTTGCCCAGAAATTCAGTACGATGGGCTTCCCTGTTAATTCTGACAAAAGAACATCTTCATCATTTTCATTTACAACAGTAAAGTCAGGAGCCTTTGCTGTCTCTTCTGCCTCTTCTGTTTCCTTTGCTGTGTCTTCTTTTTTTTCTTCACTTTCTCCTGTCGCTGTCCCCGTATCCTCCGTCTGCTCTTGTAACTGATTTGTATCATAGTCTTTTGTTAATTTATGATATGCTGCGATACTGATGGCAATCAAAAGAACAAATCCTATTACGGCCCCAGCCATTTTTATATATTGATTCATGCTATTCTCCAATCTCTTTATCAATATTTATAAACATGCTCAAAAACTTAATAGTGCCAAAAAATGGCCCATCATTCCGGTCATCATCAAAATTCCAATTAAAATCAAGAAAATTCCAGATATCTTATTTATAACCATATAATGTTTCTTTATAAATTCAAATGTTGTCTTTAATTTATCAATCAGCAAAGCACTGATAACAAATGGAACTCCCAATCCTAAAGAGTATACAAATAACATTAAGATCCCTTCCACAGAGGATCCCCTTTCTGAAGCCAGCATAAGGGCCGAACCCAAAAAAGCACCAACACACGGAGTCCATCCAATTGAAAAAACGACCCCAAAGACAAACGACGTAGCTATATTATTTTTCTCAGATACATAATTCATTTTCTTTGTTTTATTCAGAATGTTAATCCTAAGAATACCCATAAAATTTAATCCCAATAAAACAACAATGCCTCCTGTAATCACGTTCACAACTGATTTATGATGCTGCAATGCACTGCCGATCGTTCCTGCAAAAGCACCTAATACAATAAATACAAGGGAAAAACCTGCAACAAAGCCGATTGCATTTTTCAAAGTCCTGAATCTATTATTCTCCCCACTTGCAAAATAAGTAATATAGATCGGTAACATTGGTAATAAACAAGGGGACACAAAGGTAATAATTCCCTCTAAAAAAGCAATGATATATTGCATACTATTTCCTCCATACTTCTTAAAATATTGATACCCTGGAATAAATAAGGGGCAGATATCATCTGCCCACTATTTATTTCTTATGTTTATTTCCCGTAGAAAGCAACTAATTTTTCAAGATATTCATATCTTCTTTTTGCATTCTTCTCGGCTATATCAAATAGCATTTCGGCTTTTTCCGGATTTGAACGCGCTAATGCATTATATCTGACTTCGCCATTCAAAAATTCTTTATAATCTTCTGTAGGCATCTTACTGTCTAGCATAAATTCTGGTTTTCCTTCTTCTCTGAGCTGTGGATTAAATCTAAAACAATGCCAGTAACCTGCTTTTACAGCCTTTTCTTCTTCTGCCTGCGCACTGCTCATACCGGTCTTGATTCCATGACTGATACATGGCGCATATGCAATAATTAAAGATGGTCCCGGATATGCTTCTGCTTCTGCGATTGCCTTTACTGTCTGATTATAATCAGAGCCCATTGCTATCTGTGCCACATATACATAACCATAACTCATCGCTATACTAGCCAGGTCTTTTTTCTTCACTTCCTTACCACCTGCTGCAAATTGTGCGATTGCACCGGTTTGTGTAGCTTTTGAAGATTGTCCGCCTGTATTGGAATATACTTCTGTATCAAATACCATCACATTGACATCCTGTCCGCTGGCTAATACATGATCCAATCCTCCAAATCCGATATCATAAGCCCATCCGTCTCCACCAAATATCCATTGGGATTTCTTAGCTAAGAAATCTTTATTTTTCAGAATATCCTTGCACAAATTACTGCCACAGTCTTCAAGTACCTCAATCAGCTTATCAGTTGCCACCCCGTTTAAAGAACCATAATCAAAAGTATCCAGCCATTCCTTTGCTGCAATTCCAAGATCTACAAGATTAGATTCTTCCAGAATTTGTACCACTTTTTCTTTCAGTGAAGACCTCATCGCTCTTTGCGCTAGACTCATACCGAATCCAAACTCTGCTGCATCTTCAAACAGGGAATTCGACCATGCAGGTCCTTTTCCTTGTGCATTCGTTGTATAAGGAGTAGATGGCGATGAATTTCCCCATATCGAAGAACATCCTGTTGCATTCGCGATATACATTCTGTCTCCAAATAACTGTGTCACTAATTTTGCATATGGCGTCTCTCCGCAACCCGCACACGCTCCCGAAAATTCTAATAAAGGTTTTTTGAACTGGCTTCCCTTTACGGTTGTTTCCTTATATTTTTGAATGACCTCTTTCTTTTCGGATATTTTTTTACCATAATCAAAGAATGCTTGCTGACCGGCATTTTCAATCATATTTTTCATGTTCAATGCCTTTATATTCTTCATACCAGGACAAACAGATGCGCACGAACCGCATCCCGCACAATCCATCGATGAAATCGTAATACTGAATTTATAATCCGGCATTCCAATCATCGGTATCGTTTTCATGCCTTCCGGTACTTTTTCTGCTTCTTCTTCGGTCAATGCGACCGGTCTGATCACGCCATGCGGACAAACATACGAACATCTATTACATTGAATACAGTTTTCAGATTCCCATACCGGACTGTTCACTGCAATTCCTCTTCTCTCATAGGCAGATGTTCCTGAAGGTGTGGAACCATCCACATATTTTTTAAAAGCTGATACAGGCAGCTTGTTTCCTCTCTGCGAATTGATCTGGCTTTGTATGTCATTTACGAAATCTACCGCCTCTTTCTGTCCATCAGATACCTTTTTGATCAAATCTTCTTCCTGGGCATTTTTCCAGCTCTCCGGAACTTCAATCTTAACAAGACCGTCCGCTCCTCTGTCAATGGCGTCATAGTTCATTTTAACGACATTTTCTCCTTTTTTGCCATAGGTCGCCTTCGCCGCTGCCTTCATCAGTTCAATTGCTTTCTCCTCCGGAATGACACGGGCCAGTTTAAAAAAGGCTGATTGCAGAATTGTATTGATTCTTCCGCCCAAACCAATTTCCTTGCCAATTCTGACACCATCAATCGTATAAAATTTAATACTATGTTCTGCAATAAATTTCTTTACCTGACCCGGAAGATTCTCTTCTAATCCCTCCCTATCAAAGCTACAGTTCAGTAAAAATGTTCCGCCGTCTTTCAATTCCTGAACCATATCATATTTGGTTATATATGCCGGATTATGACATGCAACAAAATCTGCTTTACTTATTAAATATGTAGATTTAATCGGTGTATTGCCAAATCTCAAATGAGATACCGTAATTCCTCCTGATTTTTTTGAATCATAATCAAAATATGCCTGCACATACATATCTGTATGATCACCGATGATCTTAATGGAATTTTTATTAGCTCCTACCGTTCCATCCGCACCTAATCCCCAGAATTTACAGCTGACTACATCATCCGGAGAGGTATTTAATTCACCTGCCTCAATGGAAAGATGTGTAACATCATCCTGAATTCCGATGGTAAATAATTTTTTCTCTTTATTGCCATATACTGCAGCAATTTGAGCCGGTGTCGTATCTTTCGAACTCAATCCATATCTTCCGGAATAGACAGGTATCTCCCCGAATTTTGTATCTCTCAAAGCAGCTATGATATCGAGATATAATGGCTCTCCTGTTGCTCCCGGTTCTTTTGTCCTGGACAACACAGTGATTTGTTTCACAGTTTCCGGAATCGCATTCAAAAATGCTTTTGTGTCAAAAGGACGATACAAATGTACATTGATAAGTCCGGTCTTTTCACCGTTTCTGTTCAGATAATCAATCGTTTCCTCTATTGTCTGACATACCGCTCCCATAGCAATAATGATATGTTCAGCATCTTTGGTACCATAATAATTAAATAATTTGTAATTTGTACCTATTTTCTTATTTATCTTATCAAAATTTCTCTGGACAATGTCCGGCAGGGCATCATAGTATTCGTTGCTCGCCTCTCTCGCCTGGAAGAAAATATCCGGATTCTGCGCCGATCCCATTTGCCTTGGATGATTCGGATTTAATGCATTTTTTCTAAAGCGATCTACTGCATCCATATCAAGCATGTCTTTTAAATCTTCATAATCCCATACTTCGATTTTCTGCATTTCATGAGAAGTCCTGAATCCATCAAAAAAATTAATAAATGGAATTTTTCCTTCAATTGCTGAACAGTGGGCTGCCGGTGTCAGATCCATTACTTCCTGAACACCTGCACATGCCAGCATTGCTGCCCCAGTCTGTCTGCAGGCATAAACATCAGAATGGTCACCAAAGATTGATAATGCGTGAGTTGCAATTGTTCTCGCTGCAACATGGAACACCCCCGGCAACTGTTCCCCTGCGATCTTATAAAGATTAGGAATCATTAAAAGTAATCCCTGTGAAGCTGTAAAGGTTGTAGTTAATGCTCCTGCCGCCAGCGAACCGTGTACAGTTCCTGCTGCACCTGCCTCGGATTGCATCTCTGTAACCTGAACAGTTTGGCCAAATACATTTTTTACTCCCTTAACAGCCAATTCATCAGTACTCTCTGCCATCGGTGAGGACGGTGTGATAGGATAGATTGCCGCAACATCTGTATATGCATAAGATGCATACGCTGCAGCATGATTTCCATCCATAGTTTTCATTGCTCGTTTCATATAACCCTCTCCTTTCATAAATCAACCTATATACTGACAAGCTGCTAATCCTGCTATTGCACCGTCCGAAGCTGCTGTAGCAAGCTGTCTGACAGTTTTTGTTCTACAATCACCGGCAGTGAAGATACCGGATACATTCGTTTTACATTCTTCTGCAGCTACAATATATCCTTTTGTATCTATCTCAATTAAATCTGCAAAGATTTCATTTTTAGGCATCTGTCCAATTGCTACAAATACACCATTAACATGAATACTTCTTTCTTCTTCGGTGACCTTATTTTTAACTGTTATGGACTCCACTCTATCTGTTCCATTCAATTGCACTACGGTACTATTGAGGATAAATTCAATATTGCCCTTCTCTTTTAGTATTTCCAGCTGTTTTTCTTCCCCCCGGAATGAATCTCTTCTATGAATCAGATACACTTTATTACAATAGTTCGATAGGAATAATGCATCTTCTAAAGCGGTATTTCCTCCTCCGATTACAGCTACATCTTTCCCTTTATAAAAAGCACCGTCACAGGTAGCACAGTAAGAAACCCCCGCTCCGATCATTTCTTCTTCTCGTTCCACACCCAGCGGCCTGTTCTCTGCACCGGTTGCAAGGATTACTGCTCTGCTCTCGTATTTATTATTCTCAGTCACCACCGTTTTAAATTCATTGTGATCAATGACTTCAACTACCTTTTCATATAATACTTCCGCGCCAAGCTCCTTTACCTGTTCATATAAATTTGTAGCAAATTCAAATCCTGATATATGTTTTATCCCAGGATAGTTTTCAACTTCCGGGGAATTAATAATCTGGCCTCCGTAATTTTTTGCCTCTAATACCAATACTTGTTTACCTGCCCTTACACCATAGATTGCTGCTGATAATCCTGCTGTTCCAGCCCCAACTATTATTATATCATACATCAATTTGACCTCCATATCTAAACATTCAACATTTCCAGAATAGTTGCTTTTGGCTTAACACCTACTGAAGTCTTAACTACCTTTCCGTCTTTCATAACGACCAATGTTGGAATTGTCATTACTTTAAATTGTGCTGCAAGTTCTGATTGTTCATCTACATTTACCTTACAGATTTTTGCATCTGTGGCTTCAATGGAAAGTTCTTCTATGATTGGTAATAGCATCTGACATGGTCCGCACCAGCTTGCCCAAAAATCAATCAATACTGGCTTTTCAGACTTAATTACCTCATCTTCGAAATTTTCTTTTGTAATGTGTAATGCTGCCATAATCATTTCTCCTTTTCATTTATATTGTATTTTATCCGTTTTTTATTCCTTATTATTTTATTATATCCAAATAAATATTTTTTTCTGTGAGAAAGTCACATAATAGGTATATTATTCTAATACAAAAAATTAATTATACAATATTGCCAATCCATTTTCCCTGCAATTCACCATTCCTTACATATTTATTCTGATCAATCTATAATAGTACAACTTGTTCATTATGTTTTAGATTCTGTCCGATTATACTTTTTTACAGCTGAAAAAATTCTACCATTTCATTTAGTTTTTCTGAGCTTGTCTGATTTTCCTGCACCTGTCTTAATACATCATTAGCTTTTAAAGCAATTCCAGATATTTTGTCTGCTATACCTGCTGTTCCTTCTGCTCCTTCTCCGGTAGCTGCTGCAATTTCGTCGATTGCCAAACGGATTAATTGCGTTTTTTCATATAACTGTTCGGCTATATCATTTATTTCCGTAACTACACTCTGGAACATATCCGCATCCTGATTATATTGGATGCTTGTATTTACAAGCATCTCATAATCCTTAAGTACTTGATCATCTACAAACTCCAGTAATGTTCTTGAATCCTGCACCACGCTTTCAACAGCATCTGAAACATTGTAAGTGATATCATTTATTTTAGAAACGGCATTCTTAGAATTTTCAGCAAGGACACGGATTTCATCAGCAACAACCGCAAATCCCTTCCCTGATTCCCCTGCTCTTGCCGCTTCTATTGCTGCATTTAATGCCAGTAAATTTGTCTGGGATGTGATCTGTAAAATAGTCTGTGACAAATCTTTGATTTCTTCAATAGCTGCTGTCTTCTTAATTGATTCCCGTAACTGCCTATTTGTTCTATCATACATTTCGGAAGCTTTTTTATGAGACATTCCTGTTTCTTCTTTTAATGTTCCAGCTCTTAATTTGATTTCCTTTGCAAGATTCTCACCACGTAATGTTTTTTCCTTCATATTGGATACTTCTGACTCTATTTTAGATGTAGAAGCCTCCATTTCTTCTGTCGAAGCCGAAGTTTCCTCCATCCCTGTAGACAATTCATCTGTTGTTTCTGATATGTCCTTGATATTGGCATGAACTTCTTCCATACTCGAGGCGGAATAGATGGTAGTTTTTTTCACTTTTTCCGCTTCATTCTGAATCCCATAAATAATCTGAGATATCTTAGATTGCATATTCTGTGATGATTTTGCGATTTCTCCAATCTCATCTTTTCTTTTTAATATAGCATCCTCAAACTGAAAGCTGAAGTTTCCGCTTTCCATCTGTTTTAATCTTTCTTTCACCATTGCAATTCCTTCTGCAATTGCACTTCCAAGAAAATAGGATACACAGCTTCCTATCAGGAGAAGAACCGCAGCAAGTCCTATAATAATCAACATACCATGTGAAATACGTTCCCTGACAACATCTGTGTAAATACCAACAAACCACATTCCTATAACGGTTCCACTATTATCTTCAATAGGCACGTAATATGTCTGTGCTGATTTTCCAAGAATGTCTGCCGTTCCTGAATATTCTTTTTTATCTTTTATGACTGTTTTTACTACTGCATCTGAAGCTTGCGTATTAATTTGCCTATCTCCGCTCGCATCAACTACATTAGTAGCAATTCTTGTATCATTTACAAAAATAGTAGCAAGTACTTCCGTACCTTTTGTGAATGCATCAATGACTTCATAATTTTCATTTAATAAAATGTCCCCTTTAAACAACTTTCCTTCTTTCAAAGACCAATCACCCGGATATGTTTTATCTATAAGTTGCAGACCCATATTCGAATAATTTTCTAATTCTTTATTGCTCTCCGCCTTTACCAACGAATTGATTTCAAAATATGTAAAGCCTACAACTGTAACTGTCAATGCCAAAATGATACCAATCGACGACAAGACGATTTTCCATTTAAGTTTCATGAAGTTTTCTCCTTCAGTTTGTATTTTAATAAATAATACTCCCTTTTTATCTTTCGGATTTCGATTTTAATATGATTAAATTTGGGGCACTATTTTTTCAAAATCCGATACCGGATGCTTACAGATCGGACAGATAAAATCTTCCGGAATCTCCTCTCCCACATATTCATAACCGCAAACTGTACAACGCCATACTACTTTACCTTTCTCAGCAGCACTTGCCGGTTTTGCCTGCGGTTTTATATTTTTCTGATAATAACTATAAGTTACTGAAGGCAAAGCATTTAATGTCTGCATATCGGTAATAGAAGCTATGAATAAAGTATGCGTGTCCATATCAATCATACTTTCTGTTTCTGCTGATAAATAACTGTTCGCTTCCTCAGTCACATACAAAATTCCATTCTCGCTACGTTTAACAGCTGAAAAATCTTTCAGTTTATCTATCGTTTTTCCAGACTGGAAACCAAATCTTTCAAATAATGGCATCTTTGCCTGTTCATTCAAAATGGATATATTAAACTTACGTGTCGCCAGGATCATATCATGTGTAAAATTGCTCTTATTGACAGCTATTGCAATACGGTTAGGCATTACCGTCACCTGCATTACTGTATTAATGATACATCCGTTATCCTTTCCTGCCTGATTTGCCATTAATATAAATAACCCATAAGTTAAATTATACATGGTTTTTTCGTCCATTCCCACGTACCTCCAATTTTAGTTTATTATATTTATTTTATCAAAACATTCGTCAAATATCAACCAATTATCTAACAAATCCAAATAATATCGTCACTATTCAGCCTCACAGTTTCTTAGCAACGTTTATGCACAAAATTTACAATATGCATAAGTTTATCACCTAAAGTGATGAAAACAATAGCAGCGAATGGATAATCCATTCACTGCTATTTCATTTACGCGAGCAAAGAATCCAATATATTTTTAAATAAACAGATTTACATTTGATTCTTCTGCCTCACCAAGATAGGATGCAACGCCAGCAAATTCCACCCCCTCAATCAGTTCTTCCCTTGTTATCCCCATAACATCCATGGACATCGTGCAGGCAATCAGCTTAACTCCATTGTCCATTGCTTTTTTCATGAGTTCCTCAAGAGAATCTACATTTTTATCATTCATTACTTTCTTCATCATAGCCGTTCCCATTCCGGCCATATGCATTTTGGATAATTTCAGTTTTTTGCTTCCCCTTGGCATCATCATTCCAAACAAACTGTCAATGAAAGCTTTTCTTACTGTTGTTTTTTGTGTCTTTCTAAGTGCATTCAATCCCCAGAAGGTAAAGAACATAGTGACCGGTCGCCCCATTGCAGCTGCGCCATTCGCAATAATAAAGGATGCCAGTACTTTATCCAGATCACCGCTAAAAACTATTAATGTCTTTCCCTGCGGCAAACTTAAATTTTGATTTTCCAGTTCTGTCTTACATGTCTCTGCACCTTTTTTGATATAAACGAAATTTTCATTATTCTTACGTTCCGCTTTTATCAAAGTATTCCCTGTCCGCTTGCACCATGCACCTACATCGTTTACAAATCCCATATCCGTTGCTGAGACTTGTAATACTTCTGCCTCCTTCATCCCACAGATTGCTTCATGTACTTTCATGATTGGCCCGGGGCATTGTAATCCGGAGCAATCTAAGACTTTTATAGCTTTATCTGATACAATTTCTGAATACTGTTCCATAGTTTCCTCTCCTCTATCTATATCAGATTGCATTCCTGTCTTCAGATGTTCTTCATAATGCATTGATTTATAGAAAGAGGTTCCTCCTGATAATATTGCAACATTTTGGAAGCCATTCTGCACTAACATCCTTGCTGCATTATAGGAACGGACGCCTATCGCACAATATGGAATGATCAGTTTGTCTTTCTCTAACTCCTCCAAACGTTTATGCAGCTGTCCAAGAGGGATATGATAAGATTCCGGTATTGCAAATACCATTCTTTCCATTTCTTCTGTCACATCTAAAACAACATACTCATTTTTTTTTGTTTTATCAACGAGCAATTCATCCAGTTCATCCCACTCTATAAAGTTGGCCAATCCCTGAATCACATTTTCTGCTACAAATCCAAGCATATTAACCGGATCTTTTGCAGATGAAAACGGAGGTGCATATGCCAGTTCCAATTCTTCCAGATCAAATACTGTTCCATTTAATCTCATAGTAGCCGCAAGTGTGTCAATTCTCTTATCGACTCCATCCTGCCCGACGATCTGACCGCCATAAATTTTTCCTTCTTTATTAAATATCATTTTGAGAGTAATCGGCGATGCTCCCGGATAATATCCAGCATGTGATCTCTGATTGATCAATACCGTATAGTAATCCTGATTTTTAATTTTTCCTAATGCCTTCAGCTGTTTCTCGTTCATGCCAACGGAAGCAACATTCAGATCGAATACTTTTGCCACTGCCGTTCCAAGCGTTCCTGCATATTTTTTCTTATCACCGGCAAGGTTATCTGCTAAGATTCTTGCCTGCTTATTTGCCGGACCTGCAAGCGGAATCATTGTTTTATCCTTTGACACATAATTTTCTACTTCTATCACATCACCAACTGCATAAATATCTTTGACAGAAGTTTGGAGATATTGATCAACAATTACTCCGCCTCTGGCATTGGTCTCTATACCTGCAGCCTTTGCAAGTTCACTGTTCGGCCTGACACCAATAGACAGGATAACCATATCTGTATCTACTATATTTCCACTTGTTAATTCAATTTTCGTACCTGTGCTGCTATTATGGAACGATTTCACACCATCACCCAATATAAGATTAATATGATTCATTTTCATATTTTCATGCAGCAAATTAGCCATTTCAATATCTACCGGCGCCATGACCTGATTCTGCATCTCAATGATAGACACTTCAATTCCTGCCTGGTTAAGATTTTCTGCCATTTCAAGTCCTATAAATCCACCGCCTATTACAGTTGCCCTGCGTGGTTTCTTTTCCTGCATATATGCCTTAATAGTATCAGTATCGTTTACTGTCCACAGCTTAAAAATGTGTTCGCTGTCAATGCCCGGAATATTCGGTCTAATTGGTGACGATCCGGTTGCAAGAACCAAGTTATCATAAGATTCTTCATAGATATCGCCTGATACCAAGTCCTTAACTTTAACCATTTTTTTATCTGGTATTATTTCCAGTACTTCATTGTGTACCCTTACATCAATCTGATATTTATCTTTCATTGCCTTAGGAGTCTGTAATAACAACGCATCGCGACTCTTTATGACATCTCCGATAAAATAAGGAAGTCCGCAATTTGCATAGGAAATATAGTCCCCCCGTTCAAACATGATAATCTTCATCAATTCATCTCTTCTTCGTAATCTTGCTGCCGTTGTAGCCCCTCCCGCTACCCCTCCAATAATAAGTGTTTTATTAGACATAAGAATTCTCCTTTCATTGTTATTTTCTTAACAATATATATTTTATTTGAATTCATTATATGATTCACAAATATCTTTTTCTGTAACTTTGTCACATAGCTTTTTAGTATATAGATTCAAGTATCAAAGCTTGTTTATGTAATTGAATTCGTCAATTTGCACAATCTATGTTACTACAAAATTGATACACAACATAGTTCATTCTCGGCGCCGAACGCATCCGACCGTTGGGAGGATTTCTTCCGCGAAAGCGAGTGCGCATCTAATTTCCAGTAACATGGTATTTCCTATAGCGTAAAAAAAACTCTGTACCAGACAAAGGAGCAGGTTCACTGGAACCACACCCCATGGCTGATACAGAGCCGATATTACTTTCATGATTACTTATTGTTTTGAAAACTGATCTTTTCCGGCCCCGCAAATCGGACATGCAAAATCTTCCGGTAAATCTTCAAATTTCGTGCCAGGTGCAATTCCGTTATCTGGATCACCATTTTCCTCATCATACTCCCATCCGCAAATATCACATACATATTTCATCCTTTTATTCCTCCTTATTTACCTGTTTGTTAAAAACTATGAAGATTGCGATACGCATAAGCTGCAATTACTCCCAAATCAATTAATTAACATATAATATCACTTATAATCCTTAGGTATGCTTGCCACAATGGCTGCTACAAGTTCATCAATTTCTTCTGACTGTGCTTCCTTAAGCGACGATTTCATACATACTTTCTGATCAATTACTGTCATGTTCTTCATGGAAGAAATAATCTCATTCATCAATTTACCGCTTGCCGGAGCCCATGAACCATTCTCAATAATCGCTACTGTTCTATTTTGCAGATTATGATTGGAAATATCTCTTAACAATTCCTCCATACTAATGAAAATGCCTGCATTGTATGTCGTCGATGCAAAAACAAGATGGCTGTATCGAAAAGCTGCTGCAACGATTTCTGATGCTGGTGTCACTGAAACATCGAACATCACTGTCCTGACTCCTAAGTCACGTAATCTGCAGGAAAGAATATTCGCAGCATTTTCTGTATTTCCATATACAGAAGCATAAGCTATCATCACTCCTGTTTCTTCCGGAGTATAGGTACTCCATCTCTGATATTTCTCTACATACATTTCAATGTCTTGACGCCACACGAATCCATGGAGCGGACATATCATATTGATTTCAACGGCAGCCATTTTCTTTAAAAGTGCCTGCACCTGCACCCCATACTTCCCGACTATATTGGTATAATATCTCCGGGATTCATCCATATAATCTTTTGAAAAATCAACTTCATCAGCAAAAATCGCACCATTCAATGCTCCGAATATACCAAAAGCATCGGCTGAAAATAGAATCTTATCCGTTCTATCGTAAGAAACCATGACTTCAGGCCAATGAACCATCGGTGCCATCATAAATGTAATCTCATGTTTGCCGGTTACTATACTGTCTCCCTCACTGACAGTCTGAATACAGTTTTCAATATTGATATCAAAAAATTGATTTATCATTGCATGTATTTTGGTATTACATATGACCATTGCTTCCGGATATCTGAGCAACAGCTCTGCCATAGTTGCAGAATGATCCGGCTCCATGTGCTGAACAACCAGGTAGTCCAGTTTTCGACCACCGAGAACATGTTTGATATTTTCGAAAAATACTTTTCCAACAGCCTTGTCAACCGTATCAAACAATACTGTTTTTTCGTCCAAAAGAAGATAGGAATTATAAGAGACGCCCGCCGGAACAGAATAAACGCCTTCAAACATGGCAAGTCTTCTGTCATCACATCCTACCCAGAATAAATCACTTGAAATTTGTTTTGTACAATACATACGCATCATGTCCATTCTTATTAATTGGTAAAAAATATTAATAAATTCCTTTTATACATTCATACAATTCATCTTATGGAACATATAATAATACTTATTATAGCAGACTATGTAATAAATTCAAGTAAAACAGATTATTTCAATAAATTGATTTTTATGTTCTTTCTGCTTTTAATGTAATTAAAAATTCACAACCGCAATGCTCGTTCTGATTTGATTCATCTTTACTGCAAGATATAAGCTGTATTCCAAATCCATGTGCCACTAATATATTCTTCACAATCGTAAGTCCAAGTCCACTTCCTCCTGTTTTTGAATTTCTTGCTTCATCTACCCTTACAAACGGTTCAAAAATGGTGTCTCTCAATCGTTCCGGTATCCCAATTCCATTATCTCCGATTATAATTTCCCATTTCCCATCCTCAGATGATTCTTCTGCTTTTACATAAATTGTTGTTCCGGCAATATTATATTTTATCGAATTTTCAATCAGATTGGAGAATACCCTTTCCATTTGCTGTTCATCCATATCACACAAAATAATATAATTCTTCTGTGGAAGAAAAAAGTCTAAATTCATCCCTGTTTTTTCTATTTCAGGTTGATATAAAAGAATCTGTCTGGTAATAAATTCACACAGATCGACCTTTTTCTTTTGTAATGTCAAAGATTTATTTTCTGTTCTTACGTATGCAAATAAATCCGTAATTAACTGATTTGCACGAACACTATTCTGATACAGGACTCTATAATACTGTTCTCTTTTTACTTCCTCTAAATTTTCATTTTCTAACAATACTTCGCTATATCCTTGTATCGATGCCAGAGGATTCTTAAGATCATGGGAAAGTTCCATTAAAATCTTCTGCCTGTCCTGTTCCAGTTTCTTTCGTTTTTCTCTTTCTGATTTGAGCGCGGCAGAAAGTTTATCAAATTCTTCTTTTAGCTCTTTAAATTCACCTTCCATTACTGTCTGGTTTCTGTCATCATATTGGTTTTGAGATAATCTTTTGGTATAAACGCTAAGTTCCTTTAACGGTCTTGTAAATTGACGCGCCGTTATTTTCGCACTGATAAAGGAAACCCCAAATACCATTAACAAATATACTAAAATAACAATACATAACAGCATGATATCAGATTCCGTATTTTCTGCCTCCGGATTCAGTCCTACCGTAAATAAGACTCTGAGTTCACTTGGAAATGATACGATTACCCAGTAATTTCCTCTTTTACTATATGCAACATCACACTTGTAATCAGAATCGGCTTTGTCTGAATTACCGATTTCCAACATTATATTTGTATATTCCTCTTTACTCAAAAAACCTTCCTTCCAAAGTTTTTTGCCACACAAATGAATGCTCTGAAAATCATCCGTTATAACATCTACTGAGCCGCCATTTTTTTCAATTTCTATAATTTTAATATCCGAATAACTCTCATACAGTAAACTTTCTGCTTTAAACTTTTCATTCATAAAATTATTCTGGGTAAAGTTGCTCAGAACTTCTAATATAAATAATGGTAACAAAGAAACCAGAAAATACAAAATAAAAAGAGAGCCATTACTCTTTCTGATTTTTCCTGCTATTGTCTTTTCCCGCATGTCTTGTCCTCTTGTGCCTCTTAACCCAAATCTGTTTTGGGGGCTAATTTATATCCGATGCCACGAAAGGTCGTAAGATATTCCGGCTCTTTTGGATGATCCTCGATTTTATTTCTCAGATGATTGATATGTACCATGACTGTATTATCATCATAAAAATATTCTTCTCCCCATACCGCATGATATAACTGTTTTTTGGTAAGAAGCCGGTTCTGATTCTTCATAAAGAATACTAATAATTTATATTCTTTGGCATTCAATAATAATTTCTTTTGACCTTTAGAAACACTCGCACTTAACATATCTACCCGTATCTTACCGCAGACCAGTATGTTTTCAGTTGATTTCCCATTATCGTTGATGAACATGCGGCGATGCCATACGTTGATTCTCGCTTTCAATTCGGCCATGCTGAAGGGTTTTACCAGATAATCATCTGCACCTAGCGATAATCCTAAAATTCTGTCTATTTCTTCCCCCCTAGCAGTCAGGAACAGAACCGGTACATTGCTTTTTTCCCTGATCTTCCTCATAACACTGATTCCATCCAGATGCGGCATCATAACATCCAAAAGACACATATCTATTCTTTCTTTTTCAAAGATGGCAAGCGCCTCTGCTCCATCATGTGCCGGATACACCTGATACCCCTCCCCCATAAGCTGCTCTGTTAAAAGTGAAAGAAAATCCTGTTCGTCCTCAGCAATTAGTATTTTCATCAAAATCCTCCTTTACCTTTCGTTCATCCTTTATTTCTTCGTATTATATTATACACGAATTACTGTTGTAGCTGTCATCAAATTACAATAAAGGATTATACATGCCCAAAATACCCATAATCAAAAAAAATACAATACAACCAGCTGAAAATATAATATTCAGAATCTTACTGATTCTATTTGGTATTTGTTCGGTAAGCATTTTTTTTATTGTCAAAACAGATAACAAAATACAAATGAGAAAAATTCCCATGTTAATATATACATGGTACCTCAACTGCGAAAAGTAATAACCGAAATCAATTTCAATTAAGCAAATAAATAAATTTAAAACAAAACTCATGATTACAACAATATTTAAATAAGCTATCCCATATAACTTCTTCCATGAAGCTCCCCCTAAATACCTTTTACTCCCAATCTTTCTCATTACGGAATAGAAAATACTATAAATCACAAGTAAGGGCATGCTCAGCAGCAATACTGACAGTACCAAAATAGTAATATATGCTATTAATTTTTTCTCCCATGATACCCTGAAATAATCCTGGATATATGTAAATTTCATTTCACCATTTTCCATCTTTTGAAAAGCAGCGTGCGTACCATCCTCGCAATTGACAAATACCCCCTCTTCTATCTGCCGATATCGCTTGTCGTTAATATATAATGCATCTTCGTCTGCTTTTTTAACTTCAAAATCATAAGACGGAAAAGCGTACAATATCTTTGATATGCCACTGTGACATATTCTGGCTGACTGATAGGAACCCGTAAATCCGTCCACATCAGGAAGGTCTTTTTTCAATGCTACTTCACATTCTGCAGCAATCTGCGCTTTCATCAGTTCCTTTGGCTTACGAACCAACTTCCAGCCAATCTGATGTACGATTTCTTCTCCTGCATCTGTATTTGCTACTACAACTACTACAAAATCCTGCTCCGGAACAATTGCCAGAAATGTATGAAAATAGGTCGTCCCTCCATTGTGCCAATAGGTCTGGCTTGCTCCTTCATATTGGAAAAATCCATGGCTTACGCCTGCAACTGCTTTATCTGATTGATAAGTAGTCTGGAAAAATTGCTCTCTTGTCGTTCTATTTGTAAACAAAATATTCTCATCATTATCAGAAAGCTGCATTCCAAACCTCAATAGATCATTTGCAGTACCATTCGCTGCACCAGCCGGATACATGCTTACATAGGTGTGTGTTTCTTTATCGAGTTTTTTATCCTCATAGGAGTAAGCATTGCTTCTATTATTTAAAGTCAATTCATTATCAGAAAGCAGCGGATGCATGCTTGTATGACTCATACCTGCCGGTTCAAATATATTCTTTCTCACATATTCGTATAAATCCATCCCTGCTATACACTCTACTACATACCCCGCCAGTCCAGCTCCATAATTGGAGTAAGTACACACACTTCCCGGATCATAATACTGCTCTGCTTCTTCTTCCAATAATGACTCTCTTAAATCAAGCATATTGTCTGTATTATTAAATAGACCGATTAAATATTCATCAAATCCGGCTGTATGATTCATAAGATTTAACATTGTTATTTTTTTCTTTGCTTTCATCTGTGTGACGAATTCTTTTGGTAAATACTTTCTGATGTCTTCATTCAGGTCAAGTTTCCCGTCTTCATATAACTTCATGGCTGCAACCCATACCATTGTCTTAGTGGTTGAGCCCAATTCAAACACTGTACGCTCCGGATCAACAGCTGACTGACTTTCTATATCGCTGTATCCATACCCCTTTTCAAATACTACTTTTCCATCTTTTGCCACTGCTACAGCCATTCCTGCCACTTTTTCCCCAACAATATCTACAGTCATATCATCAATTACTTCTTCCAGTTCATGAATCGGAATTCCTGATGGCGTTTTACTTTCCTCTTCTGCATATACTTTATATGCGCCGTTTCCCGCAAATATATCAATCGAATCTATTGGAACTAGAACCGTTCCTATTATTACTGCCAACATCAATGACAGTATCGTTCTACAGTATTTTTTCATTATTAGCTCCCATCTGCGACCTTTGGTCGCGTACATGTATTATACTCAAACATATTTTCCTGCCTTTATTCTTTTTACGATTATTATAATATACCTACATAAAAGGTATCTAATATCTGTCTTAAACTAATCTTAAAAATAACAATTAGATTCCATAGGTAAAATTTGGTTCTATTATTTCATAAGCCCCTGCATTACCTGTAAATCCTGTTTTCCCGCTTAACGCTCCCTCCATCATCGAGAGAAAAGCATTGTGATTGTTACATGAAAAAGAACGATTTCCATTTACCATATCACCGTTCTCATTTATGCTTTTATTTGTAAAACTATAATTTGTTGTTTGGGTAATTTTTAAAAATTCTTCTCTTCTGGGTGACTTTGTAATACAATAGGACATAATACGAGCCAGGTCCTCCGCAGTCGTTGAATGAACTTTATCTCCTTTAGCCGAATCCAAACCATTAGGTGTAATAAAATATGTATTGTAGCAGCCAATATCCCTGGCTTTTTGATTCATTAATTCTGCAAACCCTTCTACACTTCCACTGATATGTTCCGCTATTACTACTGCACTGTCATTATGTGATTCTAACATCAATGAATATAACAAATCACCCAGCCGATAGTTTTCTCCTTCTCTTACATTTAACTTTACTTTTGGCATTTTGGATGCATAATTACTTACTTTGGCAAGATCATCCGGATTTCCGTTCTCTAATGCAAGTATACAAGTCATGATCTTTGTGGTGCTTGCCATAGGCATGACTTCTTTTTCATTTTTCCCGTACAAAATACGCCCGGACTCTGCATCCATTAATACTGCAGCCCGAGCGTATAACGTCTCTTCAAAATCACTATTTTCTTCAGCTTGTACGGTTTTACCAACGCTTCCACAAAGGAAAGCAGCCATAATAACAAATGCACTTATCAGATAACAACAGAATATGTGTCTTTTTTTATATTTGATGCATCTATCCATGTTACAGCCTAACAATTCTTTTCTTAAAACATATGATTATGACATATCTTTTATACCTTGAAAGCTATTTCAAAGCCAAAATTGTTCTCTGATACCATTCCGCATTTGGCTTTTTATCAGGCATATTACTATATAAATAATGAATCTTTGCTCTGACAGATGGGTCGAACTTATAACTATCCGACTTATCTTCCAGCATATCCAATATTTTTCTTGCTGCCTGTTGGTTCTTTTCTCTGCTCTTACTGAATTCTATCCATGCTTTGCAACTGCACGGATTCTTTGTATCAATCAGATTACAGTGGTCACTAAAGAAAGCATCCAGGTTCATTCTCGCCCTATGCAGAAGTCCCTTTGCAGCTGCTTCCGACAATCCCAATATTTCTGCAACTTCCGATGCCGATAAACCAAACATATCAATCAGCGAAAATGTAATTCTCTGTCTTAATGTAAGTTTACGTACCATTGCATAGAAACAACCATTCTGCAGCTCTTTCACAGATTCTTCTACTAGCACCTCTTCATCAGGCAATGGATTTTCCCTCATAAGAAATCTGCCTTCTTGCTCCAGTATTGTTAAATCTTCCACATATGCTACCTTCTTGGTATCATTTTTGCGGTAATCCATGAGAAAACAATGAAAGCATATTTTCCGCAGCCATTGTTTAACTGCCTTTTCCTCTTTCAACTGATTTAGATTTTTCCATGCCTGAATAAAAGTTTCCTGCGCAATGTCTTCTGCTTTCTGTGGATGACAGGTTAATTTCAGGGCATAGCGAAAAACGTATCCGCCATATTCATGAACCAGATTCTCAATTTCCATCTCATTTCCTCTTGTCGATATTATACATCTAGCTTCATTTGAATTTCTTCTTCCGCCTGCTCTTTAAAATCTTCAATCTGTTCTGCATTTAACTCAGGAAGGTCCTCTAGTGACCTTACCCCAAAGCTTCTCAAAAATTGCTCCGTTGTACCAAACAGCAGCGGGCGCCCCGGTGCATCTAAACGACCTAATTCCTTGATCAAATCTAGTTCTACCAGACGGTTTACGGCATGATCACAACTGACGCCCCGAATTTTCTCAATCTCCAATTTGGTAACCGGCTGTTTATATGCAATAATTGATAAGGTCTCAAGTACTGTATCTGTTAAAACATATTTTCTGGGTGATGAAGCAACCTTTATCAGATACTCATACATTTCTGTTTTGGTACACATCTGATAGGCACCATCCAGCTCGATAATAGAGACCCCTCTCTCTACTGACTGATATTTTTCAATCATCTCATCTAAAATTTTTTTGGATACCTTTTCATCTTCCCCTATCACTTCTGCCAGCTTAGAGAGTTCAACCGATTCACCCATTGTGAATAGTACCGCCTCTATGATTGCTTCCTGCTCTATTCTCTCCACGAATATCTCTACCTTTCCAATTCTTTAGTGCCTAAGCTTTTCGCTAATAATGTTCTCGTATTTATATTACATATTGGATATAATCATAATATCATCAAATATTTCTTCCTGTAAAATATTTATCTTCCCAATTTTCATAAGTTCTAAAATAACCAGAAATGAAACTATGATTTCCATCTTTGATGCCTGTGCTTCCAGCAAAGCGCGAAAACTGAATTTTTTATGTTCCTTCGCATAGGCCTCTATATACAAAAATTTATCATCCATACTTACTTCGTCTTTTTCCAGACGTCCAAAAGTGCTTCTGATTGGATCAATCTTATCCACCTGTTTTTTTACAACTGCTTTAAATATCGTATGTAACTTACTAAGATTCATATCCCCTATTAATTCTTTATAATCTACCGGAGGTCTGTAGCCTGCTACTTCAGCCGGTAAGGTAGGTTGTTTATACATTGTTTTACCTGCATCTACCTGCTTATCTTTCAATTCATAGGACATATACTTATACATTTTGTACTCCAGTAACTTCTGAACCAGTTCCGCACGCGGATCTTCTTCTTCCCCCTCTTCATTTACTTCCTTTGGCAATAGCATCTTACATTTAATTTCCAGCAATGTTGCTGCCATAACCAGAAACTCACTCATTATGTTCATATCTGTTGTCTGCATCTGCTTTATATAATTCATATACTGCTCTGTTATCATCACGATCGGTATGTCATAAATATCTATTTTATTTTTATCAATTAAATGTAACAAGAGATCCAACGGTCCCTCGAATACTTGCAATTTTACTGGTATTGCCATTTATGTATCCTTTCCATCCTGCAACTTATGCATAAAATCCGCTATTAGTTTACTAATTTTTTCCAATTTTAGCAAGTCTATTTACTAAACTGTAGCCTGTCTTCCTGCGAATCAAAAACGTAATGCCATGCTTCATCAATTATGCCGCAAATGCACCATAATTAATTCTCCAGGGTTAAAGATTCTGATTGGTATTGTATGCATACCAAGACCTCTGCTTAAAACCATCGTACTTTTACCTTTTTTAAACAGTCCGCCATCATATTTGGGAAATAATTGAAACGATGGTGATATAACTCCCCCCAAAAATGGACAGTTCATAACACCTCCATGTACATGACCCGACACTACAAGATCTGCTCCCCAGTCTGCATAACAATCAAAATATTCCGGATTATGAGCTATCATGAGCTCAAATACATCTTTTTTTGCCTTACCTAATTTAGCTTCCACATAGGCGCATTCCATTTTGGGTCTATGACTCTTCTTATAATAGTCCCGATCGATCTCTAATCCACAAACCTCAATGTTCGATTGCACTAAAAAAGTACGTGTATTAATCATGAAGGTTACACCCGATTCATTCATTGCACGCTCATATCTTTGATACATATCACCATACTTATCCGTATCCAATCTTAGCCGGTATTCATGATTTCCCATTCCATAGTGCACTGGATACTTCTCTGCCAGTTTCTGAATGATATGGATTGCCGGTTTCATGGATTGACCTGCTTTTGCCGTCAGGATATCACCTGCAACCAGAATAGCATCCGGTTTCAGGTGATCGATCGACTGCAGCAATTTGACGTTTTCATTTCCATAAGACTTATTATGGAGATCCGATAGGATGACCATATTTGTGTCTTCTATTATTTTTTCCGATATAATGGTGTACTCTATTACCCGAAATCGATTCGCATCTCGAATCATAACCAGTAAGAAAAAACCTACTACCGTAATTAGTACAATCGCTAGACCAAAATACATATATCCACCTTTTCTACATTCTCTCATGTAGATTCTCTATTGTCCATTAATCTTAAGTATAACATATATCTTATAACAAGAAAATGTTAAATACCTTCATTACATAATCTTTATAGACAGCCTTTTTAATACTTTCCCCATACAGGATGGGTACGCTTCCAATTTTCTTTCCCTGTATCCGATAGACTGCTTCTCCAACGACATCTCCCTTTTGGGTTGGAGCCTCTATCACATCCTTCAATTCAATTTCTTTTTCTATCTGGCTCAAGTCATTTCCTTCTACATCCAGATAGCGGAAGGCTCCTTCATATTCAATAGGCACACTATCCACTATAGCTCCATTGATAGCAACCGGCTGTAAGATATCTTCATTCTTATCCTCATAAAGGTTACTGACACTAAATCCATAATTAAGCATTGTAATCGCATCCTGGAATCTTATCTTATAATCAGGTGCGGCCATAACCACTGCAATCATATCAATATCATCTTTTCTGGCTGTCGCAGACAAACAATATTTTGCTACATTTGTTGACCCTGTCTTCAATCCTGTCGCCCATTGATATTGCTTTATCAGCTTATTTGTACTGGATAGTGTAAAATTAGTACTGCCCTTTGCTGTGTTATGTGTAATATCTTCCATCCATATCTTGGTATATTTATAAATATCCGGGTATTTTGTAATTAATTCCCGTGACATAATAGCAACATCCTTGGCTGTGGTATAATGATTTGCGGAGTTTGTCAATCCGCAGCAATCTTCAAAATGTGTATCTTCCATATGTAAATCCATTGCTTTTTGATTCATCAATTTTACGAATTCTTCTTCACTTCCGGCAATATGTTCTGCCATTGTTACGGAAGCGTCGTTACCGCTTGCTACCGTGATACATTTTAATAACGTATCTACTGTTTGTACTTCACCCGTTTCTAAAAATACCTGTGATCCTCCCATGGACTTTGCATATTCACTTGTTACGACCTCATCGCTCAACTTGATTTTTCCTTTTTCAAGTGCTTCAAATGTTAATAGTAATGTCATAATCTTAGTAATACTGGCAGGACTTCTCTTTTCTGTCGCATCCTTCTCATATATCACTTTTCCAGTTGATGCTTCCATAAGTATCGCTGAAGGTGCCGCAACGGAAAGTTCTATACCTGATTGACTTGTTTCCCCCTGACTTGTTTCTTCCTGACTTGTTTCTTCCTGACTTGTTTCTTCCCGACTTGTTTCTTCCTGACTTGTTTCTGTCTGGTTCTCCTCTATCTGTGTCTGCTCTGTGTATAATATCTGATTTACATTTGTGGCTGCATAAATATTCTCTCCGATAATCAAGCATAGTAATAATGACATTAGTAAGCAATTTATTATTCTTCTCATAATGCATACTCCTACTGTATCTTCTATTACTAAACTTATTAATCATAAAACAAATATATACCTCTATATTAAAAAGAAGCAGATTGCTCTGCCTCTAATCTTATCATCAATACCAACGTGCCTTAAATGCCTGATACTTATCTATTATTCTTTCACGATATTCACGAATATTAAATCCTAACGCAACTACCAAGTGATACATGAAGTCAATCAATACAATAGTCATAATTCCACGGCCTATATGAATTCCCAGTTCCATAGAATACTTGTCAACTTGTATCATAATAAATCCATTTAAGAATTTTACAATACCAATTGCGTAAAAACCCCATGCAACCGTACTTTCAAGACATACAATACCCTGATAATTAAATGGTTTATCATTATAATCCCACCAGACTTCTCCAAACATACGAAGCATAAGTTTTGCTACACAGTATTCAAATAGAGTTGCAGACACTGCTCCTGCTATGTAAAGCTGAACAACATTCCCACTTAATGGGGTTAAGAAAATGTAACATCCTAATCCACCAAAACCATATATCGGACAAAATGGAGAAGTCGTAAAACCTCTATTTGTCAATTTCTTATTACAAAATGACATATAAATAGATTCCACCAGCCATCCTAATATACTGTATATGACAAAGTAGGCGAAAAGATGATAAACATCAGTACGAAACAGTTCTCTTGTCCACATATAAATTTCCTCTTTGTTGTTTGTTAGTTCGTTTCTACAATTATATACATAACTTTTAGTATAATGCAATATAAAAACAGAAAGTCCTCGGTCATATGGCCAAGGACTTATCCTTTTAGTTATATTTACGTTTTCTAGCTGCTTCAGATTTTTTCTTACGTCTTACACTTGGTTTTTCGTAATGCTCTCTTTTACGGATTTCTTGTTGAATCCCTGCTTTAGCACAACTTCTCTTAAAGCGACGTAATGCACTATCCAAAGTTTCGTTTTCTTTAACGATTACATTTGACATAATATCACACCTACCTCTCTCCAGCCCTATATTGTGCACCATACGACTGTTCGAGTATTTTACAAAGTCTGTGTTATCCTATAGTTGAAACAAAGACTATTGATTGCACAAATAATATTATATACATAATGGCACTATCCGTCAACACTTTTTTTTATTTTTATGCATATGTTATAACTGTTATCTTATTTGACCTTCTAATACTTTGGAAACCTCGATAAGTGCATCATGAATACCAGCCGGATTCTTACCACCTGCCTGTGCCATATTCGGACGTCCGCCGCCGCCGCCGCCAACAAGTGCTGCAATGCCTTTAATCAGGTTACCCGCATGTGCCCCGTTAACCATTGCGCCCTCTGTAGCCATTGCAACTAAATTCACTTTACCTTCCATTTTGGAGATAAGAACAATTACGCCTTCCCCTAATTTTCCTTTTAACTGATCTCCTAAGTCTCTCAAGCCATTCATATCTACGCCGTCAACTTCTGTTGCCAATAATTTAACACCTTTTATTTCTATTACTTTATTCATGACATCACCTAAAGCTTCTTTTGCCGCCTTACTCTTCAAGGATTCATTTTCACCTTGCAGCGCCTTCATTTCAGCCATCAAATGCTCTAATTTTTCAATCAAATTAGCAGGTGTTGTTTTTACCGTTTTTGCCGCTTTTTCAATCTTATCTTCTAATTCATTATAATATGCAAGAACCCCATTACCAGTTAAAGCCTCTATTCTGCGAACTCCCGCAGCCACACCGCTCTCTGATACAATTTTAAATGATGAAATGACTCCTGTATTAGCAACATGTGTACCACCACATAACTCAGTTGAAAAATCACCTATTTTCACAACTCGCACAGATTCTCCGTATTTTTCACCAAATAGTGCCATAGCCCCTGTCTTCTTAGCATCCTCAGCGCTCATTACTTCCGTTTTTACCTGAAGTGATTCTCCGATTTTCTCATTTACAATATTTTCAACTTGCATGATCTCATCTGCCGTCATAGCTGAAAAATGGCTAAAGTCAAAACGCAGCCTGTCTCCGTCTACATAAGAGCCTGCCTGCTCTACATGTGTACCGAGTACTATTCTCAAAGCCCTTTGCAAAAGATGTGTCGCACTATGATTCTTACAGGTATCAGTACGCAATGTCTCATTTACCTTCAAGGCAGCCACATCACCTACTTTTAACATGCCTTTTGTAACTTTGCCAATATGGCCTACTTTACCGCCTAATAACTTAACAGTATCTGCTACTGTAAATTCACCTTCCGTAGTAGTAATAATTCCTTTGTCGGCACATTGTCCGCCCATGGTTGCATAAAAAGGTGTTTCATCTACAATAATCGTTCCGACTTCACCTTCTGTCAGGGCATCTGTTAATTCTGTTTCTGTCGTTAGAACGGTAATCTTTGAATCATGTGACAGCATGTCATACCCAACAAATGTAGATGTAATGCTTGGGTCAATTGACTCATATACCGTTACGTCTGCGCCCATATAGTTTGTTGCTTTACGGGCATTTCTAGCCTTTACCTTTTGTTCTTCCATAGAAACCTGAAAGCCCTTTTCATCAACTGAAAAACCCTTTTCTTCTAAGATTTCTCTTGTTAAATCAATTGGGAACCCATACGTGTCATATAACTTGAAAACATCATTTCCCACAAGTTCCGTCTTGCCGGCTTGTATCATTGATTCTTCCATCTCTGCTAAAATACTGAGTCCCTGATCAATTGTCTTATTAAATTTGTTTTCTTCCTGTGTTATTACATTCAGAATAAAATCTTTTTTCTCTTCCAGTTCAGGATAACCATCTTTAGAGCCTTCGATCACAGTCGTGCTCAACTTGGCTAAAAACATGTCCTTTACACCAAGCAATCTGCCATGGCGGGCTGCACGCCTTATAATTCTCCGAAGCACATAACCACGACCTTCATTGGTTGGCATAATGCCATCTGAAATCATAAATGTTGCTGAACGGATATGATCTGTAATCAGTCGGATCGATACATCCGTATTTTCATTTTCTTTATAAGCCGCACCAGCGATTTCACATACTTTATCGCGAAGTGCGCGTACCGTATCTACATCAAAAATAGACTCTACATCCTGAACGACTGCTGCAAGTCTCTCAAGTCCCATTCCTGTATCAATGTTCTTTTGTTCCAGTTCTGTATAATTTCCTTTGCCGTCATTATCAAACTGCGTGAATACATTGTTCCATACTTCCATGTAACGGTCACAATCACAGCCTACAGTGCATCCAGGTTTCCCGCAGCCATATTTTTCACCACGGTCATAGTATACCTCTGAACAAGGGCCGCAAGGACCTGAGCCATGTTCCCAAAAATTATCTTCTTTTCCAAAATGGAAAATCCGGTCTGCAGAAATACCTATCTCTTTATTCCATATTTCAAAAGCTTCATCGTCATTCTCATACACAGAAGGATATAATCTGTCAGCATCCAGCCCAACTACCTCTGTTAAGAATTCCCATGTCCATGCAATTGCTTCATGCTTAAAATAATCGCCGAAAGAAAAATTACCCAGCATTTCAAAAAAAGTGCCATGGCGTGCTGTCTTACCAACATTTTCAATATCACCTGTACGGATACATTTCTGACATGTTGTCACTCTCTTTCTAGGTGGAATCTCCTGACCAGTAAAATATGGCTTTAATGGTGCCATTCCAGAATTGATTAACAGTAAACTGTTATCATTATGCGGCACAAGAGAGAAACTCTTCATTGCTAAATGCCCTTTACTTTCAAAAAATTCTAAAAACATCTTACGTAATTCATTCACACCATATGCTTTCACACTGATTCCTCCAACTTCATATATCATATAAATTCATATCATTTGTTTTAACTTGTCTATGACGCAAAAACTGCATTTCATATTATAGAATGAAATGCAGTCTATGTCAAACATTTACTATTCAGCCTTACGGCTTCATAGTAACAGTTATGCTCGGAAATTATGCATTCTGCATGATTTGGTGCGTGAAAAACTCGGGTTTTCTGTGACCTCGCTCACAAAAAAGCCTCGCGTTATTCATGGCTGTACTATTACCTTATTTAGGCTAAGTTTACTTCTCATAAAGAAAATAACCGCAAGCCATATGAACGCAAATGTAATACCCTGTACTTTTGTAAATACCTCACCGTACAGAAAAACCCCTATCAGCAGCTGCATCGTAGGATTCACATATTGGAGGATACCTACCATGGAATACGGTATTTTACGCACACCGTAACCAAATAATAATAATGGTACACTTGTAATAATTCCTGCCAGAGGCAATAAGATAAATTGCCATCCATGCAGCGTTCCGATTGCGCCTGTCCCGTGTATCTCTGATACAACAACGAACATGACCGCAAAAGGAAATGCTGTCGCTGTTTCAATCGCAAGTGAAACTTCCGATTCAATATTGGCAATCTTCTTAATCGCCCCATAAACAGCAAAAGAACCTCCAATAATCAATGCAAGATACGGCACTTCTCCACTTGCAACTACCAAAACCGCAACACCTATGGCAGCCAGTAGAATAGACATCCACTCCAGCTTATGTAATTTTTCATCGAAACAGATCGTGCTTAATAATATTACCAGCAACGGATTGATATAGTACCCAAGACTGCTCTGTACGATATGTCCTGTCTGTACTGCAATGATATAGGATCCCCAATTGATACAGACCACCACACCTGCCAGCATTGTAAGCAGCAACGGCTTATGGTTCTTATCACAAATAACCTTTTTCACCTCCCGCAGTTTTCCCATTCCACCCAAGATCAACAGGCAGAACGCAAACGACCATACAATTCTGCTTGCAAGAATATAGTAGCTATTTACAGCTCCAAGTAATTTCCAATAGATCGTTAACACACCCCATGCAATATAGCACGCGGTTACTGTAAACATCCCTTTTCTCATAAATAAGTCCCTTTCGTCCCGTCAGACTATCGTTCTATTCTGTTAAAGCAGCCGCTCCAATAATCCCTGCATCATTACCAAGTGTAGCAGTCACAATTTCCGGTATCATTCCGCGCTCGCCTGCGAAACAGTATTTTTTAATATATGCATTCAAGGGATCTGTCAGATTTGTACCTTGATTACATACACCACCGCTCAATAATACTTTATCCGGTCTGAAAATATTTACAAAATCTACGATTCCATCTCCCAGATAAGAGATATAGTCAGCAACCACTCTTTTTGCCGTTGCATCTCCGTCTGCTGCAGCATCAAATACCGTCTTTCCGTTAATCTTTGTGATATCATGTTCACAATATGCATAAATCTTCGAATCTTTATAGTCCATAGCTGCCTGTTTCGTTTGTCTGATCAATGCTGTTGCAGAAGCATATGCCTCTAAGCAGCCCTTCCTGCCGCAAGTACATTGCTCTCCATCACGTATCAGCATTGTATGCCCTAATTCAGCACCGCCTGCATGCCCGCCTTCAAATATCTTTCCATCCACTACTACACCGCCGCCCACTCCGGTTCCAAGGGTCAACAATACAACATTGTCAAAATTCTTTGCAGCGCCCGCCTTCACCTCTCCAAGAGCCGCACAATTGGCATCATTAGAGATAGAAATTTCATAATTCAGGTATTTATGCAGTTCCTCGACCAAAGGTACATTTTCCCAGTCAAAATTATTGGAATAAACTACTATGCCTTTTTTTGCATCAATTGTTCCCGGACTTCCTATTCCAATTCCCGCAACATCATCAGTTTTCAATCCGGACTGTTGAAACAGATTCTGCACAAGTTCTGCCATATCTTTTATAATATCCTGATATGGCCGCCGCACGTTTGTCGGAACCGATCCTTGCGCGATAATCTCCTGCTGTTCATTTACAATTCCGGCCTTTATATTCGTGCCGCCTAAATCAATCCCCACTCTGTACATATTTCTACTCTCCTTGAAAAATAATTTTATTTTATAGAATTACTTTCTGAACAAACTCTGCGGCATGCTGCAAATCATTCTTATCCGGGTGTGTGAGGGCAGAATCAAAATTCTGTATCATCTTGCGTATCATATCATCATTTCCCTGACCTGACATTCCCTCATACCTGTTACGGACACTCATAGGCATTTTCCCCTGACATAAAAATGTGCCAAGACATTCACTATCATCTGCAATCCACGCTTCCACATCCTCTGACAGCCTTTTATAATATTTCAAATCTGCACCCATTCCGCAAGTTCCAAACAATGCAATTTTCTTCCCATGCAGTTCTGAAATAAAATCTAATAAATTCATGCTGCATGTACCTTTATGAATCCAAAATCCTATGAAATATACATCAGCCTCCGGAATCCTGACATCCGGCTCGAATCTTACAATATCTTTATCCTGTCCTGGCAAATCTGCAAATATTCTCTTTGCAATCATTTCTGTATTGCCAGTATTGCTCATATATACTACCTGATACTTCATGCCGCCACGCTCCTAACAATAATACTTTACACTAGTTATATATTGATTATACCGTTTCGCCTGATAGAAACAATATATTAAGTATTACAATAACATTAAGTTTTTCTAAAGTATCAATACCGCTTCATTGATTTAATGACAGTTTTTGTCTCTTTTTCAACCTGCAAGGACTCACAGATTTTCTGCAGTGTCTTATGATAAGTCCAGTCGTCCAAATGATTATCCTTTAAATATGGCATTACAAGGTGCGGATACTGCACAAAACACATAGATAGTGCCCATGCAACAGCCATCTGTACGTAATATGCTTTACTGGTAATCTGATCCAATTTCCTGATAACACTTTCAATATAGGTATCATTGATGTAATAATCCAGCAATATAACAACTCCAAATCGAATCGCGAATTCCTGCCCGCTCTCTAAATAAGGTTGTAAAAATTCCCAGACTTGCTGCCGATTATCCTCTACAAATTTTAAGCCAATGCAAAAACTGTCACATACTGACCAATTATCAATAAGTGGAATATATTCGCTGATATACTGTAACCTTTCCTCTATACTAATATCCTTGGCATATCCGATTATCATCCCTTGAAGCATAATTTCTTCAAAACTGGCAGGTGTATTATGTTTTATATAATCTCTCCAGTTCTTCTTAACCAATTGTCTTGCATATTTACGCAATACAGGTAATCTCACACCCATTATTTGTTTGGTATCCGGTAATAAGCCGGACGAAAATTCCCGATAGGATTCTTCTGCCTTAGCATCTAAAAAAGTGCGGACTTCTCCAACCGATATTTTGTCTGATTTATGGTTCTTTTCACTCATTTATGATTATCCCTGCTCCAGATTCAATAAATACTCTTTTACCGATATACCTGCTCCATAACCCACCATTGCACCATTCGTACCGATTACCCTGTGGCATGGAACCAGAATCATGATGGGATTTCGATTATTTGCCATTCCTACAGCTCTGCAGGCTTTTTCATTGCCGGCTTGTATGGCGACTTCCTTATAGGATCTCGTCTCACCGTATGGAATATCCAACAATGCCTTCCATACTTTCTGTTGGAATGTAGTACCTTTCGGTTTCAAGGGCAATGTAAATAATTTTCTTTCACCAGCAAAATACTCTTCCAATTGCCTTTTTGCCGTCAAAAGCAATGGTGAATCCTCATTTCCATCATCCGTCATCTTTGTTTCCGCTGGTGCCATTTCACAGTTTAAATCCTGCAATTTATTTTTTTCAAGCAATGATAATTCTATTATGTAATTTTCTTCTTCCACTACTTTTAACTTACCGATTGGTGTATACATAAACATCTCATGTGTCATTATTATTTTTCTCCTTACACTTGAATCTTATAGCGTAAAAAGACGTAGAAACACTCAGTCTCTACGTCCATGTATACCTACCATTTAGAAAGTAAATTTATCTGCAAAATATACATCTAACTCTGCAATTTTTATTCTTTCCTGTTCCATAGAATCGCGGAAACGCACTGTAACAGCTTGGTCCTCTTCTGAATCAAAATCATATGTAATACAGAATGGTGTACCAATTTCATCTTGTCTTCTATAGCGCTTACCAATATTTCCTCTGTCATCATATTCACAGTTATACTTTTTGGACAATTCAGCAAATATCTTTTCTGCGCCTTCGCCCAACTTTTTCGATAAAGGAAGAACACCAATCTTAACAGGTGCCAAAGCCGGGTGAAAATGAAGTACAGTACGCACATCGCCCTCTCCAATTTCTTCTTCATCATATGCTGCACAAAGAAACGCAAGAACGACACGGTCCGCGCCTAAAGATGGCTCGATTACATATGGAATATATTTTTCTTTCTTCTCATCATCAAAATATGTCAAGTCTTGTCCTGAAACATTCTGGTGCTGCGTCAGATCATAATCTGTTCTGTCAGCAATTCCCCATAACTCACCCCATCCAAATGGGAATAAGAATTCAATATCAGTTGTCGCTTTTGAATAGAAAGAAAGTTCTTCTGCCTCATGGTCTCTGACTCGCATCTCATCATCTTTGATGCCAAGTGTCTTTAGCCAGTCTATACAAAATTGTTTCCAATATGCAAACCATCCAAGATCTGTATCCGGCTCGCAGAAAAATTCTAATTCCATTTGTTCGAATTCTCTTGTACGAAATGTAAAATTTCCTGGTGTTATTTCATTACGGAAAGATTTTCCGATCTGTCCGATACCGAATGGAATTTTCTTTCTGGATGTTCTTTGTACATTTTTGAAATTTACGAAAATACCCTGTGCTGTTTCCGGTCTAAGATATACAGTATTCTTTGCATCTTCAGTAACACCCTGAAATGTCTTGAACATTAAGTTAAATTGACGGATATCTGTAAAATTATGTTTTCCGCAGGTTGGACACGGAATATTATGTTCTTCGATAAAACTCTTCATTTTTTCCTGCGACCACGCATCAACCGCTTCATCCAGTGTAATACTATTTTCTTCACAAAAATCCTCAATAATCTTATCTGCGCGAAAACGCTCGTGGCATTCTTTACAATCCATTAAAGGATCTGAAAATCCGCCCAAATGCCCGGAAGCTACCCATGTCTGTGGATTCATGAGGATCGCACAGTCAACACCTACATTATATTGGTTTTCCATAATGAACTTCTGCCACCATGCTTTTTTTACATTATTCTTTAATTCAACACCAAGATTTCCATAATCCCAAGTATTAGCCAGACCACCGTAAATATCAGATCCCGGATACACAAATCCTCTGGCCTTTGCCAGTGCTACTACTTTATCCATTGATTTTTCCATTTTTCCTCCTGTCTCCCTGCTCGCACAGGTAGTCCCTTTTATTTAAAAAGAATATACGTTACCGGTTCTTCTGTCTCAGTAACTACAGCTTCTTTTTTATTTACCAATGTTACATTACTGCTTATGTAAGCAATATCTCTAAAAGTTCTTACATTGATGTCCTCATCTGTAATAACGATATGCATGTTGCCCTCTGCTAAGATCCCGCTTTTATCCAAGGCAGCACCGTCTTCAGCTGTACTTTTTAATACAACATCATCAAATGAATATCCCGCATTATAAGCGTCTGCCACAGTTCCCTCAAAAAAAGTAACACCGTTAAAACCGGCATAACTTTTGGAATCTTTGTGTATCAACGTCGTTCTGGCTACTCCATCTGAAACCGACACAGTATCCAGCTTTACATTCTCATCCCCGGAAGATGTATTGTATTTTTCAATATCATTTGCTATCATTTCTTTTAACTCATCTTCCAAATAATATTCTTTATCAAAATCTTCTACGATGGAAGCTACAATCTTACCATTTTTTCCAACCGAAACTGTAGTTGTTTCATCTGACTTTTCTTGTTCACACCCAAAAAGAGCCATACTAATCAAAATACTCAATAGCATTAACCCAATTTTTTTCATATAAATACTCCTCGCTGCGTAATTACACACGCATATTATTATAACGGACTTATTCTATATTTTCAACCTCGAATTTTACATATTTCGTTACGATTCAACCTTACGGCTCCATAGTAACCGTTATACACAAAATTATGTATTTTGCATAATTTTCCTACAAATGTTCTATTATTTCAAGACTTTTAAAATTCTTATCCCACATTTTCCTGCGATATCCGTTTGCAATACTGCGTAACTCTTGTAATACCTCTTCTGTTACTGTAAAAGTATACAGCTGCTCTATCTTGGTATTCATAATAAAAGTAACTGCGTATTCAGTTGATTCCAAATAATGTTCTCCATTGGGAATTCCCGGAAATTCTCCGTTTACAACCATCGCTTTCATTTCAAATATGTACCGAATCAACTGATTAGAAAGGCTTGGTACTCCTAGTGCTCTTAGTGACTGATACATTAATTTCAAAAGTTCTCTTTCATCATTATTTTCCCGTGCATAGTAATCAGCAACTTCAAGAAAATACATCCCATAATAAGCACCTTCAAAATCTTCCCTTAACTCGGCAAAATAATTGGAAATATCGGCCTCCAGAATATGATACGATGCTTTTCCCTGATATAATTTAAATTCACCAAAAGAAAAAGGATTGGTTGCTGCTACTAAACTGCTGTTTGGCTTGCGGGAGCCTTTTGCAAATGCAGAAATCTTTCCTCTTTCCCTGGTCAATATTACAACTCTTCTATCAAATTCACCGATAGGCACTGTCTTCATTACTATCCCCGTTATGGTTAGAAAATTCTGCATAAGGGCTATCTCCTGTCAAATTGCTGTTATCTTCCATCTTCCGTATCTCTATATCTTGATCGGAGGACCTAAATAATAGATAATCTTCTATAGATCCTGTTTTGTAAAAATCATCCCAGTAATTTATTATTTTCATCATATGCCCCCTAATTGTATTGTATGATATTAGGGTGCGCTTTTCGAGATTATTCTATTCCGTTTCGTTCTTATTATATCCAAAATTTTTTAGCAAGAAATCGCTGTCACGCCAGTCCTTTTTTACCTTGACCCAAAGTTGAAGATTTACCTTCTGTTCCAGCATATCTTCTATTTCTTTTCTTGCCTGCGTTCCGATCCGCTTTAACATGGCCCCTCCCTTACCAATAATGATTCCTTTATGGGTATCTCTTTCACAAATGATCGTTGCATCAATATCTACAATTTTTTTACGGTACTTCATACTTTCTATTGTAACAGCAATACCATGCGGTATTTCCTCATCCAAAGAGCGAAGTGCCTTTTCTCTGATTAATTCAGCTACAATTTGTCTTTCCGGCTGATCTGTAACAGTATCTTCATCATAAAAAGACGGTCCATATGGCAGATATTTCAAGATACAGCTGAGCAGTTCCTGTATATTATCAGCCTTCAGCGCGGACACGGGTACAATCTCTGCAAAATCGTACTCCGTACGATAACGGTCGATATAGGCCAATAAATCATCTCTTTTTACAGTATCTATCTTATTGATCACCAGAATGACCGGTGTACTCACTTTTTGAAGCTGTTCAATAATATGTCTTTCACCGGCACCGATAAATGTACTTGGTTCCACGAGCCATAAGATAACATCCACTTCGTTCATCGTACGCTCCGCTGTGTTCACCATATAGTCACCCAGTTTATTCTTAGCCTTGTGTATCCCCGGAGTATCCAAAAAAATAATCTGACCCTCTTCACAGTTATATATTGTTTGTATTTTATTTCTGGTCGTCTGCGGTTTATTGGAAGTAATTGCAATTTTCTGTCCAATCATACGATTCATCAATGTAGACTTCCCTACATTCGGTCTTCCTATCAATGTTACAAATCCTGACTTAAAGTTTTCTTTCATACAAAATTGCCCTTCCTGTAGGTTCCTCAATTGGGAAATCCCTATTCTTATACTCATTGCTTTGTTGTACTCTCGATTGTCTCGCTTTGTGTTATTCCGCCGCCCTCACTTGTAACACTTTCCTCATATGGCACTTTTATTTGGTTCTGTTTAACGTTTCTCTTTATACTTGCCTTTCCACGATACTGATTCCTTATTTTTAAACTGAAACGAAACAACAGAAACAAAATAACGCAAATAACTGCAAATACAGCAATAATTGGTAGATTAACCAGGAAGCCAATCACAAAATTCTTAAAGCCGTTTCCCACCCGGTATATATTTTCCATAAATCCGGTCGTGATTCTCCCCCAGATTCCTTCTCCTTCCGCCGGAGTCAATCTATTTACTTCCGTTATGTAAATATAAACGGTGCTGTAATTAATCTGATTATCGAATACTCTTAATTGGGATTCCATACTGTCGATCTGATATCTTACTTCAGACAAACGAGTCTCAATAGAAATGATATCTTCTACATTCTCAGCATTTCCAAGTAATTCCATTAACCGCTTTTCTTCAGTCAGAAGCGCTTTTTTATGACTTTCCAGATCTACATATTGTAATGTGACATCATTTACGCTTTCATTTTTTCTGATCACATTTGAAATTTCAGAAATATTTGTCACAAATTGATCGACCTTTTCTGCCGGTATCCTGGCCGTAATTGACGCATATCTGTTCCTGCCCTCTTCTCTTTTATAGGAAGCATCTTCGCCCGTGCTCAGATTCTCTACATATCCGTTCAACGCTTCAATTTTTGTTTTTACATTCGATAGTAATTTATCATATTCCTCAGTCTCAACATCCATATCCACATTTTTGATCAACTTACGGCCACTCTGTCCCACGGCTTCCGTAACACTCGATTCTACAGCGGTATTCTCACTTTCACGCTCTTCATTCACTGCAGTTGCCGCACCACTGCCCGAATCTGTTTTGTATATTTGATCCGTACTTGCATATTCCATCGAAGATTCTTTTGACATTGTTGCATCTGACATATCAGACGATTTTGATGACCCGGAACATGCCGTAAGGAGCACTGATGCCGTAACAACTGCACCTAAGCATCTCCAAAAATGACCGCCAAATTGTTTTCTTATAGTATGTGCCATTTGCTGTGACACTCTTATTTTTCCCTTATTCATATATTGTCCTCCTTATTTACTAATGAAACAAACTTTCTATGTTTAGAAATAACGCCTTCGATTCCTTTACTTTTTCTTCATTTCCAACAACACAGATACAAGCATCTTCTATAAATGTTTTGACATACTCTGATAAGTTTCTAATAGTATCTACAGTAGTATGCAGCACTTCGTCTCTTTCTTTCTGCACTTCTTCATATTTCAGATGTGACAGATACGCACTTAACGATCTGCTGCCTTCCGCTGACGGATTCAATGGTGTGTCCATATCGCTTATGGTTCCTATAATGAACTTCGTCATTTTTTTATCATCTGCCTCAAATTCAGTAATGTATTTTGCAGCCGCCTCATACGTATCCACCGTTTTCTGTAGGTTTGGATCCCTATAAGATACAAAATAACTATCCCCTGTTCTTCCAAAACTGCACATACATCCATATGCGCCGCCCTTCACCCTTACATTATTCCATAGATAATCATATCCCAGAATTACTTTTAATACTTTTAGGGCCCCTGTATAATCAAGCCCATGATTTTTGTAATTACCTGCACGGCATACATATTGAATCTGAGAGGAAGTCGTGAATCCTTCATTTTTCTTTTCTGTCTTAATTTCCAGCAATTTCTTTTGTACTGGTTCTGTGTATAATTTGTTTTTTAGTTCATCTACCATCTGAATGAGTACTTTTCCATCATCCTCCGATGCAGTGTAATCCACCATTAGATTTTCTGGTCTGAAAATTTCATTCATCAACATGCGCAATTTTTTGATTAAGTCTTCTTTCTTATTTTTAAAATCGGTTTCCAGATCTTCCAGCATACGATAATAAGGTATTCCACTTATTAATTCCGTAAAAGCTGCCGTCTCAGAAAAATATGACATTGCTCTGATTGCAGCAAGAGAATGGCCGGAAGAAGACATGCTGGCCTGCATTCTGGATTTCTGCTCAGATATAATCTCTAACAGGCGCTTCTCATCCTCTAGTTTGGAAGATAAGAGAATTTCTTCCATTAATCGAATGGCGTGCTCCATATTTTCAAATAATACACTTAATTTCCATTCATAAGTAACCTTATATCTGCTTAAATCCTGGGCATCTACATAGGTTGCTACGTATGAGGAGATACCTCCCGTCTGAATATTAATTTCATTATATAAATCACCATATTGGTAAGACTTCGTATCTACATATCCTAACACACTTTTCAATATGCCAACATACGGCAGCAATTCCTGACTCAAATGGCTCATGTCAAATAATAATCTGACATAGCCGATTCCGTTCGTGAAAATATCATGCCGCAAAAAAATGGTATTTCCAATCTGCTCTTCCCTGTTTTTAAACTCCTTTGCTTTCGGTTCAATATCTTCTATTTTCAATACCGGTATTTTTTCTAAAATTTCAGGGCTGGTAGGTTCCTCCTGATACGCTATTAATGCCTTGGTATCTATTACGATCTGTCTGATTTCCTCAGCACTGAGACTTGCCTTATAAGTATTCAGCTTCTCCTGCAGTTTCTGATCTTTTTTAGCTGTTAATCCTTTAACAGGTTCCACTACAAGTATTGCTTTGTGATGGTTGTTCAATAAATATTTCTCAATCAGTGATTCAAAATAGTCCGTGTTAATTTTATCCTTAATAGAAACAAAAGTCTCTTTTGCTTCTATATGCATGAACGGTCTTGTATCATCATAAAGCCAACTATCAAAAGCCTGCAGCCCATACATTAAGCCATTTGGATAAGAACCGAAATCTGCTTCTCTATACTTAAATTCAAAATAGTTTTCTCCTGCTAGTAAAGCTCTTTTATCAATTCCTTTTTTGACCTGTTCTTTTAGAACATTTTCAATGGTAGCTATAAATAGCTCTTTGTCTGCTACATTTGCACTTTTTGCAACAATAGAAAAATAAGGCTGGTAAATCCCGTTTTCATAGACACTATATATTTCTTTTCCTATCCCTCTGTCGATAAGCGCTTGCTTCAAAGGCGCACCCGGTGCAGAACAGAGTGCATAATCCAATATTTGAAAGGCAACATACAGTTCTTGATCCAGACTCGTTCCTACGACTGTATTATATGCAAGATATGTGCTATCCTTTTCACTCTCTGCCTCTGTAATGGAATATTCCCGGTGTACTTCTACTGGTGTTTTGAAAGGTTTTTGTAACGCAATACTGGAATCAATTGCAAGTGCATCAAATTTGCTCAGATAATTCTGATCGATCCAGTCCAGTTTTTCCTCAATATCCATATCTCCATATAAATAAATATAGCTATTGGACGGATGATAATATCTTCTATGGAAATCAAGAAAGGCATCGTATGTCAATTTTGGTATCACATCCGGATCTCCACCTGACTCTACGCCATAGGTGGTGTCAGGAAACAATGAATTAAATACTTCTCTGTCCAGTACGTCATCCGGTGCAGAAAAAGCTCCTTTCATTTCATTATATACAACACCATTAAAATGCAGTTCGTCTTCCGCATCTTCCAATTCATAATGCCATCCTTCCTGCATAAAAATCTTCTTTTCCTGATAAATATTCGGATAAAAAACTGCATCCAGATACACATGCATTAGATTTTGAAAGTCTTTATCATTACAGCTTGCTACAGGATATACCGTCTTATCTGGATACGTCATTGCATTTAAAAATGTATTCAAAGAACCCTTCACCAATTCTACAAAAGGATCCTTAGCGGGAAAATTCTTAGAGCCACACAGTACTGAATGTTCAATGATGTGAGCCACGCCGGTACTATTCTCTGGCGGAGTCCTGAATCCGATGCAGAATACTTTATTATTATCATCATTTGATAATATGACTATTTTAGCTCCTGTTTTTTTGTGTCTGCACAAATATCCCCTGGAATTTAAGTCCTTCACATCTCTGTTCTCTAAAATCTCATATGACTGCAAATTATTTAACATCATTCTTAACACAATCCTCCATCGTTTTCATATATATCTCTTTATTATTTCCATTATATCATAAACTTAAAACATATTCATGATTCACACAAAAAGCTTCTACTAAAATATCTTTTCGTCTGTTACAATAATTCTTTTATCTGAAATGCCAGCATCAGCCGAAATCTTTCATCCAGCGTGTTCAGATTGTTTCCTATGATTTTCTTAATCTTATTCAACTGATAATTGACTGTATTTCTATGCAGATATAATATCTCTGCCACTTGTTGTATGCTTCCGTCATGTTCCAGATAAAGCTGCAATAGCCTTACATACTCTGCATGATTCTCCTTATCATACTCCTCTAATTTGCCAACTGCCTCATTATAATAGTTCTGTAATACGCTGCTATCATCTACTGCGATCAGCACTTTCTGAAGTCCCAATTTCTGATAATAATATACTTCCTGCTTTAATTTTTTCCCTAAGCGAAGTACTGTAAACGCTCTTCTGTAATTCTGTGGAAGATTTTGAATATCAGTTTCATTCGGGCCAACACCAAGATATATCTTGTGTTCTTCTTCTCTTCCGTAATTAAGTGCGGTCATTTCTTCTGCTATTTGATCAATCAGTGTATCTTCAAATCCTGCCAGCACATAAAATATATTTTCTTCTTGCATAAAAAAACCAAATACCCCGCCCGTTCTCACAATAATACGTTCCATTTGAAAGCACATATAATTACGGTAATTACTATCATCACTTTTCAATGCAACCGCAATCACACAATAATTACTCTTACGTTTAAAATTCTGTCTCTCTAATAATGGTATATAATGTTCACCTTCCCCCGGGTATCGAATTAACTTTTGCAGAGTATCCCCTACTGTTTCTTCTACCTTCTCATGTTTGATGATCTGATTACAAAAGTCCCTTGTAATGTCGACCAGCCTTGTTTTCCAAGGAACTACCAAAAGAGGAAACGATACATCATTACAATATTCAATTACTTCTTTTGGTACTTTATCAATGTATGGACCATAATTCACAACAAGACCGCTTGCTTCCGCATGATAAAGATTCTTTGTAAAGCTAAGAAGCCATGTATTATCCCTGTGTCCGATTCCCGTGGTGAATACCAGTTCTCCTCCGTGTAAGAATGTACTGACTTCTTCATCTTCCAGTGTATGTACCCATTGCACTATGTTCCTCATTCCCCGATTGCCAGCCAGAACATGCATTCCATATAATTTATTTGCATTTTCACAAAGTCTTGCCAATGTAACTGCCATATTTACTACCACCTTTGCGCTTGATTATAAAGATTTTTTCCTAATTTTGCAATGCTATTATTGGAAATAAATCTCAGTGCGCATCCTGCACGGAGTGCTTTTAAAAAAAGCTGATGACGACCGTCACCAGCTTCTCTTCTGAAATTCTTTATGACATTTTGGACAGGTAATTGCAATTTTTCCTTTTCCACGGGGAATTCTTATTTTTTGTTTACATTTTGGACATTTATAAATATGATAATGCATGCTTTGTTCTATCTTTGTCCTTCTGTGTCTCCATAATGCGGATAGCATATTTGCATATTTTAAATAACATTGATTCTCTTTATACCTTTTATTGAAATTTTTGGAGAACATTCTTATATAGGAAAATAATAATAATCCAATTGCCACCGCATAAAAAAAATGCTTTCCAATGAATAATGAAAATATCGTAAAAATCATTGCTATCACTAATAAAAATTTCGAAAACTGGTCTGCGCCATAGCGTCCCTGCATAAAACGTATCATTTTTTCTTTCATCACAATCACCATACTTCCATATATTTCTATAGTAATATATTACACAATAAAATAGAAAATACAATGAACTGTACCGAAACTTTCTATTAAATTTCAATGAATTCCGTTACGCAAAGCTATTCTTATATATTTCTATCATATCTTCTTTCGTAACCTGTTTTCTAGTATTTGAGGGACTGCCGCTGGCAATCGCATCGCCTGCCATTTTGTCCATTTGGTTATAGAAATCTTCTTTTTTTATCCCATACGATGTGAATGTAGGTACTTCACATACTTTGCATACTTCTTCTACTGCTTTCAGAAAATTCCCGGCAGCTGTTTCCGCCGAATCTTCTGTCCTTGCCACGCCTATTTCTTTTCCAAGAATTGCAAATCTGTCATAGGCACCGTCTAATGCAAATGTCAGACAATCTTTCAATAGCATAGCATTGGATAATCCGTGCGGCACATGGAATAGCGCGCCTATCGGACGACTCATGCCATGTACAAGTGTCACGCTTGAATTATTAATACATACACCAGCTTCGAGCGCCGCAATCGCCATTTGTTCTCTTGCAACTGCATCATTACCATTCCTGTATGCAATTGGTAAATATTTCATAATTCTCTTTATGGAAGCAATTGCAAGTGTATCTGTCATGCAAAAAGCTCTTTTTGAAGTATAAGATTCTATTGCATGCGTCAAGGCATCCAGACCTGTTGCTGCTGTAATAGACTTTGGAGACGACAAGGTAAATGTCGGATCTACAATGGCAAGATTCGGCACTAACACATCACCTTTTAATAACATCTTGATATTTTTTTTCGTATCTGTAACAATCGTCATCTTAGTTGCTTCCGAACCGGTTCCTGCTGTTGTTGGGATCGCGACAATCGGTGGCACCTTCTTTGTAATCATACGTCCCATATAATCTGCAATTGTTCCTTCATTCGTGATCATTGCTGCAATTGCTTTTGCAGCATCCAACGGACTCCCTCCACCGATACCAATGCAAAAATCACACGTATTCTCTTTATATACCTGAATGCCCTGTTCTATCATAATATCTGTAGGTTCCCCTGTAATGCCATCAAAAACGACATAAGATATATTACATGCTTCTAATGCCTCTACCAGCTTAGCCATCATATCGGATTTCACTACATGCTTTCCGGTAACAATACATGCCTTCTTTCCGCATTCATTTAAATATACTTTTGCATCTTCCAATGCATTTTCGCCTATCACAATATGATCCGGCATTCCAAAATGATTTGCCATTTTTTCCTCATTTCTGCTGCTTGGGCAGCACTCCAAACATTTTTTATTTTATACCAAATATGTATGATCTACAACACAGAGTACTTCATCTAATTTAGCGAGTTCTTCTTCCATCTGTTCTTTTGTAATAATGAGCGGTGGACAGATAAAAACCATATTTTCATGCGCGTATGTCATGAATTTTCTCTTTTTCAGCTCACCGATAACCTTACCCATGATTCCTTCCGGATCTTTTCCATAAGGTACCAACGGCTCTTTTGTTGCCTTATCTTTCACTAATTCCACGCAGGCAAATAATCCGATATGTCTTGCATCACCTACACATGGATGTGATTCTTTGTATCCATCAAGAATATCTGCCAATACCTTTCCTACTGTATTTACGTGTTCCAAAATATTTGATTTTTTATAGTATTCTACACAGGCAACACCTGCTGCACATGCGAGTGGGTGTCCGGAATATGTTAGACCGCAGGATAACAGATGGTCATCAAAATAGGATGCGATCTCACTGCTGACAGCAACTCCTCCTAACTGGATGTATCCGCAAGTAACACCTTTTGCAAAAGTCACCAGATCCGGTTTTACATCAAAATTTTCAAAAGCAAACATCGTACCAGTTCTGCCCCATCCTGCCATAACTTCATCGCAAATCATTACGATTCCAAATTCATCACAAATCTTACGAACGCCTTGTAAATATCCTTTCGGCGGTATAATAATACCGTTAGATCCTGTAATGGTCTCCATGACAATCGCTGCCACACTGTCCGATCCTTCGTATACAACCTGTTCTCTTAATTTTGCAACATAATACTCAGCTGCTTCCTCTTCAGATGCGAAGTTTATTTTTTCTCTGTATAGATAGGGATCGAAAAATTTTATGAATCCAGGAATACCCGGTTCTAATGGATATCTTCTTGGTTCACCTGTTAAATTGCCCGCTCCAAAGGAAGAACCATGATAACTTCTGTAACGACTGAATACTTTATGGCGTCCCGTATACATTTTTGCTATTTTAATCGCATTCTCATTGGCATCTGCACCGGCGTTCGTAAAAAAAATTTTACCAAAATTATCCGGTAACAGGTCTACTATCATTTTGGCTAATACAGCTCTTGGTTCAGCAGCATATGCCGGACTAACAAAACTAAATTTATCGACTTGTGTTTTGATTGCTTCTGCAATCTCTTTATTTCCATATCCGACATTCAGATTAACAAGCTGGGATGACATATCTGTATATCTGTTACCTTCATAATCATAAAAATAGATGCCTTCTGCTTTTTCCACGGGAATTGGATTTAATCCCTTTTGTTTGCTCCATGATTGTAATACATATTTTGTTGATGTGCTTTTGATTTGTTCACCTGTCATAATCATTTTCCTCTTTTCTTAAAAATAGCAGACAAGTCTGCCTTCTGCCACGATTCTGGCTGCTTCTGTTTATGTTGCCTGAAAAATAGTATAACAGTAGTCTTTTTAAGTTTCTTCTATCTTAAGAACAAACTACCTTGTGCTGAAGCACAAGGTAGTTTGTTAATGAAAATTTTTATACTGCCGAGCCAAATAAATGCAGTTTCTTTATTACGATTTCTTCTACAAAGCATTCTCCATTGGCAACTTTCATTTGATACTGACGCATGAACTCATCAAATGTACAATGTTTGCTTTCGTAACCTTTTTGCATTTTTTTTAGCTGAGTCACTTTTACCTTTACTTTAAACTGGCGATATATCATATGCGATTTTTCCTGCTCTTTCATCTTCGCCAAATGTTCCGCTATCGTTGTTCGCTCATCACAATCTTGGACAAATATCCTGACTGCCGCCTCCTTAAATTTCAGTGGAGCAGTTTCATGATTCATAATCTCTTCATAAGAGTAGTTTGCTCCAATATAAATAGTTGAAAAATCTTCCAGTAAATATTTATAATCGCTATCATGATTCATTTGCATTCTCATTACCCTCATTGCATTCTTATTCAGCCTTATGGCTTCATACTGTAACCTCAATATATTCCATGTGATGTGCCGTTATTTCTATCACTTCCATGATTTCTTCTTCTGTATATTCAGATTCCCGTACCAATTCATCGATGGTGACCTTTCTGCCAATACTTTCTGCCAGTTCTTTTGATAAATCTGCAATCTTATTTATTTTTTCCAAGATTTTTTTATCTGCTTCATCAGATTCCAAATTTACACTGATATACTTTTCCATTGCATCCATTATCGTTTTGGCCAGCATTCCTTCTGCTTCTTTTATGTCTTCCGCACATTCCAGCATCTTAACGCCTAGCGTAATCGCAACATTCCCTTCTCCGATCAGGTCTTCCAGCAATATGCCCTGACCCGCATATAACTTCGATATTTCCACTACCTCCGTCAAATAAGCTTCTATCAATTGTGTCTGAGCCTGCGCATCGCCTTTCATGGCAAGCCTCATAACTTCTCTTTTTTTGTCATTTGTCCAGTATTCCAGCGACTTTAATTCCTCAAGATACAGATCCAGATAATGTACATCCTCCTCCGTCAGATATTCTTCCAGGTCTACGGCTTGATCAATACCTATCTTATTCTGTTTCAAATATTCGTGTATCAATTCAAATTGCGTTTTGTCCAGATTCATATCCTGAAATGGTTCTTTTACCTGATCTTCTGACAGCACATTTCCCTGTGTTTTTGCAAGTTCAATTAACTCCTGCAACGCGGCTGCAAATGCTTTTTCTCTTTCCACTGTTATTGTCTCCTAACATGCTCATGCGTAAATAAGTGCTCCTGACAGTACTCATAATTACCGTCACACTTGGAACAAAACCTGAATTCCAGATTTGGATCATCTAATTCTGTACGGCCGCATATTGCACATTTATGCTTTGTAATCCCGGTCGCCTTGCGCACCTGATTCTTATACACGTTCCTTCTGTGTATCTGTTTTGGTGTCAAATGGTTCAAATTCCTGGTCAACAGGAAAAATACCACAAAGCTCAAAAGTGATGCCCCTATTACAAATTTGGTCACAAAACCTCCAAATACGAAGCTATATGCCAACAGTACGCCGTCTATAATTCCGAGCCACTTTACTTTAATTGGTATGATGAACATGAGTAAGACCTGCGCTTCCGGAAAGGTGGCAGCAAACGCCAAGAAGATTGACATATTAATATAATACGTACTGAACATCCTGCCTACAATGTAATAAACATCATTTCCGTAAGCTGACAGATAATCTGCACCGAATATGCCTGTCTGCATACAGATATATAACAAAAAGCAGCCCAGAACCGTAAACAGCATTCCTGAAAAAATATAAAGATTATAGTAGAATGTTCCCCACGTTCTCTCCAGACTGGTTCCGATCGAATAATAAAAATACAACATAATAAGTGTAAAAATGTCAAAACTATCCGGCGGTACCAGAATCCATGTTACGATCCTCCAAATTTCACCGTGTAGAATGCGATAAGGATTTAAAGATAAAAAATTAATAAAATCCGAATTGACAAAATTTATGGCATATCCAAAACCATAACAGATGATCAGACATAATGACAGGTTTTGTATCGCAAATCTGCCAAATTTTCTTTCCAATTTATTGATAAAATTCATAATAGTCCTCCAAATGTAATCTTTAATAGCTAAATAATACCATTCCTTATTTTAAAAGTAAACCGGAGTGAATAGAATTAAGTAAAAGTTTTCCTTGATTTCATATTTATTTTATACTTGATTTATAACTTGTTCGTTGCACTTTCACGAACAGTGTCGTATAATGTGTAAAGATTTCGAAAAACATTTTAATAAGAAGAAAGGGCTAAAAAATGAGTACAAATAACTATACTCTAGGGATTGATATTGGTTCTACTACAGTAAAAATTGCAATTTTAGACGATGCCCATCAATTACTATTTTCAGACTATAGAAGACATTTTGCAAATATAAGAGAAACTTTATCTGATTTATTACAGGAGGCCTTTGGAAAATTAGGTAATATTACCTTGCATCCAATGATTACTGGTTCCGGTGGTCTTACACTTGCCAATCACTTAGGTATCCCATTTGTTCAGGAAGTAATTGCGGTATCTACTGCTCTGCAGGCAACAGCACCGAAAACTGACGTTGCCATTGAATTAGGTGGCGAAGACGCAAAGATCATCTATTTCGAAGGCGGTAACGTAGAACAACGTATGAATGGTATTTGTGCCGGCGGTACAGGTTCCTTTATCGACCAAATGGCTTCCCTGCTACAGACAGATGCGACCGGATTAAATGAATATGCAAAAAATTATAATTCTTTATATACAATTGCTGCCCGCTGCGGTGTGTTTGCCAAGTCAGATATCCAGCCGTTAATTAATGAAGGAGCTACCAAGGAAGATCTGTCTGCTTCTATTTTTCAGGCAGTGGTCAATCAGACAATCAGTGGTCTTGCCTGTGGCAAGCCAATTCGCGGGCATGTTGCTTTCCTGGGCGGGCCTCTTCATTTCCTGTCAGAATTGAAAGAAGCATTTATCCGTACTTTAAAATTAGATGAAGAACATATTATTGAGACAGGCCATTCCCATTTGTTTGCAGCAATTGGTTCTGCACTTAGTTTCAAAAAAGAAGTCCATTTCACTTTATCTGAAATGGTTGATAAGCTGTCTTCCAATATCAAAATGGAATTTGAAGTAGCCCGGATGGAGCCGTTATTTGCTTCCAATGAAGATTATGATGCCTTTCAGGCAAGACATGCAAGTCATGAAGTTGCGAAAAGTGAGTTAAAAGACTATAAAGGAAATTGTTATCTTGGAATAGATGCCGGAAGTACCACTACGAAAGTTGCTTTGGTTGGTGAAAATGGTACACTGCTCTACTCTTTTTATAGCAGTAATAACGGCAGCCCGTTACGTACTGCTATCTCCTCTATACAGGAGATTTATACATTACTTCCACCTGATGCCACGATTGTCCGCTCCTGTTCAACTGGTTACGGTGAAGCTCTCATGAAAGCAGCATTCCTTCTTGACGACGGTGAGGTCGAAACAGTAGCCCATTATTATGCAGCTGCTTTCTTTGACCCTAAAGTTGACTGTATCCTTGATATTGGCGGCCAGGATATGAAATGTATTAAAATCAAGAACCAGACAGTGGACAGTGTACAGTTAAATGAAGCCTGTTCTTCCGGCTGCGGTTCTTTCATTGAGACTTTTGCAAAATCTTTGAATTATAGCGTACAAGATTTTGCCAAAACAGCATTATTTGCAGAACATCCTATTGATTTGGGAACACGTTGCACCGTATTTATGAATTCCAAAGTAAAACAAGCACAAAAAGAAGGTGCTGACGTGTCAGATATCTCTGCAGGTCTTGCTTATTCTGTTATTAAAAATGCACTATTTAAAGTCATTAAAGTGTCCGATGCGTCTGAACTTGGTACACAGATCGTGGTACAGGGTGGTACCTTCTACAATGATGCCGTTCTTCGTAGTTTTGAAAAAATTGCAAATTGTGAAGCAATCAGACCCGATATCGCAGGTATTATGGGAGCTTTCGGTGCGGCACTGATCGCAAGAGAACGATATCAGTCAGAAGATCATTACAAGACAACCATGCTTTCTATAGACAGGATAAATACCTTGGAATTCTCTACCAGTATGGCAAAATGTAAAGGCTGTACCAACAGTTGCCGCCTTACCATTAATAAATTTACCGGCGGTCGTCAGTATATCTCCGGAAACCGTTGTGAACGTGGCCTTGGTAAACAAAAAAATGCTAATAATGTACCAAACTTATATGAATATAAGTTAGAACGTCTCTTTACTTACGAACCGCTTCCACTTGACGAAGCTGTCAGAGGACGCGTTGGAATTCCACGTGTATTGAACATGTATGAGAATTATCCATTCTGGTATACCTTTTTTACAGAATTAAAATACCAGGTAGTGCTGTCACCAAGTTCAACACATAAAATTTATGAGTTAGGGATAGAATCCATTCCCAGTGAATCAGAATGTTATCCTGCAAAGCTGGCTCATGGTCATGTTACCTGGCTGATTAAGCAAGGACTAGATTTCATCTTCTATCCATCTCTTTTCTACGAAAGAAATGAGTTCGAAGAGGCAAACAACCACTACAACTGTCCTATTGTTACTTCTTATTCTGAAAATATCAAGAACAATATCGACGAAATCGGTCAGGGGCATATAAACTTTAAGAATCCTTTTATGGCATTTACCAACCTGACTACTGTTACAGAAGCTCTGGTAAAGGCTTTCCCAGAAATTGCTCATTCTGAGATTGCAGATGCTGCAAAAAAAGCCTGGATTGAATTAGATGCTGCACATATTGATATCCAGAAAAAAGGAGAAGAAGTCATTCAATATCTGAATGAAACAGGAAAAAGAGGTATCGTGCTTGCCGGCAGACCGTATCACATTGATCCTGAAATCAACCACGGAATTCCAGAACTGATTAATTCCTATGATATAGCCGTATTAACAGAAGATGCTGTGTCACACCTGGCCAAACCGGAACGTCCGCTTATCGTTTCTGATCAGTGGATGTATCATTCCAGACTATATGCTGCTGCAAGTTATGTGAAGACAACGGATAACATCGACCTTATTCAATTAAATTCATTTGGATGCGGTCTTGATGCTGTAACCACAGACCAGGTCAATGACATCCTATCCAGATCTGATAAAATTTATACCTGCCTGAAAATTGATGAAGTGAATAACCTAGGTGCTGCACGGATCCGTGTACGTTCTTTATTATCTGCTATCCAGGTAAGAGAACGAAAGCATCAGATGCGTAAGCTTCAGTCTTCTGCCATGAACCGTGTTCTCTTTACAGAGGAAATGCGAAAAGACAATTATACAATCTTATGCCCTCAGATGTCTCCGATTCACTTTGATATCCTGCAATCCGCATTCCGGGCATCCGGATATAACCTGGAGGTACTGAACAATGATAATAAAGGGGCTGTTGATGTTGGACTAAAATATGTGAATAACGATGCCTGTTATCCTTCCCTGATTGTTGTCGGTCAGATTATGGAAGCTGTATTGTCCGGTAAGTATGATACGAGCCGTTTGGCAATTATCATGTCCCAGACTGGCGGCGGCTGCCGTGCCACGAATTATATCGGTTTCATCCGCCGTGCTTTAGAAAAAGCCGGATATCCGGATATTCCTGTTATTTCCATCTCTTTATCCAAATTAGAGATGAATCCGGGATTCCAATTAACACCGGATCTTCTTCTCCGTCTTGTATATGGTGCTATCTTCGGAGATATTTTCATGCGTTGTGTATACCGCATGCGACCTTATGAAGTTGTTCCGGGTTCCGTTAATAAAGTACATGCTAAATGGAATCAGAAGTGCATTGCATTCGTATCCAGGAAACATCTAAGCTATCATACATTCAAAAAAATGTGTCGGGAAATGATTGCTGAATTTGATCAAGTTGAGATAACAGACATTAAAAAGCCACGCGTTGGTATTGTTGGTGAGATTCTTGTTAAATTCTCTCCTGTTGCGAACAATGAACTGGTAAAATTATTAGAATCAGAAGGTGCCGAAGCAGTAGTCCCGGATTTACTTGATTTCATGCTATATTGCTTCTACAATCAGATTTATAAAGCCGAAGAACTAGGTACCAGTAAAAAGGCAGCGATGGTTTCCAAACTTGGAATCAAGGCACTCGAACTATTCCGTGGAACAGCGAACCGTTCATTCTTAAAAAGTAAACATTTTTCGCCATCTGCACATATCACAGAATTAGTCGATTATGCGAAACCAATCGTATCCATCGGTAACCAGACTGGTGAAGGCTGGTTCTTAACAGGTGAAATGTTAGAATTAATTCATGATGGGGTTAACAATATTGTATGTACACAGCCTTTTGGCTGTCTTCCAAATCATGTGGTCGGTAAAGGTGTCATTAAAGAATTACGCCGCAGACATCCGATGTCCAATATCGTAGCCATTGACTTCGACCCTGGTGCAAGTGAGGTAAACCAATTGAATCGTATCAAATTGATGTTATCTACAGCAAATAAGAACCTACATAAATAGCGAATAATATAAATTCATCAATTTGCACAAGTTATGCTAGTGCAAATTTGATACACAACATAGTTCATTCGCAACACGCTTCCGCTTGGATTCAGCACGCAATGGTACATAAGAACATAAAATACATGTTCTAAGTACCAGCGGCTTCATACAGTTGCTCACCAAATTATGTTGTGCATCAATTTTTGTTTTGTATGCATATGTGCAAATTGACGAAGCCAAGTTCTATGATAACTTTCAGAAAAACGAATAAAGTGCTGTTTTAGACTTAGATAAAATTGATGCGCGCTTATTATATTATTTATCTAATAAGCGCGCACCTTACTATTTCCTCAATAGTACTTTTCTCACTTTCTAATTAGTGAAAATCCGATCTAATTCTTTCTTTTCGTCTGAATGATCTTGATAGGAATAAAAATCAATTCCCCTGAGTATGAAGCATGTTCATTGCCAGACTCATTAAGAGCTGAACTCACTGTCTTTTTTGTATCAGACTTTCTACTTCTTCACGTTCCGGCATCACACGTAATGCTCCTTTTCTGGTCGTGATGATAGAGGCTGCCGCATTTGCAAATGTCAGCATTTGACGCAAATTTTCTTCATTCAGGTTGTCCAGTCCGTTTTCTAAGACAAAATGCAGGATACAACCGCCAAATGTGTCTCCGGCTCCTGTTGTTTCAATGGTATTTTCCTGTAAGAAAGGTTTCACTTCTACATAAGAATCCCTGTAATAGGCACGGCTTCCTTCTTTTCCCATGGATACCAGAATCAATGGAATATTATTTATTTTCCGAATCTTCTCTACCCCTTTGGTAAAATCTGTTTCACCAGTCAGCCATTGAATCTCATTATCTGATATCTTAAGAATATCACACTGCCCGATTCCGTATAGTACCTGTTCCTTCGCTTCCTCCAGTGAATTCCATAATGGTTCTCTTAAATTCGGATCAAATGAAATGAGTGCTCCACTAGCTTTCGCGATCAGAATTGCCTTCTTTGTCGCCTCTCTTACCCCTTCATGTGTCATCGACAAAGTACCGAAATGAAATATTCTGGTGCTTTGAAGCATGGATTCATCTAATTCGTCTTCTCTTAATAACATATCCGCACCCGGATTTCGGTAAAAGGAAAAATCTCGGTCTCCATCTGCAAAGGTTTGTACAAATGCCAACGTGGTTCTTGCATTTTGGTCCACTAACAGATTACTCGTATCAATATTTATCGCTTCCAGTGTCTTCTTCAACTTCTCACCAAAAATATCTTTTCCGACTTTTCCGATAAATGCTGTTTTATGGTCCAGGCGATTTAACATGGCAAGCACGTTGCAGGGTGCTCCCCCCGGATTTGCTTCAAAGATTGTATTTCCTTGTGCGCTCACACCGTTATCCGTAAAATCAATCAATAATTCGCCCAGTGCGATGACATCATATTTTTTTCCCATATTCTGCTGTCCTCTCTCTTTTCTTCTTTTTATATATTGTTATATTATCAAAACTTTAAGAAAAACGCCAGTTCACATTGTTTCATTTTAGCAATATTGAAAAAATGTTTCTCTGCAATCCCTGCTGCTTCCTCCCATAAATAGTTTAAATCTTCCTTTTTCCGCTTCATATTTCATATTCTTAGTATAGAAGCGCAAATCATTTTTGCTTATCTGGAATTCCAGTTCTTTTTTCTCTCCAGGTTCCAACTCGATTTTCTGAAATCCTTTTAATTCTTTCACTGGTCTTACAACACTTCCTGTCATATCCTGAATATACATTTGTATGGTTTCTTTTCCTTTCACTTTTCCAACATTTTCAATTGAAATCGTTGCTGTTATTCCCTTATGTTGCTCTACCTTGTCAGAATCTAATTTTATTTCACCATATTTAAATTCCGTGTAAGACAAACCGAACCCGAACGGATATCTTGGTTCGTTCTGTACATCCAGATACTTTGAAACAAATTTCGACTGCTTCCCTAACCTGGCTATCGGCCGTCCTGTATTAAATTCATTATAATACACAGGTATTTGTCCAACATTCATTGGAAAACTCATCGTAAGTTTACCAGAAGGATTTACTTCTCCATATAAAATATTTGCAAGTGCCATTGCCCCTTCTGTCCCCGGGAACCAGGCTTCCACCAAACCATCCACTTTGTCTAGTATATCATCTAACAGTAACGGTCTTCCGCTGAACAGTACACATACAATCGGCTTGTTCAGTTGGTGTAATTGTTCCAGTAATTCAATTTGTATTCTGTTGATTGTTAAATCCGTACGGCTGGCAGCCTCTCCGCTCTGCAAGGTATGTTCCCCCAATGCAGCTACAATAATATCTGCATCAGCAGCTTTCTTCAGTGCTTCTGCAAGATCTTTTTCAGGTTCTCTTTCTTCCTTTTTTTCTACTGGAAGTCCAAGTCCCAAAAGTATAGAATCCTCTTCAAGTATATCACAGCCATATGCATATGCTATGTTTTCACCTGCTTTGCTCTCCATCGCTTCTTTAAAGGTAATCACTCTGTCGCGTTCCGCAGTGAGGGCCCATAGACCAACCAGCGATTTTTCATTTGCATACGGTCCAACTAATGCTACTTTTTTATGTCTGGCAATCGGCAGGATATTATTTTCATTCTTTAATAAGACGATGGACTCTTCAGCGAGACCAAGTGCTATTTTCCTATTCGTATCCGCATACAGGATCTCATTTTCAACTCTTTGGCCGGCACCTCGGAAAGGATCTTCAAACAACCCCAGCTCGTTTTTTAGATTTAGGATTCTTAAGACTGCTTCGTCAATAAGTGTTTCTTTCACTTCTCCTCTTTGAATTAGTGATTTCAGATGATTTGCATACATTGACGTTTGCATGTCAAGATCAATGCCCGCTTCCATTCCAAGTTTAGCTGCCTCATACTCATCTTCTGCTATTCCATGAAAAATCAATTCCTGAATGGCTGCATAATCAGATACCGTTACTCCGCCAAATCCCCATTCCTCTCTTAGAAGTTTTCTCATTAACCATTGATTTCCCGATGCTGGAATTCCATCCACCGTATTGAAAGAACTCATGACCATCTTGCAGCCGGCCTTCACAGCTGATTGATAGGCAGGCAGATAATCCTGTCTCAATTTTCTTTCCGACATATCTACTGTATTATATTCTCGCCCTGCTTCCGGAGCGCCATAAGCCGCAAAATGCTTGACACATGAAGCTACATGCCATAGATCCAGATTCCCCTGAAGACCTTCTACTTCTGCCCTTGCATAGATACTATTCAGATAAGCATCCTCTCCCGTAGACTCCATGACACGCCCCCATCTAGGGTCACGAACCAAATCTACCATTGGCGAAAAGACACCATGAATCCCAGCTGCTGTTGTTTCCCTTGCTACCATTTCCATTCCTGCTTTTACTTTATCCGGGTTCCATGAGCAGGCAAAAGCCAACGGAATCGGCAGAACAGTTTTATGCCCGTAAATCACATCTGCACAAAAAAGAATCGGTATTTTTAATCTGCTCTTTTTCAGATAATCCTCCTGAATTTTTCTCACATTTTCTGCCCCGTATACATTATAAACAGAGCCTATGTTTTCAATCACTTCATCGCTTATTCCTAATGCTGCTTTCGGACCAGTAATTGCTGCATCCTTGCTGTAAAGAGATGCATCGAGCTGAACCAGTTGGTATATTTTTTCTTCCACTGTCATTTTTGAAAGTAGTTCTTCTAATTTTATTTTATCCATTATCCCTGCTGCATCTCTCTTTATTATAAGTGAAATAAACAATTTTCTGCAGTATCAGTATCGTTATAGGTAATTTCGAAATTTTTGGTATCAAAATCAGCCTTTAGTATAACCCAGCTATCATTCTTCTTTCTCTTAATGATAAGCTCATTTTCCTGACAGTCAAGCAGTTCAAAAGATCCGTTAAATGCGGGATGCATATTTCTGAATTCCATAAGCTTTATTAATTTCTGTACTACCGGACGTTTTACTTCTTCTTTTATTTCTTCCATTTCATAATAATGTCTGTTAATATTTCTACCTACTTTTGTTTCTTCTAACAGTTTCAGATCATTTTTCCCTGCTAACAGTCCAACATAATATACCTGCGGAATCCCTGGTGCAAAGAACTGTACTGCACGAGCCAGCAAATACGAGTCATCGTCATTACCCAGCGCCGAATAATAGGAACAGTTGACCTGATAGACATCCAGATTATTATATGCTGCTGTATTATACACTTTTTTCACATTAGCACCAAATTTAAAAATATCTTCTTTGGTCCTTTCGATCTCCTCATCCGGCAACAGATCTTTTACATCTACGACCCCGATTCCGTCATGCGTATCAAGTGTTGTAAATTGTTTCCGTGGACAGATTTCCAACCAATGCTTCAGATATTTGGTCGGACCATAGTATAATGCATTGATTAGCAGCATTGGCAGCGCAAAATCATACACGTAGTAGTCTTTTTCAGCAATTCTCTTCTGCATCGTATAGTGCTCATGAATTTCAGGTAATATCTCCACACCATGCAACTGGGTTATTTTCTCACAATCAGTCAAAAACTCCCATACATCAGGTTCAATAAAAAAGCAGCTTGTCCCAGCCTTCTTAGTAGCATAGGCAAAAGCATCCAGTCGTATCATAGACATTCCATGTGCACACAGACATTCCAGATTTTCCTTGATAAACTTCTTTGCTGCCTCTGATTTACAATTGATATCTATCTGCTCTTCATCAAACGTACACCATATTTTTTCAATTGTTCCATCCGCAAAAAGTGCATCTACATAGGGAGCTCTTGGTTTTCTCTTATAAATAGCATCCACTTCAGCTTCTGTAGGTTCTCCGTTTTTCCAGAAATCCTTATATCGGATAAACAAATCTTTATATTCTGACTCCTCTTTTTTCTTTAAGAAATCCTGATAGTACTCGCTATGTGCTGAGATATGATTAATCATATAGTCGCACATCATATAGTATTTTTCTGCCAGACGTTCCACATCATTCCAATTGCCAAATTCCGGTTCTACCTCTCTATATGTTGTGGGTGCAAATCCTCTGTCTGCAGAAGATGGGAAAAACGGAAGTATATGAAGTCCTCCGATCGCTTTTTCAAAATACATAGCAAGCACTTCCTCAAGCTCCTGCATATTATTTCCCATAGAATCAGCATAAGTAATAAGCATAATCTTATTTTCCAATTTTTTCATATCTTTTCTCCTAGTTATAAGAATTTCAGTTTATAAGCATATATTTTCACTTTTATCTACTTAGATATGCTGTTATTTTAGTTCCTTCATCTGCACTTTTAACAAAAATAGTTCCTTGTTGCTTTAAGCTTTCTGTTTCGACTGCAGCATATAACGTATATTCTAAGGCACTTATTTCCACCAGTTCTTTATCAATCAAAAAAGAGAGCTGATGCAGGTTTTTCTCAAGCATAACTTCTTTCGTACCGGCAATGCAAATTCCGGTCTCCCCATCATATCCATAAACTGTGCCAAAGACATCTACATAGGCCTTTTCTGAAGTTCCTAAATCCAATTCCACTTCCACAGCCGTATTTTCCTCACATATAATAGGAAGCCCGACCTCTTTTCTATTGGCATAATATTCTCTTATCGGTCTTTGCACCAATACTTCTACACCATTTTGGTTTACGATCTCCAGTTCTCTTGGCAGTCCCATCATTCCAGTATAGGAACAATTCTTATTACCTGTTCTCATCCACGGTAGTATAATGACCCGGTCTTCCACACCATAAAAGGTCTGTGCTGCATATGGGAGTGTTGTCTTGTAAGCAGACTTTACCTCACTCATTTTTGTGATCTGTTTACCGTCAAAATCACAAGTACAATAGAAACCATCTGCACACCAAAATACCCATCTGCCGCCCTTTCCGTCCGGTACCTTTCTAAGGTCTGGACACTCCCAGCATTGATTCAGCGTAAATTTTTGCGTCATTTCCCAATGCTGCAAGTCTTCTGAATTGAAAATTGCATAATCGTAACCTGTTAAGTACAGGATCATGTAATATTTTTCTAATTCTTCATGCCAGTATACTTTCGGATCTCTGTTTTCATCTACGATATGATCTACCAGAACACCGTCCATTCTAATAAGTGTATTACCTCCGTCCAGGCTGTAAGCCAGCTTCTGGGTAAATTTTTTACCGATAGACCAACTATTCCTGCCACCTGCGCAGGTATAAAAGAATAAAGGGATATCTTTTGGCAGATTTAACAAGCCGCGCTCGTTCAGTACTGCACAACCTGAATAGACCGTTCCGTCTCTATCTGGATAAAGTACAGAATCCAGCTGTGTCCAATGTAACATGTCCGTGCTTATCGCATGTCCCCAACTCATATTCTCCCATATCGTATTAAAAGGATTATACTGAAAATATAAATGGTAAATACCATTCTGATAATAAAGGCCGTTTGGATCGTTAATCCAGCCGCTTTTCGCAGAAAAATGAACACATGCAGGTTCTTCCGTTTCCTTTGGTGGCTCATCATCCTGCATTACAGCATTCAGAAATGCTTTCGGAACTTCACCTTCTATTGTAATTACTTTTCCGGCATATTTTTCAATATTGATCTCTGTATAGTAATCGTTCTTATAAACGGTTTCTATTGTCGCCATATCTATGGAAACCTGAAAAACCCACATAAGTTCTTCCCCAACGGAGATCTTCACTTCTTTGATATCCTTTTCTTTCGAAATCGGTATCCATAAATATTTTTGCCTGGCCATCAATGATTTTTTCATCTTCCTATCCTCTCTGCTATCTTTTTTAAGTCTGAACCCGGATAAATCTCTTCAAGCTCCCATATTTTTACTCTAAGCTGCACATCATTGCACGCTGTAATCATAACTTCCCGATTGGATAGATCCAGTACCGCGGCTATTGCCACATGAAACAAACCATCTTCTGTAAATAATTCCAGACTGCCGCTGTCTACCCAGATATGAAGATGCAGCTCATCCCCGGTAGGCAGAAGTGTAAAGCTTCCATTCGGACATAACAATACCTGTTCTTCCTTGTCATAAACAAAAAGCATATCCCTCATAGATATCGCAAATCTGCCCGATTTATGCATGCGTGCATGCAATTCTAATTCAAAACAATCTATGGATTTTTTTCCTGCAGAACTACAGGTTCTGTTATTTTTTCGAAGATATGACAATCCTTTCTTATCTTTTCTACGCTTTTACACGGAAAACTTTTTAAATGTAATTTTCCTTCTACAGATGCTAACGAGAGTTCCAAGGGCAGAGACATACAAGACGAAAAAGGGGCACCTTTAAAGTCGGTACGAACAAAAAACTGTTGATATACTTTATGATCTGGTACTCCATAAAAAGTTTGTGCTGCATAATAACCCGATGCATATCTGCCGGCAAAGACCGCTTTGTCACATATTATTTCTGATTCTTTCACAAAAGTACAATCTTCAAAATGCCCTATTTGATAATTTTCCGGTGCTGTCCATAATACCCATTTCAATTTATCTGGATTTCCATCTACCGGTAACGAAAACAAATCGGGGCATTCCGCACTTTCCTTAGTTTTAATGATCTGTCCTTTATCCCATTTCAGAAGATTATTAGAAAAAAATAATTGATAAGAATGTTCCGATAAGAAAAGAATCATGATCCACTTCTTTATTTCTTCATTCCAGACCACTTTGGGATCTCTGTTAAGCGGACAGATCTGCTCCAAAATAGGATTCTCTTTATATTTTTGAAAACTTTTTCCTCCATCTGTACTAAATGCGATACATTGTTTGGTATATTTCTTTTCACTTTCCCAAAAGAAAGCATCAAAGTTTTTACGAAAGTACCGAAGCGGAGGAAAACGATATCCAGTCGCCGTATAAAACAAAAGTATTGGAGGTTCTTCTCCTTCCTGCAGACCTGATACATTCTGATCATCTACCACGCCGCTGCCAGAAAAAATACATCCATCTTCTCTGTCACAAACGATAGCCGGTTCCAATTCTTCCCAATGGAAACAATCTTTACTGATACAATGCCCCCAGCTGGTATTTCCTGCTGTTACACCATACGGATTCCACTGATAGAACATATGATAATTTTCATTATAATATAGCAATCCATTGGGATCATTAAAAAAGCCCTGTTCACTCGTATAATGAAATTTAGGTCTTACGACATCAGAATAGACCGACATCTGTTCTTTTGTTTCTGTATTCAGAATCAGCCCGATCAGTTCTGGATGCTCCACAGATTTTAAATCATCAAAAAATTCAATTTCTACTTTTTCTCCAATAAATTCTTCCAGACAGAACTCAGCCATCATTTCAGCTTGTTTACTTATTCTAAGTGTAGCCTCTTTAAAAACCTTCTCATTTATATAAATCCGGACGTTCACCATCTCCGCTGTCCTATTTACAGGAAAAAGAAGAAATGGCTTTTCCAGATATCTGCTCATTAAATATTTCATACTGTTCCTTTTCTTAATTCATTCGTTTCATTCTGATATGGTTTTTTTCTTCGTATCAAATAGAAATATGTAGCCATCAACATCAACCATGCTCCAATCCATGCCGACACTTCTGCAACTGCTATTCTGTAAAATCCTAAAAGACCAACTGCCAGCATTACCACACTGACACGCATGACAACTTCCACGCCTCCGGAAAGCATAGGCATTAAAGTCTGTCCCATTCCCTGACAAGTTGAACGAAAGACAAACAAAAATCCCAGCAAAACCATACAAATTCCCGTAATTGGCAGATATTCTTTTGACATTGCAATGATGTTTGGTTCCGTCAGCATCAGACTTGCCAACTTTGTTGGAAAACCAACTAGTAATATAATGATTGGTATGTTTACCAGCACGGACAGCAATACACCTTTTTTTACACCATCTTTAATCCTGTCATACCTTCCAGCTCCAAGGTTTTGTCCTGTGAACGTGAGCATTGTCAATCCTACAGCCTGTCCTGGCTGTTGCCCCAATCCTGTAATCTTACTGCAGGCAGCATACGCAGCAACATAATTACTTCCCATCAGATTCACAAAATACTGCAATACCATATTCCCTATTGCCGTGACAGAATTCATAAACGCGACTGGAAGACCGGTAATCAGCAATTCCCGAATCATAAAGGGACGCACTTTCCAATTTTCACGTTCCATCATCAATTCAGGAATCTTCACTATTTTTCTGAGCGCAAACAATACGGAACTCACCTGTGCTATTAATGTTGCAATAGCAGCACCTTCTGCACCGGTCTTTAGTACTACGATAAAAACCAGATCCAATATTATATTTATCAAAGAAGATACCATCATCGCCTTTAATGGTGTTTTTCCATCTCCCAGAGCTCTTAACAGATTCAGACAAAGGTTATTTCCCATTGTAATGGTAATTCCACATAAGATTACTCTGAAATACTTTAACGAATTATGAATAATATTTGCTGGTGTTTCCATGTATATAAAATATTTCTCTATAAACAGCAAACTGACTAAGGTGACCATGATTCCCACAATCAAACAAATGAGCGCGGACATTGCTGTTCTTCTTCTCAATAACAGCACATCTCCTGCACCAAATGCCTGGGATAATAAAATACCAAAACCACCAGTCATTCCAATGATAAATCCAAGGATAAAAAATTGAATAGAATTGCAGGCACCTACTGCTGCCAAAGCCTTGTCTCCGATTCCTTTTCCAACAATAATAGTATCTGCGACACTATACATTTGTTGGAAAATATTGCCCAATAATAATGGGAAGCAGAATCTTGCTATCATTATCATGGAATTACCTTGTGTCATATCTGTCGTTAAGTTTGGTTTTCTTTCCCCATTATGTCGTTTGCTATCTACCATCTTTTCCTCCTACCGGCCATTATCTGGTTGTCCCACCTTCCACAAATTTGACCGGTAATATGATGTCTTTTAACTTTTTTTCTTTTTGTATCAATCTGATCAAGGTATCCACACTGGCTTTTGCCATATCCGGAATCGGTTGCGCAATACTTGAGACAGGATAATCTCCTACATTTAAGATGCGTAGGCCGTCATATCCAATAACTTGTACATCTTCTGGTATGCGAACTCCCATCTCTTTCAATTTTTTGACCACCATAACTGCATGAATATCGGAGCTGGTAAAAATACCATCATATTCACAGTGACCCTTCGTTACACTCTGTTCTAAAAATGTATAAATTTTAGCGATCTGCTGTTCATTCAGTGTTGTTTCATCTCCAAAATCCATTCTAAAGGCTTCCACGCCACTATTTTCGCAGGTTTCCATAAATGCCTTTCCTCTTTTTAATGTTTCCCCTTCCAGATTGGAACCATTGCGAATATAAATGACACGTTTGCAACCTGTCTCGATCAGTTTTTCAGCAGCAAGACGTCCCCCCTGACTATTATCAGCCGAAACACAGGCTATTGATTGTTTATAATGACGATCAAAGGAAACAATTGGCATACCAGCCTCTTCCAAGTCTTTTCCGTTTTGAGAATAGCTCAGTACGATCATACCGTCCACTTTGTTCTGTTTTGCAATCGTTATGTATGCCGATTCTCTTTCTACATTTCCAAAAGTATTGCAGATAAACAGCTTATATCCAATATCTGCTAAAATCTGCTCAACATAATTTACAAGCAACGCAAAAAATGGATTGATCAGATCCGGTACGATCATTGCAATTGTATAGGTCTGCTGCATTTTAAATCCTCTTGCATAGGTGTTTACCTGATATCCTAATTTTTTGATTGCTTCTTCCGTCTTTAATCTGTTATCTTCCTTTACAGAAAGATTATTAATAACTCTGGATACCGTTCCAACAGACACACCAGCAGTAGCAGCAACGTCTTTAATGGTTACCATAATGATTCCCCCTTATAATGATTCTACCTATTCTTTTTGATCCAGCAAACACTGCATGGTTTCATTTTGACTTTTTCTCCTATTAATTCGGGTTTCTCTCCATATAGATAGAGATATTCTCCATTCTGTATACCAAAATCCGGACATTCCTGTTCTTTGTCAGATGGATTGCATAGCACTAAAATTTGTTCTTGTTCATTTTTTCTCTCATATACCAGTGGATATATATTTTCTTTTGCATACAGGAATTGGATGTCTGCATCGTTCTGTAATGCCTTATGTTGCTTTCTAATACCAATTAATCGCTTTATCGTATGATAAAGTGAATCAGGATCTTGCATCTGTGTAGCAACATCCGGTCTTTCATGATCCGGATCTATTGCCATATACAGTCTTGAAGGCGGTGCCGTTGAAAATCCATTGTTCGTACTTCTATCCCATTGCATCGGAGTTCTGCTGCCCGTTCGGTCATATGCCCCTTCTACAGAAATCATATCCTGGATATAACGCATTCCAATTTCATCCCCATAATAAATAAATGGAGCTCCCGGAAGCGAGTATATAAATGCATATGCAATCTTTAGTTCTTCTGGGGTAAGTTTATAAGAGATTCTTTCCATATCGTGATTTCCAGAAGGCATACACATCATTCCTTTTCCGCAAATGGACATCTGGTTCTTCTCATAAGTCTTTACAAATACAGAAATGTCACCTTTTCCTTCTGCACTAAAAAAGGGATGTTCCACACGAAAAAGATCCATATATCCGGTATCTCCGAAATGAAGGAAAAAATCCATGTGAAAACCTGCTTTTAATGCGACATCCGGCTTTCCCCACTCTGAAACAAGTACCGCATCTGGAAATTCTGAATCCAAAAATCTACGCACATCCTGCCACAATTTTATAGTTTCGGTTTTATCATCATCTTCGTTTTTAACAAGTGACCCTGCCATATCCACACGAAATCCATCACATCCCATATTCAACCAAAAACGCATGATATTTTTAAGCTCTGCTCTGGTCTCCATAGGTCCCTGTGCATCTACAGGCTGCTGCCATTCCGGATCATCTATCTGTGCAAATCCATAGTTAAGTGCCGGCTGAGTCGTAAAACAATTTACACCACAAGTTCCATTTCTTTGAGAGATCCCCCTCAAAATACCTTGTATTCCTCTTATATTTTCCATTTTATTACTACAAGTATTGGTCCATACATATCGATCCGTATATTTATTTTTCTCTGGCTTCATGGACTCTTGAAACCATGGATGAGTGATTGCCGTATGACCAGGCACTAGATCTAATAACACATACATATCAAGTTCATGTGCCTTCTCAAACAATTGTTTCATATCTTCATTTGTTCCATATCGCGGAGCCACCTGATAGTAATCTTCCACATCATATCCGGCATCATAAAATGGAGACACAAAGCATGGATTTATCCAGATCGCATTGCATCCAAGTTCTTTTATATATTCTAACTTCTGAATAATGCCCGGAATATCTCCAATCCCATCTCCGTTACTATCTTTAAAACTCTGCGGATATATTTCATAAAATATTGCCGTCTTCAACCACTCTGTCATCTTTTTTCTCCAGTCAATTATTATTCAAATTCAATATCTCTCCTCTATGATTTCACGGCACCTGCTACAACACCTGCAATAATATATTTCTGCAGGAACAGATATAATACAATAACTGGTGCCACCACCATAATTAAAGATGCCATGATCAGCCCCAAATCTGATGAATAGGTTCCATAAAACATCTGTGTTGCAATCGTCAATGTATGAAGTTCCTTCTTGGTCAAAACCAGCGAAGGCAATAGGAAGTCATTCCAAATACCCATCGCATATAAAATGATCAGTGTTGCCGTTGTTGGTTTTAATAATGGTAATACAATCCGAAAGAACGTCTGGTGTCTGGAACAACCGTCAAGTCTGGCTGCTTCTTCCAAGGACATTGGAATACTGCTCTTAATAAATCCATGATACATAAATACTGACATAGCCGTTGAAAAACCTGTATGCATCAAGATCAGTGTGATTCTCCTGTTCAACACATGCAATTCCCCACCATAAATAGAGACCAATGGAATCATAATGACCTGAAAGGGAATGACCATGCTTGCAATCATTAAGGTAAAGAAAATCTTATTTAATTTATAATCCATACGCACAAAAAGATAGGCACACATAGAAGAGGTAATAACGATCAATAATACACTGCAGCATGTGATAATGAGAGAATTAGAAAAAGCTCTTGGAAAATTCATTTTTGTAAAAGCTTCACTATAGTTATGAAGTGATGCTCCCTGACTTCCTATAAACGCAATTGGTTCTTTAATGATGTCTCTCTTCGTTTTAAAAGAATTAATGACAACCATTACAAAAGGAAACATGTAAATCACAAAACAAATCAGTAATATGATCATTTTTATGAAAAAACTAATTTTTTTCTTAATATATCCTTTTGTATTTAATTCGTTTCCCATTATGCCTCAACCTCCTTTTTCTTACCAAAGAGTACCTGCGTTACAGCAATGATTGCAATCACCATAAATAAAACAAGTGCCTCAGCTTGTCCAAGACCATATTTCTTTGATGAAAATGCCATGTTGTATACATACATGGCTGCCAGTCTTGTAGAATTAAATGGACCGCCATTTGTCAATGAGATATTTACATCATAGGTAACAAAACATCTTGTAATTGCCAGAAAAAAACAGATTGTGAAGGTTCCCATTATCATTGGTATTGTAATGTGACGCATTGTTTGTTTCTCATTACATCCATCAATTCTTGCTGCCTCTTTCAAGTCTTCGGATACCCCCGTCAGACCTGCTATATAAATTAACATCAGATAGCCCGATAACTGCCACACAGATACTATAATCAATGCCCAAAACGCTTTGTACGGATCAGAAAGCCAGGAAGTTGAGAACAATTTTATTCCTGTTCCTTCACCAATCATAAGAATTGCTTTATTAAATACAAATTGCCAAATATAACCAAGTACAATGCCCCCAATTAGATTGGGCGTAAAAAAAGTTGCTCTAAAAAAATTACTACCTTTGATCTTACTTGTTACCAAATATGCCAATCCGAATGCGACCATATTAGCCAGTAACACAGAAATCAAGGCATATAGTATGGTTCTGCCTAAAGAAGTCCAAAACTCAATATCCTGAAAAAGGGCAGCATAGTTTTTTAATCCTACAAATGGAATATTGCTAGAAATGCCATCCCACCCAGTAAACGTCAAATAAATACCAAAAATAAATGGTACAATAACAACCGCTGAAAACAAAAGTACTGAAGGTCCCGCAAAACTTAAAAACATAATAGCTTTATAACGAAACTTTTTTTGATTATGCATTATTTTGCTCCTTTCTATAATTCGCAAGGCTCATTCCCAAAATGATTCTTTTTGTTGAAAAATGACCGGACCTTTTTTTCAGTCCGGCACTTTTCATTTGTTCTATCTAATTTGTCCTATTATTATAAGTGACTGATTACTGTGCCTGCCAATATGTTTCTATATTTGTTTCAAGTTCTTGTCTTGTAACCTGTCCCCCAAGATATTTCTGCATTTCAGCTCCTAATGTTTTCCAGTGATCACCAGGCATACCTGCAAATGCTTCATAAATGTTACCTGAAGTTGCATATTTTTGTACAGATAATCCCATTGGATTGGTTACTTCTAATTTAATATTTGAGAACGCAGGTACCAGGTGGCACTGGTTTACTAAAAAGTCTTGTCCTGCTTCATCATATACTAACCAGTTCAAGAAATCTTTTGCTGCTTGTTGTTGTGCTTCATCATTGTATTTTGTATCGATCATGCAATATTTTGTTGCGCCACCACATAACTTATCAGTTGCACCATTATCGGCATCAGCCTGTGCGATCGGCATAATACCATATTCAGCTCCATCCACTGCAAAGTCAGACATTTCAGCCCATGCCCAGTTACCGTTGAACCAGAATGCAACATCACCTTCTGCCAAAGCAACTGCATTTGCATTATAATCTGCTGAAAGCGGATCAGCACCATTCATATTGTATTTCATTAATACATCAAATGTATCCATTAAAGAATTCCATCTTGCATTATCTGCCAGCTTAACAGAACCATCTTTTAAACCGTCTGTAAAAGCAACTGCTCCTGCTGCTGTGCCATCTTGTTCTTCATATACTTGAGATAAATAATGTCCTGCTAAAGACCAATCTTCTTTATTAAGTGCTACAGGTGTTTTCATACCACCCGCAACTAATTTATCTAACAATGCTGATAAATCATCCATTGAATTGATATCATCCGGATTGAACTCTTCACCAGTTGCTGTTTCAATCGCTGTTTTATTATACATAAGACCTCTTGCTTCAATACAGAATGGGAAGCCGATCAATCTATCGTTTGCTTTACATCCATATTGAGATCCACCGTCTTGTACCCATTTTTCATTTGAAAGATCTGCTGCATATTCATCTAACATGACAACGTCCTGTACATCACCCATAAAAATGGTAGGAACTTCACCTGATGCATATCTTTTTGTAATGTCTTCTGAAGGTGAATCGCCGACCGTTACAGACACTTCTACTTCTACACCTGTCAAGTCGTGATATTTCGCAGCCATTTCTTCCCACTGTGTCTGAATCTCGCTCTTTGTGTTCAAAACTGTAATTTTAACTCCATCCGTAGAAGCTGCTGCAGTATCAGCACTTGCTGCCTCTTCATTTGTACTTTCCTCTTTGGTTGCAGACCCGCTATTGCCATTTCCACATCCTGTTAAAAGAGTAGCTACCATTGCAATTGAAAGAATCGCACTAACTAATTTCTTTTTCATTTCTTTTCCTCCTTGTGAATGTACACATCGTATCATTATTAATCTTTCATTTAAAAAGTTGAAACGTTTCAAGTTTTAATTTGATTATAGGTCGTTTTGCCTTTAACGTCAATATTTAAAATCATTTATTTGTATATATTTACTTTTTCTATGAAATATTAATGAAATTTGAGCGCGTTTTTTGTTGCATATGAACAATTATAATCGCTTGACATTTGTTCACATGTCACATATTTTGCGTTTTATTTGAAACGTTTCAAATATTTGCTTGGTAAATGATTCCTATCACTTACAGAATTACTATTTTAACCACAGGTAAACAAAAAACCAACGTTACGGCTATTTATGCCTTATAAACGTTGGTTTTTATCTTTCTAAGTACTGCAAGGATCGCTGATGATTAATACACATAATGATCTAACATAGTCCTAACATAGAAAATCCTTCATATAATCCATCCTCTTCCACTGATGGACACACCATACCTGCCATCTTTTTAAGTGTCTCACTTCCATTTTCCATGCAAACACCTACCCTCGTCATTTTAATCATTTCTATATCGTTTATGCTATCACCAAATCCTATCGTATCTGATATATCTGCCCCCAGCTTTTCACAAATCCGCCTGATTCCCTGCCCTTTATTGAACTCACGGTTAATAATTTCTCCATTGATGCAGCCGTATTCACTTCTTCCTTGAGTACAGATCGTAAAGTCCTGTGATAAAAGTCTGTTTGGTTCCAACAATTGTTCCGGATCCATACACATGAACACGATTTTATACACAGGCTGTCCCTCATATTTTTCCATAGGAAGGACATGCAGAGCTTCATGCAGCTGTTCCTGCCATCTTATCAATTCACTATTGGCTATCCCATAGTTTCTTTCTTCCAGAAATTCCTTTACCCCTTTATCTGCATAAGATGCATTCAAACATTCTACCGTACGAAAAATTCTGTTTCTTTTAAAAACTTTCATTGCGAGATCCAACTGTTCCTGCTTCATTGGGTTGTCATAAATAACCCTGCCATTGCAGAATACATAGCCACCCGCACTGGCAATATATCCATCGAACGAATAGTTCAGCAGTTCCTGCAGTGTACCCAGATTTCTACCAGTACATAGAAAAACCTTGTGTCCATTTTTTTGTGCTTTCTCAATGGCAATTAATGCACTATCCGGTATTATATTAGTTCCAGGCAGCGTCAGCGTACCATCAATATCTACAAAAATAAGCTTCTTCTTCATACATTCACCTGCAATGCTTTTCCTTTTAGTTTTCATTTCTTTAGTCGACTTTTAATATTAATTCAAGAACTCTTTTTGCACAGGCATTCATCTCTTCTCTTGAAATAAGTCCCAACGCTTTGGCTTCAAGCAGTCGTTCCGGATACCCACAACCCATTTTAACATCATTTCCAGCTATCACTTCTTTATAGTGTTCTGCACAGGTCCACCAATCTGAAGTTACCATGCCTTCAAAGCCCCATTCCTCTCTTAATATATCTACTAGTAACTCTTTGTTTTCTGAAGCGCGATGACCATTAATAATGTTATAAGAGGACATAATCGTCCATGGGGACGCTTCTTTCACTATGATTTCAAAAGCTTTTAAGTAAATCTCCCTTGCTGCTCTTTCTGACACACGGGAATCACTATTCCGTCTGTTCGTTTCTTTGTTATTTAACGCAAAGTGCTTCACAGAAGCCCCTATATGCTGGGATTGAATCCCCCTCACCATAGCGGCTGCCATCTTACCTGTCAGCAAGGGATCTTCTGAATAGTATTCAAAATTCCGTCCGCATAACGGACTTCTATGAATATTAATTGCAGGCGTTAACCAGACAGCGATATTGTTTTCTTTCACTTCCTTAGCACCAGCTTCTCCAACGGCATAGACTATATCCCTGTCCCAAGTGCAGGCAAGCAAAGTTGAACAAGGCCATGCAGTCGTATTTACTCCGCACTCTGGAAGAATTCGAAGACCTGCCGGTCCATCAGCTGTCATAATATTGGGGATTCCATATTCAGGCATATTCCCATATCCCAAAGTATTAGCGACTCCAGTATTCGGTTGCCCCCCTAATAGATGAGCGACTTCTTCATCTGTCATCTGGTCAAGAAATTCACCTATTGTCAGCTTACCTTCTGCAACCTCATCAAACGGGCGGATTCCCTTCTTATATATTTCATTCCACAAATGGTGACTCGGTACAGCCCTCACTGCCGGTGCAAAACCATCTACTGTATCAAGAGTCATTTTCTCAAGACCACACGCATCAGGGTTGTTTGCGTCCTTTTGCGGAAGCTGTTCATAGCTGCCGTCTGCCAACATTCTTTCTTTCAATGAAGTGGGTGCTATTTTTTCACTGAGCTGCTTAGAAATTCTTTTTTGTGATACAGTATAAACAAAGTCAAGTTTTTCTACATCACGCACAGAAGTCCCAATAAAGAATACATATTCCCCTGCTTCCAATACATACGCGGATTTTTGTACTTTTCCTAAATCATCATAAGAAGCCATGGAATCAACTGGAATCTCAAAGTTCAGAAACTGAGCTTCTCCCGCTTGCAATAACCGCGTTTTCTGGAAAGCCACTAAACTTTTGGCCGGCTTTCCGAGAAGCCCCTGCGGTGCCCCTGCATAGATTTGAATCACTTCTTTCCCTTCCATACATCCTGTATTAGTCACATTAACTCTTATTTGGATTATGCCATTTTGTTCCTTTATTGATACTAAGGACCAAAGAAATCTGGTATAAGATAAGCCAAAACCAAATGGATAATTCACCTTATCGGCCGCTCCCGGTATTGTCTCAAAATAACGATATCCTACATAGATATCATCTGTATAATCTACATATGATTCGGATTCATGGAAATTATAAGTGGAAGGATAGTCTTCTAAGCTGTTTGCCAAGGTATCGGACAATTTACCTGATGGATTCCCAATTCCGCAGAGAAGCTCTGCGGCTGCAAGCCCGCCTTCCATTCCTCCCTGCCATGCCATCATGACAGATTGTATTTTATCCTCTTTTGCAAACCAGCCTGTATCTACCATTCCCCCAACATTCATTACAACAATTACTTTTGAAAAATGTTCTTTTACCGTATTTACCATAGTGGTTTCGGCATGTGTCAGATAAAAATCACCATTTTCGAACAGTTCTGATGATTTTTTCGTCAGATATTCTTCCTGTCCAGAGAGGTTTTTGTTTAAAATATCTACCGTACTTTTTCGATCCCATCCCTCTCCTGAATAACGACAAATAGTAATAACCGCGGTATCTGTAAATGCACAGGCTTTCTTCAGTAATTCTGCCGGAACTGCAGGTTCAACTGTCATTCCCGGAACAGCTCCGTCTGCATATTGATCCTCAACATGTTCCCTGTAAAAAACAGATAGCTCTTCATATATGCTAACATGTTCTTTTAAAGCTTTTAATCCATCATATAGATTTCTACAGTAAGCAACTGTTACATCACCGCTTCCGCCGCCGCCCTTGACATAGTCAAAACTGCCCTTTCCAAATAGTGCCACTTTACTACCCTTCCTTAACGGGAGGACATTTCGGTCATTTTTAAGTAAGACCATACCTTCTTTTGCTGCATTTATTGATAACTCTCTATGTTCTGTAGATCCTGTAACCCTCATCCCATTCTCACCTAAAGTCAAACTCGGTTGAAAACGTACTCTTTGCCATCTGTTCATCGTATATTCCTCCAAATATAAACTAATTTTTATTCATCTTATTACACTCACCAATAGTTAACAAGTATGTTTTTGATTTTTCACTAGGATGATATTGACTTTTTTGCAGCTTAGTTGTATTTTTTATATATATCTAATTTGTAAAAATTCCCTTAATGAAAGGTTATAACCGACTATGTCAACACATGAAATTATCACTTCCAGTACAAGACTTCCTGTTTATTTTGATATTTATGAAACTTACAACCAATTAGTTCCAAGCCATTGGCATAACCATTTGGAAATTCTCTATCTTTTTAAAGGTACTATGAATATCGTTCGCAATAATATAAAATACACGATTAATGAAAATGATTTATTCATAGTGAATAGTGGTGATATCCATTTGACCCGCAGCCCCGGCAGCATTCAAGTTTTATTGCTTCAGATTCCTTACGAGCTCCTTGACCATTCCATTCCTGAATATAAGTCCTTACGGTTCAGAGAATATTTTCCTAATACCGAATTGAACGAGGATAATACATATCAAAAGATGATACAATACCTGCTTACAATGAGAACTCTTTACGAACAAGGAGCAGATGATTACCAATTCATTTTTACTAGTAACCTTTATCTTTTTCTACACATTCTCTACGGACATTATGCAATTCGATCCAACCCCATAGAAAAAAATAGGAAACATCTATCGCGGATAAAGAAAGTAATCGATTATGTAGAACAAAATTACATGGAACAAATAACTCTGATTCATGCAGCCTCTTTGGTAAATTTAAATCCCGAATATTTCTGTCGATTCTTTAAAAAGTACACCGGTTCGACACTCATAGAATATATTAACTTAGTCAGAATCACTCATATACACAGGGATATTCTTAATACAGAGGATAGTATTACGACCATTCAGGAACGGCATGGCTTTACAAATTATAGAGTATTCAATCGTATTTTCAAAGAAACCTATGGATGTACACCTTCAAAGCTCCGATCTTCCAGCTCATACCCGGCTCGCTGCCCACGAAAATAAAGCGTATGACATTTTTATCTGCCATACGCTTTCCATTTTCCTCTATGCGGAGCCCCTTTTTACCAGAGTGACCGGCAGCTTGAACTGCTCCGGAACTGCTTGCTGATTCAAACTCTTTTCAATAAATTCCACCGCACATTCTGCCATTTCACGAATTGGCTGTCGAATCGTAGTAATTGTAGGTGTTGTCAGCCTCGCAATATCCACATCATCAAATCCGACCAGTTTTATCTGATCCGGTATTTTGATCTGCATTTTGGCACACACCTGAATCGTTTGTGCCGCTATCAGATCACTGCTGGCAAAAATACCGTCGACGCCCGTGGTATCTTCCAATGCCTGCCTGATATACTCGTGATAATCAAGTGTGCGATAGATCATACTCGTATTTTGGACTTCTGTATGCTTGATTCCCTGCTCTTCACAAACTGCTATAAACCCTTCTGCTCTCGCATCTGCCGGCATATTCTCATCTTGAATACCACTTAAGTGAAGCAGATTTTTACAACCACAGGATATCAAGTGTTCCGTAGCCATTCGTCCGCCTAAATAATTATCACATTCTATGCCTACTGTTCCAGCTTCCAGATTCCGCTCAATCGTAATAACAGGAGCCTCAAGATTCTTCATTTCCTCAATATCTACATTACGACTGCACAAAATAATACCAGATACCCGGTTGCTCTTGCACATTTCAATATATTCCAGTTCTTTTTCATTTTCTGCTTTAGAATTACAGAGCAATATCTTATACCCTTTATTCGCCGCTGCCGTTTCCAGATTGCTGATCAATTTCGCAAAATATGGATGTACAATATGTGGTACAATAATTCCAATCGTATTGGTTCTTTGTTTTGAAAGCGACCTTGCTAACTCATTCGGCTGGTAATTCAATTCTTTCATAACATCAAAGACCCTTTTTCTGGTCTGTTCGCTAATATAACCCCGATTATTGATTACTCTGGATACCGTTGTGACCGTTACTTCTGCCCGTTCTGCCACATCCTTAAGAGTTGCCATTCGCCACACCTCCTACTGTCTGCACTTGTAAGGTTGTGCGTTCAGTATATCATAAACATAAAGCGTGTTTATGATTGACATTTTCCGTTCGCCAAATGCTTCGCATCTGACTCTCTAGCGCTCATTATATCATATGGTACCGATCTGGTCTAGTACTATAGTATGTTATCCTAATGCCACATCCAGCACCATCATAACTATAAATCCAATTGCAAAACCTATAGTTCCAATGTCAGAGTGTTCTCCCTGAGAAGCTTCCGGCAGGAGCTCCTCTATCACAACATAAAGCATGGCTCCAGCTGCAAAAGATAATAAATATGGCAAAATGGGTACTACGAACGAAGTCAGTAATACCGTCAGAAATGCAGCAATTGGCTCTACAATTCCAGATAATGTTCCATATAAAAATGCTTTCTTTCTGCTGTTTCCTTCGCTTCTCAATGGCAGCGAAATAATTGCCCCCTCCGGGAAGTTCTGTATTGCAATTCCAATTGCCAAAGCAAATGCACCTGCAAGTGTGATTCCGGACTCGCCGCTCAGCAGTCCCGCAAAAACAACACCGACTGCCATTCCTTCCGGAATGTTATGTAATGTCACAGCAAGAACAAGCATCGTAGTTTTTTTCAACGCAGTATGTGGACCTTCCGGAATATTAGTATTTAAATGCAGATGGGGGATCAATTTATCCATGGCATATAAAAATGCCATGCCGATCGCCAGCCCCACCGTTGCCGGAATAAATGCGAGTTTTCCCATAGCCTCTGACATATCGATCGCTGGAAGCAGCAATGACCAGACGGAAGCTGCTACCATGACTCCTGAAGCAAATCCCAATAATGATTTTTGTACCAAAGGATTTATTTGATTTTTTAAGAAGAAAACACATGCCGCACCTAATGTAGTACCAATAAACGGAATCATAATTCCTAATACAATGTTCATTTTGTCACCTTCTCTTTCTGTTATTTTATATACACAAATACAGTATAACTTATGCAACTGCAAATGTCTTTTGCTTTTTTTATATTTGACATTAATTCTCAGCTCATACATAGTTTGTGCAAATTGACAGAGATTTTTATAAAACCAGTCTTGCATTTAATATAAATGCCCGGTTCGATATTTTTTTATATTGTGTGACTGTGAATCCATGTTTTTGAAATATATTTATGATTTCTTTTTTTCCATATATATGGAAATCTCCCGAATTGATCCATTTTAGTCCCCAATTAAGAAATCCCAGGTACCACTCAAAAGGTGCTGTGGGATCCCCTAGAATGATTGTACCCTGCGGTTTCAGTACTCTTTTCATTTCCTCAATCACCATGTCCGGATGGATATAATGATGAAAAGAAGCATTACAGATAATTATATCAAAGAATCTCTCTCTATATGGGAGCTTTTCCGCATCTCCTATCTGGAGTTCTACTTTGTCTCCAAACCGTTTCTTTGCCTGTTGGATCATTTTTTCAGATAAATCGATTCCATAAAGTCTTGCATCTGATTTTTGTTGCAGCAAATCGAGAACATTACCATTTCCACAGCCCAGATCTAAAATATCTGCCGGATCCTTCTGTAATGTTCTTGTTATAATCTCATCATACATACAACGGACAAATTTTCCGTCATAACTCTTGTCATAGTTTCCTGCAATTTCATCGAAATACTTTTCTGTCGTTCTTTTACGCTGTATCTCCCCATCTTCTACATACATCATTGTATTCATATTTGACCTCTTTCCTGCGTATTATATACACTTCTAATCATCTGATTCCCTTAATTTTTGTTTCATTGACACTTATTCACTCGCCGGCTAATAATTTGCCCGTTCTGACTAAAACCTAGAACGGGTATTTGATTCCTCTTGTTAGTACAATACCTTCTTGCATAACGCTGTTACGATACGAAACTTTTCTTCAGGTCCTAAGGAATTGTCATTTAAAATCGGCATCTGTCCATAGAGCAGGAACTTAGCTGTTGATTCAACATCATCAATTTGAAACTGCTCCTTTTCCTTGGTGCGTTTTAATAATGAAATAATATGAGGTAATAGTTCTTTATTCATAATCATCTCCAATTCCCTATGGAACATTTCATTTCCGGATTTATGGAAAAAATTATAATACTTTTCTTTTCCATCTGTCATGATAAAATGTTCCCCTAGTAGCATAAATATTTCTTCAAAACCTAAATCTTCCCTATTCAATATCGCTATCAAGGACGCTGCATTTTCTTTACCGTAGACCTGTAGTGCAGTGTTATATAATTCTTCCTTAGACGAAAAATAACGATAACAAAGTCCGGATACTACATGCATCTCTTTTGCAATGTCGGTCATAGATGTGGCTTCATATCCCTTCCTCGCAAATAGTCTCATGGCTGTATCGATCATCTCCTGTTTTCTTACTTCCGGTGCTTTTGATATACGCATCTGTCTCTCTCCAAATATATTAGTTTCCAACGCGGAACCCGAATGACAATTATTCATTCAGGTTCAGTATATTTAAGGATTGAATAATTGTCAATCTTTTTTATAATCATATTTTAATCTGCTGAAAAATTATCTTGACTTATTATACCGAACGGTATATATTTAATCTATGAATTCAGAAAATAGTAAAAATACAATTTTACAATGCGCATTAAAGCTTTTTGGAGAACGCGGATATGAATCAGTAGGAATTTCGGAAATTACACTGGAGTCCGGTATTACCAAACCAACTCTATATTATTTTTTCCAAAGTAAGGAGGGAGTTTTTCTAGCAATTCTGGAAAATTATTATCAAAATTTTAATAATATACTTTCGCGCATATGCGTGTACGAACCACATGTAGATTCCTATCAAGATGATATATTTCCCGTTCTTAAACATCTTATTCTGGCACACTTTAGCTTTGCACAGGAGAATACTTCGTTTTATCTGATGTTACTTTCCCTGTCGCTTGCTCCGCCAACAGCACATACAACGCAATTGACAAAACCATATATTACAAGACATTATACCATTGTAACTGATATGTTCCGAATGATGGCACAACATCATCATAACCTGAAAGGGAAGGAAACTGATTGTTCCTGCTATCTAATAGCAATGATCAATGCAGCAATTGGTTTTTGGTATCAAGGTCTGACAACGCTAAATGACGACAAAGCTACAGCCTTATTAAAGCAGTTCATGCATGGTATCATGTCCTGATATTTTAAAAAAAGAGCAAACGCTCTTTTTTCTTAGTAATTATTTACCGAACGGTATATATATAAGGAGGAATTTTATATGTGGTATGAATCTAGTATTTTTTATCAAATTTACCCTCTGGGCTTATGCGGCGCTCCAGAAATAAATGATGGGAATCTGGAATCCAGAATATTAAAATTAAAGGAATGGATTCCGCATATTAAAAAATTAAATATGAATGCTATTTATTTTTCACCTGTATTTGAATCAGATCGTCATGGATATGATACCAAAGATTTCGCCAAAATTGACTGTCGACTAGGAACAAATCAGGATTTTAAAGAGGTTTGCAGACAAATAAAATCAAATGGCATACGAATTGTACTAGACGGTGTTTTTAATCATGTAGGCAGAGGTTTTTGGGCTTTTCAGGATGTAATGAAAAATCGGCAGGATTCTCCGTATTGCGACTGGTTCTATATCAATTTTGATGGAAACTCATCTTTTCAAGATGGCTTTTGGTATGAAGGTTGGGAAGGTCATTATGAGTTAGTAAAGTTAAATCTTAACAATCAAGCTGTTCGAAGTCATATATTTTCATGTATTCAAATGTGGATTGATGAATTTGATATTGATGGTTTACGTTTGGATGTGGCATATTGTCTGGACCCTGGTTTTTTAAGATCTCTGCGTTCATTTTGTTCTGCAGCCAAAAATGACTTTCTCCTGCTTGGAGAAATCCTGTTCGGAGACTATAAAGGAATTGTAAATAGTGCTATGCTTCATAGCTGCACCAATTATGAATGTTACAAAGGTATTTATTCTAGTTTGAATGATATGAATTTGTTTGAAATTTCCTATTCACTTAATCGCCAATTCGGAATAGATAATAATGCAATTTATAAAAATATGCATCTTTTATCGTTCGTTGACAATCATGATGTATCTCGTATTGCAAGTATTTTGAATCAAAAATCACATCTTCCGCTGGCATTTGCCCTGCTTTTTGGTATGCCAGGCATTCCCTGTATCTATTACGGAAGTGAATGGGGACTTGAAGGTGCAAAACAATCAGGAAGCGATTTATCTCTTCGTCCCTCTCTCACGAATCCGAAATGGACCGAATTGACCTCATTGATTTCAAAACTTACAAAGCTTCACAATGAAAATTCCGCTTTACATTCTGGTTCTTACAAAGTGATACACCTCACGAACAGACAGTTAATATTTGAACGCAGTTTTCATGAAGAGACTATTTGGGTCGGTATTAACGCAGACTCCGTACAATACATGGCAAATATTGCCCGGGAGTTCACTTGCATAGACTTACTAAGCGGAGAAACTCTTCATGCTCATGACCAGATACTTATGCATTCCTATGAGCTATTTGTATGGAAATTATAATCCTGCCCGCCTTATGCAAGAATACGAATGACAATTGTCATTCGTATTCTTTCTATCTGTCTATTGCATCATTTTCATTCTTCTTTACGAGCTGCTTAATTCCGTTTTCAATAACTTCAGACCTCTTGCCCTTTACTGTTGGGTTTATGTCCCTTACAATTTGATAAACTTATCTTTTTCTGCTATATTTATGAATAGTCATTAAATATCATTGACAGGTTTGACATTGCCAATACATTCGGGAGGTTACACTATGAGTCACGCAGCTAATTACAATGATGAAGATCAATTAGATATTTTCAGCTTCATGGATGAATCCGAGCAAGATAAGCAATTATATGAAGAAGATCCTTTCGATTCGGTAGATGCTGTTCAGCCTGAGAATCTTATCAATGCGCTATGTAAGACCTGCGAAAACTGCCAATATAAAACGATTAGCAAACATACCCAGGTATTGAGCTGTATCATGTTTGATTGTGATATGCACAGAGCATTTACAGAATGCCGGGGATATAAGATCATAAATGAAAAATAGCAAACAAGTCTGCTTTGGAAGCACAATGCATCTTAAAATGCACAAAAAATCCATCGTAACATTACGATGGATTCATCTCACACGTACACCTTTCAGGTATCTGTGCAAATACATATTTTGCTATTATTGTAATCATCAGGCATATCAGTAATGCAATAAAAAAAATAAGATACAACTGCTGTGATAATGCTTCAAAAAGTGTTCCATATATTGACTGTCCAAGCGGATGTGCGCACATGACAAGGCACATCAATAGCGACATCACTTTTCCAATCAAGTGAACAGGCGTTACCTCCTGTACAAATGCCATCATCTGTACTGAAAAAATAGTCGAAAAAGCCATCATGATCATACAGCTTATAACAATCACAGCATATGCTGCCATCCGATGCACCGGTAAGAGCAATACCAATCCAATTGGAAACAATGTTAAGGTGGCGAAAAAAATAATGAGATAGGATCGTTGCAGTCTTAACCTTTTACCGATAAGTCCGGCCAGAATACCGCCAATTAATCCGCCCGCAGCCAAAGCACCTTCTGCGTAACCATATAGGCGATTTCCTGCTGCAAGCGTAAATCCTAGATGTTCGTTGATGATTATTGGTACTCCTATGATAATAAGCGATGAAAACACAAGATTCACACCGGCAAGTATCATGGATATTTTCCCGATGACCGGATTTTCATTTCTGATAAAAATAAGACTTTCCTTTACATCTGTCTTTACCATTTGTAAAATTCCTTCTTTATATTCTTTTTTTTCAAATGGAATATGAATAAATATCTCCATAATGGCGGATATGGTAAAACAAATGACGCTGACTGTCAAAATAGGCTTCAATCCCCAGAATCCATATAAAATACCTCCCAAAACAGGTCCCATCAGATTTGACAGCGATCCTACCAAATTAATGACTGCATTGGCCGGCATCAGATCCTCCTGACTCGCAAGTACCGGAATGGACGCCTGCACAGTTGGCTGATATGCACCCTGAATGCCATATAAGGACATAAGCACCACGATCAGCAGTACTATCAGATCTACATGCTGTAATAACAACGCAAATATTATGATCAGTCCTGCTGTTGAAAAGTCCAGTATTACCATAACATTTCTCTTATTCACCCGATCCGCAACGATTCCTCCAATCGGGGATAACACAATCATCGGAATAAAGGAACATGCGATTACCAATCCAAACAGGGCTGCTGAATGCGTCTGGTTCAATAAATACAGCGGCAATGCATACCGTAATACCGCATTACCAAACAGCGAAATAATCTGTCCAATCACTATCATACTAAAATCTCTTTGAAATAATTTGTTTGTTTTCATTTCTATCCCTTTCTGCATGCTTCTATCATGCATTCATACAAATAACTATACTTTACATACATACCGTCGGTATGTATTGATCAAAAATAATCTACTCCCGTAGGAGTAGTTAATTTTCACATTTTATCTTGCAACCATTTTTTGAATTTCACGCAAATGTTCTTCCAAACTTTTGTCTAATATGGACAATCCAATCGCTTGGGTCATTTGATTAAAGAATCCGATCCTGGCCGACACTTCTTCCTCTGTCATCGGATAAACCCGTGGATTCATCCATACATTGCTTAAAAGTATCAGTACCTGTGCCAATTCTTTGGGATATTCGGTTTGTATCGAACCATCTTCTACACCCTCCAGAATAACAGGCTCTATATAATTTGGAATCACATCATGTATCGTTGAATTGAGCTGTATTGCCAATAACCTTGGGTTTTTTAATAAGTTAGGCGTAGATGCCATCAATTCCTTGTGTTCTAAATTATTTAAGGAAGACAGGAACATTTTCTTAATCTTTTGCATCCCATTCAATTTCTGATCATCCCGTATCGCCGTCATCTGCACCTCGATTGTCTTCGATATCCGATTATAGACCTCTATCAGTATCGCTTCTTTTGACTTGAAGTGATGATAAATAGCCCCCTTGCTGAGACCGCCAAGATGATCAATAATATCCTGAATAGAGGTATTATCATATCCCTTATTAAGAAAAAGTTCTACTGAAACATCCAATATTAAATTTACTGTCTCTTCCGGATATTTATTACGAGCCATATACGAGTCCTCTTATTAACATACCGTTGGTATGTATCTTAATATATACTTATTAGTTGCATCTGTCAAGAATTTTTATTTACTTCTGTAATCATTAATTATCCAAATAATTACTGCCAGCGCAGCTACTGAACAACCTCATATGGCCAGGTATTGATTCCACCAAATTCATAAATATTGGAATAGCCCAGATTTGCAAGCTTTTCTGATGCCTGCTTACTTCTATTTCCGCTTCGGCAATATACAAGTATAACTTGTTCCTGGTCCGGCAGCTGTTCTGTAATATTCTGGTCGATCGTTTCATTTGGGATACAGATCGCATTCGAAATATGCCCCTCTGTATATTCTTCTTCTGTACGTACATCAAGAATCACATAATTCTCTTTTTCGTCCATCATTTTTTTCGCTTTGTCCTGTGTGATCTGCAAATAGGAAGCTTCCGCCCGCGTATCTTCTGAAGCTTCACTTTCTCCGACCTCTTCCGCAGCAGAAGTGTTCGAATAAGTATCTTCTCTGTCAGATTTTTCTCTGTCACTTTTCCCATTACAGGCACTTATCGATCCCATTATGAAAATTGCCAGTAGAATCATAATAATACATTGCTTCATAATTGTAACCTCCTGTGATATCTATCAGAGCTAGTAGACAACTCTATTTAGAGGCATACAGCGGATCCGCCATTCTGATATAATCCCCATATTCCTGCTTCAAGTATTGAAAAGCCTCCGTCACTTCCATCGGTACTTCCACATGCGCAATATAGTCTGCTCCATTCGGTCCATATCCATTCACATCATCCGTAAGTCTTGGGATTTCACCCATTAACAATGTAATAAACTGTTCCACCTCCCACATGCCCCATATGTCATCCTGTACGATTACAAGCTTGTCCCCTTTTGCGGACACTTGAGCACTATAAGCTGCGTAATTGATAACTGTCACCTCAGGACTGTATTTATCAAATCCTGCCTGCATTCTTCTTTGCATGGTCGCATCCTGCATAATGATAATGCTCTTGTGTTCTATTCCCTGTTTTTGCAATAATTCCAACGCATACGTGACATTATTTCCACAATTAGATGAATATCTTTCCAACATACAGTCTTTGATCCCATACTTTTTCTTCATATACTCATACATCACATCGGCTTCTGTCTTGCCTGCCGTCTTTATCTGAGGACATGTTTCACGTATTTTCTGACAAAGGCTTTCTGTGGTATGCCCCACTCCGCCAACAATCATAAAATGCTTTGCGACATCTCTTAAAAGTGCTTTCCCTGCCACATCACACCCTTCTGGAATACTTCCGCCAAATAGAATCATGACATCTGCCTGCCGTATGCCAAATCTTTCCTGTAGTAACTCCTGTGATAATTCATCCACATCACGCTTGCCGCAAAAATCTGCCAATATATTGATACACTTTGCTATCTCACTGCTATTCATTTTGATTTCTCCCATTAACCTGTATAATACTATTTTATTGCTGTTAAAAGAAATTTCTCTACTACTTTTCAATTGAAAATGATATAATACATTAGATTTTTATGATAAAGAACTTATGATTTGATACGAGGATACAGAATTATGCAAAAAAAAATTTTGGTTATAGATGATAATAGAATGAATGTACGTATACTGTCTGACATTCTTGAAACAGAAGAATATCATGTGTTTTCTCTGCTTGATGCAACTAAAGTTGTGGAGACTGTTTTGCTCATACAACCTGATGCCATTTTACTTGACATTGTCATGCCCCGGATAGATGGGATTGAAGTGTGTTCGATATTGCAAAATAAAGATGAGACCAAAAATATCCCGATTATTATGGTAACATCCATAACAGATAGTGCAATTTTAAGAAAAGCATTTGACATAGGCGCCTTTGATTATATAAAAAAACCTTTTGACCATATTGAAGTTATTGCCCGGCTAAAATCTGCAATCCGGTATTATGAACAGCAGAAAGAACTCGAAATACTTGCCAGAAAGGACGGCCTTACTAATCTTTATAATCACCGGACAATTATGGAACTGATGGAAAAAGAATTTCAAAAAGCGATACGGGATCAATTCTCGATTGCTTTTTTGATGTTTGATATCGATTATTTTAAGAAAGTGAATGATACCTATGGACACAGTACCGGTGATCGTGTTCTTAAACATGTTGGAAATTTATTGCAGGCTTCCCCTAAGTTAAGTGATTTAATTGGACGGTACGGCGGCGAAGAATTTTGTATTATTTTGTCCGGACAGTCTTTTGAAAATGTGCTGACCTATAGTGAGAGACTTCGGAAATCAATTGAAACACAACATTTTTCATCAGAAAATATACGAATCCGTGTCACTGCCAGTATTGGTATCTCATATAAAAAACCCTTATTAGATGCATCTGTAAATGACATAATTATCACTGCAGACCAAAAACTATATTCCGCTAAGAAAAACGGAAGAAATAGAATTGAATATCAGGTTTTATAATAAATGCATCCTATTCCTCAACTTAATAAAGATTAAAAATTATGCCTGTTCTTATTCTACTTCAGCTTCTATATCTTGATTTTTCGAAATAGGCAATTGTTCTACTACTTCGGCGATGCTATTCGTGATATGATTCCCATTTAGAAAATCACAGGCATCTATATCAAGAACAAATTCCTGTTCGTCATTATGATACACTCTGACTTCATCAAAGACCTGTTCTATATCCTTTCCTGCACCTGGCGCATACTGGTTAATGATAATCACATCTTTCCGACCATCCCCATCATAATCTTTAAATCCGATTGCTTTAATTCCTTCAAAAATACACGCTCCCCGGATGTTATTTTCCTCCATGCCTGGAAATTCAAAAACTGTCTCTCCATCTTTCACAAGTGCAAACGTAACGTCAGTAAACATACTTACACTGGTATCGGGTGCATAAGACGTAAACGTCACATCTCCCCAGACGTCCAAATCTACTTGAAAAGTCTGGTCCGCTATCACCCAGATATCTTTTGCATTCTGAATATCATCATTAAAATGGTTGGAAACAAACTGAAAGGTGTCTCCAACTTTATGTAATTCTACTTCGCAGTCAGAAACAAATTCATCGTTTGCCGCACAATCCAATCTATAAGTATCCTCTCCCACTTGTGTACCGCTCACGCAGGTAAAAGCTGCAAAATTAGTATCTCCATGCTCATTAATGAACTCGTCGAACTCCGGTAAATAGACCCATGAAAATTCTTCTGAAATGTCCCAAAAGGAAATCCCCATTTTTTTGTTCAAAAATTCATTTATCTGCTGTGACGTGAGTTTGATACAGTCTGTTGTAATCTCAGAACTTCCTGATGCCTTTAAGTAAGCGCCCATTTCCTGCTCTGTCATGGGAACACTATTTATACCTGCCCCATTGTATAGTACTTCTTCCAGATTCACATCTGCCGGTACCGCGTATGCTGATAATAAAAATCCATTATTTTCATTTTGATTTATAAGATAAGTAAAGTCCCGTAACTCTTTACTTGAAAGTTCTCTTTCAGCCTGTTTTGACAAATCTATGTTCTCTTCACTTGTTGATTGTTCTGCTGATAATGACGCTGTCTGCTCGTTGGAAGTATCTGTTTCCGAATGATTTTCGGTCTCAGTTTCCGGTAAATTCTTCTGTGCATCAATACTTGTACATCCGGTCAAAATCCCAATTGCCGCAAAAACGCCTAACATGATTCTTCTTTTTTTCATAATATACTAACTATTGTTCTCCCCTGTATTCTTTTATCAAATTATCATATCACCATGTCCGTAAAATATCAATTCCACTTTTCTCTTTTCCGTTATCGCTGGCATATTTTTTTCTGCCTGTGTAAAAGAGATTATATGAAATTTTTAAATATTTCTCTGTCTGAATGGGCAATCTATAAGTGGAGGTGATTGTATGATAGTAAAAGATATTATGTCTAGAGATGTTGCTTGGGTCGGTTGGGAAGATTCGATTGAAAAGGCTGCACAATTAATGAAACAACATGATGTTGGTTCTATCCCTGTATGCCGGCAGAATTCCGTAATTGGAATCGTCACGGACCGAGATATTGTATTAAGATCTGTAGCAAGTGGTCAGAATACCCGCCAAGAGCAAGTAAGTTCTATTATGTCAACTGATTGCACTTTTGGGACACCCGATATGAATGTACGCGATGCTGCCAGAATTATGAGCGAAAAACAAATTCGTAGACTTCCGGTTGTGGAGAATAATAGCCTGGTTGGAATCGTTGCCCTGGGTGATATTTCACAGGAGTCATCTACTCAGGATAATGCTGAAAAAGCATTAAAAAATATTTCAAGACCTTGTTCTCCACAAAGATAAGAGCTCTCATAATTAAATAAGCGATACCTAAAATGAGCATAAAAGAGAAGAATCTCCTATGCTCATTTTCAGATAATTCATTTTGTTATTGTAACATTTCCAATATTTCTTTTTTAGACTTCACACCAATGGCTTTATGAGAAACTTCCCCATTCTTAAATACCATTAATGTTGGAATTGTCATGATTCCGTATTTTGCAGCCAATGCATTCTGCTCATCCACATTTACTTTACAAATTTTAGCATCTGTTACTTCATCTGCCAAAGCTTCGACGGTCGGCAGTAACATCTTACATGGTCCGCACCATGCTGCCCAAAAATCAACCAATACCGGTTTATCAGATTGTAATACCTCTTTTTCAAAATCATCTACTGTTATGTGTAATGCTGCCATATTGCATCCTCCTATTTTATTTATTCTTTTCATTACTATGCACAAAAATCTAATCTTTATAACATTTTATAAAATATTTATTTATTGTTTGCTATTTGATTGTGTGCAACTTATTATAAATATATATTACTAAAAAGAAAAACTAATGTCAAGAGGATTTTATAAAATAAAAAGCTTATATACATTGTTTAAGTTTGTCAATTTACGCAATTTTGCTCAATTCCTTAACAGCTTATGCCTTCACACTCACATTCTTTAACTACTATTTTAAAAATATTTTGATTTTTAAGGTAGCCACAGGCTGATAAGCCCGCTTTGATTACTGCATTCCAGTTCTTTGCAGACAGATTATAGATTGTTTCATCATCCAACACTACTGTACATGCATTTTTCATATTACATTCTTCTGAAAATGCTACTTTATACATGTTTTTACGACTGATCGCCCCAATTTCCTCCAGTGTGTTTACTAACCGGTATACCGTCGCAATTCCTATCGTGTGATCAATCTGTGAGGCTCTATAATAGATTTCCTTACAGCAGGAACATTCATTTTCCAGAATCACATCTATAATGAGGATTCTTTGTTTTGTTATTCTGCAGCCTCTTTCTTTCAATGTTTCCAGAATTCTATCCTTTGTCATCTTGCTCCCATCTGCCGCTTTAGCGGCACTTAAAATCAGGGAGTGTGAATGCTCTTTTTCACATTTGCTCCCATCTGCCGCTTTAGCGGCACTTAAAATCAGGGAGTGTGAATGCTTTATTTCACATTTGCTCCCATCTGCCGCTTTAGTGGCAATGTCCGCCACAATGTTTACAATCACCGCCACACTGAATGGATTTTCCGTTTTTCTTATCTTTTATCATACTTGATATGACCATTGCGATAATGCTACATAGAACGATTCCTACTATAATTGTTCCCATATACATCCTCCCTTCCGATACAAAACTTCTATAATTTTACTGTTTTCAAATCCTTGATCTGTAAGGTCTCACTTACTTTATATGGTCTGAATAATAAATAGATAAGAACAAGTATCAATGCAAATGCAACTACTGTTCCAACTCCGAATGCACCCGTGGTAAATAGTGTTCCAACCTGATAGATACATAAGGACGCTACATATGCAAGACCTGTCTGATATCCGACTGCAGTCCAGAACCATTTGGCATTATTCATTTCTCTTTTTATTGCTCCCATAGCCGCAAAGCAAGGTGCACAAAGAAGATTGAATACCAGGAAAGAATATGCTGCAACTGCCGTCATACTGGAAGCAAGTGTTCCCCAGATTTCTGTTCCATCTTCTGCTACTTCTGCAAATCCATACAATACACCAAATGTTCCTACAACATTTTCTTTTGCCACGAGTCCTGTGATTGCTGCTACTGCAGACTTCCAGTCACCCCATCCCAATGGTGCGAAGATCGGTGCAAGAACTCCTCCGATTGCTGCAAGAATACTTTCGTTCATATCATCGACCATACCAAAACTGCCATTCGACCATCCAAAACCTTGTGTGAACCAGATAAAGATAGTAGAAAGTAATATAATAGTTCCTGCTTTCTTAATAAAGGAAAAGCCACGTTCCCACATACTTCTCATAACATTTCCAAAGGTCGGCCAGTGATATGCCGGAAGTTCCATTACGAAAGGTGCCGGATCCCCAGCGAACATTTTTGTTTTCTTTAAAATAATACCTGATATAATGATTGCTCCAATTCCTACAAAGTAAGCACTTGGTGCGACCCACCATGCCCCGTTGAATAAAGCACCGGCAATTAATGCGATTATCGGTAACTTTGCACCGCATGGTATAAATGTTGTTGTCATAATGGTCATCTTTCTGTCACGGTCATTTTCAATGGTACGAGATGCCATAATGCCAGGTACACCGCAGCCGCTGCCGATAAGCATTGGGATAAATGATTTTCCTGATAAACCAAACTTGCGGAAGATCCGATCCATAATAAATGCAACTCTTGCCATATATCCACATGCTTCCAAAAAAGCCAAAAAGATAAACAGGATCAACATCTGTGGTACAAATCCAAGTACTGCACCGACACCACCTATAATACCATCCAAAATCAGACTTTGCAGCCAGTCTGCACAGCCAATACTTGTAAGTAAAGATTCCATCATGACCGGTATGCCGGGGATCTCCAATCCGAATAGACTCCATCCTTCACCAAATACACCATCGTTAGCCCAGTCAGTTGCCCAACCGCCGACCGTGGTTACAGAAACGTAATATACAATAAACATAACTGCTGCAAAAATCGGAAGCGCCAGCCATCTGTTCGTTACTACTCTGTCAATCTTATCTGATGCACTCAGCTGTCCTCTGTTCTTCTTTGTATAACATTCTTTCATAATGGAAGAAATATATGTATATCTTTCATTGGTAATAATACTTTCTGTATCATCATCCATTTCCTTTTCGATTTGCATAATCTCTTCTGATATATCCGGAATCTGATGCATCTTGCCCTGAATCTTATCATCACGCTCCAATAACTTAATTGCAAAGAATCGTCTCTGTTCCTCTGGAACCGATGCATCTAATTTTTCTTCTACGGAAGCTAATACTTCTTCTACCGCTATTGAGAATTCATGCACCGGTGGAGTTTGTGCTTTTGATTTTGCCAATGTGACCGCCTTTTGGATTGCTTCCTTAATGCCTGTTTCTTTCAGTGCTGAAATACGTACCACTTCACATCCCAATTTCATGCTCAACTTTTCGATACGGATCTCATCGCCGTTTTTCTCAACAACATCCATCATGTTGATCGCCATAATGACTGGTATCCCGAGTTCCATCAGTTGTGTTGACAAATATAAATTTCTTTCAATATTTGTTCCGTCAACAATATTTAAAATAGCATCTGGGCGTTCTCCGATCAGATAGTTCCTTGCCACTACCTCTTCTAATGTATAGGGAGATAAAGAATAAATACCTGGTAAATCCATGATAACGACCGCTGTACCATCACCGGAACCATATTTTGCCTTCAATTTACCTTCTTTTTTTTCAACTGTAACACCCGGCCAGTTACCTACAAACTGGTTCGATCCCGTTAAGGCGTTAAATAATGTTGTTTTACCACAGTTTGGATTTCCTGCTAGTGCAATTTTTACTGACATTTTTTCGCTCCTCTTTTCTATTTATCTTTGAAGTCTTATTTTTTATCATCAATAATCTAAATAATCCCATTCCCGTTTCATCAATCTAATTTATGTTAGCCTCGTCTAACTCGTGGGCAAAAAAATTATTCTACTTCAATCATCTCTGCATCCGCTTTCCGAAGTGACAGTTCATATCCTCTTACAGTAATTTCAACAGGATCCCCAAGCGGCGCCACTTTTCTTACAAAAATATCCGTTCCTTTTGTAATTCCCATATCCATGATTCGTCTCTTAATCGCACCTGTCCCGTTTAATTTAGTGACCTTAACCTGAACTCCGCATTTGATTTCTTTCAGTGTCTTCATCTCAATTCTCTCCTACTTTTCTTTTTTCAGACCATAATCTTATTTGCCATATCTTTATTAATGGCTACTCTGGATTCTTTCACATTTACGATCATATTACCACCAATTTCTGATATGACAGTTACGCAGCCACCTACTACAAATCCAAGATTCTCTAAAAATTTTCTTGTTTCTTCCTTCCCGCCAATTTTTTTGATTTCATTGGTTTCTCCTGTGTTCGCCATTGTCAAAGGCATGATATTCATCTTCTTTCTGTCTATATTTTATGGGTAAATGATAATCACTTTCATTTACCTTTCATGGTTAGTATATTCTAACTGATTTATATTGTCAATAACTTTTTTAAAAATTATCCTGATAATAACTTCACATTATTGTATTTTTATGTTATTACAATTGCATGCTGCCGTACATTATAAATGCCTCGTGGTGTTATTCTGATTTCCGGAATTACAGGAAGTGCCATAAAAGAAAGTGTAATAAAAGGATCCATATTTTCAGAAATTCCCATAGTATGTGCCTTTTTTATCATGGCAGAAAGCACTTTATCCACATAGACATATCCGCGGTCCGATATTAATCCCATAATCGGCAGTTCTAATGTTCCGACAACTTTTCCATGTTCCACAAGTGTATAACCTCCTTGTGTGCGGACTAATTCCCTTACGGCTATCTCCATATCAGTGTCATTGTCCCCTATCACAATAATATTATGAGAATCATGAGATACACTGGAGGCAATTGCACCGTTCCTGATGCCAAACCCGGTAACAACACCAACCCCCATTTTACCAGTCTTATGATGCCTTTCAATCACTACGATCTTTTTATAGGTATCATCCGGAGCAAAAAATTCATTTCCCGGTATCTTTGCCCTGCACTCTTTTGTCGTAATCTGTCCTTCTATCATCTGAATGACCGGAAATGGCTCCTCAGGAATTTTCAAAGCAAAATCTGCCTTTTTAAAATCTCGGATATGTACTGTATTTTTCAATGTAGCCGGACACGGTTTTCTCTTCATCTTCTCTTCTGTTATTAAATTCCCTTTATAATAAACTGCTTCAATTATAAAATCCTCCAGATTCTGGCATACGATCAGATCTGCCTGATATCCGGGCGCAATTGCTCCTATATTCGTAAGTCCATAGCACCGTGCTGCCTGGATTGTTGCCATCTTTATGGCTTTTATTGGTGGCAGTCCTAACTCCACTGCTTTCTTAACGTTATAATTGATATGTCCATCCTTTTTGATTTCTTCTATATGTTTATCATCTGTACAGAAACAAAATCCTGCTGTATCTGCACCCGCATTTACGATTCCACCGACAATTGCTTCCAGATTCTTTGCAGCACTTCCTTCCCGGATAAGAACCGTCATCCCGCGTCTTCTTTCCTGCATCGCATATGCAAAATCCACGCATTCATGGTCTGTTGCGATTCCTGCCAGTACATAAGCATTTAAATCAGCATCATTTAAAAATGGTGCATGCCCATCCCGTACTTTATCCTGGAATAAGCGTAATTTCGCATGCATCTTTGCATTTCCCGTAGTAACGGCTTTATAGTCCATTACTTCACCAAGACCTAATATTCTGCTGTTTTTGAGGTAAGGTGCTAATTTTTCAGCCGTCAGCACACAACCATTATCATCCACTTCTGTAGCCGGGACGCAGGATGGAACCATGACATATACATTTGCAGGCACATCTTCTGTCTGCTCTAATATATAGTCAATCCCATCTTTGCCCGATACATTGGCAGATTCATGCGGGTCTACAATAAATGTAGTCGTTCCGCACATTGCAGCGTTACAGACTAACTCAGGCGGCGTTACCAATGTAGATTCCAAATGCAGATGACTATCAATAAATCCAGGACATACATATTTCCCGGATACATCATGTTCGACTGTTCCTTCGTAATTTCCCACTCCAACTATGATACCTTCAACAATTGCAATGTCTGCCTCCTGTATTTCTTCTGTAAAAACGTTGATAACTTTTGCGTTTTTTAAAACAAAATCTGCTTTTTGTAATCCTCTTATTACATTTGAGCATTTCTTATACTGAGTTAATTCCATATGCACCGCTCCTCTATTGCACGCACCTATATTAATTAATATTTTCTCTATCTTATTTTTGATTATTTGCAGTTTATCACTTGCATAACCAGAAGTCAACGAAGTCTATATTCGTTTTACTCAATCAATTGTTTTCCATAATTTTGTATGCTATACTAGCATTATTAATAAGTGAAAAGAGGAATTTGTTATGATAGTAAATGAATCAGCTGAAAATTACTTAGAAACGATCTTAGTGTTAAGTCATAGGCTGCCTGCTGTACGTTCTATTGACGTAGCTGTTGAACTGGATTTCAAAAAATCCAGTGTTAGTGTTGCGATGAAGCATCTGCGTGAAAATAATTATATCGTCGTATCGGATTCTGGATTTATTACCCTTACAGAAGCTGGTAAGAAAATTGCTGAAAGTGTTTATGAAAGACATACTCTTTTCTCTACCTGGTTAATGCAGTTGGGCGTAGATTCAAAAATTGCTGCTGAAGACGCATGTCGAATCGAACATGTCCTCAGCAGCGAAAGTTTCGAAGCGATTAAACAATATATTCAGAATAACTGACCGCTATCCATGTATTAGAAGGATTTTACTTTTTCATTCAAATACATGGATTATTTTTTATTCAGCAGCAACCATGTTTTTTTTCCTTTTGTTAGTTCATTGGTAAGTTTTTCAAGATTATTTATGGTTGTCTCATTTATAAAATGTTCAATTTTTTCTACTTGATTCAATTCATTATCCGTTTGATTAATCATACATAAAAATTTATGAAGTACCTCATGTCTATGAAGTAAATATTTTCCAGCATCGAATCCTTTTTTTGTCACTGAGATATAACCGTATTTTTGAAACTCTATATAGCCTGCTTCTTTTAAATTGTTCACCATTTTGGATGCGGAAGAAGGCTTTACATGTAATTTATCTGCAAGTTCATTTATTCTTACCACATTGGTGTTTTCTAATATTCTGCATATCATCTCAAGGTAATCTTCCATAGATGCCGTCATTTCATTCGTTTCATATCGTTGATAGCCTTTTAGTGTATAAAAGCCTTTCTCATTATTCATATTCTGTCACTCCAAATTTTAGCAGAAATCAGTAACCAATTTTTCAAATCATAATATAATGCATTAAGAAACAATGTTTCCTTATCCTAATATATATTATGAGGTGAATATTTATGAATAAAATAAATTGTTTAAATGACATAGAACCCGGGCAGACAGCCCTGGTCAAAGAACTCTTATCCACGGGTAGCATTCGGAGAAGACTTCTGGATATCGGTCTGATTGAAAACACGACAGTGAAATGCCTTGGCAGAAGTCCGGGTGGTGACCCTTCCGCATTTTTAATCCGTGGCGCTGTTATTGCAATCCGCTCAGAGGATTGCTGCAATATTTTAATCCATGAAACAAATGAGGGGATAATATCATGGGGCTGACAAAAAACGCCGTTGGAATGAAAGCAGTCGACTCCGGTCTTGAAATAAAAAAACAAACTCCCGACGATATCGTTGTCGCCATCGCAGGCAATCCAAATGTAGGCAAGAGTACACTGTTCAATAACCTTACAGGACTGAATCAGCATACAGGAAACTGGCCTGGTAAAACAGTTACAAACGCACAGGGCTATTGCAATACAAAAGATAAATCTTATGTTCTGGTAGACATTCCCGGCACCTATTCTTTAATGGCGCATTCTACTGAGGAGGAAGTTGCGCGCAATTTTATTTGCTTTGGTGAACCGGATGCCGTAATCGTTGTCTGTGATTCCACATGTCTTGAACGAAACCTTAATCTTGTGCTCCAGACCATTGAAATCTCAAATCATGTACTTGTTTGTGTAAATCTGATGGATGAGGCAAAGCACAAAAATATTAAAATAGATATAAAGAACCTATCTGAAAAATTGGGTGTCCCTGTTGTAGGGACGATTGCCAGAAAGAAAAAGAGTCTTTCTGCTTTGATGAATGAACTTGATCTTGTGATCGACAACAAATATGAAAAAAACTCTTTACAAGTAAAATACATAAGACCTATTGAAGAAGCGATTGCTATTGTGGAAGCTGAAATCAAGCATAAGATCCCTAATAAAATCAACTCTCGCTGGCTTAGTTTAAGGCTGCTTGATTATGATGAATCACTAATCAGTGAGTTAAATCATTATCTTAATGTTGATATCCTAAAAGAAGAAACGATAACATCTGCCCTGGAACAGGCAAAAATATTGCTCCAAAATAATGGCATTTCTTCTACTCATTTAAAAGATAAAATAGTCTCTTCTCTCGTTCTGACTGCTGAGGAAATTTGTGCCGATACGGTATCATACGATAATTGTACTTACAATGCGACTGACAGAAAGATTGATAAAATTCTTACTAGTAAATGGGCCGGTTATCCTATCATGTTAGCTCTTTTAGCTGTTGTATTCTGGCTGACCATTACCGGTGCGAATTATCCATCACAACTGCTGGCAGACTGTTTGTTTTGGATGCAAGATAAATTAACAGATACTTTTCATTTCTGTAACGTTCCTGATTGGCTTCACGGAATGCTGATACTTGGTGTTTATAGGGTCTTAGCGTGGGTCGTTTCTGTTATGCTGCCTCCGATGGCAATTTTTTTTCCGTTATTTACGCTGCTTGAGGATGCCGGATATTTACCACGCATCGCATATAATCTGGATAAATCTTTCAAGCGGTGCTCTGCCTGCGGCAAACAGGCACTTACTATGTGCATGGGCTTTGGCTGTAATGCCGCAGGAATCGTTGGCTGCAGGATCATCGATTCGCCGCGTGAACGCCTGATCGCAATCATTACCAATAACTTTGTACCATGTAACGGAAGATTTCCAACTCTCATCGCTATTATTTCCATGTTTTTCGTTGGTGCTTCCAGAGGCATTTTTCATTCATTGCTATCCGCGATTTTATTAACGGCAGTCATTGTTCTTGGAGTATTTATGACTTTTATCGTATCTAACTTGCTATCAAAGACCATCTTAAAGGGTGTTCCCTCCTCCTTCACCTTAGAGCTGCCGCCTTATCGCAGACCACAGATCGGTAAGGTCATCGTCCGGTCTATCTTTGACAGAACTCTATTTGTGTTAGGCCGTGCAATAGCTGTTGCCGCACCTGCCGGTTTGTTCATCTGGATCATAGCTAATATTACCATTGGTAATATTAGTTTATTAAATCATTGTGCAGAATTTTTAGATCCTTTTGCAAATTTATTCGGTTTAGATGGTATTATCCTCATGGCATTTATACTCGGTCTGCCTGCAAATGAAATTGTGATTCCGATTATTATAATGGCGTATATGGAACAGGGCAGTATTTTGGAGCTTAATAATCTTGTTGAACTAAAACAGTTGCTTGTTGATAACGGTTGGACCTGGATTACCGCAATCAGTACCATGCTGTTTTCCTTAATGCACTGGCCTTGTTCTACAACCTTAATCACCATAAAAAAAGAAACAGGAAGCAATAAATGGACTGCTCTATCCTTTTTGATTCCGACGGTCATGGGACTTATTACCTGTTTTTTATTTACCTCCGTTGCAAGATTGTTTTTATAGCATAAGTTGCAAGGACTTACGCAACTTATGCATAAATTCCCTCTTTCTTAGTTTCTTTCTCATAATTTGTTTTTAATATGAAAACCATTATGATAGAGCACAAATCTGCAACAGGCTGCGCCAAAATCAGACCATTTAGATGAAATAACGCTGTTAATAGAAAGATAAGCGGAATGAAAAAAGCACCTTGTCTTCCCACACTGATCATACCGCCCTCTTTTGCTCTTCCCAAAGCCAGAAACATGGAAGAATATACCACTTGAAATCCCAGTCCCAGAAATACGATACCATTTACAATAAGAGCCTTGCTTCCTGTGTGAATAACCATTACATCATCTTTGCTGAATGCATGCATGATTTGATTTGCAAATACTACAAGTAATAAAGAAAATACACCACAGAATATCGTTGTCCACAGTAGTGTAATTCGTGTTGCCTTCTTCACGCGTTCCATGTTGCCTGCTCCATAATTATATCCGACAAAAGGCTGATATCCCTTCAGGAATCCAAAGATCATCATTCCTCCAAGGGATGTAAGCCTTGATACCACCCCCATCGATGCAATTGCAAAATCGCCAAAATGAGCTGCAAACAGATTTGTGATACTCAATGTAACACTTGTTAGTAATTGGTATACCAGCATTGGAATTCCAACTTTGAATATCTCTCCATAAACTTTTTTACTTGGTTCTATGTTCCTAATTGAAAAGTGAAATACACTCTTTCCACCAACTATATAGTATATAAAAATGCTTGCTGATATACATCTTGACAATAGCGTTGCAATCGCAGCTCCATTTACGCCAAGACCAACAACATAGATAAGAATCGGATCTAATATAATATTAGCAATTCCACCTGCCAGCATAGCTGCCATACTGAGCATGGTCGCTCCTTCTGCCGTTGCTATATTATTAATTGTAATATTGAAAATATTAATCAGTAATCCTATGATAAATAGCTCTGCATATCCTTTTGCATAGGGAAGAATGGTATCTGTAGTTCCTAATATTCTAAGAAGCGGCATAAGGCCCATCAACATAGATAGTATGAATACCGTACCAACTCCAATGCTTGTGAATAACGCAGTAGATGCACACTTATCTGCTTCTTTATACTTCTTGTCTCCAAGCAGTCTTGCAAGATAGGAAGATGCCCCTGATCCAAATAGCAAACCGACTCCCAGTATTACTAAACTCAATGGAAATACAACTGCTACTGCACCCATCTGAGATGTACCAAGCCCCGCAACAAAATATGCATCCACCAGATTATAAAGTGCGGAAGTCATCATTCCTATCATAGTTGGAATTCCCAGTTTTAATAATGCTTTAGATACTTTTTCTTTACTTAATAAATAGATTCTGTTATTTTCCTCTTGCATTTTATTATCTTCTTTCGTTTTTTATTTTTCTTACATTTAGTAATTACTTTCTTATATCTTTTTTGTTTATCATCTATACTGTATAGTTTCTATACTTTTTGGGCAAAAAAATATACTTTACTGTTTTTATAAAAATACTTTTGATAGAAGGCTATGTCCTTTTATCAAGAGATTTTTCAAATGCAATTAAAATCTCAAGCATTTGTTGATATGTTTCTTCCGGCATATTTTTTAGCAATAAGAAAAAATCTTCCTGCGTCTCTTTATGGAATTGATTATGTGCCTCATAGGCAACACATCCTGCTGTGGTAAGTTCCAACATTACTTCTGAATCAGAATTCATGGATACGCTTTTCTTCACATATCCTTTCTCTACTAACTTATAAATCATCTGAGACACTGCACCTTTGGTAACACCCTGTAGCTTTGCGAGTTGAGTTACGTTAATACCAGAATTTTTTCCAATTGCATAAATCGTATGAATTTCTTTTCTTGTCAGTACGGTGTCGGTACCATAACACCGTTTTCTATTTTCAGCCTGATTATATTTGTTAATAATACGCTCCATGATCTCAGAACTTTGATTGTAATCTCTCATCGTTAACTCCAATACTATTGTTTCACAGTTATACTGTTTAGCTTCTAAACAAAAAATATAATACTGCTTCTTCCAGATTATGTCAATATTTATTCTATTAAATCTTATTCATTTCAATTATTATACTATTACATCATATGAGTAACCATAATCAGCTTTTTTTCATATCTTCCTGTATTAAAAATATTAACAATAACAGCTACTGATTTTGAGTCCAAATTACCTGTTGGTTCATCCGCTATAATAATTTCCGGATCATTTATTAGTGCCCGGCAAATAGCTACTTTCTGCTTTTCTCCGCCTGATAAATCTATTGGATATCTTATTGCTAACGTGCGTCGGCAGGATGTTTTTATAACGGTAAATGCTCAATATAATACCAATCAGAATATAGCTTACTATGATTCCCGTTCCACCTGATGAAAAAAATGGCAAGAATGTCTGTGCTGTTGGAAATATACCTACGTTGATACCGATGTTGATACCTAAATTGGTCAGAAATACCATTCCGCAACCACATCCCATTATCATTCCAAGCTGATTTTTCTGACGTAATGAAATCCGAAATATTTTGAATGTAACAAATGCAAGAAGACAACACACAATCAAAGCTGTTATGATACCATAATAAGTACTTATGACAGTCAGTATATAACTTCTGCTATACTCTGGCAGAACTCCTATAATCTTCTTTCCACTCGTTCCAAAGAGTTTACTGCTTGCAGCGTATTCCTTTATCAGTCTTCCGACATAATTATATTCACTTATTTCTCCGCTCAAAAGTACCCTGATACGCATGGACTGATAATCGGCAAGCCAATGTAGTTTGAGCAATAATAATATCGGCAAGGCTACAATCACACTCCAGAATACTATCAGAAAATTTTTTTTGGATATATGAAACCAGTCTTTCCGAACAGCTATCGATAACAGAACTGCCATCATAAAAAAGAGCGTCATAGAAAGGCTTGTACATGGAATATACAATGTCAACCAGGCCGGTACAAGCATCCAGAAAATTGATTTTATGATTCCTTGATACCCCAGTCCATGGTATTGATACAAAATCGCTCCATATACAGGGACAAACAGCAACATAAAATAAATCGCAGAAATGCTTATTCCTCCTAAAGAAATAAACGACATTGCTCCATTCCTCTCATCTCCCAAAAAGAAAATCTGTAAAAACATAAATCCAAGAAAGATAGCTGCAATCACTTTTGCATATTTTGCCATAAAGCTGTAATCGATCCGATATACTATCAGCATCGCAATAAAACCGATAACAATGTGTCTAATTGCTCTTGTAATATAACCCGCACTGGAATAACCATCTATTTCTTCTGTACCTTGACCAATCATAATATGAACCAAAATACTAAACAGACTGATGACTACCATAATGATAATCATACTCCAGGCAGCCTGTGGTTTATGAATACGATCCAATGAAATACCAGTCTCTACCGGATCTCCCATATCCTTTACTGCAGCTCTGACCGCTTGTTCCTCAGACATTCCATGTGACTTATTATCTGCTATCTGATCTTCCATATGGCCTCGTATTTCCTGTTCAATAAAAGTACGCGCTTTTTTACAGCGTATCTGTTCCAAGAGCTTACTTAAATATTTTTCCATAATCTTATACCCCCATTGCAAGCACTTTGGTTACCGCTTTGGAATATTCTTTCCATTCAGTTTCCTTGCTTTTTAACAGGCTTTTTCCTTCTTTTGTTATGCTGTAATATTTACGAACTTTGCCTAATACTTCCTGTTCATAAGAAGTCAGCAAATGCTTATCCTCCAGACTGTGAAGCAATGGATATAACGTTCCTGCTTTAAGTTCAAACACATTTTGTGAACGCTGTCGTAGTGTGTCAATCATCTCGTAACCGTACATATCCTTGTCTGATAATAGTTTTAACAAGAGCATCGTCATACTTCCCGAAATAAGTGTTTTATCAATTGCCATATTATCTATCCTTCTCCTTTATATTATATAGACAATCTATATATAGACTGCCTATATAATATGCTGTAACTTTATATAAGTCAAGTTTTTTCAAAGTCTACTAATAAAAAGACAGACCATCAAATATACTTTTGACAATCCATCTCTGATAATTTAGTGACTTTTTATGTTACCGTATCATTTCTGCTTTGCAAGCTTTTTTCTTGCGGCCAATTCTTCGACCAATTCATAATGACTTAGATATTTTTTTTCTTTATCTGTCATCAAGGCTATTGTGATCGAAAGCAACGGATAACGCTCCCATTCACCGCGCCGGTTCTCCGTCTCTATATATCCTCTTTCCCTGTCATTTTCAGAATATAATTTTCTTGCTCTTTCTTCAAATTGATGTGTTATTTCCCTGCACAACATCTGATATTCATTATGGTACAAAATGACAACAAAATCATCCCCGCCGACATGACCTATAAATCCTGCTTCCTCTATTTGCTCTTTCAGCACCTGTGCCATAATGCGGATTACTTCATCTCCTCTTTCAAATCCATATACATCGTTAAACGCTTTAAAATTATCCATATCAATATACATAACTGTATACTGCATATTATGTTCTACCAGCCTTGATATTTCCTGGTTAATCACCAGATTTCCAGGCAATCCGGTAAGTGGATTAGATGATTTGGCAGCATTTACACTTATTTCTGTTGACTTTATCAGAAGATCTTTTACCGTAACGATACCAAGGTAATGCCCTTCCTCCGTAACCACGACAAAATCGTACAAACTGCCTTCGCTTCTATCCATTGCAATCGCTGAAACAGTACTGATCGGTGTATATGCATCTACCTCAAGAAAATCCCTATCCATAATAGCCGTTACTTCCTTGTTCTGATGTAAACTGAACCCATACCTTCCGCTTAATATTCTCTGCAGTTTTTCTTTTGTGAGGATACCTTTTACTTTCCTTAAATGTGTAATACAAATTCCGGGAAATGATGGATTTTCCTCAAAATAAGAAAGTACCTGCTCCACGCTCATATTTTCCTGTACGGTCAATCCATTGGTACAAATATGCTTAATATAAGAATTGTTCATACCATGATTATTAATATTATGTTTTTTTACATTACATTCTTTAATATTTTTTACGACCTCATCCTGTATCGGCATAATATTCTCATTTGGCCTTCCGATATAATAACCTTGCCCATAGTGTATCCCTATACTGATTAGTGTTTCCAGTTCTTCTTTTGTTTCTATCCCCTCCGCGACCAATCGCATATTTGTCATGGAAGAAAATTCTTTCAGACTTTTTAATAATGCCAATTTACTGCTATTATTATGTAATTCCCGAACTAATTGCATATCTAATTTTACAAAATGTGGCTGTAGCTCACAAATAAGATTCAAGCCCGAATAACAGGAACCAAGATCATCGATCGCTATTCCATACTGTTGCTTTTTATAATGCTCCACAACACTCCCAAATCCAATCATATCTGTACTGGAATCGCGTTCTGTTAATTCAAATACGATTTGTGAAGGACTGATATGATACCTTCGAAGATATTCTTTTGTAAATCCTGCCTGGAACTTATCATCATAAATAATAAGGGGACTCACATTCAAGAATAATTTTTTATCTGGCAGCAATCCTGCATTCTCATATATCTTTTTTAATGCACATTTTCTGCACAACTGTTCTAATTCCCATAATTCCCCATTTTCTGCTGCAATACGAAATAATTGATCCGGTTTCTTAATAAAGCTATCTTTCTGTATTCGGCTCAATGCCTCATACCCAAAGACGCTGCCATCCCGTAAAGAAATAATTGGTTGAAATACAGGGGATATCCTCTTATTTACAATAATATCTTCCAATTCTTTTCTTTCATTCTCTTGTATCTTTTTAATCATATATTCTTCTAATATAGCCATAACCTCCCCAGAGGATTTATTTCGTATTGCACTTGTCACCGCTAACTTTATATCTGCGCGATTTTATCTCTGATCTTCATCATTTTTTTGTCAATATCTTCCAATGATGCGGCATATTCTTCCAGTTCTTTTTCTACCTTATCACTCTTTGCATTATCTTTCTTGTAGCGGAGTTGATGATCTAGCAGTGCCCAGTAATTCATGGCAAAGGTGCGTAACTGTACTTCTGCTTTTACGGTTTCCTGCTTTTCCCACAATGATATTTTAATCTTGATAATCAGATGCAGACTCCTGTACCCCGATTTTTTCGGATGTTCCATATAGTTTTTAACTTTCAGGATTTCGATATCTTCATGCAGGCTTAATGTATCCGCGACTTTATATAGATCATCCATATAAAAACAGACTGCCCTTACTCCGATGATATCATTTACCTTTTCTACGGCTGATTCATAATCTTCGTCAAAGCCTTTTCTTTTCAGCTTTGCTCTTATACTTTCTACTTCTTTTATTCTTCCCGATGTATTATGTACCAGCATTCTGCCTTCTTTCATTGACAATTCCGTATTGATCGTATCTAACTTATTTAAAAGAATTTTTAACACAATTTTATTTTTTGCCAATACTTTTTCGCTCTGTAATTTTTCCAACGGCTGCATTTTAATGCCTATACCTTCCCTTACATTTAGATTCATAAGCTTTATCTTAACTAATTTTTTACATTCTCTTGATCGCATCCATAGCTAACGCAGACCGTTCACATTCTTCTGCCGATAACGTGATCTGATAACAGTATGGACTATCCTTCATTTTTTCTGCAGCATAGCTCAATCCATTTGTTCTTTCATCCAAAAGTGGATGATCAATCTGATGGGGATCTCCTATCAATATGACTTTCGTTCCTTTTCCAACTCTTGTGATGATTCCCTTCGCCTGCTTTGGCGTCAGATTCTGGGCTTCGTCTATGATTAAATATGATTTAGTGATCGATCTTCCTCTGATAAAGTTCATTGCCTGTGGGACGATAATTTCCCGTTCAAATAATTCCGCTACTTTACCGCTCAATTCACGTTCATTTTCAAATCTCTCTCTTTCATCCTGGTCGATTAAGAGTTCCAGATTATCAATGACAGGTCTGATTAGCGGCGCGATTTTTTCCTGCTCATCACCTGGAAGAAATCCAATCTCTTCATCAAATTGAATATTAGGTCTGCTTACAATGATCTTCCGATACGGATGCTGTATATCCTCCATGACCTTTTCGAGTCCGACTGCGAGCGAATAGAATGTCTTTGCCGTTCCAGCCATTCCTTTTACAATTACAAGAGGTGCTTTTTCTGCATCCTCCATCAATGCTTCCTGCATAAAATATTGACCGACATTTCTAGGTTTTACACCAAATGGTGCTGATTTTTTAAAATTCAATGGCACTATCTTTTCTCCATTAAATCTTCCTAATTGTGTTTTTTTGGAAGATTGATCCGCACTTAATAAAAAGAATTGATTTATGACCGGATTTATTTCCTTCCTGTTTCCCTTCTCATCTAAGACATAAACATCCTCAACTTCTATTCCTTTTTTCTTAAATAATGCAAATTTTTCTTCTACTGCATAAACATCCATTCTGCCGGTATACTGTTCTTTTGCTATTGGCGCCTGTTCTGTAGTAAAGTCTTCCGCTGTAATTCCCATCAATTGAGCTTTGATACGAACAATAATATCTTTCGTCACCAACGTTACGTTTTCTTCGGTCTGTGATACTCCTTTACAGACCTTTAAGATTCTATTGTCATTTTTTTCTTCTTTGAAGCCATCCGGTAATGTCTCGTTAATATGGTTGATCTCTAATCTCAGAATACCGCCCTCCGGCAGTCTCACCCCTTCTGTTAGTTTGCCCTTTTGCCGTAATCCCTCTAAAAACCTGATTACTTGTCTTGCATTTGCTCCTGCCTCTCCATCCGCATTTTTTAAATTATCCAGTTCCTCCAATACTACAATCGGTAAAATAATGTTGTTATCTTCAAAACATTGTAATGCATATGGTGCCTGAATCAGTACATTGGTATCTAACACATAGGTTTTTGTCATAGGCATAGAATCCCTTCTTTTATATTTTCAATTGTATTATAAAGTAAGAAGGTAAATTCAATCTCATGGTTTGTGTAAAATCTCTGTAAAAATAGCGAGCAAGCTGAATCTGCTATTCTTCCAGATAAGTTCTTAATTTTTTTGATTCTCTTTTCATCCTTATCCGCAGTAAGGATTTTGCTTCTATCTGGCGAACTCGTTCTCGTGTAACATGATATTCTTTTCCTACTTCTTCTAAAGTCCACATTCTTCCATCTTCAAAACCGAACCGCAGCCTCAGGATCCTTCGTTCTCTTTCTGTCAATGAAGATAAAACCGCCTCTATTTCCTTACTTAGGAGAACCTGTTCTACTGTGGAAAATTGTTCCGGCATACTTCCATCCGGAATAAAATCTCTCAATATGCTATCATCCTTATCTCCAACAGGAGTATCTAAAGATATCGTATCTCCATATAGCTTTGCAATTTCTTCAATTTTATTTTCTGTTGTATTCAGAAGTGCTGCCAATTCTGCATTTGTAGGTTCTTTTCCTTTATTTATTATAAAATGTCTTGTGGCCTTAGTAACTTTATGCATCTGTTCTTTCATATGGACCGGAATACGGATTGTCCTATCCTGATCTGCAATTGCTCTGGTAATCGATTGTCTGATCCACCACATTGCATACGTACTGAATTTATAACCCTTATGATAATCAAATTTTTCAACGGCTTTCAGCAATCCAATATTCCCTTCCTGTATCAGATCCAGTAATGTCATATTGCTTCCGCCCGCATACTTTTTGGCAACACTGACCACCAGCCTCAGGTTTGACTTTATCATTATTTCTTTTGCCAGTACTTCTCCGCTTTCAATTTTTTTTGCTGTCTCAATTTCCTGTTCCGCTGTCAGCAACGGGATGCTTCGGATCTCCTTCAAATACGCTTTTACGGAGTCTTCTATGATACTATCTTCTTCCTGGTCTGTTTCCTCTTCGATAACCATTTCTTCTGTCTCAAAATCCTCTTCTATCATGGTTACCTCTTCGGAATTTACAACATCCATTTTACTGTTTTTAATAGATTTCATTTGATTGTTTATCTCTTTCACCACACCATTTCCCTGTAACGCCTTCATTTATTTTCGATCATATAAATCATTACCGAGGAGCCCTCTGTCTAATTGATTATCGTATCAAATCTCATTGTTTACAGAAGACAGGTACATATGATTCTTTTCATTATATAACCATATTTTCTTAAAATTATACCCCTCCTTATTCCCTGGAAGAATTATTGTCAGAATTTTTCCAAAAAATAATTTTTTTCAACAAATTACCAGGCAATCTCCTATGAAAATTACCGCGGCACTCGTTAAATGCAGACTTGCTTGTATTTGACACGTTGCTCACGTAAATAAAAAAAACCGCAAACATCAGTCTACGGATTCTTTCCTATAACATTCTCTAACCTACTGTAAAAGTGTAATATAAATACCAGTTAAGATAGCAGTGGTTATTACCCCACAGATATTGGCGCCTAGCGCATACTCTAAAATAAAAGAAGCTTTATTCACTTTCTGTACTTCTTTTTGGGCTACCTTGGCCGTGGAAGGAACACAGGAAACTCCTGCGATACCAATAACAGGGTTAAAGTTCTTTCCTTTCAAAATATAAACCACATATCCGCCTAAGAGCCCGCCTATCCCTGAAAGTAATAATGCAAGCATACCGAGAACTAATAGCTTAAGAACAACTGGATTTAATAATGTACTGGCATCACACAGAACACCAAGCATTAATCCCAAGAAAAAAGTGGCAAAATATAAGAAACCATCCTCAATCAATTTCACATATTTGGTAAGTCCTGCTTCTCTGACCGCAATTCCAATAAAGAAACTCAAGAACAATGGTGCAGCAACCGGGAATAATAAACATAACACAGCATTTGCTATCACAGCAAAAATTAATTTTTCATTTGAAGTTATGGTAGTCTTTGGCTTTTCATCAATGACCACTTTACCCCTTAATTCCTTAGGAACCATAAACTTAATCAAATACGGATATCCGCCATAGGTTAAGCTTAGGTATAAATATGCAACGATAGATATGGGAACAAAATATTCCGGGGCTAATTTCAAAGAAGCGAACAATACCATGGGTCCATCCGCTCCTCCAATAATGGATACTGCTGCTGCCGCACCATCTGATAATCCCATAAGTTTTGCGATCGGGTATGTAGCAACTGTTCCAAGTTCTGCGAACAACGCTATTGTCATACTAATAAAAGGATGCGCCAATACATATCCGATATCACATAAAATTCCAATTCCCATAAAAACCAAGCAGGCTATAAGTCCATTACTGAATGTCAATGTATAAATTGGCTGCAAAAAATCTATCTGCATATACTTCATCAATTCATCTGTTTTTGTTAACAGCGGATTGATGATCAAATTACCTATTTGATTATTTTCCATAAATAGAACACCGGTATTGACTGCAGACATTCCGAATCCCATCGGAATCATAATAAGTGGTTCTAGTGTCCCTTTTTTGCCTAAATATACAAGTAAAAAACCTAAAAATATTAAAATAACCCTAAATAAAACAATATTTGGATCTTGTACAAACATCGTACCGATACCCTGAAATAAATCTAAAATTTTCATTAAAATCCCCTGACCTTTTTATAAGTTTTGTAGTATAATGCAAACAGGTTTTATATGTTTAATTGTTGTTTCTTTTTTTTGGTGAATAATCTGATAACCGCTAACAAAACTTTAATCAACACCGCGATTCCAAAAGAAATAACTGTCCCCAATATTAGGACTTGAAAAGGAACACTTAAAATTTCTGACATAACTTTTCTCCTTCTATCAATATTTTTCAACTATTTATTAACGATATTATACTAACAGTTTCATGTTTTTTTACAAATACATATTATCAATGCATATCATATACCAAAGTTATAGATTGATAGCATATAAATACAACGAATTGGAGATAAAAATGGACTTACATTATCTGGAATTATTTAATACGGTTGCACAATATGAAAGCTATAAAAAGGCTTCCGATATCCTTCATATCAGTCAACCTGCTCTTTCCATTCAAATAAAAAGATTAGAAGGACAAATAGGATTAAAGCTTTTTGACAAAATCGGAAACAAGATTCATTTAAGTGAGAATGGTATCATGCTTCAGGAATATACCCAGAGAATATTTGGTATTATTGATGAACTGGAAAACACAATTTCTGATACACATAATTTTATTGGCGGAACCCTCAATATTGGCGGCAGTAATACACCTGGCGCCTATATTTTGCCAGAAGTGATTGGTGAATTCAAAAAACTATATCCTGGCATAAAATTTAATCTACACATTGGCAATACAGCAGAGATATCCCATCTGATTAACAATGGAACGCTAGATATCGCAATCAATGGCGGAAGCTGTTACTACAGCGACTATATTTATGTGGAAAAACTTTTTTCCGATAAATTGGTCATCGTCGCTTCCCCACAGAATCCATATTGTAATTTCGGAATTATTAACGAAAATGACCTGAAGGATATGAGTTTCGTTGTTCATAAAACAGATTCCCAGTTGTATACGTACTATAAGAATTATATTAACGAATTGAACATCCCCGAAAGTATTAACATGTATTTAGGAAACATAGATGCGATCAAACGAGCTGTCAGTTCGAACTTAGGTGTTTCTCTGATTCCTTTTGTAGCAGTAAAATTCGAGCTGCAATTTGGGCTGTTAAAACTTCTTAACATTTCCGGGCATCAGCCCGACTACCCTTATAGTCTGATCTACAATAAAAATAAGGCTCTTTCTGCAACATCAAAAAAATTTATTGAATTTGTCCGGTGTAGTATGAAGAATTATGATTTTAAAAAAGGATGACTTTCTAAATGATTAATCACTTAAAAAGTCATCCTTTGTTATGAATAATTAATAATATTATTTCATTCCATCATATAATGTTCCAAGAAGCACTTCGTTTGGATCCTGACTCAATTCCCAGACCATAGCTCCTCCCAGATTTTTTGATTTAATATAATCAGTTTTATAGGCAATTGACTGTGGATCTTCATAACTAATAAAAATAGAACCATCAAATAGCCAAGGTACCATGGACTGAGAATGAAAATATCTGGTAAATGCAGGTTTACTCAAATAATTATCTACAATTGACTGATAGCTTATAGAATTGGCACCGGCATATCGCTGATACAATCCATTATTTGCATTATTTACGGAAGAATACAGATATCCGTAGAATGGAATACCAAGTACCAGCTTATCTGCAGGGAAAGAAGCATTGAGCCATGCATTTACCGCAGAATCCACACTTGCCTTATACTGAGGTGAAGTATCATTGTTCATATAGAGAGGTGCGTGAATATCTGTATAGGTATCCCACATTCCGTGCAAATCATATGTCATTATCGTTGCATAATCCAGGTATTGTGCCACATTTGTCATTTCTACGTTTTTGACATAAGAACTTCCGGCTCCACCGGCAATCGTAAGAAGGTAATGTTTATTATCCAAGGCTCCTTGCGCATCCAGCTTTTCCCGAATTTTTTGAAGAAGCAGCGTGAAGTTCTGTTTATCTTCCGGACGTTTTGAATTGGTTGTAAGACCTCCACTGACAGGGTATTCCCAATCAAGATCAACTCCATCAAATCCATATTGTTTTATAAAAGCTACACAACTATCTGCGAATATCGTTCTGGAAGCATCCGTAAGGGCTGCATCAGAGAATTTTCCGGACCAGGTCCATCCTCCTACAGAAATTAGCGTCTTCAAATTAGGATTTGTCTGCTTTAAAGAATTCAGAAGTTTAAAGTTATTTTGATCAATGTCTGGATATCCCAACGTGAGCTTTAAATCTGAGCTGATATTTGCAAATGCATAATTGATATGTGTTAACTTATTTGCATCGATCTGATTCGGAAAGTAGCGTGAATACGCAGCCCACGCAGCATAATATCCAACTATTTTTTTCGATGATGACTGGACAGGTGGTTCAGGCGTAATTGGTTCAGGCGTCGTTGGTTCAACAGTCGTTGGTTCAGGCGTAGATGGATCGGGAGCCGTTGGTTCAACAGTCGTTGGTTCAGGTGTTGCCGGCTCCGAAGTCGATGGTTCAGGAGTCGTTGATACAGGCGCAGATGATATCGTTGTGACAGAAACCGTGTTACTGGATTCTGTCACATCTCCTTTTGGATTTTTTGCTTTTACATAAAATTGATAATTAGTTGCCGGGCTCAACCCTTTTACCGCATATGTAGTAGTTGCTGTCGAAGCAAGATATGTGTTGTTACGGTAAATATCATACGTTTTTACTTTGTCTTTAGATGCGCTCCATGATAGTGTAACGGATGTGTCTGTGATTGTAACGGCTTGTAAATTAGTGGGTGCTGCTGGTCCACTTTGAGCAGGCTTTGCGGCAAAAACAACACTATCTAAGACGCCGCTGAAGATAGTAAAGAAAATAACGGTTAATGCTAGTATAACTTTTTTGTTAATCGATTTTTTCATCAATTAGTACCTCCCGGTTTTTATTATAAAAAAAGTATAGCATGCTGGATTTTCTTTGAATAGTTCACAAAATATGGTAAAATAACTGCCTCTGTCAGATTATTCCAAATTCTTCTATCGTTGATTTTGACATCTATCACAAGTGGTTAAAAAAATAAAAGCTGTCTGATTTTTTAAATCAAACAGCCGTTTAAAAAAAATGATATTAATTACAAATCCATCGCCACCTCAAAACCGGTTCTTGTTGCATGATATAAAGTACCGCCAGTTGTGCTGCAATCACCAATGGTATAAGTATCATCAATGATGTCTCTGAATAATTGTACTTGTTCCATATCTGCTCTTACACCCAATGATAAAATGACAGTATCACATGGGATTGTTTTTATATTACCTTCTTTATCTTCTACTACTGCTCCCACTTCTGTTACATCAGACAATTTAACATTACATTTAAAAGAAACTCCTGCTTTCTTTAAAAGTTCTTTTAATGCAATCATACTGATTTGAATGCCATCAGCACCTATTCTCTCTTCTGAGATCATGTCAATCACTTTTACGCTTTTTCCTTCTTGCGCCAGCGTTAAGGCTGCCTCCAGACCTGTAAAACCAGCACCAACCATTACGACATTTTGCCCAACCGGAACTTTTTTTAATTCTACATCGCCTACCCATGCTACTTTATTTGTACCGCTTAACGTAAACTTAGGAATTATCGGTTTGGCTCCGACTCCAATTAATATCGCATCTGGTCTTTCCTCCATTACTCTTTCTTTTGTTGCCATGGTGTCAAGCCTAACTTCTATTTTGGGATGGTTCATTACACTTCTCACAGACCATTCTAAATATCGACGCATGTCTTTCTTAAATGGTGCAACGGAGGCCATTCTCAGTGCTCCTCCCAGTTCACTGTTTTTCTCAAAAATGACTACTTGATAATCTTTCATTGCAGATATCCTTGCAGCTTCAAGACCCGCTGGTCCTCCACCAATAATAACCACTTTCTTCCTGTGAAGTTCTTCTTTTATTTCAGGAAATTGCGTTTCTCTTCCTATTAATGGATTCACTGCACATCTTAAACGTATGAATTGAGTATGTGTCCTATTAATACACGTATTGCAGCGTACACAAGGTCTTGTATCGCTGCTTCTTCCTTTATAAGCATTCCTTACACAATTTGTATCCGCTAAGATATTCCTAATCATTGCAACTACATCAACGTCTCCATTGGAAATCGCTTCTTCGGCAGTTTCTAAATCAAAACTTCCAACTACTGCTACAGGAATATTTAGTTCTTTTTTAAATCTTTTCGCTGCTTCTAGATTCATGGCTCTTGGAAAATATGTCGGTTGAAATAAATATGGTAATAGTGATTCTTCTTCCAATAATCCTCTGGAAACGTGCATCATATCAACTTTATCTTGAATTTGCTTCGCATATTCCAATGTTTCTTCCAGTTCTGAACCTCCTTCCGACAGCTCTTCCCCACTGATTCGATATTCTATTGCTAATCTGTTTCCTACTTTTTCACGTATTGCTCCTAGCAATTCCTTCCCGAATCTACATCTATTTTCAAAGTTTCCGCCATATTCATCAATTCTTTGATTATGTTTTTTTGAGAAGAACATAGCCGGAACATTGCCATGCCCGCCATGAATCATGATCATATCAAAACCGGCGATCATACATCGTTCTGCCGCATTTGCATACAGTTCTATGATATGTTTTATTTCTTCTTTGCTGCTTTCTGTAGCTACGATATCTGGTGATGTAAGCATATATTGTCCTGATACTAACTCAATGCTCGCTAATGCCCCATATCTATGTATGACTTCTGCAAGATCAGCTAAATCTGATATATAGAGAGAATTCCCTGCATTTGTAATTGGTACACCGGAACTTTGTTCATCAACAGATGAAATCCCTAATGTTACAATTCCTGCTCCCGATTTAGCCAGCGACTTCGTATAAGCAATAAACTCCGGCGTATTTCCACCATCTCTCCCACATAAAAACGAACCTGCCGGTGATACTTCAATACGATTTTTTGCCACATACTTTCCTATTTGTATTGGCTTAAAAATATTAGATTCCTTGTCCATAAAATATCCTCCATTCATTTGCATTTATTATAGTAGCTATTCTTTTAAATTAGAAATATAATATAACAATGCATCTATAAGATTATCTTATAGATGCATTGTTCACAAATAACTCTACACATGGATTCGTATTCTCTTTTAAGTAAGCAATACTAAATTTAATCTTATGAGGCTTACCTTCTATCTCTACGTAGGAAAATCTATTACTTTGTAACTCTCTAAATCTTTTCGGTATAATACTTATTCCCAGATTCAATTCTATCATCAGCTTCAGAATCTGGCTGTCTGCAACTGGCAGAATGGATTTTGGTTTTAATCCATACTTATTATAAAAGTCTAAAAAATGCTTATAAGTCTTGGTTTTTTCTTCATATGCCAACATAATATTATTTTCCAGCGCTAACTCTTCCCTGGAAACACTGCTTTTATTGGATAGGTCATTGCTCTGACTGATCATAGCACACACTTCATCCTCAAATATCACCTTATTGCCAATTTTTTTAGATTCATCAATATCATACGGCCAGGTAAATACTAGATCATATATTTTATTTTCCAGCTGTTTACTAATATCATGAAGAGACGCTCTTTTAAATTCAACTTCAATCAAAGGATACATTTTCCTGAATTCTTTAATAATTCTGGAAAGAAATACTTCTTCTGTTCCACCGCATATTCCAATTCTAATTACACCCGTATATCCATATGCCATACTTTCAGCTTTCTTTACTGCATTTTTATATCCTTCAACCACATTTTTTACTTCTTCATAAAATACTTTTCCAGCTTCTGTAAGTTCGACATTCTTACTGCTTCTAATCAATAGTTTGAATCCTAGTTCATCTTCTAAGGAATTAATTTGCTGGCTGATAGCCGGCTGTGCTAAGTGACATTCCTGCGCTGCTTTTGTAAAATTCAAGTTTTCTGCAACACTAATAAAATATACAAGCTTATTCATATGCATAAAAAAATCATGTCCTCTCTATTTGCGAGTAACGTATTGCTATTGTGTCAGTTTTCCCATAACGACTCCATGTTCAGCACCTGTTGCAGAAGGTATATTATTGCAAATTCCATACATAGACTCATTTGCAAGGATAGCAAAAGCAATTGCTTCTTTTGCATTACTATCCATTCCCAATTCTTCATTCGTCATTACTTTACATTGTGAAAGACAGCTTTTAATAAACCGTAACAACGTCCTATTTTGGCTTCCTCCCCCGCCTATGATAAGGCATTCTGGAATTTTTGGCAATTGATTTCTAACATTTAATTCAATTGATTTTGCTGTAAACATCGTTGAAGTTGCAATGCAATCTACTAAAGATATTTTTCTTTTTGCTATTTGCTGTAAAATCTCAGACACAAATCCTTCTCCGAAATGCTCCCGTCCTGTTGTTTTTGGTGGTGCACTGTGGATGTACGGATCCTGTAACATCCATTTCAAAAGTTCCGGTTGTATCTTTCCCCTTGCTGCAATCCTTCCACCTTCATCATATGTTTTCTGATTCTTTGTATAAATAGTAGTCAGCGCATCAATGATCATATTGCCCGGACCAGTATCAAATGCAAGAATTTTATCTCTATCTCCATCTGCTGGTAAATAAGTAAGATTGCCGATCCCTCCTATATTCTGCAATGCAATATTCTTCCCATTCTCGCTATATAATAAATATTCCGTATAGGGAACTAATGGAGCTCCCAATCCACCTGCTGCCATGTCACGTACACGAAAATCAGCGATAACAGGACATTTCATTCGTTCACTGATTATGGCAGCTTCTCCTATCTGTAAAGTAGACTGAATCTGATGTCCAAAATAAAGTTCCACTTGGGGTTGATGATAAACCGTGTGCCCATGACTTCCTATATAGTCAATCTTCTCGATTGGCATATTTCCCTTTTCGCATACTGCGACACAGGCTTCCGCAAAAAGATGTCCCAATAAAATATTGGCTTTGGATATCTCATAACTGCCGCCATAACTTCCGGATGCAATTCGCAACAATAAGTTACGCAGCTCCTCTTCATAGGGAATGGTTAAAAAATTCAATAAAGTTACCTTTGTATGAATATCATATCCTTCCATCTCGACCAACGCTGCATCCACACCATCTGTACAGGTGCCGCTCATCAACCCTATTACGATATGGCTTTTCCTTTCCAATAACTGATTCCATCTATTCATACGAGAACTCCTCTCACATCATTCTACTATTGTAATACTTATTGAATACTAGTGCATCGTCCATCAAATAACCAGACAAGTAATCAGTCTAGTTAATTTGTGGATAATACGCTAACAGCAGCTCATTAATGGTACGATTCCTTCAAACGATTGTTCACTATATTCAAATGCTGCTATTTTGTCAACTGCATTACTGACTTCATCCAAATCATAAGGATTTCGTAATGCTACCATAAGCATTGGGATCTTTGATCCTTCCAGTTCTTTTGCAAGCATGATTTGTCCACGGTTCAAATGTCCATTATAAGTCCCAAGTATAAGATTCGTATAGTTCTCACTCGTTGCCTTCTCCATTATCCGGACGATTTCCCTGCGATCCGGATTCACTGGAAATGATACCGCTTCTCCTCCAAACCGGTCCTGCATATAGACTGAAAACTGTAATTCTTCCTCAACATTGCTGGATGCCATCGTAGACCGGTACGCACCACAGCTAAGAAACAACGGCAGCTTTCCTATCTTATGACAATATCCCTTTTCACGGTTCCTAAATTGGATGCTCTCTTGAAACAGTACCTTTACATATTCTTTTCTATCCTGTTTTATCTTATCTTTTATTACATCTTCTTTCCGTATCTCTTTTTTCGGATTTGCATAAATCTCTTTATAGGTAATAATCCTTCTAACTGCATCATCAATACGTGACATTGGAATCTCACCTGATGTTACTGCCTTTTCTATTTCCTTTACCGCCTCTACAACAAGGCTTGCTGTATGCGAAATAAAAATCATGTCAACACCAGCTTTAATAGCATTTTTAGCTCCCACAGCCGTTCCAAAATATTCTTTGATTGCATTCATCTCAAGACAGTCCGATATCACTAACCCTTGAAAACCAAACTTTTTTCTTAATATTCCCTGAATCATTTTTTCTGACATAGTCACAGGAATTTTCTCGTTATCTATTTTGGGAAATAAAATATGTGCCAGTGTAACTGCGGTAGCCCCACATTTCATTGCTTCTTGAAATGGCACTAATTCTTCCTGTTCCAATTCTGCATAGCCTTTTGTAATGCATGGTAAGGAAAGATGGGAATCCACTGTAGTATCTCCATGCCCGGGAAAATGCTTCAATGAACACATAATCCCGGCATCCAGATACCCTCTCACCATCTTACATCCATACTCTGTTACTACTTTGCTGTCAGAACCAAAACTTCGCACTCCGATGACCGGATTATCAGGATTACTATTAATATCCAATACTGGAGCCAGGTTAAAATTAATTCCTAATTTCTTTAATTCGTACCCCGTCAGTAAAGCCGCTTGATAAGCTTTTTCTTTATCCCCGATCTGCGCTAACGCCATAGCTCCCGGTATATTAACTGACTCTTTCGGCAGCCTGGTCACGACTCCCCCTTCCTGATCAATTGTTATAAATGCATACTCTCCCGTTTCTTCTTTCACCAATTTCTGAATCGAATCGCAGAGTACTTCAATTTTCTCTTCGCTTGGAGTATTATACGAAAATAAAATGGTATTGGCTATTTTATGCTCTTTTACTAATTGTACGAACTCCTCACTCATAGTTTCCGTCGGAAAACCGGCTACGATCAATTGTCCTATTTTTTGTTGTAAAGTCATTGTATCAAGATCCATATCCTACCTCTTTCTATCGAATCAATGCTTATGCATATATATGATATGCCTTTTTTCGTTCTGAAAATGCACGCACATCCTGTTCATATTCTGCGAGTAATTCTTCTTTGGATACCAACCCATTCGTCAATTGTTCAGACCCAAATAATAAATCTGCAAATCTCCTTTTGCTTCCCATAAAAGGTTCTAAAAAAGTAAATTTATCTTCATATAATTTTTGAATGCTATCTAAAAGTTCCAAGCCAATCAATGCCGATTGGTACTCCCGGCTATCTGTAATATGAATGTGAATCCCTTCACATTCCTCTCCTTGGAATTTTGAAAAAGACGGTCTGAAATAAGCTGGGGAAAATAATACACCAGGTAATTTTTTTTCTGTCATATTCTTTACAAGTTCTATTGCATCTATAAATGGTGCACCTATAATCTCAAAAGGCGCCGCTGTTCCTCTTCCTTCTGACAGATTCGTCCCTTCAAACAGGCATGTTCCTGTATACAATAGTGCAGTGGTATATCTTGGCATTCCAAGACTTGGCATCACCCATACATTCCCGGTATCCGGATGCATACTATTTCTTTTCCAGCCTTCACAGGGAATCACTGTCAATTTGCATCCCAACTTCTTCTCTGCATTCACCATCAGTGCCAATTCCCCAACCGTCAATCCATAACGCATGCAAAGTGAATATGCCCCCACAAAGCTTTCAAAGCCTGTTTTTAAACAATTTCCCTCCACTTTATCCCCTAGCGGATTATAACGGTCCAATATAATGAATTCTTTTTCATATCTTGCACATTCTTCCAACGCATAAATCATTGTTGAGATAAACGTATAGTATCTGACTCCAAGATCCTGTATATCATAAATTACGGCATCTACCTGATCCAGCATTTCTTTTGTTAACTTCTTAGACTCTCTGCGGTATAAGCTATATACCGGAATTCCTGTATAAGAATCTATATAATCCTCAACGATTCCTCCAGCACCTACATTTCCACGGACTCCATGCTCCGGTCCGAACAATGTTGTTAATCCGTATTTTTTATGTAGAATTTCTATGGAAGAATTTAAGTGCCGATCTACTCCTGAAACAGAAGTAAGTAAGCCTAATTTTTTGCCTTGAAATAATGAAATGTATTTATCAACGCAATCAATTCCATTTCTAACCATTTTACTCCCCTTTATAATTCTGTAAGAATCATTTTCTTTTGTTCCTTGTCTATATTAAATGCTTCTGCATATTCTTTTCTTGCAAGACAGCCATTGCATCTCATCAGATGTTCATAATACTCTTTATAGGGAAAGCTGGCACTATGTACCGCAAACCAATGCGTATCAATTGCCCTTTTCCATAAATCAAAACCTTCTTTTGATACTTCGAGATAAATATATTTTTCAAAGTCTGCAGAATCTTCCCAATTTTCTGCATAATAGGGTCCTTTTGCAAAGTGGGCTAGATCATTTCTTTTCAGACCGGGCAGTCCTGCAAGAAATTGCGCATCCTTTACGATTCTGTGTGTGGCTTCATGATCTTTATGGATACTGTGTTTCCAATGTGTTAATAACGCACATGGTCGATATTTCCTGATTACATCACAGAGTTTCAGTCTTACCTCCTCATTATCCGGTAATTCTCCATCTACATAAGGAAATACAATTGCTTCTCCTCCTAACATCTTAGCGAACGCATCGGCTTCTCTTTCTTTTTGTTCTCTGTATTCTGCTACTGTTATATTCAGGGGATTTCCTCTTTCACCGCCTGTTAACGCAACGGTAACAACGCAATACCCTTTTAATGCCATTGTCGCCAGATATCCTCCGCTTGTGAGTTCTGCATCACCAATATGACCGCCGATGGCCATGATTACTTTTCTTTCTTCGCTCATTCGTTTTTCCATTCCTTTCTCATATCAGCCCAAGTTCTCACAATCTTGAATCCTGCCGCTTCATAAATATTTCTTGCCGGATTATTTTCACCGGTAAAAAGAGTCATAAAATCTGCACCCATTTTTTGCAAGCTGACACATAGCCTGCAGAATAAGACCTTAGAAATCTTTTTTCCCCGATAATCACGATCAACACCAATACCTGCAAAAAAGCCTCTTCCGCTCTTCTCTACATCCAATGGTCCGGTAAAACCAATTACTTTCCCATTATGACTCGCAATCAGTATGGGTCTTGCATTTTTTCCTTTTGCAATCTCACCCAAAATGTCCTTGTCCCACATTGTATTTTGAAACTTATGGATCATCTCTTCCATCCCATGATATTTATCTGCTTTATAAATACCAAATGTAATATTTTCTTTTTCCAGCTTTTGAATAGTATCTTCTATAAAACTTGGTATTCGGTATTTACTCAAATCCAAATAATAACTATTCTGCATTGCATAATCACGATACTGGCAGTTCTTAAAGAAAAGATAGGCTCTGCTTCCCACATCGATTCCCGGAGCATTCGGATGGTCTGCTCCATTTCTGCCTGGAATCGTCCATGAAAGTGTCATTGGATTGAAAAATACAATTTCTATTTTTGAAACAACATTTTCTTTTCTGAGCCGCTCTTCCAAATAGCTAAGTATATTTCTTCCAATTCCCTGTCTTTGCATTTCCTTTTTCACAAGCAAAAGTGTAACATAGGCTCTGGTCTCTCCTTCTACATAACAGCCGGAAGCGAATGCACATCCATCTGCACCTACCACTGAAATTTTGTGTATGTCACTTCCTTTATGCTCCATAAAAAATCTGCAAAAAGCATTCAGATTTTCAAATGGCTTGAATAATAAATCTCCTGTTTTTATATTCTCTTCTAATATACGATTTACTGCTTCTGCATTTTCATAATTCAGATCTGTATACTTCATAATATTGACTCCTGCTATTTAAAAAATTGAGGTAAATATTCCTTATGTGCTTCTAGCAGTTCATCCAAAACAGCTCTGGCTTCCTTTTGGGATGCCACTAGTGGATTGATCATAAGCGCCAGCAATGCCTTATTATATGCTCCTGTTACTGCTGCTTCACTTCCTGCAATCTCAAATGACTTGATCTGCTGCATCAGACCATTTACGGCAGAAGGCATCTCACCGACAGGAACCGGAATCGGTCCCTCTTTCGTGATCCTGCAGCTCACTTCTACGATTTCATTCTCCTTGAAATTTTTAATCGCACCTGCGTTAACTGTATTTACGACCTGAATGTCGCCTTTATCATTATAAATAGAATGAATCAGATTACATGCCGAGTCGCTGTAATAGGCACCTCCGCGTTGTGATAACAATTCCGGTTTTTCGTCCATTTCCGGATCTTTATATAGTTCGAACAATTCTCTTTCTACTTCTTCAACAAGTTCTGCTCTGGTTTCATGCTTTTCATATTTCTCAATTGCCTCTGTTAGATATTCTTTCGCCATGTAATAATATCTATGATAAGAGCAAGGTAATACTCCAAGTTCTTTCACAAAATCATTATCCCAAATAACTGCCTTTATGTTTTTTACAACACCACCAGTACCCCAATTACTTACAACCTCTTTCGTAATATCTTTTCCATCTATTTCCACCTTTGTCACATAGACCATGTGATTCAGACCACCCATGGTGACCTTTACCTCTTCCATTGATCTTTCCAGTTTATCTGCGACCGCTTTATGCATACCATATGGAACATTACATAGTCCAATTATTTTCTTAAAATTACTATAACGATGAATTCCCTCCAACACCATTCCGACCGGATTGGTAAAATTAATTAACCATGCATTCGGACATATTTCTTCGATATCTTTACAGATATCCAAAATGACCGGAATCGTTCTCATTCCCTTGAACAACCCTCCTGCACCATTTGTTTCCTGACCAAGAAGACCATGCTTTAATGGAATTCTTTCATCTTTGACTCTGGCCTGAAGCTGTCCTACTCTAAGCTGTGTTGTTACAAAATCTGCTCCTTCCAACGCTTCCCTGCGATTTAATGTTGTGTGGATCTGCATTGGCACTCCTGCTTTTTTTACCATACGTTTTGCAAATTCTGCTACAATACGTAATTTTTCCTCACCCTCTGGAATATCAACGAACCATAGTTCCTCCACCGGTAATGTATCGTATCTTTTTATAAATCCATCTACCAGTTCCGGTGTATAACTGGATCCCCCTCCGATCGTAACAATTTTAATGCCCTTTTTCATTCTTAAACACCTGCGCTTTCTTTTTGTAAAAGTAAATATAACGCTCCTATTTTTCCTGCCATGTTGCCTCTTTCGCAGGCCTTAATAGTCGTATATTCTTCTAAATGTGGATATAATTGATATACTGCCTTTTTCATGTCGTTTATAAATATTTTGTTTTCGCTTATCCCGCCTCCAATTAATAAAATCTCCGGGTCAACAGTGACCGCCAAATTACCAATTACAATTGCTCCCTTAGCAATCCATTCACGGTAAATGTCTGCAATATTCGTGTTATCCATATGTGTAAAAATATACCTTCCATCCACCTCAAAATCCAAAAATTCAGAAACTTTTTTCACAAGAACAGAAGTTGCACCTGCTGATTCCGTCCTTATATTTCCTAATTCTTCTTTTATTTTCACTCTGGTGAAACCAACCTCTCCTGCCTTACAATTACTTCCACGGTACAATTCTCTATTTATGACAATGGCACCGCCTATTCCTGTTCCAAAAGTAACCATACAAAAATTCCTGTATCCTCGTGCCGCGCCCTGTACCATTTCTCCCAAAGCTGCACAGTTACTGTCATTTTCAAGTAATACAGGAATCTGATATTTTTCACTGAGGACAGTTTTCAGATTATACGTCTTAAAATTGGCTCCTACACTGAAGTCTGTATTTTCTCCTGTAAGCGGATTAATGAATCCTCCCATACAAATAGCGATTCCGTTTATCTGTTCAAGATATGCTTCTATCACATCTGTCAGCTGTTCCAAAAACTCTGAAGGCAGCTTTTTTGTTGGCATACTTCCTTCCTCATAACATTTATAATCAGAATCCATAACAGAATACTTTATGAAAGTGCCTCCGATATCAATTGCCAGATATTGATTCCTATTTCTTTTCATTCTTATTCAACCTTCCAAACAAGCCGTAATGCGGCACAATTAATCATTGCGAAGAATACTCGTAAGAGGCTAGTTCCTGTAATATAATCTTAACTGCACCCTCTGCTGCATTTCCTCTCATCTTAATAATATCTAGTTCCGGATATTCCTTTTTTATATGCTTGCAAACTAACTGATAGATTTCTTTATTTTTCAGCAATACGCTCCCGCTCATAACTAAGGATGTTGATTCCTTAAAATGCACCAGTACTGCCTTGGCCAGTTCCGTTAATTCTTTAACACTATGCTCAAGAATTGCTATGGATACTTTATCTTTTACCGCTAATCCTTCTTCTAATAACGGAGCGAGCGCAGCAATTTCCTTTTTACTTCTATTAGGCTGATAAAGCCAGGTTATCAAGTCGCCAATTGTATCTACCTGTAGATTCCGAAATAGCTTCTCCGTTAATACCGTCTGTTCTTGTCTTCCATCCGATTGTCTGACCACAGCTTTTAAGATATCCAGGCCGATTGCATATCCACTACCGGCATCATCGATCATATGTCCATATCCGCCTGCGCGGTAAGCAACTCTGGACTCATTCACTCCATAACAAATAGAACCTGTTCCGGCAATCAATATAACGCCTGTCCTTCCTTCCAGTGCCCCTGCCAATGCTGCCTCGTGATCTCCAACAAGTTTAATGACTCCTTCCATTCCTAGTTTTCGCAAAATCAGCGTGAACAATATTTGCGTATCTTCATTACTGATGCCGGCAGCTCCAATACAAATTCCCTTACATTTTTTTATAGATAACTGCAGCGTTTCCAGCTCTCTTATAATGGCAGTCAATGTGTATTCCGTACTGTCATATGTCTGACCATTTATATTTAAGGCGCCCAGCTGATATTTCCCTATCACCGTACCATCCATTCCGGATACAATTACAGTGGTATTCGTCCCTCCACCATCTATTCCGATTACAAACTGCTCTTCCAACCTGATTTCCTCCCTTTGTCTTTCCATTATCCTTTCACTGCACCTACCGTTACACCCTCCAGAAAGTATCTTTGTAAGGTAAAGAATAGAATGAACATTGGTAATGCAGAGATTGTTGCCCCTGCCATCATCGGTGCAAAGTATGTGGTATTTGCAAAACTGAAGTTTTTAAGTCCGACTTGAATCGTTTGCATCGACTCATTATTACATACCAGGAACGGCCAGAAAAATGTATTCCAGTTCCCCATGAATGTCATGATAGCCATAACGGATAGTATTGTTTTGGAAATAGGCATTACAATTTTCACTAAAACCTGAAACTGATTACATCCTTCAATTTTCGCTGCTTCTAAAATTGATGTCGGTAATGAAGTAAAGAACTGTTTCGCCATAAATACATTGTAGCAGGTAACTATGGACGGTACGATCAATGCGGTATAGGTATCTGTCAATTTTAATACATTGGCCACTAATATATACAGTGGGACTTGTGTTACCTGATAAGGAACCATCATTGCGAAAAGTAATAGAAAAAATAGTACTTTACTTCCCGGAAATTTAATTTTTGCAAATGCATAGCCTGCCATTCCGGCAAAAATTACATTGCTTAACGTAACAGTACTTGCTACGATCACAGAATTCATGATCCAACGGAGTGAGCTTTTACTAAATGCAAAAAAGAATTTATAAGAATCCAGTGTCATATTTCTCGGTATCAGCGAATAACTTGCGGCTCCGGCTTCATTTGGTGCTCCAAAAGAAGAAACAACCATGTAATAAATCGGAAACAATGTCACGATTCCTAGAACAAGCAGGAATGCTGCCATGATTGTATTTCTTGCTATTAATTTATATTTCTGTTCTTTCCCATATTGTCTGAATAAACCCATGCCATCTCTCCCCTCTAGTATTCTACATCTGCAGCCATTACTTTAAATTGAAATACTGCAAAGATTGCTATGATTCCTGCTAACAATAATGCCTGTGCGCATGCTTCCCCATAGTTAAAATATTTAAAAGCATTATTGAAAATCAATAGACCGACCATGGTGGTGGCATTATCCGGTCCACCACCTGTCATTAAGTATGCTGTCTGAAATGCCTGAAACGCATTGATTACTCCAGTAATAGCCAAAAAGACAGTAGTGGGCTTTACCATTGGCCATACAACATACTTTATTTTCTGAATAAATGTTGCACCATCAATATTTGCAGCCTCATAGTAAGTAGAATCAATTCCAAGTAATGCAGCCACATAAATAATAACCGTAGATCCTATACCGGAGAATATTGTCATAATAATAAGTGATAACATAGCTGTTTGTGAACTTCCCAACCAATTTTGATTTTCAATTCCAAATATTTTGATGACCGAATTCAATAAACCACTTGGAAGTGGATCAAATATCCATTTCCATACAAAGGAAAGTGCTACTCCAGAGGCAATCGCAGGCAAATAGAATACTGCCTTGAAGAAAGATTGATTTCTTTTCTTAAAAGGGACAAGCAAAATGGAAATGATAAATGCCAGCATAATTGAGATTGGCACTGTAACAATTGTATATACAAAGGTATTGTAAATGGATTTAAAGAACAATCCGTTTTTTAATGTAGTAACATAATTCGTAATTCCTACAAATTCTGTTTTTAATGGTTTATATGATTGGAAACTTACTACCGCGGCCTGTACGACCGGATATAAAGTAAATACAATGAATGATACCATTGGTACAAGGATAAATATATAACCCCATATTGCATCATGATTTAAGAGCTTTCTTTTTTTTTCTTTATGCATACTCTTCTTCCTTCTCTCTATTTATAAAAATCTTATCTAATACGTTTTGGTTTCAAAAGCTTATCATAGACCTTGGCTTCTGAAAAAGTCCTTTTCAAAAACATGGCATGAATCAAGGTGTATATATAATCAACTTGGCGTAGACCGGCTGACAAGGCTGTTTATGTTCGACTAGAGACTCAGTGGAAAATAGAGCAGCCGCGATATTTTCCACATGGTTGAGGCTCTATAAAGAACATGCCGCAGGAAGGAAAGGTAGCCAAATGAATATATATACACCTTGATTCATTCAGCAAACTGAAAGGGGCCTTTTTCAGCAGCCTTGCTGAGTCCAAGCGGAAAAGCTTTTGACATTTGAGTTCTAATACATAAAAAATCAGGCATTGGCACTCATTACGATTTCCAATGCCTGATCTATTTCATGCACCTAATCTATCACACAACCATCCTCACCAAATGCTTCTATTGCAGCCTTTTTAATCGCATCATACATTTCTTGCGGCGTTACTTCTCCTGCCAATAAACCTTGGAATTTAGGTAAGATAACTTCGTCCTCAATCTTGATTGCTTTTGCTCCTAACTCAGCCGGAATATCAGGCCTTGCTTGCGCAACTTGTGTTGCAAGATTTTTAACTGCCGCTGTATTTTTCTCATTTTTGCCTTCGATAGGGGTAAGCTTCGAAAAGGCATCTTCTCCTGATTTACAAATCGGACTTATGTAAAGTTCCTGACATGTTTCTGCGGCTCTCTCCCCGCTCGCTAAAAAGTATGCTGCCTTTACAACATTTTTCAAATGTTCTTCTGTAGGTTCTTCTTTCCCTCTAAAGCACACATACCCGTCAACAGCTCCTTGTGCCTGTTGTTCCTTACCATTAAAAGTAGGAACTGGTAATATGATATATTCTGCTTCCATACTTCCTTCTACTGCACTTCCATCATTGGCAGCTAATTTTTTATTATTATCTGTTGCTGATTTTTCAAAAACTGATAACCCTTTCCCTGTAATCATCGTCTGTCCTGTTAAGAACATGTTCCAACGTTTTCCTGCATCTATGGAACTTAATTCTTTCGGCATAGAACCATCGTCAATTAAACTTCTGACATCTTCTAAGAATGTAAGCATCTCGCTGCTTGTATACGCGTATTTTAAATCCTTATCAAAAGCTGCAGGCATGCCTGCATTTTTTACAAAAATAGAAAAATAATCCTTTGCAGCAACTCCTGAACAGGCAAACACGAATCCATAGCGGGAATAGTTATCTCCTGTCTTTACAACGCCTTTTTTGATTGCTTCCCTAAATTCATCGTAAGTCCATCCTTTTTGTTGAATACTTTCCCAGTCAATGCCTGCTTTTTCTAACATATCCTTGTTACCACCAATTGCCTGTACTTCAACATAGGCTGGGAAACCATATAGTCCATCCCCATTTCTGAAATAATTCAAAATGTCTTGATTATAATCAGCAGCCATATCTTCCGTTGCATATTTTGAAATATCTACCAGCATTTCTGTATCCAGATATTTCGTTACCCCATCATATCCAATAAATGCAATATCAGGTGGAGAACCTGCGTTTACCTGAACATCCAATTTTTCTGTCATATCCTCCCAGCTTGCTGTTGTGATTTGAAGTTCCACATCCGCATTGGCTGCATTAAATTCATTGGCGTACTCCACTAATTTGTCTTGATAGGATGCTGAAACCGGTGGCAATAACGCTGTAACAACATCTTTTCCGCTGCCTGATTCCACTGCTGTACTCTCCGTTGCAGCATTTCCTGTTGTTGTCTCCTTTGCGCTATTTCCACATCCAGATAATACACTTGAAATTATCGCTGCAGACAATAATACTGATAGCATTTTCTTTCTCATTTTCTTTTCCTCCATCTATTTTTTTGTTGTTTGTTTTATTGCATAACGCACATGTCCACGTGCCTTTGCTAATTTTTCCCGTGCCTCTTCGGCCCTGCAATTGGATAATATTGATACAATAGCTGTCTTCGCATGACCGTCAGCATTTTTTAATGCATCTTGTGCTTCTTTCCGATTACACCCAGTTGCTTGTATTACTATATTCTCTGCTCTTTTCATCAACTTTGTGTTGGTCTGTACGACATCTACCATGAGATTCTGATATGCCTTTCCTATCCCTACCATACTCGCAGTGGATATCATATTACATACCATTTTTTCCGCTGTACCCGCTTTTAATCTGGTGGAACCGGTTAATACCTCCGGTCCGGCTATCAGTTCAATCGTGATCTCTACTTCCTTTGCCATTACAGAGTTCTCATTGCATACGATTGCTGCTGTCTTACAACCTATTTTTCTCGCATATCGTAATCCACTGATCACATATGGCGTCCTACCGCTTGCGGCCATACCAATTACCACATCCTCTGGCATCAGATGAATATTCTTCAAATCCTCTGCACCCAATGTTTCACTGTCTTCGGCACCTTCCACTGCTTTTACAAAAGCGTTATTTCCACCAGCAATTAATCCAATTACCTTATCCGGTTTCACTCCAAATGTCGGTGGACATTCCACCGCATCTAATAGTCCAAGCCTTCCGCTGGTACCTGCCCCCATATAAATTAATCGACCTGTTCCACCCAGACTTTCTGTACACCATTCCACTACCTGTGCAATTTTGGGAAGTTCTGTTCTAACTGCTGCAATTACCTTCCCATCTTCTTCATTCATAATACTGATCAACTCGAGCGGTGTCATTTCATCCAAATTCATTGTTTTTCTATTTCTTGTTTCCGTAACCATCTTTGATAAATCAATCACGCATATCCTCCTCCCATAAGACATCCTTCTCTTTATTCATATATGTCTTACTGATCTGAACCAGGTTTTCATCGTAATGTTTATTGACATATAGTGAATATAGAATATCTACCATGTTCAGTTGACTGATACGCGATGCCATGGCACCACTCCGGAACATTGACTCTGTAGAAGCTACACTCAAACAGTAATCTGCCATTTTTGCCAACATAGATGCCTCAAATCTTGTAATTGCAATAATCTTTGCGTTTGCTTTTTTTACTTCTTTTGCACATCGGATCATTTCCTCTGTAATACCAGAATAGCTGATGATAATTGCCACATCTTTTTCTGACATATTTTTGGCATATAATAATTGCCCATGCCAGTCGTCATAAATATTGCAGCTTTTATTAATTCGCATAAATTTTAAATAAGCATCTTTAGCAACTAAAAGAGAAGAACCAATCCCAAATAAAAAGATAGATTTACAATTAATCAATTCATTCACTGCTTCATCCAATACTTCATAATCAATTAATTTTCTACTTTTTTCTAAAGAAATAATATTTCTATAGGTAACCTTATCCACGATTTCTTCCAAACTGTCTTCTTTGGTAATCTTACTCGTTTTCTTAATATCAGTTTCTTTTCTAACAGCCAGTTCATAAATCAAAGCCTTATGAAATTCCTTATAACCATGAAATTCCAGCTTATTACAAAGCCTTACAATGGTAGAAGCTGAAGTAAAAGCTTTTTCTGCCAACTCATGAATACTGCACTTTACAACCGTATCAGGATCACCCAACACTATTTCAATTAACTCTTTTTCAGCTGCACTCGCCTGTTTCTTGTATTCTTGTAATCTGATGAGAACACTTTTCATATTGTCTCCTAATTAAATATTAATTTTGTTGTGTAATTTTTTTTCACATTTCTTCTTAAGTTATGGTTTTTTATTTCTCCTATGTTCTAATTATATATTTGTGCAACTTTTTGTCAATAATTCTACTATATTATGAAATTTTGTTTCTTATTTTGAAACAAAACGTTTCTTATTTCCATGGTTCTTGGTATTTTTTATATTTTTTTGTATTCTACCATGCATATTTTGTGCGTTTTGACACATTCCACACAATTCAAACTTACTTATATTTTCTTCATTACTCACGTAAACGAGTAAAAACAAATAACCTCTGAATTGTAATGTCACAATACAATTCAGAGGCTATTTTTCTATCTAACCTATATTTATGCGGTTTATCTAGGACATGATATCGGGGTCCCAAAGTCATGCTTTTTCATGCAAGCATGAAACACATGACCTTTTTACCCTGGTATCATGACATATTTCTATGGAACAGTTTATGCTCCTTGCCTTTCAAGAAATTATCGTACATCTGAAGCAATACCGGATTCTCATCCGGATAACGGATATTTGACATGACATCTGCCTTATAGAGCCCCTCCATTCTGCTTTTCTTGGTTCTTGGTCCTGCAAATGCAGGCTGTCCGCCGCCCATGATGCAGCCTCTGCGACATGCCATTACTTCTACAAAATCGTATGTTACTTCTCCGGCTTTGATTTGATCCAGCAATTTTCCGGCACTGGCAAGGCCATGCACGACTGCGATTTTCACTTCTCTGTCCCCTACGGTAACTATTGCCTCTTTTAAGGAATCTTCCCCACGAACTCCGACATAGCTGATTTCTTTCAGATTCTGGTAATTCTTCTCTTTCGTAAGTCTGCGCAGTACTGCTTCCGTTACACCACCTGTGGTACCAAAAATAGTTCCGCCACCGGATGCAACTGAAAATGGCATATCCGGTGCCTCCATCTCCAACTGTTCAAAACGGATACCCACTTGCTTGATCATACGGATAATTTCCTGTGTCGTAATCACAAAATCAGTATCCTGTCTGCCTTCGGTAAAGTTATCCGGCCTCAAAATCTCTCCTTTTTTTGCCGTACAAGGCATAATCGAAATAACTACAGTCTTTTTTCCCTCTTTTATATCTTTTTCTTTGAAATATTCTTTAATTAAAGGTGAAAACATACCTTGAGGAGAACGACAGGTAGAAATATTACCGGCAAACTCCGGATATTTATTTTCGCAATATTTGACCCAGCCAGGACAACAGGACGTAAACAAAGGCAGATTCTCATTCTTTGCTAAACGTTCTGCCAGTTCTTTCGATTCCTCCATAACTGTAATGTCAGCTGCAAAGCTGGTATCATAAATCTCATCGAATCCCATCATGCGAAGTGCCGCGACTAACTTTCCAAAACTATTTTCTCCTTTTGGAATATTAAAGTTGTCACCGACTGCCACTCTTACAGCAGGAGCGATTTGTGCAACGACGCGTACATTCGGGTCATCTATGGCATTCCATACCTGCGTTACATTGGTGCGGATAGATATCGCTGCCGTCGGACATACTGTAACACACTGTCCACACCCAACACAGTCTGTTTCTGCCAATGTTTTATTAAATGCCGGCATGACCTGCGTATTAGAACCTCTATAGGCAAAGTCAATGGCACCTACTCCCTGAATTTCATCACAGGTACGCACACAATCACCACATAAGATACATTTATTCGGATCCCGGACAATAGAAGGGGAACTCATATCCAAAGGTATCTTCTTCTTTTCATTTAAGAATCGAACGGCATGTACTCCAACACGAAATGCCAGATCCTGCAAGGAACAACTGCCATTTTTCTGACAGGTCGTACAATCCCTGCAGTGTGAAGAAAGCAGGAGTTCAATGATCATTCGACGATAGGCTTGTATTCTTTTCGTATTTGTATAAATTACCATCCCCGGCTTTGGATGCTCAGAGCAGGAAGCAAAAATACGTCCACGATCATCTTCTACGATACACATTCTGCAAGCTCCATAGATGGAAAGCTCAGAATGATAACAAAATGTCGGTAAATCAATACCAGCTTTACGAATTAAAGAAAGAATATTTTTTTCTCCTTCAATGGGTACACTTTTGGTATCTATTGTTATATATTCCATGTTTCACTTTCCTCCTAGTTTTCTGTATAAATGGCACCAAATGGACAATTATCCATACAGGCTCCGCACTTAATACATTTTTCACTGTCAATGACAAACGGCTCTTTCACTACTCCGGTAATCGCGCTGGCCGGACAATTGCGCGCACACTTGGAGCACCCCTTACAGAGTTCCGCCCGAATCTTATATTTACGCATTGCCTGGCAATTTCCTGTCTTACATCTTCGTTCCACTACGTGTTCCACATATTCCTCATGAAAATTCCTTAACGTACTAAGTACCGGCAATGCCGCACTTTTTCCCAGTCCGCAAAGAGCCGTAGCCGTAATGACTTCTCCCAGTTCCTTCAGTAGATCCAGATCTTCCAGTGTTCCATTTCCGGCAACGATACGCTCTAATATCTCGAGCATTCGCTTTGTACCTTCACGGCATGGTACACATTTTCCACAACTTTCATTCTGCGTAAAGTTCATAAAAAAGCGCGCTACTTCTACCATACAGGTGTCTTCATCCATTACGACCAATCCACCGGAACCGATCATAGCTCCCAATTTCTTCAGGGAATCAAAATCAAGTTTCACCTCCAGATTATCTGTTACCAGGCATCCTCCGGACGGCCCGCCGATCTGAACTGCCTTAAATTGTGCGTTATTTTTAATCCCGCCTCCTATATCAAAGACAATCTCCCGAAGAGTCGTTCCCATCGGTACTTCAATCAAACCGGTATTTTTTACACTGCCAGTGATCGCAAATGCTTTTGTTCCGGGACTTCCCTCCGTGCCCAGTTTCTGGTACCACTCCACGCCATTTTTAATGATCATAGGAACATTTGCATAGGTCTCTACATTGTTCAGCACTGTAGGTTTGCCAAACAGCCCCTGCTCTACAGTTCTTGGCGGTTTCGTACGTGGCATTCCCCTTTCCCCTTCAATGGACGCTGTCAATGCACTTCCTTCTCCACAGACGAACGCACCTGCTCCACGATTGATATGCATGCGGAAGTTATAACCGGAACCAAGGATATTATCACCTAGAATTCCATATTCTTCCGCTTCCCGAATTGCAATTTTTAGACGCTTGATTGCCAGCGGATATTCCGCACGCACATAAATATAGCCCTCCTGGGCCCCGACTGCATATGCCGCAATGATCATACCCTCCAGCATCTTATGAGGATCTCCTTCCATGACACTTCGATCCATAAATGCTCCCGGATCTCCTTCATCGCCGTTACAAACTACGTAACGAATCTTTTCCTCTTGTCTGGCGACCTGTTTCCATTTATAACCGGTCTGGAATCCACCGCCGCCTCTGCCGCGAAGATTCGATTCCAAAATCGTATTTACCACTTCCTCAGGTGACATCTCAAACAGTACTTTCTCTAACGCTTCGTAACCACCGTAGGCTATGTATTCTTCTATATTTTCTGCATCAATATGTCCGCAGTTCTTTAACACCTGACGAGTCTGCTTTGCATAAAACGGAATACTTTCCTGCTCCGGAAAAACTTTTCCATCCTGCTGATACATCAGGCGTTCCACCGGTCTTCCCTGTAGTATCGTAGTATTGAAAATTTCCTCACAGTCTTTTTCCTTTACCTTAATATAAAGATAATTCCAAGGCTCAATACGAACCAAAGGTCCCATCTCACAGAATCCGTGACAACCGCTCTCATGTACCCCGATATGAGCCGCTTCCGGTCCGAATTCCAGTGTTACACCCTCTACATCACGTGCCATTTCAGATAATTTCTTAAAAATCTTTTCCGAGCCGCCAGCCAGGCATCCCGTTCCTGCGCAGATCAAAATACGGCAATTTTCCGTTTTCATCTTATTCCCAGCCTGCGTTCTGGTTGCTTGCAGATCTTCTCTTGTCGCTAATCTCATGCCTGCTCACCTCTCAATTCTGCTATCAAATCCCTTACCTTTTCCGGTGTCATAGCCGGATGTACCTCATCATTTACGGTAAGTACGGGTGCAAGTCCACAAGCGCCCAGACAGGAAACAGTTTCTAAAGTGAACAGCATATCATCTGTTGTATGTTTTTCTTTAGATAGACCAAGTTCTTTGTAAAGACCTTCCAGAATCAAAGAAGATTTTCTTACATGACAAGCTGTTCCATCACATACCCGAATGACATATTTTCCCTTAGCTTCAAACGAGAAGTTTTCATAAAATGTAGCCACACTATAGGCCTTTGCTTCATTAATCCCCAATTTTTTTGCTACATAACTTAACAATTCAGCAGGCAGATATCGATAACACGTTTGTATATCCTGAATTACCGGAATCAGGGCCTTCTGAGACCTGCCATGTTCTTCGATAATTTCATCTGCTTTTTTATAAAACGATTGTTCCAGCATCTTATACCTTCCTTTCTCAAAATATATGTATATTCTACTACATTATTGAGAATCAATAAAGGAGGATTGTTAAAATAAAGTCAAAAAAAATCATAATATATTTATCTGTCATTAAATAAGATCTAACTTCTGAAATGCTTTCTTAATGCCGTCTTCTCTAACTGAATCTGTGATCAGATCTGCTGCGTTCTTAATTTTTTGTGCTCCATTCCCCATTGCTATACCTACCGATGCCATCTTTAACATTTCAATGTCATTTTCACTGTCACCAATTGCAATCACATCTGCTTCAATGTATTCGCTCTGCTGTAAGATACTCCGGATTCCTTCCGCTTTATTTACATGAATTGGTGTGATTTCTCCACCCCATTTTGATGCATTTGGAATACTATGCGGCACCACGTAGAGGTCCTGCCCCCAATCCTTCAGCAATTTTTCATTTGACAATTCGTCACTGAAGAATAATATTTTTTCTATTTTTTCAACTTCCATTGTGCATTCTATAACTGTTGGTAACATAGATATTTCACGTGCTTCTAAACCAAGGCTCTTTTGAATTCTATTCATAATATTGGAAAATTCGTCCAGTTGTTCTTTTATTATATAGAGTCCCTGAAAAGACTGCATTTGAAATATGCATTTATTTTTTCTTAAATATTCGCATAATTGGGTATATTTTATAGGCTCGAAATATTCATATCTGACACGTTTTCCTTCATATTCCACATAACTTCCAGATCCGGATACGATTCCATCGAACCCGATCTCTTTTACCCGCTCTTCTATTTGTCCATACGTTCTTCCTGTACTGATACATACTTTATGCCCATTTCTTCTCGCTATTTTTATGGCATCAATTGTTGTATCCGGTATATAACCATCAAAATCCCGAATAGTCCCGTCAATATCTAAAAAAATTATTTTTCCCATATGTATTATTTCCTCCTCTGTTACATGCTTTTCCATTTGTATATTTGTTATAAAAAACTCTATTAAATTTTGTTCATTTTATCATATCCTCTTTATATTAAAATAAAAAAGATGATATGGCAAGCTTCTCCGCTTTGTCAGAAATACGTCTTGATGTTATCTGGGAAACTGCCCTTCCTCCTATAAACTGTGGATTTTGAACTTCTTTTATGATTTAATAATAGTGTAAAAAGTAAACAATTTTAATCGAGGGTAAAAATGAATATTGAAAAAATAAAATATTTTATTGATCTGGTCGAGTATAGAAATTTTACAGAAACAGCAAAGAAGAATTTTGTATCTCAGACTGCTATCAGCCAGCAAATTGCTTCTCTGGAAGCAGAATTCAACATTCAATTAATTGACCGCAGACAAATCCCCATTGAACCTACACCGGCCGGATGGCTATTTTATGGGGAAGCTGTCATACTTTGGAAACAGTATAATCATATGAAATCAAAAATGGAAAATTACCGAAAAAATGATACCCAATTATTAAGTATTGAATATGCTAAATCCATCTCAAAAGATGAATTATATGAATATCCTCTTATTATGTTGAATCCGACCACTATTGGAAACTCGTATGATTTAATGATACAAAATGCGATACAGGATGGATATCAGCCTAAAATAATCCGCTTAGTCGATGACATAGAAACAGAATTGTTTTATATTATTACAGAGAATCTGATTGGGTTTTTACCAGATAACTATACGCTCACGTACCTAAAAGATGATATCAGATTAATTCCTCTGGAAGATACGCACCATACTTTCCGTATAGAATTAGGTTATTTAAAAGATAATAAGAATGCAGCATTAAAAACATTTCTGAATCATATACCTGATTTGTTTTTTCAATAGGTCATCGTTTTTTCTTATTGGACTTTGTCTAATTATTAACATAAACTAAATTTACAAAATATGTGAATAAGGAGAGTTATCATTATGGGTAAATTACTATTAACTGGTGTTGACGGAAATCTAGGAAATGAAGCAGCAAAATATCTATTAGAATTAGTTGATAAAGACCAGATTATTTTCTGTGGTTATAATCCAGAGTCTTTAAAAGAATATCAGGAACAGGGGATTGAAACACATGTCACTAATTTTAACAGCCCTGACGGTCTTGCAGAGGCCTTTTCACATGCAGATAAGGTTGCTCTAATCTCCATGCCTTTTGTTGGTGAAAAACGTCAGAATGCACACAAAAATGTCGTAGATGCTGCAAGAAAAGCCGGTGTGAAACAAATTATCTATACTTCATTAGTAAATGCTGCTGATAAAACAAATCCAAGTATTGAAAAAATCGATCATGCTTATACAGAAGACTACATCAAAAAGGTGGGATTGGACTATATTTTACTTCGTAACTCTCAATATGCGGAAGCAATGATTACAAATTACTTCACCTTCGTAAAAATGGATGGAATATTAAAAAATAGTCAGGGGGATGGTAAAATGGCATATATTTCACGTAAGGACTGTGCAAAAGCTGTAGCTCATGCACTGGCATCCACCAATTATCATGAAGTTATTTTAGATATCAATGGCGCTGAATTAATGTCGATTTCCGATTTCATCGCTTATGGCAATGAATCTACCGGTAATCATGTATCCTACCAACAAATAACGGATGAAGAAAATTATGCTATCTTTGATGCAATGGGAGTACCCAGAACAACCGCCGGAAAGTTTAACGAAGGTTCAGAGGCACCTTTTTCTTCTGAAGGGATGGTTACTTTTGCGCAGGCAATTCGTCTTGGTAAAATGAATACATTTACTGACGACTTCAAAAAACTTACCAACCAGGATCCTATTACAGTAAAATATATGTTCGACCATGCTGATGAATTTCAAGTAGGAGAACGTCACTCGAAAGATAATTAACTCTCCCCTTTCCTTTTATCGGTGATAGGAATCTCATCCTATCACCATTTTGTCAATTATATTCCTACTCCCTCTCCTTCTCCTCTTTATCACCATATCTTCCTTCCCCATTTCCCCCATGTTTTTCTTGCTTCCTGTCACTGTTCGTATTTGTATAGGAGACTCCAAGGGCATCTGCTGCTGCCTCCATAATCCCATTACTGCTGAACGTTGCTCCGGATACCGCATCGACATTTATATCCTGATTCTCAATGATTTCTGAGATAATCGCATCTTTTGCACGGTTAAAATATTCATTATCATCTTCATACGATACAATTGTGATATCCGTAATATTGCCATTTTCAACTGTAACTTCTGTTTTTGTCTCACCGCGGAATCCCTGTCCGGTTCCGATATAAGTTCCGTCTATGTAATTTCCAGTTTCTGTCTGTTGTGTCATGGATATCGCTTCACTATTGCTATTTTTTGTTTCTGTTGCGATGTTGCCTGCATAAAAAAGTCCGAACATTGCTGCGGTTGAAACTGCCGATACTACTACAGGTGCTGCGTTTGCTTTTGCATTCTTTCTTGGGCAGTTTATCGTACAAGCGAAACAATTAATACATTCCCCCGAAGTTACCGTATCATTTTGATAAAGCGGTATTCCCATGCTGCACTTATTCGTACACATCCTACAAGTTCCGCATTGCTCTCTTTTCTTAATGATATGAAAAATCCGTAACCGGGATGTAATTGTAAATACCGCTCCAAGAGGACAGAGATAACGGCAAAAAAAGCGTTCTATAAAAAGTGATCCCAACACAATGAGCAGTAAAAGGAAACCACCCCACGATAAAAAATACTCCGGTGAAGACCAACTGCTGACCTTCGTGTAAACTCCAAATACCGTCCAAGGATTTACCATACTGTCTATCTTTCCTATATTCCACGTCCATATCCCCAATATAATAATTACTAAAATAACATATTTCAAATTTTTTAACCTGGCATCTGCTTTTTTACTTATTTTCCATTTTGTCTTAATTGTTTTTTGTGACAGAAACCACACCAAATCTCCCATGGCACCAAAACTGCATAAAAATCCACAAAAAAACCTTCCAACCAAAATCGTTATCATAATGCTTCCTATAAACAACAATAATTGCGGTACCATTTCCTGAAATGAAAATTTCCCTGAAATAACTGAAACATAGATTTCCTTCATGGCATAAAATATGCTGGTAAATAATCCCGGAAGAAGCAGAAACGATACAATCTGAACGATTCTTCTTCCTATTGATATCGGTGCTAGTTTTCTCTTATTATTATCCATTGTTTACAGTCTCCTTTTTGTATTTCGTAAATGTTTGTTATTTCACTATTTTCTTTAAAAATAGAAAACATATCATCTAACATGAGCGTTCTTACCTTTATTTGATTTAACACTTCCCGTATTTGGGATTCTCTATCTTCTTTATAAAAAACTGACACCGAATTTACTGTACCCAGTGCAAAAAAAGTCTTTTGCATCTGTTTCATACCGTTCATCTCCTTTTTTTCTGATTCATGTCTCATCTTATCTAATGAAAATTAAAATAAGATTAAAAGAATGACAGAAACTGTGAATGAACTGTGAAAAATATCAAACTGGCCGGTGTGAGTTTCCAAATATATAAAAAAATCCTACAAGGCAGAAATAATTCTTTTCTTCTACCTTATAGGATGATATTGATTTATTTTTCATAACATGGCAGTATTATGGTAAAAATAGTTCCTTTCCCTAGTTCACTTTGTACCGATATCTTTCCTTTGTGAGCCTTTACGATCCATTTCACCATAGCCAGACCAAGTCCTGTGTTATTCCGCACATTATTTCTGGATGGATCCACTTGATAAAAGCGTTCCCATATTTTTTCTAAATGTTCCGGTGCAATTCCTATTCCATTATCCATAATCTTTAATTCGACTGAATTATGTTCTTCTGCCAATGTTATGCTGATATGTCCATTCTCTTTTCCATATTGAACCGCATTTTCAATCAAATTGATCAGCATTCTCATGAGCATGGTTTCTTCTGCACGAATAAAAATATTCTGTTCTGCTTCCTTGGTTATTGTAATACCCTTTTTTTCTGCCAGTTCATTCTGCTGCTCTATGATGACGTCTATCAGTTCACTGAGATTAATCTTTTCCAGATTCCATTGTTTGTCCTGTCCATTATCCATACGTGCCAAAGTAAGTAGATTTGCGATCAATGACGATATCTTCATGGCTTGCTGCTGAATTTTCAGTAAGGCTTCTTTTGCATCTTCTATCGTCGCTGCATTTTCTAATGCATACTCACATTGCGCAAGGATGACAGAAGTAGGAGTCCGTAACTCATGAGAGGCATCTGCCGTAAACCTCTTTTCGTTTTTAAAATATCCTTCCAGCTTCTCAAACATATGGTCGAACGTATTGGCAAGTGTATAAATTTCATCTTTTCCTTCTCCCAGATGAATCCTCTGCGATAAGTCTGCACCCTCTCCAATTTTATCAGCTGCTTTTATAATATTATTAATCGGACGAAAAGCACGGTCTATAATCGCATACCCCAAAAATCCAATAGCAATTACCATAAAAGGAAGTATCCATATCAGCATACGTAAAAATAAGTCAAACGAATCAACCTTATTATCTACTGGTAGAACTCCGCGAATCCACAAAAAGAATCCATGTTCCTTTTTACATAGCATATCGTAAACATACCATGTTTGATCCCCTGATCGAATCACTCTTGGTGTATCTTTCACAAACCCGGGCGATTTATCAAAATCATTCGGTATGATTCCATCCAGTAGGTTTCCTTCTCCATCATATAAAGAAATATAAACATTATTATTTGGTTCTGCAATTTTTTCCCCTATTTTATTTCTTTCAGAATCTTCGATATTATCAACTGTTTCCATTAATTGTTTCTGCATCGTTACAATTTTTAATTTTTTTCCGGTAAATAGCAAAATCGCTGATACGATAAATACTAGCATCATCATAAATAATGTAAACAAAAGCGTGACACGTAACTTTATAGTTAATCTCTTCATTACCTGCTCCTATCTGGATTCTTCGCCTTCCACACGTAATACGTATCCGACCCCCCGTACTGTATGAATAAGCTTAACCTGATATTCTTCATCTATTTTCTTTCTAAGATAACGAATATATACATCTACCACATTAGATCCGCCCTCATAATCATAGTTCCATATATGCTGACTGATTTTTTCACGGGAAAGTACAATTCCGGCATTGCGGATCAAATATTCCAAAATAGAAAATTCCTTGGAAGATAATGTAATAGGGATATCACTTCTTGTCACTATCCATGTATCACAATCTACTTTCAAGTCAGCCAATGTGAAAACATTACTGGTATTCCCCACGCTTCGCCTGAGCATGACCCGTATTCTGGCCAGCAATTCATCAAATGCAAATGGCTTAACAAGATAATCATCCGCTCCTGCGTCCAAACCTGTCACACGATCCTCAATACTATCCCTGGCCGTAAGTAACAATACGGGTGTTCTATCGTTTTTATTTCGTATCTTTTTTAAAAACTCCAGACCGCTGATTCCCGGAAGCATAATATCCAATATAACTGCATCATAATCTGCCATATTAAAAAAATCCAAGGCATCCAGCCCATTCAAACAGGAATCCACGGTATAATGTTCAAGCTGTAATTTCTTGACCAGCAATTCATTCAGATTCGGCTCATCTTCGACGACCAACAGCCTCATACATATCACCTTCCAATCTATTTGTAATTATTATAACAAGGCAAGATTAAAAATATATTAAAGAATGTATACTATTTTTCACTTAGAACTGTTTTAACATATCAGTCTGATAAAATCTTCCATATTCTTTGTATTCAGCCAAGCCCTGTTTTGAGGATTGGTAAATGGAGGTTTTCCTCCAAAGGACTTCATACAGATTGCATGTTGGATAAGTTCCGTAGGGATATTCTTTTCAATTGCTTTTTGGAATGTGTCCGGATAGGCGTTGCAGAAGTAAATTGCAATCGTCTTGGTAAGCAATAGGTCTAAATTTTGTCGGATAAAATTCAGGGCAGGTTTATAGATTTTTCCCATACGCACACCTGTGCCTAAAATGATCGTATCAAAGGAGGATAAATCAGGTATATCACATTCAAGATTGTACGTCGGACACTTTTTCAGGTTCTCTGCCAACATACTTGCACATTCCCCGGCTGCACCAGACTTAGTTGTGTATAAAATCAATGTTCGCATAGCTTAATTTCCTTTCTTTGTGTAGAAAAGCGTAATGATTTTGCTAATCATCATTGCTTTTTTCATTTTGGTTTACTTGGTTTCTCTGATTGATCAAATTAGAAATCAGTATGTCAATAAATTGGTTCCTTGCTGCCATATCATATAAATCAATGCCGCTATACATACGGAACACAGCCGGAGATATTCCGGCAACTTGGATAGGTTGTAATATCTGTAAGGCAATTATCCGTAATTCGATTTCTTCCTTTTCTGTACCGAAGACTTCTTTTAGAACAGGGATTAAATAAAGTGGTGCTTGCATATTACCATTCAATATTCCTTGTGTCAGCATAAATTGAATCAGTTTCTCATCGGTGACTGCGGCATTGCACAGTTCTTTAACCATACTTTTTAATCGTTCAACTGGTTCCATATTCATGTTGTTCTTCTGCTCTAAAAATCCTCTGGCTATTTTTGTAAGAACATCGCCAACAGCCATGTTCAATAAATTATACTTTGAATTGAAATGATAATTTATCAGACCAACTCCAACATTTGCCCGTTCTGCAATTTGCCGGACTGTTATTCTTTCTATGTCTGAAACCTCATTCAATATTTCTGTTGCCGCTTGGATAATCCGCTCTCTTGCGTCTTGGTCTTTCTCATTCATCCCTAAACCTCCTTTCGTATTTTATTGTATTTGTTCTGAACACGTTCAGTCTATAACGATATCATTGTTTTGTCAATCGGTCTTATTCTCAGTGTGCCATGGAAACAAGTTCATTCTATTAAATTGTATATTGAAGCTATTACATAATATGTTCCCTCTAACGAAGAATAAGGGTATCAAATTGTAATATATTGTAAGTATCTGTAATTTATTGAAATATACTATATAATTATGCAAAAATATCGTCCTTTATTGTTAATCATCTTTTATTGACATATTGTTTTGCCAATGATAGAGTTCTTGTATGATATTATTCAAATTAATCCTTTAATTGTTTATTTATTTGAATAATTAAATTAATAATTTAATTATTCAAATAAATAAAATCATTAGAATAATTTATAAATTTATATCTTATTGTTTCCTAAGTAGATTGTAGGAAGAAAATAATGGAAAAGGGAGGAAGATAATCAAATGGCAACCGTAAATATGGTAAACATCATGAATGATAACTGTATTGATACTTACTGGAAAGATGATTTCTATTTTTGTGAAGATAAAATCATTGCAACGATGGCGGAATTCTATCATCGCCCGCATGAATTAATGTTCTGCGGAACAATGAATTTTTCTTATACACGCAATACCTTTGAAAATACTTGTATCGGTCGTCGCATATGTGTTACGTACGCAAATGAAAATAAATTTTTGGAAAAGTTCCACGGCATATCAATTCATAGTATCAATAAAACAGATACCTCATGTTCTCCAGATGATATTTATGATTTATGTAAAGAAAAAATGAAACAGGGAACTCCTGTTGCGATAGGACTTAATAATTTGTCATCTGTTTGGGAAATCAAGCCTGGTGAAGAAGAAGTTGAGGTTCTTCCATTTTTAGTTGTGGGAATAAATGAAGATCGCAGTATCAATATCGTTAATTTTCATGAATTGGGAATTATTTCTACCATCTCCAAAGAGACTTTCTTACAAAGCTATCGCTGGTACACTTCCTTTGCAGTTAAAAAAGATGTTCAGGATATTGATATCGAGGAATTATTAGTAAAAGTATGTGAAATCCAAAAACTACATGCTCCACTAATGAATGATTGTTATGAGATTTTTTCTAACTATCCTAATATAAGTAAAAATGATGATATCCTCAGATATGACAGCACTCATGATTCTTATAAAGAAATGCTGGATCTTTCCTGTGATATTTTAGATATGGACTTAAGTGCCGAAACAGGTGGACGTAAAAGTGTTCTTTTTGTTCCATTCTATTTTGATTTATTAGTTTTATACCGAAGCCGCCTTGTTTTTACAAAAGCATTATCGTATTTAAATAATTATTTTGATTTTACTCTTTTTGATCAAATAATTTATAAATCAATGGTTTCGTCTTCCAAGTGGAACTATATCAGAATGCTTTTTGCAAACAGCTATCATAACAATAGACTTGACATGGAAACAAAGATATGTATATCAAAAATAATAAAGCAAATTGCTTCATATGAACTTGAAATAAATAATGAACTGATAGATATCTTGAAAAAAAGCAGATCTGATATTTTCCTTTACTCCTGTAAATCTAAGAATTTAAAAACTGACCGTACTATCGATACAGAAAATTTTTCACAGAAGTATTTGGTGGATTTATCCAATCATTATAATCATAGATTGTTTAGTAAAACACCAAATGAAAAAAATGATAATCAACCTTTGACTGATAAGTATTACTACAAAGGTTCCGTTCCTTTTGGAGCCATATACCATGATGAAAATGCTTGTTTTTTATATCCCCAAAGCAATACATTGGGGGACAGTATTATTTGTGTGGGACAACGGCTGGAAATAAAAAAAGGGTTCTATTCCTACATAACATTTATAGGCTCTGCCCTATATAATGAAATGGTATATGACTATGTAATACTGAACCATGCAGACGGTACACCGGAACGAATCTGTTTAGGCTTTAATGGCTGGAATGATAATAAATATGACATTGATACTTCACACAAGAAAATAATCTGGCAGGGAGATGTGGAAAAAAGGGAACTTATAAATACTTTCGAAAACGTTCGTAAAGCCAGAATATATAGTAAGAAATATAAAATATCAAAGGAAAGCGAGGTGACAAGCATAGCATTTCCCATGAATCCTTTTTTGAGTATTATAGCAATAACTTTTGATAAACGTGGGATTTAATAACATAAAAAACGATTTGAATTGTTCGGATAAATTTCTTTAGGGGAGGACTTTTATATGAATAAGAATGCGATATGCACTATAGTATCATTAAATTATTTTGCTCAGGCAAAAGGTCTTATGGAAAGTGTGAATAAGTATAACAACGATATTGATCTTTATGTTCTCATTGTTGATAAAGTAGAGGATGTCCAGGTAAAAGCAAATCTTGAATCCTTTCATGAATTTTCACTAAATATAAATTACCTATCCGATTTAGGAATAGATAATCTTGAAAGCATGGCGTTTAAATATGATCTGGTAGAATTTAATACAGCACTGAAACCATATTATCTGGAATCTTTACTTAATAAATATGGATATAACAGTATTATTTATTTGGATTCAGATATATTGTTATTCAATAGTTTGGAAAAAGTGTACGATTTATTAAAAGAAAATTCAATTATTATTACTCCACACTTAATTAGTGAAGAGGAAGATATGAATACTGATATTTCAAAGATTGATGACTTCCTACAGTACGGGGTATACAACTTAGGATTTATCGCAATTAAGAATGATAAAAATGGAAAAGAACTGTTGACCTGGTGGAAAGATAAATTATGCAATAAATGTTTTCTGTCATCAGAAGATTTTCTAGCATGGGATCAAAAATGGATGGATTTTGCCCCAGCACTATTCGAATCCGTATATGTGTTGAAAGATCCTGGATATAATGTAGCATTTTGGAATATTCAAAGACGCTTTATCAGTAAATGTGACAATGTATTCTATGTAAATCATAACTATAAATTAGTTTTCTATCATTTCAGTCACTATCGGCTAAGCAGACCTGACCGGATCGCTCAATTGGAACAGGAAAAACGTTGTATCAGAATTGCTGACAGACCTGATTTGGAAGAATTATTCAGATGTTATTATAATAATGTGATGAAGATGGATTACAATTATTTCAGTAAGATTACCTATGGTTTTTCAATGTTTGATAATGGTGAAAAAATTGAGAAGGCATATCGAACCTTATACAATAAGATACTTCATAATGCAAAAAAATTCGGCAATCCGTTTATCAGTACAACTGAAAATTGTTTCTATAATTTTATTAAAGATATAGATTACTGCAATAAATAAAGTCTGACGAGGGATATGTGTCAATGATGAAAATAAAAAACCATATAACGGATATGACAATAGGAAATCCCATGTCTCATATTTTAATTTTTGCTATTCCTTTATTTATAGGCAATTTCTTTCAGCAGATGTATCATGTTTTTGATATTATGATTGCTGGCTACAACCTTGGTGATAAAGCAGTCGCCGCCATCGGAGTAACCAGTTCATTATATAGTCTTATCATCGGCATGGCAATTGGTATGAATAACGGTTTTGGAATCGTGGTTGCCAGGGTGCTTGGATCGAAAGACAACCAAAAGCTTAAAAATACAATCGCAATTATGCTTGTTCTTGAAATATGTATTGCTATCCTGTTTACATTTAATTCACTCCTGTTTTTGAAACCCGTGTTACTGCTGCTGAATACACCAACTACTATTTTTAAAGATGCATATCTGTACGCATTTATCATTTTTATAGGGGTACTCTTCACATTGCTATATAATATGCAGGCAAGCTTGTTCATTGCTGTAGGTAACAGCAGATTGCCGTTACTTTTTTTGATCCTATCTTCTCTCCTTAATATCTGCCTGGACTGGTTTTTTATAGCGATATGCCATATGGGCGTTGCAGGTGCTGCGCTGGCAACTGTTCTGGCACAGATAGTGTGTGTTGGATTGTACTTTCAGCAGATACTTCGGAAATACCCTGAATTGTGTATCGGTCTGCAGGACTTTACATTTGAAAAAGAACTTGTTTTAGAGATATTTTTTAGCGGTCTATCCATGGGGTTGATGTCCATGATATTTTCAATTGGCTCCGTAATTCTACAGGCAGCAATTAATGATTTAGGCACAGTCATAATAACAGCACACACAGCAGCCAGAAAGATTATTGATATCTGTATGCAGCCATTAGTGACATTGGCTACAGCAAATGCCATATTTGTCAGTCAAAATTATGGCGCACGTAATTCCATACGAATCGTGGAATCCATAAAAAAAACTTGCTATGCAGGGATTGTATGGTCTGTTTTTGCTTTTGTTTTTGTATCTATTTTTGCAAGACCGATCATACAGTCCCTGACAGGAACAAATGATGAACTTGTTATCGCCAATGCCGCTATGAACTTAAAAATTAACATGCCGTTCTATATTTTTCTTGGAATATTATTGGTATTAAGAACATCGCTTCAGGGGATAGGACGAAAAATCTCTCCCTTGATCTCAAGTTCATTAGAATTATTCACTAAAATAATTGGTGCATTTGTATTCGTGCCCAGGTTTGGATATGTTGGAGCAAGTGTCGCAGAACCAATGTCATGGTTTATCTGTATGTTATTTATGTTATTGGTATATTGTCACATTAGAAAAGACCTCAAACGGCAAACACTTTATCCAAATTGTGCCATATAAAGATTATAGTAAGCGCCCTTCTTATCCATTAATTCTTTTGTATTCCCCTGCTCTATGATACGACCATCTTCAATGACAAAAATTCGGTCCGCTTCCTGAATAGTTGAAAGTCTGTGCGCAATGACAAATGATGTCCTTCCTTTTAGAAGCTGTGCGATCCCTTTTTGTACCAGAAGTTCTGTCTTTGTATCAATACTGGATGTCGCTTCATCCAATATCAAAATCTTCGGCATGGAAATCATGGTTCTTGCAAATGCCAAGAGCTGCTTCTGGCCGACCGACAATCCACCTCCACGTTCTGACAATTCCGTATCATATCCATTTTCCAGTTTTATAATAAACTCATGTGCATTTACGGATTTTGCTGCTGCAATGACTTCTTCGTCCGTCGCATCTAATTTACCATATTGGATATTTTCTTTTATGGTTCCACTGAACAGAAAATTGTCCTGTGTCATGATTCCCATCTGCTGACGCAGACTCTCAATTGTAACTTTTTTTACATCGTATCCATCTACCATTATCGTTCCTTGTTGTACATCATAGAAACGGCTGATCAGATTTACAATAGTAGATTTACCAGAACCGGTCGCGCCGACTAAAGCAATTGTTTCCCCAGGCATAATGTCAAAGCTGATATCATCCAGCACCTTGGTATCTTCCTCATATGAAAAAGATACATGTTCAAATTTCACATTTCCCGCTATCTCCGGCATATTTTCTACCTGATCTGCATCTAAAATTGCTGGTTTGGTGTCTAAAATCTCAAAAATACGTTCTGCACCAGCAATGTTCGTGACCAGCTGATTATAAAAATTACTTAAATTGAAAATAGGCTGCCAGAACATGTTAATATAAGTTCCGAATGCCAGGAAGGTTCCCAATGTGACATTTTGGACTCCCAATATCACGATTCCTACAAAGTACAGGCAGATAAGTCCAAGCCCCCAGGAAAAATCTATCACTGATCCAAAAGCGTCACTGAATCGTACCGCCTTTAAAAATGTTCCGCGATGTTCTTTCACCAAATCTTCAAAAATATCTTTTGTTTCTTCTTCTGCCGTAAAGCTTTTTATAATCCTCATGCCAGACATATCTTCATGGATGAACGCATTCAGATTAGAACTTTTTTTTCGGTGAATCTGCCATTTTGGATGGGCATGAACTTCAATAAAAAAAGTTCCAAATATCATAATCGGCGTGCTGATCAGGGACGCTGCTGCCAAAATTGGATTTTTAGCTACCATGATACCGACCACCGCGATGACTGTAAGCATATCCGGTATCAGTGTCGTCACACTGTTAGACAACACATCTTTCAAAGAATTAATATCTCCTATGATCCGGGCTAAAATTTTGCCTGTAGGCCTGCTGTCAAAGAACTGAAAATCTAGTTTTTGTATGTGTGTATACAACTGCTGCCGTATCTTTAATAAGATGCTATTGCATACTTTTGCCATTATATAGATTCGTATCTTAACTGTCACCACGACCAGCAGATTCAATATAAGCGCCGTGAGCATAAGTCGAAACAAACCCGAAATATCTTTATTTTTGATATAATGATCAATAGCCTCTTCTATTAAGATCGGATTTATCAGACTGATGACCACTCCATACAGCATAAAAAAAAGTACTGCAGATATTTGTATTTTATATTGGAACAAATAGGAAAATAACCGCTTTAACGTTGCGATTTTACTCTTTTCCTTTAGTTGTTCGTCATCTTTATAGGAATTTACTGACATCTCTTACGCCCCCTCTCTGTTATTTTCCATAAATATACGATCCCCATACTGCGCCAGATAAGTCTCATAGTATAATCCTTTCTGCGCTAGCAGACTTTCATGAGTACCACGTTCCTTTATGGAACCGGCATCCATGATAATGATTTCATCTGCATTTTTTACCGCACTGATCCTATGTGCTATAATGATCTTTGTAGTATTGGAAAGCTTCTCCAGCGTTTCCTCGATCAGACTCTCTGTTTCCATGTCCAATGCAGAGGTGGAATCGTCAAAGACAAGAATTGGATTTTTCTTGGCTAATGCCCTTGCTATGCTGATTCTTTGTTTTTGTCCACCGGAAAGTCCTACTCCACGTTCACCGATGACCGTATCATACTGCCTATCCATTCGTTCGATGAACCCATTCGCCTTAGCATCCGCTGCTGCCTGTTTTACCGTTTCAAAATCAACCATATTACGCTTCCCAAGTTTTACATTTTCAATGATACTATCAGAAAACAGAAAAACATCCTGCATAACAACTGAAATACTGCTGCGAAGCTGTTTTATGGACATCTCCTTTACATCCGTATCATCGACCTTAATGCTCCCTCCCGTAACATCATAGAGGCGCTGTAACAGGTAGATAATAGAACTTTTCCCCGCTCCTGTCGCTCCCATGATTCCAACTGTCTTTCCCGGTTCTACGGTAAAATCGATGCCTTTGAGTATCTCAAAACCATCTGCCTTGTGAAAGGACACATTTGAAAACTCAATTTTTCCTTCTATCTTTTCCTTCTTACAAGGATTTTCTTTCTCTATGATAGAAGGCTTTTCCTCATAGATCTTCTGAATCTTTTTGTTAGAAGCAATGGCTGAAGACGCATTATTGGTAAGCCATCCGAGCATTTCCATCGGCCAGACTATATTCATGGAATACTCCAGAAATGCACTCAATGCTCCGAGTGTCATACTTTCATGGATGACAAAATATCCACCGAACAGGATGGTAAGTAAAGGAAGCAGTTTTGTAATCACAGAAAAATACGGGTAATATTTTACAAATACTTTGGATTGCTGCATATTTAAGTCATAGTAACGTTTGTTATGAGACAAAAATTTCGATATTTCATATTTTTCTCGCGCAAAAGCCTTAACTGTCCTGACTCCGGCAAGATTTTCCTCTGCCACCGTATTCAGGGTTGCGTTTTCTTCACTGATTGCCTCATAAACAGCACCCAGCTTCCGCTCCATCTTCAGCGCTATAAAACCGCAGATTATCATAGCTGCCGTCGGAACGATTGCTAACTTCCAGTTTAAACGATACATCGCAAATAAGATAATAATGGTATGTACGGTTATTTCGATCAACAGCATACTAACATAACTGATACCTTCCCATATTCTATCAATATCTTCTTTTACCCGTGCCATTAACTCACCGGTATTCGTACGGTCAAAAAAATCCGCACTTAATCCCTGTATATAAAGAAACAGGTCTTTTCGCATATTCGATGCAATCGTAGAACCCAGATAATCAAAACTGTATTCTTTGATATATTGAAAAATGCACCGGCCTACACCAATTCCAAGAATTCCCAGCAGTAGAAACTTCAGCTTTGCAATATCACCGCCAACAATTACATCGTCTACAATATGTTTTGTAAATTGCGGTGCTGAAAGATCAAGACCTACTGCTATCAGCATGGATACGATCCCAACCAGATAGTTCCACTTATGTTCCAAAATATACTTATGTAACTTTTTCAAATCAATTCCCCCTGACTTATGTTGTAATTAACATTGAGTATGCAAAAAAGCAGCATAGAATCCTTCATGCCTGTTGCACAAAAAAAGACCGCGATAGAAACTACCGTGATCTATGACTCTACACTGCCTTACTATTTACAAACTTTTGTAAACCGCCGCAATCAGAAATTCTTACCCGAGGTAATCTCTAATGAATTATTTTCTGCAAATATGCCATTTTCAGTTATATCTAATATTCCGTTATTACTTATATTCTTCATTACTTTTACCTCCTTCTTTCCGATTTTTTAACGCTCATCTAACTCAATTAAATTCACAATACACTTTCTTCCAGATTCTGTCAATAGAGTTTTTAAGATTTTTACAGGTTTTCAAAAATCATTAAACTTTCTCCTCCAATTTCATAGAATAACTTAGAAGATAATTAAGACAGAGGAACAATAAAATTGGATAACAATAATTTCAATAATGTTAATAGACAGTTCTTTAATCCCCCACCTAACTTTGATCCTGATATGCGTGGGCGGGGAAACCAACCGCCTTCTTCCCCACCTCCTAATTTCACTCCTGAAGGCCCTGGCATGGACGCACAGCCATTTACGACGGGGCCTGATTACAGGACACAGTTCAGAGGTGGCGGATTCAGTCAGCCTGGAAGATTACGTAGGTGCTTAAACCAATTTACTTTTATATGGTTGATTAATGGAAATAATTTTTGGTTTTATCCTGTCTTCATTGGCAGGCAGTATGTGGAAGGGTTCCGTTGGCGCAATGGCAGATGGATCTATGATAGTATTAATTTAAGGAGAATACTATTTTTTAGATGTTTTTAAATTGAAGGAATCCATAAAATGACGGCAAAAAATAACCTGTTCATACAGTTATTTTTTGCCGCCATTCTTTACCTTCTATTTTTGATAGAGACATATTGCATATCATCGACAATATTCTGTTACGCCGGCCGAATGATTCTTCCTCCATTTTAATTGTTCAATACGATGAGCATTAATTAGTAGTTTCTATCTGCAAAAAATGGTGTTTCGATAAAGTTTTTGATGGAAACAATATCACTAAAATTACCCAAAGCCCACATCAATTTCATAGTTAGTGCTTCCGTTGTCATGTCTCCGGCATAAATCACTTTTTGTTTTGCAATCATTTGGCCAACGGCATAAATACCTAAATCTATCCCTTCATATAGACATTGTGTTGATATCACAACAGCCAGACCGGCATTTACTAACTCCTTTACCTTTGACACAATATCATGGTCTTCATTTGGGATTCCACCGATACCAAAGCTTTCAATGATAACTCCTTTATAATGATCTTTGATATAATCAAATATATCAGGTTTAATACCCGGATATATTTTCAGAATAAAAACATCTTCACAAAGATCCGTTCTTAATTTAAACGGCTTTAATACATGTGTTTCAAATTTTTCCCAGTGTTCTCCATGACTCAATGCACTGTTATAAGTAATTTTTCCTAATTTGATATACGCTACGGTCGGGAAATTAATACTTTTAAAGGAATCTGTGCTTCTCGTCTTTAATTTCACAGCATGGGTTCCATTGATGATTTCACCGTCAAAGGCTACAAATATTCCCAAGAAATCCTCACATGCAAATCGAATCGCATCGGATAAATTTTTCTTGGCATCTGTGTAAAGTGCCTCAATCGCTATTTGTGAACCAGTTACAACAACCGGCTTTTTGATATTCTGCAGCATATAGGTCAAAGCTGCTGCTGTATAACCCATTGTGTCAGTACCATGAGTGACAACAAATCCATCATAATCGTCATATTTTTCTTTTATAGTCTCAGCGATTTTAACCATCAACTTCGGATTCATATTTGTGCTATCAACACTCATGACAGACACGCCTGACAAATGACATATTTGTTCAATTTCAGGTATATATGACAGAATCTGCTTTGCATCGATGGAAGGTGTTAGTCCTTGTTCTGTTTCTGATGAAGCAATCGTGCCTCCTGTTGCTACTAAAAGTATTTTCTTCATATAATCATCATCGCCCTTTACTATAAAAATTTATCTTTATTACTACTGTTCAATTTTTTTGTTTAAAGCACTTATTCTAACATCATTTTTATTGCTCCACATAAATTTTCCAGTAAATCCAAATAGAATGGTAACAAAAATGCACGCAAATGCCAGCCACATATATGGTAGATATTCCAGTGTTGCAACGCCCAGTATTCCAGCCATAAAGATACCATTATCACTCCATGGTACCATACCTGAAGTTAATGTACCACCAAATTCTGTATTTCTGGAAAGTACTTTCCTGCTATATCCTAATTCATCGTATTTTGGTGCCATAATTTTAGGTGTGAGAATCAGAGATACATACATTGCACTTCCGAACAAGTTCCCAAGAAAACCAACTATAATTGAAAAGATAGTGAGCATACCGCCACCATGGATAAATCGGTCGATTTTGTCGGTAATCACCTTGATAATACCGATCTGGTCCAATAATCCTCCAAATCCCAATCCGAGTATAATGATACCGACAGACCATAACATACTATTCATACCACCACGTCCCAGAATCCTGTCAATAAATTCAATTCCCGTATCACTTGGTAACTGTGCCCAGGCACTTGAAATTGCTTTGACTGGTGACAGCCCCTGGAATACAATCCCCCAAACGATACCAAGTCCTGCGCCCAGAGAAATAACAGGTAGTGATGGCATTTTTAAAATAAGTAATACTATTACAATGATCATTGGTATAAATGATATAATACTAATATGAAAGATACTATCCAAAGCGCTCATTACTTCGTTTACCTGAGACATATCTGCTGTTCCGCCGCCAACATTAAATCCTGCAACCGTAAATGCTATCCCCGCCAAGATATAACCGATTATAGATGCAGGGAGCATACCTTTTACGTGATCCATTATATCAATGTCACTCATAGATGCTGTTAATATAGTACTATCGGATAATGGTGACAATTTGTCCCCAAAATAGGCTCCTGATAACACTGCCCCTGCCGTTATCGGTGCGGGTATCCCCAGCCCTGCTCCGATACCCATCATTGCGATGCCTGCTGTACCGGCTGTTCCCCAGGAAGTACCAGTAGCTATCGAGGTGAGACTGCAAATAATTAGCGTGGCAAGTAAAAATATGGAGGGATGAATCACTTTCAGACCATAATAGATCAAGCTTGGTACAACTCCGCCCGAAATCCAAGTACCTACTAATGCACCAACTGCTAATAGAATCAGTATGGCATCCATTCCGTTGTAGATTCCTTTTGAAATGGAGTGCTCCATTTCTTTGTACGAATGCCCTGTCATTTTTCCTACAATCATAGCCAGGAACCATGCACTAAAAATTGCAAGATGTATTTCAATCCCTAACGCATTGAATGTAAATGCAAGAATCAGGAAGCCACCCAACACAAATAGAGATTGAAACACATTTGGCCTTTTTTTAATTTCCATAAATAAAATCCTCCTCCTTCATAGATTAATTTCTCATAGATCTCATCTGAAATCACATATATATCATTTTTACAGATGAAGTGATACCTGAATTTTTTATTGGTAAAATTTTAGGAATCAGAACCACCCTCTTAATCTCATAGGTGTTGCAATACGTCTGATGGAAAGAATATACGCAGCGGTCCTCATATCCTGTCCAGTTTCCATAATTTCTACAATTTTATTAAAAGAATCTACCATTTTAGCTTCTTGCTTCACTTGAACTTCTTCAAAAGTCCAATAGAAATTATGCAGATTTTGAACCCACTCAAAGTAAGAAACGGTAACGCCCCCTGCATTAGCTAAAATATCTGGAACAATAAATACACCTTTGTTCAATAAAATTTTTTCGGCTGTTGGGGTCGTTGGTCCATTTGCTCCTTCACAAATAATCTTAGCTTTAATTTGATCAACATTGTCAACTGTTATCGCATTTTCAAGCGCACATGGTGCAAAAATATCACATTCAATATTAAATATTTCTTCACGATCTATTTCTTTACTTGCACCTGTAAAACCTTTTATATATTTATTTTTTTCAACATATTTTATTAAAGCTTTTATATCTAATCCATCCGGATTAGATAAACAACAACTGAAATCTGACACTGCAGTAACTTTTGCCCCAAGCTCTTCTAAATAGAAAGCTGCAAAACTGCCAACATTACCGAAGCCCTGTACCGATGCACTTAATTCTTTCATATCCATGCCTTTATATTTGACAGCTTCTCTAGCCATCAAAGCAACTCCATATCCTGTTGCTTCTCTTCTCGCATGACAACCTCCGAATTCTACAGGCTTTCCAGTAAAGGTTGCCATCAATGTTTGTCCTACACCTCTTAACTTTGAATATTCATCTGTCATCCAGACCATTATTTGCCCATTTGTATTTACGTCCGGCGCAGGTATATCTCTTCTTTCGCCTATAATCGGAGTAATGGCTTTGGCATATCCCCGTGATAATCTTTCCAATTCACCTTTTGAAAGCTCATTCGGATCAACAATAATTCCTCCTTTAGCTCCTCCATACGGTAAATTGACTACTCCACATTTAAAAGTCATCCATGTTGCCAATGCTTTTACCTCATCCTTTGTAACACCATGATGAAAACGGATTCCTCCTTTGCATGGACCAGGTGCATCATTATGTTGCACTCTGTAACCTGTAAACATTCTGCTTGAACCATCATCCATCTTTACTGGTATGGATACCTCCAAAACTCTTTCAGGTTCGCTCAACAATAAGTAAACTGATTCATCTTCACCTAATGCATCACATGCTGCTTTCAGTTGCATCTGTGCAATTTTAAAAGGATTTCTTACATTTTCACTAGACATAATCTTTCCCTTTCTGTTTTTGTATGTCATATATTACAACAAACTCGTGCCTTTTTTTTATTTATTGCCCATTTGTTACAGGCAAATACTAATAATATCTTCTATAATTGTAAATATATATACATAATATTCTTTTTAAAATAAAGTTTGTGCATATTGACCTTTTCAAAATAACTTTTTATTGATTTTTCTTATTTATAGTTTTAATTTTTATATTTGTTTCTATGCATAATTCAAACTTTATTACAAAAAATAATACAAACCACGTTACAGGAACTTATTGTATGGTAGTCATGGTTTATTGTAGAACCATGCTTGATTTAGAACATATCATAACCAGATTACAGCAATATGGAGATACCAATACATTATTAGTATTCTAGCATCCATTTCTCATCGGCCTTTAATTTAAAAACAAGTGGGCGATGCTTCTATCAATCATCACTCACTTGTTTTTTTCATGTACAGATTTACTTGGTCGCCCCAGTTTCCTTTTTAATATCTTTCCGCTCTCATTTTTCGGAAGTTCTTCCACGCAATAAATAGCTTTGGGAATCTCCCAGCCCAACAGACGTGCGCCCAGATATTTGCGTACCTGTGCCATGTCAGGCTTTCCTTGTCCTCCCGGCACAATCCAGGCTGCCAACATATCCCGCCCTCTCCTTCTCACTGCCTTAACTGCGGCTTCTGCAATACCCGGGCAGCACTCCAGTTCATTTTCTATTTTAACAGCTAGCAACTTGCGTCCGTTTACATTGCATATACCATCTTTTCTACCATCAAAATAGAGCATTCCATTCCGGTCAAAATGACCACAATCTCCAATCCCGATGTCGTCTTTTGTCCCAATCACCCCATACCTTGTACTTACTCGAATTTCTCCTTCTTCGACTCGTACCAGTACTTCCGGAAACGGGCTTCCGATTAAGGTATTGTCTTCTCCCATCTGGAAGTCGCTCACATAGGTGATATAATTCAGTTCACTGGCTCCGTAGTATAAGATAACCGAAGCACTCTTAAAAACCTGTTTCAGTTCGCCTGTCTCACTTCCTCCGAGACTTTGCGATCCGCTGATGATTGATCTTACGGAGTTGTTCCTACCTTCCTTTTGGTCATATGCCTTCTTCAGCAAGCGTAGTTTTGTCGGAATCAGATAAACAACATCCACCATCCTTTCCTCTACCTGCTTCATCCAAATCCTGGGATCGAAGTTGTTCTCAGCTATAATAATCCCTCCTGCTGTCAGTTGCGCCAAATAAAGATTCAGATTTCCCGTAAACGCCAGACTCCCCTGCATAAATATACTGCTTCCGTCTCCCATGCCGAATATCCTGTTCTGGATATGGAAATAACCCTCCCAGCTGTCCAAAGAGCGGAATAGCAGCTTATTCTGTCCTGTTGTCCCGGAGGTCATGACCGCCATGCAGGCCTCCTTTGGAACCTCTGTTTCCAGCAATGTATTTCCTACCTGCACATCTAAAGGTACGATAACTGGAACCGCCTCCGTACCGCTGCAGGCCAGAAAGCTGATCAACTGTTCCTCAATTCCTGAAGTCTGTATAACGTGGATATATTTTCCTTCTCCGCATTTCAGACCTTTCTTAAGTCTCAGATTTCCGGCCTGCCTGGTAAGCATTCCGAACGTATATCGACGGTTGCCCAGAATCAGAGCTGTCTGGTCACTGGGAATCTGCCTGATCAGTTCCAGATAATCCCTTTTTTCTTTCTTTTCCATTGCATTCATCTCCCCTTTCTTCATCTCTTCTCTCTATCAGAACCGCGCTTCCGATTCCACCTGCCGCCGCTACAGAACAGATTCCATATCTTCCACCTTTTCTTTCCAGTGCTTTGATTAGATGAATCAGGAGAATGGCACCGGATGCTCCGTAAGGATGTCCATATGCCAAAGCTCCGCCGAATATGTTGTACCTGTCTTCCACTCCTGGAAATCTTCTATGAAAAAGGACGTCGATTACAGAAAACGCCTCATTTACCTCATAGGCATCCATGTCACGGTAATTAAGCCCCGTTTCCCGCATCAGTTTTTCTACCGCCAGAACTGCCGTTTTCGGACTTTTCATGGGATCTCCTCCCACAGAAACTCCTTTTCGAAAATGCGCCTTTGGCTGTATCCCTGCTTTTCCTGCATACTTTTCTGAACAAAGAACCAAAAAAGCCGCGCCATCATTCATCAGGCACGCATTGGCGGCCGTAATCACCTTTCCTTCCGGAAGGATAAAAGGAAGCCGGTCAATCAATCTCTGATTCATACAAGCCCTTATCCCTTCATCCTTCCTGCTTCCCTCGACGGAAATAATGATATCTGAAAGGATGCCTTTCTCAGCCGCTTGTGAGGCTCTTTTGTGGCTTCGCAGTATCCATGCATCCATTTCTTCTTTTTTTACCCCTCCTTCCAATGCTGTCAGCTCGGCTCCCTCCAGCATTACCTGCTCTCCCTGTACGCCTGGTATGAATTTTGCCACGGCATAGGATTTGTTTTCCACATAATCAGGATGGTTCGAACTCCACATCCGAAGCGGCTGGGTCGAAGAGCTTTCAAATCCTCCTGCCACAACCACCTCAGCGGCTCCGCTCTCAATCATGGCAGCTGCCATCGTTATGCTTTCCAGTGCAGATCCACACTGTAAATCTACCGTGACCGCCGGGACTGTTTCAGAAATACCGGCCTCCAGGACTGCAAGCCTTGTGATATTTCCACCTCCGCCTACCGCATTTCCGCCAATCACCAGATCAATTTCGCTGCCTTTCAACCTGCAGCGTTTTACCAGCTCTCTTAGAACTTCCGCTCCCAGCTTCTCCGCAGGCACATGCTTGTACATTCCGTCCTTGACTCCATTAAAACTTCTCAACCCCTCCAAAATACAAACTCTTTCCACAAAACCTCCTCCTCAAACTTGTTCGCTGTTTTTACCTGATTACCGGACGCAAAGCCTTAGCCAGCGCCGCAGCGGCAAAGCATTTCACAATATCAAGTGGAATAAATGGAAGAACTGCCTGTACCATAATGGCCGACCAAGGTTGTCCTGTTACAATCTTCATCCATACAGCGCCAAAAAAATAAATAACAGGAATTCCGACTACAATTAGAAACAGCGTCTCTTTACGGATATCCTTCTCCTTCTTGCAAAATATGGAAATTAGGACTGCTGCTGCCAGATATCCAAAAATATATCCTCCGGTAGGTCCAAACAGCTTGGCAGGTCCTCCGGTTCCTCCTGAAAATACGGAAAGACCGATAAATCCTGCTAAAATCCACACAATAAATACCATTCCCACTTCCAACGGCCCTAATAGCATCCCAACCAGATTCACCACTATTGTCTGGGCCGTTATACTGGCCGCAGAAAAAGGTAGGGGGATAATAATATAAGATGATACGCTGATGAGTGCCGCCATTAGTCCCATGACCGCCATTTCTTTGGTAGTTCGTTTCTTTTTCGTCTGTTTTGCTTGATCCATTCTTTTGTCCTCCATCTAATTTTTCTTATAAATTTTAATATCAAATATTTCTGACTCTTTTATGACACCGCAGATCCGGAAACCTCCAGATTCTATATCCTCTTTCCAAAGCTCTGCCTCTTCCCCCACTTTCATGGGAACCAAAAATCTTGCCTCCATCACAAAATTCTTCCCAATCTTTTTCATGACTTCTTCTCCTGTTCGTACCATGATATCATTCATGATCATAAAACCCGGAACAATTGCACCATCTCCCCTATGAACAGGATTATTGTCCGATACAGAATCAAGAAACCGGTTGATCTGCTCTGCGGAAAAAACAAGATTTCCAAGCGTTTTTCCTCTTTTATCCTTCCTTCTTTCTTCTACGGACTTTTTAAGGTAAGGTTTTATCAGAGTTACCTGCAACATTCCGTCAAATTGTCTGTTATTTCCGTAAACTTGAAAAACGGCCAGCATATCGTTTCTTTTTAATAGGATGGCATGTGATAATTTCTCCCTCTCCTCTCTCGTTTTCCTGATCCATACACTGCACTTTCCAATCACCCATCCCTGGAAGCCCTGAAACTCTGATAATGCACTCTCCATATTTGTCAGCAGTATTCCTATTTCTGTCATACTCTGGTTCTCCTTAGTACATTTTTCTTTTTTAATTTTAAACAAGATGAATTATAATAAATGCTTTCCTTATTGTCAACCACATTGATTATATGGTTGACATCTTTATCTAAAATCTTTGATAGCTTTTCTTCCATTGGTCATAATTCCAGGTATTTATAAATTTCTCAGCAGCCTTTACACCATTGTAAAAAAGTGCTTCACTTTCTGCTCTACTAATATCAAAATCTGTAGCTCCAATATTTTTTGTCTCTCCATTTATTGTTATGGTCGTTGGAATGGTAACTGTTCTTTGAAAATCTCCTTTGGAGTTTGAAATATATTGTTTATCCTTTGCATTTAGTGCAGTCGATGCTATAGACATGATATATTCAATAATATTCATATCCGTATGTTTTACTGTCATGTCATCTTTGGTTTTTTCCACAAATTTAAATCCAACAGTAGCACACTGACAGTCTGATTTCAGATGATCAAAAAGCCAAATTGGATAATTACTAAGCAATCCTCCATCTACGATATAATGCACCTTTCCATTACAATCCTTCAACCGGTAGGGTTCGTAATAGATCGGTATGCTCATGCTCATTCTAACGGCTTTCGCAATAGAGAAAGAATCCGGATCGATACAGAACTTTGATAAATCGTCCGGTAAGATCAGAAGTCTTTGATCCGTCAGGTCTGAAGCCGTAATTTGCAGTTTGTAACGTGAAGTACCACAATCATAATCTTTCGTTTTAATATCTCCAAAGGTTACTTTTCCTTTTTTGGCGAGAAAGCTATTTAGCCACTGCTCAAAATAATCTGCACTGTATATTCCGTAGCGAAACAATATACTGACTGCTTTTCCTGCCATACCTAACCGTCCCAGAAATGTATCCTGTTTGAATTTTACATAATCTAATTGATTCATTTCTTTTTTGATCTCATCACAACGGTATCCGGCGGCCAAAAGTGACGCAACAATAGCACCCGCAGAGGAACCCGCAACATTTACAAATTCATAACCTTTTTGTTCAAAGGAACAGGCGGCACCAACATGTCCGATTCCGCGAATTCCTCCCCCTTCAAATACTGCATTTATTTTTTTACTCAATAGTAACACCCCTTTTTAATATACGTGTAAATAAATAATACGTTCCTTTAAAAAGTCTATTTCCTATTTTATAGAATCATATGGGTATCTTAAAAATGCCGAATATTATCGAGATAAAAGGAAAAGCTAATTTATGAAATGGAGTAAACTTTAATAAATTTCGGAGGGTCTTATGAGTCAAAATTCAGATATTCCTAACAAAAATGTAGGTAACATTTACAATTCCAGCAATTCCAGTACTAACATGGACCAAGCAGATTCTTCATCACCTTATATGGGAAATATGAAATCAAAAGATATTGGCGCATTGCCCAATGCGGGCCGTTTAGGCGGTGAAATGGTGCGACGAATGATCAAAGCCCAGGAAGAACAACTTGCTGAGGAATATGAGAACAATCATTTGAATGAATGAAATAATGTAAAAGATAACCAGCACTCATACGAATGCTGGTTACCATAAACACTTTAAATTTAATTATTTACCTTGTCTACTTAACAAGGGATGTATCACTTTTTATATGGAAGGTATCTAAAATTCCTTTAAATTAAAAATTTCTTCCTTTTTAACAAAGCATGCCTTGGCGTATTTCTTTATCTTTTCCATCATAAATTCTTTTTCTTCCTCATCTGTTTTTATGACCAGCCACTTTTTATTTGCCAATATAAACAGGAAATTTTTATATTCCACTACCGTACTAACACTCGTATACAAAAATTCTTCCTTTCTATAAACCAAAGAATCCTCTTTGAAATTAAGGTCAAACGGTTCACGATATTTGTTTCTTACCATTTTAGCAGGCAGCATCTCCTTTTTCTTTTTTAATGCTTCCAAAAGAAGTGGCCAGCATAAAGCTAAAACAGCTACTACAAAATACAGCTTTGTGTTATTAGAAAAGAAACCTTCCAAAAAATACAGTACTCCACTACATAAGAATAATATCCCTGATAAAACAAACAGGCTTATTTTAACCCAGGGTTTTCTCCAAAATAACAGCTTGCTGCTTTCTGCTGTCATCGTTTTTGAAAATACTTTTTCTAATTCTATGAAATCTGGTTCTAAAAATTTTTGCTCGAATTTCATTCTATTCTCTTTTCTATCATTTGATTGCGAATAACTAAGAAGTCACTTCCTGATATAGCTCTATTGCCTTCTCCTTTATTTGAATAACATCTTTATATTTTTCAGGAACTTCCAATACTTTCATAATCATATCATTCAATGCCTCAATTTTTTTCTTATATTCTTCAATGGTAAAATGAAACATACCTGGGTCAAATAAAAAATTCATGATAAGCAATAGAAATTCAGAAATTTCATAAGGATAATCCGTCTTTATTTTTCCTTCTTTAATCCCTTGTTTTAACAATTCTTCATAAATCGGAGTATATGAATTTATCGCATTTATGATTGCTTTTTGATGAATCCCTGCGTTCTCTTTATTATGAATCTGGGCACTTATTTTTTTATTATTTTTAATTATTTTGAATTGTGTATCTAAAACCTTAGCATATTTTTCTATCATATTCAAATCTGAACTATTTAAAATCTGTTTCAAATCTATAATATTTTGCTGGGTATATTTATCAAAAATAGCCAGTAAAATATCCTCTTTTGATTTAAAATAATAATAAAAAGTTCCCTGCGCCACATTAATTTTCTTTACAATATCACTTACAGCTGTATTATTATACCCAACCGTTTCAAAGAATTCTTCTGCCGTATCTATTAACTCTGCTCTTCTCTCATCAGGTTTTTTTGTTATTCTTGTCATATAATCCCCTCTTAACGTATAGTAGTGTACTCAATACAACGATTTTCTCCTGCTATTAATTTTAGTTTCACATATTCTTACTATTCATATTATAATTATATGACTGACAAAGGTCAATTAATTTTGAGTCACTATTATGAACTCATTTTTGTTATCTGTTCATTCAAAATAGTTATCTCCCTTACCAAGAGTATTATAGCTACAATTCCTGAAATGATATCCGCTGCAAGACTTGCAGTGAAAATACCATTAATTCCATAAAATATAGGTAAAATAATTACCAACGGTATTATTAATACAATTTGCCGAAATAACGTTAATATCATTGATATGCTGGATTTTTTTATGTATTGAAAATAATTCACACTTATTAAAACAATTCCAAACAAGGGTAATGAGGCTGCCGTTAATTTTAATCCTCTGATGCCCAGTTTCAGAAGTTCATAATCATTTTTACCTCCAAATCCATTTATTAAAGTTTCACTAAATAGTTCCATTAATAATAGTGCTATGATTGTAAAACAAGTTCCGTAAAGCAATCCATATTTTAATGTTTCTTTTATTCTGCTTATATTACCTGCTCCTAAATTATAACCAATGATTGGCTGCATTCCCTGCGTCAATCCTATGATTGGCATATATACTAATAATAATAAAGTAGATACGATTCCATAAGCTGCTACACATGTAGTTCCTCCATAGATTAATGCTACTCTGTTATAGATCAGAGTACTAAGGCTCATTGTTAATTGAATAACAGCACTTGCACACCCTATCATTATGATACTTTTTACAATGTTACGATCCAGCTTAAAATTCTTTTTATTTATTCTCACGTTATTTTTTTTTGAACATAAATAACAAAACGCCAGGATCGCACATATTCCACTACTTAATGTCGTAGCCAACGCTGCACCAAATACGCCAAGATGTAATAAATAAACGAATATGAAATCCATGATAATATTAGTAATAATATCTGCCATAAAATTTACCATTGCTCTTTTCGCATATCCCATGCCACGTATCACGCAATTCAATGATTGTGCAAAAACAAAGAATAAACTTCCTATTATAAGTACACTCGTATACTCTACTGCATATTGTATGATCTCATTATTTGCACCATAGATTCTAAGAAGCGGTCTCATAAAAATATAGCCTATGAATGATATTAATAACGATAACATGAAAGATAATGTAAATACATTCCCAAGCACCTTTTCGGCATCCTTTTGATTTTGTTTCCCTAATTTTATGGCGATGACCGATGCCGATCCTACGGATACTAACTGTGAAAGTCCCTGCATAAGTAAATATATTCCATACGAAATTGTAACTGCAGAAATACCAACTGTTCCCACGCAGATGCCTACAAACATTCTATCTACTGTCACATTAATAGAGTTCATTAATAATGATATTATAGATGGTATTGCCATATTTAATAATAATTTTTTAACTGGTTCTTTCTCTAGTCTTTCAGTCTTTTTCATAATCTTCTCCTTTTGACTGACTTTAGTCGGTCATGTGCAGTACTATTATATTCCATCGACTGACTCGAGTCAATGATTGGATATAAAAAAATTCCATACCAATTACATTTTAAATTGATATGGAACCTTTATATGTTGATAATAACTCATATCCTATGAAAGAAATTTTATGATCTTATCTATTATTTAATGCTGCCTGTGCAGCTGCAAGCCTTGCGATCGGTACTCTGAATGGGGAACAGGATACATAATTCAGCCCTGCCTTGTAACAGAATTCCACACTTGCCGGATCGCCTCCATGTTCTCCGCATATTCCTAACTTAATATCAGGTTTTGTTGTGCGGCCTTTCTTTGACGCCATTTCGACTAACTGGCCGACACCGCTTTGATCAAGTCTTGCAAATGGATCGGATTCATAGATCTTTGTTTTATAATAAGCATCCAGGAATTTTCCTGCATCATCCCTGGAAAATCCAAAGGCCATTTGGGTCAGGTCATTGGTCCCAAAGGAGAAGAAATCAGCCTCTTCTGCTATCTCATCTGCTAATAATGCCGCTCTCGGGATTTCGATCATGGTCCCGATCTGATAGCTGATATCCGATCCTTTTTCTGTTTTCACCTGTTCTGCTGTCTCCACCACGATGTCTTTTACATATTTTAATTCCCGTTTCTCTCCTACCAGTGGAATCATGATTTCCGGTATGATAACGTAGCCTTTTTCTTTTTTTATCTCAATGGCTGCTTCCATCACCGCCCTTGTCTGCATTCTGGCAATCTCAGGATACGTCACGGCCAATCTGCAGCCTCTATGTCCCATCATGGGATTAAATTCATGCAGGGAATCACAGGTCTCCTTTACCTCTTCTATCGTAATTCCCATATCCTTTGCAAGTTCTGCGATATCTTTTTCGTCTGTTGGTACGAACTCATGCAATGGCGGGTCTAAGAACCGTATCGTTACCGGTCTTCCTTCCATCACTTCATAGAGTGCCTTAAAATCTGCCTTCTGGTATGGAATCAGTTCATTTAATGCTGCTTCTCTTGCCTCCGCTGTTGTTGACAGGATCATCTTACGAATCTTCGGAATTCTGTCTGCCTCAAAGAACATATGCTCCGTTCTGCAAAGACCGATGCCTTCTGCTCCCAGCTCCACTGCATTTCTTGCATCCTCCGGTGTATCTGCATTGGTTCTTACCTTAAGGGTTCTGTATTCATCTGCCCAGCTCATGATAAGGCTGAAGTTTCCTCCAATCGATGCTTCTTCTGTTTCAATATCTCCTAAGTATATCTTTCCTGTCGATCCATCCAGCGAAATATAATCTCCTTCTTTTATGGTTTCGCCTGCCAGACTAAATTCTCTTCTAGCTTCCTCTATTTTGATCTCTCCGCATCCAGATACACAGGCTGTTCCCATTCCTCTGGCCACTACCGCCGCATGAGATGTCATTCCTCCACGTACTGTCAGGATTCCTTCTGCCGCATGCATGCCTTCAATATCCTCTGGAGAGGTCTCTAACCTGACTAAAATGACTCTTTCTCCTGCTTCATGATGCTTCTTTGCTTCTTCTGCACTAAAGTATACTCTTCCGGCCGCAGCTCCCGGAGATGCCGGCAACGCCTGTCCAATGAGCTTTCCTTCCTTCAGCGCTTCTGATACGAACGTAGGGTGTAACAGCTGATCCAGTGATTTTGCCTCTACTCTTACAACTGCTTCTTCTTTTGTGATCTTTCCTTCTTCTACCAGATCACAGGCAATCTTCAGCGCTGCTGGCGCTGTCCGCTTTCCGTTCCTCGTCTGAAGGAAGTAGAGTTTTCCATCTTCAATGGTGAACTCCATATCCTGCATATCCCTGTAATGATCCTCCAGCTTATTCGCGATTGCTATGAACTGTTTATAGGCTTCTGGCATTTCTTCCTCTAGTCTGGTGATTGGCTGAGGCGTCCTGATTCCGGCTACCACGTCTTCGCCCTGTGCATTGATCAAGTATTCTCCGTAAATGCCCTTCTCACCTGTAGATGGATTTCTCGTGAACGCGACTCCTGTTCCTGATGTATTTCCCATGTTTCCAAATACCATCGCCTGCACGTTTACGGCTGTGCCCCAATCTCCCGGTATATCATTCATTCTTCTATATACGATCGCTCTTGGATTGTCCCAGGAACGAAATACTGCCTTCACAGCTTCCATTAACTGTGCCTTCGGATCCTGGGGAAATTCTGCTCCCATCTTTTCCCTATAGATGGACTTATACTTTTCAATCACTTCCTTCAAGTCTTCTTCTGTCAGATCCGTATCATAGACGATGCCCTTGGATTCCTTGATGTGATCCAGGATCCCTTCAAAAAAGGTCTTGCTCATCTCCATTACCACATCGGAAAACATCTGGATAAATCTTCGATAAGAGTCATATGCAAATCTTGCGTTTCCGCTTTTCTTGGCAAAACCTTCTACTACCACGTCATTCAGTCCCAGATTCAGAATAGTATCCATCATTCCCGGCATAGATGCCCTCGATCCGGAACGTACCGATACAAGTAATGGATTTTCAGTATCCCCAAATTTCTTTCCCTGTTCCTCCTCCAGCTTTGACAATGCTTCAAATATCTGTGTTTCCATTTCCGGCGTAATTAATTTTCCGTTTTTATAATATTCTGTACAAGCCTGTGTTGTGACCGTGAATCCCTGTGGAATCGGTAATCCCAGATTTGTCATTTCCGCCAGATTGGCTCCTTTTCCTCCAAGCAGGTCTTTCATTCCTGCATTTCCTTCCTTGAATAGATATACCCATTTTGACTCCATGCTTGTCCTCCTGTTTGACCTTTTTTGTTCAGTATTTTCACATTTCTATAGTATTGACAAGAACTCATCCCATCAAACTAATATCTCATCGGAATAATATCCAAATAATCTTTTACTGTAGCTCCTTCAAAAAACTGTTTGATAATCTGTCTTCCCAATGGACTTAAGTCTTCTGTATTATATTTTGTAAGTTCTTTCCTAAAAAAGTCGGTTAATATTTTTGCACCTGCATCATATCCTTCTTTTCCTACTTCCTGCTGCGTTTCCGGTTTTAAAAATGCCCGTCTGATGTATTGTCCGTCAATCCTTAAAGAATCAAGACCGAAGCCCAATAGAGGACAACGCGCTTCTACCAGATGCTCTGGTTTGAATTTGGCACTTCCGCGACGTGCGATATATTCTCTTGCAATCCATTGCGGCATGAAACTTACTTCATATGCACCAATATGCTGATTTGGTATCAATACATACCGCGTATTTGCGGAATTTACAATCTGATCAAGTAAGAGATTGGCCTGCGTTACTCTTTTACCAGTTGCAAATGGCCAGTAAGAACCAACACCTTCACTCGTCATTCCTGCCGAATCAATAATACTCGGATTATTAAATCCTCTAGGCGCTACCAAACGCCATAACCATGCCAGAGCTGGCGGCAGTATATGCATAATACCCAGAATTCCATAGGATGGCTCTTCCTTTGTACATACTGGTGTCCGCACGCCAAAACTTCTTACATCTACCTCCACAGGACTATCAATTGCATTTTGTACCAGTCTCCTCGGTAATATTACGCGTGGGTTCGGACAAGGCTTACCATCTTGATCCAATGTGTGTTCCCATACCAGACAGGTTGCCTCAGGGACTCCCTGAATATTTAAAAAAATTAGCGGTTCTTTAGGTTGTGTCAATATTTTCTCATATTGTGGAGAAGAACCATAACTTTTTATATTGTCTAATCGTAAGAACCATGCGGATTCAGCATCCTTAACAACAAGCTTTTTGCTTTCATTTTGCATTTTCGGATGGCACAATGCCATATCATCTGTAACTGGAACAAGGTCACAATTTTCATTCAGCACCAGATAATTTTTTTCACCTGTAACGGTGTTCTTTCCTATTAATGATCTTCCATCCATTTCCTTATGGATGTCTTCAATCATTTCACTCTTTCCACCGCCTGAAGCGCCTTCGTGCATGATTACGATCTCATTATCATACGGTGTGATTACTTTTACCGTTGATGCATGTGCAGTCACCCAGCCTTCTGCCTCACCTATATTAAGAAGCACACCATATATTCCCTTTTTCGCACTTGGTCCTGGATAAAGATTATAGGAATATACCTCATGAATCGTATCCAAGCGGTTATGAACGACAATCTGCTTTCCGTCAAAATGGGTATGCCGGAAAGGCGGTGCCAAAAATACGACTGCTCTTGGATCAAAATCATCAGAAATCTCATCTATATTCAAAAATCCCTGTAAATCTGCCAGGCCTGCCGCAAAGAAACCTGCATTTGCCGGTGCTATCATGATTGAATCATACCCATACTCATGACCTCCTGAATGAAACGGGAAAAATATCAGTTCCTGCTTCTTCAGCCACTCAAAAGTTTCCATTCTTAATGTTTCAAAATCTTTTTTGTATACATCTTTATATTTTGGTTTATCACTATCTTTTTCATCTGCAACTAACAGGCAGTTCGGGTCCCGCCTTCTCATATAGTCATCCATATAATTTACGGCAACTCCGTTCTTACATTTCGTAATCGTTGCTTCTAATACAGTACCTACACCTTGGACCTCATATTCTACCTGAAACAACTTATTCTCTGCATTACCCATTGCAAGCGTAATTAGATCTTCCCTTGTCTTTGGTATGATTACCCCTTTCGACTCACGTAAAATATCAAGAACATATTCCGGTAAATTCAATTTGTTAAATTTTTCTGTCATTTTTTTCTCCATTTCTTTGCTGTATGAATGTGTATCTGGAATGCTAGCTAGTGAATAAGTAAAAAAAAGCCGATATCCAAATAATGGATATCGGCTTACTTACAACTTAGAATATTTTTCTACTTTGTGTTGTCTTCCGGAATTATTTTATTTTATAAATATCTTCTAGATTTCTATCAAGGGTTATTATAATTATCTTTTCGCCCGTTTTCGTACTAATATCAGCGTGGGTACTGACTATGGCTACACCAATAGCATCTGCTATCATTGTCTCCAGATATCCTCTGCCACCTTCAAATAGTGAAGTTCGAACTTTCTTTAATAATTCAACACCTTGTGGGTTATCGGTCAATTTCTGCTCCGAAGGACTCAAAAATCCTGTCAGTCTGACAACTATCATATCGTTCAGAATATATGTTTTAATCGTCTTGGGACCTCTTCCCATATATTCAATTTCAAATTTACTGACTATCTCACTGATTTTGGCCTCTAGCTGACCTTTTGTCATATATTCACCACCTACTGCCGATAACATATCATGAAACTTAATTCATGTCAATGCCTTTTTGACAACCTAATATTTCCTGTTTTGTACTGACAGATGTTCTGCCACTTTCTGACTACTCAAAAGTTTTTGCTACTTTTTTTAGCCAATGCGTAATTTCAATATGCTGCGGACAACTTTTTTCGCACTTCTTGCATCCGATACATTCAGATGCCTTCCCATATGTCTTGGTATAATTGGTATAATATACCCCCTGAATGGAAAATGTCTGTTTTTTTGCCTGTTGTTCGGTATTATACAATGCAAAATAATTAGGGATCATTATGTTCTTTGGACATCCGGACACACAATAATGGCACGCAGTACAGGGAATTGCAATCGCTTCGTTTATCATTCTGATAACATGATTGACGATATCTGTTTCTTCCTGAATGAACGGTTTGAATTCCTGCATATATCCTGTGTTATCAAGAAGTTGTTCCACGGAGGACATTCCGCTTAAGACCATCATTACATTTTTCTGACTGGCAGCAAACCTTACAGCCCATGATGCCACTGACATGTCTGGATGAAAACTTTTAAATAATTTTTCTGCCGCCTCAGGTACCTCTGCTAATGTGCCTCCCTTTACCGGTTCCATTACAATCACTGGTTTTCCATGTTTTACTGCCACCTCATAACATTTCCTTGACTGAATACTTTCATTGTCCCAATCCATATAATTAATCTGAAGCTGAACAAAATCCACCTCCGGATGTGCTGTCAGTATTTCATCAAGCAGATCTGCTTTATCATGAAAAGAAAATCCTGTCCGGATTATTTTACCTTCCTCTTTCTTCTTCCTGATAAAAGAAAATGCATCCATTTTCTTAGCAATCTCATAATGAGAGACACCTAGATTATGAAGAAGATAATAGTCAAAGTATGTAACTCCTATTTTATCCAGCTGCTCGTTAAAAATACGTTCCATATCCTCTGGTTTCTCTAAAAACATAGTCGGCAGCTTAGTGGCAATTGTAAAAGAATCTCTTGGATACCGCTTTACAAGTGCTTCCTTTAGTGCTGATTCGCTCTTAAAGTCATGATACATATATGCAGTATCAAAATATGTGAATCCTCTTTCCAAAAATATATCTACCATTTTATTGAACTGCTCTGTATCAATTTTAGTCTGGTCATTTTTATCAAGCAACGGTAAGCGCATACATCCAAATCCTAATTTTTTTTGTTCCATTTCAGTCCTCCATCTTATTTTCCTAAACAGCTTTATGTAGTTTTTTTATGGTATCTTTTAATATAATATATGCCTCTTGCGCATTTCCAACATGCATGACGGCTTTTTCAAGTGGGCACAGTCCATCTCCTGAACGGTTACTTATAATATTAACACACGTGTCATACCCTGCCTGAATATTATGTTCGAACAGATATGACCTGGCTGCCGTACTCATAACAATACCGTATACTTTTTTTACACCACCACACTCTGCTATCATAGCGGCAGCTTTACCTATCACTTTATCGACTACAATGGCATCTTTTAGAATATCCGGATTGTTTTCATATAATGCGATCAACGGAGCAACTCCTGGTCCTTTGGCTGAATGAATTATGGTATGATTCTTAATTATCACGCAGCTTGCTTTTTCGTTCTTAATCATTTGTTTTGCTTCATTTAAAATATCATCATCGGTTTGATGTTCAGCTTTATCAACGCTTGTAAAATACTTATTCACCGTCGTTACAATAATAGGAATCAGCACAAGCTGCACGATGATTCCGGGAAGTCCCTGCAGCAAGGCTCCTGGTACTGATAATGCCTTCAATTTATCGCTGTTCACGAAAAACATTGCTGCAAAAATCAGTCCGTATACAACTCTTCCGCCTAGCATTGCTAACAGCAATGAAGGATAGATTGAAAATTTGAATCTTCTGTATAGTATTCCGCTTATGACTCCATAGGTAAACAATTCACCTGCCATGATTGGCAGCATGGGAAAAGCCGTCGGCATTCCTGTAAGCAATGATGACATGACTGGTATCATAATGCCGCCGATTGCTCCATACAATGGTCCGCAAAGCAATCCGATCAGAAAAACCGGAATATGCATTGGGAGGAGGATCGTACCCGGCACTCCAAAGGCGTGCGCTGTTATAAATGGCAGCAGAACTCCGACTGCAGCTAACATTCCCGATAATACAATACGATTTGTTTTTATATGATTCAATATACGCTCCCTTCTGTCGATTTCACCGACATTATATCTATATCCGCTTAATAGTATGATTTATTATGTTATCTGCTCATAATTGAAATGACTTCATTAACGATCTGATCTACCGATATTCCATTTTCTTCCATAAGTTCTTTTGGAATATAGCGGTCTGGGAAACTCTTTCTGATAACATAATGTTCCAGTTCTTCTAACGATAATTTTTTAACATCTTCCAGTGCATTGATTTTTTCCAGATACATCTTAAATATCTCCTTATATTCTATTGTTTTATTTGATTTATACAAATACTTTATTAGTATCTTACTGCTTAAAGCTAACTATATGTCAAGCCTTTTTTAATAAAATGATAAAAAGAAAGAGCGGTTGTGTTAGACCGCTCCTCCCTGATTCGTTACCTTGATCATGTCGCCAGGCTGCTTATTAATTTTTACCCTTATATCTCTCCATATCCAAATAAATTGTTCTATTAAAAATACTACCATACAAGAGGTATCAATCGAAATGTATGTTTTTCATAATCTATAAATTCATTACCAAAATGCTTCCTTAATGCCTTCTCTTCAATGTAGATTCTAGTGGAATAACAAACGAAAGAAAGCACAAGTACAATAACCGTGGCAATCGGACTTCTTAAGCCTATTGCTGTGCCTAATAAACTGCAAATGCTGCCTGAATATGCAGGATTACGCACTTTGCTATATATTCCGGTTGTAATAAGATTCTGTGTCTTAGCCGTTTGTACCGATAATGTAAATGCCCTTTTTAAAGTGAATACCGCCAATAATCGAATTACTATTCCGGTCAGCATTAGAACAACCCCAATATAGGAAAATGCGACCGGTAATTTCAAATCAACAATTCTATCGTGAACATTATTACTAACCATAAAAAAACTGATATAGATACAAATATAAAAATTAATTATCAACATCCATTTCGTACCTTTATCAGCTTTCTTTCTTTTATCCGTTCCAGTACTTTGGTGCGTGTAAAAAAATATAAATGCTTCTGCTATTATTAGTAGTAGTAAAGTTAAATGATACATATAATAGATACCTAAATCAGAAAATTTCGATGGATCAGCCATTTTTAACGCTCCTCTCTTTTAGCAAATGATTAATTTCTGCAGCATTGCTTAAAGCCATTTGATAAAAATAGAAATGGATCCCAACCATAACAATAAAATAGATAGCAGAATAGAACATTATGTTAACAAAATCCATGTGAAACCATCTAAATCTAAAAGCAAAGAACAAGGTTATCGGATAAATCAGAATAGCTTCTGTAATAAAATGACTTATATAAGTTTTAAAATCAATTCTTCCGATCAATTCATCCGCAATACACGTCATAACCAAATATACAAACACTTGAAACGTAAAATAAACAGATGCACTTCTATTTTCACCTTGCAATAAATTAATTATTCCTGCTAATAAAATTATCAGTGTAAATGACATTGATACCGCCGGAATATACATTTTATAAAATTTATGTGCCATATTCTCTCCGAATCCTTTCCTTTAAGATTGAGATATATCTTCTTGATACTATCAGGTGTTCTCCATTATACAATTCTACTATGAGCCTATGATTTGGATATGGTCTAACACTCTCTATCTTAGAAATATTAAGCAATATTGATTTACCAATCCGTACAATTGTTGTACCGTCCAGCACAAGTTCAAGTGCCTGAATCGTCTTTCGACTTTCATATACAATTTTATCCATATATACAAATGTTTTTCTATCCGTTGTTTCAATATAATAGACCTGTTCTAACGGGATCTGGCAGACTTTATCTTCACAGAAACCTTCCAGCACAATATCATATTGCTTAATATAGCGTACCATATGTGATATTTTATCTGTCATCTTTGCATACTTTATTTCTATCTCAGCCTCATGAAGTTCTTTTATATGTCGTAGCAACAGTTTCAAAAAAGCACCTCCTTACAACTTCAATATAGATCATTTCATTTTCTTACTCAAGTGAAATTGTTTTAAATACCCTCAATACCGTTTCAAATACCTTTGTATCATTTTTAAAAGATTTGACAAATTTGATAAATATTTATAATATATAAATTTGGGCAATATAACAAAAAGGAAGTGATATAATAGGAGGATTATGGAAAATTCAAAGAATAAAAAAGAACATTACGGACTCATTACAGCCACTACTATGATAATTGGAATTGTGATTGGTTCTGGGATATTTTTTAAAAGTGATGATGTGCTGCTCTATACTGGCGGAAATGTGTGGTTAGGCATTCTGATCTTTTGCATTGGCGCATTAAGCATTATCTTTGGTAGTTTAACTATCATAGAACTTTCCATTCGTACAAAGAAGAATGGAGGAATCGTCGGCTATTTCGAAGAATTCATCTCGAATAAGGCCGCAAGCTCATTCGGTTGGTTTCAGACATTTGTATATTTTCCTACTATAAATGCCGTGATTTCATGGGTCGCTGGAATCTATATCTTATCTTTATTTGACGCAAATGCATCATTAGAGTCCCAAATCTTTTTGGGATTCATCCTATTTACATTTATTTATGGAATCAATGTGTTTTCCTATAAACTTGGTGGTCTGGTTCAAAATTTATCAACCATTATAAAATTAGTTCCTTTGCTTTTGATCGCTGTAGTCGGTTTATTTTGGAACCATCCTTCCCCTGCCATTCCAGCTGATATAACGCTGGTCACCAAAACAGCAGTCGGTTTCAAATGGTTAGCAGCGCTTGCTCCAATTGCTTATTCATTTGACGGTTGGATTATAGCAACAAGTATAACAAATGAAGTCAAAAATCCGAAAAGAAATATGTCCCTGGCACTTATCATTGGTCCAATTGTGGTTCTTGCCGTTTACTTACTATATTTTCTTGGACTGAATCATATGTTAGGTGCTGAATTCATTATGTCAACTGGCAATTCCGGGATCAATATGGTAGGAGAATTACTCTTTGGCCGTTATGGCACCATGATTCTTATGACCTTTGTCATTATTGCAGTACTGGGCGTAATCAATGGAATATCCCTTGGAAGTATTCGGATGCCTCAAGCCTTAGCAAGTAAGAACATGTTACCGCACTCTAAAAAAGTAGCTGAAATTCATCCTACGTTTGAAGTATCTTTACGTTCTGCATTGATTTCCTATATCATTACCGTTATTTGGATGCTTCTGCACTATCTTACACAGAAAAGTGGTATCTTAAAAGGCGGGGACATTAGCGAAATCTCTATTGTTTTCAGCTATACCTGTTATATGATATTATATAATAAAGTAATTCGTATGAAAAAAGAAAAATTGATTGAAGGATATTTTAAAGGAATCATCTGTCCTGTCCTGGCAATATGCGGTTCTGCTGTCATCTTACTTGGTGGTATTGTTGCTAATCCCTTTTACGTTATTTGTTTTATGCTTTTTTGTACATTTGTATGTATGGCCGGTTTTTTTTATGGACATCTCAATTAACCAACAAAATATATATCTGCAGGCCGCTTCACTTGTCATGAACATTGAGAAACACGCTTATAGTAAAGGACTGATTTCTCCTTTACAGAATATATTGAGCCGGTGAAGCGCCCTTGTACATGCAATGTATAAAAGCTTTTTATCATCTTCATTGCTGTAATTAGCAGCATTGGTATCACATATTAAAACCGCATCGAACTCAAGCCCTTTTGACAGATATACAGGTATGATAAATACGCCATGCAGATCTGCTATACTCTCACTTTTTATTAATTGAACATCCATTCCGTCTTTAAAATATTCATACAAGGAAAGGGCATTTTTTTCCGTTTTACAAATAAGTCCGATCGACTGGCATCCCAATTCCTGGCAACATTTTACTTCTTGAATAATCATATCATTTAGTGAGAACTGATCAGCGGCTGTGTAGATTCCCGGCTCCTCCCCTTTTCTATTGAAACTCTTTATTTCGAGTCTTTGTTCAATGAATTTTAAACTAAACTTCAAAATTTCGTTTGTGCAGCGAAAACTTTTGTCCATTGTAATAAGAGATGCTCTTTTCTTATTTAATATCTTTCTGATTTGTTCGTATAGTGATAGATCTTCCTGTTTTTCAAGCGTTTGATTCATGTCTCCCAAAATCGTAAACTTAGAATTTGGAAACAGTAGATTGAATATTTCATATTGGAGCGGATAATAATCCTGCGCTTCATCGATCACTACCTGTTTTATGTTTTTAAAATCATTCGTACCATATATTTTTAAATTTAAATAAGTCAGAACAATCGCATCATCATAAAATAAATAGTTCCCCTTTAAATTTTTCTGTGTGAATTCTATAATATCTTCTATACAGTCAACAAGTTTAACATCTTTCGTTAAACGATAAAAATATTCTTTGTCACCAAATAGCCTTCTATATAGATCTATCATATGAATGTTGGTAAATTTCTGTATTTCTTTTTTAATAACATTCTCTTCTGATTTCCTGATGCGGGTGTTTTTTGACTCATTTATAGTCTCTATTATAAAATCTTCTAGTTGTTTTAATTTTATTCCTAAAGGAGTTTCTATTCTTCCCAAAATTTTTTCCTTTACTATTTCTTTCTTTACAATACACTTCCCTTCATAATAGACATCCTCAAATTCTATCCATCTATGTGGCAAATCATGAATAAACAAATTTAATATTTCTAAAAACTGATGCGAGGTTTTGAACTCTATGCTACTTTTTATAACCTTGCGGTTTCCGGGATTTGTGATCAAGTTCTCTAAAAATTGATTTCTTGACTGTATCTGTTCCTTCTGCAATATTGTAGTAAGTATTTCTTCAAATACTACTGAAACAACATTATTTTCTCCAAGTTCAGGCAGCACATTGGAAATGTACTGTTCAAATAACGAGTTCGGGGAAATGATCATAATATTATTGGCTGACAACTTTGCCGACAGCCCCTGATACATAAGATAAGCCGCTCTATGCAGGGCTATGGAAGTCTTTCCGCTCCCTGCCACTCCCTGCACCATCATTAAATCATTTTCCATGTCTCTTATGACAATATCCTGTTCTTTCTGTATGGTTTCAACAATTGTTTTCATTTTTGATGAAGTATTTTGAGACAATAATTTTCTTAAAAATTCATCTATAATCTGAACATCGGCATCAAAAAAATATTCCAATGCTCCATGCTTGATCTCATACTGACGCTTCAAATTGACTTCTCCTGTTATCCTTCCGCCAGGTGCATCATAAAATGCCTGCCCGGTTACGAAACGATAAAATACACTTGCTATGGGTGATCTCCAGTCGTAAACGTATAATTCATATGAATTTTCTTTCTTTAATGAAGAACGACCGATATATATTTGTTCAAAGTCACCCTCACCTTCAAATTTAAAATCAATTCTGGCAAAATAAGGTGACTGAATTAAATTTTCCAGTAGTAATATTTTATTTTCCACTTCTTCATAGTCTGCAATTTTATCTGTGACCGGATTCACATATTGACTTAACTCAGCAAGGGCTTCAAACTCTTCCGAATTCCAAAGATTGGAGATCGTGTGTGACGTATTTTCACGTAGCTCCTTCTTGGCAGAAATAACTGCGGACTTATTCTCCTCATTGAGCTGCCTTGCCTGAAACAGCTGATCCTTCGCTAACGATATCGTTCGCTCTAACCTTTTATGTTCAAATGCTAATTCCGACTGATTATTTTCCATCGCAATATCACCTCTCATCTGTAACCCAATAGAAATTATTTTTAAGACCGTTACGCAAACAAGTCTAGCACAGCTCAGACCAGAAAAACAGTCTTGTTGTCGCCGGTCATATATGATACAGTTAAGCTAGAAAAGTGATTATTGTGGATGCTCAATCACTTTTTTGCTGTTTATGCCACATTATTTGACAAATAAATCAGGCACTACGTTTGAATATCAGGCGTACTCCGAAATAAATAATTATGCAACCGACACATACATTTAGTACCTGCATAATGCTTGGCGATAAGAAACCACTGATTGCTGTACCTAGCAGTGCAACAAAAGTTAAAAAACATAATGTAGATAAAACACATCCCATACCAAAGTAACACAGTTGTATTCTACTGTAGTTATTTTCAATGACCTGAGTGGAAAATACACCGCTCCAGAAAATGATTGTTAAAGGATTCGAAGCTGTTAGCAAAAGTCCTTGAACAAAAATGCTTTTCCCATTTACTTCTGTAAATAAATGAATATCAGGTAGCAGACTAAAATGAAATGCATTTGCTATCATATTAGAACCAAACACCATCAATACGATAGCCCCGAAAAATTTAATTGCCTTTTTGACATTATCTTTATCTATTATCGCACCGACACCAACACCAGACAGTGTGATAAATAACAAATCAATAAAAGCTATCGCAAGGGTTAGGGACAATCCACCCCAGAATCCGTATTTGGCAGATGTATTGAAAACCAGCAAACACATTGGGCCAACCGCCAATTGCAATAGCATCCCGAATTTAAAACCCTTAAATATCATATTCTACCTCTACATTCTCCAACTTCGTCATCATCATATTTTATCGTAAGCTTCTTGTAATCTTATCATCCAGGCGCATGTTGGTCAATTCCTTTGGCTTTGACACCAATGTAGTGCCACAAACATTGATTCATGTCTTTTTATTGACATATGCTAATAATTATTCTAAAATATTTCCATACAGATACTTGCATGATGCATTATAAAAAATTAAAGGAGTTTTCATATGAAAATAGCATTACCTTCACGCGGTGACACCATTGACAGTCATTTTGGGCACTGCGAATATTTTACTGTATTTACTGTAAACGAATCTGAAATTGTCAACCAGGATATCGTACCTTCCCCTTCTGGATGTGGCTGTAAATCAAATATTGCTTCTGTTCTCGCTGAAATGGGAGTTACTATGATGCTTGCAGGCAACATGGGTGATGGTGCCGTAAACGTACTGAATCGTTCCGGTATTGATGTTGTCCGCGGATGTCAGGGAAATGTAAAAGAAGTTGCCCTCGCGTGGCTTTCCGGATCAATCACAGATTCCGGTGATTCCTGCCATGAACATGAACACGAATGCCAGCATTAAGCAGATAAAAAATATCCCATATGCATTATAAAATGCATATGGGATATTTTTTTAGTTGCTGTCGTCTTCTTCATTCTCTTTTTCTCCAATCATTTTTAAAAACATTCTTTCAAAATCACTTTTATTCACTGGCTTTCCAAAATAATATCCCTGGAACATATCACACTGCATTTCTTTTAATATCTTCAATTGCTCCTCGCTCTCTATTCCTTCCGCTATGACAACAAGCTGAAAACCGTGTGCTAAATGTATGATATTTTCCAAAAGCACCTTATCCTTCTCATCGCAATTGATGGAATCTATAAAAGATTTATCAATCTTTATGATATCTATTGGCAACATCTTAAGATAATTTAGTGAAGAGTATCCTGTGCCAAAATCGTCCATACTGACTTTGATTCCATAAGATTTTAACAATTCAATATTTTCTACTGCCTTATTATAATCTTCTATGACCATGGATTCTGTAATTTCAAATTCAATATGTTTTGTTGGCACTTGAAAAGACGCAATTTTTTCAGTCAATTTTTGAATTAATTTGCTATTGGTGATATGTTCCGATGTAATATTAATGGAAACGACAAAATCACTTTTTGCTTTTCTGATCCAAGAAAGAGCGTCCTTACATACTTCATCTACAATCAAATCCGTTATTGCTACGATCAGACCATTCTTTTCTGCGAATTCTATGAATTCTGATGGAGGTAACACTGTTCCGTCTGCTTTTACCCACCTGGCCAATGCTTCTGCACCTATCAGATTTCCGCTTTTAGAATATTTGGGTTGATAGAATACTTTGAATTCCTTTTGTTTAATACCTTCTTTTATTTCTTTCTTTTTCATTGTGTCTTCATAAAGATGGAAACTCATATTTTTATCATAAAACGTATAACTGTTTTTCCCGCGTTTTTTTGTCATATACATCGCATCATCACTGCAATTGTACAATGTTTGGAAATCCTCTCCATCCTTCGGTACTAATGCAATCCCCAGACTTCCACTCACGTAGTCAACCTTACGCCGATTTATTTCAAATGGTTCTGCAAATGAGGCAAGGATATTTTTTGCCGCTTGTTCTACCTCCTCTTTGTTTTTTACTGATTTTAGAAAAAATAAAAATTCATCTCCCCCAATATGACACACGCAGTCCTGGTCCATGAGCACCTTTTCAAATCGTTCACCAGCAAGTCTTAATAACGTATCTCCTGCAAGATGACCTAACGTATCATTGACTGCTTTAAAATCGTCCATATCCAAGCTGATCAAAGCTGCAAACTGTCCATTTCTGGAAATCTCGCTGATCAGATTATTCATCATATAATTTTTATTTGGCAGACCAGTTGTACAGCTATAAAAAGCATACTGATTAATCTTCTTAAAAATCCTGGATACCAACAATACAATGATTACAAAAAGTAGAATCATGCTTACATTTATGATTACAATTTTTACCATAGACATTTGTATCATTTTATCACCCGGATTGATATTCAATTTCTTAAGTAAATTGATAATAATAACCGATACGGAAATAAACTCTACCATTGCTACTACGATTAATATCAACAATACCATTTGAATAGGCAAATGATTTATTTTTGGCTTTAAATTCTTCTTAAACCGCATCATGTACTATTGAAGCATTGATAAAAGTGCCTGCTTTGTCTGAACACCCACTATGCTTTTTACCACTTTACCATCCTTCATCACGACTAAGGTCGGAATGCTCGTCACCTGAAAAGCCTGCGCAAGTTCCTGTTCTTCATCCACATTGATCTTGCCGACTTTTGCTATATCAACTGCTTCTTCCGCAACCTGCTCTACAATCGGACCAACCATTTTGCAAGGTCCGCACCATGATGCCCAAAAATCCAGTAAAACAGGTTTCTCAGATTGTAATACTTCCTTTTCAAAATTCTCTTTCGTTATTTTTAATACACTCATAATATATGCTCCTTTACTTTTATACAAATATTTTTCTTTTAAAAGGAGTATACCTATGATTTGTATAGATCTCTGTGACTATGTCACCTAGTACACTTTTGCTGGTCATGAACTCCCAAACAGCACAAATGGAAAATTAAAATCTAACGTTGACCTTTTAGGTAAATTACAATATGATGATATTGATATAACCGGTAAATACCAGATGAATTTTTCAAAGGAGGCTTTGAATATGGCTACAAAATTATTAAATTTAGAACCTCAAAGACGTGATGCTATCTTAAATGCAGCATTGAAGGAATTTGTATTAAAGGGATTTGACAACGCATCCACAAACGTGATTGCAAAAGAAGCAGGGATTTCTAAAGCCCTGCTGTTTCATTATGTAAGTAACAAACAGGAACTTTTTCTGTTTGTACAGGAATACTTTACTGAGTTTATTGATAAAGAGTATACTGCAAAAATAAATTTTTCAGAAGAAGATATTTTTGAAAAATTGCGCCAATCTGATCTCCTTCAAATTACTTTGATGAAGCAATATCCTTGGATTTTTGAGTTAGACAAACTTTCTGTTGCAACCGAAACTGAGGAATTAAACAAAGAGCTTGAAAAAAGAGCCGATAAAAAACAATCATCATACAATCATCAAATATTTTATATAATTGATAGTTCTAAATTTAGAGCGGGTCTAGATATTGATAAGTGCAAGCAGTTTATTTTTTGGAGTAATATCGGTTTTACGAATCAAATATTAAACGATATAAGAAATTCGGAAGCTTCAAATTTGGATTATGAACATATTGCCACAGCACTCGATGAATACTTTGACGAGCTTAGAAAAGTATATTATGCATTAGATTAAATAGAGGGTAGGGGAAATCTTAAGGTAATGTTAAGGTTAACCATGTTTAACTGAAAGGCAGGGCAACTATAATGAGCTTACGACACAATGGTATGATGATTAATAAGAGAGGTAAAACTATGAACAAAACGATTCTGATTGTAGATGACGAAAAAGAAATTCGTGAGCTTCTGCGGTTATATATAGAAAAGGATGGCTACATTGTGATACAGGCTGAAAATGGATTAGAGGCGCTGAAACAGGCGGCATCCGCACGGATTGATTTGGCTGTTATCGACATTATGATGCCTGAACTTGACGGCTATCAGCTGATCAGGGGTCTGCGAGAACACAGTAATCTTCCGATTATTGTCGTAAGCGCCAAAACGGAAAATCATGAGAAAATATTGGGACTTGACCTTGGTGCAGACGATTATGTGACAAAACCTTTTGACCCTTTGGAGGTCACTGCCCGAATCAAAGCTCAATTACGCCGCTATGATAGAGATTTGGCGTATCCCGAGGCAGCTTTACTGACGGCAGGCAGACTGTGTATGGATGTTTGCACCTGCACCCTTTGCTTTGGCAACAGGACAATCCCACTTACCGCAACGGAATTTAACATGATGAAGCTGTTTATGCAAAGTCCCGGACGTGTATACACCAAACAGCAGATTTATGAAGCTGCGTGGCAGGAGACAGCCATCGTAGACGACAATACGGTGATGGTCGCCATCAGCAAACTGCGTAGCAAACTTCCCTGTGACGGTGCGGTATCCATCGGAACTGTTCGGGGATTGGGGTATCGTCTGGAGGTGCATACATGAAGAAAAAGCGTAGTTTTAAAAGAGTCATCATGCGCAGTTTTATAGGCTATACCATCGGAATTGCACTGACGCTTTTGGTTTTGGAGGTTTTATTCAGTCTGTTCCCATTCAATAACGGGATGAACTTCTCGGAACTAGCTTCTTCTCCACTGACCAGAGGAACAGAGCCCCTGCAAATCACGCTTTCCGTTTTCTGGAATCTGATTACAGCTACGGTATATTTGATAGGAATCCTCTTTTTTGGGCGTGGAATCAGCCGGAAAATCCTGGAACCTATACAGAAAATGGAAGAAGGATTCAAAGCGGTTATCGCCGGACATTTGGACACTACGCTGGAATTTGAAACAGAAACGGAATTTGGAGAAATGTTAGCTGCCTTCAATTTTATGGTGCGAAAGCTGAAAGACTCCGAAGAAAAACGTATTATTATGGAAAATGAGAGGATGCAGCTTTTTTCGCACATAGCCCATGACTTGAAAACTCCCATGACAACGATTTCCGGATATGCCGGGGCGTTGGCAAATGGTATGGTGGAGGAACCGGACAAACAGCGGGAATACCATCTGGCGATAAAAGCAAAATCCGGGCAGATGAACCAATTGATTGAGCAGTTGCTTTTCTATTCCAAGCTAGGCACACCGCAATACCGGATGAATTTTGTGATGGTTGACCTGGTAGAGCTGCTTCGCGTATCTTGTGCTACTTTGTTTGGTGAAATCGAAAGCAAGCAGATGGCCTTGGAGTTGCGACTGCCAGATATGCCTGTATTTTACAGAGCAGACTCGTTGGAAACCAACCGTGCCATTGGCAATCTACTGACAAACGCACTCCGCCATAACCCTGTGGGCAGCCTATTGTACGTGGGACTGACGGATGAATCCAGTTGTATTGAGATACAAATTGCCGATAGCGGAGCAGCTATCCCGGAGGCCATCGCCCGAAATCTGTTCGAACCTTTTGTTTCCGGCAGTGATGCAAGAAGTACCAGCAGTGGAACAGGGCTTGGTCTAGCCATTGTAAAAAAGGTGATGGAACAACATTCGGGAGAGGTCTTCCTATCTGACGCACCCTCTCCTTATACAAAGATGTTTGTCCTGCAATTTCCGAAAGTTTTAGGACACAAAAAACGGAGGGATGATAACTATGTATCAAAAAATCATCAGAAATGATATACGTAAAAGTAAGTTGATTACCGCGACAATTACAGCGTTTATTCTCGCTGCCGCCATGTTTACCTCTTTGGCCGCATCACTGATAGTAAACCTGTTCGGCGCGATCGACAATATGCTTCTTTCGGCAAAATCGCTCCATTATTTGCAAATGCACACGGGTGACGTAGATATGGAACAGTTGCAAAACTTCGCCATCACGAATAAAAACGTAGAGGATTATCAGGTACTTAAGTTTCTTAACATCGAGGGTGCAGACATTGTCATCGGAGACGATTCCCTTGCCGGAAGCATACAAGACAACGGACTTTCCGTGCAGGGCGAAAAATTTGACTTCCTGCTTAACTTAAACGGCGAAGTCATCCATCCCGCCGATGGTGAGATCTATGTCCCTATCTATTACATGCAGAAAGGAAACGCAGCCCTTGGCGATACGGTGATGATTCACGGCATTTCCTTTACTGTTGCGGGTTTTTTACGGGACTCTACCATGAACGCGGCGCTGGTAAGCTCCAAACGGTTCCTTGTGAGCCAAGCGGATTTTGAAAGAATCCGTGAATTCGGTCAGATAGAAAACCTGATTGAGTTCCGGCTGACAGAGGACGTTTCCTTCCCGGCTTTCGAGGCCGCCTATCTAGGTGCCGGTCTTCCGGCAAACGGTCCGCCTGCTATCACTTACATGCAAGTGAAAATGATAAATGGTATTACAGACGGCATTATGATTGCAGTGCTGGTGCTGATCGGTGTCCTTGTCATCCTCGTAGCATTTTTGTGCATCCGCTTTACGCTATTGGCTAAAATTGAAGAGGATTATAGGGAAATCGGCGTACTGAAGGCCGTTGGGATGCGGGTATCGCATATTAAAAAACTCTACCTTGTAAAATACGGCGCTATCTCGGCAGTAGCCTGCGCGCTTGGCTTTCTCTGCTCCCTGCCGCTCCAAACGCCTTTCCTGCAAAATATCTGCCTGTACATGGGCGAATGCGGCAGCCCGTTAGCCGGCTTGCTCTGCGGATTTTTAGGGGCGGCGATAATCTGCGGGATCGTGATACTGTATGTGAACGGTGTGTTACGGCGCTTCCGTAACATATCCGCAGCGCAGGCGGTGCGGTTCGGCGCATCGCAGGAAAAATCAAAATTGACCAGAAACTTCCGGCTGAGTCATAACAAGCTCTTTTCCCGGAATATCTTTCTTGGAATCAAGGATGTTCTTTCCCGCAAAAAGCTGTATAACACTATGCTGATGGTACTGGTCATTTCCTCTTTCCTTATGATCGTCCCACAAAATATCAGCAGTACCATTTCTGCAAAAAGCTTCATCACCTACATGGGCATGGGAATTTGCGACGTTAATATTGGGGTGATGCGGACACAGGCGGAGGACGTTCTTGGGAAGGCAACGGAAATTGCTGATGTGCTGGCGAAGGATAGGAATGTTGAAAAGTTTGCTTTGTTTACCAACATGATGCTAGACCGGAAAGCGGACGGCGGGGCGATGGAGAAGCTGCGGGTAGCACTTGGAGACTATTCTGTCTTTCCTATCACTTACTCTAAGGGTCGTGCGCCGCAATTAGAATCAGAACTCGCCCTCTCCGTACTCAATGCCAAAGATCTTGAAAAAAACGTTGGAGATGAAATTACTTTAATCGTTGACGGCGCAGAAAAACACCTGACGGTCTGTGGGATTTACTCTGATGTTACCAATGGCGGTCGAACGGCGCAAGCCATTTTTGACGCAGATAAAACAGATGTTTTGAGTGTTGACATGGCGGTCATGTTTCGTGACCGACAGAGTGTAAAGGCGGCAATATCACAGTATCGGGAACGATTCCCCTTCGCCAAGGTCACCGGCATAGACGAAAGCATTGAACAGATGCTCGGCTCTATACAGGACGCCATCCAAATAGTTTCCTCTGTTGCCACCCTGACAGCCTTTCTGCTTACCGTACTGGTCACCGTGCTGTTTATGAAAATGCTGGTGGCAAAAGACCGCTATCCAATCGCCATACTAAAATCAATGGGCTTTACCAGCACGGATATTCGCAAACAGTATCTTACGCGTTCCATCACTGTGCTGGTACTGGGCGTCATCATCGGCACGATTCTGGCGAACACGCTGGGCGAACTTGTAGGTGTGGCAATTATTTCTTCCTTTGGTGCAACAACCTTCCATTTTACAATAAACCCCTGGTTTGTATACCTCGTCACTCCCCTGCTGATTATGGGTTGTGTCGTCACTGCCACCATGCTGGGCATTTCCGGCATTCAGGCATTAAAAATTTCCGAGCATATTAAGGAGGCTTGATCAATGAATCGTATCATTACAGGAAAAAATATAGTGAAAATATTTAATGAGGGTAAGGAGCAGGTCAGGGCGCTGAACGAAGTAAACTTGGAAATAATGAAAGGCGAGTTCGTTGCTATAATGGGACCCTCTGGCTCTGGGAAATCCACACTTCTTTTTGCACTCAGCGGTATGGATGAAATTACAGGCGGTTCGGTGAAATTTGGTGACACCGAACTATCTGAACTGAGCGCAAATGCACTTGCGGATGTTCGCCGGACTAAAATGGGCTTTGTCTTTCAGCAGCCCACAATGCTGAAAAACTTGAATCTTTTGGATAATATCATCCTCCACGCCGCGCATGGGGGCAAAAAGGATACCGCAAAACTCACACAAAAAGCGAAAGCCCTGATGAAGAAAACGGGGATTACCGGACTTGAAAGCAGGGATACCACGGAGGTTTCGGGCGGCCAGCTCCAGCGGGCCGGCATCTGTCGTGCCCTGATGAATCAACCGGAGATTCTCTTTGCCGATGAGCCTACCGGTGCGCTCAACTCAAAGTCGGCGGAGGAGATCATGAGGCTGCTGATAGACATCAATAAAGAAGGCACAACCATTTTGCTTGTGACCCACGACGTGAAAGTCGCGGCCAGAGCTGACAGGATTCTGTTTACGAAGGACGGAAATATTGTTTCCGAACTGCTGCTGCAAAAGTTCAGCGACAGAGATCTGAAGGCGAGAGAGGAAAAAATCCTCGCTGAGATAGCGGCTCTTTAAGCCGCCGTTTTTTGAATCTAATCGGTCAGTGATTGATATTCCCATGTTTTTCCACCATCCATTGAAGAAAATAACATAAAAACAGAGTTCAGGTCGGCTTCACTTGGACTGACCTTGACAAGCAATACCCCATTTTCTTCATATGGGACTCCAATATAATCAAAATCCTGGGCTGTGAAATCATATTGATTTCCGCTCAAATCAGAACTGCCTTCTTGAACCGGCACTTCAGACCTTATGAAGTTTGCACCTCCATCCTGGGTATCGTACATTTCTGAATGATCTGCTGAGGCACCGCTCAGTAAAATAAACCCGCACTGCTCATCCAGAAAATATATTCCTTCTGCTACGCCAATGTTTCCCATAAATGGGTCATCATTATGAACTCCTTTTCCGGTGAATGCGTATGCCCGGCTGCCAAGTGCGGCGTCGACAACCGTAAGACTCATCACGGTAGAAGGATTCAGATAAAAATGCATGCCACCTTCTTCATCAACGATCAGTTCACCGTTTTGATGTACTGTTTGTTCTTCCTTTTCTTTCTGTTCCTGTTCTTCTATTTCTTTTTTCGTATCCATAGTATCAATATCAGATGCCAGCATCATGAAAGTCCTGTCATTTGCTGAAATTGTCACCAGAAATCCATCTAACGGCATTCCGTATCCTCCGGACCTATATTCTTCGAACTGTCCTGCATCCCCCAGGTAAAAGCAGTTCGTGCTGCATTCGGCTGATTCATAGCCTTTGTAAGTGACAGTATAAGAAGTGCCACCCTCTTCTTTATTATGAGACCATTCTGCTCGCAAATCACTTTGTAAAAAAGCATTTATTATTTCCTGCATTGGCTGCAACCGATCCTGCCCTGCATACTTGGCATTGGCATTGGCATTGGCATTACCATCCAGCCATACTGTCATCTTATCTTCTTTCTCCGCATCATAATCGATCAGATAGCTCTCCATTCTTCCATCCTCCGACTTTCCATACAGAAAAGCATAAATAGAAATGATGGTTCCGTCTGCTGTTACATCAACCTGAAACTTATTTACTACAAATAATTCCTCTGGAAGATTCAGCTTCCTATCCAGATCTTCTAAGATCCCATCGACTCCGCTTTCCAGAAAATTATTGTGCCGTAGCGTGACTTTACGACTTGATTGTTTTTCCTCCAAATACCAGGATAGCTTGCCATTAAAAGAAACAGCACTCTTATAAATTTTATATCCAAACACACCCGTTAAGCAAAAAAGGATGACTAACTCAACTCCTAAAATTACAGCAGCATACCTTGCTACAAAAGAATGTTCTGCCGACAGAAAATTTTGACCTGACTGCTTTTTTTTTAGTAAATAAAAAAATGTCCAAATAATGATCCAAAGCAATCCTATACCACCTGCTGCTAACAATACCGGCATCCTTCTTCTAACACCACCAATGTTACATAACTGATATAATACCTTCATTCCTACAAAATACAAAATTAAAAATACAGGGTTTAACAATATTGCCCAATATGATTTATCTTTCATCTTTTCTCCTTTTTCAGATCAATCATTAACGTTCTTGTCCGTATTAAGAAATAAATCTGCATATTTTTTGCATTGAGTTAGAAGTTCATCCAGTGAATCATGTAACCTAGACCTTATCCACAAACAACTACTATAATGCATATCAACTGCACTCTTCAGCTCCATTAGTTCATCCAATTCAAAAAGGTCAATCTCTATACTATGCAAATCATCATAGTTTAAATGTTCGGAATAAAAATTATTTAAAAAATTCACATCCCCCAAAAACTTAAGCTCCATTGTCTTATAGTCTACTATTTTTAAATAAATTTTACAAATATTATCTGTGACATCCCGTTCTTCAAACAAATCAATTCTAATATATCCGTTTTCCCAAGCTCTCTTACGATATCTATATTTAATTATCCCTTTTAAAATGAAATACAAGTTGTTTCTTTTATATAATTCGACCAAATTGTCTAACCATATTTTGTCATTATCTTTTCCAGCCAAATCAATTGCCGCAAAATATCCACTCTTATATACCTCAAATTTATTTTTTTCAAAATAATTTAATATATTTAGTGCACCAGGCCAATTTAGATCTTTTAACCATACCAATAACTCAGTGCTTAACTCCTTCGTTCTATCTATATTAATTTGCATTATCACTCTAGATGCGTTCAACCAATATTCTTTACTTATTGGCTGAATTAATTTTTTAATTTGCATATCGTTTGCATTATCAGCAAGAATAGATATAGCCTCATTTTGCATTTCTTTTTCAGTAAAATTCCAACTTAACTTTATTAGCAGACTTTCAAATTTTTGTTCATCCATCTCTTTACCCTCATTTAATTAGTGTCACTATATTATAAAGTAGTTACTTTTTCCTGTCTCCATCTTAAAAGTTCACTCTTGACCTGTTCCAAGATTTGATGACCTCTTGTTTTCGATTCTGCATCTCCGATCAGAGTACAGTTCAACGTGCAAACATTCCTGAATGTGCTTATCGTTAACTGGAAATCTGGTGGAAGCCGATACGTTCCGGTGAGATAACAATATATGGTATTACTGCCTTTGAAATGAAGTCTGTTACTGTCAATCACACCGACATTTGTATAGGTAACGGGAAATAATCGATACCCTCTTTTAATGACTAATCTCAATATCTGACGAGGTATTTTGTGATATACAAAATTCAGAAGCCGTATACCTGCAAAACAATGATAACGTGATTTTTGTAATTCCATTTCAATATGAACTTGTGCTAATATAGAATTGAACGTATGCTGAGGCGTAATTTCCACGACCATCATCCTGTAGATTCCGCTCATGTTTGCGATCGTAAGGCTGTCAGAAGGTGGTTGAAACTTGCGAAGATCAGCCGGACAAGGGATAATGACCTTATCTATATTTTGTAACCGCGCAATGACACAGGCATACGCTGTCATAAATACATCATTAAGTGTTGCACCGCAGTTCTTAGCTTTTGTATGGATAGCTTCCAGATCTGTTTCTGCTATGATACTGTTCAGGCAGAAATATTGTGTTCCGCTGCTATCGTATCGCAAGGGGGACATGACAAACTTCTTTCCGTTCTTTGTCTGCTCTGTCGGAGGTGTCACATAAATACCTTTTAAGATCGTAGATATCTTTCTATGATTTTGTATTGGGCTGTTTTGATAATTTTCGTTGTACAGGGAGGACAATAAATAGAGATATTGTAAAAATCCCTCTCCATCGGCCAAAATGTGGCTCATTCCAAAAGTAATGGTAGTCTCCAGATTATCCTGGCAAATGAAGATTTTAATTTGAGTATCCTTACTTAAATCCCACCGCAAATCAAGCTCTATATTTTGGTTCGTAATAACAATCGCACAATCTGAGCATAAACCTTGATTGACAAAGCAGTCATGCCCAAAATCATATGGATAGAGAATTTCAGGCACATATTGACTGGAAAGATTCACCGCATTTTTTAAACGGCCAACGTCAAGACGTCCCTTAATCTGCATTCGGCAATACATTACAGGATACACTCTGTTTCTATTGGTTGCTTCCACAAAATCCAAGCACTCGGATTTTGTATTGTTCTTATTTTCATGTTTCGTTAGCTTATAACAGAGATAAATTATTTTATTTTCAAAGCCTATTCCGAGGATACCCACAATGCCGGTAATAAAAAACACGATCAAAGACATTTCCCATTCACCCTGGCGCATGGCAGCGCCAATCATAGTCGAGGACAAAATAGATGGAATGCGGGCAAGTGTAGATATGCAGATAAATTTTTCAACCCTCATTTCAGTCATGCCAACTATGTACGTGAGCATATCTTTGGGTGTTCCCGGAATAAAGAACAGAATAAATGTTACCATATCATTTTTTTGACTTTCATGCAGCCATCGCCAATTTTGGAGCTTATCTTCACTGAACAAAAGATACAGTAACCTTTTTCCAAACTTTTTTGTTAATAGGAAGATAATTGTTGAGGCCATCATACATCCTGCCAGACATATTACTAATCCCCCAACTGTTCCATATAATGCACCAGATAACAATTCAACCGGTTCTCCAGGAATAAAAGCAATAATGACCTGCAGAACCTGCCCCCCTAACACAACGAATAAACCACCAATACCCATCCCGTTTACCCATCGTTGTATTTCGTCTTGATATGCTGGTTCTGATAAACGTTGAAAGTAAGGCAGCAATATAATAGTTACCCCTAATATAAGGGATAGAAATAGAATGCAGCAGGCAATTACTCGCCTGCAAATTTTTTTTCCCATCTGATCATACCCACTGTTCAATTTTGTTTTGTATGGGACACCTGAATATCCCCATTATTTGTCTCTGCCTTAATAGTAACGGTTGGATTATCACCGACAGTTCCGCTAGTCATCCGTCCATTAATAGTAATATTCTCTTGAAAAGTAGTATCGATAGAGCCGTTCTTGGTCGCGGCTTCAAAGTTAAACTCTAAGTCTGCGGGAATGTTGATGTCAATATTCCCGTTCTTATTAAAAAATGATAGATTGCCGTCTACATCGGTATACGCCACACTCAGCTTGCCAGAATTATTTGCCTTGTAACTACCAGCGCCAATGGCAGATTTTATATCCGCATTACCACTGGTAGTTATATATGTTACATCTCCGTTCAACTCAGAGCACGTTACGTTTCCACTGGTCGTTTCCAATCTGATTTGTTTCCCCCGAATACTTCCCAACTTCAGCGTTCCACTAGTAGAAGACAAATGAACAGAAGATGCGACTGCACTATTAAGCTGCACAGTTCCTGAGGTACTATCTACACGAAGCATAGACACATCCAAATCAAGATTGGATAGATCTATATCTCCGTTCGTTGTGCTAATCGTGATATTTTGATGGTATGATACCGGCAAATAAACTTCGACATACCTTGAAAATCCTGACTTTAAAAATGGTTTATCCCCCTCGCTGATATGGATGCTGTCGCTGAGCTGATTTACTTTTGCATAATATTTGCTCTTATTAACGGTCATATATTCTTTGATAACAAGATTATCACTGTCACCCGCAAAAAATGTGATTTTCTCTTCATCGTAAGATATTGTTATTTCGGATATCTCATTCAGTGATAATTCCAGTTCATTCGCCATTTGTGAAGATTTTGAATTGGAGCAGCCAACCAGTATCAGGAAACAAAAAATGGAAATTATGAAAAGAGTAATATGTTTTCTTGATTTCGTCATAATTTTTACCTCTCTTAAATGATAAATGAATAATTCATTCATTTTTTGATGAAAATAAAAGGGCAAATTGCGCCCTGCAAATTTTATTGCTTATATGCAGTTATAATATTATCCATACAGATTTTTTTTGCAAGCTCAGTAGGAATATCAGATATTTCAAATGAAGTAAAACGCATATCCATCGCCCACCAAGTCAATATCTCAATGATCAGGATAGTGGATAGTTCCAGATGCTCTAAAGGTCTGACAATCCCCTTTTGTATGAAAATATTTAAGTACTGTGACATTGTATCAAGGAATTGCTTTCTGTATTCCTTGTAATGTTCCGTCAAAAAATTAAAATCAAATTGATTTTTCTCAATGAACAGGCAACCAACGGCGTAACGTTCAAGGAGATCGAACGCATCTGAAATAAGAGTTTCAAAAGTGTAATCAACAGGAGCTGTTTCAAGGTTTTTGGCAAAATTATGTGCCGACTGCTGAAAGAGGTCAACAATGTCATTTTCCAAGCCTGTGAACAGGTCATCCGTAATCGGTCTTTGAAATTCCTGATTCATAAAATCCGGTTCAATCGTACTTTTCAAAACAAAATGCATAATTTCCTGTTTTCCTGCAAAGTCAAGATAAATCGTGCCAACAGAAACACCTATGACCTTTGCGATATGGCTGATCTGCGTTTTAGAATAACCTTGCTGCAAAAATAGTAATGTTGCTGCATCTGAGATTGCTTTGATTCTCTGGTTCAAATATCTTCCTCCTTGATGTGAATGAATTGTTCATTCATATAGTATACCAATTAATCCCAAATGTCAAGGACACAGAATTAAAACTTTTATCCTAGCCTAAATTTAATAACGTCAACAACTCATTAAAATCAGACACGATATAATTTTCTGGCAGAATTTCCAGTAATCTTTGCCTCTTTTTAACTGTTGGGGCCATGCCAATAAAATCGCATCCTGCATTTACTGATGCAAAGTAATCCCGTTGTGTATCTCCCACAAAAATTGTGTTTTCAGGCTTACGATTCATTTTTTTTAGCACCTCCAAAATCGACCAGGGATTTGGCTTCATTAACTCCGGTTTCGTTCCAACACGTCCAGCCGTTGGTATTATTGCATTTTGGCAGTTCTTATGTAGAAAAGCTTCCACGCATTGAATTGAATTATTTGTAGAAATTCCTACAGGCACACCTTTTTTTTCAAATATTGAAATAGCACTGTCGACACCATTCACTGGTATACCGCTATTAACTGCATCTGTTTCAGCCGCAGTCAATAGCTGATTAGCATCAAACAGTGCTTTTTCTCTCGTATCCGATCCCTCTTCTGTTTGCCTGATTACTTCTGAAAAAACATCAAATATATCCTTTTCTATCGAAAACTCGATACCATAAGATTTCATCTTGTCTCGTAACGTAACTACAACATCTTTCATGTCGTAGTTTACAAACAGTTGACATATCGTGCCATCGAAATCAAAAACTAATGCTCCGTCCTTTTTTAAATTGATATGATCCATTCTGCCTCCTCCTTAGCGTTTATTCATTGAGCGTCACCGTCCCAGCCGCCCCGTCCACCGTTACCATTTGTCTGCTCTGGATGGTTCGTGTGGCGGTGTGTGTCGCCATGACGGCGGGGATTCCATATTCGCGGGCGACAATGCTCGAATGACTGAGTGGGCCGCCAATGTCCGTTACAATCGCGCTTGCAGCGGAAAATAATGGTGTCCAAGCGGGAGTTGTGGTAACGGCGACCAACACACTTCCAGGCTGGAAGCTTTCAAAATCTGCCGGGCTGTTCAGTACACAGGCGGGAGCTGTCACAACACCGGTACTGGTGCCAATGCCCGTCAACACAATTTTCCCATCTTTCTGCTTCTGTGGTGCGTATAATATGGTCTTTCTGGTTTTTTCCGGCAACATAGAAGGCGGCACATAACCGCGGTATTTTTTAAGTTCCGCCTTTCGGACAGGGATTGCCCCGCTCATATCAGATAGCGGCATATTCTTATCCAACTGCACTATGAGTACTTCCAATTCCGGTTTTGTGAGCCAGTAAATATCATCCATCTGTGAAAACGCTCTACCGCGTATCAAGCGTTCTGAAAGTTCCTGAAACATACGACGAATCAGCGGATGCCCCATTCCCATCAAATAAATAGCATTTTCACGCATAGGGGCGGTTTCCTGCGCCCAATGGAGCAGCTTCCAAAACAGTTTTTTACGCGATCCACCTATCTGTTGTAACATCTCATCTTCTGCCTGTTTCCTGCGTTTTTCAAAGGTGACCTGACGTAAGAAAGGACTTTCTCCTTTCCCTTCCACAAATGTTTTTATGGTTTCAAGGGTTGGCGTAAGCGTTTCCTGCGGTGTGGAATACGCAAAATCAAATTCATAAGCGGTGCGGCCAAACTCTTTAAAATACTGATTGATTCGGTTTCTCCACTCAATCCATGCTTCCTGCGAAACTCCGGCAGGCGGAACTATGGACATGAAATCCTTAGCTATTTTTATTGCCGGATTGTTTAGCAGATAAAGTTTGAAGGTATTATTTTTCTTTGCCCATTCCGAGAGACTCCACAAGTTCTTTTCCGATTGCAGGGCAATCGTATCAAATCCAAGCAGGAAAACGGAAGTATCTGTTATACCAGCGCGTCGGGCCGCTCCCTGAAATAATTTTGTAAATAAAGTTTCACTGATAGAGGCGGCGGGCAAGGTAAGCTGAATCCTTGTAAAATAGATACACGCAGCATAAAACACGGTCTGAATACCCTCCATTATTTGATGGGCGTTCAGCGTATGCAGGGACTTTCCTTCCCATTGTTTGATCGCATCCTCAAATTCTTTTCGCGCTGATTCAAAGCGTGCAACACTGTTCGTGAGCGTCCGTCGCAAAGAGCGGGGCGAAAGGGATTTGACGGCAATCAAAAGTGGCTTAGACTTCGCGGAAAGATAGACATATCCATTTATAATCGTATATGCCCCGTTTTCTGGCAATAACTTTTTCGCGCTTTTATCAAACATATCTGCCCATAATAGTGCCGACGCACGGTTGACGATTGCAAGGCCAAACGTTGCGAACAAGGGAGTAACAGGATTTGGCAAGTGCTCTGCCAGACTGCCCTTTGTGTATATCACATCCTTTTCCGGCAATGTCCATTCCGGCGGAAGGACAGTAATAGGACGAGCCTGAACAATATACAATTTATCTTTTTCCAGCGCCCACTCTACATCCATAGGCACTTGATAATGCCTCTCAATTTTCTTTCCAAGCTGTGTCAGCCGTAGTACTTGATCACTGGTAAGTGCGTGTTTTTTCCTTAACCGTTCAGGAACCGGGATTTCTTCCGTTCCGTCTGAGGTGCGAACCGTCATGATCTCTTTGTTTGCAGCTTCATACGATACCAATCGTTCGGGATTCTTATCCACAACAATTATATCGGGAGTGACTAAGCTGGAAACTATTGCTTCACCAAGCCCCCATGCAGCATTAATAATCATTTCGCTACGTCTGCCATTGACAGGATTAAGCGTGAACATAACGCCGGATGCATCGGAAAACGCAAGCTTTTGTACGACAACGGCAAGCGAGACAGTCTCCTGCTTTATATCATTCTTCATGCGGTAAGCAATCGCGCGGGCCGTCCACAGGGACGCCCAGCACCGTTTTACAGCGGAAAGGACTTCATTCTCACCCTGTATGTTAAGATACGTTTCCTGCTGGCCCGCAAAAGAAGCGTCGGGCAAATCTTCGGCAGTTGCGGAGGAACGAACAGCCACCGCGATATTCCCTAATCCGGCATAAGCGGTTTTAATTGCGGCCGACACTTCCTGCGGCATTTCTCCATTATGAAAAAGCTTCCCAATCTGTGTAGATACCTCTTCAAGCTGGCTGGTATTGTTGGAATCAATACCGTCCAGCAGCTGATTCATGTAAGGCTGAATATGGTTCCTCTCAACAAAAGTCTGGTATGAGGCAGTCGTAACATGAAAGCCGTCCGGCACAGGGATGCCCGCTGTCAGGAGTTTTGATAAAGACATACCTTTTCCCCCGACTATTTCAAGGATTGCCTGTTTATGCGCCAAGGGCAGAATATAATCATTCATAATCATTCACCTCCATCCTTCATAATTCCGTGCAGAAATATATCCATTGTTTCCTCCAGCATTATTTCCGGACTGGCTGACGGTCGGGACGTATAGACGATTGCTATCACGGAATTAATTAACAAACGTGCTATAAGTTCGGCGTCCGTTTCGCGAAAGATGCCTGCGGCCACTCCCTTTTCAATTACGGATGTTATCACATCCTGATATGCGTAACGCACAGCCTTCAGCCTCTTTCTATATTCTTCTTCTAAGTAGTCGGATTCCATATGTAACCACATCAGCACAGTCCGATACTGCTTCGGTACTCCAAGATGATTCCGCATGATTTTTCTAAGGCACTGTTCCTGCGAGGATTCCTCAGCAATTATCCTGTGAACTTTTTGAATGGTCTTTTCTATCTCTTTCTCAACTGCGTATACTATGATCTCGTCTTTCGTTTTAAAAAAATCATACAGACTAGACTTTCCCATGTTCGCTAGAACTGCAATTTCCCGCATGGATGTTTTTTGGAATCCATTTTCAGCTATGAGGTGCAAAGCAACACTTACTATTTCTTCACGGCGCGTTGCTTGTTGTTCTGGTGTTAGCATAATTCCTTTCGGCATAGTATAATCCTCCCTTATAGCGACCTACGGTCGGTACTCATACCTTCATTGTAAGCGACCGCTGGTCGCTTGTCAAGACTTATTTTGCTGATGTGCGGTTTTTTATGGAAAGAAAAAGACCTGTAGGAATCCATTACAATTACCCACAGGCCGTACTCTAATGATACATTACGTCATAGTTATAAAAATAAATAAATCCCCTCTTATTTTAGAAATCTTTCGTTTCTAAAATAAGAGGGGGTGAATTTAAAGAAATCTATCCGAAGATTATTTTTACCATGACCACCCATTCCCGCCTGTTTTTTGCCAATACCCATCCTGCACTTTTTTCATATTTTCATTTATCCAGTTTTGATATTCTTCCGCATTTTTGTACGGAATCCCTGGATAGTCAGGATATTGTTTTTCGTATTCAGCAATGGTCAGCCAAGTTTTCCCTTTATCAATGCTTACTAAAACAGTGTCCTTATCAGGGTCGATCTTCGTCATCACATTGTTGTTTTCGTCAAAAAAGTAACCAGAACCATCACTATCATCAACGGGAAAATAGGAGAAACTTGAAGTATTCCCAGTTTGAATTTCAGGGTAATCGGGGTAGTTTTTTTCATATTCTTTTTTTGTTATCCAAGTATTTCCACCGTCAACGCTTAGTAACATGTCTCCATGATCCGAATCGATTTTTAAAGCAACATTACATGACGTATCTTTACTAGAATCAATCATAAATGAAGAAGAAACAGGCTGAAAATTCAAGTCATTTTGACTGCTTTTTGCAAAAGCACATCCAAAAAGAACTATAAGTGAACAGATGCCAATTATAAATAATTTTTTTTTCATTTTAATAACTCCCTTCATCAAAGTAATATTCAAAATCTTGACCATTTTTATAATGATACTGTACTCCATACGGTTGTGAGGCAGTTAGAGTATGTGCAGTAAGAGTACCTGTAGCTATTGTAAAAAGAGCAATAACAGTAATCATGGCAATGCTAAATTTTTTTACGTTTCTATCCATAATAGATACAACCCTATTTTTTAGGTTCTGCTTGCTACAATAGAAATTGGATGCAAATACGGTTTTAAGTTTTGCTTGCCGAATGATTCCTATCAGTGTTTCACTGTATTGCTGCCGTTGTTCCATGTCGGCATTCAGCATAGTCTCATTGTCACAGGATATCTCGCATTGTAAGGATATCTCTTTGGTTAAGGACCAAATCACTGGATTATACCAATGTAAGGCCGTTGCCAGTAAAAGGATACCTTTCGCCCAAATATCTTTCCTGCGAAAGTGGATTAACTCGTGCCTGATAATCATAGACAGTTCCTCCTGTGAAAACTCCATATTGGGGAGTAATATCTTCGGCTGTCGAAATCCTATTAAAAGCGGCGAGGTAATAAACTGACATTGATAAATAGGCACATCTGTTACAACTCCTGTTTCCCGCAATTCATTCTCCAAAGTTTCAAGGATTTCTTGTGTTTCTAATCTTTCTTCCCACCGACTTACCGCACATATAAAACGATTGTGCATAAATAGATGGTAAGCCAATACCGTTACTACACCGCATATCCATATCATTGCAACAATTCGCAAAGGAGAAATGTCAGAACGATCACTTACCTGTTGCGTGACCAAGGGCATCGGTATCAGGCCAAAATTCAGGCGGGGACGAAAGGGAATTATAAACCCTGCCATCACAACCAGCCAACCATAATACAACGTTCGAGCTGTATAGTATTTGGAAAGTAAAGGTGTGAGCACCTGATATAAGACTGCAAGCATAGCCATAGTTACGGAACATTCAAGAAATATCAGAAAAAAATATATCATTCATTATTCCTCCGTTTCCTGATCCATCCTTGTAATTCATCTAAATCTTCATTCGTCAATTCCTTTTCCTTATGAAATGTCGATAGCAGGCTGATGAAAGAATTTTCATGATATTGCTTGACAAAATGTGCTGTTTCTAACTGAAGATAATCTTCCTTTGAAACAAGTGGATAGTACCCTCTTTCCTTGCCATTTTTCTCAGATCGAAGGAACCCTTTTTCTGCCAACCTGTTAAGTAACGTTACTACTGACTGTATCGGCCAGCTTTTTTCTCCCGACAATTGCCTCATTACCATAGATGAGGTTACCGGCGGTTCATAAGTCCAGATTGCTTTCATCACCTGAAATTCGGCTTCTGGAAGTCTTTTCATAGAATCACCTCTTTTAATACATTTGTGTTAAATTAATCTTATAATACATCTGTATTATAAGATTGTCAAGAGGGTAAATAAATATATCTCATTTACAGCAGTTCAATCAACTTGCCCATGCTTGGCAAAAGAAAACCTCTCCTTCCTATTTTTTAACTTGAGAAACAAAACACGCTTTTAAAACATGTATTTTATGCTTTTATGTACCATTGCGTGCTGAATCCTTGAAGGGGTCCTCGTACTCCTTCAAGCTCAATTTATCTTGTAGTATGTCTGCTTTTTCCTGGTCTTATATATACTTTTTTATAGTTCCCTCGTTAAGTCCTACCATGCTCACATAGTAACCATTGAACTTCAATCATTATCACCCCCTACATCATTTCATTAGTTGCTATTTTTCTGCTCTAATAATTACTGTTCCACAATTTTGATACAAAACCTCAACAGTTTTAAAACCGGCATTTTTCATAAGTTCAAATTGATGTTCCAATGTCAGTGGAATATCAATATGTATAAACATATCATCGGGTATATTAACAAAAAAATGATACATTAATTTTGTAACTAATTTACATTGAATGTTTCCTAACTGTTATGCTATACTTTCATTACTTAACAGTTGGGGAACCAAAAGAGAAGGAGAATGAAATAATGACAGATAACGAATTGTTATTAGCACTATCAGATATGTTGGACAAAAAACTAGATGCTAGAATAAAGCCCCTTGAAAATCAATTAACCCGGATAGAAGTTGACTTAATAGGAAATAACATTTTGCCTCGTTTAAATACCATTGAATCATGTTATACAGCTACTTATAATCGTTATCAGGATTACGCTGATAAATTCAATCGGCTTTCGAAGATATCGAACTGATTAAAAAAGTGGTTGCAGAACACAGTAAGCTATTACAGAAAATATCTTAACCATGTGCCTCGTCTTATTTTGGAAATCTTTCGTTTCAAAATAAGAGGGGGCGTTATTATTTATTGTTAAAATTCTTTTTCAGTTTTAGAAAATGTCCGGATGTAATAATATAAGCTCCTTTCCAAGCAGCTGGTTCTATTGCCCATTCTCTTGATTTACTTTCCGTATGGGTTGCTGTATGTGCATTCTTTGAGTCGCTGCGTTTTTTTTGCCTTTTGATATCTTATTAATCTGATTTCCCTTTTATGAGCATACAGGCGATTGCCAATGTGGACAGTAAATTTGTTCCTGCTATCATGTAATAATTCCCGTGCTTTGGTCTTACAGTATTCTTCAAACGCATTTATTCAGGATAAATTTTGCAATACTTTAGCAATAGAAAATATAACTTTTGGGATCTTGACTCAGAAACTCCTCTAAAATTATATCTTTATTGAAAGTAACAGTTGTATATTTGCATACGTCCTTATTGTATTTTTTTGGACTTAGTAGTTCATAAATATAAGAAGTAAAATGTCGTTGAAGTTCAGTCGCATGACCTATATACTCCTTTGCATCTTCTCTAAGAAATATATTGTACGAAAAAACCAAAAATTCCAATGCTATATGCCTATAACCTTGATATGCCATTGGTTTATCATTTCCGAATGAATCTCCTTTATCAATGTTAGGAAAGTAAAATCTCCCCACTTCAATTTGTGATGATAATTTTGATAGCAACTCACATTTCTCTGATTCATTTACGCAGTTAAATTCTGTTACTAATTTGAGCTGTATCAATATACTTGTTGTTTCTTCATGCCATCTTAATAAATTATTTCTATATTGCTCTGTTAATTCATATTTCTTAGTATTAGTAATCCAAGTATATGCAAATGAACCCAACGCCAATATCAAAGCAAAACCCGCTATAATGTTTGTAATAATATCTGATAAGCTCATAAAAGCCTCCTCATTGTTTGCACTATCAAGGCACGGTGCCGTTCCGACGATGCTGCTTGATTTATTATCCTGCCTGATTCATACTAGAAACAACAAATGGCAGGAGGCTCTACAACATGAATTCAAAAGCTATAGAGGAACTGAGACAAAAATATATCAAAAATCCTCCGGAAGGAATGACCGCCAAACTGCTAAAAGGAATGACTGATTCAAACTTACTTGATATCCACTGCTTCCTCACAGAGGATGATGACCTTGGTGATGATGAATTCGAAGAAAGTTTCTATATCAACCTTTTTTGATCATCATCTACTTTTCGAACCCGCTCTTGGCGGGCTTTTTTAAGTTCAAGATTCCTCCATCAGGAGGAATTTCCTATTATATAAAAAAATAAGCCTATTACAAATAAATAATAGACTTATCATTTTTAAATTTACTACGCCACGACATTTCAAATTTTACGCCATTTTTACGCCATTTATTTGATAAAACATGGTATTTTTCGATAAATTACGGTACTTTACTATTTTTTATACAATCGCCGTAACCCTAGTAAATACGCTGTTTTCAGCACATTTTTTATAACTCGTATGGCGTAACCTGATATACATAATAATTCAGCCAGTTTGTATACAGATCATTACAGTGTGAGCGCCACTGCAATACCGGTTTTTGTTCTGTGTCATCATCTGGATAGTAATTCTTTGGAATTTCAATATCCAGTCCTTTATTTTTATCGCGGATATATTCGTTATGGAGTGAATAGCGGTCGTATTCCGGATGTCCCATCACGAAGATCTGCTTGCCTTCCTCTGCCATTACAAGGAATACACCTGCTTCTTCCGACTCTGCCAATATGGTAAGCTCCGGGCAATTGTGAATATCTTCTGCACGTACTTCTGTGTGGCGGCTGTGCGGTGCCATGAAATAATCATCAAAACCTCTTACCAATGGTTCTTTTCGATTGTATACGGAGTGGGCATACACCCCAAACAGCTTCTTGTGCAACAGGTGTTTTTTTAGCCCGAAATGGTAATATACACCTGCCTGTGCGCCCCAGCAGATATGCAGTGTCGAAGTTACATGACTTTTTGACCATTCCATGATCTTACAAAGCTCCGACCAGTAATCTACTTCTTCAAATTCCATCTGTTCAACAGGCGCCCCGGTAATGATCAGACCATCAAATCTTCGATTCTCTATTTCATCAAATGTATTATAGAATTTATTTAAGTGTGTCACTGATGTATGCTGCGAGACATGACTGTCTGTGTTCATGAAAGTAAGATCTACCTGAAGCGGCGTATTAGAAAAAGCACGCAATAATTGTAATTCCGTATCTTCTTTAATAGGCATCAGGTTTAAGATGCAAATTTGTAACGGACGGATATTCTGTGACAAAGCACGGTTCTCATCCATGACAAATATATTCTCATTTTCTAATATCTCTTTTGCTGGCAGATCACTCTGAATCTTAATTGGCATATTGGTACCTCTCCTTCTTATTTTAAATTATGGAATATTTCAAAAACTCACCAAAGAACTCGGCTTCGTCAAATTGCACCTATACTTATAATCTCATAATGGATGCACAACATAGTTTAATGAGCAACTGTATGAATGCCGCTGGTACTTAGAGCATGTGTTTTATGCTCTTATGTACCATTGCGTGCTGAATCCAAGCGGGAGCGTGTTGCGAATGAACTATGTTTGGTATCCATTTCAAACAACATGGATTGTGCAAATTGACGAATTAAATACATAAATTAAAAAAGCTTCCGTCCCTGCCTCTCTGAAATTACATTCAGATAAGGAAAGGACGAAAGCCAAGCTTCGTGTTACCACCTTTGTTCACCTGCATCTCACGATACAAGTCTCCACAAGTACGGAATATAATAAAATCTATTCGATACTCTGACGCTGTAACGGGCGTTCCCATCGTAGCCTATGCATTTTGACTAGTATATGCAGTCGGTACGCAGCTCCAAGACCATTTTCAATAATGCATTCTGTGCTTCTTTCCACCTAACGAAGCTCTCTGTGCCATATTTCATTATCTACTTTTCTTTTCATTGCCTTTTTATATTTATGAATAAATAGATTGTAACCTGTTAACACCACGCTGTCAACCCTGGAATTAAAAATAATATATATTTAATTCATATACTGCTGCATGAATTCTTCTTCCGTCAAAATTGGAATCTCTAATTCCTTAGCCTTTTTATTTTTTGAGGATGAGGAGGCCGAATCATTATTGATCAGACATTCTGTCTTAGCGGTAACACTTCCAGTTACCTTCCCGCCTTTCTGCTCTATGGCTTCCTTCATGGCATTTCGGTTTTCAAAGTGTTCCAGACTTCCGGTAATTACAAATACTTTTCCCTGCAAAGTCTGACTTGCTTCATCGATCTCTTCTGTTTCTATGATGACCTCCTCCAGAAGATGATCTACCTTTAGCCTATTATTTTCCTCCAGAAAATAATCCCGGAAGGCACGTGCAATTACTTCCCCTACCCCAGGAATACCGCTTAATTCTTCAACACCTGCACGGCGCATTGCAGTAAAGTCATTTTTGAATTCCCTGCATATCATTTTCGCATTTGCCAGTCCGATATTGGCGATACCCAGACTATAAATAAGCTTTGGAAGCGTTGTCTTTCTTGCGGTCTGAATACTGCTCCACAGGTTCCGATAAGATTTTTCCCCGAGTCCTTCCATCTGAATGATTTCATCTTTATGCTGCTCCAGATGAAAAATATCTGCATACTCATGGATAAATCCTTTTGCTATGAATTTTTCCAATGTTGCCTCCGACAATCCATCTATGTTCATGGCATCCCTGCTTACGAATAATGTAAATGTCTTGATTTTTTTTGCTTCGCAGGTAGGATTTGTGCAATATAAGGACTGGACCTCATTTACCTTTTTTATCTGTGTCTCTCCGCTGCATACCGGACACGCACACGGAATCTCTATCGTATTGCTGCCGGTCAGATTTTCAGCGATCTGCGGAATGATCATATTGGCTTTATAGACTGTGATCTTATCTCCGATACCAAGGCGAAGACTCCTCAGAATACTAATATTGTGTACGGAAGCCCGGCTCACCGTCGTACCTTCCAATTCAACCGGCTCGAAGATAGCAACCGGATTGATCAGGCCTGTTCTGCTCGGACTCCATTCAATTTTCAATAATGTAGTTTCCCTAATCTCATCCTGCCATTTGAACGCTATCGAATCTCTTGGAAACTTTGCTGTTTTGCCCAGCTTTCTGCCATAGTCGATATCATCATAACTTAACACCAATCCATCAGAAGGGATATCGTATGTCTGAATCATCTCTTCATACTCTGCAATTGTATCAAGAATGGTATCCTGCGTTACCCTCTTATAAGACACCACATCGAATCCCTGCTGCTGTAAGAAGAGGAAGTGTTCTTCCCTCGAATTATAAAACTCTACATTCTCGGCTTTTACAAGTGCAAATGCAAAAAATTTTACATTCCTCTTTGCGGTTATTTTATTGTTCAGCTGACGGACCGATCCGCTGCAAAGATTTCTTGGATTCTTATATTTAGCATCTTCCTGCGTAATCTGTGCGTTGATCTTCTCAAAATCCGAATAACTGATTACTGCTTCCCCGCGCAAAATCAATTCACCTTTATATGCAATAGATAAAGGAAGATTCAGGAATACACGGGCATTATTCGTTATGACTTCACCTACTTCACCGTTACCGCGTGTTACAGCTTTTGCAAGTTTTCCTTCACGATAAGTAAGTACGATCGTAAGTCCGTCGAGTTTCCAGGATAATAATGCCTCCTGCCCCTTCAGCCAGTCACGCAGATCTTCTCTGCTTTTTGTCTTACCCAGAGACAGCATTGGCTGTTCATGCCTTTCTTTTGGTAACTCTTCAATGGCTTCGTATCCTACATTTACAGTCGGACTATTGGCAAACACCATTCCCGTCTCCTGCTCCAGTTGTACCAGCTCATCATAGAGCTTATCATATTCAAAGTTACTTATGATTTCCCTGTCTTCAGCGTAGTAAGCCTTCGACGCCTGATTTAATATTGTAATTAGTTCTCTGATTCTTGCAATCTTATCCATATTTTGATCTCTCTGTCTTTATTAATATTTCCTATCTTGTAATTCCTGCCTGTCTGTACAGTTCCTCAAGCTCTTCTTCATATATTTCCCGATACTCACCTGTCTTTAAATTTCCCAATCCTATGTTCATGACACGGATCCTTTTTAATTGTACCACGCGGTATCCCAGCACCTCACACATCCTTCGGATCTGTCTGTTCAATCCCTGCGTCAGGACAATCCGGAATGTATACGGTCCCATTTTTTCTACCGTACATTTTCTCGTTGTTACTTCTAATTCCTTCAAATAGATACCATTTTGCATCTTTTCCAGAAATAGATCCTCTATCTGTTTGTTTACTTTTACAATATATTCCTTTTCATGTCCATTGACTGCTTTGGTCATTTGTTGGATCAGATCTCCGTCATTACTCATGATCATGAGACCCTCTGAGTCCTTATCCAGTCTTCCCGCATAAGTAACACGAATCGGATATTTAAGATATTCCGTAATCGTCACCTTAGCATGCGCATCTTTTTCCGTGCAGGTGATTCCAACTGGCTTATAGAATGCCAATACCACCTTGCGGGTTCTGGACTGTACAGGCTTTCCGTTCACAGTCACCTCGTTCCTCTGTGTCACACGACTTCCCATTTTTGCAACTGCACCATCCACCTTCACTAGGCCCAGATCTATCATCCGGTCAGCTTCTCTTCTGGAACATACGCCGCATTCTGCTAAATATTTATTTAATCGAACCGCCTGGACTTTCTCCATCTGATTATGATACCCCTTTTGCTTTATTTCCTGTTCATTATACCCGAATCACTCCGCTCTAGCAATTGAAATCCTTATAGTGATTAGAGTTTTAAAGGCCTATCATAGAACTTGGCTTCGTCACTGTATAGAGCCGCTGGTATTTAGACCTTGACAACTAATCTTATTTAAGCAATTCTTTAATTTTGGATTCCCCTAAGATGCGTACCCCGTTATCTGCCAGAAGTTCTGCTGTCACACCATTTCCATCTATGAGCTTCCCGCAAAAAGTCCCGTCATAAATAGATCCATATCCACATGAAGGACTGCGTTCTTTCAGAATTGCATTCTCACATCCATAAAGTTCTCTTAAACGCAGGGTTTCTTCTGCGCCATGTCTAAAAAATTCAGTCACATCTTCTCCTGCAGCAGTTATTACTTTTTCTTCGCTGCGTTCCGCCGGATCTCTCGGTGTCTGCAAACCACCATAGATTTCCGGACATACGGGAATCAGATTATATTTCTCCTTCAATTGTTTCAACTCCTCTTGCATAGCATCTGTTCCGTTATATCTGCAATGCATACCAATCAGACACGCACTTACCAAAATATTCTGTTTCATAATACATATACTCCCCTTTCCCATTTCATAAGATACATTTTAACCTAATTCTTATAATTTTTCCATGCTATGACTCCTGTAAACCCAGAAATATGATAATCTCCATATAATGAAAAAGAGATGCATTCTCATGAACACACCTCTTCTAAACTCCATCTTCTTTATTCTCTAGCATCAAGTTCCAAAACTTATAACCCTTGCATGCTGAATCCAAGCAGGAGGTTGTTGCAAATGTACTATGTTGTGTATCAATTGTGTCGTAGCATAAATTGTGCAAATTGACAAATTCAAACATGTAAACAAGCTTTCTACACTTAAATCCTAGAATGTGACCTCTCCGTCATGAGAAAGTAGCGACACTGATTGTACACCACTGATTTCGTTCATTTTTAGAATCATCTCAGATTCTTCTTTTACACGTACCTCAATTACCATATCCAATTGACGTGCTGACAAATTACGGGATTTCACTTTTGGAAATTTGCAAAAGTGTGTTACCACATCCATAATATTCTGTTCACTCTTAATATCAGTAGAGTTTACAACCAGAATCATAGGTGCTTTTGCAACCGGAAATCTGTCTAATACGAAAATGGCAATGGTCACAATAATAGATAAAACAATTGCTATTTCATATAATCCAGCACCACAGATGATACCCACACTGATAGACCAGAATAGGAACACCAGATCCATCGGATCTTTAATAGCAGTACGGAAACGTACTATGGATAATGCACCTACCATACCGAGCGATACTACGATACTTGACTGAATGGTAATGATAACCGCTGCTGTAATAAGGGCAAGTGCTGTAAGCGATATATTAAAGCTCTTATTATAGAATGATTTTCTTGTCAGGATACGATAAATAAAAAATATGTATACTGCAAGTACCGATGTTATCAATAATACGACTAAAATGTCTGTTGTGCTGATGTCAGACTTTGAAAAAGTTTCTAAAAAAGATTTTTTAATAATATCCTTTACACTCATGAAAAAATTCCTCCTCGATATTTTCTGCATAAATAATATTTCGAATACGCTGTCTGCTGCAGATTCTCTATCTGCACACTACGATATATAAAATCTGGAATATATGCATCATATTTTACTTCCAGTACATGATATCCTGTCGGCATGATCGGTCTTGTGGTAATCTGCTTTTCCAAAAACTGGTGACACAGATTACCGGAACGTATGTTTTTATCGAATGTAACACGTACATTCCCGTTCTGATAGATATACGGTATTCTGTCATATTCAACAATTGCACATGGTCGTAATAACCTTGTCTGTGCCTGCATACAGAACTTCCGATAGACCGGTGCATCTATACGATCCATAGAAATCTTTTTTTTGTCCAGTATATCCTGACATAGTTCTCTTGAAATAGTACATGACGTTTTTTTAGTTTTTCCGTGCTCTTTCCGCTTTAACTCTAACTTTATGGAATCTGTATTATGATTATAGATACGAATACGGAATTTTTCCCTGGGATCTGTTCCATTTTCATTATCATAAAAACAGGTATTCTCATAATCATCGAAATATAAGCTTCGAATCATATAACTGCCTACTGTTCCTACATTTCGGTCCAGCTGCATGAGCGGACCAATCCGATTCTTAATACATGCAAGCTGTGTTTCTGTACTGATATATTTTAATTCATGTCTGAATTCACTTGCTATCATGACTAACGCCCCTTTCTCGCAGAAGGCATGAAGACCTCATGCCTGCTCCGCATGCCTATTGTCCTTCTTCGCCCCATTCCCCGGACAGGAAGTCATTTCTCTCATGCAGGAAGTTCGCAAGTTCCGCGACTTTTTCGTAGTAAGTATTCGTTTTCTCCTCTACAGTCGCATCTTCATCGAAAGTATCCCATCTGAATTCGTCCATTAATGCGGCATTCAGAATGCGATCCGCTCTTTCATCAATCTTCGTATTTGCTTCTTTCTCTACGATATCCTTAAATTCATCAAAATAAATCTGAATTGCAGTATCTCGAAATTCTTTCTGCTGATAAAGTGCATACCAAATATCGGAATCCTTTGTTTTTACGCAGGCATAAAAACCATTCGGATCGAATAGATCTATTCCCTCCTGTGTTATACCGGAACCGGCAATTGCTTTGTCATAATCCCACGCCGGACCCGCAAAAAATTTTGTGCTTGTACTATCATTCGGTTTATAAAAGAACTGGCTGGTAAATGCCGCATCCAGATTTTTTATCATCTCTTCCAATAAATATTTTCTGGCAAAAGAATCAATATCAATGTAATCTCCAAAATATTTACCGGAATACGGACTATAGCCATTCTCCGAAAACATGGCATCTTCCAGATCCTGATACCGATTAGCAATATACGATACCTGATCAAAAGACGCATACTTTGGACTGGTAAATACGACCGGCTGCATCCTTGAAGTTATGAATCCGCTAGGCTCCAGTCCATAGCGGTCACTCATCTCTATCTCTAAGAGGTATCCGCCTGTCAGATCCTCCGGTTCCTCCGGTATCTCATATCCCTTGGTACTGAAGAGTCTGCCCTGTGGTGTCATAAAAGTATCACAGGTACTTAAATCTTTTACCGATGGATTCATCTTCTTCGTTGCATCTTCCAAATTATTGATCTTAACGCGGTTCTTACCGATTTCTATTTTCGTTGCCAGCAGATAATTGCCTACATAATTTCCATTTGCATAGACATCTACATATTCCATTTGCGGTGTATAGGAAAGTCCTAATTCTTGCGCCATGTCAAAAGTGGTAACATTACGAACCAACGTACTGTCAAAAGCGTTCGCGATCAATAGCCATTTTTTAGCAGCGCCCATTTGAAAGAAACTTACTTCTTTTGGCAATTTTAATTGATATGATTTCTTATTTGTCTCCTCCCAGGAAGCATTTCCGCGGCAATGCATCGCTTCAATATCTCCTGCAAATTCTGTTTTCCCATCTTCTCTTAATATGGTGATCTTTCCGCCTTCTTCATTTGACTTATCCGTATGCAGATATTGCATGCTCCCTGAATTCGTCTCAAAGAAAAGTGTTGCGACATGCGCAGATTGCATTACTTCCAGCGGAAATACCTGATCACTTACCATTGTAGTAATCTCATGCGATCCTAGTGATAAAGAACAGATGTCTCCATCCTTCACCATTTCTCCGTCAACCAATACTTCATTCACTATTGACATGTGTATTTTCAGAGCGTTAAGATTTGCAGAAGTTGGTAAGAACAGATAATACTTCCCATCGTTCTCGTTATACCACCACTTTATATCAACTCCAGCACCGCTCTTTACCTGCTTATCCAGACTTACGCTGACCGTGAATACCTGGCTGCTGTCCGGTTCCGGAACCATCTGTACGCCCTCTGATGCCATGTTCTGCTGTATCGCTTCTACCTCTGCTGCTTTTTGTTGCTCTTCCTGAATATTATTGATATTCGCGACCTTTTTTAGTAAAAATACACTGAATCCAAGAAAGCATATTATCGTTATTGTTCTTATAATCGTTTTCTTATGAAAGAAAAAAAAATTCATACAAAATACTCCCATCTGTGACCTTAAATGGGTCACATTAAACTAAACAATAATACCACAATTATTCGCGAATCGCAAGGAAAGCGCACAAAAAAAAGAAGCGGTATCTACATCTTTCTCTTCTTTTTTTATATGATCCTATTTAAATAATTAAGCCTTAATTAACTGCAAACACCAGTTCCTGCTGACATCCAGATAAAATGACTGATTGTTCCTTTTTTCATCATAATGCATATATGAATATTGCTTGATAAATTGCATGATTCATAAATGAGATCGGAATCACTCCGATTGGAATAGGCAAGTTAACATTTTATTGTTTCACTTCTCCGCATAAGCTATTCTTCGCTTTTTCCATCCGTTCCTGAAATTGTGAATAAAATTCTGCATTTGTATCATACTCTGAAATAAAAAAGTTTTGTAAAACATACATGCTTATCTGTTTCATCAACATAGTATCTGTATTGCTCTTCATCTTTTTTTGCAGATCCAACAGAAAATAATGCCACTCTGCTATGTATTGCTCATTTTTCTTAACATCCACTGTATCGATCCATTTGCGTACTTTTATCTTTGTCTTATTTCCTTTTTGACATTCATGCACCTGCAAAAAATAGCGGAAAGAACGATTTTGATAATACCTTCCCAAAGGAAATAATCTGCAAATTCCCGGTCTGAAAGAATGAATCCTGCACCTTCCTTTTTCATTCAAAAAAACACACTTCTCTGTTTTTCCTGTCATTTTAAGATTTGGAAGAATGATACCATCCACCACATTCAGTTCTATTTTATCAATCAATAATTCCTCAAATGTCATATGTAGCTTTCCGGTAAACCGGAAAATATCAAGCGGATCTAATAGGATAGAATTTCCCATACCCTGACAGCAGGCTGAGCAGCCCGTGCAATCATTGCAATCTGCTTTAACCATATCATTCAATCCATATAATCTTCCATCTGAGATTTCTTCAAGACTTACATTTCTTTCCACATTACCGTGCCTCACATTTCTAAATTATATCTGTAAATGTATCACAAAAGAATCAGTATATCGTTCTGCATACTTATTAATATATCATACTTATGCATCCTCTGAAAGCACTATTTATAAGTAAAAACTCCGGAAGAACAACTTTGTGCTCTATCCGAAGTTTTTTCTATTTACAAATATTTTTTTAAAATTTCTATACTCTTTTCTTCAAAATCCATTAATTCCTTTGCGATCTCCATAGATTTTCCTTTTGCCTCCGGATGCATATTCATTGTCTTCCACATGTTTGTAAGTCCTCTGTTACTTCCCTGAATCATCAGCTCTGCAATATGACTCGAGCTTGTATTCAGGATGGTATTCATATGGATACCTCCTACCAGCATAGCCTCCTCTATTGCATTCCCATGAATGGGCATTGCTCTTTCCTCCAGTATCCTGTCAACTGCTTCATTATGAATTGCTGAATATTTTAAAGACTGTCGGGATAATTGCAATGCTAAATCGTCATCATAGACTTTTGATGCTATCGTATCTATCGCTTTCATTGCCATATGTGTATTTTTTTGTATATCCTTCAATACTTCAATTTCCTCTTTTTTATTTACTATCATTATAAACCTCCTTTTTAATCCTAACCGTAAAAAAAGACATAGAGATGCATCTCTGCATTCTCTATGCCTAAGTATTCCACATAATTTAGTTTCTATTCGCATGGATATTTAATATCCCATTCACTCCTAAGATTATCCATAATCTGCATCATATGCATAATTTCATTATGAGGCATCTGCGGACACTCTAGTTCTCCATTCATGATTGCCCTGATACTTGCTTCTACTTCATATTCAAAACCAGTAATCTGCTTTGGACATGGATAACATGCAATTTCACGATATTCCTCATTATAAACAGTAATCGATTCAAAATTATTTATATTTTCAATAATCATAAAACCTTTGCTTCCATGGATAATTCCCTTGCGGTCACTCAATGCCTTCATAGAACTATTCAATACAGCCATCTTACCATCTTTATAAGCAATCGTAACGCTGTTCTGCTCATCCACGCCTGTATCGGTGTAGGTACAGGTCGAGGTCACGTCACTGATATCATCTCCAAATACCATAGATGCAAAATTCAATGTATATACACCTACATCCAGTAATGCACCACCAGCCAATTCCGGTTTTTGCAGTCTCGGCACCGTATCGATCTTGTATCCCAGATTTGCAGTAAGCATATGTGCAGTACCTATCACACCTGAATCCAGCACTTCTTTGATTTTATCCCGCATCGGCATGTATCTGGTCCACATCGCTTCCGTAATAAATACACCCTGTTCTTTTGCATAGCCTATGATCTCTTTTGCCTGTTCTGCGTTCACCATAAAAGGCTTCTCACACAGTACCGGTTTCTTATGGCTGATACATAACTTTGCATGTTCAAAATGGAACGAATGCGGGGTTGCAATATAAATAAGATCAACTTTTGGATCATTTACCAATTCCTCATAGGAACCATATGCTTTTTGAAATTGATATTCATGTGCAAATTGCTCCGCCTTATTTAAATCCCTTGACGCAACCGCATAACTTGTGACATTACTCATCCCCGCCATTGTCCGTGCCATCATATTTGCAATATTACCTGCTCCCAGAATTGCCATATTCATTGCTGCTACCTCCATAATATTTTTTATGAAAAAGATGTTCACTTTCAAATACCAGTCATGGGTATTTTCCAGTAAACATCTTTTATTTTATATTTCTGCCGTCTTTACTATTTACTCTAAAAATTCCGATTTTACATAACCAGTCTGACCATTATAATTAATTTTAGACCAGCCGTCCGCCTGCTTCATGATCAGATCAAAATGATCTCCCTGATATGCGACCCCTAGTTTCGCAGAAGCTTCATTTGCAGATTTTCTAACATTAACTGTTTCTTTTACTGTGACTTTTCCCTGTGTTGCTGTTTCAGCAGTATCTACACCTTCACCATCTGTATTTTCAGTATTTGTATTTTCTGCCCCTGCTGCAGTGTCCACAACTTTTAGGAATTCTGATTTCACATAAGCTTCCCGATCTTCAAATTTGATTTTGCTCCATCCGTTTTCTTTGGTTTCCAGTCTCGTAAATAGGTCTCCTGACTGAGCCTTTCCGATCTTATCTGCTGTCTCACTATCTGAACTCCGGACATTTACTGTTTCTGTTGCCTCTACAGTCTCTTCTGCTGGCTGTGGTGCTTCCTCTGTCGTTACTTCTTCTGCCGCCTCTCCGGTTGCTTCTTCTTCAGTTGTTTCTTCGGTGGTACTTTCCGGAGCCTCCAATGCTGCCAAAGCTTCACCAACTTCTGTCTTTATCTTTGTTGGCAATTCTGTCAGGAATGCATTTAAATTTTCATCCTTCTCAATTGCTTCATTATAACTGACCTGTACTCTGTTAAAAAGATCCAGTACATCATCCTGCGTAGAAAGTGATTTTAAATAGGCTGATACGTTATCATCTATTTCTCCCTCATAGATATACAATTTACCACTCTCATTCGGACAAATGTACAACGTATTCAATGCGGGGGCTAAAGTATCGATATCTTTAAATTTCACCTCATAGTATACATACGCAAGATACGTATTTTCTAATAAGCCTTTTTTGGTATAACAGGTAATATTTTCATAACTGTCAATATATTCACTTTTTTTCTCCAAACGAATCTTTTCTGTATCTTCCGTATAATTTCTATTGGCAACTATTGCATCCATATCACCATCCGCAAGCGCTTTATAGTAATTTTTTACCAATTCATTTACTTCAGGATATGCATTTTCTTCCAATGGTTCTTCTGATACATCACTTCCTGACACAGTTGTTGCTTTGGCCTGTGTCTCTTCGCTTTTCGTACTCGTCCCCTTAAAGATGACCACCAGCACAATAACAAGTGCTAAAACTCCAATTCCCATGAAGGCAGTGACTATCTTATTTTTCATCATCAGGTCTTTTCCCCTCAAAATCAACTTTTTTGCAATCAGCAAAAATCCTTTGATTTTTGATAATAAACCATTCATATAAAACACCTTTCTAGCTACCTTTTTGTTTTCTTCATGTGATGATGCACCCGACAGGACTCGAACCTGCATCAAAGGCGTCGGAGGCCTACGTTTTATCCATTAGACTACGGGTGCCTGTTGAAACTTTACCAATAATTGTTACAAATTTGTTACATCACAAAAACAATAATAGCATATTTGAAAGACATTGTCTAGTAAGCAAGTTAGAAGATTCTGTGTCCAATTACTCCATCTTCTAACTTGCTCAATTTTACATCTGAGTGACCTGTCTATTTATGCGTGAATAGTAATATGCATGATCTGCCAGTATCTCTTCTTCATCTACCTGTGTCCTGTTTACTTCCTGCACCATTTTATTCAGTTCTATGGCATTATCTGAATATTCAACAGGAATTATTATAATCTCATGGATCGAACTTGGTAAGATATAAAGATCCTTTTGAAGATCTTCTGCAAATTTTGATACCACATCCTGATATAGCATACATGCTGCTCCATGAACTCTTGTCCGGTTGCTTAATACATACATCGGAACATTCTGATTATCTGTTTTGATGCTTTCAGTCACCTGGTCCGCATTCTCTATCCATTCTTCTGATGACTCGATCTGCTCTCCTTTAACATCTGTTTTAAAAGAAGATTGATAGTCACCTTGCAGATCTTCACTAATAATCTGTCGGATAACATCTTCCATATTGCGTAGTTCGCTCGGCAACAGGCGTGGTGTGTTCTCCTTTGCAATTGCATAGACTTCTTCCAGCGTGACCCCCCACATCGTGCAATGCTTATTATGAATCAGGATGCTGGCATTTCCAATCCGTTCGTCCATGACAATACAATAAAATACAATTGCAAGGTCCAGATATTTTATAAACGGAATATCTTCCAGCAATTCTTTATTTTTATCATAATTGATTAATTTATACGCAATTCTTTGCTTTACCTGATTATACTCGGTAAAAAATTCCATATTTATATTTTGATCTATTTTATTCTGTTCATAAATATCAATTATTTTTTTTATTGTATCTCCAAAAGTGATTCCTTCTTCGTATGTATCATAAAAATGATTCAGATATATGGTTGGTGAAATATTCTTTTCTTTTTTTACGATACATAATCCATCCAGAATTACACCATTATTCTTTGTTACCTGATTCAAAATGACCGTTACATCTTCACCTAAATATTCTTGTATTGCTCTTTTTGTTTTTTCAATAAATTGATTGAATTCCATAAATACCTCTTTCTCAAATTGTTTATTATTGGATTTTTTGTACGAACGTACCAGAATTGCAGACAAAGCTAAAAAAAGACAACCAAAGGTGTCAGCCTTTTGTTGTCTTATAAGCTATCATAAATAGAAAAAATATGCTTAAATAAAAAAATATTTATACGCGGGATAAGTATTCACCGATTCTTGTATCAATCTTAATTACATCGCCTTCTTCTACAAACAATGGTACATAAACTGTTGCGCCTGTCTCGACTTTTGCCGGCTTTGTCGCTCCAGTAGCTGTATCACCTTTGAAACCTGGTTCTGTCTCCGTAATTTTAAGTTCTACAAAAAGAGGAGGTTCTACTGCAAATACATTTCCATTATGGGAACAGATCTTGCACATTTCATTTTCTTTCACGAATTTAAGTGCATCACCGATTGAGTCAGAATTAATGGCAGTCTGCTCAAAATTCTCGTTATCCATAAAATAGTATAATCCACCATCTTCATATAAATATTGCATATCTTTTCTGTCAATACGTGCTTGTGGGCATTTTTCCGTAGGTCTGAAAGTCTTCTCTACGACTCCGCCGCTTTTGATATTCTTTAATTTAGTTCTAACAAATGCTGCTCCTTTACCTGGTTTCACATGTTGGAACTCAATAATCTGGTATATATTATTATCATATTCAATAGTAACACCATTTCTGAAATCACCTGCTGAAATCATTAAAATATTCCTCCTAAAATTTTCTCATTACAATTCCATTATAGTTTATAATAAAAACTATCATATTTCAACTATTTTTTTAGGACATAGTCAATTGCCTGCAAATATCCCTGCAGCCCCTGTCCATATATCTGCTTATCACATGCATCTTTCGTAACAGATATTTTACGGAATTCTTCTCTTTTTGTAATATCTGAAATATGGATCTCAACTTTAGGTAATGTGATACTGGCAAGTGCATCTCTGATTGCATAACTATAATGTGTATATGCTCCTGGATTGATTACGATTCCTTCTGTCCCGTCGCTGTAAGAATCCTGAATACGGTCGATAATAGCCCCCTCATGATTGCTTTGGAATACTTCTATCTGGCATCTCTCCTGTTCTCCCTTTTCTGCAATCATATGCAGCAAATATTCATAATCCTCTGCTCCATAGATTGCTTTTTCCCGGATACCCATAAAATTAATGTTAGGTCCGTTAATAATCAGCAGCTTCATAAATTTTCAATGCCTCCTGTATCTCACTCAATATTTGTTCAATATCCTTATTGTCCGTATCAATAATGATATCTGCCGCACTCTCATAGATAGTTTCTCTTTTTTCCAGCAGTCTGGCAATTTTCTGCTGTGGATTCTCTCCCTGCAGCAAAGGCCTGGTTGTATCATTACATAATCTTTCATATATCGTCTCAGCTGTTACACGCAGAAACACAATACACCCCAGTTGCTTTAGGAGCTGCCTGTTTTCATCCCGCATCGGTAAGCCACCACCTGTAGATATGATCTGATTCCTGCTATTTTCAATCAGTGATTTTAAGTACTCTGTTTCCATCCTTCGGAAGCTTTCTTCACCCTTTTTTTCAAATATCTCGGTAATCGTTTGATTTTGTTCTTTTTCAATCTGTTTGTCCGTATCAATTAGCGTTTTTTGTATTTTATAGGAAAGTTTACGTCCAATACTGGATTTTCCACATCCCATAAAACCAATCAGGATTACATTATTCATGGATTCCCATCTCTTTCTTTAGTAATTCATAAATCTCCAATGCCATTTCCTCCGGTATCTGTGTTTGATTCCACATCTCATAAGCATCTATTCCCTGATATAAGAGCATTTTTAATCCATGATATGCTTTTCCACCTGCCGATTCAACGCATGACATAAATTTCGTCTTTGCCGGTCTATAAATAAGATCATAGCCTGTATGGACATGTTCATAAAAGTCAGCATCTTCTATTACCACATCTTCTACATTGGGATATAATCCTACACTGGTGCTCTGAATTGCCAGATATTTTTTATCCATGAGACAATTGTAGTCAGCTAACGGCAGCGGGATCACACAAGATGTTGCCAGTGCTGCATTTACTTCCCCAGCTACATATTCAGCCTTTTCGATTGTCCGATTCAATATATATACTTTAGCAGCGCCATAATAAGCACACATAAATGCAACTGCTCTGGCGGCACCGCCAGCTCCCAAGATCAGAATCTCTTCTCCCTTTAATTGTATGCCTTCCGATAAAAGTGCTCGGTATAATCCGCTCATATCAGTATTATAACCCTTATAACCACCGTTTACACGCACCAATGTATTCACTGCCCCAATGGAAGCCGCCAACCCGTCAATTTCCTGTAAACTGTCAATTACTGCACTCTTGTGAGGTACTGTAATATTCATCCCCAGCACGTTCAAAGCATACGCACCTTTTACTGCCTCAGATACCTGTTCCTCTTCTACCTGAAATGGAACATATACCAGATTGTGATTCAGCTTTTCTGCAAGTGCATTATGTATCAATGGGGATAAGGTATGTTCTACCGGATTCCCAATAAGTCCGCATAATCTTGTTTTTCCATTCACTTCCATATGATTTTCCTTCCTATCCTTCTCATACGCTAAGACTTCAACTTTCTTTTGTAAAAAAATAACACGATTTTCTCTAATAATCTTTTCAGTACAATCTGAATCTCCTCTTTTGGATGAATCGGTTTCACCAATATTGTATAAATATCTGCCTTATTTGCTCCCCATATATCTGTAAATAGCTGGTCTCCGACAAATAACGTATTCCGGCTAGTTGTTCCCATTTGTTCCATGGCCTTCCGATAATTTTTCACAGATGGCTTATTCGCTTTAAAAATATAACGTACCTTCACAGAATCATGAAACAGTTTAACTCTTGGTTCCTTATTATTGGACAGCAGCATTGCCTCCATTCCAAGCTCCGTCAAATGACGGAATAATGCAATTGCCCTGTTATCAGCGGGTGCACCATGTGGTACTAACGTATTATCAATATCAAAAATGACTCCACGATATCCTGCTTTATAAAAAGTATCAAAATCTATTTGATAAGTTGAATCTAAATATTCATTTGGGTAAAATCTTTGAAACATATATAATCCTTTCTCCTCTAGCAATCTTCACAATGTAAAAATCAGTAAGAAGAAGATGCTTGCATCTTCTTCCAGTGTGAAACTTAGTATTTCTTAGAAACAGTTTTTTCGTTTCTTAGAAATTCTTTTCACGCTTAACAATCAGTATAACAAAACACCTTGCATGATTGCAAGGTGTTGTTTCAGATTCTATACCACTACTGTACTGCTTTATTATTGTTGCCACTTTTTAAAATTATATTTTCTGTATTACTATACCATCTTCTGATTCCTTGATATTATGATTCGCACTGTTTCCACAGAAGTAATGGTATTCTTCCAGTATCTGATCCTTTTTCATATCCGACACAGCCTTCTGCACATCCATGTACCTAATGTCACTGTCACTTCCAATATAATCGAACGTATCTCCCGAATTAAATGTCAGCGATACATTTTCAAGATCTGCAATACTGCTTCTATGATCCCTTATTTCTGAAGAGGATCCCTCGTTCTGATGGTTCTTCAAATTCGCATCTGTTTCAACCGCATGTTCCTCCTGCTCTTTCACATACTCTGCATCAACAATTGGAATATTATTTTTACGGTAGCTATTATATAATCCACCATATTCTCCAAGCCCTTGAATTGCCATCATCACACCTCCCTTTTCCACTAAATACCAGCTGATTCTGTTAAAAGTTTTGTATATGGATGCTGAGGATTATGATAAACCTCAGCAATCGCTCCACTTTCCAGAATTTCTCCACTTTTCATAACCATGACATGATCACACATCTGATATACCACTCTTAAGTCATGTGATATAAAAAGAATCGCAAGTCCCATATCTCTATGCAATTCCAACAGCAGTCGGATAATCTGTGCCTGTATCGTTACATCCAAAGCTGACACAGGCTCATCCGCAATTAATAATTTTGGTTCTAGCATGAGCGCCGCTGCAATACTTACCCGCTGCCGTTGTCCTCCGGATAACTGATCTGGGTAACGCTTAGCAAATTTTGCATCAAGTCCGACTTTTTCTAACATTTCAATTACTTTCTGATACCTTTCCGTTTTAGAATATCCGCCTTTGATCCTGAGCGGTTCTTCCAGTATCCATCCTATTTTTTTTACAGGGTTCAGCGAAGAATACGGATCCTGAAATACCATCTGCGGATGTTCCGTAAAGTGTCTGACTATGCCGGTATACTCTCTATTCATACCCAGAATAGTTTTTGCTAATGTGGATTTTCCGCAGCCGCTTTCACCCAGCAGTCCAAGTATCTCCCCTTCTTCCATCCGAAAAGAAATATTCCTGCATATCTGCTTTTTATTACCCTTCCATCTTCCAAGATGTGCCTTTTCAGCATAATAAACACATAAATTTGTAACTTCTAGTATTTGTCCCATGCGTTACCTCAAACAAATCTTCTCATATTTTGGAATTGCATTTATTAACTGTTTCGTATAATTCTCAGTCGGTGTCTGATATATGGCTTCTGTATTTCCTGCTTCAACAATATGCCCATTCTGCATTACAATGATCTTTGAACATAATTTACGCACCAGACTCAGATCGTGTGATATGAACAATATTGCCGTATTTCTCTGTGTGTTCATTTTCTGAAGCAGTTTAACGATCTGCGCCTGTATTGTCACATCCAGTGCTGTTGTTGCCTCATCGGCAATTAATATCTTTGGATTGCAGATCATTGCTGCCGCAATCATCACACGTTGCCGCATACCTCCTGACAGCTGATGCGGATACTTATGATATAACCGCTCCGGATCCGGTAATTCCACATCTCTTAATGCCTCTATCGCTTTCTCTTTCAGTACTTCCTTTCCAAGTCCGGAATGCAGTCTTAAGCTCTCCTCCACTTGCCAGCCTATCTTTTTGACCGGATTCAATGAAGTCATGGGCTCCTGAAAAATCATACTGATATCATTTCCTTGAATTCCACGCAATATTGACCTGTCGCAAGTTAATAAATCCACGCCCTCATACAAGATCCGCCCGTTTTTTTGCATATCATGTCTTCTAAGCAGACCGGCTATCGCCATTGCTGTCATCGTCTTGCCTGATCCGGATTCTCCAACGACTCCAATGATCTCACCCGCAGACATCGACATTGAGAAATCGTAGACAACTGTTTCTGGAACAGAATGATCATGGAATTCAATATACAGATTTTTTACTTCTAATATCATCCTGCTGCTCCTTTCAATGCTGATCGACACATCTAGGAATCATGATCCGGCTCTCCTGATTCCTTTGATTCCTTCTCCCAATAAGCTGAAGCCTAATACCATGAGAATGATGAATACTCCAATAAAAAAGGCATAGCTTGGCCGCGTAAATAAATAAGCCTGTGCTTCTGAAAGCATTCTCCCAAGACTGGCATCCGGCGGCTGTACTCCAATCCCCAGATAACTCATGCCAGCCTCTGCCAATACTGCATTATTAAATCCTATCATAATGGAAGAAAATAATACTGGCAGTGTATTGGGTAAAATATGTAGGAACATGATTCTTAAATTACCCGCACCCATTAATCTGGCCTGCTTCACATAGTCCATGTTTTTACAGTGAAGGAATTCACTGCGCACGATGCGCGCAAAACTTGGAATAAATGCAATTCCCAAAGAAATGATCACATTTACCATACCCGGTCCCAACAGGCTGATAAATACCAAGGCTAACAGGATGCTTGGAAATGCAAAAACTGCATCAATGATACGCATCAGTATCTCATCGAGCCAGCCGCCATAGTAACCCGTAGCTGCACCTATTATTGTTCCAATCACACTTCCTATCAGAACCGTTCCTGCAGCGATCATCAGCGTTGTCCCGCTTCCCTTTATGATGCGGCTGAATATATCACGTCCAAAGTTATCACACCCCAGAATATGGGAAAAGGAGATTCCTGCCAGTTTTTGCGTTTCATCCATTGCCTCCGGATCATACGGTGTATATACAAAACCAAGCAGAATTAACAGACACAGCATTCCCGTTAAAATGCATCCAATTATGAAGTTATACTTAATATTATTTTCTTTCTGTTGTTTTTTCAATAGACACCTTTTCTCAATCCATTCGTATTCTCGGATCAATAAAACGATATAGTATATCAACCATTAAATTAATCAAGCAGACAATCAGCGCTATACATACAATAATTGCCTGTACAACAGGATAATCTCTATTAGATATCGAGGTAAGTAAGATTCTTCCCAATCCTGGTATACTGAATACCTGCTCAATAATAATACTGCCTGCAATCATATCTGCTAAAGTCATACCTAAGAATGTAATGACCGGAATCATGGCGTTCTTCAGCACATGATTCCACAATACGCCATTCGTCGTATTTCCTTTGCTATAAGCAGTTCTTGCATAATCTAACTTTACCTGTTCCATTACAGCGCTTCTAAGCAATTTGGCTGTCATTGCACTCTTCGGCAATGCAATTGCAATACTCGGAAATATGAGGTATCTCACAAAACCACCGAAGTTCATATTATATGACACGAATCCGCCTGGTGTAAATAAATGCAGGATCACTCCAAATACATAAGTCATTATAATACCCGCAAAAAATGGTGGAATCGCCATCGTAAACTGATTCAGTACACAAATTGCACTATCTGCCTTACCGCCCGCATGTCTGGCTGCATAGATTCCAAGCGGTATTCCCATTACCAGCATAAACAGGAAAGATAATATAGTAAGCATAAGCGTGATTGGAACTTTATCTGCTATCATTTCCTTCACTGGCATATGATAACTGTAAGAAATTCCCATATCTCCCTTTACAAATGCTGATATCCACTGTATGTACCGGGATAATAACGGCTGATTCAATCCCATTTCCTCCCGCAGGGCAGCCACTTTTTCCGGCGTAGCCTGCGTACCCAGCATAGAAGTGGCCGGATCACCCGGAATCATTGCAAAAGCCAGAAATACAAGAAAGGAAACGATGATAAGGGTAATAAGTAACGTTACTGTTTTCTTCCCAATATCTTTCATTTCCTCACCTGCTTTCTACCTATACTATTCTTTTGTTTCACCTTTCAGATACATCTTCGAAATGTCCTGTACATACAAAGGATAAAACTCATATCCAGAAAACTTTTTATTAATTGCAACAAATTCCGGGAGATCCTGAATATATACATTGGCAGCATCTTCTGCCAGAATCCTTGCGCATTGTTTATAATATTCTGTTTGTTTTAAATCATCTAATTCATTGACTGCCTTTAAAAATGTTTCGTCATATGCAGCATTATTATAATTCGTAAAGTTATTTTCTGCAGTTGATGTAAATCTTTCCAGCAATGCTCTTGCTGTCATACTGGAAGCATCCACTCCAATTACGGTACTCTCATAATTACGTTCGGCATAGACATCACTTAACCAGCTATCCCATTCTATAAGCTTAATTTCTGCATTTACACCAATCGCTTTTAATTCTTCTGCAACGACCTGCGCCGTGTCTATATGCTGCTGATAGTTGGATGGAACTGTGATAGTAAATGTAAATCCATCCGGATATCCAGCTTCTGTCAGCAATGCTTTTGCCTTTTCAATATCCTGATTATATACCTCGTTCAGGCTTTCGTCATAATATTTTCCAAATGCCGGAAACATACTGCTGCCAATCTCCGTTCCTTCACCATCAGACACCATATTCATGATTTTCTGAGGATCAATGGCATAACAAAGTGCCTGGCGTACCAATACCTGGTCAAATGGTTCCGCACTATTATTCAGATATAAAGCCTGTACAAGGTTCATTGTACCTACCTCAATATTAAAGTCGTCACCCAGTTCCGCTGCCTGACTTGAAGTGACTCTCGCATACATATCAATAGAACCACCTTTCAGGTTCATTGTAATTGTATCAGCATTTGCAATTATTTTAAAGATTACATTTTGAATATGTGCTGGCTCTCCCCAGTAGTTATCGAACTTTTTCATTACAATATTTTCCTGTGGTGAACGTGATATATATTGATAAGGTCCCGTACCGATCGGTAACGTATCAGGTGTCTTATTAGATACTGGAATAATTGCAGTTGTCATATACGCCAAAAATGAAGTATCCTCATTTTTTAACACTACTTCGACTGTCTTATCATCAACGATATTTACGCTCTTAATATTAGTATACGCCGCTACCAGTGGTTCTCCGTTACTGGTATCAGCGCATTTATCTATCGAATACTTAATGTCCTCAACTGTAACGTAACTTCCATCATGGAATTTAATTCCTTCTCTTAATTTGAAGGTGTACGTCTTTCCATCTTCAGATATGTCATACTCACTTGCTACAGCAGGGTTCAGATTACCTTCGCTATCAGGCTTCACTAAGCCTTCAAATACATTGAATAATACCTCTTTCGTTCCTGCCGCAACAGCTTTGTGTGGGTCAAGACTATCCTCAATATCCTGAGGTATTCCAATGGTAATCGTGGAAGAAGCGTCACCTGCCTTATCACCTGAACATCCGCTCAGTGCAATAGTTAGTGTAAGTAACACAACCGTCAGAAGGAGATTTGTTAATCTTTTTCTTTTCATGTGTCCTTTTCCTTTCTTCTTATCTACCTTAAGGTAGACTACATTAATATTATTTAGTTGTATGAATGTTAATGTTTTAACATTCATACAACATTGTATACAAAAAGATAAAAAAACGCAAGTACTATTTTTATACAGTATTTCATTTTTTTAAATGATTAATCATAATACTTAAAGATCTATACCACCTTCTTTGGATTAAGCGTCAGTTTCAGTTTTTCCACCGGCAAGCTGATGACAGCTTTCAGAACACACGATTTTCACCCGTTGGAGCCCGCCCATGGCGGGTAAACAAAAACAGACTGTAAGTACCCTGAGCACGATACTTACAGTCTGTTTTTGAGTGTGCTTGAACTAAAACTATCTCCCGTTCCTTGTCATTCCGGTTGACAAATTATATAGATAGTCAGCCACCCCATATATGAGCCAACCCTTCTACACGTTGATATTGTAGCATAAATTATTCCCATATTTTAACATATTGTAATAAATAACCTATTTGCTCGTCATGTTAACGTTTGACACAATTATTTGATGATTTAAGGTCTTACAGTTATTAAAATAGCAGACTAAGAGCGCATTATTATATAATTTCGATATGCAGAATTCAAAGTTGATATAAACTTTTTGGAAATTGGAAGCTTTTGCTCATCTTTCAAAATAACATATTCTCCTTCTATTGTTTTTAAATATTCCATATTAATAATATAAGATTTATGTATCTGCACGAACATCTGTAATTCAACCTGCTCTAATACAGACTTCATCGTTCCATAGCACTCGATTACCTGATCTATCGTATTGATGTTCACCTTTCTCCCTTTACTCTCGAAATACAGTATCCTGTCCAAATTCTCTGTATAATTTCGTTTTCCCAGCTTATAAGTAAAAAAGCGCTTTTTTATATTTACATGATCAATTGCTTTTAAAATGATCCTTTTTGTGTTCAATTCATCAAACGGCTTAACAATATAATTAAATGCCAGTACTTCAAATGCTTCCTGCATCAGCTCTTTATGACTAGTCACAAAAATAATAATTGCATTATAGTCATTCTGACGAATTTTTTTTGCTACTTCCAGCCCGCTTACTGCATTTAATTCAATATCCAAAATATAAATATGATACATTTCCCATTTCTCCAAATGGCGCAATAATTCTTCTCCTGACATAAATATGGTCAAAGAATAGGAAGCGCTTTTAGATAAGAAACATTCATCTACAATACTTTTCAGTTTTCCTGACATGGCAGGATTATCATCACATATTGCAATATTCATTTTCACACCTCCAATTGATAATTCATAGAAAAAGGTTGCCTTTCGGCAACCTCGCACATGCAAATCTAAATACTGCGTATAAATTTATTATATTGAACTGTCAAACCTATTTTTATTATAATAGATATCAACATAAAAAAAATATCATATGTTAGAAATGCATATACCTTTAATACTAGATTATCATACCAAGGAATCCCACTATAGAATTTACCAGCAAAATACATCATTACCAAAATAATAACTGCAATAAAAATAAATGCAAGTCTTACCTTATTTGCGATATCAATTCTTTTTCGCATTTTTTTTATTTTTTCCTGTTCTTCCGTAACTTTCATTTCGTCCTCTTTTATTTCAAGACTTTTTTTAATTCATCCATAAATGTATTAATATCTTTAAATTCCCGATAAACAGATGCAAATCTTACATAAGCTACCGCTTCTAGATCCTTCAATTTATTCATAACCAATTCTCCGATAATCGTACTGGATATTTCTTTCTCTTCCATATTGAATATTTCTGTTTCTACTTCATCGACCAATTGATTGATCTGATTTGCACTAATTGGTCTTTTATGACATGCGCGCAATACACCGGCTTCAATCTTAGCTCTGTCGTAAGTCTCTCTGTTATTATCTTTTTTTATAATAATTAAAGGAATCGTTTCTATTTTTTCATATGTTGTAAATCGTTTATCACATTCGTCACATACACGACGTCGTCTAATTGAATTATTCTCTTCCGCTGGTCTGGAATCAATTACTCTTGTATTTTCATGACCACAAAATGGGCATTTCATGATATGCACCCTCCTCCGAATGTAATCTACGTATGATACACTGATTATATGCTATTCATTTTGCTTATGTCAACTAATTTTATGGAAACCAAGATTTAACGCTTAGATTTTTCCATATATTATATATCGACTAATATAATATCAGGACCGATCTGTTTAATATCCTTATAAGGTATAATATACTCTGTATCACAAGTTAGTATATTAAAGAAAAAAAATTTATCTCTTACCATAATCTTAAAAATCTGTCCTGAACATTTATCAAATTCCAGGTCATAAACGTGTCCAAGCTTCTTACAGTTTTTAATATTAATAACATCTTTTACTCTTAATTCTGAAAATAGCATTGAAAACTCCAAACAGTCTTTTTTATAGACTATTCAGAGTTCATATACTTATGACATTATTTTAGTTAACCTGCCAGATATTTTTTCATGCAATGAAGCGCATTTTTTTCCAACCTGCTTACCTGTGCCTGTGAGATTCCGATGATATCCGCTACTTCCATCTGTGTTTTACCTTGAAAAAAACGCAGGCTAATAATCTGATGTTCTCTCGCATTCAAGTGTTTCATTGCCTCACTTAGGGATAATTTTTCTACCCACGCCTCCTCTTTATTCTTTTTATCACTAATCTGATCCATTACAAAAAGCGTATCTCCTCCTTCTGTATAGACAGGCTCATAAAGACTCATCGGATTCTGAATTGCATCCAGCGCGTACACGATGTCTTCTTTTGCAATTCCTATTTCGGTCGCTAATTCAGCGATAGTAGGTTCTCTTAAATTTCTGCGTGTCATACTTTCCTTTGTATAAATTGCTTTATATGCTGTGTCTTTTAGTGAACGGCTGACCCGGATAGCATTATTATCTCTCAGATATCTTCTTATTTCACCAATAATCATAGGTACAGCGTAAGTACTGAACTTTACATTAAGAGTACTGTCAAAATTGTCAATTGCTTTAATTAAACCGATACAACCTATTTGAAACAAATCATCCACATCTTCATTTCTGGATGCAAATCTTTTTATCACACTTAATACCAATCGGAGATTCCCTTCAATATATGCTTCTCTTGCCTCGTGATCTCCCTGCTCAATTCTTGCAAATAAAGCTTCCTTCTCCTTATTTTTAAGAAGCGGAAGCTTTGCTGTATTCACACCACATATTTCAACTTTTCCCTGCACCATTTGTCTATTCCTCCTAGTATGTTATCAACTTGCATACTAAAATAATGCTCAAATAATGCAGTTACTATTCATCCTCTATGATTCTTTTACGATTTCTTTTTTTAATTGTTTCATAATCTTTTTTTCCAGTCTGGATATATAGGATTGTGAGATTCCAAGTAACACTGCTACTTCCTTTTGCGTCATTTCTTCACCATCCGCCGTATGTAGACCAAACCTTAAGTTTACAATCATTTTTTCTCTTTCGGATAATTTTTCAATTGCTTTATTAAGAAGTTTGCGTTCCACTTCATCTTCTATATCCTTATAAATAACATCTTCATCAGTTCCCAAAATATCCGATAAAAGAAGTTCATTACCATCCCAATCCACATTTAGTGGTTCGTCAATAGATACTTCCAATTTTGTTTTATTATTTCTTCTCAAATACATCAGAATCTCATTTTCAATACAACGTGATGCATAAGTTGCCAATTTAATATTTTTTTCCCGGTTAAAGGTATTAATAGACTTAATTAGTCCAATTGTTCCAATTGAGATCAAATCTTCCACCCCGACTCCGGTATTATCAAATTTTTTTGCTATATAAACTACTAATCTTAAATTATGCTCTATCAAAATTGATTTTGCTTCATCATCATATTCCGTTCCAAGATCATTAATAATTTTATTCTCTCGTTCCGATTCTAAAGGTGCCGGTAATACTTCCGCGCCTCCAATATAATGAATGTCCCCTTGCCTGGAAGTCAAGAACCCTGGTTCTCTTCTTGCCATTCTAAATTGTATCTTCCCCGGTATTGCCACTTTAAAAATCATGTATACTCCTCCTAATTTTCTAATAGTTTTGGATGTAAAATCATCTGATATTGATTGTCCGAACTTATCTTTCCCTCGTATATCCCTACCATAACTGCTTCGCAGGTAACTGTTTCCAACTTCCCGCAAATTGTCATCCGTTCAATACGGAATCCCGGAAGGATTCCATTCGCTTTTCCAATTGAATGAAATGGTATGATACGATATCCCGGCTGCTCCTCATATGGCTTTAAACATTGTATTGCATCTGCTTCAATAATAGATACCGGTTGACCACTGATAGGATCCTGTAATCCATTTCCTGTATCCAGCAGGGCAAGCACATTCATCTCTTTTCCAGAACTTATAATTTGTATTCTGTACTTTTCCCGTTTCTTTCCTGATATACTTATGAGAAACCATCTCAAGGACCAGTAAGATGCATATGCAATACTTAATAATTCAATCACCTTAATCCGATGAGTGTTTAAGAGCTGCATTTGATTCAGTAGAAAATCAATTGCCCCATAAAATGTAAAAGCCATTATAAATAACAGAACTGTGCTTCGTAAAAGTTGATTCAGTTCTGTAATACGAAGTCCTATTTTTACCATAATGACGCTCACCATTCCGTAGGCAAGCAACATTTTCATCCAGATCGGACATGGTATCATTACAATAAGCATGCACTCACAAAATGAGCCAAATGCTGCTCCAGATAAAATACGTAAATGCGTGGCAGTACACTTAAGTATTTTTTTTAACAAACTTAACAGCAACAAATTCAGGCACAAATTTGTAAAGAACAAACTATCTATGTAAACTTCGTAATACACAATTCACCTCCCTCGTCCTCTGAGTGATCCAATAAAATGAATTCCTCATGTCTGCTACTCATTATAGACAACTTTATAGTATAAATTTTGTCAGATTAACGTACATAAATCCCCAAATTTATCTACAAAAAACCACAAAAACAGTTAACAAGTCTGATTTTTGGACGTATAATCCCATAATCGAGTAGGGGAGATTTTCTCTCCCCTCTCACACCACCGTACATGCCGTTCGGCATACGGCGGTTCAATATAACTTCAAAGCATGGCGTCCTAAATAGTAATCCAAGCAACTTACAAGACCCGCTTCAGAGAGTTTTTCCTTTGAAATTGCTCTGACTATGCATGT
>JAEWSH010000106.1 GCA_023398375.1 Bacillota bacterium | reverse complement strand
GGAAAGATGAATTTTGGATGTTTTTAGGAGGCATGACAGGCGGTTCATTCTACTTTTTTACAGAAAATACAGCTTTGGAGATTACATTGGCGACGAATGTGTCGTTTATTGTCTGTACGGCTCCGTTACTCACCACCATTCTTTCTTTGTGGGTTTATAAAAAGGAAAAGGCTACCCGTGGATTGATGGCTGGTTCTTTGCTGGCATTGGTTGGTGTGGCATTGGTGGTTTATAATGGTAGTTTTGTATTGAAGATTTCTCCTTTAGGTGATTTCCTTACTTTGCTTGCAGCTTTTTCCTGGGCATTCTATAGTTTGATAATGAGAAAAATGTCCAATCGTTACAGCATAATTTTTATTACCCGTAAGATATTTTTTTATGGGGTATTGACCATTCTTCCTGCATTTCTGGTTCATCCCTGGCAGTTCGACATTACCAGGCTTTTAGAACCGGCTATTCTGTTCAATCTACTTTTCCTTGGTGTGTTGGCTTCCTTAATCTGCTTTGTAGTCTGGAACGTAGTGTTGAAACAGCTCGGTACAATAAGGGCTTCTAACTATATTTACCTGAATCCTCTCTTCACCCTGATAGGTTCTGCTTTTCTGTTGGGAGAACGGCTGACGATGGTTGCTCTGATGGGAGCTGCGCTGATATTGGGAGGAGTTTATTGGGCGGGAAAGAAGTAATGGGAAAAATAGTCCTTTGAAATTCTTGTAAATCGCAGATTTTTTATAAATGGCAATTGAAAATAAATGAGTGATTACAAGAATCTCAAAAGAACTATGTTTTCTTATTTATTAGGAATAATACACTAATAATCAACAGTACATAAATAATAAAAAAATCCAATTTGATTATTATTCATAATGATATTAGTGATTTTATTATGGTTTGTCTAAATAATAGAAAGCAACTGAGGAATAATCAACGGGATATGTATTTCCTGTCATACCATGTTCTATTCCCATATAAAATTCTTTTTCAAAGGAAAGCTTGTCTGTTGTATAAAAGCGAAATCCTCCGGTACGTGCTGCTTGTAAATGATAATCCAAACAACCATGAATCGGTAGGCTTTTGGCGCAATTCCATTTTCCCGGCAGGTCATACCATCCTCCGTTGTAGTAATCTTCGGAACCGGTGCCATGAATTCGCATTTTTCCATCTACATAAGTGGAATCGTCTCCTTCAAAAAATACCATATTATTTGGATACAGTCCTTGGGCATTATGAATTGTTCCTACATAATGTCCTCTTCCTTTAACTGAAAGAAAATCATAGCATTCTCCTTGTTTTGGATTGATTTCACGATGCCAAAAAGTATATAATTTACCTTCATCTTGTTTATTTCTTGCTTCTGTATTATAGTATACTTTTGTGGTAATAAAAAGATTTTCTCCTTCACCTGCACGATACTGTAACTTCATTTCAGCTGTACTGTCAAACGGACAGGGTAAGAAACTATAGTGTCTACCCGATTTACTGCCTATCATCATTCCGTTCATTGACGGTTTGCCGGCAGAATATCCGAAAAAATCTTGCAATGGAATATGTATGGCCGGATTCTCCTCTTTGTCCCAAATAGCATTGATTGATATATTATTATGTAAATATTGTTTGCTATTTATTTCGAAACCTAGTATACGTCCTGGTACATTTGTGTGGAAGAATACTTTTTCTTCACCTGGAGCTAAAGAGAAAGAAAGCTCTTCTACTTGATAGGTTTTGGACTTTCCCATTGCAAAGGTGACAATATCAGGAGTCGCGAAAGTTTGCCATATTTGGCAAACTTTCTTTAATGTATTCTTTGCTTCTGGGGATAAATCAGTAGAAAAGCTTTCAATCTTATATTCAGGCATATTTCGATATTGAATCTGATAAAATTTCATCAAAGGACCGTTCAATACTATTTTGCATGATTTTCTGTACGGTATGGGAAGATAACAATAAAAACCACCGACCCCTTCTCCACAAATTGGTTCTATAAACGGATATTGCCTATTGGAAAACAAATCTTGAAAACATATTTTCAGACTGGCATTTTTTTCTCCGTCAAAATAAAACTCCAGAGAATCATTAGTAGGGGTGGGAGTCCATATTCTATTGATGATACCTGGTCCCTTTAAATCTGCAATAACCAGCTTGTTATTTTCTTTCCGGATATAGGAATAAGTACCATTGAAACCGTCGTCATTTCCTCCAGTCTTGTCATAACTGGATATTTGTTCCACTATGCAGTTGGAACGGAATTCAGGCAATAAATCCAGACGGGAAAGGGCTTCCAATTCAGATGAATAATTAAAGCTTTTCTTTGCAATAAGGGTACAGGAAAGGAATATGTATACAATTACTCCTCCCCAAATAATAAAACGGCCATTTAATGATTTTAGCATAGCTGAATTTTATAAAGTCATTAATAAACAATTTAATACCCCGGATTCTGTACCAGTACTCCTTGGCTCAAGTCTATTTCAGATTGAGGGATAGGCAACAGTTCGTGCTTTCCTTCAACAAAAGTTCTCGGACCGTCGGGGCCATTGTCATTTGCATATACTGTTTTTGCCAGTTTCCATCTGATTAAATCGTAGTGTCTGAGTCCTTCTGTTGCAAATTCACACCGTCTTTCATGAATAATGTCTTCCATTGTACAGTTGGATATATCAGCCAAACCAACGCGGCGTCTTACTTCATTGATCAGACCGTCAATTTCCGCATTGCTGCTCCCTTGTTGTTTCAGTAGAGCTTCTGCTTTCATCAAATAAATATCGGACATTCTTACGATACAATAATGAAGATTACACAATCCGGCATGATGGTTGGGGTCAATGTATTTGTTGCAACAATATCCGGTCATAGTATCACCGGCAGGAAATGTATATACAGCTCCATCCATATTGAAAGATTCTCCGCAAGTAACTACAGTTGCTCTTAAACGGGGATCTCTTTGAATAAATTCTTTTTGCCAGTTTACTATTTCTCCATTGTCGGTAAATACATACTTACAGTTTTCCGCATCTTCTTTTTGGAATTTGATTTTACGTCTTGGACTGCCGTCGAGATATTCAAATTCATCAACGAGAGATTGTTCCGGATGAAAGAAGTTCCAGCCACCAAAGGCATGAGGATAAAAATAAAGATTGAATGGCCAGGCGGGACTGTCTGCCATCATCATCATTTTTACAGCAAATAGAACTTCTTTTTCATTTCTTTTTTCTACTAAAAAATTATCGCCATAGTTATCCATCAAACTATACAAATCTTTGTGTTCAAAAATCTTATTAGCAGTATTGACAACTTCCTGATATTTTTCTTCATATAGATAGAAGCGGCATAGAAGTCCCCATGCAGAAGCTTTAGTAGGTTTGCCTAAATCAGCTTCGGGCCATGAAAGTGGTAGAAGCTCTGCTGCTTTTTCCAGATCTCTTTCTATAAATTCATAAGTTTCAGCATGTGTGGCTCTTGGTTTGTTATATTCACTGATTGGTAGGTTTTCGTCATAAAGAGGTAGTCCTCCATGTATCAGCATTAATCTTGAATAATGGAAAGCTCGCATAAAATAAGCTTGTCCTAATATTTCGTTTTTCTTTTGTTCACTGATAGACATAGAAGGAACATTTCTCAAAACATCATTAGCTCTTTTTATTCCTTCAAACTTTAATTTCCATCCACGTCCGAAGAGTTCTCCTTGTTCAGGATTAGCATTGAATGTTTCGAGCTGGGCATCGTCTCCCCAGTCTCCGGCACGATATAAATCATCACTTTGTACATCCCATACCGGTTCGGTATGTCCTGCAAAATAATATTCGTCCATCAAAGGGCCGTATACTCCAATGATTGCTTTTTCTGCATCATCTTCAGTTTGCCAGAATAAATCTTCACTGATAGTAACTGCTGGAGTAGAGTCTAATATATTGTCACATCCTGTAAATGTCATTCCAAGGAATGCGTATATTATATAAATTTTTCTTTTCATAATTACATAAATTTAGAATACGAGATTTACGCCAAATGAATAGGATTTGGATTGGGGATATTGTCCTCTGTCTACATTACTTTCCAAATCGGCACCTATTGTATCTATACCCAGTTCAGGATCATAGCCCGAATAAGAAGTAATGGTAAATAGATTCTGTGCTGAAACATAGAAACGTATCTTTTCCAAACCAATCTTGCGAGTCAACACTTTGGGAATAGTATATCCTAATGAAATATTTTTCATTCTTAGGTATGAACCGTTTTCCAGATAGTAATCCGAAGGCCTTTTATTATTATTAGGATCCATCCAGGTAGCACGTGGTACTGTTGCATTTACATTGTCCGGAGTCCATCTGTCCATAATTTCGGAGAAGTAATTGTATTTTAGTCCTGTAAAGCCAAAAGTGTAGCGGATAGCATTCCATATCTGTGTTCCCTGAACACCCTGCATGAATACATTCAGATCAAAGTTTTTATATTCTAAATCAAGATTCAGACCATAACAGAAATCAGGAACAGCATCTCCTAAATTGATTCTGTCATCAGAGTCTAATACTCCGTCGTTATTGGTATCTGCATATCTGAAATCACCGGGTTTAGCCAATGGTTGATACAGTTCTCCCTTTGAATTAGTATATGCTTTTACTTCTTCTTCGGATTTAAAGATGCCATTGGTTTTATATCCATAGAAATATCCGATAGGATGACCTACGTCTGTTCGGGTAATTGAGTAGGCATCTCTGAATTTAGGACCATAAATAGGCTGGGCATCGTTTCCCAATGAAGTGACTTTGTTTTTATAAGATGAAATATTGAAAGAAACGTCGTATGAGAAATCTCTTATTTGGTCTCTGTATGTAATTGTCGCTTCGAAACCTTTGTTGTGTACGGTTGCACCATTTATCAACTGGTTACCTATACTTCCATATGCTCCCAAAGCAGGTGGATTAATCAGAATGTCTTTTGTACGCTTATCATAATAATCCAACGTCAGCAGTAACTTGTTTTTGAATAGAGCTGCATCAATTCCTACGTTTGCTTGGGTGGTTGTTTCCCATTTCAGATCGGGATTGGCCATTACACCCGCATAATAACCTTGGTATAGGGTTTGAGTACCTGGACCGAAAGTATATCTTCCATCTGGAAGTGAGGTGGTATAGGTAGCCATGTAGGCATAAGATGCTACGGATTGATTACCTAAACTACCATAGCTGACCCTCAATTTTAAATCATCAAGCCATGAAATATGATTCATGAATTTTTCTTGAGTCATTCTCCATGCAGCAGAGAAAGAGGGGAAATATCCCCATCGGTTTCCTTTGGCAAATTTAGAGGAACCGTCTGCTCTCATATTCAATGAAACAATATATTTGTCGGCATACGAATAGTTCAATCTCAGTAATCCGGAGACCAATCCGTCTTCACCATATCCGCCATAGCATACCGGGTTAAGGGTTCCTGCATTCAGATATTGGAAAGTGGGGTATTCAAAATCAAAACCACTCTTAGAAGCAGAAAGGTCTTCACCCGTATTTTTCATGGCTGAAAAACCCATCATAGCATTAATTTTATGCTGTTGAAAGCTCTTGTCATAATATAGGAATCCTTCCCCAATCCAACCTATATTCATGGCTCTGAACATAGTTAATCCATTCACGAGATTAGGTTTCCCTGGTTCTGGCTCTTTTACACTGAAGGTTTTTGTGTCATTATCAATAACTTTCAAAGAGCCGCTGATTTTGGCAGAAAATCCCGGTAATATCTCATATTGTAGGTAAGCATTTCCTTCCAATTGAAAAAATCTGTTTCTTTGGGTATTTCTTTCGAATATTCCTACTGGATTTCTTAAGTCGCCATAATTTGAAGAGAATACACCATGATAAGTTCCATCTTCGTTATATATCGGAACATCAGGATGATAAGCCAGCGTTTGAATCATTGCCCCTACATTATCTCCACGAGTATCGACTCCTCTTCTTTGCTTGAAACTCAAATTGATACTTTCACCAAATTTGAATTTCTTGCCTAATTTATAATCCGAATTGATTCTTAGTGTGTATCTTTTGTTATAGGTATTCCTTAAAATACCATCATTGTCTTGAGCAGTAAAACCTAAATTGTAGTTATTGTTTTCTCCACCTCCAGTCAATGATACATTATAACTTTGCATGGAGGCTGTCCTGAATACTTCGTCTTGCCAATCAGTTACATCTTTCATGGCAGAAGGGTTTGCGAATTCTTCCAATTTTGGAGTATTGTCATTATCGCTAGCTTCGTTGTATATTGTAGCTAATTGTGAAGCTGACAACATATCCAGTTTTTTTGAACGTGTCGAGAAACCATAATATGCATCAAACTTTACAGTAGGTCTCATTCCGCTTCTACCTCTTTTGGTTTTGATAAGTACGACTCCACTTGCAGCTCTTGAACCGTAGATAGCTGCTGCCGAAGCATCTTTAAGAACTGTCATTGTTTCGATATCAGAAGGATTGACTGATTCCAAGTCTGCACCAATAATATCATCAATGACAATCAAAGGGTTATTGTCATTCAAGGTTCCTGTACCTCTGATTCGGATAGAAGTTGTAGGGTTTGGACCTCCTCCATTTTGTTGGACATATACACCTGCTAAACGACCTCCAAGTGCGGATACAAGATTGGGTGAGGCTACATCTTCCAGTTTGTCTACTCCTACATTGACAATGGCTCCTGATAAGTCGGATTTCTTTTGCTGTCCATAGCCAATAACTACTACTTCTTCAATTTTCATCAAATCTTCTTTTAGGAATACATTGATAGTCTGTTTTCCAGTTATATCCAATGTTTGTGAGATATATCCTAAAAAAGAAAAAGTGAGTGATTTTCCTTTTTCCGGTACATTGATGGAGTATTTTCCATCTGTGTTGGTTATTGTACCAGCATTGGTTCCGTCCGCCATAATAGTGACTCCAGGCATTGGATTACCTTCCATATCTTTGACAGAGCCTTGTATGGCTTTTTGTTGTGCCCGTAATGGGATTTCCATTATGAGACAAATAGCAAATAATATTATTGCTGAATATTTGCTTTGGCATGTTGGTTTCATAATAAGTGAATATAAAAGTGTTTGAAATTACTTGTATTCTTTTACTTAAGTTCGGGAATATCGATTTCCAGTTGACAATTATCTGTTATAAACATATTTGTGAATTTGATTTTGTCATCTAAACGTACCTTAAATTCGGTATAATCGGATCCTAAAATGGATATAGTCTTGTTATCCAATTGTAGATAAAAACTTAATGTAGATTTATTACTTATTTCCATAATAGCTTCATTTCCTTTCACTGGCTTTATTTTGTAGGAGAGACAAGCTTTCATGAGTGCTTTTAAATTATTTTCCGACCCAATTAGCATATCACCGAATTTAACGACAGAACGATGGGCAAACAGAGCTTCCTTTATTCCTTCTATAGAACGTTCACGGGCAAATACAATTGTCATAGGACCATATTGCCTGTCTGTTCGATAGGTTTGATTGTAAACGCCATGGATATCGGTATTTCCCATATAGGTCAAGTTATAATCCTTGCAAAAATTGAAAGCTATAGGATAAAACTCAAATCCGTTCACTAATTCTATTCCATGTATCTTTTTTTGCTTTATCAGCTCTTGATGTACTTTGTAGATTGTACTAGTATCATTGGGCCATCCGGGGTGATTCCACATGATGAAGGCTCCTTGTTCTAAAGCATTGTCTATGGCAATCAGCGGATCTTCTATATCCAAAGCATTGGCATCCTTCAGAAATAGTGCATTGAGGTGTCCAAGAGGTTTGTTTCTGGTTATTTCCGCTCCCGGTATCACTATTATATTGGCATTTTTCTCTACTCCTTTGGCTATTTTGTATGATTCGTTGTGATCGGCTTTGATGAATGAATTGTGTGGACGGTATTCTATGTGCTCAGTAATGGCTATTGCATCCAGTCCACGTCTGTTCCCTTCCCATACACGTTCTTCAGGCATGATTGTACCATCTGAGAAAATAGTGTGTGTATGAAAATCACACTTCAGCGTTTTGTATCCTTCTATGTCAGGGATATGAATGTTTTCATTTATGTAAGGTTGCTGTGAATTTGCTACCTTTACTACATCCAAGCCCTTGTATTGAGCAAAAGTAGAGGTTGTGCAGCTTATTAGGAGGGCTGCAATCAGATATGTATTTTTCATTTTTCTTTTATTAATCTGGTTATTAGTCACCCCAGGCATTATTATTCTTGGTCTTTTTCCAAGCTTGACGCATTTGGTGAATATGCCAGAAGTTAATTAAAGGTTTCAACTTACGTTCAGCTTTATTGGGGATAGCAGGTATAGGATAGGATTTGTCCTGATACCAATAAGCAACGGTTGCAATGTCTAAATCCATATCGTTGGATGTTCCATGTTCAATGGTTGCTTTCAGAGATTTTTCAAAGAATACCGGATCGGTGATAAAAAAGCGGTATACATGAGTGCGTCCTAACCATCCGGTTTCACCGTTTACGCGTGGATAGCCGAAGAAAGGACTTTGGAAAGGTTCTTTGGGACACCAGGAAGTATTGAAAAAATCTTCAGTTCCAGTTCCTACCATTGAAGGAATTTTCTCTCCGTCAATGAACCACATATCATCACCCTCGCCATACCAAGCCGTAGAGGGATTTTGTACATAATAGTTCAATCCTATAAAGTGCCCTTTTCCTTTAATGTCTGCAAAGACATAGTTTTCTTTTCCGTCAATGTTTGCTATTTCACTTCCAGTTTTAGGGTCTTTTACTGGATTGGTAATTTCACGATTATACCATGCGTGAAAACGTCCTACATCTTTAGGCAACTTATCTACTTCATAATAGTCTACATAGAAAAAAATATTATTAACTACGTTATCGGCTTGATTTTCTATTTCAATGCGGGCACCTTTTTCAAAAGGCATCATGAAATAAGTAGACATACCTGTTCCATTAGCTGGTCCGGTAGATAGTGCATAAGAGCTAAAATTGTAGTTTTCGTCCCATCCTTGTCCGAAAAACGGACCTATTGGTGATTCCACCGAAGGATAACTATTTCCATCCCAATATATTCTCAGAATAATATCATTACGGTTTACCAAATGAGGAGGAGGGGCTATGGTGAACCATATATGATTGATGATTCCAGCTCCTTGAATATTACAGATTACGACTTTTTCGTTGGGTTTGATTCCTACAATACGGTCACCATTATAGCCGTTCTTATCGTAACTGCTAATCCGTTTGGAACGGTAGCCGTTTTTCATTTTTGTCAGATTATACAGTTCTCCGTCGATTTGTTGGGGAAATGCAGATAAGAAGGGGATACATAATAGCAATAGTAATAGACTATGTTTCATATTTCTACTTTTTACTGTGTGTTTACAGATAGGTAATTTCTGTAAGGAGATGTGCCACTTTTGACACATCTCCCTTGGATATCAATGAGTGATTGATTTATTTCCAACCGGGATTTTGTTCCAGTTGTGGATTCAATAGTATCTGTCTGGTCGGCAATGGGAATAGGTAATGTTTGTTCGGGTCAAACTTTCTATCTGATGCTTTTTCCAGAACGATAACCCCTTCTTCGTCTACTTCATATCCGATGTTATCCCAACGTCCGTCGGTTTCGTATTCGGTTCCTTTGTATTTGATACCTCTTAATGGTTGATTGAGTTCAACTTCTGCAGTTTTCCAACGTCTCAAGTCGTCAAGTCGGTAACCTTCCAGACTCAGTTCAATGGTTCTTTCACGGCGAATTTCCTCTTTCATGTTCAATCCGTTGGCAGTAACAAAAGTGTTGGTAAGATGAGGCATGCCAACCCGATCTCTCAGTTTATTAATACTGATGTCTAAGTCTGAATCAGAAATATTGCCATTCTTTTCGAACAAAGCTTCAGCATAAATCAATAGTACTTCTGTATAACGGATAATTGGCCAGTCGCATCCCAATGGGAAACTAACCTCTGCTTCTAATTTTACATTTCTATAACCGGTTTGAGTCCAAAAACCAAAATCTACATTATATACAATACCTCTATTTGGATCGTCGGGGTTACTCCAATCAGGATTATACATTGGTTGTGAGAATAACCAAAAACGTTCACCTGGTTTTACGAAGAAGATGTCCATACGAGGGTCACGGTCTTCATATTCCGATGTTATTTTCTGATAACCTTTGAATACAGAATTCGGATGGGTGATAGGTAATCCGTTTTTGTCCAAATACATATCTGCCAACTTTTTTGTCGGGCATAGTGTACCGGAGTGTTCATAACGTGGAGACTCTCTGAGATCTTCATCATAACGCTGTGCTAAAATGGTTTCTTTATTATCAGCTTTTGTCAGACCGGCAGGATTCGATTTTATTTTAGAGAGTGTAAAGAAGTACTTGTAAGACCAATCTCCCAATTCAGCTCTATGGTCCCACAGCTCATATTCATTACTGTTGATTACATTTTTAGCAGCTGAAATAGCATCATCCAAAAAGGCATCTGCTCCTTGTAGTCCATGATATTTTCTCCATGTTCCTTCAAAGAGTGAGAACCGAGCTTTCATTGCTTCGGCAGCTCCTTTGGATATGCGACCTTTGTCGTCTGCTGATATAGCTGATTCAAGTGGTAGTTCAGGAATTGCTTCATCAAGATTCTTTTTAATGAAGGCTGCAATTGTTTCTCTGCTGTCACGCGGTCCGTATAGCAGGTCTTTGTCTTCCAATGTAAGTGTTTTTTCAATCAAAGGCACTCCACCAAACCGCTTTAGCAGATTGAAGTATTGATAAGCTCGGAAGAATTTCATTTCGGCTTCATAAACTTTGATGTCATTCTTCAATTCATCTGGTGCGGTTGCACATCTTTCAAGTCCATAGTTAATATAACGTATGGCAGAATAAGCCCCGTCCCAGGTTCCATCGGTAGTTCCCGCTATATATGAACTATTACTTACATTATTGAAACCTGTTGGTTTGGTTATGTCAGACATATCATCATCTGCATTGAAGGTGGGCAAACCGTAATAGAATTGGTTTGCATAACGTTTAAAGTCTTCTGCACTCGCAAAATATACTGGTTCAGAAATAACATCTTGCGAGTATAAGTCTAAATCTTTTTCACATGAAGCTGTAGCGCCTAATAGAAGTAAACAGCATCCTGCCAGTATGTATTTATGTGTTTTCATATCATCTGTCTTTTTTAAAATTGTACATTCACACCTATAGAATAAGTTCTGGAGAAAGGTATCAGATTCTCTGTATAGGGGGCTTCCGGATCAAATCCATTTGGTAGGTTGTCCCATTCAAGTAGATTCATCCCCGTTGCGTAAACTCTCAATTTTTCAACACCAATTTTCTTTGTAAGTGTTGTCGGGAATGTATAACCAATCTGTACTTCCTTCAAACGTAAATATCTGTTATTGAAAAATTTATAGGGTGCATCCGACCATTGATAGTTATATCCGTGGATACCACCATCTTGTGTCAAACGAGGATATTCTGCATTCGGACGATCGGGACTCCATGTGTTGTGATAGAAATATTGGGATGACTGTTTCCAAACTTCACCACCACCGGCATAAGTTCCGTTGATACAATCCCATTTACCTACACCTTGCAAAAATACACTTACATCGATTCCTTTCCAGTCTAATCCTAAATTTATACCATACAAGTATCTTTGATTATTTGTACCTTTGTATACAATATCGCCAGAGTTAGGATCACCTTCCTTATATAATGTCGGTTCCAAAACACCATCTCCGTCTTTGTCTATATATTTTGCATCACCTACTCTTAGGTTAGTAGGAACTCCACCTTTCATTTTGGCTTTATAGTCTGCAAGATCTGCTTCGTCTTTGATGAAGCCATCAAATTCATAAATAAAGAATGAATTGGTTGGATAGCCTTCTACAAAGCCCATTAAACCGTGACCCGGATTTCGGGAATCACTTAAAGAAATAACTTTTGTTTTATTGTCACTTAGATTGAATCCGATTCTATAACCTACCTTACCGATTTTATCTTTCCAGTTTAGTGTAAGTTCCCAACCATTGGTTCTAACGTGAGCTCCATTGATAGAAGGGGCACTCGTACCTAATATTGTAGGAAATTCTTCGGCATAAAACATATTCTTATTATCTTTGATGAAGTAGTCGAAGGTACCATTCAGTCGATTGTTCAGTGTTGCAAAATCAATTCCGGCATTATAAGTTTCGATAGTTTCCCATGTTCTGTCCACTGCTGGCATAGCTCCCAAAGATGCATTTGGCACTTTTAGCGGATTATTAGAGTTACCGAATGGATATGTACCTCCAATATTAATATATTGATAATGATCGTACAATCCGATACCAGCCTGATTACCCAATTGGCCCCAAGAAAGTCTGAGTTTCAAGTGATTTAGATAATTTCTAGCTGGAGTAAAGAAATTCTCGTTGGAAATGATCCATGAGCCTGATACTCCCCAGAAATCTTCCCATTTGTGACCTTTGGCAAATTTGGAGGAACCATCATTACGATAAGTGGCTTCTACAAAAACACGGTTATCCCAATTATAGCTTAAACGCCCAAAGATGGAAGTGATAGCCCAGGCATTATTATATTCTCCATTATATTGCTGTTCTGAATCTCCCAGGCCTAATACCGGTAATTCATCAGTAATTAAATCATAACGGTAAGCATTGAATCCTCTGGCATCGAACTCCTCGTGAGAAGCGCCGAACATTGCATTGAACATGTGTTGGTCTGTGATTTTGAAATCATAATTTGCATGCAAGGAGGTAACAATATGTTCGTTTCTGTTATAGAGGGACTCTGTTTTTGTCTTTCCACTATACCAATAATCTATGACATCGTAGTTCAAAGAACCGTCCCAGTGGTAGGTTTGGTGTCTTTTGCGATAATACTTCTCATCACTGATGTCGTAGTTTAATGACATATCTCCCGTAATGGTTAAGTTTTTAAGAGGTGTGATATCAAAGCCCAGTTGGGTATAATAGGAATAATAGGTTTTCCACCGGTTACCGGTATGTTCTGCAAACGCAATAGGATTACCGAAACCACCGGAACCATAATATTGCCCTTGTGGGTTGAAAGTAGGCTGGCAGTTCCAGGTCCAGTATGTCAACCAAGCCAATTGATTGATGTCATAAGGTTCTGTCACTTTTTTACGACCTACATATACATTGGAACGCAATTTAATATACTTATTCAGATTATATTCGTATTTAAATCGTCCCCAATACTTCTTGTTATTGTGTTCTCCATAATTAAACATAGATCCCTGATCCAGATAACCGATGGAAGCATAGTAGTTGGATTTTTCCGAACCACCAGATATTGACAAGTTATGAGAATGATCAAAAGCGGTTCCGTACATTTCTTTCCACCAGTCATGCCACCCTAATACTAAGTCGGGAGTATCACCGAATGGTCCTTTGACAACTTCCGGGTTTTTGGAGTAAATGTCTGCAGTGTTCACATAAGGAAGTAGGTGAGTGAAGAAGTGATTGGAAATGCCGTCATTGGCATATAGTTCACCCATCATCTCGATATGTTGCAATACATTTACCTTTTGGGGAATACTGGCAGGTGCATTAAAGTTAAAATTGCCCGTATAACTGATAGTCGGCTTTTCTGTCTTGCCTTTCTTAGTGGTGACCAATAAAACGCCACCAGCAGCACGTGCACCATAAATGGCAGCTTGTGCATCTTTCAATATTGTGATATTTTCAATATCCTGCGGGTTAATTTTGTTCAGTGCATTTGCATTGTTATCACTGTACGGAATACCGTCTACAACTACTAAGATACCTGGGTCTGAACGGGAAGTTACTCCTCGTAATCGGATATCATAACCTTCTTCACCGACTTTACCTTGATTTGTCCTTCTGATTTCCATACCGGGAACAACACCTTGCAAGAGTTCGGCAGTATTAGTTAATGGTTTGTTTGTCAGTTTGTCCGAATTAACTAAGTCTACTGCACCGGTTGTTGTAGCCCTGGTTTTTGTTCCATACCCGATTGCTACAACTTCTTGGAGCATTACGGCATCTTCTTTCAATTTTATGTTTAGAACTGTTTTTCCTCCTACTTCTACTTTTTCAGATTTCATTCCGATAAAGGAGAAAATTAGATTTTTTCCACTTGGGACTGCAATTTCATATTTACCGTCCATGTCTGAAATAGTTCCGGTAGTTGTTCCTTCTACCATTACTGAAACACCTGGCATAGGATTACCTTCTAAGTCCTCAACTACACCATGTACTACTTTTTGCTGTGCCCATAATGGGGTACCCATTATAAAGCAGATTGCGAGCAGGAATGTCGCTAGAAATCTGTTTTTACATGCTGATTTCATAATTAATTGATTTAATGTAACAAAAAAAGATATTGTATTTATTAGGGCTATGTGTCTCAAAATAACATCTTTACTAAGATGTTATTTTGAGAACGCATGCCATTTTTTTATTCAAAATCTATTTGTAGTTTGTCATTAGCGCATATTTGCAGTCCATTCAATGAAACTTCTGTATAGCCGTTTGTATTGGTGAGACTGGCAGGAATTACTTTACCGTTCACAGATGCTTTTACTATGTTGGCATTCATCCCTTCAGGTAAAGTTACCTGTAGTTTGTCAAGATATAAACGCCCATACTTCACTTCTATACTATTGGTCTGTTTTCCATTTTTCCGGATTTGTGAGATATTTCCCCAACCTTCGGCAGCATTGAAAAATCCAATTATGTCATTCTTTTCAATCTTAGGATCAAATCCGATAATTCCCTTTGGACCATCATACCAATACCCTTGTACAGCTTGTAACACTCCGTAAGATGCCATGGCACGTGCATAGTGGTCGCCACATTCTATCTCGTTCCATGGGTTATGTTTCTTGCCATCATAGCGTGAATGGATACCTTTTACGATAGCCAAACCTTCATCAATCATGTTACGTTTAATCATTTCAGTAGCAACTTGATATTCAATACCAGTCCACACCTCATCACGATATCTAACACCGTCTTCACCCGGGTGCTTGCTGTATGGCCAGGTACAAATAAATAATCCGGGTTCTCCAGCGTGTGCGTAATATCTTTCAGGAAGATGAGCCTCACTTTGGGCTTTTACGTCATTGGTCCAGTTGAACTTCCAGATGGACTGTAATGCCTTGTTGATAGCTTCTGTCGGATAAATATCACCTAAGCGATAGAGAGAAGCCCATGTTTGTCCAAAAAGTTGGTCACTTAAGCAACCCTTTCCGTATTGGTATTTAGGGTATTCTTTCTCATCTACGTCTTGGAAGAAATATTCACCGTTCCATAAACGATCCATTGTGTTTTCGCTACCTGCTGTATATATTTTCTTGTAATAATTAGCTGTGGTAGTGTCTTTCATAATATAAGCCATCTTTTCACCGGCCCTCAATGCTGCCAGGTAAAGTCCACCTACGTATGTGTTGGCACCGTTGAACGAAATGTCATAAGTATTTGGCTGTGTCTTGACAATCAGACCGTCTTCATTTCCGTCTTCCCGGATTATATACTGGATGGAACGTTTTATCTTATCCCAGTTTCTTGCCAGGAAGAAATTGTCTTTGGACATCAAATGTTCACGATACATGCGTAAGATTACACTTGCATGCCCGTCAATTAGAATACCGTGTTCTCCGTTTCGTGATAAAATACCTCCATCCTCTTGGAGAGATACACTATAATCAGTTCTTTCGCGCAAATTGCGTTCCAACTCTGGGAATAAAGCTGCCATTGCTTGTGCATAACCCCAGACATGTGTACAAGTTCCCTCACAAGAACCGACGCCTTCCCAAGCCCAAAACTTATCCGTAGCCCACCATTGGCAAGTTTCCGTTGCCAATGTGGAAATAGGCATCATGATACGTTGCACAAGCCAGTATGGTAAAGTGGTCTGATTGTAATATGTATCATGGAAATCATGTGTCTTTTTGGACAACTCTGCATAATTTTCACGTAGTTGGTTCGCTACATCTAAAGAGGAGTTATACCAGTTGGCGTACATATTACCGATAGCTGGGCTATTGGGAGGTAATGGCTTGTTCCACTCAGATCCTTTGTAACTCAGAGGACGGTTGGGGAAATACCAAGAAAGTACGAAGATAACTTCTTTGGATTCTCCCGGTTGTAGAGTCATGGATGAAGTCAATGCTCCATTCAATTTTTTACCGAGTTCTGCTTCTGCATATTCCAGATTATTTTCCGAGTCATCTGCTGTTCCGGTTGCATTGCCATCAAACACAGATAGAGCTAAGTTACCGAAGTAGGCGTGTGATTTGTCTATCGTGATGGTAGGGGCATCTACAGGAGAATTGGAGAATTCTATATTATCTACGCTAATATGTCCCCAGTCCCCATCAACAGCATCAACAATTTCCAAGTATGCTTTCTTTCCTTTGTATTCAGATACGTCCCAGTTGCGTGGGAGGAAATCTTCGTTATTGTTACCGGTTGCAGACATTACTACTTTTCCATCAACGACCAGGTTTATACAAGTCTTTCCCGGATGGGCACCGCCTGCAATATTGAACGAAATATACTTATTCCTGATTGTAAATGTTCTAGAAGTCAGCTTACCGGTAGGTTTGTCGTAATTTGTATAAGAGTTTGCCAGAAAACTTCCATAGTTGCCGCCAAAATTATTTTGGTTGCATTGTTCGCCAGAGGCAGGCTTTCTCCCGAAAGCAGTACCTTCTACCTTCCAGCGACTATAATTTCCGGACTCAAAATTATCGAATATTTCGTATTTGCGGTTTTTACCAGCAGTTTTGGCAGGAAGGTTGTCTACTCTCATATCCATGTAGACAGATTTCCAGCCATTATTGTCAATTACCTTATTCTGTAACATTCCATCTGCACGTCCTTTCAAGTCGATACATACCAGATTCTGCATCCATCCTTCCAGATCGGCAGTAACTTTTTTATCCGATGTATTCTTAACTGTATATTTCATTATTGTAGCTGGAGTAGCAGAACTTTTGGCATCCAGTGGAATGAATGGCGAATAGAATTCTGCAGAAACTCTGACAGGCAATTCCTGTTTCTTTTGGGCATATTCAACAAAAGCGATAGGATATTCACCTATAAAGGAAATATCATCAAAATCCTTTTTGTTCAGTTCTTTTGTTATGGTTTTATTGCCGTCGTTTACTGTAATTTTGAATCCTTGGTCAATATAGCTCATAGGCTCGAAGGTTTGGTAGCAAACCTTCCAAGGACCCAGTGGAGTGTCGAAGTTTAACAACCAGTCAATGCCGTAGCCAGTATTATAAGCATTGTTTGCAATCCACCAATTGGCCAGTGTACCATCTCCACGGACATACAATTGCCCGGCACAAATACCACCAACCGGCATACCGATGGTGGTGAGTTCATCACCTTTGTATACCTTTCTTTCACCTTTACTTTCCTTATCCCCTATGAATGATTTTATATCACCTTTGTCCAGCGAAACCTTGTGGTCAGGTGAAAATTGGGCAAAAGAGGGTAGAGAAAGCGACATTAGACACGATAGTGTCAAGAGTTTAATTCGTTTCATAAAATCTTTTTTAGTTGTTTAGAAATAACCTGAAAAACAATCTTCATTACCTTAATTACCTAATGTTAAGTACTTCTAATCAGTTTTGATATTTAAAGCTTGTCTGATTACCAGAAACGACACAAGACCTAACATCTACCTTACCAAAAACAACACTGATGACAGGCTTCCCTTTTTGTAGTTCAATTGTACCAAATCCTGTATTTGTGGATAGGAATGTTTTAAAACTGTCACCGATCTTAGAATCTATATATAATGTTTTGTCAACTGCGTCATAACGGACGCCAGTTAATGCTTGAAGTAAGCTATAACTTGACAATGCGCGTGCGTACCAACCTCCACATTCGTATTCGTTGTACGGATTCCGCACTTTGCCATCATAGCGTTTGCGTACTGTACGGACGATGTCAAGCCCTTTTTCGACTTCACCTTCGAATATTAGGTGGGAAGCCACTTGGTATTCAATACCTGTCCATACTTCATCGCTATAAACGAATGGAAGACTCAACTTGCCCCCTTTAGGCCAGGTACACAATAATACACCTCCATCTTTTCCCAGTCCGTAAGTAGGGCGCTGAGGATTGGCATGGTCACTTAAGTCTCTGCGTAAGTTGTATTTGTAGATAGAATTCAAGTGACTTTTAACTTTGACTTTGTCAATAGGCTCGTCCATGCCAGCAACAAGTGACATCCAGCAACCTATAATACCATCAGAAAGACATCCTTTCCCGTATTGATATTTAGGACCTTCTTTTAGAAGAATGGCACGCGCCTCTTCTGAATAGTCGCTATTCCAGTTCTTTTCGGCAATGGCAATCGGGTCAGGTGATTTCAGACCTTGCCATTGGATATTTTGGATAAAGTATTCACCGTCATATAGTTTATTTTCCATATAGTCTTTGCTTTTTGCCAGCAGAGATTCATATTGAGAAACATCTTCATTTAAAGCTTGTCCTAGCTTAATAAAGCTATGTAAAGCTCCGGCATAAAAGCTGGTACACATGCCATCTGCTCCCCAAAACTCTATATCATAAGTGTTGTGGTGAGGTTCTTCCAAAGCACCTACCCGACGGGGGTCCCACGTATTTATACAATAATCGAGACTTTGTTTTACATGTGGATACATCATTCTCAACCAGTCGGTATTCCCACTGATTCTCCAATCACGATAGATTTTGATAATACCACCCAATTGTCCGTCTGCTGCTGCATGAAAGTCATGTTTTGCAGCACGGATAGGAATATTTGTCCTGAACATTTGGTGGCCTTCCTTATTTTGGCTTATGAAAAATTCACTTTCACGCAATGTCCTTTCCATTGCAGGGAAAAGATGAGGAATGGCTTGTGCATAGTTCCATACATGCGTACAAGAACCATGGCAGGAGCCCCAGGTATCTCCACATCCTTCATAATTCCATAGGCGGCCATCGTGTTGGCGCATGACAGTCGGTGATTTCAGAATGGAGAGATTGGAGCTTACGGCATCAATAACTTCTGCTGGTAAAGTTGTATCATAGAATGTGTTGGTGAATAATTCTGTTTTATTCTTAAGATTGTCATATTGTGATGACCAGTATGTTGCTACCTCATCAATACTGCTAAAACGTGTACTATACCAAGGACGATAATTCTGAGGAGTTTCTGTTTTTGTCACAGTAGGGCATTCTGATGATTTATCATTTTCGGTAATGGCATCAGCGCCAATGCGAATGTCAGAATCGGGAACATACCAAGCCATATGTAAGCGGATGGAATATGTATCACCTGCCTTTACCTTAAAGGGTACATATAAAGATGCTCCGGGAGCCTCTCCTTGCATAGGCGCATTTTCTACTATGTTTCCATCTGCTATAGCATTCCAAGCCATGGTCAGGGGGTCCCACCATCCGCCACGAAACCAACAATGATTTACTTTTGTATTGTCTATATCTGTATAGATTGCAAAATCTCCTTTCAAGTGTTTATCTTTATCAGAAGCTGCTTGGGATAGAATAAAGCCGTTCTTAATTGACCGAATGGACTGTGGAGCACCGTTCATAGCCATAAAGTTACGTGTATTATAAGAGAAAATAGCTTCTATATCCCGATCTGATGTATTGGTAAAGGTATACTCAAGGGCTCCGACTGGTAAGCTGGAATTATCCTGGTCAGTCGGAATAAATGGACTCCATCCTTTTAGTTCTACATTCAGAGGGACATCCTTGTCTGATAAACGAACGGTTGCAAAAGGAAAGCGTGAACTGAAACTTACGTTTTCAAATCGGGGTAGTCCCCAGGAAGTGAGAGGGCCTCCCAAAGCTGATTCTGGACCACCGAACTTCTTGCGATCAGGGACGGGACCTTCCAGAACTTTTGAGCCGTTTTCATAACCTTTCACATGTACGGCGGCAAACATACAAGGTTCATTGAAAATGTTGGGTTGATGCCTGACTGACATATTTGAAATGGCTCCGGTTCCTTCCAGACAAAACATACCAGCACCCATTCCACCAATAGGAAATGCTATGCGATTCAAATAGTCTCCTTTGTACTCTTTTATATACTCACTTTGTTGTTGTATTGCATTTGCCTTTTGATTCTGGCAAGAGCTAAGTGAGAATAAAGTAATAGCCCCTAAAGCTAAGATCTTTTTCATATTAGATATTTTTTAATTAAACTTTTATTTTACCATCTTGGAATTTCCAAATCGTCCTTGCTCGGCAAAGCCGGGAATTTGGCATGCGGCTCGGCCTGGTACCAGAAAGTGGTCGACGAGATATCCGACTTCTGGTTGTTGTAGCGTCCGTCA
>JAEWSH010000111.1 GCA_023398375.1 Bacillota bacterium | reverse complement strand
GTATCAAAATGCTTGTTCAGCAGGACACTGTAGCCGCTTCTCATGCAGACCATTTCACGGAACAGTTGATTTTTCGACAAGCCATCCACTTGCTTCCTCCAGCTCTGGTAGGGAGTGATGCCGCCGTTGCCGCCGTTCTTTGGGACGACATCGTCGTCTTTTCTTTTCGTCTGTTCTTCTCTTACGCGCGCGGATTCGGTTTTCTTGCTATCTTTTCTGTTTTTCAGTTGGTTATGTGCGTTTTTTGCTTCCTCGTTTTTCTCCGGAGTTTTCAAATCATTTTGCAAATGATTTCCTTTTTCCGTATGGTTGAAGTCGATGGCGGATTCGAATTCTTCTTCGTGGATGGTGAAAAGTTGGTATTCCCAGATGATTTTCTCCATGTATTTTCTGGAGAATCCTTTTCTTGAAATAATATTCAGCTGATTGAAACTGAGTTTCCTGTCGGGCTGTGCACAGAGCATCTCGATGATGCGCAGATACATACCATAGCCCCTGCATCCTTCATTATTGATGAGTGCGGCGAGTCTTTTGTCATTAGGCAAATCGTTGGGGTGTTTGAACCAAATCATTTTTTTTCGTGTATTAGTTTTCTATTTCCTGATAGTTATCTTATATTCTGAAAGGATAGAAGGGCTTCATAGTGATGTGTAAGGGAGAGACTGTGCAGCGGTCATATCTTTTAAAATATGCTGCAAAGTTACGTATAACAGAACAAGCCTGCAAATGGACTTTTGTAGGGTTGGCAGTATTTCATCGGCCTCAGAAGATGTTCTGAGCGTGCTCCCGTCTTTTTTCGGGTGCTTAGGCATACAATGGAGAAATATGTGTTTTTTTACGGAAAGTAGCCGGTGGAGCCCTCTCTTCAGGCAACCTTCTACTTGTTACATTCGTAAACATTCGACTCACAGTAGCTATTGTTCTCCGGACTTTGTTTTGTGCATACGTGTCATCTGCCGTATGTGGGCCAGACTGCGCAGTTCGCTTTGGGAGAAAGACGATTTCCCTTCCAGTAAGCCGCCAATTGCCTCTGCAATGATTTCCAACTGATCCAATAATGGATTTCTACTGTGTGCAGTATTCTTTTCGATGCTTACTGCGGTTTGGCCCTCGCTATGGAGGGTCAGGCTTACTTTTTTTACTCATTGTACGTTTTTAAGAAAAACACGGCAAAGATACGGATTTTACCCGGAAGGAGATGTATTTTTACAATTTTAAAAGTGTGTCAATGCAGGAATAAAGAAGAAAATAGTGAGACCGGTTACAGAAAAATTCCGTATATTTGCAATATGGCAAATGCGGAAAAAAACTTGTCTGTTGAAACTTTGCGTGGCATCGCTATCTTGTTGGTTGTGGTGGGGCATGTCGTCGGTTCCGGGCCTGGTGGGGGCATGAAGATTGATTTTCCACATCCGTTGCGCTATCTTTATGTGTGGATAGATTATATTCAGATGCCTCTGTTTACGGCTATTGCCGGCTGGGCTTATGCGTTGAAGCCTTTCTCCGCATCTTCCGGTTTTGGAAGTTTCGTCCGGAAGAAAGCTTTGCGTCTGCTGGTGCCGATGGCGGCGGTGGGCACGTTGTATTTTCTGGTACAGTATCTGATGCCGGGCACCAATAATAAAGGGGAGCTTAGCCAGATGTGGCGCATTTATGTATTCCCTTATACCATATATTGGTATCTGCCGTCGTTGTTCCTGATTTTTGTAGTGCAATGGTGGATGGACAGCCGGAAGTGGATGGACACTCCGGGCAAGTGGGCTGTTTGTTGCATGGCGGCGCTGATTCTCAGTAGGATAAATGATGTGTGGATTCTGCATGAGGTGCCCGACCTGTTCAGTTTCAAGGGTGCCTTGGGGCAATTGCCCTATTTCTTTGTCGGCGTGGCTTCCTGCCGTTTTGCTGTGCCGCTCTACAGTCGTCCGGCTGTCAGGCACGTCATGCTTGCAGTGGCGCTATGCGGGATTGCCCTGATACAGACAGTGTGGTTCTATCCCGGCAAATGCGCCTCTTTGAGCATGCTGCTTTATCCCGTGACGTTGATTCCTGCCTTGTTCCTGCTGCTGGCATCGAAGTGGCACAACCGTTTTTTTGTCTGGATAGGCAGTTATGCGTACAGTATTTATCTTTTTCATGGTTTCGGTACTTCCGGCGGGCGGATTATACTGAAAATGATGGGGATTGATGCGATTGTCCCCATCTTGCTGTCTGCAACTTTTATTGCGACAATCGGGCCGGTATTAGTAGACAAGCTGCTTGACCGCTCCGGGATGTTGCGGATGCTATTTTTGGGAAGGAAATGACGTTCTCAGTCTGTTGCGCACCCTTATCAGGAAACGCCGCAGCCACGGGAATGTTTCTCCCGACTTCAGGTTGTAGTACAGCGATTTGGATTCATAAATCATCTGGAACGTTTCCGTACAGAGTACCGGTTTCTTGGTCAGGCGGTTGATTTCTATGGCCTGCGGCATGGAACTTTCCACAAACAGCATGTAGTCGGTGGATGAACCGTATTCCTGGGCTTTGAAGGAGGCATGGCAGTTGGCGCGTTGGCGTGCAGCCATGTCCGGCAGGTCCAGCATGACGAGCTTATTGCATTTTACATGGTTCTTCTGGAGCCAGGCTTCCGTTTCCGGGCGGTATTTCTCCAAGCGTGAAGTGACCAGCGTGCCGATGGTGACTTTGGGAATGAATAGCGGAGGAGCGTTCAGCAGGAAATGACGGTATTTCTCGCCGTCGTCGTTCTCTTCCGGAGTGGGGTCTGCGCAAAGCACGCCGTCAATGTCCATACACGTTTTTTGCAGGATAGAGTGGTTCATGATGTTCCACTGGAAGAAACGGGGATAATCGACTATTTCAAAAAAGTAGTCTACGGAATTGATTTGTAGTGGAACTGCATAAATGACACAATATTTGACGTTGTATAAATGTTCTATGTCCTTCAGAAATTCGCGGCATTTCTTCATGGCATCTCCCGTGGCTATGCTATCATCCACAACCAATACATTATGTATATTGTTCATGTTGAAAGTTTTCCCCCGTTCTCCGGTCTGATAGATATGCCCGTTGCGGAAAGAGTCTATGTCCGTGACCGGCAGGTTCAGGTAGAGCGCCAGCAGGTTGGCGGGAAACATGCCACTGCGGGGCACGCCGACAATGAGGTCGAAATCCCGTGGCAGAATGCTGAGATGTTGCAGGATGCAATGGTTCAGGTCGTCTATGTTACGATAGTTCATGTAGCTTTCTCCTTCAAAAAATTATCGATTATGCCGTATATTTTCTTTACACTGTGTCCCCAGCTGTGGGTCTCGGCAAAGGCTATGCGCTGTTTGGCGAGCTCTTTGTCGTCAGCTTCGGTCACAGCACGGTCTATGGCCGAAAGCCATTCTTCCGGGTTGGTGGCCAGGTGCGTGTGGTCTGCGAATATGTGGCGCATGGTGTGGGTACTGGTTGCGACAGTGGGTTTACCCATAGCCAGATATTCGTCTATTTTCAATGGATAGTTACCGTCGGTAATGTCGTTCACCATTTGCGGATTGATGCAGACATCGTAGGCTGTGATGTAAGCGGGCAACTCGTCCACTTTTTTTTGCCCGGTGAAATACGCATTTTTCAAGCTGTGGATTCGGTGTTGGCGAAAACCGTCGTCTTCCGGTCCGGTGAACACAAAACTATAATCGGGACGCTGACTTATTATCTGATAGAGCAGTTCTCCGTCAAGGCGGGTACTGTTTATCGTACCCATATATCCGATGATAGGATGTGGAATATTTTGTACATCATCGGGCGTTCCGTACTCTTTGGCGGGGTTGTATAGCGTCAGGTTTACTCCGGTTTCGATGGGGTAGGTATGAGGGTTGTAGGCTTGCAGCTCTGCGGCAAAACGGGTGGAGTTTGCCAGAACAAGGTCGGCCGAAGCAGCCAGTTCCGGTTCAAGACGGGTGCCGTGCCTGCGCCAGTAAGCTTCGCCTATGACGTAGTCGCGCCGGTAATAGATGCTGATAGCCGGATGGATGTACTCCTTCAGATAGCGGCTGCGGTAAATGTCCGTATCGATGAGGTGGATGTAATTCTTGAAACCGAGCGCGGCAGCCTGCTCTACAATCCATCGGGCTATACGGGCATTGTTTTTTCTGTTGACGATATTGAAAAGCGGTGCAGGCAGGAAGTTGGCCGAAAATAACATGAAAGGACAGTCCAGCACCCACATGTTGGCGTTGATTTGCCGGAGCGGTGAAGTCTCTCCCTTGATGACAGCCATGCGCCGGATGTAGGACGGAGATTGTCTGTTCCCTCTCAGCCGGATGGAAATGTCCATCGGAGTGTTGATGTAGAGCACCCGGTTCTGCTTTGAAATTTCCAATGCCGTATTCTTGATGGTACTGCCTATCTCGATGTCCCATGTTTGCAGGCTGGTGATGATGAAGTCTCTCATAATTCTTGCCGGTTAATCATGAATACTTTGATATATATTTACATACTCTTGCGCAGTGTGTCTCCAGGAGAACAGTTTTACACGTTCCAGACTGTAATTTACTTGTTGCTGATAGAGTGTCGCATCATTCTCCAGGCGTAGCAAGGCATCTGCTATTTTTTGCGGTTCTTGAGGGTTGACTAAAATGGCACCTTTACCGGCTACTTCGGGCATTGCCGAAACGTTGCCCGTCACTACGGGAGTGCCGCAAGCCATAGCCTCCAGTATCGGAATCCCGAAACTTTCACGCAGGGAAGGATAGAGAAATGCAAATGCCGCATTATAAAGGGTTGCTAAATCTTTGTTGCCGATATATCCCGGATAATACAGATGTTCTTTTATCCCGGTGATTCCTTCTTGCTGAAGAAGCTGGTCGATATATTCTTCTTTCAAATCGGCAATGAGAAGGGGGCGTTTCGTTTGGGATGCTTTCAGATACAACGCGTATGCTTTCAGGGTACGTGCCGCATTCTTTTTGGGGTCTGTATTTCCAAGAAAGAAAAGAAATTCCGGGTGCGGTATGTATTTCTGCACAATACTCTCATCGGGTGTTTCCTGCATTGAAAAGTAAGCGCTGTAGCCGTTGTACACGGCTTTAATGACTTCTTCGGGAAGTTGCAGCGCTTCGCGTATGCGGGTACACTCGAACTGAGAAACTGTAATAATCTTTCTTGCTTTCTTCAGGATACGGGGAACAATCAGGCGACGGTAATGCCATCCCATTTCCTGATAGAAGGAAGGACTGCGATGCTGACGCGGCTCCAGATAGATAATGTCATGAAGCGTCAGCACCAAAGGGACGGGACACCATAGCGGAGCTGTGTTCGATGTACAATGCAGCAAGTCCGCTTTCAGCTTCCTGACGGCCTGGGGCAATGCTATCTGCTCCCACAAAGGATAAGTAGGGCAGCGAAGCTCAATGATATGGAGGTTTTCCGATTCTTCCAGGCACCGGTCCTCCCCCGGGGCAACGAATACATAATATTCATTGCCGTCTTTCCGCTTTTGCAGTTCTTTCAGTGTCTCCAGGATGACAAAGTCCATGCCATGCTTGTCTTTGCGGAAAATGCGTTGGGCTTCGATGGCGATTTTCATTTTGCTGCCTTTCTTTTCTTTTTCCGTTTAAAGATTCTCGTGATGTGGCTCATGGAAGAGGTGACTACCAATATGGGCAGAGACCAGAAAGCGCTCCGGAATTTGCGGCTGATTTCCCCTTCGGGCATGGCCATCAGAAAAGTGATGAATAAAACGGCTAAAAGTGCATACCATTTTGTAGCAAGCGGCCACTCCAGAAACGTCATTGCCACGGCACATATCGTGATATATAAGATGAGCAGGAAACGGGATGGAAGTAGCCATTGGAATAATTTTTCGCATAAATCCCACTTTCCTTGTAAGAATGCTATCGGAAATTGTTGCAATGCCAGTATGGAGCTGCGGTACTGTGAGCCCAACCAGCGCTGGCGTTCTTTGCTGTACCCCGATGTATCGTCCGTCTTTTTGCAATAGCAGACTATTTCCTCCATGTATTCGGTATATATGTTTTCCTTCAGGAGTTCCATTTCTGCAGCTTTGGCCAAATCGCTTCCTGATAACCTGGGAGCGATTTCCTGGAACATCTCAAAATCAAACATCATGCCCGAACCGATGAGGGCAGAGGAGAATCCCAGTGCCGTATGTGCCTTGCGGAAGAGGTGGTTGTTGATTTCTTCGCTGGTGGCGTTTAATACGGCGATGTTGGTATTCAGGTTTTCCGTCATGCGGTGGGCTTGGATGGCATCGCAGCCGGAGTAGTAGGCATTGTTGAAAAGTTCTAATGCGTTGGGGACGATTTTGTTGTCAGAATTGAATATGGTGATGGCATCGTACTCATGAGGAGAATAGCGCTCCATGACCTGCTGTATGGCATATATCTTTGTGCAATGCTCTTTATCGGGCACGACAATGTTGACCGGCATCTGGAGCAGCGTAACCAAATCTTCTTCGGACAGTTGTGTGGCAGCCACTGCGATGTCGTATTTTTCTTTCGGATACGTCTGCGTGTCAAGGAAATGATTGATGGACTCTATCACTTCCTTGCCGTTTTTCAGCACAACAAAGAGGACCAGGAACCGATGTCGCTTGGGGGACGGTGGATAGGGATTCTTGTATTTCCGTAAGGAGGCCAATGCATAGATAAACAAGTAGGCTACGGGGATGGCCAGCAATAAGAAAAGAACCGCGTCCGTCATTTGCAAGGCATTGTTGTTCTCGTCCATCCACCAGTCGGGATTGAATATGGAAAAAATGTCGTTCATATATGTTTTCTATTTAATATTTTCTATTTTTTTGTTCTCAGTTTTTCTGTCAGCAGTTGGTCGATATGCTCCCCGTTAATCAGAACTGACAAAAATAAAATGATTATAAATCCTGTAGGGAATTGCCCGAAGAAAGCATTTCCATAGGCACTTATCATCATTCCGAAGATACCGCATGCAATGGCTGTGAGTATTCCGCGTAATTCGTTATTCTTGATTCGAAACATGATAAGATAGCAACCTCTTAACAATGCACTGACATATATGATAAGAAAAAGCACTAATCCTACAATACCGGTTTCCATCCATGTCTTGACATAAAAAGAATCATGGGGAATGAGTGTTGTGAGACGGGAACCATATTTTCTGGCTTCTACTCCTCCCAAGCCGAGTCCTTCTCCGAAAGGTTTGTATTTTAGATATTCAGCCAATTTTTTTTGATTTTCTTTGCGGACAATGTATGAGGCATCTTCTGTCGGTCTGAAAGCTGTACGCATACGCCTGATGGAAGTGTTGCTTTCACCGATATAGGTATGGGCGAAAAAAACATAAAAAAACAATCCGAAGAAGACTGTAGCTCCCATAAGTTTGATGTTTTTGCTGAGAAAAGTTAACAATATGATTCCTCCGATGGGGACAAACAATGCACCGCGGGTGCCGGAAATGAACAAGGCATATATGGCACACATGGCAATAATCGCATAATAGATTCTGATGGAGCGTTTTTTCATGAAGATGGCGGAAATACCGAACAGAATGGTGGCAAACCCCATGTTGGAGCCGAAATTTCCGGCATCTGTGAAAAAGGAAAAATAGCGGGTGACATCGGATAGAAGGTGTGTCTTGTACATTTCCGTTTCAATCAGCATGGTTGTTTCTGTCTCATCAAAACCTGCATATTTCTGGTAAATGGCTTTTGCCACGGCTGTCAGTGTGAATATGGACAAAAGAAGCATAATGACTCGCAACCGCTTGTAGGAGGTCATTGTTAAAACACTAATCAATGATACGACAAGAGTATTGTATATGGTTCCACGGGAGTAAACCCAAGCTTCAGTGAGTGCTGTTGGATTCAATATTTCTGCCGCAGTATATATGGCCCATATACAACCTCCGAACGTCAGAATGTTTTTGGCGTATTTCCATGCAATCTTACCTTGTTGGTGATAGGAATATATCAGGAGCGTCACAAGCAGGGTGACGGTTGCGACATCATACCAGACACTCAACCCACTGCCCTGCGTGTATCTGTACCAGGGAATGAAAAAGTAATTGAATGTGAATAGGAGACATACACCGACAAAAGGATTTTTTAATGCTTGTATTGCCATTATCAGTAAGAAAGGGAAAAAGCAAATGGAGGCAAAGATATACCATGCACCGGAGAGTAGGCTGTAGGTGATTACAGCCAACCCTATGATGAACACTGACAGTGTTGCTACGAAGGGAGATATACTATGTCCTTTAATACCCATTTGCATTTACTTTACAGCAGCAGATTTGGATGTTAACCCTAATTGTGCCAACCGGCTGAAGAAACTGTGGACCGGAGTATGAGGAGGCAATTCTCCGGTGAAGCTTTCAACCACTTCGCGGTCTGCATTGTTGAGATACATAAATAGAGGAGTTCCTTCCAATTCTTCCTTTAACGGTTTCAATCGGGTGTCGTCATCTCTGCCCCACAATCGGGCGGCGTTGGCTATCAGCAAATTGAAATCTGCCTTTTTCAATACCGGCATAGGTAGAGTTGCGGTACTGACAGCAGGATATTCCACTAAAATGATGTCCGGTATTTCTTCTGCTTCATTCAGAACCCAGAAGTCAGACAATTCTTGAGCTTGTACATATCCCTTGTTTTGGGTATCGAAATCGTGGTCGTATTTTACAAGGCGCACTTTCATACCCTCAGTTTCCCAATAATCAATGAAATATTTGGCAAGGAATGATTTTCCTTCACGTTTCTCCATGCTGAGCAGGTTTATGACAGTAGGACGGTCCGGATGCAGGTAGTTGTTCAATTGCCGGCAACTGTAGGCAGCGGCAAGCCGGTTGCAAGCCTTGAGGAATCCACGATACTTCAAGTTGCTTATACCATTGAATGCTGCAATGACAGAGAGTCCGGACAGACGTTTGCTGCGGTCCGGATCGCGGAGAGTGCGGTCTAACAATTCAATCAGCAGGAAGTAGCCGCTTATGAATATTAAACTGCCGAAGAATGCGGCAAGGATGTAGATAAGCCTTTTTCTGCCATTGTCTGTCAGCGGATACTCGGGTGATGCTATGACTTGCAGGTTGGCTGTCGTCATCTTGATGTTCTGTAAGCGGAGGTGTGCTTCGGCAAGGCCTGCTATCTGTCGGCGGTAATTGTCTTCGGCAATGCCCACGGCACGCTCTTTCCGCTTGATTTGGGTGCCTACGGGTGAAAAATCCCGGTATTGGTCGACAATTTCACGCTGGCGGTCAACCAATACTTTCACTTCAGCTTTGGCTTTTGCCTCATTGATGCATGCCGTCAGCCATTCTGTCACCATATCCTGAATGCCTACACCTTCTTTGGAAAAACTGTACTCATTCAAATTATCGGAGAGATGGCTTATCTTTTCTTCTGCCTTTTGCAGGGCTTCTTTTTCTTTTTGAAGTTTACTACTGTTCTGCTGACTTTGTTCTGTGGTGAAAATTTCCTGTTCGAGAATGCTTTGATTCAGGGTACTGACTTTTTCCAGCTCTTGCAACAAATTAGTATTTGTGCGTATAATCTTGGCACGTATATCCATTTTATTCTCTAACATCTGGCGCAAGGCAACCGCACTTCCATAGATTCGCTGGACTTCTTCCATGCGATCATCAGTACCATATTTAGTCAGAGCCAATGCTTTGGATTGTTCATTGTAGTTGATGACTTGTTTCTGAACACTATAGTCTGTCAAATCATCTTCTTCTGCAGTAAGTGCTTTTTTGGCTATGCGCACTTGCTCTTCAAAATAGGCGATAGCACTGTTCGTGGCACTGAACCGGAGTTGCTCATAAGCCTTTAACAGTTCATCTTCCAATATCTTGAGGGTGTTTTGCGTAATACCGGGATCGGAGGAGGTATATACCAATTCTATCAGGTCGCTGGTACCCAGTCGTTTAATGGTGATTGTGTTTAATGCGCTATAACTGTAATAAGGGTAGGGACGGTTGAATATGGAATAGACAAAATTACTGCTGTTCTCTTTCCGGTAATTCATCAGATTATTTGTAGTTTTATCCAAAGAGGAACGGTCTACCAAAGCCAGCACTTCTTTAGGAAGGATTTGGACGAGCTGCCTATAATGTTTGGCTTGAATGTACATGTTGTCTTTCCACTCATCACCGTATACGAGGCTGGTTGCAAGCAGACGTACCGAAACCTTTGCCAAAGTGTTCTTGGACTTGCCTATATTGATGATATTGTCGAAGGTACTGTTGATATTGATAAGCTGGCTTCCGTCCAGATTGGTGCTGTTGGTTACACCTGCATATAGACTGCTGTTTACCGTATAACTGTATGGCAGAAACTGTGTAAAGTATATGACCAATGCCGTAACAAGGAGGCTTCCCCACAATAACCAATAACGGATGCGGTAAAAGAAGCTTGCCAAAAATTGTACTATATTCATAATCGGTTTATTTGTCTGATATAACTTTTACATTAGTCAGCATCTCCAGTAATACGATAGAATTGTGTAAAGCTACACGACTCTGTTCATACGTGGTCACGGCACCAGTGCGGCGCGCACGTTCCAAAGAGAGTGAAATGATGTCAACGGTTCCTTGTATGAAGTTGTTTTCTGAGATTTTCATCTGTGCGTTATACAAGGCGGCCGTTTCTGCTTTGGCTTTTATAGTGGCTAATTGTTCGGTAACTGCATTGTAGGCTTCCAATACCTTTAGTCTCCGTTCTTCCATGACATCTTCTTGCATATATTGCAATTGTTCTATCTGATAGCGGTAGTCTTTCAGTTTCAGCGGTCGGTTGAACAAGTCTCCTAAAGTGATACCGACGCTGGCCCCGACATTGAAGTTGTGCTGGGCACTTGACATCGTTGTCTGGTACATAGGGGTGAACTCGTCACTGGCATTGCCTATAATATTATAGCGTCCGTAGGAATAGTTACCGTTCAGTCTGAAGTAGTTCCACCAGTTCCGCTTTTCTAATCTATATTGGTTCTTGACTTGCTCTACTTGGGATTGCGCTTTTTTTACTAATGCATTTTCTGTCACTGCATCAAGAAAGACAGATAGAGGGGGCAACTCTAACTTCTCAATATCTATTGATGTCTTCGGACTGATTAAACCCAATGTGTTGACTTCTATTTTCTTGTCCTCCATCTTGAGTTGCTCCAATATCTTGATGCGCTCCTCCCGTGTCAACTCCTGCTGCGCAGCCACAGACAAAGGTACCCCCAACAATCCTAAGAGGATTACACTGTAAATGATGGACGTGATATATCTTTTTATCATCTCTAAAGCCATATAATTCCTGTTATCTTTATTTTTATACATTCTCTTTCTGCACAAACGCCGTCAGCGTCTTGCACAGTATCTTCATGTCCAGCCAGAATGAAAATTCTTTGGCGTACTTAATGTCCAGTTGCTTGCGCTCTTCGGCCGACATCTTCCCGGCACCGCCTCGTTTCTCCACTTGCCACAGTCCCGTCAGTCCGGCGGGGGCCATGAAGCGCTCGATATATGCGTCGCTGGTCAGCAGCTCGGCCTCGTAGAGGGGGAGCGGGCGGTTGCCCACGATGCTCATGTCTCCTTTGAGGACGTTGAACAGCTGCGGCAGTTCGTCAATGCTGTACTTGCGGATGAAACGGCCTACGCGGGTGACGCGGGGATCGTTCTCTATCTTGACGAACGTATTCTGTTTTTCTTGGGCCTTCTTTTTAAGGAAATCTTCTTCGGAGATGACGAAATCGTCCGAAATCAGCAGGGTAGCCTCCTCTTCGGAAGTGCCGGTCAGGTCGTCGAAGCGAATATCAGGCTGCTCGTCCGTAAGCTCTTCTTCCATCTTGTATTGGTTGAGTGCATTCAGCTCCTTCAGGCGCTTGTCTGCATTGGTGTACATGGAGCGGAACTTCAGGAAGTTGAATATCTGGTAGTTGCTGCCTACGCGCTGGGACTTGTAAATCACTTTTCCCTTGCTTTCCATGCGGATGGCTATGGCTGTCACAATGAATATCGGAGACAGTGCAATCAGTACGGCAACGGCAAAAAGGATGTCGAAGATACGCTTCCACATAGGCAGGTGGAAGGTGTTGAATATCTTACGGTGTGACTGGCTGAATTCCTGCAACTTATGCTCCTTGCGCAACTGGAGGAATTTCGTCATTTGCTGGAGGCTCTCTTCGCTGGCCATGGGGGAAAGGGTGTTGTTGACACCTGCCTGCAGATAGAGCTTGCGGTGTTCCTTCTGCAGTCCTTCGGTGATGAGGATGATGTAGACACGGGGGAAGCGCTTGTGCAGGAAAGTGATGTTCTGGCTGTCCTTTTGAGGGGTGCTTTCTTCGTAAAGAATGGATGTGTTGTACCGTTCGCGGATACCGTCGATGACTTTCGCCGCTTTGTTGCAGGATGAAACAGCCATGAACATGCCTCCCGTAATTTTGCTCAAGTGGTCGATGGTGACGCGGTTGCTACCTATGTAGATATAATATAACATATCCATTGATTTTGTCGTTTAGAGAAATTTCTTGATACGGGCCTTCAGCTCCATAGGATTGAAAGGTTTCAGTATGAAATCCTCGGCTCCGGCTTCGAGCAGGTTGATGCGCTCGGTGGTACTTTCTTCACTGGAAAGCATCACAACCGGAATGTCCTTGAAAAGTGAATTGCTTTTCAGATATGCCAGGAATTCACTGCCGGTCATCTTGGGCATGCGTATGTCCGAAATGATGAGAGCGGGTTCGTTCCCCTCATTCAGCCATTCTATGGCCCTGACGGGATCTTCGAAATAAACCAGCTCATTCTCTTTCCCTAAATAGACCGAGAGTACCTTGCCTATGGCAGGTTTGTCATCTACAAATAATATTTGTTTCATTGTTTATGATAATTGTTTGCTATATTTATCTATATACATTTTCTTCTACCGGGTGTTCGTACCATTCCGTATACTGGGTTCTGTCTTGGGCCCAATAGATGAATTCCGGATATGCGCTTGCTTCGGGGATGTCAGTACGTGAAACATTGATGGTTTCCTTGGGATAGCGGAAGCCATACGGCACGCAGATTGCCCACGTGTTGTTGCCTGCTAAGTCAAGATTCTCTTGCTGTATGGTTCCGGCGGCAGTGGCGCCATATCCCCAAAATTCGTAAAGATGAACTTCCATGCGTTGTTCCATGCTTTTATATTGATAACAGATGAAGAAGTCCAGATTGTCTTTTGAGAATAGGGGCTCTGTCCGAGTTTGGTCTGTCAGTTCAATAATGACTTCATAAGTATACTCTTTGGCGGTTACTCCAATGCCGGTGTTTACCATCTCACCCGGTTCGACTCCAAATACATTGTGTACTTCGCCTGCGATGGGGATTACGACACTCGGATCGGAATCTTCCATATAAGTAACGTTATTGTACCTGAATTTGTTGTACGAGCTGTTGAATGACTCCTGGAAACGCGAATCGTCGCCTCCGGTCTTGACTTCCCGGATATCGGATTTATTGATTCCGGTAATCCGGAGCCCTACGCCCAACGGCTTGCTTGCTCCTGCTGCAGCAAGGGTCACGTCGAGCTGTATGCGCTTGATGTGGTTCGTATTTTTCTCGCGGTGATAGTAGGTCTCCACGTCCAAGACCACATCGTTGAAGTCGTAGTCGCCTACCAACGGGAAGTTGTCTTCGAATACGTACGTATAGGAGACCGGGTCTGTAGGGGTTTCTGAGCCGGACTCGTCCGGGGTGTTGCCTTCGCCCGTACAGTCTCCGGCAGGAATGGTGATGGGGGATTCTCCCCATTTGGATATGGTTCCTTCGGTGTTCTTGATAGCATCAAGGAATTTGGCTTCCCACCAGATGTCCTCGGTGATATCATCGTCAATTTCTTTCACTTCATAATGAATGTTTCCCTGGCTGGAGAAATTCCCTATATCTTCAATTTTATTGATTTTTACCA
>JAEWSH010000100.1 GCA_023398375.1 Bacillota bacterium | reverse complement strand
CATATTACCGATTGCCTTTATCAAGAATTATTCCGGGAATCTGAAGCAATTAATTCACTTCATGAACAATTATGGGAACCAGAACAAATCTTGGAGTTTAGCCATGGTGAGCATAATTTACTGACATTTGGTGAGTCAATGAAGGAGATGATCGCAGAAGTTAGAAAGAGAAAATCAGAAAATCAATTATCCTTACGAGATGAGATTGATGAGGTTTCAATTACGTGTCCGAAGGGATTGATGAAATGGTTTAAGGCAACTGAGAAGGATATTATTGCTTGTACGAATACGAAGAAGATTAGTTATCGGTGTTAGTGCGACTGAAACATGGAGACGGTCTGAAACAAGGGGACGGTTCTTTCGTTTCACCAAGGTGAAACAAAAGAACCGTCCCCTTGTTTCAGAACCGTCCCTATGTTTAAGCCACGTCTCATTTCTTCTTTTGTTTATTTGTCGTCATGTACACTGACAGATAAAAGCAACTTATGACATGAGAAAAACCTTTAGGTATGTTATTATGGTAATAAAAGGTTATTTACCTGAGATTTTCAATCATATTAGGAGGACAAGGTTATGGGATTATTTCGATGTGTTGATTGTATTGAACTATATGTACCAGATTTAAATGCTGGCGTAGAGTATTATTCAAAATTAGGGTTGAAGGTAATATGGAAGAATGACTCTTCCGTTGGTATGGGGATGGAAGAGGACATTACAGAGATTTTACTTCAAAACGAACGTGATAAAATGACAGTTGATATTAAAGTGGACTCTGTATTAGATGCTGTAATTAAGATAAAGGAAGCAGGTGGGCAAGTTATCTATGGTCCATTTGATATTCCAATAGGAAAATGTGCAGTTGTAAAAGATCTATGGTCCAATGAATATGTTATTCTCGATATGACAAAAGGGAAATATGTAACTGACGATGAAGGTAATATACTAGGAGTTAAGAAGTAAAGCGGGGGGAGAATTCTATGAAGTTTGGAGACGGGTGAGACAAAAGAACCGTCCCCTTGTTCGCAAAGCGGGGAGAGAATTCTATGAAGTTTGGAGACGGGTGAAACAAAAGAACCGTCTCCTTGTTCGCCGGGTGAGACAAAAGAACCGTCCCCTTGCAATGTCATTAAGTTAAGAAAATTATCATTGGAGTTAGGGGTATGTGAAAGCATACCCCTTCTTCTTTTTTTCAACAAATACAAAAAAAACACTTGACAAAATAGAAAAAATTTGCGGCGAAGCCCTTTAATTGAAAATATTTTTTTAGGAGGCTTCACACATGAAAAATTATTCCAAACAAATCAAAAACAATCTTTTATCTATTATTCATCAAATGTCTGTTTCATCAGAATCATATGTAAAAAATCCAGGAAAAGACTTCACACGTAACCGCAAATTAGACTTTGAGTCGACCATTAAATTGATTGTGTCTATGGGTGGTAATAGCATCAAAAAAGAGCTTCATGAGTTTTTCAATTATAATGAAGACACATGTTCATCTCCTGCATTTTGCCAACAACGAAACAAGATCCTATGCTACGCTTTTGAATCTTTACTCCAACAGTTTACCAATTCCTTTGATAAAATAAAGCTTTATAAGTTATATCGTCTACTTGCTGCTGATGGATCTGATTTAAATATTTATCATAACCCAAATGATCCTGAAACCTACATCCGCCATGGCTGTAATGATAAAGGTTATAATTCATTGCATTTAAATGGCCTTTACGATCTTATTAACAAATTTTATTTAGATGCTATTGTTCAACCAGCTAAGCAAATGAATGAATACCGGGCATTGGTCGACATGGTAGACCGTTCAAATATACCAGGAAACGTCATTGTCACTGCGGATCGTGGTTATGAAAGCTATAATGTTCTTGCACACATCTCACAAAAGGGATGGAAATATGTGATTAGAGTTAAGGATATCAATAGCAATGGTATCGTTGGCGCATTAGAACTTCCAGATTCAGATGAATTTGATATAAATGTGACCCTTAACCTGACAAGAAAACAGACAAAAGAAGTAAAGGAACATCCGGAACTTTACAAGTATCTACATAAAGGAGTTCCTTTTGATTATCTAGATTCAGACCATTTGTTTTATGCTGTGAGCTTTAGAGTTGTGCGTATTAAAATTTCTGAAAATACTTATGAAACCATTTTGACGAACTTAGATGAACTAAGCTTTCCTTCTGCAGAAATCAAAGCGCTTTATTATTTAAGGTGGGGTATTGAAACTTCATTTCGGGAATTAAAATATGCAATAGGCCTTACGAGTTTTCATTCAAAAAAGGTGGAGTATATTACACAAGAAATCTTTGCACGCCTAGTGATGTATAACTTTTGCGAGATGATTACAATGCAGGTAATCATCAAAAAGAAAGATACAAAGCACGGCTATCAAGCCAATTTTACAGTCGCAATTGACATATGCATAAGATATTTCAGATGTAATAGTCATCCACCTAATGTTGAAGCTCTTATTCAAAAGAATATACTTCCAATTCGCCACGAACGAACATTTCCTCGGCATATAAGACGAGGCAGGACAGTTAGCTTCACGTATAGGGTAGCATGATTC
>JAEWSH010000069.1 GCA_023398375.1 Bacillota bacterium | reverse complement strand
ACCCGCGTCTTCATCTCCCGCAGGCTCTCGATGTACTCTTTTGCTGTTCTTAATGGCATTTGTCTCCTCCTAATCTAAAATACATGCGGAAAGCCGGGTCAGCGCATAGCCAGCGTCACTTCGCCGGATGCCGCCAGCTCGCCATGGTTAAATATCTTGGCGGTGCAGGTTGCAATAGCTTTTTCGGGCCGCTCGCTGAGAAGTTCCGCGCAGATTTCAATCGTGTCGCCGGGGAGGATTTTGTTCAGAAACCGCACGTTGTTGATGCCCAGAAACAGAGGGGTTTTGCCGGCGTACCGCGGGGTGGACAGCAGCAGGATATCTGCGGTCTGGGCCATGCATTCCACTGAATAAACCCCGGGCAAAACCGGCTCGCCGGGAAAATGGCCTTTAAAAATCTCACGGGTGGAATCCACATAAAATGTGGTGGTAATGTGCTCGCCGGGGATTATATTCTCCACGGTGGTCACCAGGAGCATCGGGTCCCGGTGGGGGATCACCCTCTTGATGGCATCCTGATCCATTTTCATACGATACATCCTTTCTACAGTTCTGTGCGGACAATGCCGTATGCAGTCCACATACGGCATTGTCCTAGAGAGGGAAGTTACAGCAAAGCTGACGGCCGCCGCGACTTATAAGTAAGAAACATCAATTCTCCGCCATCTTGCGATATTTGGCATAGCGGTCCTTGGCGTCCTGAACGGTCTTTTGATACAGGCGTTCCGCACGGTCGGGGAAGTTGATTTTCAGCGAAGCATAGCGGTTTTCGCCCTTGAGATAGTCCATCATTTTATTGGAATCCGGCTCTGGGGAATCCAGCTGGAAGGGATTTTTGCCCTCGGCAATCAGGCGCGGATCGTAGCGGTATAGGTGCCAATAGCCGCACTCCACCGCTTTTTTCATCTCCTGCTGCGTGCAGCTCATGCCGGCCTTGATGCCGTGCTCCAGGCAGGGGCAGTAGGCGATGACGATGGCGGGACCGGGAAATGCCTCCGCCTCCCGGATGGCCTTCAGCGTCTGAGCCTGATCGTAGCCCATGGCAACCTGTGCCACATAGATGTAGCCATAGCTCATGGCGATGGCGCCCAGGTCTTTCTTCTTGACCTCCTTGCCTCCGGCGGCGAACTTTGCGACCGCACCGGTGGGCGTGGCCTTGGAGGACTGTCCGCCGGTGTTGGAGTAGACCTCGGTATCCATCACCAACACATTGATATTGCGGTTTTGGGCCAGCACATGGTCAATGCCGCCGAAGCCGATGTCATAGGCCCAACCGTCACCGCCAAAGGCCCAGATGGACTTTTTAGCCAGAAACTCTTTATTCTTCAGAACAAATTCCACTTCTTCGCTTCTGTCCGCCTTCTCCAGTGCAGCCAGCAGGGCATCCGTGACCTCGCGGGACTTCTGAGAGTCCTCCCACTGTGCCAGATAGGAATCAATTGCCTCCGCCGCGGTGCCGCGCTCCCGCAGGGTGTGCAGGCGAATCATCAGCTCTTTGTGAATCGCGTCGTGGGCATGGAGGAAACCGTAGGCAAACTCGGCGTTATCCTCAAACAGGGACTGCTCCCAGCAGGGACCGAAGCCGCGCTGGTCACAGGAATAGGGCGTCATGGGCATGGCGCCGCCGTAAGCGGAGGAGCAGCCGGAGGCGTTGGCCACATACATCCGGCTTCCGAACAGCTGCGTGACCAGCTTGATATAGGTGGTCTCCGCGCAGCCGGCGCAGGCGGCGGAGAACTGGAAGTAGGGCTTGGCAAACTGAGCCGCTTTCACATTCTTGTCGCTGATGGCATCCTTTTTCAGGAGCGCTTCATTCATGGCGTAGCGGTCGAAATTGGACTGCTGGTCGGCCTCGTCCTCCATCGCAACCATGGTCAGCGCGCCCTCAGCGGGACAGGCGGTGAGACACACGCCGCAGCCGAGGCAGTCGTAGGGAGAGATCTGCATCCGGAAGGAATAGTCCTTCATGCCGGCGCCCTTGGCGGGGACAGTGACAAAGGAAGCGGGTGCGCCGGCCTTCTCCTCTTCGGTCACCAGCACAGGGCGGATGGCCGCGTGGGGGCAGGACATGGAGCAGCGATTGCACTGGATGCACGCAGTGGAATTCCAGTGCGGCACATGCGTGGCCACGCCGCGCTTGCTGTATGTGGTGGTGGCGTTTTCCCAGGTGCCGTCCAGACAGTTGTACTTTTTAAACACGGAGACCGGAAGCTGGTCGCCCTGCTGGCGATCCATAGGCACCACGATCTCCTTGACGAACTCGGTGCCCTGAAGACTCTCCGGCCCACGATCCTGCGCATTTGCCCAGGCGCCGGGAATCTCCACCTTCACCATGCCGCTCAGTCCCGCGTCCACGGCCCGGTCGTTCAGATCGACGATCTCCTGACCGCCCTTTTTAAAGTAACTCTGGTAATTGCCCTTCTTCATCTCTGCCACGGCCATATCGAGGGGAATGACCTGGGTCAGCTGGAAGAAGGCGGATTGCAGAATCGTGTTGATCCGGTTGCCCAGACCCAGCTTTCCGGCCAGCTTGGTGGCATCCATAATATAGAACTGCGCATGCTTGCTGGCCAAATCGCGCTTCAT
>JAEWSH010000020.1 GCA_023398375.1 Bacillota bacterium | reverse complement strand
AGCTTGACTATTATCTTCCCACGCGCTTTGTCATTTCTCAATTGAAGTATCGGCGTAAGCGTAGCGAAGTTCCGGTAATCCGCAATTTGGTATTTGTTCATTCCACCAAGCAGACAGCCTGCGATATTTCCAACATCTATAATGTCCCCCTTTTTTATATGAAGGACCTTGCCACGCATTCCATGCTAGTGGTACCGGATAAGCAAATGGAGGACTTTATGTTCGTAATGGATTTGAATCCTGACGGTGTCAGCCTTGATAGCGAAATTCTGACTGTTGGGCATAAAGTAAAAGTTATCAAAGGCGAACTCAGCGGTATTGAAGGTGAGGTTGCCATCGAAGCCAATAAAACATACGTCGTTATCCGTATTAAAGATCTTTTGACGGCAAGTGTCAAAGTCCCCAAATCCTATCTGAAAATAATCGGGTGACTTCTAAATAGGTATAATCTTATATTTTAATCATATATCATAATAATGAATGATTTAACTTCCCGTGCTCTTGAGCTTCAGCATGCAGCTCATGAGCTGATGTATCTTGGTATGGACGGTGAGCCGGTCTATTCCGACACTTTTTGCCGGTTGAATAAGGAAGTGCTTGTTAAGTCCGATTCTCTTTTTTCTGCTCAGAGTTCCGATGTTGAAGAGGAGGCGAATTTGTGTCTGGCTCTTTTGATGGGGTATAATGCTACCATTTATGATGATGGGGATAAGGAGCAAAAGAAACAAATGATATTGAATCGGATTTGTCTTGTTTTGGAGCAGTTGTCTACTTCTTTGCTTAAAGTTCGTTTGTTGATTTATACATATGGGGAAGTTTATGAGGATTCAATGCTTCAAGAGGCTCATTCTATTATCAATAATTGGAGTTTGACTCTGACTGCAGAACAAACGACAATAATGGAAGAGTTAAAGAATATTGAAGAGAATCCTTATCCGTTTGAGGTTCTATGAAAATAAAATTGAGTATTTGAGGGCTTTTAAAAGAGTGGAAGCTTTGATAACAATAATAATTGGACATGGACGGTAATAAAGTGAGGTGTGTCAATAGATGTATTTCTCCATGCCTCTTGTGACTACTTTTTTATTATTTAGTTTATACATTAATTAAGAATAGTGTTTCTAATGTTGATCTAAAAAATGACAGTTTTGTAATTATGATAATATGCTTATATTGGTAAATTTCCTTACTACCTATGTAATTGCTGTTGTGGTTGACTAATAAAAATTGAAAGGAAGTGGAGGCTTTCTTATAACTGTGTCTATAAAAAAAATTTTATACTTAATCTTATTAATGTTTTATCGGGATTATTGTTTCCTTTAATAACTTTTCCTTATACATCACGTATATTAATGCCTGATGGAATTGGATTAGTTCAATTTTTTCAAACAATAATTGGATATATCGCTCTTTGTACAGCTTTGGGAATTCCGATTTATGCGGTACGTGAGATTGCACGAATAAAAGACAACCAGATAGAATGTAATAAAATAACAGTCGAGATATTGCTTTTACATTCTTGTTTAACATTAATCGGATATGTAATAGTGGTAGTGCTTATTACTACAGTTGCTAAAATTCAGGTAGATATACCTTTATTTTCTCTTCTTAGTGCAAATCTTTTTTTCTCGGCAATAGGGGCACTTTGGTTCTATCAAGGAATTGAAGATTTTAAATATATTACAATTCGTGCATTAGTTGTTCGTACACTTTCATTGATTGCTTTATTCATTTTTGTTAAGGAGAAAACGGATTTATTTTATTATGCGGCTATTTCTGTTCTGGCAGAAGTAGGTGGTAATATATTTAATTTCTTTCGCTTGCGAAAATTTATAAATTTCCATAATTTTCGATGGAGGGATCTTGATCTCATGCGTCATTTTCGTCCTGCACTGAAAATTTTTATGCTGAATATAATAATAAGTATTTATGTAAATCTAGATACGGTTATGTTGGGGTTTATTCGTAATGAAACTTTGGTAGGATATTACGATGCTTCTGTTAGGATAACAAAAGCTATTCTTGGGATTGTGCAGGCCTTAGGGACTGTATTGTTACCACGATTTGCATCTTTAGCTAACAATAATCAAATGCAAGAATTTAAGGCGTTGGCTGATAAATCTATTAGTTTTATTATTGGTACTAGTCTCCCATTGATGGTAGGAATGATCTTTATGGCACCTTCTTTAATATTTTTATTTTGTGGTCCTCTTTTTGCACCATCTATTTTGGCTATGCAAATTATGAGTCCAATTATTTTGTTTATTGCAATTTCAGGGATGCTTGGTATGCGTATATTATATGCATTAGGTAAAGAGAATATTGTAATTTACTCTACTGTTATTGGTGCTGTTATCAACTTTCTGCTTAATTGTTTTTTGATTCCAAGTTATGGGCATTATGGTGCAGGGATAGCTACAAGCATAGCAGAATTTATGGTAACTATAGTAATGATTATATTAGGATGGAAATATTATTCAATTCATTTCTTCAGTAAACAGAATGTAACATACTATTTAGCTACAGGTACTATTATTCTGTTATTATTGTTTTTATTAGCATTGTTTGGTGATGGTAATTTATTCTTTATATTAGGAATTCTAATGTCTGTTATTGTATATATATCTATTCTTTATTGGAGAAAAGATGTTTTTATTATTCAAATGAAGACATTACTAATTAATAAAATTTGGAAATAGGTGGCTAAATTTGATTATCTTATTGTTGGTGCTGGACTTTACGGTGCCACTTTTGCTCACCTTGCGCATAAACAAGGAAAGAAGTGTTTAGTAATAGATAAACGTCCTCATTTGGGAGGAAATCTTTATTGTGAAAATGTTGAGGGGATAAATGTGCATAAATATGGGGCTCATATTTTTCACACTTCGAATAAGCAAGTTTGGGATTTTGTGAATTCGATAGTCGAATTCAATCATTATGTAAACTCTCCAGTTGCCAATTATCAAGGTAAATTATATAATTTACCTTTTAATATGAATACATTCTATCAAATGTGGGGAGTGACTACTCCTATTGAAGCCATAGCTAAGATTGAAGAACAAAAGATGGAGGCCATGGCAAAAATGAAAGCTGATGGTGTATTTGAACCTCGTAATCTTGAAGAACAAGCACAGATTTTAATTGGTAAAGATATTTATGAAAAGCTAATTAAGGGGTATACTGAAAAACAATGGGGGAGAAAGTGTATTGAACTTCCTGCGTTTATTATTAAACGTCTTCCAGTACGTTTCGTATTTGATAATAATTATTTCAATGATAAATATCAGGGGATTCCGATAGGTGGTTATAATAATTTAATAAAAGGTTTACTTGAAGGAATAAGTTATGAACTTGAAATTGATTTTTTTTTAAATCGTACTTATTGGGAAAATATGGCTGATATTATTGTATTCACAGGTAAGCTTGATGAGTTCTATAATTATAGTTTGGGCATGTTGGAATATCGCACTGTTAATTTTGAACAAGAGATTTATGATTGTCCCAATTATCAAGGAAATGCAGTAATTAACTATACAGAGCATGAAGTTCCTTATACTCGTGTGATAGAACATAAGCATTTTGAAATGTTTGGTACTGCGGTGAATGAATGCCTTAAGACTGTTATAAGCAAAGAATATTCCGTTGAATGGAAACCTGGTATGGAACCTTATTATCCAGTTAATGATTTGTATAATAATACTTTAGCAGAACGATATCGTACTTTAGCTTTACATGAGAAAAATGTTATTTTTGGGGGAAGATTAGCGGAATATCGGTATTATGACATGAATGTTATTATTGAGAAATTGTTAACAAAATGTTTTTGATAGAATGGCTAAAATAAAAGTTTTAGTATGTTGTCATAAAGCAACATATGTACCTAATGATGATGTCTATTTACCTATTCAAGTTGGTAAAGCAAATTCTAAAATTGATTTAGGTTTTCAAGGAGATGATGAAGGAAAAAATATTAGTGAAAAGAACTTTTCTTATTGTGAGCTCACTGCAGTTTATTGGGCATGGAAAAATCTTAAGGATATTGATTACATAGGTTTATGTCATTATAGAAGATTTTTTGATTTTTCTTTTAGGCCATTTATTCAAAAAGAGGCAAAAAATATAACTGAGTCTCAATTAAGAGCTAATCTTGATTGTTTAAAGATAGATAAAAATATTGAAGATTATGATGTTGTATTACCTACTTCAAGCTCTTTTAAGATAAATATATTTGAGCGTCATTCTATAAATCTAAATTTTATGGATTTATGTGTAATGGAAGAGATTGTCTTAAAGCTATACCCAGATTATAGAGAATCTTTAGAATCAGTTTTTTATCATAAACAAGATGTACCACAACGGAATATGTTTATTATGAAAAGGGAGGTATTTGAACAATATTGTGAATTTTTGTTTAAAATATTGTTTGAGGTGGAAAAGCATATAAAACTATCTCCTTATGCTTATTATAGGAGGGTATATGGTTTTATGGGGGAGATGTTGTTACCATTATTTTGTTATCATAATAAATTGAAAATAAGAAGACAGAGGATATTATTTGTTGATGAGCAAGGAATTAATACATCATTTTTATTTGATATCACTCGAATTTTTGTAAATAAACTGTGTTTTGCTCTTAATGAATTGACTAAGAAACCTATTTATTCTGTTTGGAAGAGGAATCTTTTGAAACAAGAATTTCCTGAATTATTCCAATAAGAACATATATGATATTTACTATTTCTTTTATTCTCTTGTTTCTTTTATTATGCATAAATAAGTTTTGCTGTAAGGATAAGATGTGTAATATTATAATAAACATTCATTCGGTATGGTGGGTGTTGTTAATATTCTTATCGAAATTAAATCTGTATTCTTTAAATGATGTGTCAACTTATACTTATAGTTTGATAATTTCTTATATAATATCTATAAATATAGGCTATTTGGTAGCCAATTCGTTCTTTAAAGAAGATAATGTCTGTTTAGTAGGAAAATGTATTGTTAAAAATTTAGCTTATTATACTAATAACGTTAAGATGAATTTGTTGTTGATTGTGATGATTATTGTTTCTTTTACAATTCTCCATAGATTTATTGGGATAATACTAATGTCTTCATTTTCTGATGCACATTTTGCAAGATTGAGTACGGAATTATTTGGTTCTCCTCTAATGATGATATTATATAACAATTTAATAATTCCATTTTCACTTTTTTCAATGATACTATTTTGCTTTTTGTTATTAAAGCAAAATTACAATTTTTGTTTTTTTCTATTATGTGTATTCATAAGTATAGTATTTTGCATTGGATTTGGTAAAAACATGATATTAATGCTGTTATTACAGTTGTTTTTTATCAGTTTAATAATGTATAAAGTAGATTTGCGGAGCTTAGTGGGAGAGTATAAATCAAATTTTATTATAGTGAAGAAATTGATGGGATTGGGGACTTTTCTTATTTTTATAACTCTTTTATTTAGCGCTTCACGTGAAACTGGTGATTTCACTGCTGTTTTTTTAAATTTGGAGGAGTCTTTTAATAACTTTATGAATGAGACAGTAATATATATGGTTGGACCTTTCAGAGCTTTGGATTATGCAGTGCATAATCCTCCATTTTTGGAGCATTTGGGAGGGATTACTTATGGTAATTCTTCAATTATGGGGATTGATAAGCTATTTGATTGGATTTTTTCTTTGGTTGGTATAGAGTATAATTCTAGTTATGAACAAATCGGTGAAACTTTACAAGAAGCAAAAATATCAATAAATAATGAGAAAGGATATTTTAATTTTGCTTTTTCATCAATCTTATATTATTATTTAGATTTTAGATTTGTTGGAGTGATTATCATTCCTTTTTTTGTAGGTTTTATTTTAAGATTCTTGATTCATAAATTTAATAAATATCCATCGGTTCCTATTTTTGCATTAATCATATTTATTCTTATGTGTTGTATAATGGGATTCTTTAATTGGGAGTTATCAAAGCCGGGACCATTTGCTTATTGTTTGTATTTAATTTATTTTCATTATACTTTTCTTGTTTGTAAAAAGATTAAACGTAAGGTTTATAAGTAAACCGTTAAATAGCGCTGTTTAAACTGCTACATTGATATTTTTTATACTTGTCGTTATGTAGTAAGAGTTGTACTTTATAATAAATTATTGATATAAAATCTGTTTTCTGTGTGGTAAACTAAGAATAGGTGTACAAATTTTAGAACCATTTTAGACGTATGGTGTCTGGAAGAATTATGTGACTTTTAAATATATAATTTATATAGTTGAAGGAAATTTTATAAACAATGAACATCGAGTTATGGATAAATTGATTACAAAGTATAATCTTATATTTGAAGAAATATTTAAGATTAAAGTAACGGATGAAAATAAATCACGTTTGGTTTATAAGAAATATTCTCAATGGGATTCGTTAGCTCAGATGACATTGATACAATCTATTGAAGAAACTTTTAGAATTATGATTCCTTTTGACGAGATGATGTGTATCGATTCATATGAACATGGGCTAGATTACTTAACTGATAAACTGAAATGATTTTTGATGGATTAGAACGGTTTGCTGATAGGATAGCTATAATCACAGCTACTAAGCAATATTCCTATCGTGAACTGCTACTATGGGCAGACGATATTGTTTCTTGTATTCAGACTGGAGATGTAGTATTGCTTCTATCTGACAATACAGTAGAAACTGTAGTTGCATATATTGGTGCTATGAGAAAAAAGATACCTACTATTATATTGAATGCTCATACACCACTGGATAATATTATTGATATAGTAAGAAGATTTCTTCCCACTCATATTGTGGGTGTAAATGATAAATTAGAGATAGAAGGGTATAGGAAATCTTTAAAAAAAGATAGGACGACCATTTGGAGTACAGTATCTTCATTGTCAACTTGTGTTAATGAAGAGTTAGCTATATTGTTAACTACATCAGGCAGTACTGGCAGCCCTAAGCTTGTTCGTTTATCACACTTGAATTTGCTGGCTAATACTACTTCCATATGTCAGTATTTGAATATCAAATCTGATGATATAGGTATTACATGTTTGCCGCTTTATTATTCTTTTGGACTTTCATTACTTAACACACATTTATATCAAGGTGCATCTGTGATTGTCACAGACGAATCATTTCTCAATCCATTGTTTTGGAAAATGATTCAGGAATATCATGTTACTACTTTTTCCGGGGTTCCATATTCTTTCTCTATATTGAAAAGGATTGGACTTGACCGTTTTGACTTGAGTAGTGTAAGATATGTAACTCAAGCAGGTGGGAAACTTCCTAAGGAAGATGTGGAGTATTGGGATAACTATTTTAAAAAAAGAGGTATTGATTTGATAGTGATGTATGGTCAAACAGAGGCTACTGCAAGAATGTCTTATCTTCCTTCTGCATTTCTTAAAAATCATTCAGGTAGTATAGGTATAGCTATTCCTGGTGGTCGTTTTTCGATAATTAAAGATGGCAAAATAGTTACTACTTCTGAATCTGAAGGAGAATTGATATATCAGGGAGATAATGTTTCTATGGGATATGCTGAGAATAAGGATGATTTGACATTGGGTGATTGTAATCAAGGGACACTACATACTGGTGATTTGGCTTATCGTGATAAAGATGGTTTCTATTATATAACAGGGAGAATGAAACGTTTTGTGAAGCTTTTTGGCAATCGAACGAATCTAGATGAGTTAGAGGGAATATTGAAACAGAATGGCATAGAGGCTTTGTGTACTGGAACAGATGATAATTTAAGAATCTATATAAAGGATTTATCATTAAGAGATAAAACAGAGGAAATTATTAGAAAAAATACTCTTATTAGTACTTTAGCATATAAAATTATTGTTATAGATCATTTTCCAATAAGTGAATCTGGAAAAATAATGTATGCTAAATTGCTGGAATGATCATGGGACTGACTACTGTTTTTGAATATTTTCCAATGCTTGAGATATGGTCTAAGTGGATAATTGGGCATGGGGTTCTACGCTCTAAACTCAAAAAGTTCTTATTGAAGGGAAGAAGTTCATATATTTTGCAGGACTGTAATGCTAAAAATAAGTTTTTTGCTTATTTGGATAGTCTTAATATTCAAAATGGGGATATCTTAATTCTTCATTCTAGTATGGATGAGATGGCTAATATAGGTGTTGATGCAATTGGTCTAATTAGGTATTTCCTTGAAAAACTAGGAGAGGAAGGCACTCTAGTTGTGCCCACCTTTCCTTTATATCCTAAAGATTGGTCTCAGCCTTTGGTTTTTGATAAACAACGGACAGTTTGTTGGACAGGACTACTTCCCAATATGTTTCTTCGTTATCCAGGTGTAGTGAGAAGTGAATTTCCTTATAATACTTTATCTGCAGTAGGTAAACATGCACAAGAAATGATGAAAGATAACCTTGTTGATAAGATGGCTTATGGTCCACATTCTGCATGGACTTATTGTATAACACATCATGCAAAAGTCTTATTACTTGGTACACCAGCTTTTCATACTACTACTATTGCACATATTCCTGAAGACATGATGGGGGATAAATGGCCTATTAGAAATTTTCATGTAAAGCAGGATTTTATTTTGAGGAATTCTGAAGGAGATAAGGAATTTACAGCGTTTCTTCGAAATGAAACGTGGGGGAAATATATTAAATCACATCAACGTACTAGAATGCTACGCCAACATGGATTGTTGTATGAAAGTCATTGTTTGGATGTTTATGTAGGATTTATTGAAGATGCAAAAAAAGTTGTTGATTTTCTGACAAAAAGAGCATTAGATGGCAAAACAATGTATTATGTTCCAAGAAAATATAGAAAAAAGATATAAGGTTTCTGTGGCTATGGCTGTGTATAATGGGGAACATTATTTGGCAGAACAGCTTGATTCTATCTTATGTCAATTGAGGTATGATGATGAGCTGGTTGTGTCAGTGGACTCTTCTAAAGATGGAACAATGGATATCTTGGAAAGATACGCTTCTCTAGATCATAGAATAAAGGTGTATAAAAATCCTTATTCCCCAGGTGTTGTACATAACTTTCAAAATGCTTTGGAGCATACTATAGGTGATATTATTTTTTATTCTGATCAAGATGACGTGTGGATGAATAATAAAATAGAAAAAGTGTTGGAATGTTTTGATGATAAATTAGTTACAGTTGTTATACATGATACTTCTTTAGTGGATGAAAATCTTAATATTATTTCTCCTTCTACTTTTAAATTAAGAGGTGGTGTAAGAACCTCCGTGTTGGGAAATTATATTCGTTTAAGTTATATAGGATGTGCTATGGCTTTTCGTGCGAAATATAAATCGGTTGTACTTCCTATTCCTACAATTTACCGTTCTCATGATTGGTGGACCGGATTGATCTGTACTATGGGAGGTGGTAAAATGGTAGCCATTAAAGAGTGTTTGATTTATCATCGAATTCATTCTTTGAACGTAACTCCTAAAACACGACCTTCTGTTTATTATCAAATTCAAACGAGATGGATTTTGCTTTTTAATATGCTTAAACGCTATAGAAAAAGAATTTCTATAAAATAATGTATGAAATTAGTTTGGAAAAGCATGTCTCCTATTTGTTATTTGGGAGATTCAATTTTGGTTTGTTATAAATATGGAATATTCTATATTTATGATATATCTACTTGTAAGCTAGTTAAGAAAATTAGGACTTCTTTCTCTTTTTGGGAGTATTTAGTTGCTAGAGTTAAATGTATTAATAGATTTTTTAGATTAGGAGTCAGATGTGCTATTCCTTTGTCTTCTTCCTCATTTGTTTATTATTGTCAGAATCGAATTTATGAAATGGATATAGAAACTGGTAAGGTTTCTGATGCTGTAATGATTACTAAGGGGGTAAGGCCTTTAAAATTTACTGAAGTAAAAGGGATAAAATTGTTTGTAGACGGTGTTTATTTTGGAGGTTATTTATCAAATCCCAATAAAAATAGTGTTAGTATTTATAGAAGAAAAGCGGCCACTCAATGGGAAGTTGTTTATACCTTTATTGAAGGTACAATTAATCATATTCATGCTTTGGTACCTGATAAAGAGAATGATTGCTTATGGATATTAACTGGCGATTTTGAGGATGCTGCTGGTATTTGGAAAGCTACTAATAATTTTGTTTCAGTAGAAAAGGTGTTGATGGGTAATCAATTGTATAGAGGTTGTGTGGCATTTCCTATGAGAAAGGGAATATTGTATGCAACGGATTCTCAATTAGAACAAAACTCTATTCGATTACTTATGTATGAGAATGGTACGTATAAAAGTAAGCATTTATGTGATATTAATGGTTCATGTATTTATGGGACTTCTATCGGAGATACTTATTTTTTTGCAACCTCTGTTGAAGGTATAGGCATTTATAAGAATTGTTGGCAATTTCTTATTGATAGAACTAAGGGACCGGGAATCCAAAATTATAAAATGTGCATATACTCCGGAAATATTGATGATGGGTTTAGAGTAATTTATTCTCAAAAGAAAGACTGGTTACCTTTTAGTTTTCAATTTGGTTCATTTCAATTCCCCTCAGGCGTTAATAGGAGTAATAAGTTAGTATTTAGACAAGTAGCAACAAGTAGATCCGATTTGTCTACAATTATTTTGTCAGAAACAGAGTTTTAAAATTAGAAATATATTAATATAAGAATTTATATTATTAAATTGGAAATTACTAAACATTATTATGTCGATTTTTAAAGATAAAGTTCTATTAATCACTGGCGGTACCGGCTCCTTTGGTAACGCCGTATTGCGTCGTTTCCTTGATTCAGACATCAGGGAAATCCGCATTTTCAGTCGTGATGAGAAGAAACAAGATGACATGCGTCATGCCTTGCAAAATCCGAAAGTAAAATTCTATATTGGTGATGTACGCAACAAAACCTCCGTTGATATTGCCATGCGTGGAGTGGACTATGTGTTCAGCGCAGCAGCCTTGAAGCAGGTTCCGAGCTGTGAGTTCTTTCCGATAGAGGCCACCCGTACCAATGTGCTGGGAACGGAGAATGTGCTGCTTTCAGCCATTGAACATGGAGTGAAAAACGTGGTGGTACTTTCTACCGACAAAGCCGCTTATCCGATCAATGCGATGGGTATCAGCAAGGCATTGATGGAGAAAGTTGCCATTGCGAAAGGTCGTGAACTGGGTGAAGATGCAGGAACTACAATTTGCTGTACACGCTACGGTAATGTGATGGCAAGCCGTGGTTCGGTGATTCCTCTTTGGGTGGAACAGATGACGGAGGGCAAGCCCATTACCATTACGGATCCGAACATGACCCGTTTCATGATGACGCTGGATGATGCCGTGGACCTCGTAATCTATGCTTTCACACATGGCAAGAACGGTGACCTTTTTGTACAGAAGGCTCCGGCCGCTACATTGGATACGCTTGCCGAAGCATTGAAGCAGACCTATGCGAGGATAGATTCGAGGTATGGTGAGACTGAAGTGAAAGTGATAGGTACGCGCCACGGTGAGAAGCTGTATGAGACTTTGGTAACCCGTGAAGAGATGTCAAAGGCAGAGGATATGGGCAGCTATTACCGTATCCCTTGTGACAACCGTGACTTGAACTACGACAAGTTCTTTACGGAAGGAAATGAGGAGATTGCCGGAATTGAGGACTATCATAGTCACAATACCCGTCGATTGGATGTGGAGGGTATGAAGGAACTACTGTTGAGACTCCGGTTTATACAAGAGGATCTTGGTCTGATTCCGAAGGCCAAAGCACGTGAGATACGTTCTGAATAATATTGTCGTATGAAAGTGTTAGTGCTGGGTGCGGCAGGTATGGCAGGCCATACTGTTACACTCTATTTTAAGGAACAAGGTCATGAAGTGACGGCCTTTTCTCGCAAGGCTTTTCCATATTGTAAATGGATTCAGGGAGATGCTTTTGATACCGGGCATTTGCGGGATGTCATAGTGAACGGTGGTTATGATGCAGTGATTAATTGTATCGGCTTGCTGAACCGATTTGCAGAATCTGCCCTTGAAAAGGCTGTCTATATCAATAGCTATCTGCCCCATCAGATAGTGGCATGGCTTGAAGATAAACAGACCCGTTTTGTACAAATGAGCACAGACTGTGTATTTGCGGGCAATACGGGACCTTATAATGAAAATTCATTTCCTGACGGCCGGTCGTATTATGACCGTACCAAAGCGTTGGGAGAGGTAAACGACTGGAAAAATCTTACTTTTAGAAATTCTATAGTCGGTCCGGACATCAATGAGAACGGTATCGGTCTTTTTCATTGGTTCATGAAGCAGAAGGAGGGTATAAATGGCTTTACCAGGGCTGTTTGGACTGGTGTAACTACGCTAACCTTGGCAAAGGCCATGGAACAGGCATTGGTCCAGAATCTGACAGGACTGTATAATCTGGTGAATAACCAAAGTATAACCAAATATGATTTGTTGTGTCTGTTCAATAAATATTTTCGTAACAATGAAGTTGTCATCAACCGGTCGGAAAGTCTGGTACTGGACAAAACGCTGATTTGTAGCCGGACAGATTTCAACTTTGTAGTCCCTACGTATGAGCAAATGGTCATTGAGATGAAAGAATGGGTTGACAGCCATAAAGAATTATATCCTTTATATTGAAAGCTTATGAGTAAATTGAAATTAATGACGATTCTTGGCACTCGTCCCGAGATTATCAAGATGTCGGCAATCATAAAGAAATGTGACAAATATTTTGATCATGTGTTGGTACACACAGGACAGAACTATGACTATACTTTAAACGAGGTGTTCTTCAAGGACCTTGGACTGCGCGAACCGGATTATTATTTGGGTGTAGTGGGTGAGAACATCGGTCAGACAATGGGCAACGTTGTATCCAAGAGTTATGAACTCATGGCTCAAGTAAGTCCCGATGCTGTAATTGTGCTTGGAGATACCAACAGTTGTTTGTCCATTATCTCTGCCAAACGTTTGAAGATTCCTATTTTTCATATGGAGGCGGGTAATCGTTGTAAGGATGAGAATCTCCCGGAGGAGGTAATCCGCCGTATTGTGGATGTCACCAGTGATGTGAACTTGTGCTACAGTGAACATGCACGTCGTTATATCCTTGATTCCGGCGTCAAGCCGGAGTACACTTATGTGGTCGGCTCGCCGATGCGTGAAGTCCTGGATGACAACATAGAACAAATCAATGCCAGCGATGTGCTTGAGAGGCTTGGGCTTGAGGAAAACAGATACATACTCTTGTCTGCCCACCGGGAAGAAAATATTGATATCGAAGCAAACTTCTTCAGCCTGATGAACGCTGTGAACGCCATGGCCGGAAAGTATGATATGCAGATTTTGTATTCATGCCATCCCCGTAGCAGGAAGTTCATAGAACAGCGCGGTTTTAAGTTTGACAGCCGTGTAATTCAGAGTCAACCCTTGGGCTTTCATGATTACAACCATTTGCAGCAGCATGCGTTCTGCGTGGTTTCGGATAGTGGTACCGTACCCGAAGAAGGTAGCTATTTCAAATTTCCGGCTGTCAGTATCCGTACGTCTACCGAGCGTCCGGAAGCCATGGATAAAGGCGTGTTCACTATAGGCTGTATTACTACAGAACAGGTTTTGCAGGCTGTGGATTTGGCGGTGGAAATGCATACGAATGGTGATGATGCACTTAATGTACCCGCATATGATGATAAGAATGTGAGCACGAAAGTTGTAAAACTGATTCAGAGCTATACGGGGATTATCAATAAGATGGTTTGGCGAAAATAAATTGACTATGAACATCCTTTTTCTAACAGTATCACGAATAACTAGTATAGTAAATAAAGGTATCTATTCTGATTTATTGCGATTGTTTATAAAAAACGGACATTCAATATATGTAGTATCACCTACAGAACGACGTTATGGGGAAAAAACAAGGCTGATAGACTCCAATGAAGCTAAAATACTGAATGTAAAGACACTCAATATTCAGAAAGCTAACTATATTGAAAAAGGCATTGGAATGTTACTTCTTGAAAGTCAGTATATGTTTGCCATTAATAGATATTGGAAAGATGTGAATTTTGATCTAATTCTATATTCGACACCACCAATCACATTGAATGGAGTTATATCACAATTAAAGAAGAAGTATAATGCATATACCTATTTAATGTTGAAAGATATATTTCCTCAAAATGCTGTTGATTTGGAATTCTTTTCTAAAACTAGTCTACTTTACAAAATGTTTAGGAGGAAAGAAAAAAGACTTTATCAAATTTCAGACTATATCGGATGTACATCACCTGGCAATATAGAATTTGTATTAAAGCATAATAAAGAGGTTGTTGCAAGTAAGTTAAATATTTGTCCTAATAGTGTAGAACTACAAGGGTTAGAACGTGGTGATAAAAATAAAAGTAAATTGCTTAAACGGCTAATGATTCCACCGACAAAAACACTCTTTATTTATGGAGGGAATTTGGGTAAACCACAAGGTGTTAATTTTTTGCTACAAGTGATAGAGAAAAATGAATTTCGACAGGATTCTTTTATTATTGTAGTAGGTGGTGGTACTGATTATCCTATTGTCAGAGCTTGGTATGATAAATATAAGCCTAAGAATTCTGTTCTAATTTCATATTTACCTAAAACAGAATATGATGAAATCGTAAGTTTATGCGATGTAGGTTTAGTGTTTTTGGATAGACGTTTTACTGTCCCCAACACTCCATCTCGAATATTACCATACATGGAGTATAAAATGCCTATCTTGTTTGCTACTGATGCTGCTACTGATGTAGGGCAAATTGCTGAAGCAAATAACTTTGGTCTTTGGACAGTGAGTGGAAACTTGACTCAATTTATGGATATGATACAATATATGTCAGAGAATGAAGGGCGTCGTAAATCCATGGGAGAAGCTGGATACCAATTTCTAAAAGATAATTATACAGTAGAGCATAGTTATCGGGCTATCATGGAACGTTTCAAATAACTATAGACACTATGTTGGCTTAAAATTATGTTTACGGCGGTTGCCAAAATGAGCACTTCTGTGTATCTTGTGATTTGTAGGCGAATACTATTGATTAGGGATGTTGTATTGTGAATACCATATTGTCGGTAGTAGAGTTCTGATCCATTACTATTGAAATAATATGGAAACTGTTATTGCTGTATGTTGATAGTAGAGGCGCTTTGTTATAAGCAAGGGGCAGGTTTTCATTGTAGGGAGGTAAGTGCTGATTGAGGTATGGCACGCATTTATTGTTATTGAAGCAACAGTAATTGAGGTGAAGGATAAGGGGAAGCACTTCTTTTGAATGGTATTAAATTGTGGTAGTATGTATAAGTGTTGTTTCAAGCGTATAATTGATTTTTGTATAGCCTTTGTAGCACTGAGTGTTCTGTTTTTACCATTGATAATTGTTTCCTTGTGGCTTCGCTTTGCTAATAGAGGTGCTGGTATACTTTTCTTTCAAGAGCGACCGGGAAAAGAAGGAAAGATATTTCGAGTAATAAAGTTCAAGACGATGACTGATGAACGGGATACGAATGGCAATCTACTGCCAGATGCACAGCGCATGACTAAGGTGGGGCGGTTTGTTCGTTCTACAAGTATTGATGAATTGCCACAACTGATTAATGTACTGAAAGGGAATATGGCTTTGATAGGTCCCCGCCCTTTATTGCCTCAATACTTACCGCTTTATAGTAAAGAACAAGCTCGTCGTCATGAAGTCCGTCCGGGGATTACGGGGTGGGCACAGGTGAATGGGCGTAATGCCATCAGTTGGTCAAAGAAGTTTGAATTAGATGTTTGGTATGTGGACCATTGTTCATTTTTGCTTGATTTGAAAATTATTTTTATGACAATAAAAAAAGTTTTTGTGAGAGAAGGTATCAATTCGGATACTTCGGCTACCATGGAAGCTTTTAATGGGTATAATTAATGAAGGATATTGCTATTTACGGTGCAGGTGGATTCGGTCGTGAAGTTGCCTGCTTACTAAGAAGAATCAATGAACAAGCCCCTCAATGGAACTTGATAGGTTTTTTTGATGATGATATTACATTGATAGGTACTCAGAATGAGTATGGGGAAGTATTGGGAGGTATTGAAGAACTGAATGGATGGAATAAAGAACTATCTATCGTAATTACTATTGGATCACCTCATGTTATTTCACTAATAGTTGAAAAAATTACTAACAATAAAATTTTGTTTCCTAATATCATTGATCCGACAGTTGATATTCTTGATGTTGCTAATATTAGATTTGGCAAGGGGAATGTAATATGTGCAAAATGTTTTATTAGTTGTCGTGTTGAACTAGGTAATTTTAATTTGCTTAATGTCGGCGTTGCTATAGGGCATGATTCAACTATTGGAGACTTTAATGTCATTATGCCTAACGTAAATATATCGGGTGGTGTATCTATTGGTAAGGAAAACATGCTTGGAGTAAAGGCGACCGTATTGCAATATTTGAAAATTGGCGACAATGTGAAGCTTGGTGCAAACAGCCTATTGATGCGGAATGCTAAGAATGACAATTTATATATTGGAATACCAGCCAAGTTGATGAGGTTATAATAATAATTGTAAATATAGAAAAATGGAAGTACAAGAATTTATTCAGAATTTTGCAGATTTATTTGATGATACAGATGTAAGTATTTTTAAGCTTGAAACAAAGTTTCGTGAATTGGATGAGTGGTCTTCATTGGCCGCATTGTCTGTAATGTCTATGATTGATGACGAGTATGATGTACAAGTCACAGCGAATGAGATGCGTAATGCAAATACTATTCAAGATTTGATAAACTTGATTGAAGAAAAAGCGTAGTAATATGGCATTTAATCCTTATTCTCTTGAAGGAAAAACAGTTCTTGTTACTGGTGCATCTTCTGGCATAGGTAAGGCTACAGCTATAGCTTGTTCGAGACTAGGTGCGCATGTAATTGTATCGGGTAGAAATTCTGAACGCTTACAAGAAACCTTTAGTGAACTAGATGGCGAAGGCCATTTACAAATTATTGCAGATTTGACAGATGAAGATCAGATTGCGCTTCTTGCAGAATTTGTACCACCATTGGATGGCTTTGTGAACAATGCAGGTGTCGGCAACAAGATACCGATAAACTTCATTAAGCGTGTCACTTTGCAGAATATATTGGATGTAAATACAATTGCTCCAATATTATTGAGTAGATATCTTTTAAAAAAGAAAAAACTGAAAAGAGGCGCTTCTATGGTCATTACGTCTTCTATTGCCGGTGTTTGTTCTGTAGATATTGGTAATACATTATATTCAGTATCAAAAAGTGCTGTTGATGGATTTATGAAGAATGCGGCAAAAGAGTTGGCAGAGAAAGGAATACGTGTGAATAGTGTAAATCCGGGAATGGTTGATACCCCAATTAATGATTATACTTCGGTATCTGAAGAACAAAAATTGGCAGATTTGACTAATTATCCATTAAAGCGTCATGGTAAACCTGAAGAAATAGCATACGCAATCATTTATCTTTTGTCTGATGCTGCTGCTTGGGTAACGGGTACAGCACTTAAGATAGATGGAGGTTATTCACTTTAAATCCCCTGAATGATATGGCATTCTTGACAATACCGCATGTAAAAATACGTGGAGTCGCTGCAGCTGTTCCCAAAGAAATTAAAGAGGTAAGTAAGTTGGATTGCTTCGCCGAAGGTGAAGCTGAAAAAACAATAGAACTGACAGGTATACGTGAGAGTCGACTTGCTCCGGAAGGAAAGGTCTGTTCTGATTATTGTATGGAAGCGGCAGAGCAGCTTATTTCCAAATTAGGATGGGAAAAGAATACTATTGACGCACTTATATATATATCAGTCTCCCGTGATTATATAGAACCCAATACGGCAACTGTAATTCAAGGTAAAATGGAATTACCTGATACATGCTATACAATTGATTTGCCCATGGCTTGTTCCGGATATTGTTATGGACTTTCTGTTATGGGCTCATTGCTTTCCTTGGGTTGTATGAAAAGGGCTTTGATGCTTGTAGGTGATACTCCATCTAAGATTATGTCACCGTTTGATAAAACTTTATGGCCTCTACATGGTGACGCTGGTACGGCAACTGCTCTTGAATATAGTCTGGATGCTAAACCTATGTTTTTTAATCTTATGAGTGACGGCAAACAGATGGAGGCTATAATAGCACCTGCCTCTGGTGTTCGAGAGCCTATTACTGAAGAAAGCTTAAAGATGATAGAAATAGGGGAAGGTATTGTTCGTAACCGGACTCATGTGGCAATGGATGGTATGGGGGTATTTGCCTTTACTATGTCTAAAGTACCAAAATGTATTAAAAATCTCTTGGAGAACTTCTGCATAGATGTTGATGAGGTTGATTATCTTCTTCTTCATCAAGCGAATCAGTACATTGATGAAAAGATTAGAAAAAAAATGCGTTTCTCTAAAGACAAGACTCCTTATTGTCTTGAAAAATTTGGTAATACAAGCAGTGGAACAATCCCTATGACGATGGTTACCAAAATCAGTGAGCAATTGAGGGGTGGTAAAAATAAACTTGTCATGAGCGGATTTGGAGCAGGTCTTTCTTGGGCTGCAGTATATGTTGAAACAGAATTTATAGAAGTTCTACCTTTAATAGAAATTTAATAAAATGAAGGAATTTGAAAATAAGGTGGTTTGCATCACAGGAGCTGATGGAGGCATAGGCAGGGAGATTACTAAAAAATTTGCGGTGGAAGGTGCTACATTTATCTTCTGTAGTTTGATGGAAACACCGCAATATAATGAGTTTCTTGCTTCACTTAAGAAAATATATAATGTAGAGTACCATCCCTTTTACTTTGATTTCTCTGATGAAGAATCAATTAAGGTAGCACTAAAAGAAATAAAATCTTTGAAATTAAAGATTAATGTACTGATAAATAATGCAGGGATACCTCATTTGGCAATTCTTCCATTCACTAAGATGTCGGATGTCAAAAAAGTGTTTCAAGTAAATTATTTTGCGCAGTTACAGATTACTCAAGGACTGCTTGGGTGCTTGGCAAGGGATGGCGAAAGTGTCATTTTAAATGCTGCATCTATTGCTGGAATTGATGGAGATATAGGTAACGTTGTATATGGTGCAACAAAGGCTTCAATGATACTATTTACAAAAGTATTGTCAAAGGAGTTGGCTTCAATGAATATCCGTGTGAATGCTGTTGCTCCAGGGCTTACAGATACTGCATTTGCAAATGCAATGGGAGATAAAGCTAAAGCTTCTATGGAAGAAATCTCTGCTATGCACAGAATGGCTACTCCCCAGGAAATAGCAAACATATATTATTTCCTTGCATCAAAAGAAGCTTCGTTCATTAATGGGCAGGTTGTTCGCGTGGATGGAGGTGTAAAATAAGTATAACAATTTTTTAATAGTAAAAAATGAACGTAAAAGAAAAAGTATTTGAGATTGTAGCTTCTGTCTGTGAAACGGAAGTATCCAATGTTAATGAGAATAGTACAATCGGTGATTTTCCCCAATGGGATTCTATGGGGCATTTGACAATCCTTTCTAATGTAGAAGAGGCCTTTGCTATCAATTTTGAGCCGGAAGAGATGATGGATCTGGAAGATGTCCATGATATCATAGCAGCTGTGGAGGAAAAGTTGTAATAATTATGGTGATAGAGGAAATCATATATCGGCATTCAATTACTTCTC
>JAEWSH010000095.1 GCA_023398375.1 Bacillota bacterium | reverse complement strand
CTGTATTGAAGATGTAGTATTCTGTCATAATGCCAAGGGCAAGTAATAGGAACATGGCTGCGATTCCGCCAAATATGATTGCGAGTAGTTTGTATTCTGCTTTTTTGTCAATACGCTCTCGTTGTTCGGGAGTAGCCCATAGATATGTGTTGGTAATGATAGGACACTTGTTATGTGCGGCAAAATAGGAATAGAGAGCAGATGCGATTCCAATTAACAGGCAGATAATGCCGAAAATGATTTGACTGGTTCTCAAGGTAATACCTCCGTTTATTTAGGATTATTTAGTTTATGTACTAGATGTACTAGATGGAACTATTTGCTGAATAATGGTTGTTAACTAAATATAGTGTTCTATGGGTAATTATAGCATATTTAGGAAAGTATTTAAAGAGTACTAATGAAATTGTATACATAGGTTTTCAATTGAGACTAGGTAGCTAGGGGAGTAATAGGGAGTTTAGAAGCTTGTGTACTGTAGATATGCTAATAGACACAGTACAGGTAAAAAGATGGATTTGTATCTAGTGGTAGATTATGTAATATATTATGCTATAATATAGCTATTATAGGAAAAGGTGGTTTTGGAAATAACGAATACGATTAAAGTGTGGTTGTATTGATTCTGATTATTTTCATTCCCATAAATGATTGAGTAAAAAAGCTGTAACAGAAGGAAGGTAACTTCCTTGCTGGTAAGGAGGGTGTATGACGTTAGAAGTGATTCATAAGGAGTTTGCTATTTGTAAGATAGCGGATGTTTCATTGGTGGATTTTACGGAGGAGTTTTTATTTATCGGTAAGACGGAGGAAGAATTGTCTTTAGTCTGTGGTGTTGAGGTTGTACCGGAGAATTATTTAGAATGTGATTGGGGATGGAGAGGCTTTCGGATTGCAGGGGTGTTGGAGTTTTCAATGGTTGGAATATTGGCGAAGTTATCTGCAGTTCTTGCAGAGAGTAAGGTTGGTATCTTTGCAGTTTCTACGTTTAATACGGATTATATCTTTGTTAAGAAGGAGAATTTGACTATAGCATTGGAGGCGTTAAGGAAGGCCGGATATGTTGTTTCCGAGGGGAAACTACCTAAAGTGATTAATAAAGAGTAGCTACAAGTTGATTAGGATAATAATCTGACAAGGTGTTTATGTAGTACTAGTGATTATATGATAAGTGACATGGCAAGGTTTATGTAACTACTCGTGATTATATGATAAGTGACATGGTAAAGCGTTTATGTAGCTACTAGTGAATATATGATAAGTGACATGGCAAGGTGTTTATGTAGCTACTAGTGATTATATGATAATTGATATGGTAAAGCATTTAATTAGTTACTCGTGATTAGATAATAATTGACATGGCAAAACGTATATGTGGCTGATAGTTACTATAATATATGACATGTTAGGCGATTTTGTTGCTGTCCAAGATATGTTAAAAGTTAATAAAGTGCTTTATCTTTTGGCGATTTTCTAGTATAATGTATACCAATAGAACATAAGGACATAAGTGATTGCCAGGGAAGCTGACAAGCATAGGTCCTGTAATACGTCGGTGGCGTATTTTAGATGTTTGAGGAAACGGAATTGAATAGGAGGATATTTAGTTATGAATGAATCTTACGCAGAAGCCGGTGTGAAGAGAAAAAAAGCGTTGTCTGCTTATATGATACAAATAGGGGCGGTTCTTGGAATCTTGGCTGTTTTTTTTATTGGTAGTGCAATTATAGGAAGTATTGCTACCTTTATAGCATCTGTATTAATTGTATTATGTTTTTTCTTTTTTCCGAGGTTAAACAGTGTAGAGTATGAGTATATCTATTGTGATGGTCAAATAGATTTTGATCGGATTACAGGAAACTCTAAGCGCAAGACGCAACTTCGTGTGGATTTTGAAAAGGTTGAAATTATGGCACCGGTGAATTCTCATTCATTGGATAGTTATAACCGAAACAATAACATTAAAGTTAGAGATTTTTCTTCTCTCTTAGCGGATCGTAAAGTGTATGCACTTATTTACCGTGGAGAAGGTGCTGTCACAAAGATTTTATTTGAGCCAAGTGAGAAGATGATAGATTGTATCAAGCATAAGACTCCAAGAAAGATTTCAGAAGTATAGTCATTATTCCCCCGTTGATAACGGGGGTTTTTTGAAGAGGGGAGATAGTTATGGGAAATAATAGAAGGAGTGTAATATTAAGTTTAGTAGTGTTACTGCTAGTATTTACAGGAATTGTTTTTTATGTATTAAACAATCCAAAGGAAGAGGATTGGATTGATACCTTTGGGTTTCTGAATAGTCAAGTGTATGAACTGGAGTTTAATGAAATTGGGTGTCCTATGGTTCCGGTTATGATAGGGGATAAAACGGTTCCTTTGTTTTTTGATACCGGTTGCTCTTCGGGGCTTACGTTAACGGATGTACTAGAAGATAGTATAGATTATGAATTGATTGGACAGACGGAGCAACTTAATCGGGATGGCTCTCATAGGGGCTGGTCTAAGAAGATAACGCTTGATCAGTTTTCTGTATTTGGAAAAGAGTTTACCGATATAACCACTACGATGGTAGATTGGGAGATGATATCAAGCAAGGAGTTTCAGGGATTGTTGGGAATTAAGTATTTTGATGCTAGCGTTATCACACTAGATTACGCTAAGAGAAAGATTGCGATAAATAGTCAACCAATTGATTATGTTTCACTTGATAATGACCAGTATGTAGTGTTACCACTACTCAAAACATCGAATCAGATGCAGGAGAATCTGCTGTTTTTTGAAGCTAGTTATCAGGGAGAGGATATTGTGGTTTATCTTGATACTGGGAAGAACCACTCTTTTGTACATAATCCGGACAGTACCTATGCTCCAGGAGCCGGAAGACCGCAGAAGGTGATAAAAAAGTTGACATTACAGATTCAGGATATGGAGGTTACGTTATCTGATGTATATGAAGCTAATTTAGCGCAGGCAGAGGGATTACCTAATTCTATTTATTTGGAGCTAAATTCTGATCAGCTTTTACGAAATGGGATGGTGTTCACGATAGACTTAATCGAGGATAAGATTATATTTAGGCGTTAAAATGTCACTAAATTTTATAGATTATTGCTTTATAAGTCAATACCTTTCCTTAATTTTTGAAAAGGTATTGACTTATCCTAAAAAAATGAGTATACTTGGGAAAATAATCGTTTGTACAGGCAAAAGTTCAGGATTTTGATGAATCTTTTGGCTGATTTTTTATAATCATCTTTTGTAAGGGATAAAGAAGATCATAAATGCAAACATGTAACTTATAAACTATTTGAATGAAAGCGAGGATATTTGAAATGGGAGCAATTATCGGTGAAGGAATAACCTTTGATGATGTACTGCTTGTTCCGGCATATTCGGAAGTGATACCTAATCAGGTAGAATTATCAACGAACCTAACTAAGAAAATTAAGCTTAATATTCCACTTATGAGTGCTGG
>JAEWSH010000068.1 GCA_023398375.1 Bacillota bacterium | reverse complement strand
TCCTTGCCCATCTTCGCTTGCTTGCGAATTACATCCTGTAAATCACTTAAGAGGCTGAACTCAAAGGACTTAATCAACTGATGCCATTCAGCCTGCAGTTTAGTATCCTCATTAACCTGAACAATCTCGTCAGCTGTAAGTCCTGCGTATATATAGGCATCCTCGAGAGCCATACCAATGAGAAGTGCATTATATATCTTATCCCGCTTGTCTTGAGTTATCATGCCTTAATAATACGCGCTTGCACATTTTTTAACAACGTCATTTTAATGCGTCTTTCGTCAGTGTATCAATCGCTAAGTGCGGGATGTATCAATCGCTAAACAATTCAGCATCAGGATTTTCGCGGGCCATTGCAATCATCTCAGGTGTCAATACCTGTATCATCGCGTCATGAGTAACATGTAACACTTGTGCAAACTGCCCGTAATGGGCTGTATGCGAATTATAAATTAGCTCCGTATGAATACGGTCACCCTTAACGGCCTCCACCTCATACAGGCCATAGGTAAGGTGAGGCTCAGCTACTCCTAAGTAGGCCATATACGCCTCGGCAACACGTTTGTTATGCCAATAGTAGGCGTCTTTCTCTATGCCGTCAGACTGTCCTCTGCGTACTGGACTATATCTATACCCCGCTTCATCGACTGCATAGATACGATATCCCTTAGTCGGTGTCCCAACAGGGGCATCTGCGTAGCCTTCTATTGCCGCATCTGTACGGTTCAACTCATAAGGGTTCTTGATTAAATTAAGTGCTTCGTTTAGTGTCATCGTTAACCTTTGACTCCTCCGGGTTTGACCCCTTTCGGGCTTGACCCTTCCGGGTTTTATAGATTTTAGCCCTTATATAGAAGAAATTCAGTGGCATATTTCTGACGTCATTTATTCTGCGTCCTGGTATTGGACGGCATTTAATATGCGTCCTGGTACTTACGTCATAAATTCGACCGCATAGAATATGCGTCCTGGTGTGTGAGGAAGATATAGAGTAAAGTGAAGCTATATCACTTAAACACAGTAAAATAGGCCGTGGGGGCCAAGGAGGTTACTATGACAGGTAACGTATTGACGAATGACTTCTATCATAATATGTTAGAAGCCAAGTGTTCTGTATTAAAGGATTTAATACAGAATAAGGAAGCTTGTGATAGGTATGAACGCTTATCACATATCACCAATAAGATTGAAACCATCGGCGGAACCCGATGGAGCACATCTATTAAAACTATGGAGGTATAGTTTATCTACAATCTAGGTCTCACCATGCCATTGTTGGGGAATAAGTGGAATGGAAGGAAACAATTATGAAAAACATTATAATTAACATGGATGACAAGCTCGTAGACCTTTATAAGGAATTATTAAAGGAAGCATTGGAAGTAATCATGGATGCATATATCGATAGTAAAGATAATGAAACCTATGATGACGCTGATGACCTCAAACACATTGAAGAATCCATCAACGCTATAGATGATATGATATCTCAGGTGGAATAAGTAACCTAACGGAGAGAGTTTATCTACAATTTAGGTCCTTAAGGGTAGTCGGGGAATAGACCCTGGAGGGAGTAAACATTTACTTATGTACGTGGAGGTACAATATGAAAACATTTGAAATGACTAAGGCAGTAGAAACAAAGGTACAGGAGATGCAGGAGTCACTTGAAACATTGTTAAAGAGTGACGTATCAGAGAACACCAAGAGAACTCAGAAGTTCCAAAGGACCAAGGCAATTCACGATATGCTGATTCTGAATACTATACTACATCAGTGTGATAAGGATGAAATAGTACTTAATGAGGAGGAGCAGAAATGGTTTACTAGTATGGTGACCTTAACTAGTGAACGTAAGGCAGCGTATACTGTCGAGGTACATGAGGGTGATAGAGTTATGGACTTGATGAAGAAGTATGAAAATGTCAAGGATGTCTATCACAAGTTGATGAAAGCTGCAGAAGAGGCCGGACTGAAGGCAGACTTTGCAAATGGTGTCTTTGTAAAAGCATAGGAGGTATAAAATGAATGCAATTACATTATCACTAGCGTTAGTGTCCGTATCATACATCGGATGCGAATTTAACAAAAGTTGGAATTGGGTTAAGCTAATAGGCATACTATTACTTGTGGTATCGTTTATTACCTATCTCATGTAACTACTATCAGGGAGAGTTTATCAACTACTCAAGCAAGGAGTAATATTATGAATGAAACAAGAAAGTTCCGTGCAGGACAATGGTGTGGATATGTAGCTACCTTTACTAGGGGAAGAGCTATAACAGAAATTCAAATTACAGATTGGGGTGGGAACAACCCGAGGGTAATAGGTGTGTGCAAGAATAATAAGTGTACATATGCGCTCGACTGCATGCGGATATTAAACAAGCTCTTAAATGCTCATTTCAAATGGGAGGTTATGTAATATGGACAAAATGGCATCAACACTGAACTGGTCAATCGAATGGGATAATCGGCCTATTCTGATATTAGTAATGCAGAAACCTAAGATGTCTTATAAAGAAATCTTAGATGTCATTACGGCAGAAGGTGGTTATGTTGATTCAGAGGGAATCATACATAAGGGTACAGCAGAAAATAAAGTGTACGTAGTACGCTAAAAA
>JAEWSH010000003.1 GCA_023398375.1 Bacillota bacterium | reverse complement strand
TTCCTAAAATTATTAAAATAGGTAAGAAGTATGGTGAAAAAGCAGCCAAGTTAGTATCAAAAGTGTTTAGGCCAAATAAATTAGCTGGTGTTTCTGATGATGCTTTGGATGTGGTAAAGGGAGGCTCTAATACTACTAAGTTGTATCATTCAGCTGGTGATAATGTTGCAGATTTAATTGTTGAAAATGGATTTAGAACAGATTTACCTAATCCGCAAGCAGCTTTCAATAATAATAGATTTGGAAGAGGAGTATATCTTGCAGATTCACCTGCAACTGCTCTGGCAGAAAGACCAGGAGGAATAATTCTTGAAGTGGATGCATATTTAGGAAAATCTCTTGATGTGACCAATAGAGGTATACTCGATTACGATATGGGTCATACAATTGCAAGAGGAGCTAGGAAACATGGTTACGATTCTATAGTTTTTAATTCGGCACAAAGAAGCGGTGGTATTAATACTGTGATTTTAGACCCAAATAATATTAAAGGGGTGACAAAATAATGGATAAGTATTCTTCGGTTTGTGGATTAGATGATTGTTATATTAAGAATATTGAGTTTGAATGTGATGGTTGCAAGAAAAAATTTAATATATTGCTGCCACTTGATGATTCAATAGTAAAGTTTAGTGAGGTTAATGGAACAGAAATACGTTGGCTACCTACTTACGGAAGAAACGGATATCTTGATTTAATGGCTAAGCTGATAGAAGGAAGAAAGACAAACGATGCTATTGATATGAGAACTAGCTTACGATTTCAGAAAGAACTACACAAATATATAAAACCTAGTATTGAAGGAAACTCTTTTGTAGTTTCAGATTTAAAAAGGAAATGTCCATTTTGTAATTCTGGTTCTGTCAAAGAAATATATTCTGAGATATTAAAAAATCCGGCGGCTATAGTATGGCTGGAAATTGACAGTGAGTTGCTTCATATTGGACGATAATAATAATTTAAAGCCATGACATCATATAGCTATGGTGAAAGGGAATCTAAACCTTATTATAGTTCGTAAGGTGTTATGGCTTACTTATTAAATGGGATTCTACAGATAAGCTCAGCCAAAGGACATCTATAAAGAAAATGTTGGACACATTTTAAGGGACATAAGATAATAATATGGGAAGAATATTCAATTTTCAGAAAGATGTTGAAGAACCAACAAAGTTGGAAAAAGGGACGTTGCCAGAAAAGTAACATAAGGAAGAGGAATAGAGCCATAATGAAATAATTGATAATAAGTACGTCACTGGTATTAACAGTAGCGTAAGAGATTATCGAAGCACATTCATAAGTATTGGCAGCTAGAAGTATTTGATACCACATCTGCATGAACGCATTTTTGGACATGGATACGACCTATAAAAGGAAAGGAGACATACATGAATGATGTCGGTAGGATGTATAAAGATATAATTGGGATAGAGAAACTGATTAATATTAATCCACAATTTAGCTGGAATAAAATAAAATATCTAGAGAGTTTTGAGTATTTTTGATTTAAATGAATTTGGAGAAGAAGCATCATATCTGAAGATATTATTTGGAACGGAATTATGTGATGAAGCTTTAAGAAAAGTATAGTTTAAATTTAATGAGATTAATAATCTAAAAAGCAAATATTAATGAAATTTAGACGGGATTATTTATCGATTGGGATTTAAATTAGGGGATCAGTCATTCGATGTTTAAAATGTACAATACCAATTACTGACTTTGGGGTATTACAAGGGAGAACTAACAGTAAGCTATGACGTTAGGACAGAAAAATCTGTTAAGAAATTTTCAAAAAAATATCAATTGATTCAAAATGGGATAGCAGATTACAAAACATTGTATACACTAGATCTAGCATATATGATTGAGTTTGGAAGAAAATCTGGTGAAGAATATAGTGCAATGTGGAACGATGAGCAAGTGGTAGAGTATGTGATTAACAACACCAAACAGCTACCGTATGGTGATTTATCATATATTCAATATCGCGATAATAAACGTTTTGCAACTGTAGAAGAGATCGATTAACTTCTGGCCTCAATAGATAGTTTACCTTATAGTTTCTTTAAGTATACTTCATCGATACCTGTTGTTGGTACCTATTGTAATGTGTTTCAACTTGGTATGGACATAGGTTTTGGTAATGATCCTGAACAACGAATAAAAGAGATAGTTAAGGATGGTACAATTGAGGTTGTTTCTTTACTAGCTGGAAAGGGTATTGGATATTTAGCTTCAAAAGCATCTCCTATAATTGTTATAAAATGGTACGCAACAAAATGGTATAAATGTAATAGTTGTGGATGTTTGTGGGAATTTAACTATCCCGACTTCCCAGCAAAAGGGTTTGTAAAAAAATATGAAAACGGAAAGTATACTTTAGAATCTCTCTAATGTACATTAAGGTCACACAGTTTTCGGCTGTTGTGACCTTTTTCTTTTGTTAAATTACGCTATAGATATAAAAAAATATAACATAAATATATAAAAATCGACACATTTTTAGGGACATTAGATAAGTATATTGGGATATAGGGTAATGACCGAATCGGAATTAAAATATAAGGGTTTAAGATAGACATAAGAATAAAATTCATAATACATTTCAAAAAATAAGACATAAATTTGGACAGTTATAAAAAATATATATGAGATTGGAGTCTACTTCAGTAGGAAAATCCGTTATACCGACAATAGAAGTAGCTTGTTGGTAATGAAAAACGAGAATCCTACTCGAAGAACGCCTGCAGTTATATATGAATGTTGATAGATAGGCTGTCGCTCCCTTGCGGTCATGATATGGTAAAATAGGAGTTAAAAAGTATTGGTTATTTTCACTTATATGTTGTATAATATTGGAATACGCAAATAGCAAATATAGCAAAAAAGGCAAAGACTAAAAA
>JAEWSH010000126.1 GCA_023398375.1 Bacillota bacterium | reverse complement strand
TTTCGGAACGGCTGCTCCATCATAAGCATGACTTGATGCAAAAGGCGGTAGGATGGATGCTCCGGGAGATGGGTAAGCGGGACAAGGACTTGCTGGTACAATTCTTGGAGAAGTATTGCAGGACGATACCGCGAACGATGTTGCGCTATGCCATAGAGAAGTTTCCGGAGGAGGAGCGCAAGGAGTTTATGAAGCGCTGATGGGGAATGAAAATCGTGAAACTACATTTTTATGGGTTTGCATTTTTATGTAAAGGTAGGCTTTCTTTGGGGGAACAGTAAATACTTTTCCATTTCTATTCTTTTTAGGAAATAAATTAGTTCTTTTGCAGCAAGAACTATAAAACTGCTATGAAACGGGTCGATTCAGTCATATCACTGATATATTCTATGTCCAAAGCGGAAAAGAAAGCTTTCTCCGTCCAAATGTTGAAGGATAAGGAGGAAAAAGACTATTTGGTGATATATGATATCATTACCAAAAGTAAGCAACTGGATAGTAAAAATGTAAAAGGGGAATTTCATAAGCGCAGGCCTGGTGGTTCGTTTGAAGTCTCTATTCAATATTTGTATGAAAGACTGACGGATAGTTTGCTCACTTTGCGAAAGAAGAAAGATATCTATTATGACCTACTGAACAATTTGTGTAAAGCCCGTATGCTTTACGAACGTTCTTTATTTGAAGAATGTTTTGAGATACTTTCAGACACGATAGAACAAGCAACATATTATGAAAACAATGAAGTGCTGACCATTGCCTTAAAGCTGGAGTTGGAATATTTGCTGAGACTTAATTTCCCGAATTTGGCTGAATCTGAACTCTATCATAAACACTTTATGCAAAATGAAGCTTTAAAGAAAACCCGCAAAATTGTAGAACAGTCTTCTTTGCATAACTTGTTGAAGTACCGCCTTAGCCATATCGGTTCTATCCGAACTTCAAAACAGAAGCAAGATATGAATGACCTTATGGTTAATGAACTTTCCATAGCTGCTTCTTCCGGAATAGAAGGAAATTTTGAGTTAATGCGGAATCACAGACTTTTTCAAGCCAACTATTTGATGGGAGCTGGAGAATATAAAGCTGCCTTGAATTCTTATAAAGAGCTTAGCCGGCTGTTCGAGCAGAACCGGCAGTTCTGGTCGAATCCTCCTATCTACTATTTATCAGCACTTGAGGGGGTACTTGGCAGTTTGAGGGTCTGTGGACAATATGACGAAATACCTTACTTCCAGGACAAGTTGAAAAAGCTTATCTCGGATGCTTCTTCATTTGAATTTCAGGTGAACGCTATTTGCCTTCTCTTTCAATATGAACTGTTTCCTTATTTAGATAATGGAGATTTTCTGGATTGTACAAAACTGATGGCATATTATCAGAAGTCACTTTATGATAAGGAAGCGTGGTTGAGCCCGGTGCGTAAAAGTGAATTGCTACTCTATACTGCACTTGTACATATAGGTAATCAGAATTACAAAGCAGCAAAGAAATACATAAGCAATGCCATTATTGATCATAATATAAAGTATCAACCTCTGATGAGGACTATCCGGCTAGTGCGCCTTATAGTTTATTATGAAATGCATGAATATGAGTTTGTATATCATGAATCACGTTCTATCAACCGTAGCCTTTCTTCTCCCAAAGAGCATACTTTCAAAACGGAGCATATCATTCTGTGGTTTCTGAACCAGCAGCATCTTCCAGTTTTGAGAAAAGATCGCGAAGCTTTTTGGGAGAAACTTCTTCCTGAAGTGCAGGCTTTGTATGATGATAAATATGAGAATCAGTTATTGCATCTTTGTGACCTTACTGCGTGGATAGAAGCCAAGATATTGAAGGAAAACTTGTCTGATGTACTGAAACGGCATATGCATATGAAAAAACTGCTTCAAAAATAGAATAAGTGGCAGAGTGCTGCCATAAAACACCTTCACTTATAGTCTCTTTTCCTCTCTTGTAATTATATAAATATGGGATAAAAATACCCATAAAATCTGTTTTATATCTATTTATAGAAAGATATATATTGTTTGTAATTATATAAATGAATTGATAATAGAACGTTTTCTCTCTTATTATTTATTTCATTTGCATAATCTTAATTTTTAATATTATGGAGAGAGAATCTTTTATTTATAAACCAAAGATTGTAGTCATCGGAAGTTGTAATACGGATATGGTGGTAAAGGCTGGACGTTTACCAGTTCCAGGAGAGACTGTATTGGGAGGAACCTTTTATATGAATCCTGGTGGAAAAGGAGCCAATCAAGCCATTGCAGCCGCCCGATTAGGTGCTGAGGTTACATTAATTTCAAAGATTGGCTATGATTTGTTCGGGTTGCAGGCTTTGGAGATATACCGTTCTGAAAAAATAAATACAGAGTTCATCTTTACGGACCAAAAGAGTCCTTCGGGAGTTGCTCTAATTTCTGTAGATTCTTACGGAGAAAATAGCATCATTGTTGCACCAGGAGCGAGTCGTTCCTTATTGACCGAAGATATAGATAAAGCAAAAAGTAAATTGGAGGAGGCTGATATTATACTGATGCAATTGGAAGTACCCATTGAAACTGTAGAATATGCTGCTACTATTGCCAAAAGTTATGGAAAGAAGGTGATTTTGAATCCTGCCCCGGTTTCTGTTCTGAGTAATTCGTTTTTGAGTTGTGTGCATACCATACTTCCAAATCGGATTGAGGCTGAAATGCTGTCGGGCATCAAGGTGATAGATGAGGAAAGTGCTTGGCGTGCAGCGAAAGCTATAGGTGAGAAAGGAATAGAGAATGTCGTCATTACATTAGGAAAAGATGGCGCTTATGTAAAGGAAAAGGAAGAATATACTATGATTCCTGCAAAGGAAGTAGAAACAATTGATACCACTGGTGCTGGAGATGTGTTTTGCGGAGCGTTTAGTGTCTATTTGTCCGAGAACCATACGCTGACAGAATCTGTGGAATTTGCCAATACTGCGGCAGCTCTTGCAGTGACACGTATGGGTGCACAGAGTGCCATTCCTTATAAACGGGAGATAGCTTTATGAGATAAACCAACCTGAGTTATATTTATAAATCTGATAAAAATGAAAATTGTAGTTATTGGAAGTTCAAACATAGATATGGTTGCACAAGTCAGCCATCTTCCTGCACCGGGCGAAACAGTCGGAGACGCTTGTTTCATGCAGTTGCTGGGAGGAAAGGGGGCAAATCAAGCTGTTGCGGTAGCACGGCTCGGAGCTTCTGTCACGTTTATCACTTCTTTGGGAAATGATATGTATGCGGATATTCTGAAAAAACAGTTCGAGAAAGAAGGTATCATTACGGATTACATTGTGGATGATGAATGCCATCCTACGGGTACTGCTCTCATCTTTGTGGCTGATAGTGGCGAAAATTGTATTGCAGTAGCTCCTGGAGCTAATTATTCTTTACTGCCAGATGCGGTGATGCGTTTCGAAAAAGTCATTGATGAGGCGGATATGATTGTGATGCAGGCTGAGATTCCTTATGAAACGGTGAAGGAAGTGGCTTTATTGGCTAATGAGAGAGGGAAGAAAGTTTTACTTAATCCTGCTCCTGCTTGTCCAATTGATAGGGAATTGATGAATTCCGTTGATTTGTTGGTAGTGAATGAAGTGGAAGCTTCCTTTATTTCCAATATGAGTTATACGGGAGATAATCTTGACGAGATAGCTACTGCATTAATGGAATTAGGAGCACGTAATGTTATTATTACGTTGGGTAGCTGTGGGGTATATATGAAGAATAAAAAAGAAACTGTCCGTATTTCCGGTTATAAAGTAAATGCTGTTGACACAACTGCTGCAGGTGATACCTTTTGTGGTGCCTTAGCCGTGGCTTGTTCGCAGAGAGGTTTGGATAGGGAAGCATTGGAATTTGCTAATGTTGCAGCTGCAATCGCAGTTACCCGGATGGGTGCTCAGCTATCTATTCCTACACTTGAAGAAGTCGGACGTTTCAGACTTGAGAGGGAAATATCTTTATCGTTTAATCTTTAATATTTTGTACTATGTTTATTGTCAGCAGTTATACGTTAGCCGTTCTTTTCTGCTTTGTCACAATGATTTGCTGGGGTTCTTGGGGAAGTACCCAGAAATTGGCGGGAAAGAGTTGGCGTTATGAGCTCTATTATTGGGATTATACCATAGGCATTCTGCTGTTTGCACTTCTTTTGGTATTCAGCTTAGGGAGTTTCGGAAGTCAAGGAAGAAGTTTTCTTGAGGACATTCGTCAAGTCAGTACGGAAAATATGGTCAGTGCATTTGTAGGAGGTGTGATTTTCAATGCTTCTAATATTCTTTTATCCGCTTCAGTTTCCATGGCGGGAATGGCGGTAGCTTTTCCGTTGGGTGTTGGACTGGCATTGGTCCTGGGAGTTTTTATCAATTACTTTAGTGCTCCGAAAGGTGATCCGCTATGGTTATTTGCGGGGGTTCTTCTTGTGGTGGTTGCCATTGTCTGTAATGGAATGGCTGCAGGTAAGAAGCAGAATAGTGGTACTATTGGGAGCAGGAAAGGGATTGTTTTAGCAACGATTGCCGGTGTATTGATGTCCTTCTTTTACCGTTTTGTTGCTTCTGCCATGGATTTGAATAATTTTATTTCTCCCACACCAGGGATGGCTACTCCTTATACAGCATTTTTTATCTTTGCTGTCGGAATCTTTTTCAGTAATTTTATATTCAATACTTTGGTGATGAAACACCCTTTTGTGGGAGTATCTGTTACTTATAAGGAATATTTTGCGGGAAAAATAGAAACACATTTGGTTGGTATCTTAGGTGGATGCATCTGGGGGCTGGGAACGGCTTTGAGCTATATTGCTGCTGAAAAGGCAGGTACTGCTATTTCATATGCACTAGGGCAGGGAGCTCCTATGATTGCTGCTTTATGGGGAGTGTTTATTTGGAAAGAGTTTGCAGGAAGTCCGCGCGGAACGAATAGACTTCTGGCAATAATGTTTGTCTTCTTTATTTTAGGGCTTTCACTTATTATATTTTCGGGAGGTAACTGATCTCTCCGATGATTTGAATATAAATTGGCTTTATTAACTTTATCAAAATAATATGAAACAGAAAAGTGTAAAATGGTGGCGGTATTTCTTTCTACTGTGTTTGATGGGAATATCAGTATGTATGTATGCTTCCGGAGGAAAAAGAACCTTAAACGGATTGGTGACAGATGTTGAGGGTGTACCTGTTATTGGTGCTAATATTCTTGTTAAAGGCCAGACTACTGGTGTGATTTCTGATGTTGAAGGTAAGTTCTCCATAACGGTTTCTTCTCCAAAAGATGTGTTGGTCATCTCATACGTCGGTTATAATACCGTAGAAATGATTGTGGGCGAGAAAACAAGCATTAACGTCCAGTTGACCGAAAGTTCTAATCTTCTAAATGATGTGGTAGTTATTGGGTATGGCTCTATGAAGAAGGGGGAAATTACAAGTGCCATTACGAATGTGAAGTCTGAAGACTTTATTCAGGGAGTTGTAAAAGATGCTACCCAGTTGTTGCAAGGCAAGGTTGCTGGTTTGCAAATGGCAAGCCCATCGGGAGACCCGACAGCAGGAGTGGAAATCAATATCCGTGGTGTATCCACGATTTCTGCGTCATCAGCCCCTTTGATTGTTATTGACGGCATTCCCGGAGGAAGTCTGAATTCCATTGCTCCCGAGGATGTGGAAACCATTGATGTACTGAAGGATGGATCGGCTGCGGCTATTTATGGAACTAGAGGAACAAATGGTGTGATAATCATTACTACAAAAAAAGCAAAGCAAGGCAAAGCGTCTTTGGAATACCACGGATATGTAGCATTCGAGTCTATACAAAAGCAGACGGATGTACTGACAGCATCTGATTACAGAAGACTAGCACAGGACCCTTTGTTTAAGGATAATATCAGTGATGAAGGTGCTGATGTCAATTGGATTGATGCAATTACCCGTAATCCCGTAAATCATACTCATAATTTGTCTTTGCGTGGAGGAACTGAAAAGACAAACTATATTGCTTCGATAACCTATAGAAAGCAGGATGGTATCTTGTTGAATACAGGCAAGGAAGTTTTGACATTCAAGATTGGATTGAATCATTCGATGATGGATGACAAATTGAAAATACAGTTGAATGTCAACAATTCGACCATAAAGCAGGACGTTACTTGGTATAATGCTTATTTACAGGCTTGCTTGATGAATCCGACGCGTCCGGTTTATAATGAAGACGGCTCCTATAAAGAATATGGAACTTCTTATAAGCCCTATAATCCGGTAGCTCTTCTGAATGAGGAAACAGACCAGGAAAAATGGAATCAACTTCTAGCGAGTGGGAAAATTACTTTTTCACCCATTGAAGGGTTGAATCTGAGTGCGATGGCGGCCATGCAGCGATATGACTCCATGAGGGACAAATGGAATACTTTCAACTATTTTACTACCACTATTGAAAATAAAAACGCTGAAGTAACCAAATGGGCAGCCGGCAGTATGGATCGGACTTTGGAACTGACAGCAGATTATTTTAAGACGATAGGAAAGCATGAGTTCTCGGGATTGGTGGGATATAGCTATCAAGATTTTGAAAGACAAGGCAGCCAGATGTATGCTATGGATTTCCCTACTGATATATTTGGCCCTTGGAATATTGGTACAGCCCAGTCTACAAAAGATGGTAAATCGACAATCAGTAGCTATAAAAATGGCAATAAGCTGATCTCTTTCTTTGGCAGACTTACCTATAACTATGATAACAAGTACATGCTGATGGGAAGTTTGAGACGTGAAGGGTCTTCAAAATTTGGCGTGAATCATAAATGGGGCTGGTTTCCTGCTATTTCAGCCGGTTGGAGAATTAGCGAAGAGAGCTTCATGAAAAATATCGGTTTCGTAGATGACTTGAAGTTGAGAGTTGGATTTGGTGTGACGGGAACAGAATTGTCAGATTCTTATCAGTCGCTGGTTTTATTGAACTATTCTGGTGTAGGCCAGATGAACGGGCAATGGACACAAGGAGTAGTACCGGCCTCTAATCCTAATCCAGATTTGAAATGGGAAACAAAATCGGAATGGAACTTAGGTATTGATTTTTCTCTTTTGAGTAGAAGATTGAATGGTACAATTGATCTTTATCAGCGGACAACTTCAGATTTATTGTCTGAATATCAAGTTCCTGTGCCACCTAACTTCATTAGTACGATGTGGGCTAATGTAGGCAAGATAAGAAATAGGGGAATTGAAGTAGCATTGGATGGAGAGGTTATCCGGACAAAGGATTTTACTTGGAGACTGGGAGGTAATTTCTCTTATAATGTCAACAAACTTTTATCTCTTTCCAATGACAAGTATCAAAGAGATTATTGGTATACGGGGTGGACTAGTTCAGGTATTCAGCAGACGACGCATATTGTAAAGGAGGGTGAACCGATAGGAAATTTTTACGGTTGGAAAGCAGTAGGACTTACCGATGATGGATTATGGTTGGTGGAAGGTGCTGATGGTAATCCTAAATTGGCCAGTGAAGCCGGACAGGAAGACAAACAAGTGATCGGTAATGGTTTGCCAAGTATGTATGCAGGTTTGAACACAACACTTTTATATAAAAAGTTTGATTTGGGAATATCTTTGAGAGGAGCTTTCGGCTTTGAAGTATTGAATGAGTATAGAATGCATTGGGAAACGATGAAGCGTATTAGTGAAGGTAATTTGCCGAAATCTGTATTGAAAAAACCTTTCGGGAGCCAGTCTTATGTTTTTGATTCTCATATGTACCATAGCTATTATGTTGAGAAGGGAGACTATGTGAAGTTAGACAATGTTACATTGGGTTATACTCTTAATCTGAATAATAAATATTTGAGAAGTGTGCGGTTATATGTGACGGGACATAATCTGCTTACTATCACTGGTTATGATGGACTGGATCCTGAAGTCAGTATTAAGGGTTTAGATCCTGGAGTTGAGCGTAAGGAGCTGTATCCTACAGTCCGTTCGTGTACGGTCGGTGCTATTGTTAAATTTTAAAATGAAGAATGATGAAAAAATATAGTTTATATATATTGTTCCTGATGGGGTTGGGGGCAATGGCTGGTTCTTGCACAAATCTTGATGAGAAAATCTATGATAGGTTGGTAGACAACAACTTCTATAAAAATGAAAAAGATATCATTGCTGCCATTACACCGGTATATACGGATTATAGAGGACTTCTGGAATGGCGTAAGTGGTGGGACTTTGAAGAAACGACTGATGTGGCCGTAACACCGCGAGCAGCTTGGTTTGACGGAGGAATCTATATACGTCTGCATAAGCATACATGGAAACCGGAAGATCCCCATTTCTCAGATCTTTGGGGACAGGCCTACGGAGGAATCAGTAATTGTAATCGGGTAATTTATCAGCTTGACAATTTGGATTTCGAAGTTACTGGTAAGGAAAGTGTAATAGCTGAGTTGGAGGTAGCCCGTGCTTATTGGTATTACATACTATGTGAGGCTTTCGGTAATGTACCTATTGTAGACCGGTTTGATGTTCCGGAAGGTTTCTTGCCGGAAACCAGTAGCCGCGAAGAGGTGTTTGCATTTATAGAGAATAGTATAAAAAATAATGTTGATAAGCTGAGTGACGATACAAAGACTTACTATGGCAGATTCAATAAATGGAATGCCAAGATGTTACTGGCACGTCTTTATTTGAATGCAGAGTCATGGATAGGGAAGAATATGTATACGGAATGCATGGCACTTTGTACAGAAATAATGAACTCCAATAAATATGCCTTGGAGAATGATTATAGTGCACCTTTCTATGCCCAGAATGAAGGCTCCCAAGAGATTATATTTGCTTATCCGGCAGATGAGGTGAAGACTGGAAGTACCATTTACATGGCTTTGCAGAAAACTCTTCATCCTTCAAATGTAAAAACCTTTAATTTGCAGACATGGTTGGATAATGGGGTGTGTGCTGTTCCTACTTTTATAGATACTTATGAGGAAGGCGATAAGCGTTTACCGAAAACCTGGAGAATGGGGCAGCAGTATGGCAGTGACGGGTCTATCTTATATTGCACTGGACTTGTTCCTGGTTGGGAAGGAAAACCCTTGATTTATACAAAGGAAGTCAGCAATCTTGAAAATGGAGGAGAGGCTGAAGGTTACCGTTGCGGTAAGTATGAAATTAAAATGGGAACCTCGCGTGCGTTGGATAATGATTGGGTGGCTATGCGTTATGCAGAGGTTTACTTGATGAAAGCTGAGTGTATTTTACGTACAAATGGCAATGCGGAAGAAGCGGCACAGTTAGTCAATGAAGTACGGAAACGTGCTTTTGACGGTGACAACAAACTCTCTGGAGCTGATTTGTTGAAAACAACTAATGTAAATGGTGTTCCTGTACGTTTTGGAATTTTATTGGATGAATGGGGCCGGGAATTTGCTTTGGAAGGTTTGAGGCGTAGCCAATTGATACGTTTTGATAATAATTATACAAAAGGAGAATGGACTTTTCACGAACCTTCTAAAGAAACTTATTTAAACTTATTTCCTATTCCTTTGTCAGAGATACAAGCTAATAATAAATTGGAACAAAATGAGGGGTATAAATAGGGTGGTATATTGAAATATAAATTAAAAAATTAATTATGAAAGAACTTAGAATCTTTGGAATATGTATATGCGTGCTGCTGGGGACTGTAATGGGTAATGCAGCTTCAAAATTGCCTTCATCAGTGACGATGAGTAAGGTTCAATTAGAGAATAAGATAAAGGGAGGTTGGGCCGGCCAGACTATCGGGGTTAGCTTCGGTAGTTATACGGAATTTAGGTATCAAGGAACTTTTATTCAGGATTATCAGACGATTCCTTGGGGGGAAGGTTATGTGCAAAGATTGATGGATTCCTGGCCTGATTTATATGATGACATTTACATGGACCTCACTTTTGTAGATGTATTGGAGAAAAAAGGGCTGGATGCTTCGGTGAAAGATTTTGCTGTAGCTTTTGCTACGGCAGACTATAATTTATGGCATGCCAATCAGGCTGCGAGGTATAATATAGCTCATGGAGTGGACAATCCTGGACATTGGCTGAATAACCCACATGCCGATGACATTGATTATCAGATTGAAGCAGATTTTGCCGGACTGATGAATCCGGGTATGCCTAATTCAGCTTCTCAAATCAGTGATAAGGTGGGGCATCTTATGTGTTATGGCGATGGCTGGTATGGTGGTGTTTATGTCGGTGCCATGTATAGTCTTGCTTTTGTGTCTGATGATATCCAGTTTATTGTTACTGAGGCTTTAAAGACGATTCCGGAGGAAAGTGGTTTCTATAAATGTATTGCAGATGTGATAGAGTGGTATAAAATGTATCCTGATGATTGGAAACGTACTTGGTTCGAAATTCAGAAACATCATGCGGAAGAGATCGGTTGTCCGGATGGAGTATTTCATCCATTAGATATTGATGCTAAAATTAATGCCGCTTACATCGTTTTAGGATTATTGTATGGCAATGGTGATTTCACTAAGACAATGGAAATATCAACGCGGGCAGGTCAGGATTCAGATTGTAATCCGTCTTCTGCAGGAGGGATATTAGGCACAATGATAGGCTATGATGCTATCCCTGAATATTGGATGAAAGGTTTGAGAGGGGCGGAAGGCAAGAATTTCAAGTATACGTTACTCTGTTTGGATCAGATTTACACTATCAGCAATAAACATGCTTTGGAGATGATTCGCAGGAATGGAGGAAAAGTGGAAAAGGAGAATGTGACAATTGCCGTACAGAGGCCCGAGACTGTACGTTTGGAGCAGAGTTTTACAGATATGTATCCCACGGCTAAGGTTGAATTGTCTAAACACGATATAGATATACTGACTTTTGAATTTGAGGGTACGGGATTTGTACTCCGTGGGGAGGCTATTCGTAGGGACATGAATCGGCCGGATGCAGTACTGAAAGTTAATCTGTATCTTGATGGGGAGTTGGTCGAGAAGGCTGCTGCATTTCCGACTCACTTCCATGATCGGCGGTTAGATATATTTTGGAAATATCAGCTGCCTGAGGGTAAACATCAAGTAAAGGTAGAAGTCATAAAAGATGGTGCTAATGCTTTGTTGAAGTCTTGGGATTATATCGTTTATTCGAAAGGCAAGAAATGATTGTGAAATACTATGCTGATTAGGAACCATATCAAAAACAATAAATAGGTATTAATATGTAACATAGTATTGCATAGGGTAAGGTAAGCAAGATTAGCTTATGGATGATTTTAAGAACTGTATGAATGAGTTTTCTTTCATGCAGTTCTTTTTTTGGTAGGAGAGATAGCCATGAAAAAACTAACTTCTATCGCTTATCTCAAAATAAATTAGTTATTTTGCAGAAAACAAAGGAATCTGGAATGGAACAAGAAGATTTTGATATACGCAACCAGCAGCCCGTCACCAGCCGAGAACGTGATTTCGAGAACGCTCTCCGTCCGTTGAATTTTGAGGATTTCAGCGGGCAGGACAAGGTGGTGGACAATC
>JAEWSH010000016.1 GCA_023398375.1 Bacillota bacterium | reverse complement strand
TTCTTTTATATACAAAGTGGCTCAAATATTCAGTAGCATAGGAGCCAGAAGTGGTATACTTTTTGATTAGCACAGGTGGCTCAGAAATTCAGTAGCACCTGGCTCAAAAATTCATTGACATTCACAATCCTTAGGGGAATGAAATGATTATGAGCCAATATATTTTTGAATTGCTAAAAGAAAAGGGGCTTTTTCAAAAACAATTTGCAGAATTAACGGGAATATCCCAGAGTACGATCAGCGATTGGAAGAACAAAAAAACAAATCACGCAGCGGATAAGATTTTGAATATTTGCACAGTATTGGGCATATCGTCAGAAGACCTTTTGTCTGCATGGCTTCAGGAAACATCTAAGCCTGATTATCTGAATCTTAAGGAGTGATATCCATACAGGTAATTTAAATGAAAACCTGTAGAGGATAAAAAATAGAAATCTTTTGGAAGGCCGCCGTTATGGCGGTTTTCTTTGGCAGAAGGGAAAATCTTCGGAGAAAATATAGCGAGCAAAAAGAAATGTAGTTTATTGTTATGTTAGTGTGTGATTGGAAGAGTAATTTGAAATGTGCAACCACCGCCTTCTGTGTCGGAGAGTGTAATATTACCTTTGTGCATCGCTACAAGCTCCTTTGCAATACTGAGTCCCAATCCATAATGTTCTTTTTTGGTTCGTGATTTATCTGTACAATAGAATCGATCAAAGATAAAAGGTTTGTCGTCAACTGTAATTCCCTGACCATGATCAATGATAGAGAATATTAGATTACTTTTCACTAATTCTATCTTTAGAAGAATTTCAGTATTTGGCTTTGAATATGTGATTGCATTATCCAGAAAAATACCTAGTATCTGATTCAGACGATCTATATCTGCATAAAAAACAGGAAAAGTTTTATCTTCTATGTCAAGATTTAGAGTAATATTATGTTTCTGACAGAGAGGTTCAAATTTTTCATACACACCTATCATTAGAGAATCTATGTTGATATCGGTCTTGTTCAAGACCCATGTCTTTGTGTCAATGGATGATAGAAGAAGTAAATCCTGAATCAACTTTGACATGCGAAGACATTCAGTATCAATAATCCGAGTCTGATTTAGATATTGTTCTGGAAGTTCTTTATAACCACCGATTGCTTCTGCACTTGACAAAATGACAGCAAGTGGGGATTTCAATTCATGGGATACGGATACAATAAATTCTTTTTGGCTGCGAATTGCAGTTTCTGTCGGTTTTAAAGCTCTGTCTACAATAAATCGTGCAAGAAGCAGGATAGAGGCAAAGACAATAAGCCAAATGATAACATATATCGGTAATTTGTATTTGAGTATAGTTAAGGTGCTGCTAAACTCTTTGATGATTGATAAGTTGTAGCTATTTCCTTTTGTAGTAATAATTGTACATTGCATACCAATATAAGGATTGCCCTGTGGCGTTTGAAATTGAAAGTAGCCGCTCGTGGAACTGCTGGGTGTAGATTCCAGAGAATATACTTCAATTTTGTTACTTTCATTTATGAACGAATTTACAGCTTGTTGTGTGCCATTTAAAGAGATGGACGGGCTTTCGTATAAAACTGCATGACTACTATCAGATAACTGTAAATACATATCATAACTCTTCTCGACATTTTGCAGTTCTTTTTCATAATCGGATGTATTTTCTAAAGTGAAAATCAGGCAGGTCACAATACGGTTGAAAAAATCACTCTCTGTTTTTTTTACAGAATTTATATTTTCATGAACCAAAATGCAGAATACAACCGTAAATACCAGCATTACAGAGGTAAGAAATAAGACTGTAAGGTTTGTTTTAAGATTCTTTATCATGAACTACCTCCAATATATATCCGGAACCGTAGACAGACCGGATGGAACAGCGGCTGCCTAAAGTTTTGAATCGTCTTCGCAGAAAATAGACATAGTTATCAACGTTTCCAAGTTCAACGGTATGATTCGTTTCCCATACTTTTTGTATTAACTGCTCTCTTGAAAAAATGCTATTTGGTTCAGATAGAAATATTTGAAGGAGCTGAAACTCTTTTGGCGTAAGAAGAAGGGCTTCTTTTTTACACTTTAATTCCTGTTTTTTCAAATTAAGAGTCAGATCATGATAAGAGAGAGAATCAGTATGTACCATTTGGACAGGTCTGCGAATCAATGCGCGAATGCGTGCACAAAGCTCACTGATATGAAATGGCTTCACAAGGTAATCATCTGCACCACCATCCAATCCTTCAATACGGTCATTTAATTCTGACATTCCGGTAATCACAATGACTGGAATCTGTATATTTTTATTTCGCATTGCCTTAACGATAGAAAGCCCGTCAATTACAGGCAGCATACGATCAACGATAGCAAGATCATAGGAACTGTTTGGATTCAGTGCATAGACAAATCCCTCTTCTCCGTTATCAAAAGTATCAATCAGATAGCCTTCATTAGAAAGCTGTTCTTTTATATTCTGGCATAAATCTATATCATCTTCGACTAGCAATAATTTCATATATAATATCTCCATTTCACATAGAATGTTTAATTTCATTATACTAGGGAATCTTCTAAAAATCTTCTAAATAGTGATTGATATTCGAGCTGTATTTCCAAGATTTTTAGAGATAATTTTTTGTATGATAAGAAAAAAGAAAAGAGGTAGTTGTAATGAAAAAAAGAAAAATAGCTGTGATTAGTTTATGTATTATGATGGTTCTTGGAGCAACCGCATGTTCAAATGAGAAAGATATTCCTAACATCAATATGGAGAATATAGGAAATAGTGATACAGAAGAGAAAGAATCAGAGACAATGGAAACGGTTAACACAGAATCAGACTTACCAGATAACACGGAAGATAATAATACACAGAATAATTCAGATAATTCATCAACCAATAATGGAGAATCATCAAAAGAATTATTTGCAAATGTAAAGCTTGAGGGAAGCGTTGTAGAATTTTCAGATACTGATATTGCGTTATCTATTGCAACAACTACAACCGATGAGAATGGCGGAGAAGTCATGGCAGAAGCAGCACCTGGAATGGAAAATGAAGAGGAACTGGTTCATGTCACTTATGGAGAAAATGTGAGTGTGAAGATACTCACAATGGATCGTTCAAGCCAGACACAGATATCCTTGGAAGACAGTGATAAATCCAGTATCAAAAAACAGACCAGTGTATTGGTTTTTGGAAGCTGTCAGGATACTTATCATTGGACAGCAGATGAGGTTGTTATTGTAAGATGGCAGTAAGGAGACAATATGAACTGTTTGCAAATTGCATTGGCTTATATCAGGCGTAAAAAATCAAAGACAATATTACTGTTATTATTGTTTGTTGTTACAAATACAACGATTCTTGGCACATTATCTGTTATGACTGCTTCAGATAAAATCAATCAGGAAATTCGTCAAAAAACCAATGCGAAAGCAATCGTAGAAGTACTGAATACTTCAAATCTACTTACAGAAGAGGATGCTGGCTGGATACAGGGAACAGAACATGTGGATAAAATAAATCGAATGGCTCAGGTATATGCATATCCAAATAGTTTTTTACCGATGATGGGCAATGAACAGACAGATGATGGACAGATAACGGTGGTTGGTTTTGACGATATGGAAAAGGACAGTCCGTTTGAAGATAACGTTTGCCGATTGGTTGAGGGAAATTATCCGAAGAATGAGAATGGAGTTGTGTTTAATCAAAACCTTGCATACACCAATGGCTTATCTATTGGAGACGAAGTAGAACTAATGGGGCTGGACGGAAATGTAGTAAGTACTACAATTACAGGTTTTTATGTGACGGGAAATGAGAGACAACAGACGGAATCGGTTGCTACAGTAAACCGTATAGAAAATCAGATTTATACAAGTATAGAACTGATAGATTATTTAGATGAGCACATAAGTTATCGTAAAATTTCAGCATATATAGATGATCCTGAACAGCTTACCAAGGTAGCAGAAAAGCTTAGAACTTCGCTACAGAATAAGGCTGAAATTGGAACGATAGATACGATGTATCAGAAAATGAAATACTCAATGACGCAATTAAAAAAAATTACAGGTTTGATATTTGTGTTGACTCTTTTTACCAGCATTGTTGTGGCAGAAATGCTGTTATGTATGTGGATGAGAAATCGGAAGGTTGAGATTGCAGTATTTATCAGTCTTGGTATATCAAAATTACAGATATATATTCAGATGTTATTGGAAATTTGGATTATTTACATCGCTGCTGCTATGTGTTCCATGTCATTGATTTGGGCATTGACACCACAAATAGGGAATTTGCTAAGTGGATTTGGAAATATGGATATTACGATGAATTTTTCTGTAAGGCAGTCAGCACTTCTTACTGTTACAGGAGTGGCACTTCTTATTGCAATTGTAGGAATTGCAATGATTCCATGCTTTAGTAAGAAAATTAAAGATGTTCTATCAGAAATGGAGGGATAACATGAATTTATTACAGCTTGGCATCAGGTCGGTACTAAGAAAACCAGTAAAAAGTATTCTCCTTTTTCTGATTGTTCTGATATCTGCAAGTTTTATTTATGCGGGATGGGCATGTCAGAATGCAAGTATTCAGACACAGAACAGTAGTAAACAGTCGATTGGAGCTAGTTTTCGTCTGGAGGAAAATGAGGCCAATAGACATGTAAGAATAGAAACATTGAGTAAGCAGATTGGAGATAGTATTAGTGGAAGTGTAGGTGGGTATTCACAAAAGCAATTACCAACAGGAGCATGGATGACCAGCACTGATAATTCATTTGAAACATTGTTAATGGGAGACATTATGAAACTATCCAATGTAGAGGGGATAGCTGCTTATAATATTACAACAGCTAATACCGTAGTGAATCCTGTAAACTTTGAAAGAATTGAAGACGCAGATGTAGATCAAAGTGGAGATCAACTTGGAGTATCTTTACGTGGAAATTGTGATATGCAATATGATTTTGATGTTCAAAAGGGAAATATTTTTGTAAACGATGGAAGAATGATCATTCCGGATGATAAGGATGTATGCGTGATATCCAGAGAACTTGCTGAATGGAATCATCTAAAAGTTGGAGAGAAATTGGAATTTAATAGCTGGAAAGAACGTGATACATCAGAGGTTTATCAGGCAACCATTGTCGGAATTTATGATGCTGTTCAAAAACTCACACCTATTATGGCAGGTGACAGCTACCGTTCGGAAAATATTATTTTTACAGATGTGAATTTTCCAGAAAAAGCAGAGGGAAAGGCTGGTAATCCACTCTATCAGTATGCAACTTTCTGGGTAGAGGATGTCAATGAATACGATCGTATAAAAGAACGCATGAAGGAAACGGATATAGAATGGGATAGATACGATTTCCTGGACAATACAGGTATGAGTGATACAATGGCAGACAATTTCAATGATCTGAGCCAGATGAGTGTGCTGATGCTGGCACTTGTTATAGTATCCAGCACCTTGATTTTATTGTTCGTATATCTGTTCTGGCTAAAGAACCGACTGCACGAAATAGGAATTTTATTATCTATTGGTAAGAATAAAGCAGAGATTTTGCTACAGTTGTTAGTGGAAGGGCTTTTGATTGGAGTTCTTTCTTTTCTGTTGGCGTCTGTGTTTGCTCCTGCACTATCCAAAAATGTTGCCAATTATCTTGTTGGATATCAGGTGCAGGCAGCGGAAGAACGTGCCGCAGCGGATGAAAATATGGTCTCAAGTACTACAAATGATGGAGAGACAGAAGTGGTAGGGGTTCGAATTCAGATCGATGGTAACATAATTGCATCCACAGCAGTCTCTATCTTAAGTATCATAGTAATCTCTATTCTTGGATCTGGAATTTATGTTGTAGTACAAAAACCCAAGGATATACTTAGTAGAATGAGTTAGGAGGAACAGAAATGCTAGAACTAAAAGAAGTATCCTATTTTTATAAGTCACAGAAGGATAGACTGGTGCTGAACCAGATTTCTTACCAGTTTGAACCTGGAAAGATATATGCAATTCTTGGCACCAGTGGCTCAGGTAAAACAACCCTTCTTTCACTGCTCGCAGGATTGGATAATCCGGTGAAGGGAGAAATATGTGTAAAGGGTGAGAATATTACATCAAAAGGATTGACATATCACAGGAAAAACAATATTTCGCTGGTATTTCAGAATTATAATCTGATCGATTATCTGACACCAGTTGAAAATGTGAAACTAGGTGGAAAAGCAGACGCAAATATTTTACTGGCACAAATGGGCATTGACCAGACATCCAGAAAAAGAAATGTAATGAAGTTATCAGGAGGACAACAGCAGCGTGTGGCAATAGCAAGAGCATTGGCGAGTAAAGCCCCTATTTTATTAGCGGATGAACCTACAGGAAACCTTGATGATTCAACAGCAGAAGATATAATCACGATATTTAAGGATTTGGCACATGAACAGGGAAAATGTGTCATTGTGGTGACGCATAGTAAGGAACTGGCACAGGAAGCAGATGCATGTTTAATGCTGACTCATGGAAAATTAACAGAATAATCAAATACATTCGCTCATGAGCAAAGTGAAACGAAGCAAATGAGCATGGCCATATGCAATAACAGAGAATGGTTCAGTGCAATTGAAAAAGATTATAATAATGAGGGTACTATTAAAAAACATAAACAGGTTTAGAAATGGAAGAAATGAAGGAGTATTGTCTGAATATGCTAGATAAAGATATATCTTTAGTAAAAGCACTATTTATTCCAACAGCCGAGATAAATATAGGGGCAATAGAAGTATTGGCGAAATGTATGAATGATTTACTAAAATGCGGCATACAAGATAAAAATATTTATTTATATGATTTACATGTTGGAATGGAACTTAAAGAGTTTTCATTTAAAAATGCATTGCTTTTGGTGCACAGTTGTTTCAGGCAATCTGGTACTAAAAGAGCATAAAGCAGCTAAATGGCTTGGAAAAGATGATATGAAAATGGTTGCCTGGCTTCCCGCATATCTTGAAATTATAGATCTGATAAAATTAAGTATAACCAATAGACGATATCTTACAGGACATAGTGCCTCTTGCAAGAATTAAACCCCAAGAATAGCGTATTTACACTGTTATTGGGGCTTTTCTATGTGATAAGGTTTGGGCTGAGTATACTGGAGATTATCCAACAAATTCTTTTACATATTTCCTATATACTATCAAAGGATTCTCCGCATTTGTAATTGGCCGTCCGACAACAATATAATCAGAACCCTCTGTTTTAGCTTGTGCTGGAGTCATGACCCTAATTTGATCCTCCTTTTCTTCATTCCAAAACCTTACCCCAGGAGTAATGGTCAAAAAGTCTTTTCCACAAGATTCGTGAACTTTTTTTGCCTCTTGCGGTGAACAAACAACTCCATCAAGACCTGCAATTTTAGCAATTTGAGCATAATGCGAAACCACTTCCTCCACAGACTTTTCAATTAACAAATCTGTTTGCATTCTGCCTTGACTGGTTGAAGTCAATTGCGTAACAGCTACCAAGATTGGTCTTGAGCCATCTTTCTTTGTAAGTCCCTGAATGGCTGCGTTCATCATCTCAATTGTCCCAGATGCATGAACATTGCACATATCAATATTAAGATTCGCTAGAACCTTCATTGTATTCCTGACAGTATTGGGGATATCATGCAATTTCAAATCTAGGAATATTTTATGTCCTCTTTGTTTAATTTCTTTTATAATATCTGGTCCCTCCGCATAAAATAATTCCATTCCAATTTTAACATATATGCGCTCTCCCTCAAACATCGAAAGGAACGCGATCACCTCCGATTTACTGTTAAAATCACATGCCACAATTACATCCTTTTTCATTTCCATAAGATTTTCCCTTCCTCTTTGTTTTATCTGGTTTCATAAGTTATTTCACTCCGTATTCTTCCCGGTACCGTTTCATTTTCTCTAAATGCTCGATTCCTGGAATAATACCGTTCTCAATTGCTGAAATAATATCATGGATAGTTACGATAGAATGAACTCTTATCCCATATTCCTCTTCAACTTCCATCACTGCGGATTTACTTGCATTTCCAACCTCCATTCGATCTACTGAAATAACCATATCTGTAACTTTTACATCTGCCACTTGCTTAAGCTTATTCATAGCTTCTCTTAAGGCTTTTCCTGATGTTATTGCATCTTCTACAATTACTACCTTATCTCCATTTTTTGGCTGATAGCCTACGATCATTCCTCCTTCCCCATGATCTTTGATTTCCTTCCTGTCAAAACAATAGTTCCAATCGTACCCATATCGAGTGAACAAAACAATACCAGTAGAAATGGCCAATGAAATTCCTTTATACGCTGACCCATAGAGAGTATTTGCTTTTATCTCATTTTCTTTAATACTTTCTGCATAGAACTCCCCAAGCTTTGATATTTGAGAACCTGTTTTATAATTCCCAGTGTTAATAAAGTAAGGTGATACCCGTCCGCTCTTAAGCTTATATTCGCCGAATCTCAAAACTCCGCTAGTTAACATGAACTTTATAAAACGTTCTTTATATGACAGCGCATTCAACTTATAGTTGAATAATTCGTCGATTGTAACTCCAAAATACTCTGCTATGAGAGGGAGAAATGCTATGTCAGGTGAAGCTATTCCGTTTTCCCATTTGCTTACTGATTGAAAAGATATCTGTAGTGATTTCGCTAGTTGCTCTTGAGTATCGCCCTTGCTGACCCTTAATTTTTTAATATTGATTCCTAATGTCCCCACTTATCATACCTCCTTCGTTTTTCCAAGTGTAACACTGTTGTTATCTATTAACAATAACTATAAAGTAGAGAATAAATCGCTCATTAGTTGAATTGCAATCGTATTTTGTTACTACAAAAAAGTCCAAATGTGATTTTGATTTCACACTCAGACATTTTTTAAATTGTTTATTCCTTGACTTGTAAAATACCCCTTTTCAGGTTAGTAATAAAAGTAATCTAGTAATCGATTTTATTTATCGCTTAGATAGGGAAGAGCATCAGCAACCTGAAGACCCACAATAGGCATTGGTAGTAAAATTGCACTTTTAATTTCATCATCTGATGCCCCATACTCTTTTGCCTGCTCAATATGGAATGGTAGTCCGCCATACATTTTTGAAGTGACCAATACAGAAATATATGCCAATTCATGGACTTTTTTATCCAGAGCACTTACTTCTGCCATTTTCTTCACTGCACTCATAAAAGCAATTCCCACTCCACTGGTTTCCTTCATGAATTTTTCGAATCCATCTGTTACGTTTTTCATTTTTTTATCCTTCTTTCTTTCATAAAATATGTTTCTATCTATAAAGATGTACAAAAAAAATGAAAGTTACGTTTTTACATATTTTTTTTATTTTTTCTACTTTTCCGTAAAGATAATAAATGAAATTCGGTTGTCTTTTTTTTCTTCTGTAGTAAAATATAAAGTAAAAAATAACAACTTCAGGGGAATCAAATGATTATCAGCGAATATATTTTTGAACTACTAAAAGAAAAGGGACTTTCCCAAAAACAATTTGCAGAATTAACTGGAATATCCCAGAGCACGATCAGTGATTGGAAGAATAAAAAGACAAATCCTGCAGTGGATAAGATTTTGAACATTTGCACTGTATTGGACATATCGTCAGAAGAGCTTTTGTCTGCAGGACAGCAGGAAACTGAAGAGCCAGATGTTCTGATTATTCATAAAGAATCAGAAGAGTACATGTTTTTTGAAAAATATAGTAGACTAAATGCGGGTGGTCGTAAAAGATTATTATCATATCTACAGTCATTAAATCAATAAAGATAAAAATTGAAAAAAAGGAACCGAATAGATATCTATTCGATTTCCTCTAGATCAAAATCTGTATTTTTTAAATTTATGCTGTGCATTGATGGAGTTCAGGTCACCATCTTTCCTATTAGATGAAAGCAGAATCCTAACTCTATCGAATGATTCAGTATATTATTCTTCATATCCTCATAATTACATTGCACAATACTAATCTGTGTCTTTGGATATTTTTTATGATAATCGGCAATCGCGCTGCTCATGATATCTCTGTCTAACATACTAAAAAAGCCAAGTTTTATGATACCATCAACTCCTTGTGCATAGGCCTGTGTTTTAGAGACTGCGTTATCATATAATCTTACCAGACGTTTGGCATCGGGTAGAAAAGCTTCGCCCGCAATTGTCAGCTTCACTTCTTTTTTATCTCTTTCAAATAACTTGACATTCATCATTTCTTCTAAAGCCGCTATCTGCTGACTAACAGCTGTTTGAGAAAGATACATTACTTTTGCTGCCTTCGAAAAGTTCTGCAATCTTGCTACTTCCAAAAAACATCGTAATCTTTTTAATTCCATGCTGAATCCTGTATTTGATACCATTGCTATTCGGTGGATATGTGAACGAAATTATACTATTTTATGTATTACTTGTCAATTTTTCATATTATAGAAAATTACTTTGAAGGGAACTTGTCAGCATTGTTCCAGATTATGCATCTCATTTTTTATCATTCTCGGGATTCCAGGTGCAGATTTATTTATACTTGCAGTCGTTCATATAAAAATAAAAGCATTTTGTACATTAGTCAATGATGTGACACCAACTTCTCAAAAATAAAAGAATTGATATGTTACTATAAATGTTAATCAGTGAATAGGTTACTGTTTTACTTCATTCTTGTTGAGTTTCCAATTCGAGAC
>JAEWSH010000127.1 GCA_023398375.1 Bacillota bacterium | reverse complement strand
GGGTGGCCTCGTCCCGGTGAACCACCGCCGCCACAACACGATCCTTCCCGTATTTCTTCTCCAGCCATTGCTCAGAGCGGGCGAAAAACTCCGCCTGCTGCCGCGGTGTGGCCTCGTTCCACCACTCAGGGCTTGCCGTCATAACGTATTCAACAGCCAGTACCGCATCTTTACGGCGTTTTTCCGGCAACAGCTCCCGCAGCTTTCCCATCGCCTCATCTGCCGACTGAGACACAGAGCAGTAGTTTTCTGGTGTCCGTTCAGCGTCAGCATTCGGCGTCTCACGCTCCCTGTAGCAGTGCTGCAAAGCGCTGGCCACACTGCCCATTCCCGTCAGCTTTTTGCAGCGCATTATCGCGTAATTCGCCATGCTTACCCCCTCGTTCTGGCGTACATCCAGCCAGTCGGGGGATCGCATTGCGATGCCTCCGGCGGGCCACTATCAGGATGATAGTGTACTCACTAGACTTTGCTACGCAAAATCGTTCGGGCAGCAAGCTGCCAGAAGGTCAAAATCAACGGCAGTCTGGCAGGTGGAAGGCGTCGCTCCGCGCCACCCCCCACCACTGCCAAGCCTGTTTTATCCGGTGAGTCGTCAAGGGTAAATGGCACTCGCTTCGCTCGCCCCTGACGAAATCAGGCAATGAATATCGTTTTTGAAAGAGCAGGAACCGCTCGCCGCAAGAACGGATTAGGGAGCGGCATCGCCGCGAGTCTGTCCGTTCGAGGAAGCGGAATTTCCACTCCCCGGACATAGAAATCCGTACGCTCCAGACTCAAAAAAGCTCGTTTTTCGATGTTTAAAAATGGCGTTTTTCAGCCTTTATTTTCCCTCTTAATATATAGATATAGATATGGGAACCCGCTTGTACCAAGGGCTAGAGCGAAGAATCGTACTCACCTCAAGTACCAATCGTACTCACCTCAAGTACTAATCGTACTCACCTCAAGGACTAATCGTACTCACCTCAAGTACTAATCGTACTTGATGCAAAGGACTTGACTGTATGTCTCTTTAGTACTTAAATGCGAGTACTAAATCATGGCGAAACGTGGGGCTGGAGTGAATACGAAAAAGATTTCTAGGCTTGAACGGCATACATACATGGATGAAAACGGTGAGGTAAAACAAGACTCTAAGATCGAGACCTTTTCCATCCCAGCCGAACCTCCCTACGTCAAGCTATACATTGCAGACATTGCGATGATTCATGGTTTATCAAAATCTCAAAATGATGTGCTTTTACAATTGGCAATGCTGATTGGATGGGATGGGTTTGTGTCTGTATCAAAAACTAGATTTGAAAAAACCATACAGCCCAGGGTTCATATTGAATATCAGACCTTTAAAAACATAATTGCGGCTCTTGTAGATAAACAAATATTCTTCCGGGCAGGGCGTGGGGAACTTGAAGCTAACCCCTTTCTTTTTGCACGGGGAGACTGGCCATCAATTTACGAAAGAAGAAAGAAAATTGAGTTAAAGATCAGTTATGACACCAATGGAAGAACGGTGCAGACGAAGGTAATGGATGATGAATGCTGAAGATAAACTTTTTAAAAATGTAGACAGGCTAATGCTGCATGATTCACTAAAAAAGAATGAGGTTCTGACTGTTTGGGAGCGTACTTTTTTAAGCAGTGTTTACAGCATATATCGTAGAACTAGCGGTAATAAATACTCAACTAAGGGTTTGTCACCAAAGCAGAAAAACGCAGCTTTTTCTATTTTGAAAAAATACAATTACCATCTGATGGATTAGCTGGCCTCAGCGTTATACAGGGCGGCAGAACCTGATCTCTGGAATGCCGCAAATGACGTCACTTTGCGGCGTTAGCCCTATCCTGCATCGCATCAAAACTAACGCTCCATACCACCCATGCCACGCGATCGCGTCTGTCGCTGTTTTTCACGTTCAATACGCTGCTGTTTTTCCTTTTCCTGGTTTTGCTGCTTAAACCGCTGAGCCATCATCAGGATTTCGGTCATCTGCTCTCTGGAAAGCCCCTTAAAAGGCTCTGTAACGCTCTGTAGGCGTTTCTGCTGCGCATCCATAGTCTTCTGTAGCTCACGCGCTCTTTTTGCGTTCTGGGCGCTCTGAGAGGCCATAGCGATGGTTCCTGCAAAGCCATCGTTCACTGCGTGGCTTAGACGTTTGGCTATGGCTGCCTGATCTTCCACGTCTTTGGTGAAAATGCCCTTCCGCAATACACGCGGCTCCAGCGCCTCCGGCGAGATCGATACCTGGCTACGGGTGCCACGGTTTATCGATTCGTAGTAGTGCTGAACTGTCTGATGCGTGGCGCGGCTTCCCTCGATGCCGCGCTCAAGACCCAGTTTTTTTACTGATTCAGCGTAGGTGCTCTGATCTTCACGCATCTTTGACCGCCCGCCAATAAACTCTTTCGCGGACAGCCGTCCATCCTGCGTCAATGGCACCACGAACGCAGACAGGTGCGGGGTGGCCTCGTCCCGGTGAACCACCGCCGCCACAACACGATCCTTCCCGTATTTCTTCTCCAGCCATTGCTCAGAGCGGGCGAAAAACTCCGCCTGCTGCCGTGGTGTGGCCTCTTTCCACCACTCAGGGCTTGCTGTCATAACGTATTCAACGGCCAGTACCGCATCTTTACGGCGTTTTTCCGGCAGCAGCTCCCGCACACGCCCCATTGCCTGATCCGTTGATTTGGACACAGAGCAGTAGTTTTCTGGTGTCCGTTCAGCGTTAGCGTTCGGCGTCTCACGCTCTCGGTAGCAGTGCTGCAACGCGCTGGCCACGCTTCCCATTCCCGTCAGCTTTTTGCAGCGCATTATCGCGTAGTTCGCCATGTTCCCCCCTGATTCCGGCATTCATTCAGCCAGGCGGGGGAGCGCATTGCGATACCTCCGGCGGGCCACTATCAAGATGATAGTGTACTCACTAGACTTTGCTACGCAAAATCGTTCGGGCAGCAAGCTGCCAGAAGGTCAAAATCAACGGCGGTCTGGCAGGTGGAAGGCGTCGCTTCGCGCCACCCCCCACCACTGCCAAGCCTGTTTTATCCGGAGTGTCGTCAAGGGTAAATGGCACTCGCTACGCTCGCCCTTGACGAAATCAGGCAATGAAATCGTCTTTGAAAGAGCAGGAACCGCTCGCCGCAGACTCATGACCGAACGTAGTGAG
>JAEWSH010000091.1 GCA_023398375.1 Bacillota bacterium | reverse complement strand
ATACCTATGCTGAAGTAAAAGGTTTGGATTCAGCTGCCATCATTCAGGGAATTGGTCTCGATCCTCGTATTGGCACTCACTACAATAACCCATCATTTGGTTATGGTGGTTACTGTTTACCAAAAGACACTAAGCAACTCCTTGCAAATTATGAGAGTGTACCCCAAAATATGATGACAGCGATTGTAGAGTCAAATCGCACTCGTAAGGATTATATAGCAGATGCTGTTCTTCGCAAGGCTGGATGGTATGACTACTATAGCAATAACCAGTATGATGGCTCAAAAGAATCTGTTACTATTGGTGTTTATCGCTTGACAATGAAGAGTAATTCTGACAACTTTCGCCAGTCGGCAATCCAAGGTATCATGAAACGGATTAAAGCTAAAGGTGCTACCATTATTATCTATGAACCAACTCTTGCAGATGGCGAATCATTCTTCGGTTCATTGGTAGTGAATGATTTAGTAAAGTTCAAAGTTTTATCGAATGTGATTATTGCTAACCGCTTCGATGATTGCTTGAGTGATATAGAAAACAAGGTTTATACGCGTGATATCTTTAGATGTGATTAGCAATTAACGAGTTAAACTGATTAATCAAAAATTAATAATGAAGGATATCGTACTTGTCGGTGGCAGTGGTACAAGGACGGTTCAGCGGAAATGTCGAACAATTTTTGTGAATAAAGGATGAAAGCTGTTGCTCAAGAACTGTATGAACATAGGCTGTGAGTTTTCCGCGGAAAACATGGTATTCATCTTCTCGCTGATAGAAAGCCATAAGCTTAATGATATCCCAAAATTATCTGAGGAACCTGCTCAAATGTATTCTTTATGGCAAAGATTGTGATAAGAAGGGTGCTTCTGCCATGTTTTTACGAATTGGAATGTTAAAACCAAATTATTTTCTTACGGACTTTTTTATTTTATTGGCTGAAAAATATCCGATAAAATTGTCGTGGCAGAAAAATGGAAGGCTTACTAGTTATTCCATTGATAAACAGTGGGTACGCTCTATTGGTGATTTACGTTAAAAAGATGAAGGCAATAGTTCTTAAAAATGAAAGTAAGGTATTGAAATTCTCAATTCTTGATAAGTAGAATATTATAGAATTGAATTTATGAATTATGACAACTGCTAATTCTAAACGCATAGCTAAAAATACATTTTTTATGTATGTAAGGATGGTACTGAATGTTATTCTTGCTTTATATACATCCAAACTTTTACTAAAATATCTGGGTGTTTCAGATTTTGGTATATATAACCTTGTGGGTAGCGTTATTGCTGCTGTCTCAATGTTGCAAACTTTTTTCTCTTATGCTACACAACGGTTTTTTAATTTTGAAATGGGAAAAGGTAATCATGAAAAGATGAAGATTATCTTTAATATGAGTTTATATGTTAACATTTTAATATCATTTATTTTTATAATAATGATAGAAATATTCGGCTATTGGTTTTTAACTTATTATGTGAACGTTCCAGTAGACAGAATATTAGCTGCACAGTGGGTACTTCAACTATCAATAATCTCAGCGGTAATATTAATACTTACCACCCCATACGATGCTATCATTATAGCCTATGAAAAGTTAAATTTTTATGCGTTCGTTTCTGTTCTGAAAACTTTATTATGCCTTTTGGTGATTTTTTTGACCCCTTATTTGGGTGATGATAAATTAATAGCCTATGCATTTTTAATATTGGTGGTGCAATTATTAATAAGAATTATCAATTCAATATATTGTAGTAATAACTTTAGTGAATGTAAGTATATTTTTTGTTGGGATAAAACAGTCTTTAAGGAGATGCTTTCTTTTGCTGGATGGCAATTGTTGGGTACTTCTTCGTATAATATTACACAGAACGGAATAAACGTACTGTTTAATATTTTTGCTGGTACAACAGCAAATGCTGCCAGAGGAATAGCATATCAAGTTAATGCTGCTGTATTCCAACTTACAAATAATGTAAATGTTGCTATTACACCATTTTGCATTAGATCTTATGCGGAGGGAAATATGCAAAAGGTATTTAATATGTTTTATTTCTCATCAAAAATTTTTCTTTTAATTACTTTCTGTATTTCTATTCCTTTTTTGCTACTTACTAATGAAGTATTAAATTTGTGGTTGAATATTGTACCGGAATTTACAGTTGGTCTTGTACAATTAGTCTTAGTATGCTCTATTATTCGATCGCTGCATAATCCGATAGATGTAATCTTTAAGGCAAAAGGTTCAATTAAATATTATCAAATAGCAGAGGGAATAATCTTGTTTATTCCTTTACCGTTATCTTATTACTTGTTGAAATCTGGATATTCTGTTTATTCTACTTTTGTTGCAGTCATTCTTTTTGAAGTTATAAATTTAGTAGTAGATTTAATTCTCTTAAGTAGAATTGTTAATATAAGTTTAGACTATTACTTCAAAAACGTAATAACTATATTGTTGGTTTTTGTTACTATTGGTGTATTAGCTTATTATTTTTCGTCAATAATTTCGATACATTATTTTTTTAAATGCATATTGTCATTAGTGATAATTATTATAGCAATATTATTTGTTTATTTTTTTTTCTTCAATCAAGGAGAAAAGAAAATAATAAATATTTTTTTATTTAATAAATAGCCTGATTAAAATAAATTATTCTTATGCCTTTATTTAAATTATTTGCAACAATATTAAATATCCCGCGAATTATTCCATCGTTTATCTTGTTTTGTTTAAAAATCAATGATTGTGAAGATGATGTTAAGCAAGCTCTTGTTCATCGGCACTTTAATTCTAATGTTTTTATTGGTTTTTGTTATTTAATGGTTTTTGATAAAACTTTTAGGAATATCTTTTATAAACGCATCGGTAAACTTAAATATTTTGTATATTATTTTATGCCTCCACATGATAGCTTCGTTATTGCTACATACATGGATTGTGGAAAAGGTTTTTTGGGAATTCATCCAATTGCAACTTTTGTAAATGCCGATAAGGTTGGTGAAAATTTCACTGTAAGAAATAATGTAACAATCGGTGCAAGCAAAACTGGACGTCCAACAATTGGAAATAATGTTATTGTAAATGCAAATTCTCTTATTGCAGGCAAAGTAAATATTGGCAATAATGTAGTTGTAGGGGGGGGACAATTGTAATGAAAGACATACCTGATAATTGCGTTGTTGTAGGAAATCCTGCTTATATTTTATATCAAAATGATGTAAGGGTAAATAAACCTCTATGAGTAAATAAAAAATTGATTAGTAATTAAATTAAAAAGTAATATGTCAATTTTCAAAGACAAAACCTTGATGATTACTGGTGGTACCGGTAGTTTTGGTAATGCAGTCTTGAATCGTTTCCTTCGTACTGATATTGGTGAAATCCGTATTTTCTCACGCGATGAGAAGAAGCAAGATGACATGCGTCATGAGTATCAAGCTAATTATCCAGATGTAGCAAATAAGATTAAGTTCTTTATTGGCGACGTTCGTGACCTTCAGTCTTGTCGCAATGCCATGCCAGGAGTTGACTACATCTTTCATGCAGCAGCATTGAAGCAGGTCCCTTCTTGTGAATTTTTCCCTATGGAAGCTGTTAAGACTAATGTTATTGGTACTGATAACGTTCTCACAGCTGCTATTGAGTTTAAGGTTGGTGCGGTAATCTGTTTATCAACAGATAAAGCTGCTTATCCAATTAATGCAATGGGTATCACCAAGGCCATTGAGGAGAAGATTGCAGTGGCAAAGTCTCGTTATTCTGGCGATACCAAGATTTGCTGCACACGTTATGGTAACGTAATGTGTTCTCGTGGTTCTGTTATTCCTTTGTGGATAGATCAGATTCGCAATGGCAATCCTATCACATTGACCGAACCTAAGATGACTCGTTTTATCATGAGTCTTGAAGAGGCTGTTGATTTGGTACTTTTTGCATTTGAAAATGGGCAGAATGGTGATATCCTTGTTCAGAAAGCACCTGCTTGTACTATTCAAACACAGGCAGAGGCTGTTTGTGAGCTCTTCGGAGGCAAAAAAGAAGAAATCAAAGTTATTGGTATACGTCATGGTGAGAAAATCTATGAAACATTGCTTACCAATGAGGAGTGCGCTAAGGCAGAAGATATGGGTGATTTCTATCGCGTACCTGCTGATAATCGTGGTTTGAACTATGATAAATATTTCATAAAAGGTGAAACTGAGAGAAATCTTTTGAGTGAGTTTAATTCTGACAATACTAGGCGACTAACATTGGAAGAAACTAAAGCAAAGATTGCTTCTCTTGAGTACATTCAGAAAGAGTTGAATGGAGAAGGGAATTTCGTTCAATAATAACATATATGAAGATACTAGTCTTTGGTGCTAGCGGTATGGCTGGTCACATCATTACACTTTATTTCAGGGAGCAGGGATATGATGTGACCGGTTTTACTCGTAGACCTATAACGTATTGCAAGAACATTCTTGGTGATGCTACAAATCCTGCAGATGTAAAGGAGGCTCTTGAGAATGATGACTTTGATATTGTAATTAATGCTATCGGTATCCTCAATCTGTTTGCTGAGGAAAATAAATCAATGGCTGTGATGCTTAATGGTTATTTACCTCACTTTATTGCTGACTGTTTGAAAGACAAGAAGGCTCGTCTCATCCACATGAGTACTGATTGCGTTTTTGCAGGTAATACAGGTCTTTATTATGAGGATAGTTTCCCTGATGGCAAGAGTTTCTATGACAGAAGTAAAGCTATTGGTGAAATCAATGACGAGAAGAATCTTACTTTCCGTAATTCAATTGTAGGACCAGATCCTAATGAAAAGGGTATTGGTCTTTTCAATTGGTTTATGAAGCAGGACGGTCCTATTGGAGGTTACACAGGTGCCATTTGGACAGGTGTTACCACATTGACACTTGCCAAAGCAATAGAGTCTGCCATTAAGGAGAATCTGACAGGACTTTATAATCTGGTGAACAACGAGAGTATCAATAAGTTTGATCTTCTTAGTTTGTTCAACAAGTATTTCCGTAATGGTAAAATTGTTATTAATCTTAATGATAAATTAAAACTGGACAAGAGCCTTCGACACAAGCGTACTGATTTTTCTTTCCAAGTGCCGAGTTATGAGCAACAGGTAAAGGAAATGGCCGACTGGGTAAACAAGCACAAAGAACTCTATCCACATTATTTTAATAAATAATTATAGATATGAAGAAATTAAAGTTGATGACCATCGTTGGTACTCGTCCTGAGATTATCAAGATGAGTGCTATCATCAAGAAAGCAGATAAATATTTAGATCATGTGCTTGTTCACACTGGTCAAAATTACGATTATAACCTCAATGAGGTATTCTTTAAAGATTTTGGTCTTCGTGAACCTGATTACTACTTAGGTGTAGTTGGTAAGAATATTGGTGAAACGATGGGTAACGTCATTTCAAAGGCATACGACCTTATGGTTGAGATAAAGCCTGATGCTGTTATTGTACTTGGCGATACTAACAGTTGCTTGAGCATTATTGCTGCAAAGCGCCTTAAAATTCCCATTTTCCATATGGAGGCAGGTAATCGTTGTAAGGATGAAAATCTACCTGAGGAGGTAATCCGTAGAATTGTTGATGTTACATCTGATGTTAACATGTGCTATTCTGAGCACGCTCGCAGGTACATCCTTGAATCAGGTGTAAAGCCTGAATATACTTATGTTGTAGGTTCTCCTATGGCTGAGGTCCTTTCTAAAGTATTACCACAGATTGAGGCTTCAAATGTATTGAATGATCTCAAGCTCAAGCCTAAAAAATACATCCTTCTTTCTGCTCATCGTGAGGAGAATATTGATATAGAGACCAACTTCTTCTCATTGATGAATGCGGTGAATGCAATGGCAGAAACATACGATATACCTATTCTTTATAGTTGCCATCCTCGTAGTCAAAAAATGATTGAGAAGAGAGGCTTCAAGTTTGATTCACGCGTTATCCAGCATGCACCTCTTGGCTTCTTTGATTACAACAAGTTGCAGCAGAATGCTTTCTGTGTCGTTTCAGATTCCGGGACAGTACCAGAGGAAAGTGCTTTCTTCCATTTCCCAGCAGTAAGTGTACGTACGTCTACTGAGCGTCCAGAGGCTATGGATAAGGGTGTATTCACAATTGGATCTATCACATCAGAGGCTGTATGTCAGGCAGTAGATTTGGCAGTAGCTATGCACGCTAATGGTGATGATGCATGTGATGTGCCTGCTTATGTGGATGAGAATGTATCTACCAAGGTAATCAAGCTTATTCAGAGCTATGTAGGTATTATCAATAAGATGGTTTGGAGGAAAAATCAATATTTGGAGTAGCCGTACATATTATTGTATGGTTAGATAAGCCTATAAGTAATTGTTTTAATGGGAGGGTATGTAATCATTCTTTTTTATTGCATTACTTGTATAGTTTCTGCACTATATATGTTAAATACCGGTATGTATGGTGGAGAGGCGTATTCTGTAGGTAGAGTTCATTTTAGTTTTATCGAAATAATAGTTCATTTACTTATTGTTGTATTAGGTTATTTTTGCATATATCGATTTTATAATCGAACAAAGGATAAAAAGACGAAATATAAGATAAAATACAATGTTAAACGATTGGATAAGTTGTATTTTATATTTCTAGCAATATCATGGACTTTGTTTGTAACAGCTGGAGTTGGTAGTGCAGTTGAAGGAGGTAAATCAAGCCTAGGTTTTATTGGAGCCATTTTAAACGTACGAACTCTTTTCCCCTTTTATTACGTACTTGCAAGAAGAAAAAGTTTGTTTTATTCATTAAATATTTTACTTTATTGTGGATTGCGATTATCACAAGGCTGGACTGGTTTTTTTTGGGATTTGGTGTTGATGGAGGTCTTAATTAGATTCCAGTACTTTAGATTCAATAGAATAAGAAAAGTATACGCTACTATTATTCCTTTTATTATTATATATGGAGGAGGGCTTGTGTATTCGCTAATCTATCCAATCAAACAATATATCCGCTTTAAGCAAATAACTTTTGAAACATTAACAATCGAAGAAGGCGTAAATAAATTATTAGATAGAATAACGTTTTTCTCACAGTCCCTTGCTTCTATCCAAACTGTAGATTTAACAGCAAGAGTATATCAGACTTATTCACATCCTTTTGGTGAAGTTAAGGCCATTTTTCGGCCTTTAATCCCTGGCTTTATGATGGATAAAGATTTCGCAAGTCTTTCGTTATGTATTAAACAGTCATTTGTTGATTATGAAGCTGAAGGCACATCTTTAAATGTAGGCATATTTTCGTATGGTTATAATTTAATGAAGAGTGATTTTTTAAGTTTTATAATATGGATTATATTAATGGTGATTTTGTTTAAAATATTTTCGCTAATAATTAGAAGTTTAGATAGTAAGTATAAGCACGCTCTATATTTTATTCTAGTTTTAAATGTCTATAATCTAGGTTCCATTGAGACAATTTATTCTTATATGTATTTGACTTTACTATACATGTGTCCTATATTCTTGGTAACAAGAACGGTTAAAATAGTCAAATTAGAAAATTAATAGACATGAAAGTTCTTATTATAACTGAAGGATATTTTCCTGGTAATAATTATGGAGGTCCACCTGTAAGTATAAATAATCTTTGCAGGCTTCTCAAAGACAAGGCTGATTTTTATATTATAACAAAGGATCACGATTTCAAAGATAAGAAAAGGTATGATAATATAACAGACGGATGGAATAAGAGTTCCGAGGCATCTGTACTATATTGTGATGATTCAAAATATAACTATAATACTTTTGTAGATTCAATTGTTAAAATTGCACCGGATTTTATATACTTGCAGAGTATTTTTCAAAGTTGTGTTCTACCCGTTCTTTTTGCAGCTAAAAAATATAATATTAAGGTATTGTTGGCGCCAAGAGGTGAATTGTGTTCGGGAGCACTTAAAAAGAAATACAAGAAAATACCATATATTTATTTTATAAAGTATCTTCATTTAAGTAGAAATGTTATTTTCCAATCAACTTCAGATGAGGAAACAGATGGTATAAAAAAATATTTCTCTAATAATAGGATTGTTTTTTTAAATAATGTACCAACATTAACTAAAATACGTAAGGATTACTCAATAAAAAAAACTGGTGAGGCAAAATTTGTTTTTGTATCTAGAATAGTTTGGAAAAAAAATCTTCTTTTTGCATTGCAAGTTATTAATCGTGTTAATGATGGAAGTTTGCAATTCGATATTTATGGCTCAATAGAAGAACCGCAATATTGGGAGGAATGTCTGAAAATTATTAATAATTTTAGTAACAAAATCAAAATTAATTATTGTGGGGTTTGCAAGCATGATGATATACCAATTATCTTGTCAAGTTATGATGCTTTGTTTTTTCCTACATTTAGTGAGAATTATGGGCACATTATTGCTGAATCGTTGTCGGTAGGTCTTCCAATTATTATTAGCGATCAAACTCCTTGGTCTAACATTAATAGTACAAAGGGAGGATGGGCAATTCCGTTAAAAGATGAAGATATGTATCTAAAAGCTGTTGAATCAATTATAGGATGTAGTTCAACGGAAATGAAGTATCGTGTAGAGGATTCTATAGCATTTTTTCGAAAATTTACAAATATTGATTTACTACGCGATGATTATTTAAAGTCATTTAGTTCTTTAAAATGAAAAAGATTTTATTCTATCCACAAAAGACCTTAAATGAATATACTTCTATTATGAGGGATTGTATCGATAAGGAAAAATATATTCTTTGTAAGAATAATAGTTTATTTGATTTTCTTTTTGCAGATATTATTCATTTAAATTGGTATGAAAATCTCTCACCAAATTCTCTTAAGCTGTATTTAGGGTTCATTATTAAGCTTTTTTATTTGTATTTTCTTTTTGTCACTAAAAAGAGAGTCGTTTATACATTACATAATAAATTACCTCATGATAAATCTAATTTAGCATTGTCTAAATATTTGATGGATTTTGTACTTCGTATTTCTGATGTCATTATATTGCATAGTAAGTATAGTGTAAATTTTGTTCCTGAAAAATATAGATTAAAGACAGCATATATTCCTCATCCAAGCTATGAAGGAATATATGAAAATATAATAGAATCCCCCCTTCATAGAAAAGAAAATTCAAAACTTGTTGTTCTTACCTTTGGTGCAATAAAGCCTTATAAAAATATAGAAAGTATAATTAAAATTGCTAATGATATATCAGATTTAAATATCGAATTCTGGATTTGTGGAATTTGTAATAGTGATGACTATAAAATCGAATTAAAGAATAAAGTTAGAACTGATAATGTTATATTTGATTTTCGTTTTATTAATAATGGTGAAATACCATCCTTGTTAAGTAAAGTTGATATTGTTTTAATTCCTTATAACGTTGAATCATCATTGAATTCTGGTGTTGCCATCTTAGCTTTCTCATATGCAAAAACGGTAATCTCTACAGAAATTGGAACTGTCCTTGATTTTCTTGATAGTGGTATGGTTTATGTATATAATAATAGCCAAAATGATGAATTAAAGAATACTCTTTGTAGTATCTACGATGAAATTCAAAAAGACTCTCATTTCTTGGAAGTAAAAGGAAGCGGAATGTTAGAATATGTTAGAAAGCATAACAACGTCGATTTTATTAAAAAAGAATTGGCAAAAGTATATTTATAGATTGCGACAATAAATTTGAAAATTATGGATAGAGTTTGGCTCGTCTCTGAATTTTATTATCCTGTTGTTGTTACAACAGGATATTATGTTACAGAAATTGCAGATTATCTTTCAAAAAAGGGGATGAATGTTGGAGTAATATCCACTAATAACACCTACTATGATTCTGATGTTATTTCAAATAAAGCAAGAGAGTTCCATAATGGTATTGAAGTTTATAGAGTGCTAGGAAAACAAGTTGATAAGGATAGCTTAATAAAACGGTCATTAAGATTATTATCTTCTAGTATATCTTTATTTAACCTTGCTCGGAAGCAAATAAAAGAGGGGGATGAAGTTATCATTTTGACTAATCCAGCTTTCTTTATGTTATTCATGCCTTTGGTAAGAAAATTGACTAAATGTCATTATCATATTCTTGTGCATGATATCTTTCCAGAAAATCTTGTAAGTCTTGGTAATCTTGGACGTAAATCATTTTTATATGCTTTTTTGAAGAAAATATTTGATTGGGCGTATGGAACTGCAGACTCTTGTATTTCGATAGGCGAAGATATGAGGCAGGTTGTCTTAAGAAAAACAAAAGGTCAGAATTTTTTAAGATTAATTACAAACTGGGCAGATGTTGATGAAGTAAAGCCTTTTCCTAAGGTAGATACTAATTTATTTAAAGAGATGGAATCATCCTTGACTGGTAAGATTGTTTTTCAATTTGCTGGCAATTTAGGTAAAGCTCAAGGTTTGGATAATCTGATGAATGCCATCGATATGGTAAAGAATAAAGATTGTAAATTTTTATTTGTCGGTGCAGGTGCTAAGAGGAATGATATCGAATCTTTTGCAGAAAGACATGAGAATACTGTGTATGCAGGATTTAGGAGTAGATCAAATCAGAATGATTTCTTGAATGCCTGTGATATCGGTATTGTTACATTAGCCGATGGCATGTATGGTTTAGGGGTTCCTTCTAAGTCATACAATATAATGGCAACAGGTAAACCTATCCTGTACATAGGAGAATCAGACTCTGAAATTGCACTTTGTATTAAACGTTATAATATTGGATGGGTAGTTGAGCCTAATAATCCATCATTGCTTAAGGATAAAATAGAGGATATACTTCGTGAACCTTCTGAAATTCAAGAAATGGGAGCAAATGCATTGGCTGTTGCAAACGAGTTTTTTGCGAAGAATGTTGTTCTCGAGCAATACCATGACTTTATCAAAAAACGATTTGAATCAAGATAAATGGAAAAACTATTATTTACAGGAGGAACTGGATTCTTAGGATACAATGTACTCCCTAGATTAAATAAAATATATGAAGTTACAAAGTGTGGTATTACTCTTGATGATGATATAAAAGCGAATCTAGCAAAAGAAGTACCTTTTCTACTTGTTCACTATGATGTAGTGCTACATGCTTGTGGTAAGGCTCATATGGTACCCAAAACAGAGGCAGAAAAACAGGCGTTTTTTGATGTAAATTATCAGGGTACAGTAAACCTTTGTGCAGCATTGGAGAAAGTGGGCGTACCCAAGGCTTTGATTTTTATCAGTACTGTTGCTGTATATGGATGTGAGTTTGGTAATCTTGTAACCGAAGAGCATCCTTTAGAAGGTAATACGCCATATGCAAGGAGTAAGATTATGGCTGAGGAGTATCTTACGGAATGGTGTCGAAATAATAATGTTAAGCTTGGAATACTTCGTCCTTCACTGCTCGCCGGCAAACATGCGCTGGGTAACTTGGGTGCTATGGTAAATGGTATTAAGAAGGGCTTCTATATGAATATTGCTGGTGGAAAAGTAATAAAGAGTATCTTGATGGCTGAAGATATTGCAAACTTAGTACCATTATTGGAAGAAAAAGGTGGGGTATACAATGTATGTGATACAAAACAGTCGTCTTTTGGTGAGCTTTCTGTATCAGTCGCAAAGCAGCTTGGTAAAGGGAAACCATTGAATATTCCTTATTGGGTAGCATGGTGTATGGCAAAGATCGGTGATTTGTTTGGTAACAAAGCTCCAATTAATAGCAATAAACTTGAGAAAATGACCAAAAGCCTTACATTTTCAAATGATAAGGCTCGTAAAGAGTTGAATTGGGAGCCAATGGATGTATTAACTAATTTTCAAATATAAATATTAATGAAATAAATACTCAAATTCAAATCAGTATAAATTTAATTTTTTATAGAATTCATATGGACGTAACTGCCTAATAAATAGTGGGTACGATGTATGGATCGCTTACAATAGAGTAAATTCGTATTTATGTATTACCTAATCGTTTTAGTTTTGCTATTCGTAGCAGAACTTTTTTATTTTAAGATAGCTGATAGGTGTAACATCATCGACAAACCGAACGAACGCAGTTCGCATACACGTATCACTCTAAGAGGTGGCGGCATCATTTTCTATTTCGGTGCGTTGGCTTGTTTCTTGACAAGTGGTTGGGAATATCCTTGTTTTATGCTGGCTTTAACGCTGGTAACTTTCATCAGCTTTGTAGATGATGTGAAATCTACCGGTCAGTTGATACGGTTGCTTTTTCATTTTTCGGCAATGGCGTTAATGTTTTATCAATGGGGACTCTTCTCTTTATCCTGGTGGTGGCTTGTTTTGGCGTTGATAGTTTGTACGGGAATTATCAATGCGTATAATTTTATGGACGGGATAAACGGCATAACAGGAGGTTATTCTTTGGTGGTATTGGCTGCATTGGCTTATATCA
>JAEWSH010000082.1 GCA_023398375.1 Bacillota bacterium | reverse complement strand
GCTATTTCGAAAAAAGAAAACAGAGGCGGAGACTTGCCGCCAAACAAAATACAGAACCTTCCGGCCTGTGGACATTGTCCTCTGACCATGTTGATTATTTTTAATAATATCAAACGATGAGAAAGCTGTCAATTGTTGGCTTGTCAAAAAAAATCGAAAAAGATGTACGTTATTGACAAATCGTGTTCGTTATTAACAAAAACCATTGACAAAAGAAGCAGAACCACTATATTATAGTTGCATATCAAGAATTAAAGTAAGGGCGAAGTATGAAAGAGAGTCAGATGCGCGTGGCAGTCATTGATGGCCAGGGAGGCGGGATCGGCCGCGCAATCATTGAACAATTGAAAAGAGCCTATCCCAAGGTGTCCATTCGCGCCTTGGGAACCAATGCCGCAGCAACGTCCATCATGCTCAAAGGCGGAGCGGATGACGGCGCCACCGGAGAAAACGCGGTGATCCACAATGTGTCCCGGGTGCAGATGATTCTGGGGCCCATCGGGATCATTACAGCAAACGGACTTCTCGGCGAAGTGACACCGAAAATGGCGGCCGCAATCGGAGAAAGCGATGCAGTGAAAATTCTGTTGCCTTCTCAGCGGTGTACCATCCGCGTTGCGGCCGGACCTGTACAGCCCATGCAGTTTTACCTGAACGAGGCGGTACGTATTTTCGGCGAGGAGCTGGAAAAACTCTCTCATAGTTAAAGGCAGGACATAAATATGCGCGAAAAGACGATTATCACGTTGGCAAAAGAGGAAAACCGCCGCGGAGGAGTGCAGATTCAGTCTGTTGCCCGCGCTTTGGAGATTATGAAATGCTTTGTTGAGGCCCCGGAGCTTGGAATTTCCGAGCTTTCCGCGGAAATGGGGCTGCATAAGAGCACGGTGTTTGGCCTGGTCAATACCCTGGTGAGCTATGGCTATCTGGAGCAGATTGAAAGTACAAAAAAGTACCGACTGGGAATGGCTCTGTTTGAGATGGGCAATCTGGTTCTCAACAGAATCGATATCCGAAATGAAGCCAAGGAACGCTGTACACCGCTGGCGCAAAAGTATCCTGCAACCGTACATATCGCAACGTACAATATGGGCGAAGTGATTTACATTGACAAAATCGATGACAGTCATTCCATGATTCATTCATCCAACGTCGGGAAGAGAACGCCGATGCACTGCACGGGTGTTGGAAAGGCGATGTTGGCATTCTTGCCGGAGAAATATCTGGACGAGTATCTTCACTTCCCACTGAAAAAGCTGACGCCCAATACCATTGAGACGAAGGAGCAGCTGCTTGCGGAGCTGGACGCGGTCCGCAAGACCGGAATAGCTATGGACCGTGAGGAAATTGAGGACGGACTGACCTGCGTTGCCGCGCCAATCCTGCAGAAAGAGGGTTTGCCGGAGCTGGCAATCAGCCTTTCCTTCCCGTATGGACGGATCAAAAATGTGGATTTGCAGCAGGTCAAAAGCGAGCTGCTTGCCTGCGCACGGGATTTGTCTGCCCGACTCGGATTCCGAGGCTGAGCAGTTAAATAAAATACGAAAATGCGGAGACTCTAATGCTTTTATAATGAGCAAAGGGTCTCGGCAGGTTTTAAAATAAAATAAGAACGATGTTTGATATTACCAAACAATTGGAAGAGGGGGATGAGCATGACGGATATTCGGGACACGCTCTTTCAAAAAATTTCCGAAAAACGATACCGGGCTGTATTGACAGCTGAGCGTTCCGGTGTGCTGTCAGGTGAAGTGGAGGCCCGTGTCTGCGCGGAGAAACTGGGTATTGAGTTTGAACTTTGCAAAAAGGACGGCGATGAGCTCTCCCACGGAGAGCGTTTTGCGAATCTGCTGGCTTCGTCCAAACAGATCGCATTGGCTGAAGAGCAACTGATCGGCACGTTTGCAAAGGCTTCGGGAATTGCAACGGCATCCAGAACGGCTGTTCATCTGGCGGACGGAAAGGTGAAAATTGTTTCCGGGTCCTGGAAGAAGATGCCGCCGGAGACAAAGCAGCTGGTGCGCCATGCGACTGCCGTCGGCGGCGCCTCATTCCGGATCTGCGAGCAGCCAATGATCTATTTGGACAAAAACTTCATCCGGATGCTCGGTTCGATTCCGGAGGCCCTGGAAGCGTGCGGATCATTTGAGGACTCCACAAAGGTCGTGCAGATCAAGGGAATTACCGGCACGATTGAAGAGGAGACCGACCAGGCGATTCGCGGCGGAGGCGATATCCTCATGGTGGATACCGGAAGCTTGGAGGATCTGCGCAGGTGCCGCAAGGTCATGGAAGCATCGGGAAAAAGGAAGCAGCTGGAACTTGCCTTTGCGGGCGGAGTGAAACTGACGGACATTCCCGAGCTTGCCGACGAGGGAATCGACATTCTCTGCATTGGAAAAGAAATCGTTGATGCACAGCTTTTGGATATGAGACTTGATGTGATTCAGGAGGAGAGCTGAATGGGATTAAATTTACTCGAAAAAACGGAACTGTGGGTCAATAAAATCACATTGGACAATACCAATCTGACAGACCTTGCCAATAAGGTCGCCCATGTGATGGGGCTGAACGACGGGGAAGTCCTCGTTGTGGACGTGCGTCCGAGGCATATCACCTTTGACGTGCTTGCAACCGATATTCCCCAGCAGAACATTATGGGAAAAGAACAGGAGATTCTGGATGCGATTCGGGAAGTCCCGGGCGTGACGCTGTATCCGGAAACCTATATTCATTCAAACGGTATCCTGGGTCAGATCTGCGCGGGCGTGGAGAACGAAGAGGAGATTCTTCAGCGAGTGGCAAAGATGACGGATGAACTGAGAAAGAACGTTGCTCACCGTGCCATCGTATTTCCCACCGGGTTTGAATTGAAGCAGGGCCTGATCGAGGACACCAACACAC
>JAEWSH010000064.1 GCA_023398375.1 Bacillota bacterium | reverse complement strand
GCTATTTGAAAGGTGCTCAATACGGTTTTAGTAAGATGGCCCCTCAAATTGCTATGGGAGTTAAACAACGCTTCATTGAATCTCTTGTTTATTTTGAGAATGATGTCTTAGATTTAGATGCGAAACTTGTTCCCCTACAAAGTTCACATACTATGAGTGGTAAACAATCGGCCAATGGTGATACCACAAACATTAGTCCTACTAAGAATGACAGTGATGTAGAAACTAATGAAAATGGAAGACCTACTGTCGACTCAGAAGAAAAAGAAGACTCAACTATAGCGAAGGATGCGAGCAAATAGGAGGGAGCTACAATGAATGAATTACTAAAGTATGCTACCTTTTCAATTGACTTAACAGGCAAACCTGTGAAAGTTAACCGTATGTTTTCCTTAGGAAGAGCGCGTATCTTTTATATAGGGACCAACCCTAATCGTTCTATTATTGAAGGCGAAGCAGCTTACAAATTAGCAGCTTCAATACCAGGTACTCCAATTATCGGGTTGTATAATTACGACACTGAAGATTTTGAAGGACATGGTGATGGACAATCAGCTTTTGGATTTGTTCCATTAGAGCCTAATCCTACGTGGGTTAAGATAGATGAAAACGGTAAAGAACGTGAGTATCTTGAAGTTGATGTAGTTGTTTGGGACGGACGATTTGAGGAAGCAAAAAACATTTTAAGTGATAATAAATCACTTTCAATGGAATTAAATCCTGCTACATTAAAAGGTACTATGGTTAGACGCGGTGAACATATGTATTATAACATTACTGATGCTGAATTCGCTGGAATTACAGTATTAGGAGAAGACGTTGAGCCTTGTTTCAAGGATGCTAGATTTTTGAATGCTTATAGTCATATGGTTAGCGAATACGCAAAATATATGAATAACATGCAAGAAAATATTGAAGGAGGTAAAGACATTATGGATAACATTAGTGAGATTGTAGAACCAGAAGTTACTACTGAAACAGTCGTAGAAGAAGTAACAGCAGAAGAAGCAGTTTCTACTGAAGAAGTTATTGATACTCCAGTATCAGAAAATGAAGCTGAAGTAGCAGAAGAAGTAGAAGTTGAATCTGTTGAAACTGAAGTCATCCCAGAAGAAAGCGAAGATGAAACAGAATTCGCTTGTGGTAATAAAAAAACACAATGTGCTAAATGTGGAGAAGACAAAACAAAATGTGCTTGTGGTGATAAAAAAGCCAAAAATGAAAAAAGTGATGACGAACCTTATGAAGACGAAGAAGATAAAAAAGAATGTCCAGAATGCGGAGAGAATCCTTGTATTTGTAAAAATGGCTGCAATGGCAAAGATAAAAAATATTCATTATTAGAACAAGAATATGCTGAATTAAAAGCAAAATACGAATCATTAACCAATGAACATAATGCTGCTCTTGAAGCATTAAAAAAATATTCAAGAAATGAAAAATTAGAGATTATCTCTAAATTCTCTACTAAGTTAGAGGATAGCGAAGAATTAATCGCTAACTTAACAGAAAATGTAGACAATTTAACTGAAGAAGAAATTAAGGCTGAATTAGGTACAGCATTAGTTGACCAAATCACAGCTGAAGAAGAAGAAGCTCCAGTAGAAGAATCAAATAACTTCTCTTTAAATCTTAATTTAAACCCAGAAGTTAGAAATGATGCTTGGAGTTTAGTTGATGCCTACAAAAATAGAAAATAATTTTAGGAGGTATAAAATATGGCAAAATACGCAACAGTTGAACTTACAAAAGTAGCTAGTAGAAAAACTGGTGAAATCGAAGCTCAATGCAAATTAAATGCTGATATCAACTATTTAGAAAACGGTGAAATCGTTTATGTTGATGCAGTAAATGATGAAATTACTAAAACTTTCAATGCTAGTAATTGTGTAGACGCAATTTATTTACACTTCTCAAATCCTCGTAGATACGAAGATGGACACACTGGAATGGAAAATTTCAGATACGAAAGAAACGACGACTATAAAACTGCTGGAGATCAATATCTTCCAAGAGTTTACAAATTAACTACAGGAGACTTATTCACTACTGATTTTGTATTTAGTAGCCTTACATTTGGTAATCACAAAATCGTAGCAGTAAAGGAAACTACTATGCCTAATGGCAAAGCTGGTAAACTTTACAGAGTAATAGCTTAATAAGGAGGTACTATATTATGGAATTAGATAAATTAATTACATTAGGAATCGCTGCTGCTACTGGTAACATTCCTGCTGAATATTCTGCTACTGATGTTAACGAAACATTAAGAGAAGAATTAAAAGCTTTCAATAATTATTCTTATTACAGAGCTAACAAAAACGTATTATTCCAATTAATCGAAGAAATAGCTAATGTAGTAGTACCTAAACAAGTTGTCGCTGAATTTGGTTCTTTCGCAGAAGTTCAAAGAGTAAATAATGGTGAAAAAATCGTGTTCAAACAAAGAACAGGAGTTTCACGTGGTAAAAGATTCGTTACAGTTGCCGGTGAATACGGAACTTATAGAACATTCAATGTAGATACAAGAGATATCACAATGAGTCCAAGAGTATATGCTGGAGCAGCTATCTTAGAATTAGGTGATTTCTTATGTGGTCGTGTTGATATGGCTGAATTAATGAATATCATTTTAGAAGGTCTTAGTGATAGTATTTATAAAGAAGTACAAGGTGCTTTAAAAG
>JAEWSH010000053.1 GCA_023398375.1 Bacillota bacterium | reverse complement strand
AAGACGAACCAACCGTACAGCCGAGCGTGAACTTTTTGGAAGCCAACACCGATGCAATCACTATGGACGAGCTTACAAACAAATGCGTTGTTCCAACTTGGGCTAACCAAGAATTGACTATCGCACACCAAGACTTTATTTCATGTGTGCACGATGCGGCTTGCTCATTCTATGCAGGTGAAAGGGTGAACGAGCCGGACATCAGAGTTTCACATATTGTACGTGGTAGAACTCCCCAAAGTTTGGGTAAGAAAGCATCGGAACTGTTGGAGTGTGAAAAGACACAATTCTACCAACGCCTTGCATTTGCCTTTACCATTCCAACCATTATCGAAACAATAAGAGGGCAAAGGCTTGAACTATGCATCGGTGGGGTAAGGAACTATTCAGACCTTAACCTTTATCGTGCATCCAAAGGCTTGGAGAAGTTTTCGGTTTTTGTTGGCTGGAGAGTGAGAATCTGTTCCAATCAAGTTTTAACGGGAGAAGGTGTCAAGTTCAATATGGAAGTGACCAATATCAGCGAACTTTACAGAAACGTGCTTGAATTGTTCCACAGCTTCAACCCTGCAAAAGAAATCCACTTGATGCAGTCACTTACCAACACTTCATTGTCCGAGACACAATTTGCGCAAATCGTAGGGCGGATGAGAATGTTTCAAGCATTGTCACCTGCAAGGCAGAAAGCTATTCCAAGACTTCTGATTACGGACAGTCAGATTAATTCTGTTTGTCGCGACTACTATCACAACGAAGTGTTCGGAGCAAAGGACAACGCCATATCAATGTTCGATTTCCACAATCTTTTGACGCAGGCTAACAAGGGAAGTTACATTGATACTTATCTGCAACGAGCCGTAAACGCTACGGAAGTCAGTGTAGGAATTAACAACGTCCTGCAAGGACTTGATAACAAATACGCTTGGTTCTTGGGCTGAGTGGATTGTTGATTGACAGAGGAAAGGACATCATTAAGTTGGTGTCCTTTCTTCATACTTAATAATTAACTAATTATATTTGTAAGTACGCAAATAAGTACATATATTTGCATTATAAAAAGGAGGATTTATGAGAACAGCCAATTACACAGATTTAAGAGCCAATCTAAAAGGTTATATTGACTCGGTTATTGACGATTGCGATACGGTACTTATCAATCGTGGTAATGGTACGGGAGTAGTAATGATTTCTTTGGAAGAATATAATTCTTTGAAAGAGACCGAATATATCATGTCTTCTGAACAGACCATGAATGATATTCGTAAAGGAGAAGAAGACTTAAAGGCAGGCAGGGGAATAGAAGTAAATTTAGATGAACTATGAAACTGATATTTACTCCTATTGCACAAGAACATTGGGAATATTGGAAAAAGAATGACCCCAACATAACCAAACGCATTAAGAAATTACTCGCCGATATATTGGAACATCCTTACACTGGTATAGGTAAACCTGAACCTCTCAAATATGAATTGGCAGGTAAATGGTCAAGACGAATTAATTCAGAGCATAGACTTATTTATTCTGTGCATAATGATATGATAGAGATTTACATATTCTCCATGAAATATCACTATTCCAAGAAGTAACTACATTATCACATCTTATTAATTAAAAGGACATCTATTAAGTTAGGTGTCCTTTTTCTGTTTTACACTTTACAAATTCTATGACATTATGGATAAATCTAAAATTGAAAATGCTATCAATCATATCACCTCTTTACAAGAGAAATTATGCTACTGTGAGAACAATCTGCAATATATCAAACGCTTGCAAGCACTTAAATATTGGTTGCACAAGTTTGATTCATTTTTGGATAGGAACAGTAGGCAGCATGGAGAGTATGCAGCAGTTTATGAGAGCTATTTTCATACTTGCTGTGGATTCTCATTCTACGATAGAGTATGCAATTCAATTCTTGTTTATGAATATGGCGATAAACCATTTTAATACTTGATATTATGGATATAGATTATACTGTTGGAGAAGTGGAACTGTCCTACAAACCAAAATTCAAGAATATATATAAGGTAGGCAGTTCTGAGGACGCATATAAATATTTACTTCCTACATATAAGGAAGGTACAATCTGTTACAAAGAATATTTTAAAGTCTTGTTTCTAAACCAATCCAGCCAAGTTTTAGGCTACACTCTCATATCAGAGGGTGGAATTACTGAAACTTGTGCTGATGTCAGAGTTATCCTACAAGCCGCATTGCTCACCAATTCAGTAGCTATCATTCTTGCTCATAACCACCCAAGCGGTAATCTGAAACCAAGCAGGCAGGATATGGAGATTACTAAGCAGGTCAAAGAAGCTGCAAGACTAATGAGAATTACAGTTTTAGACCACCTCATATTAACAGATACAGGATATTACAGTTTTGCTGACGAGGGAGAATTATAATAAGGTAGAAGGCACTCAATTTTTAAGTTGGGTGTCCTTATCATATTCACTTCTGCTATTAGTGAATGTTCCTTTAGTAATCAGTGAGTTAGTAAATCCAACTCAGAATTAATATTCACTTCTATTCGTTTTATTATAAAACAGAACATTATGTCACTTAAATATTCAAGCACAACGGCAGACTATCTTATATGGTCTGATGCTATGAACCTCATTAGAAAGTTAGCCAAAGACGAGAATTATAAAATCTCACTTCTTATAGCTTTGGGATGCTTCACAGGATTAAGAATATCTGATATTCTATCTCTAAGGTGGAAGCAGATATTAGGTACTGACGAGTTTACAGTAATTGAGAAGAAGACAGGCAAGGTAAGGACTATCAGACTAAACCCACAGTTACAGCAGCATATCAAAGAGTGTTACGAGCATATAAATCCTGTTGGAATCAATGCACCAATTCTTATAAGTCAGAAAGGCACTATCTTCACAGTTCAAAGAATCAATATCATTCTTAAAGAGGTGAAGAAGAAGTACAAGTTAAAGATTAAGAACTTTAGTTGCCATTCCCTTAGAAAGACTTTTGGTAGGCAGGTCTATAATATGAACAGTGATAATGCAGAGTTAGCATTAGTAAAGTTGATGGAACTGTTCAACCATAGTTCTGTTGCCATTACTAAAAGATACTTGGGATTAAGGCAGGAAGAAATCTTACAGACTTATGACTGTTTGAGCTTCTGATAATTGGGACAGGATTATTAAGATACATCTTTATAGTGGTCTGAATGGTTCTGTCCCAAATCTATAAAATATTGAGCTTAGATACATTTAAAGTCCAATCTTGGCAGTTTGGCATTTCAGTCTTATAGAAGTAAGTCAATTCCATAAGTTTACAGAGTTTATAACTATCTCAACTCTTATTAAATATCCCATTCAGACTATGTTTGAGAGCATAGAATTTACTATTAATCCACACTTCATACCTAATGATTTAAAACCTTTCGTTATCTTTGCACCAATTCCAATGAACTAATGAGATAGGGAGTTGGAAGGACATATTTAACGAAAGGTGTTATTGAAATTATCTTCTTGTAACAAATCTCGCAAATTTGAAACGCTGTGAAGATGATAGCAGTAGCACCCACACTTGGATATATACCTACCTTATGTTTGTAAGGTTTCTATATGCCCTTTGGTGTGGGTCGCTATTGTTTTATTCACAGCAAAGGCAATGCGAGAGCCAGTTACAAGGATAAAGCAAATAGTGTTCCCACATCTTTTTTATTTATGGCTCATTGTAGGGAGCAGGTGAGCATAAAGGTGCAAATATGAAAACCTACTTACTGGATATTCTTAATAGATATAAGAAATTTAGCGAGAGTTTAGATGTAGAAGCCATTCTTT
>JAEWSH010000041.1 GCA_023398375.1 Bacillota bacterium | reverse complement strand
GGAACACGACAAAGTGAAAGAGATAGAATTAAAAATGATATCTTAGAAAAGTATGGTATTCCTTTCATTAGATTTAGTACAACAGGAAGCGGGGAAAAGGAACGACTCAAATGTAAGTTAAGAGATGTGATTTCTTAAGTATTGGGCAAGGTGTTTCATAGCGACATCATTCACGATATGTTTCAGGGGATTGGGGATCTCCCCAACAAGCATAAAATGCAAGGTGTGTACAACCTTGCCCTGCTTGCCAAATAAGAACTAAATAAGGAGATAATTCAATGAACACACCTGAAAGATTGTTTTCTATTATATATCCAGAACAGGATGTTGTTTTAGACAAGTATGATAAACATTCAAAGTATTTGGTTCGAATCATAGCTCCAAATGATATTTCTTCAGAATTTTATTCATATGCTAAAAAATTTAAGTATGCGGCACATTTAATAACAGCTTATCTTCTTGAAGCGGATAATCATAACATTGGTCAGCTAGATACTTATTTCTTTTCATTGGCCTTTTTATATAGGCATAGTATTGAGCTAGGGCTAAAAGCGATAGGATTTAAGTATATTCATGACATTGATGAACGAAAGGGGGTTGTTAAGGATACTTTTCATGACTTATTTCATATATTATTGGCAGTTGAAAAAGTTGCATCTTATTTGAGACCAAATGATGAACTAGAATGGTTGCAACAATATTTTGCGGATATATCTGTAATGGATAAGGAGTCAGATTCGTTTCGATATCCATTTCATATTTATTGGAAAGAGGATGAATGGGGAATACACGGAGAGTTTGAAATTAAAAGAGTATTTGAAAGGCAGACCCATATTGATCTAGTGAAGTTTGCTAATAAATTTGAGGCTGCATTTGAAATAATCGAAAAGTGGTATATTCAAGATGAAAACTTAGCAGAAGCATGGAATGAGTTACTTCCAAAGTTTATAGAGGAAGGTGGCTATTATTATGGCCAATCGGTTGTTGGGTATGGCTATAATAGAGAAGATTATTATCCATATACAAAAGCTTATCTAGAAACAGCAAACTATCTAAAATGGTATATGAAAAATGAGACAGATGCTGGGAACGAAGATATAAAGGAGCTTTTGTTTATGCCAATGTGTTATCTATATCGGAATTGTGTTGAGTTAAGTTTGAAGACTATTTGGTTCGAAGAGATAGGTGAAAATTTTCAAAATAGATGTAAAGTATTATTGGACAGGAAACATAGTATTTCAGGCATGTGGAATGAGATAAACTCTTTTGTATTAGAGTTTGAACAAAGTGAAGAGGATAAAGAATATCTTAATATTATTGGAGATTACTGTAGACAAGTTCATAATATTGATACAGATGCCAGTAAGTTTCGTTATCCAGTCTCTAAAAATATGGAATATTACTTTAAAAGTAATAAGCGTTTTGACTTTATTCACGTTGGTGATTTTTTTGAGGCTGTTAATAATGCTTTGGATGGTTTAGATGCTAGCTTAAATCATATGAATGAATGTAAGGCAGAGATGGAGGCAGAATATAGAGCAGTAATGGGAGAAGAGTATTGGGCCAATATAGATGATTTCTATTGATTAATTGTTTAGTTTCTATTTTTAGTTAAGACATGCAAAGGCTGAACGCTTATTAGTATTGGAAAAATGAGTGCAGGAGAGGTAGTGCCGAAAATGGTAAAGCTGGAGTTGCTTGATGGAAACCATCCCAGCACATTATGATGAAATTGAATAATAAGATGAAGTAAAAGGAGTGACTTCTTTAAGGACACCTGTAGTAAACGTCATTAATCCAGTCTGTAGTATATAATAAAAATCTATGCAACTAAAAGTAGCTTAATGCCACGTTTGATTGGTAGATACCATGTTAGTTTAGGTTTAAAATAACTCTATACTAATAGAGGAGGAATTCGATATGAAGAAAGTTAATTTTGCAAAAAATCTAGCAGTGTTAAGAAAAAGAAGAGGATTTACGCAAGAAGAATTGGGAGACAGATGTGGCGTTAGTCGTCAAGCTGTAACAAAGTGGGAAAGCGGTGAGAATCAACCAGATTTAGAAACGATAACTAAGGTATGCAGTATCATGGAAGTAACACTAGAAGAGCTGGTATATGGCACGATAGATAGTCATGATGAAGAAATTAATCAGGTTAATATGAAACTTGACGATTTGACTAGAATGATTCAGCACTTTTTCAAACAAAGAGAAGGAAAACCTACAAGCAATTTATATGAAGTTTATCTCCAAATGCGAGAAGATATTAATGAACATGAAGCGGGTCTCATTATGCTTAAAGAAGGAAGAAATGCGATGAATGATTCCGATACGGACAAGGCATATGAACTATTTGAACAAGCAATTTCTCGCGGAATTACTAGTGCTGGATTTGAGTTGATAAAGCTGTTTGCGGATTGGTATGAAAGTACAATTAAGATGGAGACAGCGAGTGAAGTTATCTCACTTGAAGTTTTTTGTGGTAAATATATGCAGGTATATGGAAGAATCTTAGTCGAAGAAAACATGCGAAAATATGGCTTTGATGAATCAATATATGAATAGAGGAGGAGATACATATGTTGGAGGCAGAATTTGAAGAATTTTTAGGCAATGATGAATCAATTAAAAGTAAGGAAAAAGCAGTTAAGAGCAGAATGAGTAAGGCTCGCGCAGTAGAAAAGATGATTGGAAAAAGCTTGGATTCGGTCATCCAGTCTGAAAAAGATATGTATGATGTCCTTTGTGCAATAGATACCAATATGAATAATAGAAGTGGAGCTTAT
>JAEWSH010000039.1 GCA_023398375.1 Bacillota bacterium | reverse complement strand
CTTCGGGTCGCGCCGCTGGAGCGGGCAGCAGAACTTCCTGCGCATGCGTCTTTTCTCCGTGCCGTCGCTGCACATGGGCTTCCCCTCAGGGCAGATGGGGCGTCCGTCCTTCGTGACCTTCATGTCGTTCCAGTCGTATTTCGACTTTGCGGAATGGAGGTCGATGAACGCCGTGACATCCTCCTCGAGCATCCACTGGTAGATCGGCATCGCGTCGTGCGCAGAGTCGAGCTGCATCCGTTCTGTATGGAAGTCGGGGCAGAACGCCTGGAACTTTGCGTACGCCTCGACGAATGCGCGCCCGTCGTGCCGCGAGGCCGGCAGGAGCAGCGGGAAGAGCGGCAGGTCGCTCTTCGAATCGGAAGCCGTGAAGAGGTACAAGTTGTAGCCGATGTAGTAGCACTTGCGCGAGGAATCCCAGCCCCAGAAGGAATCCGGCTGGGAATACCAGCGGTCGCAGTCGCAGCGCTCGACGCCTTTCTCGCGGCAGTCGCAGACGCGGTGCGAACGCTCGCGGTGCATGGTCGCGAAGGGCGTGCCGTCTCCGGAGACGCCGAGATGGTCTTTCGAGACGAGGCCGCGTGAAACGGAACCTTCGAGGAACAGCAGGAACAGGCGGAAGAAGCGGCGGTAAGGCTCGGAATCCGGCGATGCGTTCCCGCGCCATCTCCCGATGTCCGATGCCACCGTCTCATCCGTCGGCGGGTCCGCTTTCTCATCCTTCCCGCGCGGCTTCTTCGGCCGGTCCTTCTTCGGACGGACGTGGTCGCGGAGGTTCGCTTTGTCGCTCGCCCAGAGGCGGGCGATGAAGTTGTAGAACGTCCCAACGCCTGGCGTCTCGTCCGGGGCAAAGCCGCAGATCCGGGCGTAGATGGAATGTTTCCTGAGCTGCTCCGCCCAGGCGGTGAAGCCCGTCGTACGGAGAAAGACCATGAGCAGGCAGGCGATGAAGAGGGAGGACGGCGGGTAAGGCTTCGGGCCGAACTTCGAGTACGTCGGGGCGAGCATCCCGTCGATGACGGAAAGATCGACGGACAAGATGGCGCGTGCGAACTTGCGGAGCTTTTTGTCGGCGTGGATGTGGGAAAATTCGGCTTGCAGGGCGGCTTCGTAAGCCGCACGGCAGAACGGTTCGGGCTGCATGGCAGTACCTCCTTTGAAGTGGCTGTTGAAAAACGCTTTCCACTTCTAAGAGGCGCGCAGCGCCCAAATTTTGGCGGGTTTGTCAAGTCTTTTCTTGAAAATTCACGCAACCTTAATGCAAAAATCGTCCCTGCATCGCGGACAGCGGTAGGGGGGATGGCAAAAAAAGAGAATCTCAAACCCTCGATTTTATTGGGGTTTGAGATTCTGAAAATGCATATTTGATAGGTTTTCAGGATCTCGTCCATAATCAGTAGACACTCGGGGCATTCCCCGAATATTTCCCTTTGAAACCGGCGAATCCGCGTCAGCGGAGAACCGTGCATGGGGTTTCCTTGAATACAATCGAAAAAAGCGCATGGCAAACAAGCCGTTGGAGATTAAAATTTTAATCTGAGCGGCTGGGCAATGCTTATGGAATTCAGGCGGCAACGTCCTCGGGCAAAAGGCTTGCATCCAGAAGGCCGGCAGTATCCCAAGCATCCATATGGATCGCCATCAAGATCAAGTAGAGCCGGAAATACCACAGCATGCTGGAGCGGTGGCGGCCGTCTTCCAGCTTGTAATCTGTCTTGATCCGCTTGTTGTCCCGCTCGGACGACGTACGCTTCTTGTATTCCTTTACCCATGCGTCGCTCCCGCGTGCGGGAGTGTTGAAGATGCGCGGATTATCCTTCATCGGGATGTGCAGGACGGGGCCGTAAGGCGAATCCGTGCACGGGTGCTCGCATCCGCAGACCACCTTTTTGCCCGTCTTCGGGTCGCGCCGCTGGAGCGGGCAGCAGAACTTCCTGCGCATGCGTCTTTTCTCCGTGCCGTCGCTGCACATGGGCTTCCCCTCGGGGCAGATGGGGCGGCCGTCCTTCGTGACCAACATGTCGTTCCAGTCGTATTTCGACTTTGCGGAATGGAGGTCGATGAACGCCGTGACCTTGTCCTCGAGCATCCATTGGTAGATCGGCATCGCGTCGTGCGCGGAGTCGAGCTGCATCCGCTCCGTATGGATGTCTGGGCAGAACGCCTGGAACTTCGCGAATGCCTCGACGAACGCGCGCCCGTCGTGCCGCGAAGCCGGAAGGAGCAGTGGAAAGAGCGGCAGGTCGCTCTTCGAGTCGGAGGCTGTGAAGAGGTACAGGTTGTAGCCGCTGTAGTAGCAGTTCCGCGAGGAATCCCATCCGATGAAACAATCCGGCTGGGAGTAGGAGCGGTAGCAGTCGCAATGCTCGATGCCCTTCTCGTGGCAGTCGCATACGCGGTGCGAACGTTCGCGATGAGACGTCACGACAGGCGTGCCGTCGCCCGAGACGCCGAGATGCTCCTTCGAGATGAGGCCGCGTTCCGCAGAACCCTCGAGGAACAGGAGGAACAAGCGGAAGAAGCGGCGGTAAGGCTCGGAATCCTCCGAAACGTTCCCGCGCCATTTCTTGATGTCGGATTCGACGGTTTCATTTGTCGGCGGCTCCGCCTTCTCGTTCTTGCCGCTCGGCTTCTTCGGCCGGTCCTTCTTCGGACGGACGTGGTCGCGGAGGTTCGGCTTGTCGCTCGCCCAGAGGCGCTTGGCGAAGTTGTAGAACGTCCCGACTTCGGGCGTCCTCTCCGGCGCGAATCCGCAGATGCGGGCGTAAATGGAATGCTTTTTGAGCTGGTT
>JAEWSH010000050.1 GCA_023398375.1 Bacillota bacterium | reverse complement strand
GTAAGGAATATGGTTTTGTGTTCCCTTCCAGCGAGATTTATGATGGACTGGGAGCTGTGTATGACTATGGTCAGATGGGTGTGGAACTGAAAAATAACATCAAGCAATACTGGTGGCAGAGTATGGTGCTGCTGCACGAAAATATTGTCGGTATCGACTCAGCAATCTTTATGCACCCCACCATCTGGAAAGCCAGCGGACACGTAGATGCTTTCAATGACCCTTTGATTGACAACCGCGATTCCAAGAAACGTTATCGTGCCGATGTGTTGATAGAGGACCAGCTTGCTAAGTACGATGACAAGATAAACAAAGAAGTGGCCAAAGCTGCCAAGCGTTTTGGTGAGGCTTTCGATGAGGCTCAGTTCCGCAGTACCAACGGTCGTGTGCTGGAACACCAGACCAAACGTGATGCCTTGCATGAACGTTTTTCCAAGGCTTTGAACGATAATAATCTGGACGAACTCCGTCAGATTATCCTTGACGAAGAAATCGTTTGCCCTATCAGTGGCACAAAGAACTGGACAGAGGTACGCCAGTTCAATCTGATGTTCTCAACTGAAATGGGCTCTACCGCCGATGGTGCCATGAAGATATACCTTCGCCCGGAAACGGCACAAGGTATCTTCGTAAATTACCTTAATGTACAGAAAACCGGTCGCATGAAGATTCCTTTCGGTATCGCCCAGATTGGTAAGGCTTTCCGTAACGAAATTGTAGCCCGCCAGTTCATCTTCCGTATGCGCGAGTTCGAGCAGATGGAAATGCAGTTCTTTGTGAAGCCGGGTACAGAGCTTGACTGGTTCAAGAGTTGGAAGGCTACTCGCCTGAAATGGCACAAGGCGCTGGGCTTCGGTGATGACCATTACCGTTATCACGACCACGACAAACTGGCCCACTACGCTAATGCTGCTACAGACATTGAGTTCTTGATGCCTTTCGGTTTCAAGGAAGTAGAGGGTATTCACAGCCGTACAAATTTCGACTTGTCCCAGCATGAGAAGTTCTCCGGCAAGAACATCAAGTATTTCGATCCGGAAACCAACGAAAGCTATACCCCGTATGTCATCGAGACTAGTATCGGTGTAGACCGCATGTTCCTTAGCATCATGTCGGCTTCCTACTGTGAAGAGACGTTGGATAGCGGTGAATCCCGTGTTGTCTTGAAGTTGCCTGCTGCACTGGCACCGGTGAAACTGGCCGTAATGCCGTTGGTAAAGAAAGATGGTCTGCCCGAAAAAGCGCGCGAAATCATTGACAATCTGAAGTTCCACTTCCATTGTCAGTATGATGAGAAAGATTCTATTGGTAAGCGTTACCGCCGCCAGGATGCCATTGGTACTCCGTACTGTGTCACCGTGGATCATCAGACTTTGGAAGATAACTGTGTGACACTGCGTAATCGTGACACCATGCAGCAAGAGCGCGTGGCTATCTCTGAACTGAATAATATTATTGCAGACCGTGTAAGCATCACATCGTTGCTGAAAACCTTGCAATAAAGCGGTTATGGAATAGACCGGTGCGTGAACAAACTGAAATAGTAAATAGTAAAATAGTAAAATAGTAAATGAAAAAGTCCCTTTTGTTTTTGCCTTTCTTGCTGTTGCTGGTGGGTGCTTTTATCTCTTGTGAAGAAGTGGAAGAGGCTGGAAAGTATGATAATTGGAGAGAACGCGGCGAGGCTTTTGTTGACTCGATAAAAAGGCTGACTGGCGAGAATTATGTCGCCACAGCAGAGCAGGCCGATGCTATGGAACTCGGGAAACTGTATGCCATACAGACGACTGCAAGCACTTCTGAAGGTGCTCAGTATGTCTATTGCAAGAAGCTTGTGAAGAATGAGACGGGTGAACGCCCGTTGTATACGGGTTATCATTCAAAGGTGAATGCTTATTATTATGGGACTTATGTGAATGGCGAAGAATTCGACGGTTGCTTTGACGGTTATAGTGCTATTGACCGCGATATACCTATTCCTCCGGTAAAAGAACCTACGGTTTTTGATTCATTCGTGGATTTTGAAGTTTCGGGTGTCGTTGCCGGTTGGGCAGCTGCCTTGCAGCTTATGCGGATGGGTGAGCGGTGGATGTTGTATATCCCTTATCAAAGCGGATATGGTATAAATGATTATACTGCTCCTTATTCTACAAATACAATCCCCGGAGGCTCTCTGTTGACGTTTGACTTGCAACTGGTTAGCTTTGCCGAATGAGATAAAAGAGGGTGTGTGCCGAAACGCCCCGAATATAAGAATTCCCCCTGCTATAGATGTCTATGGCAGGGGGAATCTAGTTAATGGAGAGATGTCTTCTTTAGCCTGTTGGTAGTGTGGCAGACGTTCGGAGACTGGTTCGTTTTATATTTTCTTCTTAATGGCCTTTACCCAGATTTTGTATCCATCCTCATTCAAATGCAGTCCGTCGCCGGTCAACTCACTGCGTAGTACATTTGTTCCCTTCTCTGTAAATAGTGGAAAAAGATTGATATAGGCAATGCCTTCCTCTTTGGCAAACGCCTCCAGACGGGAGTTGATTTCAGGAACCATATCTGTCTTTCCAGTCAGTTTTTTGTATCGGCCGAAACTTTCATTGAAAGGGAGTAGGCTTTGTAGGTAGAGTTTTGTGTCGGGAGATTCTTTCCGGATGCGTTCCACCGTCATGCGAATCATGTCTACAATACTGTCTGGTGCCAAGTCATGGGAAATGTCATTGACTCCGATAAGCAGGAACAGCTTGGCGGGATGTCCGGGAAGTATCTGATGCAGGCGGTCATAGATACCCATCACTTCATCACCGATGATGCCGCGATTACGTACATTCTTCTTACCAAGACGGGCAGACCAGTCACCGCCACCTTCAGTCAGGCTATTGCCAAGCATGACGATGTCCTTGCTTGTAATGGCAGGCTCATCCATAAACTGTAGGAAACGTTTGTAGTAATGGTCTGTATAAATACGCGGAATGGGGTAGATGGAAGCCGCCACAGCGTTGGCAACCAATGAACGCAGGCGAACTACGCTGTGTCCGTCTTCCGGATGTACGGCGTTGATAAGGAGTATGACGGAAGTGTCATTGTCCGGATCGATAATGATGGAGGTACCCGTGTAGCCGGTATGCCCATAGGTATTAGGACCAAACAAATCTCCATTGTTGGAGGCATAGGCTGTAAAATTATCCCAACCGAGAGTGCGTCCCAGACTGGCGGTAGTGCGTGGCACAGTACGCATGGCTTTTACACCCAGCGGACTCAGGATGCGGCGTCCGTTCCATTCACCTCCGTTTTGCAGGGCTGCGCAGAGTATGGCAATATCATCAGCACAAGAGAATACTCCTGCATTACCGCTGATACCTCCGTTCATGACACGTGCCAGCGGGTCATGAACTTGTCCGCAGAGAACTTGTCCATTAGGTTGCTTTTCAGTGGGGGCAATGTTATTCAATTGAGAATTGCGAATTGAAAATTGAGAATTGGCTACGTTGTTTTCCTTGTGTCCTTGTTTTCTCGTTCCTTTGTCAACTATCGTAATCCAGTTACCATCCTTATCACGTTGGCAAGGCAGATAGTCGGTATGCTCCATGCCGAGTACATCAAATAGGTTTTCACGTGCAAAGTCACGCAGGCTCTGTCCGCTTATAGTCTCGATAATGTGCTGCAAAGTGATGAAGTTGAGGCAACTGTATTGAAAATCAGTCTGCGGCTTGAAGTCGCGTTTACAAGTAGCAATATATTCCATAAGCCCATCAGGATTGGGAGAACCGTACTGCTTTTCTAGCTCGGCTACCGGTGCATAGGGAGGAAGACCGGAAGTGTGTGTCATCAAATCGGCAATGCGGATTACCTTTTTCTCTTTGCCGTCTTCGCTTTCCCAAT
>JAEWSH010000019.1 GCA_023398375.1 Bacillota bacterium | reverse complement strand
TGTTGGGTTACAATTGATGTGACACCTACAACTATACAAAAACGGTTGAGTCCTATAGAATGTTAATCACCACAAAAAACAATTCTATATAAAAGGAACTTCAACCGTCATGAATACAATAACACATTCACAACGATATCTGCCACATGAAATTTCAACAAAATATCATGCTGTTAAATTATACCGCACTGGTGTCGGTATTTCTTTTGTAATAAGAAGATATCATATATCAAAATCTTCCCTTCTCCGTTGGAACAAGAAGTTTGATGGTACAAAGGACTCCCTGATGGATAAAACACATCGTCCTCTGACACCACATCCGAATTCTCATACTGTTGAAGAACTCCTATGGATAAAAAATTATCATCGTAGAAATCCTCATATATCCGTATGTGAACTTTACGGAAAACTTCGTTCTGATAAAGGCTACTCCCGTCATCCAGGCTCACTATATCGTGTTTACTGCAGATTTGGGTATACCAGCAAAGCGCTCTCTACTAAAAAAGTTCGCAAACCAAAGCCTTACGATACGCCTACCGATTTAGGTGTGAAATGGCAGATGGATGTTAAATACGTTCCGAATGCCTGCTATTCTGGTACTGTTGCGCAAAAATTCTATCAGTATACTGTCATTGATGAAGCTTCCAGGGAACGTTTTCTATATCCCTATATGGAGCAAAGCAGCTATTCAACTTGTGACTTCTTAAAACGTGCAATTATCTACTTCGGGTATAAACCAGAAATCCTTCAAACTGATAACGGTGCTGAATTCACTCATCTCAAGAAAACTGAAAGAATTCATCCACTTGATGTCTTATGCACAGAATTAAAAATAAATCATAAAAGGATTCGTCCTAGGACACCACAACATAATGGAAAGGTAGAGCGTAGTCACCGTAATGACCAGGAACGCTTCTATAACCATATAAATTTCTATAGCTATCATGATCTTATGGTTCAAATGAAGCGATACTTAAACCGTTCCAATCGTATTCCAATGCAAGTGCTCGGATGGAAATCATCTCTACAAAAGCGTCTCGAATTGGAAACTCAACAAGAATGAAGTAAAACAGTAACCTATTCACTGATTAACATTTATAGTAACATATCAATTCTTTTATTTTTGAGAAGTTGGTGTCACATCATTGACTAATGTACATCTTTGTACTCCACCCCTAGTTACTATTTCAAATCCACAGAAGTAGAACAAGAAGTTCAGAGAACTTTCCTATAAAGATTAGGGTGTTCAATGCCTATCATAGAACTTTGCTTCATTAATTTGCACATATAATTACAAAACAAAAATTGTGCAAATTGACAAATTCTAATATATAAACAGGGTTTTGACAATTGAATCCTAAAGAAATCCGGGAAACATTTTTAAATGTTTCCCGGACCGGTTACTATCATCACTATTCCACTACCACACCTTTTTGCAACATAATATTTGCATACAATGCACTCTCGCCTGTTGCAATGACTGCATATACTTTTTTGGCTTCTTCATAGAACTGGAAGCGTTCTATCTGTCCAATTGCTGTTGTTCCTCTTGCATCATGTCTGGTTACGATATCGCCATAGGTATCCCAGATCGGAGTCTCTACTTTATCGCCCGGCATGACTTCCATAAGGTTCACCGGATGTTCAACATAGGTATCCAGTGGAAAGATTTGTAATATGGCATCTAAGATTTCAGGCACGCCATGTCCGTCACATCTGATTACGATTGCGTCCTTTCCCATGGATTCAGCCGGGAAATTACCGTCTGCAATGACCAGTCTGTCGCTATGCCCCATTTCGCATAATACTTTTAATAACTCCGGTGATAATATTTTAGGAATTCCTTTTAACATATGATACGCTCCTATCTTCCATTATAATTATTCTGTTACGGTTCCGTCCAGATCCCATAGGTCTTCCCAGCCCTTTGCGTTCTTCCATAAGAATACCTGTCCTTTTACCAGCCTGCAGTTCTTGTCTTCTGCTGCTATCGCTTTCATTTCTGCTTCTGTCAGAGGATCTTCCGTACAGCATTTTAAATTATTTACATATTGGGCTTCCTTCACAGAAAACGGAATCGGAATCTGTCCACGCTGTACCGCCCATTTCAGGCAGATAATTGCCGGATGTACATTGTGCGCTTTTGCTGCTTCTGCCACTGCTGGCAATTCAATATCTGCAACGTCTTCTGCTGTCCTGTCTCTTTCCGGTCTGGATGGTGAACCAATTGGGCAATATCCAATCGGAACAATATTATGTTGCAAAACATACGCAAACAACTCTTTTTGCTGAAAACTTGGATGCAACTCCATTTCAATTGCAGCAGACTGGATCTTGCATAATGGCAGAATCAGCTCTAACTTCGGTATTGTCATATTTGACATTCCAATCTGTTTTACCAATCCCATTTCTACCAATTTTTCGCACTGACGCCATGTCTGCATAAATTCATCCACGGAAAACGGTTTTGAATTTGGATTCCTTGCATCTCCGCTGCAGCCTGGTTCATGATAATTCGGGAATGGCCAATGTACAAAATAAAGATCAATGTAAGACAATTTTAAATCCTTTAAGCTCTGTTTGCAAGATTCAATTACTTCTTCATGTTTATCATTCCAAACTTTTGAGGTTACAAATAATTCTTCTCTTTTAATAACGCCTTCTTTCAAAATACGTTCTAATACTTCACCGATCTGATCTTCATTTTGATATACCGATGCACAGTCTATCATACGATAGCCGCTTTTAATTGCGCCATAGACTGCTTCTGACACCTGCTCTGAATTATACTTATCCGATCCGAATGTTCCGAGACCCACTCCAGGCATTTCTGCACCTGTATACAGCACTCTTTTTGGCACAAGTGCCGGATCCACAAAATTACTCATGTCTGTCCTCCTCTATTCCTTCTTCAAAAGTTTATTCAAATGTAACAGCAACTTTACCGCAATTTCCACCAGCCATAAGAGCATATGCTTCTCCGGCTTTTTCTAACGGGAATTCATCTGTAATCAGCTCTTCTGGATGAATGTTCCAGCGGACCAGACGTTCTACCAGTTCTTCCATTCTCCAAAGAGAAGTTACCCATGAGCCATAGATCGTCTTCTGTCCGTGAATCATATCCGGACTTGGATTCAGTGTAACTGTTCCGCCTTCACCTACAAATGCTATTTTTCCCCATTCGCGTGTTGCTCTTACTGCCAATTGTCTTCCCGGATCGGCAGCACTTGCATCAATCGCACGTTCCACACCTTTTCCGCCGGTCACTGCCAGGATTTGATCGAGAGTATCTGCACCAGGTTTGAATACATGGTCTACCAGACCTAATTTTTTAGCCAGATCGATACGATAATCATTCATTTCGACGCCGATCAGTTTATTTGCCCCCATTGCTTTTGCAAGCATAAGTGCAGCTAATCCAACTGGTCCAAGACCTGTGACCAATACAGCATCATTACCGCAGATACCGATTTTTTCAATTGCTTCATATACAGTACCGAATCCGCAAGCGACCTGTGCACCATCTTTATAGGTAAGTTCATCCGGCAATGCGATCAAATCTTTTTCGTCTGCTAAGATATATGGTGCCATTCCGCCATCTCTCTGCCATCCATATGCTTTTCTGTGTTCACTGGTACAGGAGATATAGTATCCCCTTCTGCAGTCATTGCAAACACCGCAGCCGGAAATATGATAAATAATAACTCTGTCTCCTTTTTTAAAGCGTTTCAGACCTTCTCCCACTTCTACGATTTGTCCGCACGGTTCGTGTCCTGCGATCATTCCCGGAATATAGCCCTCCGGTCCTTTTCCAACATGTTCTCTGTAAATACATCTGATATCACTTCCACAGATCGTAGTTGCTTTTGTCTGTACAAGCACCTGTCCGTATCCCGGTGTCGGGATATCGAATTCCTTTAATTCCACTGTGCTGTTTCCCGGTAAAATTGCTCCTGTCATCTTTGCCATCGTAATGCCCTCCATTCATATAAATTACATTTTTGGTTAACCCACTGAATGCTTGAGAAATCCAACTCAATCACTTAATTTTATTATATCTTTCTCCTATTTTTATATAATATATATTCTTGACATTTCGATACTTTTTGTGTCGTGTTGTCGCATATTTTAGTTGACCCTGCTATAAAAATCTGATACGCTCATATTAGATATTCATAGCACGAATCAAATATCAGCACCATCTTCAGGTAGTACTAAAGGAGGTTTTCGTATGCATACCAAATATACAGATCTGAATATCCACTTCTCTATTGAAAATTATGCATTTTATGCACTGAATATTGTGTTTGAACGTTTCTTACGTTCGATTCCTCTTCATAGCCACAGCCGCAATAGTTATGAAATCCATTATATCCCTTATGGGCATGGAAAAGCCCGTATTAATAATATCAGCTACGAAGTAACACCTAACACACTCTATATTACCGGTCCTCATGTGGAACATGAGCAGACACCTGATAAAAAAGACCCTATGGCTGAATACTGCATCTATCTGAAGCTCGAGAAAAAGTATGCTTCCCTTGCCAGAAAGGAAAGCGAGAACTTTGTGTCTCTATTTGAAAAAACTTTCTTTTGGTATGGACAGGATACGCAGAATATCTATCCTGTACTGCAATCCATATTTCACGAACTGGAACATCAGTATACCGGTTATATGACTGAGGTAGAGACACTTTTACAGCAGCTTATCGTAAAACTGATTCGCAATTACGAACATAAAAAAGGATCCAAAGTACACTTTGGACCCTCTAATTTGGTAGACAGTAAATACATTATTATAGAGGAAAGTTTTTTATACGAATATAAAGACCTTACTCTCGAGACCCTTTCCTCCCGTCTGGGTTTAAGTCCACGACAAACTGAACGGCTTCTGAAGGAGCACTATGATAAAACTTTTTTGCAGAAAAAATCTGAAGCGAAAATGTCGGCAGCTTTACTTCTGCTTACAGATAAATCCAACAGTATCACTCAGATTGCGAACCAACTGGGATATTCCTCTGTGGAACATTTTTCAACAGCCTTTAAGCGGTATTATCAAAAAAGTGCCCGCGCGTATCGCAAAGAACAGAATGGAACTAGTCTAAATGAAATACAGGTTGCAAATCAACTGTGACCGGACTGTTATCCGGATTGGTTTCCATAATATCTGCCATATAATCCCACCATTTGCGGTTGATTTCTGTATCGGCAGCTTTTGCCCACAGATCCTCGTCTTCTATTTCGATATATCCAAACAATGTCGAGGTCTCTTGATCCAAAAATATGGAATAATTTTTTCCTCCATGTGCATGGATCATTTCTTTCATTTCCGGCCAAAGCTCATTATGTCTTTTACTATATTCTGCCTCTTGTCCTGGGTATAATTTCATTTTAAAGCCTTTTTGCATTTATTCTCTTTCCTTCCTGCTCCATTAACTATTTAACTATGAGAAACCGCTTAGCGAGTTCCTCATAGTTATCGCAGCATTCGCCAAATGCAAGCCAGCTTGTATTTGGCTCGTTGCTCGCGTTTATAATTTAGTTACCCATTCTTCCATGTTTCCTTTATAGAATACATATGGTACGCCAGCTAACACTGCTGTTCCGCCGTCTCCGTTATCGTATGCCTTATAGGTGGTTGCTTCATAATCACGGAATGCAGCCATCTCAAAGGAAGATCCAACAGCTCCGTCAAAAGTTCCATCAATTGTTGCTAACGTAGAAGCTGCTGAAACTGCTCCCAAATGAATGACATCCCATAACATCATATATGGACAAACGGATGCGAATGCATCAGCATCTGCACTTGCCAGCATAAAAGACTGCATCTCTGAAGGCAATCCCAAGCCTGTTAAGCGAATATCACTATTTGCCGATTTTAGGCATTGACCTGCTGCCGCAATACCAACTGTAGTCGGAGAAATAATACAATTCACTTTGTTTTCAGCAATAAATGCCTGTGCCTGTGTTGTAGATTCCGTCAAGTCATCATTTCCATATTTTTTATCAAGCTCTGTGCTGACTTTTCCTGCATAGCATGAATCCTGTAATTCTTTTTCCATAGCAGCGATCCAGCTGTTCTGTACCGGTGTATCAATGGAAGCAGAAAGGACGCCAAGAATGATTTCATCCCCTGAGTAATCTGCCAAAGCCTTTTCCACTGCCGCTTTCATATCACCATCTTCCGGATAATCAATTCCTAAGGTAATCAATACTGCTGCCTGGACCAGATAAGAACCAATGTCCTGTGTTTCTGCCTGATTTACATGTGTAATGCGGTAATCTGCATTTGCTGCGGAATCAATAGAAGTAATCGGTATTCCCGCTTCTTTTGCTTTTTTGAATACTTCATCATATCCGGCATCACCATTTGTCGATATGGTAATCGATGCGACCTTTTGTGTGATAAGTTCGTCTAATAATTGTACCTGTGCTGCTACTGTTGTTTCTGCCGGACTCTTATATACTGCTTTTTTACCCTGCCCTTCCATATATTCCTGAAAACCTTCAAACATCAGATCCCCAAATGAGTTGCCTGTTGATTTAAACATGAATACGTGTGCGCCTTCTAACGAATCAGTACCCGCCGCAGCTGTTTCACTTCCCCCTTCCTTTGTTGTGTCTGCAGGAGTAGTCGTCGTAACGCCTCCGCAGCCAACAAGTGAGCTTCCAACCAAAGCCACACTAAGACCGATTGCCAGTAACCTTCTGAACTTTGTCATACCTTCATCCTCCATTATACTTGTTAATAGTTTTTTATATAACCAGCAGCCTTGTACTGTTTATACCATTTTCGCGGAATCTAATTTACAAATCTTGCTCTTGCTTTTTTTTCATTTTCTTTTAATTCTGTTTTCAATTCTGCAGTTTGTTCCTTACACTTCGTCTGTATCATTGCTATTTTTTCTTGATATTTACTAATTTTAACTGATTTATCTGCAGCAGAAAGTTTACTATCCTTCTGTACTTCTGTGATCATATGTTTTAAAGTTTTTACTTCTTCCAATGCTTTTAGATGAATCGCTTCAATATTCTTACTGTTTGCATAGAAACATTTTAATTTGATATTACTGATCAACTGTTCATTGATATTCGGAATCAAGACTGCCACAATCAGAATAATGCCTGTAAGAATTTTTCTCGAATTTGCATCGACTCCCATCAACCCTAATGTATATGCCAGAAAAGCAATGATCAACGTTGCTATTACAGGACCATATACTTTACCCTTTCCTCCGTTGGTAGAGATTCCTCCTAATACGCAGATCGCAATCGCATCCATTTCATACCCTGTCCCCATGGTTGAGCTGACACCTCCGCCCATACGTCCGACAAAGAAAATAGATGCTACTCCAGCCATAATGCCCATCAGTATGAACACAATCATTTTGGTATGTTCTACACTGATACCGGAATAGTTCGCGCAAGTCGGATTATTTCCAATGATATATAATCTGCGTCCAAAGGTGGATTTGTGAAGAATCACCATAAAAACACCCGCGAGCAGCAAATAACAAACTAAGGAAATCGGAATTCCAAATAGGTTAGTCCATGCAAGCTGTGTATAAAACACAGGAAAATTTTTCAATACATTGACATCCAGGATGATTTTCACAATACCCCTGAAAAGCATAGACGTTGAAATCGTTACGATAACTGCCGGCATCTTAATGTAAGCAATTAAGTAACCATTGAATGCCCCGCATAGGCCGCCTGCCAGGATACCTGCTAATACACTTACAAAAGCAGGCAGACCCGCATCCATGCACAGACCGGTCGTCATAGAAGCAAAGATCATAGTCGCCGCTACCGATACATCAATATCTCCCAGCATCAATACAAATATCATACCCAATACCAGCGGTGATACATCCATTCCTGATTGAATGATCGATTGGATCGTTCCCATTGTAAAATACAATCCAGGTCTTGTGATAACCAACACCAGGTTGATCAGAACCAAGATATAAATCAACATCATTTCCCATTTAACGAGAAATCTTGATAACATAAATTTTTCTTTTACTGCCAGATCACCGGCAGGTACCTTTGTTTCTCCGCCCATTATATTAAAGCACCCCTTTCTTTCAACACACGTTTCTCGTTTAAACGCGTTGTAAAGATATTGATTGCCACCGCAACAATAATGATGCCGCCTTGAATCGCATCCTGCCATACACTTAAGCCCGGCAGTAAACTGATAAAATATGTGATCACGCTCATCATCAATACGCCAATGATAACTCCGTCGATTTTACCCCTGCCGCCTGTAATGCTGACTCCGCCCAAAATGCAGATTGCAATCGCCTGTAATTCATATCCTTCTCCCATTCCGTAATAACAGATGGCATAGTTGGCAGTATAAAGCATGCCTGCCAGACCGGCTAAAGCACCGCATATCGTAAATGCCATAAAGGTAACTCTTGCTTCTTTGATACCTGCAATATTGGACGATTCCTTATTGGTACCTATCGCATAGATTCTTCTTCCCGGCAGCATATAATTTAAGAAAATGCCAGCTAAGATAAATACAATGATCGTGATCCACAAAATATTATAGATACCAAGGTGTCTCCCTGTTGCAAATGATAAGTACCCTTCCGTAAATTGATGCGGGAACCACCAGTTACCGCCCGAAGCCAGAAATGCGATTCCTCTGTAAATATACATGGTACCCAGAGTCGCGATCATTGGAACCATTCTGAAATAACCAACAATAAAACCATTAAAAGCACCGCATATCATACCGATTCCAATGCCTAGCAATACCCAGACAAATGCAGGTATATTCGTATGACTGCTCATTAATGATGAGCAGATGACGCCTGACAGACTAAGCGTAGATGCTACTGAAAGGTCAATCCCGCCTGAAATCAATACCAACATCATTCCAACCGCTAACAGTGCATAAACCGCATTGTTCTGAAGCATATTCATCACGGAATTCAGGGAATACATGGACGGCGTGATGACTGCCGCTACCAGCAAAAGAACAATAAATCCGATTAACAATCCTGTATTTCTTGCTCCCAAAATCCTTTTTATCATTGTTTGTTTTTGCTCTTTCATGCCTATGCCTCCTTTTGCTTTAAAGAAGCTTCTAAAATCATTTCCTGTGTCGTACCTGCCACATCAAAATTTCCTGTTACACGTCCTGATTTCATAACTACGATTCTGTCTGCCATTCCAAGTACTTCCGGCATTTCCGACGAGACCATGATAATCGCATATCCATTGGCAGCTAATTCATTCATGATTTCATAAATAGAGTATTTTGCTCCGACATCAATACCTTTGGTCGGTTCATCCAATATCAGAACTTTCAGATCACAGGAAAGTAACTTTGCAAAAACCACCTTCTGCTGATTGCCTCCTGAAAGTGAAGATGGCGGTGCGCTGATATCCTTCGCCTTTAATTGAATCTTTCGGCATAGCCCAATTGCATTATCCATTTCCGCATTTTCATCCAGCATTTTTCCTTTTGCAAATCTGGTCATAACTGCCGAAGACACATTTTGAAAAATAGGCAGCTCGTTAATAAGCCCCTGTATCTGGCGGTCTTCCGGCAGTAAACCGATCCCATATTTTAATGCATCGATTGGCGTTTTAATCTTAAGCTCCCTTTCTTCCAGTGAAATGCTTCCGCTGTCAGGTGCCATGATCCCAAAAATACTCTGGCAGACCTCTGTACGGCCCGCGCCTACCAGGCCAGTAAGTGCCATGATCTCGCCTTTCCTGACATCAAAAGAGACATTTTTAAAATAGCCTTCTTTTGAAATGTTCTTCACATGCAATGCAACATTTCCAATCTTGGCTGTTTTCTTTGGATACATCTGACTGATTTCCCGTCCGACCATTTCTGCGATGAGTTTTTGATTGGAAATCTTATCTACATCCCAGCAGCCTATATATTGTGAATCACGGAAGACCGTAACTCTTGATGCCAGACGATACATATCCTCAAACTTATGAGTGATAAATATAATGGACACGCCTTCGCCCCTCAGTCTCTCTGCTATCTGATATAATTCTTCACATTCTGTTCTTGTCAAAGATGCGGTCGGCTCATCCATGATCAGAATTCTGGCATCCTTGGAAAGTGCTTTTGCAATTTCAACCAATTGCTGCTGCGCAACACTTAATGTACCCATCGGCTTTCTCACATCGATTTCCTTACTGAGTGGTTCAATGAGCTCCTTTGCTCTTTGATACATCATTTTCCAGTTATAAAGACCGCCTTTATTCTTTATCTCCTGTCCCATGAAAATATTTTCTGTGACCGACAGATCCGGAAATGCCGTTACATGCTGATAGATTGCTGCAATACCTAGTTTTGCTGAATCGGCCGTACTTTTTAAAGTAATCTGTTCACCCTCTAAAAGCATGACACCGCTATCCGGCTGATGTACTCCTGTGATTACTTTAATAAATGTTGACTTACCGGCACCGTTTTCCCCCATAAGTGCATGTATTTCGCCCTTTTTCAATTGAAAGTGAACACCATTTAATGCGGTAACTCCTCCAAAGGTTTTAACTACATCTTTTAACTCTAAGATATAATCACCCATAACATTTTACCCTCTTTCCTTCCTTGCAATTTTCTTACGTCCTCCGTAGTTATAGTTCCACTATACTCAACTTGGTCCTCCTGGCAATATCAAATATTGTTTTTTCAATATCGTTTCTTGCTAATTTAAGCATATTTGATATTATTTTTGACATCTGTTATACTAAATTAGTGTATTTATATAATTGTTTCCATTTTTATTCCTGATTACCTGTTTTTTCCTGATTTTTTCTATATTTAGTTCGATTGCACAGGAGGTTTTGTTGTGATATTGCCCAAAATAATTTTGCCGGATGAATTCAGAAAAAAGTCTAATATAATAACTCCTCAGATAGAAAGCCTGCCTTTTTATGTAAAAGAATGCGGTTATTGTTCCGAGCGCAAATTTGTTCTCGGCAATCATAATAATTACTCTGATTATCTTTTACTCTATTCTGTATCCGGCGTGATGCGTTTTACTAAATCACAAAAAACGCAATATGTGCATCCTGATCATATTGTTGTTTCTGCCTGCAATACGCCGCTCACTTTTACAAAAGTAAGCAAGGATTGGAATTTTTTTTACATCATCATCGGAGGAACACATGCAAAATTGTATTATAATTCCATCCGGACCAGTTCCTGCCTCTTTGCTACCAATCAATTAAGCAGACTTTTAAGTCTGTTTCTCGAAATTTTCACACTGGATCTTCTGAAAAACGTGCAGAATAACCTGAAAGCAAGTTTATTGATCCATACCATTCTCTACGAACTGTACACCATCTCCGACAATATATTAAAAGCAAAAAATATAACGCCAGTACAGGAAACCGTCGTCAACATGACCCTTAAATATATTGAAAAGAATTATAAAAATAGTTTAGATATTGATACCATTTGTAACGAGGTCAGCTTTTCAAAATACTATTTCTGCAAACTTTTCAAAGAACATACCGGTTCTACGATACATCAATATATCAACGAATATCGCATTAACAAATCCAAAGAGCTCCTTACCTATTCCAAGCTCTCCATCAACGCAATTGCAACCAGTGTAGGTTTTAAAAACACATTAACTTTCAGCCGTAGTTTTGAACGTACGATGCACATGACACCCACGGAATATCGAAAATATTTTTAATTTATTATTTGTAATTGGCTTCATCAATTTGCACCATTAATGCTAAGACAAAATTGATACACACTTCCGCTTGGATTCAGCAAGCTGTAGCAGCGTTCATACAGTTGCTAGCGTAGATTAAAAAAACGTGGCTTTCCATACCACGTTCTTTTAATATCTCTCTAAATTTACTTTCTCTATTTGCTATATCACATACTTTTATACTCTTTTCAGCAATACGTCTTTTTCATATTGCTGTACGTCCTGAAACCATTCTTCCCTTACAGGGACTCCCTGCATTTCACAAAAATAATTCCATACATCCCCGAATGGGTATGTCTTCACTTCCTCCTGCAGCATCATGGCTTCTGTCAATTGATTGGTATCCTGCAATTCTTTTAATTTCTTATTCGGAGAAAGCAGTGCATATAAAAATGCTTTTTGCATATTTCTCATACCAACTACCCATGCACTGATGCGGTTAATGCTTGCATCAAAATAGTCCAAGCCCAGTAACACCCTGTCAATCGCATCATTACGTACAATTTCTTTTGCAATTTCTTTTGTCTCATCGTCAAACAATACAACGTGATCACTGTCCCATCTTACTGGTCTTGTTACGTGAAGTGCGATTTTATCTGCAAATAACAGCATGGAGGAGATTTTATCTGATACCACCTCTGTCGGATGATAATGTCCGTTATCCATCAAACTGATGATTCCATTTCTGGCCGCATAATTAACCGTGAATTCCGATGAACCCACCGTATAAGACTCCAGCCCGATTCCAAATACTTTGGACTCCAGGCATACAAGAACTTTATCTTTGTCATAATCCATGGTCAAAATCTGGTCTAAGGAATCTTTAAATCTTGCTCTTGGACCAAGGCGGTCTGCCGGAATGTCTTTATACCCATCCGGAATCCAGATATTCATAGCGCATGGCATCCCTGTCTCATTCGCAAAATATTCCGATATCCGGATACACGCCTTGCAGTGTGCAATCCAAAAATTTCTTATTTTTTCATCCGGACTTGATAAGGATAGACCGTCTTTCATCATCGGATGTGAAAAAATAGTCGGATTAAAGTCTAACCCTAAGCCTCTTTCCTTTGCAAATACGACCCATTTTTCAAAGTGCTTCGGCTCCAGTTTATCTCTGTCAACAAATTCACCCTCTTCAAAAATAGCGTAGCAAGCGTGCAGATTGATTTTATGTTTTCCCGGAATCAGACTTAACGCCTGATCCATATCTGCCATAAGTTCTTCCGGCGTACGTGCTTTTCCCGGATAATTGCCTGTCGCCTGGATTCCTCCGCTCAGTTCTCCCTCATGATCAAAGCCCGTCACATCATCTCCCTGCCAGCAATGCATCGATATAGAAATATTTTCTAATTCAGAAATTGCGGATTCTGTATCCACACCAATCGCCCGATAGATTTCCTTTGCTGATTCATATCTTTGTTTTGTCGTCATTTTATTTCTCCCTTCAAATTTAACCATTATATTCCTTTACCTCAAAAGATTCATATACACATTTTCTAGCTTCCTGCAGTCCTCCGAGTTCTCCCGCTTTGATCATCTGTGCCATCAAGTTACCAATTGCAGTCGCCTCACCTGGCCCGGCATAAACGGTCTTTCCTGTTTTTGCTGCTGTTAACTGATTTAGGTAAGCCGCATTAGAACCTCCGCCAATCACGTGTATACAATCAAATTTCTTTCCGGTTAGCATCTCTATCTCCTGCGCAGTATCTGCATAGCTTTCTGCCAGGCTCTGATAGATAACAGCAGCAATCTGGCCTACTGTAGCCGGCACTGTCTGACCAGTCTTCATACAATATGTTCTGATTTCTTCTGTCATATTTTCAGGTGCTAAGAAACAATCATCATTGACATCCACACGGGATGGAAATGTTTTTTCTAGCTCTGCCATGGTACAAAGCTGGGCAAAAGAATATTTATCATTAAACTCATGCCTTACCGACTGAATCATCCAAAGTCCCATAATGTTCTTCAGATAACGGAATCTATATTCATAGCCTCCTTCACTGGTAAAGTTCTTCTCCATGCTAGCTATACTGCAAATTGCCTTTTTAATCTCAATTCCCATCAACGACCATGTTCCTGAGCTGATATACATGCATGCTTCCTGCAAGGTCGGCACGGCCATGACTGCTGATCCCGTATCATGTGTTGCCGGAAGAATCACATCACAGCAAAATCCGACTTCTTCCTCTATTTGCGGCGTCAGTCGCCCTGCAAGTGTTCCCGGCTGATTGATTTCCTGAAACATTGATTTCTTATATCCTAATTTTTCAATCAATTCGTAATCCCAATTTTTAGTTATGGGACTCACCAATTGCCCGGTCGTTGCATTTGTATATTCACATAGCTTATTTCCAGTAAGCAGAAAATGAAAATAATCCGGAATAAAAAGTAATGATTCTGCCTCTTCCATTATCTTTGGTTCCTGTTTTTTCAAAGCCATCAGCTGATAGATGGTATTAAAAATCAGTTTCTGAATACCGGTTCTTTGATAAAGCTCTTCCTTGCTTATAATTTTGTATACCTCTTCATCTATCCCTTTTGTTCTGGAATCACGATATCCATAGGTATTTCCTAATACCTTGTCATTTTTGTCCAACAGCACGTAATCTACTGCCCAGGTGTCAATTGCCATGCTTTCCGGAATTTTATTTTTTCCCTTACAGACCTTCATTCCCTCTTTGATCTCATGAAATAAATGTACCGTATCCCAGCAGAAATGACCGTCCTTTTTTACCATTCCGTTCTCAAAACGGTAAACCTCTTCTAATACGATTTTACCATCCTCTATACTTCCTAAGATATGTCTTCCGCTGGATGCCCCAATATCCACTGCCAAAAAGTATCTTCCCATAATTATCCCTTCCCGTCTATCTTTATATGAGCTTTACTGTCATACTAATTGTATCGCATTCCATTCAGAATTTTTAGGACGCTATTTGCGAATTTTACCGTCCTTATTTGCACATACTTAACTAAAATGTTATACTATATAAAAATAGCCAATCAGTGAATTCGCCAATTTGCACAATTTATGTTTAAAGAAAATGGATGCAGATCCATTTTTGTTTGGTAAGTATATGTGCAAATTGACGAAGCCAAGTTCTCCGGACAGCGATTGTTTTATCGGACTCTTTGATTTGAGCTTCTGATGCCTTGATTGAGGTCATTGATATAGAGAGCACCTGATTTACAGAGTCATTTACCGTCTTGGGTAAACAGAGGAACTCCGGGCAGCTTTCTGAATGGCTTTGGCTACCGCATCAGGTTCTGGAAAGTGATTTCCATGATGAAATCGGAAGTTCTTGTAAGCAACCTTACTTGGTTCAACATGGTACGATAGAACTATTACCTGATTGACACTAGGACAAAGATATTATACGTAGTGGTGCATAGGTATGAAAATCAATGAAGGACCCTATAAAAACGCCGGTCTTATGCGTCAGAGAGCGAAGCGATTCTGACGTATTAGTACCGCTGCGATTTTTATCGGAGCGAGAGCGTGTCCGAATGATTTCATACCCATGTACCACGTATTGTTAGAAAAACGAGGAATTTGCAGAGATGAATCAAGAATTATTAGGACTATTAGAGGTAATTACCGCAGAAGAGAAGCAGATATTGGATGGAAATAATGATGTGCAAAAAAATTTATATACGACGACGAACGAGTTCGTGATTGACAGCCGCCTTATGCTGGCAAGCGGAAAGGTCATTGATATCCGTCCGCATACCCGTTTTGTGCATTTCCCTAAGCACAAGCATAATTATGTAGAGATCATCTATATGTGCAGCGGTTCCACCACCCATATCATTAATGATACGAAAAAGGTAGTATTGGAAACCGGAGAACTTTTATTTCTCAATCAGAATGTCACACAAGAGATCCTTCCTGCAGGCAAAAATGACATTGCTGTTAACTTTATTGTACTGCCCGAATTTTTTGACCGTACCTTTGCGATGGCCTCTGAAGAAAATATATTACGTGATTTTATCATTGCTTCCCTGAAACAGGAGAAAAGTATGGTAGATTATCTTCATTTTCCGGTAAAAGAGATACTTCCGATTCAAAATCTGGTCGAAAATATGATTTGGACACTGCTGAACAAACAATCAAACAAGCGAAACATCATCCAGACTACGATGGAACTGTTAATGCTTCACTTGTTCAATCATACAGACAAGATTAATCAGAATGATCCCAGACAATACGAACAGAATATAGTTTTTACTACATTCCAGTATATTGAAGAACATTATAAGACTGCTTCTCTCGAAGAATTGTCTCTTATACTGGGGCAGCCTTCCTATTATGTCAGCAAGCTGGTAAAAAAGCACTCCGGTTATAATTTCAAGAGTTTACTGCAGGCAAAACGGCTGAATCAATCTGCTTATCTGCTGACAACAACGACACTTGCTGTGGAAGATATTATTGCAATCGTTGGTTATGACAATACCAGTTATTTTCACCGCCTCTTCAAGGAACGCTTTGCTTTAACTCCAAAACAATACCGCTTAGAAAATCATTTATAATTTTTCCAGATAATCCGATGGGCATTTCCCCATGTAAGAACGGAAGATTCGGCTAAAGTAGAACTGATCACTGTATCCTACCATCATCGCAACATCTTTCACAAATATCTGTGGATCATCCTTCATCAGTGCTGTTGCTTTCTTCATTCTTTCTGCGGTCAGATAACGATTAAAAGATTGATTTTCATATTTTCGGAAAAGCTTGCTCAGATAAGTCTGTGATACTCCAAATTCATGGCACACACTTTGCAACGAGATTTGTTCTGCCAGGTGTACATTTATATACTGTTTGATTACACTAAAAAATTGTGGTGTGTCCACCTTCCTGCATGTTTCACATTCATCCAGATCCTGAAACATAACTTCCAGTAACATATCTACTAATTCATCTATATTCGTTGCATAAAAAAAAGCATCTTCTATCATATATTCGTTTTCGATTTCCGCTTTGGCATCCTTTTTATAATTACGGAACAAATAAAGGATCTGTCTGGACATGCTCTCCATCCACAATTGTGGTTTTTGTTCTTCACTCCAGCTTTTATAAAGACGCTTCAATTCTTTTTTTACTTTATCATTTTGATTTTCTTTCAACAAATAATCTACTTTAGAAAGTAGTTCTTTAATAGAAGCGTGGTTCAATTTTGCATCATTGTTATTTTTGTTCGCATTTACTTCCAGTATCTGATTCAGACCTACCACAGCAGACGTATCCAGAACGCGATAAAGCATTTTCACTTTTTCCTGTATGTGCGCAACTGCAAAACTATCTTTGCTGTAGACAACTGTCAGATATTGTATCCCATCCTTCTTTTTGGGGATCATTCTTTCTATAAAATATTCAATTTTATCACCAAATAAAATTTCCTGGGGAATCATATACATCTCTTCCATTTCATCCCGTCCAAATATGGTTATCATCTCATTCATTTCTGAATAGATCTCCACGTTATTTCCCTGAAAAAATCTCCTTGGTAATCCATTCTTCCGAATCACTACAGCATAGTACTTTTCAAAAGTAAAGTATTTCTCCAGATTATGATTCATTACTTCCTGTCCGGTAAAAACCTGATGCAATATTTTATTACGTTCCCTATAAAAATTTTTTTCAATTTTAACTGCCAGTTTTTCTAAAACGCTTTGTAAGTTGGACGGTAAGACAGGTTTTAAAATATAATCAAATACACCAGATTGAATCGCACCTTTTGCATATTCAAAATCCTGATACCCACTTACAATAATGGTAAATATCTCCGGATATTTTTCCTTTATTACCTTTACCAGATCGATCCCATTCATAAGCGGCATTTTCACATCACTAATCACTACATCCGGCTGCATAATCTTAATTTTTTCAATTGCTTCTTGTCCATTTTCTGCTGTTGAAATCAATTCGTAATCGGGACATTTCATTTTGATAATAGAACAAATATGTTGTAATGCCACCGGCTCATCATCAATCACCATGACTTTGAACATTAACTATCCCTCCCCGCGCAACGCAGCACCTATGATTACATCCGCCCCTTCTCCACTGTTTTTTATGCAAAAGGTAAGATGATCATTATAAATCAATAGAAGTCTGGCATAAGTATTTACCAGTCCCATTCCTCCAATTTCCAATTCCATATTATTTCTTTCTTTTAACAGGATGTGCTTTGTCCTATCAAATTTTTTCCTAAGTTTTTGGACTATTTCCTCGTCAAACCCCTGTCCATTATCATGTACTTTAATATACCAGGCGTTAGCATCACTCCACCCTGTTATTGCAACATGCATATGCTCAGTACTATTTTGAAATCCGTGATTGACACAATTTTCAACAATTTGCTGCAACACCATTTTCGGCAATATCTGTTTGTAAAGCTTTTCATCCACCGTGACCGAATAGGAAAATTTATAATCATACCGTGCTTTTAACAGATAAAAATATTGTTCCAGATAATTTAATTCATCCTGCACCGTGGCATAACGCTCCACACTGCTCGTAGAATAACGAAGCATGGACGCTAAGCTTCCGCACATCTCACATATTGTTTCATCTCCATCCGTCATTCCCCGGCTTGCAATTACATTCAGAACATTATAAAGAAAATGTGGATTTACCTGTGATTGCAGGGTATCAAATTGTGCCTGTAACTGTAACATTGACAAGCGCTTTTCTTTTACTATGGATGCCCGCAAGCGCTCTAATACATTTTGATAGGATAAGTTCAATGCTTCTATTTCATTATTTGTCGTATTCACCGGAATCTCTTCTCCGATATTTTCAAATTTTGTATGTTCCATGACCGTTCGAAGTTCCCTGATCGGCTTGGTCAGAAATCCTGATAATAAAATAACAAATATCATAGAGATACAGAAAAATACAAAAGCAATCAGAAAAGTCATAGATACCATGTATGCATTTCTCTGATTTACGCTTTCCATATCTTCAATTAAAAGAATCGTGACCGGAAATTTCTCTGATTGTGCTTTTACGATAAGTTCTTCTCCGTCTTTCCTATGATAAGGATTTACCTCTTTATTGAAATCATACACAATTTCTGCATAATCAGTTCCCATCCTTTTATTACTGGAATAGAGCAGTTCATCCCCATTGATAAAAATCATATAATCCAGGCCTTCTCTTGGAATCTGTATTTCCTCTTTTAGGTCTGCGATTCTCTTTTGTACTTCGATATAGCCCATGTTTTTTCCTTGAATCGCCTTCAATAGTGAAAAAACTTGTGGATTATCCCCTAATCCCCAAGTGTCTTCGTGTGCATTAATAAGTACTGACTTACCCTTTGCTTCGTCTGCCTCTGACAGCCAAGGCATAGCATTAAGATCTACTGTGTTTTTACATTTTCTTGCCTTATTGTTGATACTATTCTCTACTTCTCCTAATTGATTAAAAAAAATGGTCCGGTAAAAGTGGCGTACGATATAATCCGTGTTGATCCCTAAACGGATATCCGTCCTTGCATCATTCTTATACCCTTCGTCTCGTAACCCATTTGTCTTTTTGGCTAACATGGTAATCCCTTCTCTGACATTTGTGTCGGAAAGGATATAATTTGCTGCCAATTCCATTGGAGTCAGGACACCATCTGCCTGATTTACCATCTGCTCCGCAAAAGCTTCCATACTCTTTTCTTCTGCTTTTTCATACTGGCGTATTGTATACTCATGATAAAAAAGGCCAAGGACAAGTGCTACGATAAACATGAACACCGCATACATTGCAATCATTTTTGTCTGAAACCGCATCCTTGTCCCTCCTTTATTTTTGTATAGATACACCTTGATTCATTCAGCAAACTGAGAAGGACTTTTTCAGCCGTCTTCTCACGCTTTAGCCTTTCACTGCTCCCGCTACCATTCCCTCCACGATTTTCCGGTTAAAAATGATAAAAAGAATCAGCATTGGAATTGTAATCACAATAACATCAGCAAATAATAAATTGTAGGAACTTGAGAATTTTCCCATGAAATTATATAAGGTCAATTGCACTGTAGAATTCTGGGTTCCCGGTAAAAAGTATAACGGATTCGTAAAATCATTAAATATATTAACCGCATTTAAAATAATAACTGTAGAAGTTACCGGTTTTAACAGTGGAAATACGATCTTTAGATACAATTCGGATCTGCTGCATCCGTCAATGAAACCTGCTTCCTCCAGTTCAATTGGAATAGAGCTCATAAAACCGCGGTACAGCATGATCGTAAATGGCGTCTGCAGTGCAACCTCTATCATTATCATACCAAATAGTGTTTTATATACATGAAGCGTCTGCATCATGGAAATGGTTGGTAAGATTGCGGGCGGTACCATCAATCCTGCCATTATTAACGCATTTATAATGCCCATTTCCTTTCCTTTTCTTCTCTGCATTACATATCCGGCCATTCCCCCGGTAACAATCAATAGTACCACTGAGCCAAGTGTAATAAGTAAGCTGTTCTTGAAAGCCAACAATACAATATAATTGTTGGTCGTTAGTACTTCCTTATAGTTTTCCCATTGAAACATTTCCGGTATTGAAATCTGTAACAGATTTGCCTCTCTTCTTCCCTTCAGAGAATTTACCAGCATAAATAAAAAGGGAATGATAAAGATGATAAATGCAGACAAAATACCTAATATATCACCAAGAATACGTAGTCTTTTTTGTTTTTTCATATCAGTGCTCCTCCCTGCTTAATAAGAATTTTTGCAATGGGAAGGCTATTACTGCAATCAATAGAAACATAATAACATTTCCGGCTGTGGAAAGTCCATAATAACCGGCTGCATATTGCTTGTATACAACAGATGCCACCACATCAGTCGCAAATCCAGGTCCCCCTCCTGTCATGGCCCAGATCAAATCAAAGGAGCGAAGACCGCCAATCAACGATAGTATAATAACGGAAGTCATAGCCGGCTTCACCAGCGGAACTGTAACATCTCTTAACTGTCTCCATCCGTTGGCACCATCAATAGATGCCGCTTCATAATATGTCTTGTCGATCGACTGTATTCCAGCTATATAAATAACCGTTGCGACACCGACACCCTTCCATATATCTGTAAAGATGACACTAAAAAGTGCAATACTTGTATTTCCCAACCAATCAACTTTTTCAAATCCCAATGTATGCAGCACAAGATTGAACAGTCCTTTGGTCGGATGCATCAATGCTGCAAATGTAATGCCTACTGCAATCGTACTGACTAGATTCGGAAAAAACACGATAGAACGCAATAAATTCTTTGTCCGAATCTTGCTTGTTAAAAAAACTGCTAAGAAAAATGCAATGATTACCTTCATACTGCTTGTTAAAAATGCATAAATCAATGTGTTTTTGATACCAATATTTAAGGAGCGTTCCGAAAAGAACATCTTAAAGTTATCCAGTCCCACAAATGTATATGTCTTAAAATCCCATACCGTCATACTATAAAAAAGTGAAGTCACTAACGGAATCAGGAAGAAGATACTAAAGATTACCAATGATGGTACCAAAAACCACATCGAATAGATTTTCTTATTATTCATATCATCTTAAACCTCCATGTCTTTATAAGATTAGCCGTCCAAACTAATTGGACGGCTAACCATGAGTCACATATGTGTAACTATGCCTAATCCCAATTCAATCCAAGTTGTACTGCCTGTTTCTTACAATCTTCATCGTATGCCGCTGCTGCTTCTTCCGCGGTTGTCTGTCCCGAACCAACTTCAACACAAATAGAAGCACAGTTGGAACCCTTTACAGCTGTCATAAATTCAAGTGCTGTGATTGTTTTTCCAGCATCAAAATAGGCTTGCATATCAGTTGCAACTCCTTCATATGCATTATCCGGAAGTTGATATCCTTTGATACAAAACGGTCCATCCGGTAATACTACAGAAGAATAAATATCTAATGCTTCATTACTTACATAAAATTCCATGAACGCTTTTACTGCATCTACGTTTTCGGAATTCTTATTTCCATAAAGGGAACCCGGCATCCAGACAGTTAAGCCATTATCCTCCGGAACATCTCCCGGAATTGCAAATACACCGATATCATTCACTTGATCTCCATATAATTCATAGATATTGGATAATGCCTGTGTCAGCATGACCCAGTGTGCGCCTTCTGCATTTGCCATCATATCACATCCGTCATCATACGTAGCAGCCAGATAATCTTCATTGTAATACTTTTTTACATCTGCTAATTTCTGGAAACTTTTTATTCCCGCTGGTGTACTTGCATATTTGGCTGTTCCTGCTTCAAACTCTTTTGCAAAATCAGGATTTGCGGAAATCACATTATAATTATCTCCTAGATACATGACCTGTGAAGTCCAACTATCCGCAAAAGTACCAATAACGGCTGTCTTACCTGCTGCCTTGATAGCATCACAGTTTGCTAAAAATTCATCCCAGGTCTTAGGTACTGTAAGCCCCAGCTCTTCATAAATCGGTTTTGAATAGAGAATTGCTCCTGCCTGCGAAGAAGAGAACGGAACTCCATAGGTTGCTCCATCGATGGTCACTGTCTCCTTATAAGTATCATCCAGGCGTGAAACAAATTTTTCTCCTGAGATATCAATGAAATACTCTGCTGGATTCAATGCAGCTAATAAAGAACCCGAATTGTAAACACAAATATCAGACATATCGCCTGAGGCCAAACGCGTTTTGACAATATTATCACCATCGCTTCCACCAACTCTTGTTTCCAGTTCAAAGCTCATTCCCAATTTTTCTTTTGCCGCCTCCATTACTGCTTCCAAACCTGCTGCTGTGATATCGGAATCAATTAAAACACTAAGTGTTACTCCTTCATATGGTTTTTCTCCTGTGGCTTCTGATGCTTCTGCCTCAGAACCTGCTTCCTGTGATTCAGCGGTACCAGATGTACTATCGCCGGCTGAATTACCGCAGCCTGCCAGGCTCCCGGCTGCCATTACAGTGGCTAAAGTAAGTGCACATACCTTTTTAAATTTCATTTTGTATCCTCCCTTTTGTTATACAGTGAATCGTTACCATACATAACAACGTTGTTATGTTACTATGATACTAACATGCATTTTCTATCCCTGACATAGAAAATCCAGTACTCCTTCATGAACAATTGAGTCTTATGTTAAAGTTCAGTATGAGTACCGCAAGGTTACATCTCATATTGAATTACATAATGACCTGATCCTGTTTTTGCAGTCCAAACATCTTCTATCAGCTCAAATTGCAATTCCTCCATTGCAGTTACTTTCTTTGCCTGTTCTAATTTGATGGTAGCTGTGGTATTTGCCGGTATCTCTACTTCCAGAATCACTTCTCTGCCCGCAGCCTGCCAATGCGTTTTGACTGCTCCATAGACAGAATCGTATTCTCCTTTTACATATGTTAAATTGCCGCCCACATGCGGTTGTATGATGGTGTGTTTATATCCGGGCATATCTTCATCTATTTCAATGCCTGCCACTACACGATACAGCCATTCTCCAATTGCGCCGTATGCATAATGGTTAAAGGAATTCATATCCGGGCTCCACATCGTTCCATCCGGTTTCAGACCATCCCAATGTTCCCATACTGTTGTTGCTCCCTTTTTTACCTGATAGAGCCAAGATGGAAAATCGTCCTTCATAAGCAATTCATAAGCTTCCTTCATGCAGCCGTTTTCACTCAATGCATGACAGAAATACGGAGTACCCACAAAGCCCGTTACCAGATGTCCATTTTCCTTTTCCAGTAATTTTACCAAGTTCTGTATAATTTTTTCTCTATACTTTTCCGGAACTAATCTGAAATAAAGTGCCACGATATGAGCTGTCTGCGTCTGTGCAGTCATATTACCTTCTGTATCAAAAAATGTGCTTTGAAATTTATCCACGATCTTACAGTACAAATTACTATAATATTCATAATCTTCTATTCGATTCAGCACTTTTGCGATTTTCACAAAAAGTCCCGTCGAATATGCAAAATATGCGGTACAGGTCAGATCATTCGGTGTTGCTCCAAAATAGCTTCCTTCTTCGGCATCCAATGCAACCCAATCACCGAATTGCAGTTTGTAATTCCATATATAATCCTCGGCATGCGTTCGCATAAAGTCAATCCACCCCTTCATGCTTGCATATTGCTCTTCTAATATCTTTTTATCGCCAAACGTCTGATATACCGTCCATGGATTAATGACAGCAACATCTGCCCAAGCCGCTGCGGAGTGACTTCCCTGCGACATTAACCAATCATCTTCTGTATTTCCTGATAATATATCCGGTACTACATGCGGCACACCGCCTTCCGGTGTTTGGTCTGCTGCTACGTCTTTCAACCATTTTCTCATAAAATTGTAAGTATTCATCAAGAAGCTCGCTGTCCGGCAGAAGATCTGCGCATCTCCGGTCCAGCCGAGACGCTCATCTCTCTGCGGACAATCTGTTGGAATATCTACGAAATTACCTTTTAAGCCCCATAATATATTGTGTTGAAGCTGATTCAGTTCCTGATTGGAACACTCAAAAAATCCGGTCTGTCCCATATCCGAATGCACGGCAAAAGCCGAAAAATCTTCGAGCTTAGGCGTCCCTGGATATTGCACGACCTTAACGAACTGAAAGCCCTGAAATGTAAAATTGGGATGATATTTTTCTTCCTTGTCACTCCCAAGCGTATAGAGTATCCTTTGCTCTGCCGTACGCAGATTATCTAAATACACATTTCCTTCCGCATCCAGAACTTCAAAACATTTTAACGCTACTATATCTCCTGCTTTTCCTTGTACTTTAAAATGTACCCATCCTGTAAGATTCTGTCCAAAATCAATGACCATATCTCCTTTTGGCGTTCTAAAAATACGTTTCCCCTGGATTTCTTCTATTTCTGAGACTTTACATCCGCCCTGTGCTTCTAAAACTGATTTATCAAAGACTACTTCATTAATCCTTCTCCAATCAGCAGCCGGTAGTCCTGGCTTATTCCATCCGGCTATTTCGCAATTCGCATCATATGTTTCTCCTGCGTAAATTTCTGAAAATAGTACCGGTGCATCCATTCCTTTCCAGGTATCATCTGAAATAACTTCGCTTGTCGTACCATCTTCATATGTAATATGCATCTGGCAAAGAAAAGCAGTCTGTTTTCCATAATGATTACGCAATCCGGCAAATCCCATTTTTCCTTTATACCATCCGGCTCCAAGCATAGCACCGCAAGCATTGCTGCCTTCCTGTAAATATTCTGTGATATCATAAGTCTGATACAGTAAATGCTTATTGTAAGAAGTCCAGCCGGGTGTTAATTCATCTGTTCCTATTTTTTCTCCATTGATATAGAATTTATATAATCCCAGGGCTGTTGTGCATACGAATGCTTTCTCTACTTTACCTTTTACTTCAAACTCTTTTCTAAGATATGTCCCTTTTGAGTTATCTGCATCCTTTTCTGTTTCTGCCGAAATAAAAGATGCTTTCCACTCATTTTCAACAAGCGCTGTCACAAAAAATCCAGGTTCACTCCAATCACTTGTTTCTCCCTGATTAACGGAAATTTTAACACGCAGATAATATTTCTGTAAGGATTCTAACTTCAAGCCCTCCAGTTTTACATGGGCAGATTCTTCCCCTTTCACTTCACCGCTGTCAAACACCATCTTTGTAAATGTAATATCTTTTGCCGCCTGTACCTGGTAAGTTTTCTGCAATACATTTTTCATATTGCTGATAATCTCCCATGAAATCTGCGGTACACAGGTAACTCCTACCGGATTATCCAAATAATCCATTCTAACTCTTATCACACGAACCATAAAATCACACCCTTCTATTCCTTTCTATTTTAAGCTTTCATTCTATTCAAATGTATCATATCCTCATTATGCATGACATGGATTATCCAATTCTTACACATAGAAATTATCGTCTAAAAGAGAACAGTGTCAAAAGTTTATTATTTGAGTTCGTTAATTTGCACAATTTATGTTTAGAGAAATGGATGCAGAACATAGTTCATTCGCAACACGCTTCCGCTTGAACTCAGCACGCAATGGTACATAAGAACATAAAATACATGTTCTAAGTACCAGCGGCTTCATACAGTTGCTCACCGAACTATGTTCTGCATCCATTTTTGTCTGGTAATTATATGTGCAAATTAACGAAGCCAAGCTCTATGATAAACTTTTAGCAATTGAACCCTAGAGGTTAAAAAAACAATATTTGCTTAAATCCTATCGATCAAAAAAGCAAGTAATACCTGTTTCTTAGGTCTTACTTGCTCTTTGACTAGATCACATCGCTATGGCATGACTGATTGCTGTCAATACTGCGTGAGCAACTATATGAAAAGCCGCTACTGCGTGCTGAATCCAAGTTACAGTTCAGCCATAGATACCGCGAGGTGTTTTTTGGAAGCGTTGGTCACAGAAAACCCGAGTTTTTCATGCGCGAAATGATACATTGTATCATTTCTGTGCATCATTTTTGTAGTAACTTAGATTGTGCAAATTGACGAACTCAAAAACATAAACTAGCTTTTACACTTGAATCCCATAAGTTATAAAAGCCACTCCACCCTGTAACTTAGTCTTTCGTACTTCCCCGTCAATTAAGAAAGTACATTCCCTGTCGATTGGGGATTCGCATTGCAGGCGCTGCAGTTTATGATTCTTCCATTGCAGATCTACTACCATATTTCCTCTGGCACGCAGTCCCTTCACCTCTCCGTTTTTCCATGCTTCCGGCAATGCCGGAAGTATTCTGATTATGCCATCATGACTCTGCAGCAGCATCTCTGCAATACATGTGGTAAGACCTGTGTTGCCATCCAGCTCATATACGTGGTCAAAAGCATCTGCACCCCTGGTTGGAGGATGATATACCATAGCATTCGGCTCCAGTAATTTCCCCATCACGCGTCTCATATGTTCATAAGCCTGATTTCCATGCCCCAATCTTGCTTCATAAAGCATAAGCATGGAACTTGCCCAACCGGTATCTTCCCAATTTTCTATCGGGGTTACCTTTTGCAGAATGGTCTTTTCTACTGCCTCGCATAGTTTGGGACTTTTTTGGGGTGTTATCTGCGAAAATGGAAACAGTCCAAGAAGATGGCTCGTGTGACGGTGCTGCTTGTCAGGAATATTGAGATCATGATGATATTCTGCAATCGTTCCCTCCTTCGTAATCCGATAAGGAAGCAGGCGTTTCCATTTATCTTTTATCTCAAGAATCATATTCGATTCTTCTTTTTCCAATTCTTTTACGGCCATTAGATAAATTTGAAACAGCTCCCGTATCAATGTTAATTCATAGGTACATCCATTGCTGAGCTGATATAAATTACCGTTTTCTTCAAAACTATTCTCCGGTGAGACAGACGGACCGCAAGAGATTCCATCTCCTGTCTCAAATATATAATCTTTAAAGAACAGAACTGCTGATTCTATCAACGGAAATGCATGCTGCTCTAAAAACACTTTATTTTCTGTATATAGGTAATGCTCCCACATGTGTGTCAGAATCCATACCCCGCCTGTCGGACAAGGGGCAATCGGGGATGCCCAGTAAGGCATTGCATATCCCCATGCATTTGATACGATTTCTCCGACCCAGCCTTTAAGTCCATAACATTTCTCTGCGGTTACTTTTCCAGCCGGATATAGTGCATGCTCAATCCACTGAAACAAAGGTTTTGTTGTTTCTGATAGATTTGTCACTTCCGACGTCCAATAATTCATCTGTGTATTAATGTCGAGATGCATATCACAACTCCATCCGATCCGGCACGCAACATTGTCATTCCAGATGCCCTGCAGATGAGCCGGCAAAATAGAATCCTCCCTGGAAGACGAAAGCAATAAATACCTGCCATACTGATACAGGAAGGAAATTGCATCTCCAACTTTTCTATCTGTATCAGAAATAGTCAGCGTACTTCTTTCCATAAAGAAACGGAAATCTTGTGTATGCCTTTCATATAATGCTTCCATGAACCTGTCACAGTAATTTATAAGGAATACCTTTTCTCTGTCTTTTGTTACTGTTTCTATCAGATTATTAACTGCTTGTTTAAAAAATGGTATCTGTTCGAACCAGTCTTCCCATCCCATCAATTTTAGAAAATCCGTCTGCATATTTACAAAAACATACACCCGTTTACAATTCTCGATGGAAATCTTCTGTCTATCCGTTTCCACTGCACCATCACTTACCAGAATACATTGTCCATTAAGCGTAACTCCTGTTCTCCTCTCACAATGTAAGAGTTCATGTGCATGACATTCAAACAGTATCCGTGCATGCGTATCATAGCCTTGATAATTAACAATGCCTTCTGCTGCTAATTGAAATTGAATATCGAAATAATTTGTTCCTACGATCTGAAACGCCAAAACATGATCCCTGTTAGATGCAAATATTTTTTCTTCAATATAGGTATCTGTTTCTTCTATTTTAATATTCCGCCTTGCAGTTCCATTCAATATGGATAAAGAACGTTCCTTTAATCTGACATGCTGTTGATCCGTTCCATATACAATATACAGACTTCCCACTGGCAGATTGGTTCCATAGTTTCCTCTTTTTCCAATAAAATCTTCTGCTGCCTCATGTACTTTTTGATAGTTCCCATGCTCCGCCTCTTCCCTCATTTTCTGAAAAGCTGCTGCAGCACCTTCCTGACAGTTTTCTTCTTTCGCTCCGCTATAAAAGGTATTTTGTGATAGATCGATCCTATTGACAGGTACATTTCCATAAATCATAGCACCCAGATGTCCGTTTCCGATCGGGTATGCTTCTCCCCATCTGACAGCACCTATTTTACTATTTAAGGTATATTTTTTCATACTCCAAGCTTCCTTTTACTCTTTAACAGCACCGCTCGTCATACCGCTCACAATATATTTTTGCCCAAAAAGATAGACCACGAGCACAGGAATACAGGTCAATATAATATCAGCAAATATATAATTCCAATAATTCGTATTTTTCCCAAAGAACTGATATACCGCCATAGTCATTGGAAATAATTTACTTTTACTGGATAAATACAATGGCGTTAAAAAATCACTCCACACACCCATAAATTGTAAAATGAAGCAGGTAACTAAGGTTGGTTTTAAAAGGGGTACAATGATCTTAAAAAATAAAGAAATCGATCCTGCTCCATCGATTACTGCCGCTTCATCCATCTCCACCGGTACGGATAATACAAAGTTACGAATGGTGAACACACAGAAGGGGATCATCGCACTAGTAAACGTTATGATAATTCCCATACGTGTGTTCGTCAGATTCATTGTCTGGAACACACGCACTAATGTAACATAGTTCACCGGGAAAAATAAGCCGCATAATACAAAATAATAAACAAAATCCGTTAATCTGGATTTTCTTCTACTCAATACAAACGCAGCCATTGCACAAAGCATAACACCTACAAAGGTCGCGACCGATGCATAAAGAAAACTATTTAAAAATCCCTGTAATAATTTACCCTTTTCAATTACTTCCGTGTAATTGCTGAACATCCACTTTGTTGGAAGCAGCAGACTCATGCGCGATGCTTCTGCTTTTGTTTTAAAAGAATTGATCAGCACCATATAAAATGGAGCTATGACAATGATACATAAGAAAATACATAAGATCTGTTTCCCTAAGTTCTGAAAGATTTTCTTTTTCATTACTGCTGTATCTCCTTTCTGCTCATTACCTTTACTACCATGACACCAATGACCGCCGTTATCACAAGCAGGATGGCATTTAAGGCGGTAGACATTCCATATTGACCATTCGAATATAGTTGAAATGCATAAGTCGTCAGTACTTCTGTAGCGTGTCCCGGACCACCGTTTGTTAATACATATACAATGTCGAATACTTTGAGTCCATAGGTAAGACCAAATACCAGATTGATCATAATGGAACTGGTCATCATCGGTAATGTCACAAATCTAAGCTTGTGCCAGAAATTTGCTCCGTCAATTTCGGCTGCTTCGTAATATGACTTCGGGATTGCATTCAAACCTGCCAGAAAGATAGTCATTACATAACCAATTCCACGCCATGCATCTACACCATAGATTGATTTCCAGACCACATGCAGGTCGGAAAGCCATTTCTGTTTCAAAAATCCCAGATGCAGAGCATCCAATGCCATGTTCAAAAGTCCTGTATTATAGTTCAAAACAGATTTAAATACCAGACCGATAATTACAAAAGGCAGAATAGACGGTAAATAAAATATTGTACGATACAGCCCTTTTCCCTTTATTCCTTCCTGTAAAAGAATTGCAAGAAATAGTGCCGGAATTAATTTTACAATATTTGAAATCACTGTGAAGATTAGTGTATGGCTGATTCCAAAAGCATAATCTTTATCAGAGGTAAAGATATCTATGTAATTCTGAATTCCTATAAAATGCAATCCGGTCACACTGCTCCTTGCACTCCAATCCGTAAAAGAGTACATGACGCCTAAAACGCTCGGGAATAAGAAAAATACAATATATAATATGAGTGGTACCACCAAAAACCATAGTGGATATATGTTCTTTTTGTTCACGTTCTGCCTCCTGTTTATCAGATAGTTCTATTTCCAAGCATTATCTCCCGCTACTTTGGCAGCTTCTGCCCTATTCGTATCCATATTTTTTAAAACATCATTTGCTTCTATTTGTCCCTGACAATAAGAGATTAAATCAGCACCAAAATCCATCCAGTAATCATTTGTATATTTGGTTCCTGTCTGTAGTACCGGTGTTACCATTTTACCGGTGTCTAAACCGCTCATAAATTCTTCCTCTTCCGGTAACCATTTCTGAATCACTGCATCATCCTTGACATCAATGTTTGTATAGGCCGGTGAATGATCAAGAATCTCCTGCAAACTCTCTGTGGTACATACGAAATCAAAGAATGTTTTTACCAGTTCCGGGTGTTCTGTTCCGTTGTATCCAAATATAGTAGGACCTGCAGGGTTAGCGGGGAATGTGTCATTATCTCCCAATGGAATCAAAAACATTCCAAATTGATCTGATGTTCCGGTATCTTCCTGAATCTGTTTGATATAGCTTGAGTTGGCCATTGCCATCGCACACTTTCTGTCACCAAATTCATTAGACATATTCGTAGAATCCGTTCCGATCCAATCTTCTCCAAAATATCCAAGATCTGATAATTCTTTGAACTGCTGTAAAACTTCCAACATTTTCGCATTTCCTGCAAATGTTGCAGTGTTTTCGTTCAAAGCATCGTATAGCCCCGGCTGGCTTTTTTCATATACGCCGCCGATCTGGAAAAATGCCAGTTGATGCTGCCATCCATCTGCACCGGGTACGAACCATGGGGTAATACCTTTTTCAGCAATTGCAGCACATGCTGTTTTTAATTCTTCATAAGTAGTCGGTACTTGCAATCCTAACTCACCGAAAAGAGTTTTATTATACACAAGCACATATTCCGGAGAATTATGCCAAAGCTGCAGACCGTATAATTTACCATCATACTCACACGAAGCTTTTCTGGATTCCGGCATAATGTTCTTCCACGATGCACCCGTAAAATCAATACAATATTTTTCCGGATCTACAATAGTAGAAGCAATTGCAAATGGATTGGACTGGATCCAAAATACATCCGCACATGTTCCCGTATCTAATTTTGACTGTAGAATATCCGAATACTGATCTGCCGGTATGGTCTGAAGATCAACTGTTACCCCATAAGTATCTTCAAATCTTTCAATCGTAGCATCATAACGGTTATCCATCCAGCCTGCTGATACCAGAATGCTTAATTCTTCTCCAGCAAATTCTTCCGTTGCATCTGCGCCTACTGTTTCTCCTGCTGTTGTAGCTTCTTCTGTAGCTGCCTTGCCAGACTCAGTTGCCGCAGTATCTTTACTACCACAACCTGCGACCATAACTGCTGCCGTACTTACACATAACAATGATGCCAATATTTTCTTCTTCATAGAGACCCTCCTAATATAGTTTTTTGACAATACACCATGTACTGCCCTCTATTTTATATAAACAGAATAACAAACAGACCTGTTCTTTTCTATGGACTTTCTTATTCCCACCATTGTACTTCCTTTACATTTTATTTGTACTTTTCCATCCATTTTTGTCATATTTACCTTTTTAATAAAACCAATCCTTGTTTTGATTGTTTTTTATGTATATAATCATAATAAATAGTTTTTCTGTTTTATACATTATGCTTTTCCGGTGAGTATGAATAACAATTTGCAACAGTATCACAAACAAGTTTGTGATATGCAACGGGAGTAAGGTTGGAAAACAAGTTTCCAACTTTTTATTTATAGCAGTATCACAAACAAGTTTGTGATATGCAACGGGAGTAATATGATAAAAGTAAAAATAATGCATTTATTTAACACACTTTATAAAAAACGCACTAAGAAACCAAAGCTTCAGCATACATTTTTTCTGGCACACATTTTACTTTCTTTCATAATAATGATTTTCTTCGCCACTTTTTTCTATCGGTATGTATCAGATATCCTGATTGAAAATGAAAAGGATGCTCTGGAATCACTGAATCAGTCTATCTTAAATCAAGTAGATGCCGTCATTAATGATCTGGACATTACTTCTGCAAATATCAATTACAGCAGCCTTATGAGTGATAAACTGGATTCCTCATATGACTTGAAACTGACAGACAGCCTGCTTCCTGAATTGGCAGATCTGTTCGTTACGATCAACGGTTCCGATATCAAGGCTGACCAGATCAATTTATATGACTGGGTTGGAAATGAGGTAAAAGTTGGTATGGTAACCAACACCGCCAAAGTAAATATGGATTCCCTGAATTGGATGAACGAAGTAAAAAGATTAAATGGCATAAAATATATCGGAATTCCCTATTATACAAATACTTATTCCACTGCATCCTCCTCCTCGGACTGGTTTCTTTCGGTATATCGGACCTACTCTAATCAATATGGCCGCAAAGTCGGTGCCATTGAAACTGTAAAGCGGTGTAAAAGTATTTTTAAGCCAATTATTTCTTACCAGAAAAAAACGCCTGATTCTGCCAGCATTTATGTATTTAATGAAAATGGCAGCCTGGTGTATCCATATGATATATCCGATCAGGAAAAGCAGACTTTATCCTATTATTACGATTTATTATCATCTCTCGGAAAAGACAGTCTGGTTTCCAATCCTGAAACAGGTCAGCATGAGCATCTGGTTTTCAATACTTCCAAATACAGTAATTGGACCTATATTACTATTCAGAAAGAATCCATCATATTGAGACCGGTAAACAATTTATTACTATTCCTGTGTCTGATCGTGCTGATACTTTTAATGGTATCCATATTTATCTCTTACTTTCTTTCCAAGAACATTACCAAACCCGTCAGCCATTTGAAACATATCATTCAAAGAATGGAACTGGAAACCTTAGGAACAGAGCAGATAGATAATTATGATCCCTTTTATGAAGAATTGACCGAACTTTTTAAGGCATTTCAAAAGATGAGTGTAAAACTAAAATTTTCCATGAATGAATTGATCAATACCAAGCAGCAGGAAATGAAATCCCGTTCCTTGGCATTACAAACTCAGATCAATCCTCATTTTTACTACAACACACTCTCCTGCATCATTGTACTTGCCGAAAATGATGAAAGCCAAAATGTCATAAACTTATGCTGCAATCTCTCCCAGATCATGCGGTATATCACAGATAATTCTTCTTCCCTTGTTACCTTGGAAGAGGAAATGGATTATGTAGAAAAGTACTTATATTGTATGAAGGTTCGTTATCAGGCAAACCTCACCTGCATTTTGGAAATGGAACCTGCCCTATTGTCAATGAAGGTACCAAAGCTTATTATTCAGCCTCTGGTCGAGAACGCCATAAAATACGGTACTGATTGCATTCCTCCATGGACGCTTAAAATTACCGGCAGACTTTATGATGAACACTGGCAGATCGATATCGTTGATTCAGGTAATGGTTTTTCAGAAGAAGCTCTTGCATTGATTCAGCAACGGATAGATGATGTGGATATTAATACCGGAATACCGGAATTAAAAATAGACGGACTGGGCCTTCTGAACGTATATATTCGCTGGAAAATTTATTGTAAAGAAAATACTATTTTTCATTTTGGTAATACCACAGACGGTCATGCTATCGTTTCAATAGGTACGAAAATAGTAAACTATGAGGACCGCTAAAGCGGCAGATAGGAGTAAGATGAATTACAGTGTAATCGTAGCCGAAGACGAAGCTCTTCTATTAGAAAATCTCTGCAAAAAAATAAATAATTCCGGAACCGGTTTTGAAGTGATCGGATCAGCACCAACTGGTATACAGGCTTTGGAATTAGTAGAAAAACTAAATGCCGATGTCCTGATTACGGATATCCGTATGCCGGCCATGGACGGTCTTACCCTGATCAAAAAAGTACATGCACGTTATCCTTCGATAGACATAATCATTACCAGCGGCTATTCTGAATTTGAATATGCCCGTGTCGCACTTCAGAACCAGGTATGTGAATATCTTCTAAAACCGATCGATAGCAATATATTGAGAGAAACACTGCTTCGGCTGAAAGAAAAATATATGTTGGAACAGAACACACTGGAAAATATCTTTTGCCAGGCTTCCTGCGCCAAGACACCTGTCCAGATCGCAGAGTTGTTAAGAGATTATCTGATACAGAATTTTAATCAGGATATCAATCTGAACCTCATCGCTCACAACATGAATTACAGCTCCAGTTACCTGACTAAGATATTCTGTCAGCATTATGACTGCACTCCTTCGAAATATTTGATCTCGCTCCGCATGCAAAAAGCCCAACAGCTTCTTGCCCATCATTCCGAATTATCGATTCGTCAGATCGGTGAAGTTGTGGGCTATCCTGAACAGGGGTATTTTAGCCGCATCTTTAAGAAGCAGACCGGCGTCAGTCCTCTGGAATATCGGGAATCGAAACAGTAATTTCTTCTCCCTGATAACAAATTTCAGTATCATATTCATTTTTTATGAAGATTTTTATGGTTTGAACTTCTGGCATTCCTGCATAGCTTCCTTCTCTTTTTCGGATGACCAGGCTATGCTCATTCTCCGTCCAGCAGATTTTGGTCACAGCATAGGCACCCTTTTCGTATTCATAGGTATTGCCTTGATCTTCATAAAGGGTAAAATCTCCATCTGCGCCCGGATAAACATGAATTTCCAAAGGAGCTTTCTCTTGATCTCCCGCATACTGCATCCCCGTTTTCATCGGGATAACGGCTCCTGCCTTTACAAAGACCGGAATGCTTTCCAAAGGTGCATCTGCTGTTATTTCCTGTCCGCCTTCGTACTTCTCTCCGCTCCAGAAATCATACCAGCATGCGCCAAGGGGTAAATAGCAGCTTCTCTCTTTCTTTCCATGAATTTCTTTATTATCCGGCTCATAATACATGGCATTGGTCACCGGACAGACAAGAAAGCTTTTCCCAAACAGGAATTCATCGTCGATTTTTCTTGCTCTTTTATCATCCATAAAATCAAATAACAGACTTCTCATGATTGTAGCATTTTTCAGATGTACTGCACCCGCCAGCGAATAAATATATGGCATGAGACGGTATCTTAGTTTGATGAATTTCTCTATTACGTCAAAATATGGAGTCCCTCGTTCTCCAAAGTTCCAGATTTCTCTTGGTGTATCCGTTCCGTGGGAACGAAACATCGGTAAGAAAGTACCCATTTGCAACCATCTCACATAAAGCTCTTTATAAGCATTATCTTTTACGCCTTTATTATACTGTCCCTGCCAGAACCATTTCGGTGTCGCATCCTTATGGCATCCACAGCCTCTGTTCTGCCACTTGCTTCCTACTGTAAAAAAGCCACCAATGTCAAGTGTCCAGTACGGATAACCGGACAATCCCATATTAAGTCCTTCCACGATCTGCTTTTTAAACGTATCATAAGAAGCATACGTATCTCCTGACCAAAGCACGGCCGCATACTTTTGTCCGGAAGCATATCCCGATCTGGTCAGATTCAGCACACGGATTTCTTCTGTTGCTTTCCGTTGATTCTCATAGATTCCCTTTGCATGCATGAGTGCATAGGCATTGGCTTTCTCCGGTTCCAGATATTTCTTATGCTCTCCGCCTACCAGGCAGTACCGTTCCCAAGGTTCTTTCTTTACTTCTCCGCCCCAGTCAGGTCCGCTGAATGGTTCAGTCGAATCACACCACCATGCCTCAAATCCACCGTCAAATAATTCCTTTTTCGCCTGTTCCCAGTACATTTCACGTGCTTTTTCCGAAAAAGCATCGTAAGTAGAATAATCCTGCAAAAGATGATCTGCTTCGAAAAATTCCGTATGATTTTTGCCTCCCGTATTCATATTCGGCCAGACAGAAACCATTGCATGGGCATTCATTTTTTTAATCTCTGCCAATTGTTCTTTGATATCACCGTAGCGCTTCTTATCTAATATTTTTTCGCCCCAGTTTCCCGGCTCCCAGGTATTCCAGTCCTGCACCACACAATCCAATGGTACTTCCAGTTCTCTATACTTTTTTACGACTTCCTTTAACTCTTCTGCGGTATAATACTGTTCTTTGGACTGCACATACCCATAGCCCCATTTCGGAAGCATGGCTGCCTTTCCTGTCAGATAACGGAATCCGTCTATTACCAGATCCGGATTTTTACCGGCTATGAAGTAATAGTCCAAAAAGGGAACCGCATCAAAAAAGAGATAGGAACCATTATAGTCATCCTGAAATGTCATCAGACAGCAACAGTTAAAAAGCATACCATAACCTTCATCCGAGAAGAACATGGGCATCGGAATTCTCATATTATGCTGGTAAAGATACTGGTTATGATGACGGTAATTATAAATACCTTCTTCTGCCTGTCCCAGACCGTAAATTCCTTCCTGCTCTTTCCACTCAAAGTAAATTTTCCCACGGTATGCTTCATGATCTTTTACTTTTTTTAGATTCTGAATAAAATTTCTCTCTCCATCTACTGTCTTTACCCTGTCAATGACCGGCTTTTCATCTCCGGTCGTATACCTAAAAATATCTATTTTACTAAGCTGTTTCTTGCCTTCCTTAAGCAAACGCCTGCCAGTCATTTTATCCGTATAATCCATTTGTCCTGTAAACAGATCCAGATGAACTTCCACTTTTGCTGTCTCTATCTGTAGATAGTTTTCTGTCTCTTTTATTTGTAATGGTGTCGTATCTAAACGACTTGTTTCTATGATGTAAGAGGAATCTTTTCCTATATCCTGCTTTATTTCCTCTTTGGAATAGGTACATCTGATAATATCTTCCCGCACTGCCTGCAAACGAATCCACTCACCACATTCTGTTTTTATGTTCACGCAATTATCATATTGCTTATATGTTATTTTCTTCATTCCGATTAATCTCCCAGTTCTTGCACATACTCTTCCATTTTTGTTAACGCTTCCATATAATCCCTATGTACCGCCATCCGAAAAAAATCATCTCCCAAAAGTCCCTTTATCATAAAATGCTCTGACTCTATCTTAAAGAATGGTCTTGACAGTATCTCCAAAAATACAAACGCCCCCAATGACCTCAAAGAAAGAATAAATGTCTTATCGATTTTTCTATCCAACAAATAATCAAATGCGAACCAACCGGCCTCTGCACATCTCTCTCTGGATTCTATCCTCTTTACTATCTTCACTCTTACTCCCGTCCGCCGCTTCAGCGACATTAAAATTTAAACTGCCGCATTGATCTTTGCAACTGCCTCAATGAATTTTTCTATTTCTTTCTTTGTTGTCATATCAGAAATACTGACCCTAACTGTTCCGAATGCATGCGTGCCAAGTGCATCATGAATCAGCGGTGCACAATGTAATCCTGCCCTTACCGTGATATCATATCCGTTCCACAGGATATATGCAACATCCGACGCATGTAGTCCTGCGATATTAAAGCTCAGAACAGGCCCCCTATTATCGTGACTATTTCCATAAACAGTGACATGCTTCATCTGTTCCAGTTCCTGATACAACAGGCCCATAAGTATGCTTTCCTGTTGTCCGATCTCCCAAAGTCCTTTTTCCAAAATATAGGACACCCCCGCATTCAAGGCATAAATACCCGGTTCATTTTGGGTTCCGACTTCAAATTCATAATCGCCATGCTCGTAAGTCAGCTGGCTGCTGTCTCTTCCGGTTCCGCCAAAGCAGATGGGAATTATGTCAACTCCTTTTCTTATATAATGCCCTCCGGTCCCCTGAGGACCAAATAAGCTTTTATGTCCTGTAAATACCAGCACATCAACATTCCAAAGATCTGCTTCTATCGGTATACAGCCAGCACTTTGAGAGGCATCCACAATCAGCGGAACCCCAACTTCCTTTGTCAGCATACCAATCTGCCTGATATCCTGTACCGCCCCCGTCACATTCGAGCAGTGATTGACGATGACCGCTCCTATATCTGCACTCATTTTGTTTTTTAATACTTCGAGCTCTATTTTTCCATTATCATCGCAAGGTATCATGATGATACTCTCTTTCAAATCCTTATGATTGAATAACGTTCTTAAGACACTATTATGTTCTGTCTGTGTTGTTATGATCTGTTTTCCCTTAAAATTCATTCCGCCTATCACTTTATTCAGGGAATCCGTAGCCCCGCTTGAAAAGAAAATCCGCTCTGCTTCTTGAATACCAAACAGTTCTCCCAGATTATTCCTGCATATAGTAAAAACATTTTTCTCATCAAAAGAGCCCGCACTTCTAAATTGGGAAGAAGGCGGGTTATTCAGACCCGCAGCATATGCTTCAAGCACACGCTGCGGTTTTGGATATGTAGTTGCGGCATTATTGAGATATATCATTAGAAATACCTCCGCTTCTTATTATTGTAAAATTTACTTACATTTTTTATCCTTCCAGAATGTCAAACTTCATAACTTTGGCAATCTCTTTTAACTGCTTTCTGTAATTACCAAAAATCAGCACCTGATGGTGGCCGAAGCCTGCCAGATTGTGCATATACGTTCTGGCATCATCCATCTTGATAAAGTAATATGGGCTGCAATATACTGCATCATATTCTGAGCGGATGACTTCTCCTACCTTCACGCACATGGTATCTCCTGCAGGGTTAAATCTTGCAAGTGTTACCTCATCCTCTTTGTTTTCCGTAAAATCAACCTGTAGCTTTCCGCCAAATCCTTGTCCTGTAAAAGCCCATAATTTGTATTCCAATGGTTTGGTTCCGTATCCGTTCATGCAAAGAGCCGGTACTGCATGATGAATACGCAGCAACTCATCTGTTTCATGATTTGGATTGCCCATGAACGCCGGACGGTTAGATGCATATTGCATAATGACCATTGCCATCATTGCATTCAGATCTTCTTCACAGCCGCTTGGGATTCCTTCATCCTTCATAATGGAATGACACACACATGGTGTAAATTTTCTCTGCTGTGGGATTTCCGATGTGCAAAGTTCATGGCAAGCTGTTGAAAAAGCATTGCAGTCATACACGTCCATCATCTTTTTTGCTGCAAGGTAATACTTGATATCATTTATGAACCAGTCAACATTTACCTTTGTTTCTTTTGAGTTCTTGAGTAATTGATCCGCAATTGGTCTTGCTTCTTCATCCGTAATCTGATCCATATATGGAAAAATATCTCTGAATGGGAGTTTGATCACTTCCATTCCATATTTTTGTCTTAGAATCTCCGGATCGCGGATCAGACTTTGGATTCCAAAAGTAGGCTGCCCGCCTGCTGTCAATACCAATGCTCTCGTATTGGCAACTGCCTTTCTGACCCACAATATATGTGCAATTTCATTCAGATCCTGAAGATCCATTGCTACATACGCTTCTACTCCGATCGATCTGCAATATGCCGCAAAGTCAATCCCTTCATTACCATTCTGCATAATTACGATCGGTTTTTTATAACGTTCCAGTTTTGGGATTCTCCAGTTCATGCATAAGAAAAAATCTACTTTATCAATATCTTCTTCAATTTTTTCAAATACATCTCTTCCGACAACAAATTTCTCATCATATCTTGCGTCAATGGTTTCTAAAAAAGTAATTTTTTCTGTCGCTTCTTTCAATTTTTCATTCGCACTTGCAAATGCTGCATCTGCCGCTGCATTTTCTGCTTCTGTCGTCATATTTTCTTTATAACCCGCACGACATGGCCCTTCCCAAAAATGAGAATGTGTAAGGCATCCGACAATCGGTCTTACAACCAATTTTACATTCATTGCTTTTTCTTTCATATTAACTTCCTCCAAATGTTATATCGTAAGATTATACTAGCAAATTTGGATTCTGCTTACTATGCACTTTCTGACCTTATGGGATGCACTTTTTTGAAGACTTTTTCTAAATACTATAATTTGCTGAAGAAAAATCTCTCTGAAAGACGTTATAAATGGTAAACAGACATTGATATCACATTAGAATAATTTAATACTTGACTTTTTAAATAAAGGAGAATCTATCATGAAAAAATCACTAATACTTCAACTAATAATAATTTTCTGTATGATCATTACAGGGTGCTCTAATATGAGTTCTCTTAGCTATTTCAATCATTTTGAAAGCAATATGGATGGAACTACTTATAACATTTCAAGTACAGTTTATCTTGCAAAAGACAAAAGACTGGATATTTTAAATATGTCATCTTTGACCGATAATGAGCTTGGAATATCAGGAACATTAGAACATTTGTCGGGCGATGTGAAAATTATATATGTGACTCCAGATGCAGAAGATATTTTAATAGCAGATAGTAACGATACTTCTGATCATACTCTTACAATAGATACAAAAATTCCTGTCCAAAAAGGATTTGGAAAAATTCAATTGGTTGGCGATAATACCTCTTTTGAACTGAAATTACATATAACGGATATCAATAGTAACGACTATGCTTACTTTACACATGAAGATACGGATGATAGCTCAGAAGAAATTGAAACAACTGTAATTGACGAAGAAGATGCTCAAAATTACAACAGTGAAGGCCGGAATATAATGCCGGAAGACACCCAAAACTTAAAAATACTAAATGATGAGAATAGGTCTTATACAGAATTGGAAACAAAAAATTCTAATATAGTATTAGAAACGAATTTGGAAGAAAGTACTCCAGTAACGGTAATCATAAAATACAATTTTATAAGTACCCATAAAAACATGGAACTTGGAACTATAACATTACAATACAAAACAGAAGCTGGAGACGACCTCCCCATCATGAATAAAGAAAAACAATATGCTATATCCGACTACGAAGAAATGGATACCATGACCAGATCCATAACCTTGCCGGCTGGTAAAAATAAACTAGTTTTAAGCAGTGTAAGCGGCAGCAACTTCAACCTGAATTTTAATATACAGATAGTAAAAGACATTAACGAAAAGGCTGATAATGAAATTGCAAAAAATCGTATACCTTGATTTTTTTAATTCAAATTATGTTTCTTGGATTCCAATTCTTAATTGTATAATCTGATATATCTGTCTTCCATCCGTGCCATAAAGGCCCGTTTCCCTTTCCGATGTTCAGTCCGGCACTTAGTGCTCCGTTCAGATATTCCTTGGCTGTTAAAATGCTTTCCTCCAGATTCATTCCTTTGGCTAATCCGCAGGCAATGGCAGATGAGAGGGTGCATCCTGTTCCGTGCGTATTGGGATTGTTTATGCGAGTACCCGGAAACCATGTAATAATACCATGATGATATAATACATCGTCAGCACCTTCTGCCCGATGTCCGCCCTTTAAAAGAACAGATGTGCAGAATTTTTCAGATAGCTGGCACGCGGCTTCTTCGATGTCTTTTATAGTATGGATTTCCCGTTCTTCTTTGAATAGAAGTGCTTCTGCCTCCTGGATATTGGGAGTAATCAAGGTAGATATAGAGAACAGTCTGTCTGTCAGGACGTGCATGGCAGTTTCGTCTAAAAGTCTTCGCCCGCTGGTAGATATCATAACAGGGTCGGTAACCACAGGGACTTTTGGAAAATTTAACAGCTTTTGTGTAATGATCTCTATTGCGTAAGAGGTTCCCACCATGCCGATTTTTACAGCCTGTGGGGGAATGTCGGATAATACCGCATCAAGCTGGGCAGCCAGCATGTTCTGACTTACCGGTTCCGTTACATGTACTCCGATGGTGTTTTGGGCCGTGAGATTGGTGATGACACTGGAACCATAGAGCCCAAGGGCAGTGATGGTCTTTAGATCTGCCTGGATTCCGGCACCTCCGCTGGAATCAGAACCTGCAATCGTTAGGACGGAAGGCAGCAATAGACTCATGTCTTCACCACTTTCTGAAGCTGTTCCTTTAGCGTACCGACGGCCAGTTGGATATCTTTTTGTCGGAAGATACCGGAAACTACTGCGGCTCCCGCTATTCCTGTACCTTTCAGAGAAGAGACATTTTCACTGGTAATTCCCCCAATGGCGGTTACCGGAAGGGGAATCGACCGGCAGATGGCAGAAAGCTGTTCAAAAGATAGAGGGATAGCTTCTTTTTTTGTAGGACTTGGAAAAACGGCACCTGCTCCTAAGTAGTCAGCTCCCGCTTCCCATGCTTTTTTAGCCTGTTCTACAGTTTTTACAGTAACACCGAGAATCCGATCCGGTCCGATGAGATGACGGACCAACGCAGGTGATAAGTCATCTTGTCCTACGTGTATTCCATCGGCATTACATTGTATGGCGATGTCTACGTCATCGTTGATGATAAGCGGAACCTTGTACCGATTCGTAAGTTCACGTACTATTAATGCTTCTTCTAAGAAAACTTTCTTATCCAGATGCTTTTCGCGCAGCTGTAAGAGAGTGACTCCGGAAGAAATTGCTTCTTCTATCATCTGTATAAAGTTTTTTTCTCCTGTAATTGCATGGTCTGTTACGGCATATAATAAAAAAATATTATTACCAAATTTCAACTTTCGCGCCTCCTTTCAAAACCACTTCATCTAACAGGCTGACTTCATCCATAAAATAGCAGCGGAAAGTGCCACAACCTGCCTGGTTCTTTTTCGTTTTCTCTTCTGCCCGCTCCCCGCAAACACCGGCCGCTGCCGTGGCAAGTGCCACTGCTTCCACTATGAGTTCCTGCGAGGTTATGGAACCGGAAGAATCAGAGACCGCCGCTACATAGGCAGCAATGATACCGTCCAGCATACAACCGCTTCCTGTAATACGGGACATCTCCGGACAACCGTTTCTGATAAGCCAGGTCTCTTTCCATGTAGAAACAATGTCGGTACTTCCAGTCATGACAACAACAGCACCCGTCATCGCACTTAAGGCTTTGGCATTTTCTATAAGAGATATCAGCGAATTTTCGGTGATATCATCGAAAAAATCAGCATCTACCCCTCTCATCGTATTGGCAGGGCCTTTTACTTCCGAAGCTGGAAACTGCAGACAGGTAGGATGTTTAGCATTATTTCTCTTTGCTACCAAGGCATTTAACAAGTACTTTATCTCAGAAACATTTCCCCGGATAACCGTCAGCCTTATTTCCTTGATAACTGCAAGAATGGTCTGTATCCGTTGCCGGGAGGCGCCGCATCCAACCGGATCCAGAATAATTGGATGATTTAACCGATTCGCTTCCCTGCCTGCCCCGATCATGGCATCCATAGAGCTTTCTTTTAGGGTTCCCGTGTTTAGAAGAAGGCCGCTGCAAAGTGCGGACACTTCCGCAGTCTCCTCCGGGTGGTCAGCCATAATGGGAGAACCGCCGCATGCCAGTATGATATTAGCAACATCCTGCGCTGTAACATAATTGGTGATACAGTGGATTAACGGTTTTTTTTCTCTCACCAATTCTGTCAGTGAATAGTTGATTTTTCGTCCCATATGTAATCTTTCCTTATTCATTGATGAGCCGCCTTACACAAGAAAACAGACCGGAACGGCGCATAATTTCAATCAGGAGCACCGCCAGAATGGTTCCGGAAACAGTGCTCATCAGAAATGGAACCACAAAGAAAAAAACTGCAACTTCTTTTCCCATAATAAGGACAGCAATCGGATAACAAAGGATCGCACCTATCAGTCCAGTGCCAATTACTTCTCCCAAATAGGTCAAAAAGAATTTACCGGTTCGTTGAAAAAGATACGCACTAAGAAAAGCCCCCACCATGCTTCCCGGAAATGCTAAAAGACTGCCTGTTCCTATGATATTACGGATCAATGAGGTACAAAAGGCCATTGAAACACCGTAAAATGGGCCTAAAAATACCCCCGCCAGAACGTTCACCAAATGTTGGATTGGAAAACATTTAGAGGCTCCGACCGGAATGGAAAAACCAGAGAGAGCAACGGTAAGAGCTGCCAGCATTCCACTGATCACCAATTTTTTGATACAAATCTTTGGAGTTATTTCAGGACCTTTGGGTACCGCTGATTGTGATTGATTATTCATTATTTTTCCTCTTTTCTGTTGTTTTTTGCGCATCTCCTATTTAAAAATTTCACTTAGCAGATTATTCATCAAAAATAGTAACTATTTCACCATCTAAAATGCGGTTCATGTTTTTCATCGCACAAAAATTCCCACACATGGAACAAGTATCCTCTTTTTCCGGTTTTGACATGGAACGGTAACGTCTGGCTTTTTCCGGATCCATAGAAAGTTTAAACATAGTTTCCCAATCTAACTCCTTTCTGGCCTGACTCATCTTACGATCCCAGTCTTTTGCCCCCTTTATGCCTTTTGCAATGTCGGCTGCATGAGCAGCAATACGGGTGGCAATGATACCTTCCTTCACATCATCGACATCCGGCAGCTTTAAATGTTCAGCCGGAGTTACATAACAAAGAAAGGAAGCTCCTGAAGCTGCAGCAATTGCTCCGCCGATGGCCGAGGTAATGTGGTCATATCCGGGTGCAACATCTGTAACGATAGGTCCCAATACATAAAATGGCGCCCCCTTACAGATAGTCTGTTGAATTTTCATATTCGCAGTTATCTGATCTAACGGCATATGTCCTGGTCCTTCAATCATAACTTGGACGTTCTTTTCCCATGCTCGTTTTGTAAGTTCCCCGAGAGTCACCAGTTCTTCAATCTGGGAGATGTCCGTAGCATCCTCAATACAGCCAGGACGGCATGCATCTCCAAGACTTAATGTTACATCATACTCCTGGCAGATAGAAAGAATCCTGTCGTAATGTTCATAGAAAGGATTTTCTTTACCGGTCATTTCCATCCAGGCAAAGATAATGGAACCACCTCTGGAGACAATATTGGTCAAACGCTTTGCTTCCTTAAATCTGTGTGCAGTTTGTTTGTTGATCCCTACATGAATCGTCATGAAATCTACACCGTCCTTTGCATGCATTTCTACAATCTCAATCCATTCCGCCGAAGTGATTTCCTTTAAAGACTTGTGGTAATAAACAACAGCATCATAAATTGGAACGGTCCCGATGATGGCTGGACATTCCGCTGTCAGTTTTCTTCTGAATTTTCCGGTATCTCCAAAGGAACTTAGATCCATGATTGATTCTGCACCAAGTGAAACTGCGTCATTGACTTTCTGAAGTTCCATATCAAGATCATATGAGTCTCTCGATGTACCAAGATTAACATTGATTTTTGTCTTAAGCATAGAACCGATTCCATTGGGTTCCAGGCAAGTGTGTTTCTTGTTTGCCGGAATAACAATTTTTCCCTCTGCTATCAGTTCCCTGAGTTTTTCGGGATTCCATTGTTCTTTTTCGGCCACCTTCCTCATTTCATTTGTCAGAATGCACTTCCTTGCGGCATCCATCTGTGTCGTATAACTCATTTTTTTGTCCTCCTTAAATTGACCGCCGGAGTGATCTACGAGCGTAAAAAAAGCCCATACCAACAGGCATAGGCTCAGATAGATTAAATCTGTCTCGTATAAATCCCTACGTTGGCATTACCCAAATCAGGTTATAAAGGTCGAAGTTCGATTACTTCCTCTCAGCCCGCTTACGAGCTCCCTCTTATCTTGTGAAAATAAGTGTAACATCCGTCCGGATGCTTGTCAAGTTAGATTCATTTCTATGATATTTTTACCATAGTGCTTCATTTCTCATGGAATTGGATAAATACATTCAATTTCATGTTCCTCAAATAGTTCCAGCCACTTTGCAGTCGGCTTTTCATCCGTTACGACAATATCAATATCCTGAATATTGCATACTCTTGAGAAAGCAACTCCATCGAATTTGGTACTGTCAATTGCTAAAATATTTTTATCTGCCGATTTCAGCATTACCTGTTTTGCCTGTGAAAATTCTTCGTTTCCATCTGTAATGCCTTTTTCTGCATCTATTCCCTTGCAGGACATAATGGCCTTCTCTACATTAAACGCACTTAACCCCTCAATGGCTCTTGGTCCTACCAATGCAAGGTAGCCTTCCTTTAAGCTTCCTCCTGATGAGATAATATTCCAATCGGATACATCCGAAAGTTCAATCATGATCTCAATGGAATTTGTAATTACGGTGAGTCTTTCTTTTTGCTTAATGGCTTTTGCAATAAACACCGCCGTAGTACTTGCATCCAGAATAATATGATCCCCATCATTAATCAGATTTTCTACAAGTTCTGCAATTCTCTGTTTTCCTGATACGTTCTTTTTTTTACGTACATTAAACGGCAGATCTATATTGGTATTTTCCTTAATGACGGCACCGCCGTAGCTTTTGGTAGCAAGTCCGTCTTTATCAAGCTTTTCCAGGTCTCTTCGGATGGTCTCTTCCGAAACATTATATAATTGGCTTAGTTCACTTACAACTACCTTTTTCTCTTCTTGTAACTTTTCCAGTATCAGATTTCTGCGTTCTAGTGCAAGCATAAAATACTCCTCCTTTTATGGAATTTCATCGCAAACTAAAGGATGGATTTACATATCTGCTCATCCGGGTGGGCAATCACAGAAGCATCCAGAAACATTCCCTTTTCTGCAACTGAAATCTTCGCTTTTTCAATTGCCGCTTCTACCGCAGCAACTTCTCCCGTCAGATACAGATAGGACTTCCCGCACATTCCTTTTGCTATACGCAGTTCGATCAGATCAACAATTGCCGTCTTGACCGCAATATCTGCTGCTACGATAATAGAAGCCGCGTCAAAAGTCTCCAAAATACCAAGTGCATTCACTTGTTTGATTTCCGTTGTACCATAAATTGCCGGAAAGATTGATTCATGTGGATTACCGAGAACAAAGCTGTTTATGTACTCTTCTTCATAACGGGTAACCGCCGTTTCCACAGCTGATTTGACCGCACTCAGATTTCCTGCAATAATGGCGATATATTTACCCGGACAAACAGTCTGTGCTTCCAGTAATTCCACATCGGCTGTTTTTACCATCACATCGGCCGCTGTTACACCCGTAGATACTGTCTTAAATTCAATCATACCAATTGCTTTACTCATCCTACTCTGTCCTCTCTTTTAGTCTGCTTCTATCATTATATAACGTTCTGTCACGTCTGTCACCCGCCCGCTGACAGATGCATGTACCGGAACACTAATTCCTTCCGTTTCTCTTCCAATTACCTGACCTCTATAAACCATATCACCCGCCTTTACAAGCGCTTTCGCAGGTAAACCGATGTGTTGGCTCAACAGCTCTTTTACTTTTAAAACACTTACCACGTTATCATAAAGAGGTGCCGGTTTATCATATCTGGATAGCCCAAGTCTGGCAGTCAGACGCTCTTCCGGAGTTTTACGATATTCCCTGGATTCTTTTATTGTGGTTGTCTCACTATCCTTCGCTATCTTAACTCCAGCCTTGCGAAGTCCTGTCTTATACTCATCCATCAAGGTTCTCGGAGACAGCCCCTGAGGGCAGGCGTACATTTCACACAATCCACAGGAACTGCAGAACAGTGTATTGATAAATACATTTGCATCCTGAAAATCTTTATTTGCTGCACTTCTCATAAATTTATGCGGTTCTATGGGATGACCAAGTGCATGCCTCGGGCACAGATCCGTACACATCTGACACTGACAGCAAGCGGATGCTGCCCTCTTCATATCAATGGATGCCGTGCGATTCTTTTTCTGTACGATGAGATGGTTCTCCGGCAATACCAATATTGCATTTGTTGTCTTTGTCACAGTATCATACCTGCTGCAGATTTTTCCCATCATAGGTCCGCCCAGCATATACACCGGGTGCTCTGTCGTTAGCTTTCCTGCTGTAGATACTACTTCTTCTATCGAACATCCAAGCGGTACTCTGACGGTAATCGGATTCTCTACTTCTCCTACGACCGATACTACTTTATCCACAACGGGTTCTCCATTTTGCAAACCTCTGTAGATATTGTAAACTGTCTCAACATTAAAAACTGCAATACCTGCTTCAATCGGTAGTCCGCCCGGACGAATGACTTTTCCGGTGGCTTCATAGATGAGTATTACTTCGTCCCCCATCGGATAAACACCCTGCAGTAAGTGCAGCCTCACGTTCGGATATAACTCTATATATTGATGCAGGGCTTCTATTGCCTGCTTATATTCTGCCTTAATGCCAATAATTGCTTCTGCAGCCCCTACTGTATCTGCAATCAAAGAAAATGTTTCTAAAATCTCTTTTGCATATAGCTGTAATAGTTGTCTGTGCAATTTCAGAAGAGGCTCACATTCAGCGCAATTCATAATAATCGTATTGGCTCTTTCATCGATTTTAACATACGTAGGGAATCCAGCTCCGCCGGCTCCCACTACGCCATTGTCTTTGATTATCCTACTAAGCTCTTTTATTTCCATGAATTAATCTACTCCAATCCATATCCATCATCAACAATTCCAACAATTGCCGCATCAATTGGTGCTGTTTCCATTCCGCACCCTATTCTGGCTGCGCTTCCCAATGCGATAAGCACTGTTTCTCCAACACCGGCACCAATGTTATCAATTGCTACCAATCGGTTATGAGATCCGTTCATTCGGCTGATTGGTTCTACAATCATAAATTTGTTGCCAACTAAATTTTCACATTTTCTAGTAGAAACAATGCTTCCTACAACTTTTCCTATAATCATGGCTGTCTCCTTTAAATACTTAACATATAATTGTGACCGTATCCCCTGTGGAAATCTTACATGCATTTGCTTCATCTGTATCAATATGCATTTCTAATGTATAACTGTCAGATACCCGGATCTTCACCTGATTCAGTACCGTTCCTCTTTCATTATCTGCCTTCACCGATACAATATCACCATCTTGTACCCCTGCCTCATTGGCATCCTGCGGCGACATATGAATATGACGCATCGCCACAATGCAGCCTTCCTTCAGATATAGCGCTCCCTTAGGACCTACCAATGCAATCGGCGCAGAACCTCCAATATCGCCTGATTCTCTGATCGGTACTGTGATACCTAACTTGATAGCATCTGTGGCTGATATTTCTACTTGTGATGCCTGCCTTACAGGTCCCAAAATTCTTACATTTTCTATTGCTCTAAGCTTAAGTCCGACAATTGTAACATGCTCATTTGATGCAAATTGCCCGCCCATAAGATCTTTTTTCTTTGTTAACTGATAACCCTTTCCAAATAATATTTCCACATGCTCCTGTGTTAAATGTACATGTCTGGCTGACACCCCGATCGGTACCAGATATCCTCCTTCAAAAGACACTTTGTGATTCAATATATCCATAACCTGCTTTGTGATTAATGCGATATTATTTGTATCCACATCCATACCTGCACTCTCCTGTTCATTTTAGAAAACGGCTCCATTTGAAAGGAGCCGTCTAAAACTGATTTTTGCTGACTTATTTCAGTTTTGGCAAGATCATTTCTACATCTGTATGTGGTCTTGGGATTACATGGGTCGCAATTAATTCTCCAAGCCTTCCTGCTGCATTGGATCCTGCTTCTACAGCTGATTTTACAGCTCCAACATCTCCACGTACCATAACTGTTACCAATCCGGAACCAATCTTCTCTGTCCCTACCAAGACAACATTTGCTGCTTTACACATTGCATCTGCCGCTTCAATAGATGCTACCAATCCTCTTGTTTCTACCATTCCTAATGCTTCCTGTGACATATTTTTTTCCTCCTTTTTTGTTGCTTTTTCTGATTCTTTATCGTTTTCTTTAACTGTTTCCTTTTTACTGTCATGTATTACTTTTTCAGGTAAAGCTTTCTTTTCCTGCATCTGTCCGGCCTCCTAATTCCCACTATGCCGCTTAAAACGGCACTAATCTGCCTGCACTTTTTTGCACCAGCCTTACAATTTCTTCATGTGGGTTTGCTATCACACCACACGCAACTGGTTTTTTTATTGCTTTTGCATTTGCAGCAGCTACAGCTTCCGTGACGGCTGCAACGTTGCCTTGTATCACCAGAGTAACCAATCGTCCTCCTAATTTACGTTCCCAGGTGATAAGTTCAACATTCGCTGTTTTACACATAAGATCCAGTGCATCCATTGCGGCTGTAACACCTGTGATTTCTATAAATCCGTATGATTCTCCCATGCTAATCTCCATTCTTGCCACAACCTGCAAACTTTGGGCTGTAAGTACAAATAATCTATGAGAAGAAGACTTGTAAGAGGCTTCTTCCTGTGTGAGATTTAGAAATTCTTAGTAGCAGTATTTAGCTGCTTAGAATTTCTTCTCACACTATTTTGGGAAGGATTTTCTCCACATCAGTATGTGGTCTTGGAATTACATGTGATGCAACCAGTTCTCCCAGGCGGCTTGCTGCTGCGTTTCCGCTTTCTACTGCTGCCTTTACAGCTCCGACATCTCCGCGTACCATTACTGTTACTAGTCCTGAACCAATCTTCTCTGTTCCGATCAAGGTTACCTCGGCTGCTTTTGTCATTGCATCTGCCGCTTCAATTGCTGCTGTAAGTCCTCTTGTTTCAATCATTCCCAATGCTTCCTGTGCCATATTGCTACCTCCTGATTCATAGAATCCTATGTTTTTGTTTTTATTTTATTTATGTTAAAAGCCTATCATAGAACTTGGCTTCGTCAGCTTTTATCAAAAGCACTAAGCTTTAACATTTTTTCCGTATCCGCTGTTGGGTTCGGAATGATATAATGCTGTACTACTCCTGTAAATGCTTCTGCTGTTGCAATACCTGCTTCCATAGCAGCTTCCACATCTGTAATGCTTCCTCTGAATTTTATAGTTACTAATAACGGAACCGGAAGGGAATCTGCGTTCGCAGGTTTGTTTTTATCAAAATTTTCAAGCGTTACATTTGCCGCCTTACATCCTGCATCCGCTGCCATGAAAGCACAGCTCAGACCAAATACCTCTAATATTCCTACTGCATTTCCCACGTTTATAACTCCTTTCGATTCTTATTTTTTCTTAACGCTTTTTTAGTTCACAATTGCAATTTTAAGTCCTGTCATTGCGAGATTTGCTTTATGTCCTTCATTGATCTGTTCCAATGGAAACTTGTCGGTAATCAGCTTAGACATAGGTAATCCAATTCCATTTGCGCGCTTTAAGAAATCAAAGGTCGTTGCATAATCTCTTAATGTATAGACCCAGGAGCCTACCACGGTAATTTCTTTGGAACAGATATCAAAATGCGGATTAATTGTGGCATCTCCACCATTGATAAAGAAACCAAGTTCACAAAGACCACCACCATTACGGATGAACTTATAGATGTTAGAATGGGCTGATGGATTTCCTGTACACTGGAATGCAAAATCTGCAAGGTGTCCCCCGAATTTATCATTTACCGCACCTGCCAAAGCTTCGATCCCTTTGTAGTCCTGGAAGTTAACGGATTGCATAGCACCCATTTCTTTTGCAAATGCCAGCCTTTGTGCATTGCCATCCACTGCAATGATATTCTCAATACCCATCGTTCTAAGCACTGCGATACAGATAAGACCGATCGGTCCACAGCCCTGTACCACTACCCTTGAATTAAAACGAAGAATACCTGTGGATTTTGCTCTTTCCACCGCATGCACCAAAACAGCACATGGCTCAATTAATATTCTGGAGTCCAGATCTAGGTCACTTACATTAAATACCGTAGAACCTTCTCTGATAAATATGTAGTCTGAGAACCACCCATTCAGATGTACATCATCGTCTGGCAATAAACCATACACATCGGCACCACCAACATTCTGTTTATTCATATCAAACATAGTGATATCCGGGTTATCTTTAAAAATCATACAGGTAACCACTTTGTCTCCGATATGAAGTTCTTTACCTGCACTGTCCTTCTTTACGTTCTTTCCCATTGCCACGATTTCACCGGTTCCTTCATGACCTAGCGCTACCGGAATCAGATTGAAGGGATCTCTCTTAAATTCATGCGCATCTGTACCACAGATACCGCATCCTTCTACTTTTACTAAAATATCTCCATCACCGACTGGCGGAATCGAAAATTCCTTAATTTCATAATGTTCTAATGCTGTAAGCATTGCTACTCTTGCAGTTTTCGGAATAGCGGCTTCCTTGTATTTCATATCTGTGTCAGCTTTCTTTCCGTTACTTTCCATACTAATAAGCACTTGCCTTACAATTTCTTCTATATTCGTTTCATTCATATTTTACCTCACTTCTGCGTTACTTTTCGCACTTCATGACATACCACTACTAGCGGCACAAATAATCCGTGAGAAGAAGACGCTTGCGGCTTCTTCCTGTGTGAGATTTAGTAATTCTTAGTGACAGTATTTTCGTTACTTAGAATTACTTCTCACACTTTTATCTGATACAGAGACTATCCGACATGACACAACGTCTTTTTTTGGTAAATGTCGCCGCGCTTGTCAATCCTTCACCGGTTCTGCTGGCAATCGTAAAAGTGCAGATACTTTCGCCTCCAAAACCCAGCGCCGAATAGGAGGGGCCGTTTTTCACTAGTATCGCTGTATCCATTGCCTTTGCATACGTTGTGATATGATCCACATTTTTTGAATGGATATGCGCCGAATGACGGTTACCCTCTTCCAGCCATACGCATTTTGATACTGCATCTTCAAAATCCTTCGCTCTGACCAGACCAAGAATCGGCATCATCAATTCTGTCCTGATCAGCGGATGTTCTTTTTCTCCTTCAAACACGATACATCGAATACTATCAGGGACAATGACTCCTATCATCTGAAGCAGCGATTTTGCGGAACGTCCGACACATTTTCTATTGAGTCCCTTTGGTGTAATAACCGTTGCAATCAGTTTATCCTGTTCCGCTTTGGATACCAGATAGCATCCCTGTTCTGTAATCATATAATTCATAAGTTCATCTGCTACATTATCTACTGCAACAATTTCTTTTTCTGCGATACATGGCAGATTATTATCGAATGTACATCCATTTACAATATCTGCTGCGGCTTTCTGTAAATCTGCAGTCTCATCAACAAGTGCGGGTGGATTGCCTGCCCCGGCTCCAATACCACGTTTCCCCGATGATAATACAGCTGTGACGACTCCTGGTCCCCCGGTTGCCGCAATCAGTGAAATATCTTTATGATGCATCATAATTTCACTTGTTTCTAACGTAGGATTTTCTACTGTACATGCAACATTATCCGGACCTCCAGCCTCCAGCGAAGCTTCATTTACTATGCTGACTGCATAAATAGATGTTCTTATTGCCTGCGGGTGCGGATTAAAAACGACTGTATTTCCTCCTGCTATCATCCCCATTGCATTACACAATACTGTCTCACTCGGATTTGTACATGGAGTAATGGCTCCTATTACTCCAAACGGCCCCATTTCCACTAATGTCAGACCTCTGTCTCCTGAATAAGCCTCTGTTTTAATATCTTCCGTTCCCGGAACTTTATCTGCTACCAGATGGTGCTTTAAAATTTTATGTCCTACATTTCCCATTCCGGTTTCATTAACACCCATTCTTGCAAGAGCCTCTGCATTTTCGTGTGTTTTCTTACGAATATTTGAAATAATTTTTTCTCTCTGATCCATGGAAAGATTTCTAACAATCTTCTGGGCTTTCTTTGCAGCCTCGATGGCATCATTCATATCAGTAAATATGCCATGCTGGTTTGTAGAAGGTTCCGCGATCCGCATTTTTCCCAATACTTCCTTTACTATTTCCTGAACCATACTTTCATTGATAGGCACGAGATTACCTCCTTTTTATGTATCTGTTATAACGATGAGAAACACGCAGTGTGAGATTTATTAATTCTAAGCAGCGGTATTTTTGCTGCTTAGAATTTCTTCTCACGCTTTACCCAATTGTTCCATAACTTTTCTCGTAATTTCTGCAATCACCTCCGGACTTGGCCCTGCAGGTTCGGAAGAAACTCCTCCTAAACCATTCGGTGCAGACATGCAGTCCCCTGAACAATTATGACAGTTAACACCACCTTTATTCTGGCAAAGGTCTGCCGGATGTTTACCAGGCAATCCCATCTTTCTTCTGATCTCATATAATTTCTGAACGGTATTGTTATCAAATTCTTTCGGTCCGCCAAGCATTCTTGATTGATACAGAAGCTGTGCATAAAATTCAACAGATTCCATTTTCATATATGCTGCCAGTAAATCCGTGGACCAGGTAAGTGCACCATGACTTTCTAATAATACCGCATCATAATATGGTAAATATTTTTCAACATTATCAGGAATTTCCATAGTAGAAGGAGTTCCGTATTCCGCAATCGGAACACATCCCAATGCAATAACAGCTTCCGGCATGATTGGTTGTGTTAATGGAATGCCTGCGATCGCAAAGCTTGTCGCGTAAACCGGATGTGCATGTACAACAGCACCTACATCTGGTCTTTTTGTATAAACCCTCATATGCATTTTAATTTCTGATGAAGGCTTAAATCCCTTATTCGACTGAATGACATTTCCCTGTGCATCTACCTTGCATATATAGTCAGGTGTCATAAAACCTTTTGAAACGCCTGTAGGTGTACATAAAAATTCATTGTTATTTAATTTTACAGAAATATTTCCATCGTTTGCCGCTACCATATTTCTGTCGTAGATTCTCTTCCCTATGTCACAAATCTGTTTTTTGATTTCATATTCGTTCTGCATATTTCCTGCTTCCTCCTTGACAGTTATCCTTGAGTTTTTTTATTTATTGTTTGTTTTTTGTTGATTCTTTACTCATTATATCTCTATAGTTCTCTAAAGTCAACAATAATATCTTTGTTTTTGTTGTTTTTGTTAAAAACGCATGTGGTTTTTTGTTTATTGCTTTAACCTTCCTGAGAATCTCCTAGAGGGTTTCTATCCTGGAAAACTGTGAAGCAATTTCTATGATAGAAAAAAGAGCCGATAACTGTGAGTAATCTCACTTATTATCAGCTCTATAAACCTGAAAAAACCAAGAATCTTATGTTAATAATGAATCAAAGATGATAATCCCCCGCTGCTTCCGGCTGATATAAAATCTTTTTTATGTATATTTTTGAAGTGCCGGACGGTACTTCCCACTCAACCGTGCTTCCCTCCTTGTACCCAAGAATAGCTGTTCCTACAGGAGAGAAGATTGATAACTTCATGGAACCCAGATCTGCATCTTCCGGATACACCAGCGAAACCTCCATGTCTTCATCATTAAGCTGTAACAACGCCTTTGAATTCATGGTAATAACGTCTCGGGGAATCTGCTGTGAATCTACTACAATGGCTCTGCTAAGCTCACACCCAAGCTTTTTAACAGATTTATCCGGAGATTGTTTGCTCTCGGACATATCGTCCATGATTTTTTTAATCCTGTCCCTATCCATATCGGTAATATAAATATCTTTAGACATTACTTGTACTCCTTTTAATTTACCGTTATATTTGGTTCAGAAACTTTCCTCATAAATTAAAAAAAGGTGCTTTCATTTTTACTTAAACTGCCGTAAGAATAAAAGCCCTTCATAGATCAAAACACTATAACGGTTCTTTTGATTTATAATATTAGTATTCATTCTACCTTATTAATCAGTCTAAGTCAATCATTAGAAATGACATAAACGTAAAAAGTACATAAAAATGACGTAGAAAGTACACATCGTTACAGATCAATCTTTAACACCGTAAAGCCTGGATAGCAACAGAGCATCAGGTTCTAGTTATTGAACAGATCTCAAATCCTAATTGCATCCGGGTATATTGTAAAATAGCCTGAACTGCTGCTTCTACTTCCGATACAGTGCCTGTTACGATAAGGGAACCACTGAACCGGTCAACAAATCCCAATGTAACGCCTGCAGACTTGACAGCTATATCAGCTATAATAATTGCCGTTTCTGCCGGACTGATCGTCATTACCCCAATCGCTGATTTTATATCATCTGAACCTGATTTAAGTCCAAGCTTTTCATAAAGGATCTTATCCGGATTCGCAATAATATGTGCCAGAGATACCTGCTTACCCGGAACTAATTCCTGTACAATTCTCTGTTTACATTCTTCATCTCTGTACTCCATTCCACTTTCTCCTTTTCATTCAGAAAAATATTTGTCCCTTTGTCAACCGCCTATCTGACATATCAGGCCCGTTGACTGCTCCACGCATCTTTTCAACATATCCATATGTTCCATTGTCGGAGGTACGATCTCCTTTAGCAGATATTCTCTATTCAGACCCTCATATTTATCCTGTCCCAGTCTATGATAGGGAAGAAGATGAATTCTCTTTACACCAGGAAGCTTATCTGAAAATTGTGCGATTTCCCGGATTTCTTCAGGCGTATCATTGAAACCCGGAATGACCGGAACTCTTATGCTCAATTCTGTCAATCCTGACTCCGCTATTTTTCTCGCATTTTCCAGGATCAATTCATTCCTCTTTCCAGTATACGCTTCATGCTTTTTCGGATTCATATGCTTGATATCCAGCAGATATTGATCCAGATAAGGGAGTACCATTTTTATTACTTCATATTTTGCACATCCCATGCTTTCCATCGCCGTACTTATCCAGTCTTCCTTTGCTGCCCGAAGCAGATCTCTCGCGAACTCAGGCTGGCATAGACTTTCTCCGCCCGAAAGCGTCAGACCGCCTCCGGATCTTCGGTAATAGGCAGCGTCCTTCAATACGGTATCCATCACTTCTTCTACTGTTACATCACGCCCCGTTATTACCGGTTTTCCCTGTACTATCATAGTCTGAATCTCATATTCCTGTGATTCCGGATTACAGCACCATTTGCATCGGAGCACACATCCTTTCAGAAATACAATCGTTCTTATTCCAGTACCATCATGAATGGAATATCTTTGTATATCAAAAATCCTTCCTTTTGTCTGTAAATAATCCATATGCATTTCCTTTCCACTCTGTTAAAATCCCTGTTCCGTCCTCTTAATAATGTCATCCTGCAAAGATTTTGATAACGTAGTAAATAATGCACTATATCCTGCAACACGGACCACTAAATGTTTATATTTTTCAGGATTTTCCTGTGCATCTAACAATGTTTTTCTGTCTACTACATTGAATTGCATATGGCTGCCCTTTTGATCGAAATAGGTGCGGATCAGGGATACAAAATTATCCAATCCCCTTTCTCCGCTCAAAGCCGACGGATGAAATTTCATATTGAACAAGGTCCCATTAGACGCAATTCCATGATCTAACTTGGCAACTGAATTTGCAGCCGCTGTCGGACCGTTTACATCTCTTCCAGCTGTTGGCGAAACACCATCAGCTATCGGAGCATGTGCCAGACGCCCGTCCGGTGTGGCACCAGTCTGCGCGCCAAGCGGAACATTTGCGGATACAGGATACAGTCCTGCCTGATAGATACCCCCGCGCGGATTTTTATAAGTCTCCATCGGTTTTGTGTAGGTATATGCTACATCTCTCGCTAAAGTATCTACTTCATCCAGATCATTTCCATATTTCGGCAACTCTAAAATCTGTTGAAGAATATCTTCATATCTGCTTTTCTCTTCTGACGGTATTTCCATATTAACGATCGTCTTCACAATAGCAGCAATTTCTGTTTCCCTCACTGGCTTACCTTCTGCAACCATCTCGTGAATCACTTCTATTGCCAGTTCAGCAACATTTGTCTCATCAAATCCCTTTCCGTAATTCATCAAAAGAGCCTTTTTTAATTCTGGCATGGAAATTTTGTTCTCATCAAAGACCAAAGTCTTCACTGCATAAAGAGCATCCGCCATATTGGCAATGCCAAATCCCTGAGGACCCGTAAAGTTATAGACCGCTCCTCCCTCTTGCAATGATTTCCCTCTTTTAATACAATCCTCCACCATACAGGATTCAAATGGCAGCGGACACAATTCCGAATGTGCCACATCAATTGCATTATCTGCATTTACCAATAAAGAAATCTGATATTTCATCTGCTCTTTATAAGCGTCGTAAAATTCTTCAAAAGTCTGCATCTCTTCCACGCGGCCTGTTTGAATACTGATCTGTTGTCCTTTCTCTTTGCCATTGGAAAATACTAATTCCAGCGGCCGGCACATATTAAAGAAAGCTGCATCATGCCATCCGTCCGTTTTTCCAGCTTTCTGTGGCTCCACACATCCAATGATGTCGTAATCCCTTGCATCTTCCAGGGTAAGACCGCGATTCAACAGGGACGGAATTATGACTTCGTCATTGTAATAAGCAGGAAGTCCTATCCCTGTTCTGGTCAGTTCTGCCGCCTTTACCAATAAATCATGCGGAGAACCGTTCCACACGCGGACGGATAAGGAAGGTTGAGGTAAATATACATGTTTGGATGCGCTGATGCACATAAACGACAAATCATTCGTTGCATCAAGACCCTCCGTATTCTGTCCTCCGACAATCAGGTTCTGAAATAAGGAGTATCCTGCAAAACCTTCCGCACTGACAGCATCCCTGCATTTATTCAGATCATTCAGTTTTACCCAGATACAGTCAATGATCTCTTGTGCCCGTTCTTTTGAAAGCACTCCTGCTTCCAGATCTTTTCGATAAAAAGGATACATATATTGGTCGAAACGTCCCGGAGATATTGAGTGTCCGCTTGATTCTATCTGCAATAATTGCTGCACGAACCAGAAACCCTGACATGCCTCATAAAAACTTGCAGCACCATTTTCAGGTACTCTTTGGCAATTTTCAGATATTTGCATTAATTCTTTCTTCCGATTCACATCTGCAGTCCTTTCTGCCATTTCTTTTGCTAGGACTGCATAGCGTTTTGAATACGCAATGGCTGCTTCACAGCTTATAATAACAGCTTCCAAAAATCTGGATCGTCTTGCATAATCACCGTCTCCCGGATGGCATTTTTCAAGTTCCGCTGCCGCCTCTTCACGTATTCCCCGGAAACCAATTGCCAGAACCTTGTCATATTGCACACTGATATGACCAATACCGTTATAAAAATAATTTCCAGGCGTAAAAATATTATGGTTGATCGCATCCAGAGCTTCCGGCGCCATATAAGCCGTTGCCCGTTCGCTGGTCGTCTTTCCTTTCCAGTAAGGATGTATTTCCAGCAATTCTTTCTTTGACTGTTCAGAAATATAAAAAGGATCTGCCGATCTGGTGGCTACCGTGTCAAATTCCGCTTCTAACCACTCATAGGAAAATTCAGGATATGTCTGACATCCTCTTGGCGCTATAGTCGTACTTCCCACAATCAACTCTTCATCACGTATCAGAATCGGAATATTTTTTAAAATATGAGAAAATGCCTTTGCTCTTCTGCTTATGATCGGTTGTCCTTCAGTCGCCTTATAAGATTCTGTAAGTAAAATAGCTCTTGCTGATTCTATTTCCGGCATCTTAGCATAAAGGTTTTCCACAAGATGTGTAATTCTGTCCGTTTTTGGAATTTCATTCTTATCATACGTTTTCACTCTTCATTGCTCCCTTCCGATTCTGTTTGTTTCTGTCGTATATTTCTATTTTCTTTTAGACTTTCATTATTATTAATGTAATCGTTATCATTCTGTGTTAAGTATATATCTCCTTATTTCAAAAGTCAATAAATACGTCATTGATTTTCTTTTATTTATGTGGTTATTATTAATAATACATGTTGTTTTTTGTAGTATTTGTTGACTTTTTACTTTTCAAAGTACATAATGATAATCAGAAAATAATTTTTATCGTATGGGAAATGACAATTGAACAGCATAAATTCAAGAAAGGTGTTATTACAATGATTTTATTAGATGTGCATACACATTCCATCGCCAGCGGACACGGAACACATGATACGATAACAGATATGGCTAGGATCGCCTCAGAAAAGGGGCTTCAGTTATTTGGTATTTCTGACCATGGTCCTGCAACACATTCTGCGGGCACCCTTTCATACTTTAAGAATTTAAAAATAGCTCCAAAAGAACGTTTCGGTATCCGCATTCTATATGGTGCAGAATTAAATATACTCGATTTTGAAGGCTCGGTCGATTTGGATTCTGATACCCTCTCCGGCCTTGACTATGCCATCGCCAGTATACACGACCTGCCTGTCGATTCTGATGCAAAATACCAAAATACTGAAAGTTATATAAAAGTCATGAAAAATCCCTATGTAAAAATAATCGGACACTGCCACACCTCCAGATATCCGGTTGACTTTCCAGCTCTGGCTCAGGCTGCGCAGGAATATCATGTTATTTTAGAAATCAACAATGCGTCACTTACGCCGGATAGTGAACGTGATAATAGCTGCGGCAATTGTCTGCATTTACTGCATGCCTGCCGCAGCCATCAGCTTCCGCTTCTTCTATCCAGTGATAGTCACGGGAAAGAACACATCGGTGATATGAGCCATGCGATTAAACTTTTAGAACAAGTCGATTACCCTGAACAGCTTATATTGAACTATGATACACGCGCTTTTCTTCGGTTTATGGATCTTCCGACACCCTGACCTTATGAATCTGAGTCTTGTGTAAGTTTGAATTTCATGATTGCCTGATGCAGATCGCCTGCCAAGTTTTCCAACGTGCTTGCAATTGCTGTCACTTCTTCCAGATTAGCAGTTTCTTCCGCGACCGTCGATGCTATATCCGTAGTCGTACTGGTATTTTCTGTGATGGAGCCCCCTATATTTTTTACGCTTGTAATCACTTTTTCCACCATTTCATCCATATCACTGATACTTTTTGTAATGGTGATAATATCATTATTTACTACCACATTTCCTTCTTTTATCTCATGAAAACTTTCTTTTGTCACCTCTGCTATCCGATTGCTTTTTTCCAGTTGCTGCAGACCATCCTGCATCTTTCCTGTCATATTTATGACATCATCCTGAACCTTATCAATAATTGTGTTTATTTTCCCTGTAGCTGTCTGCGTATCTTCCGCCAGTTTGCGTATTTCAGTCGCTACAACCGCAAATCCCCTGCCTGCCTCGCCAGCCCTTGCAGCTTCTATAGATGCATTTAGCGAAAGCAGACTTGTCTGGTTCGAGATTGCTACAATAGAATCTAAAATAGCATTCATTTCCTGTGTACTTGTATTCAGATTATTTGCCACATCTGCCATTTGCTTCATGATCACATTTACCTGTGACAGCTGTAATACATACTGATCAATATTCGCGCTTCCCTTTTCTGCACGCTCTAAAGAAATATCGGCGCTTTTATTAATGTTTTTCATGCCCTCACTGATTTGTTTTGACACAATTCCCATTCTGGTAACATATTGCATTGCATGATCTGATTCTTCATTTTGCCTGGCCATTGCAATGGACATGTCATCAATCGCCTCCGCAATTCCTATACTTCCTTTTGAATTTTCCGCTACACTTGTACTTACTATCTGTGCGGAACGATCGATCTCTTTTGTTACGCCCATCACTTTTGAAATGATCTCTCTAAGCCCGCTGCTCATATGGTTAAATGCCTCGGCCAGATCTTTGACCTCATCGTTGGTCCTTACAATTATATTCTCTCTGGACAGATCTCCATCTGCTACGATAGCTATCTCTTTATTCAGTTTTCTTATCTGCGCCGTAATTTTACGTATTACGATAATACACAGTAACATACCAAGAATCAATACCATAAAGAAAATGATTACCATGATAATTATCATTCTTTCAAAGTTTGTGCTGATTCTTTCCTGTAATACCTGACTTCTGTCCAACTCCATAGCGATCAGATTACCACAGTATGTTGATATGGTTTCATTTACATCGAACATCTGCTGAATGATATCCGACACACCACCTTCAAGAGAAGGAAAAGATCCGTTCTCTCCTTTTTCCGCAATTTGATTCATATATTCCAGATATTGTGAAAGAGGTGTCTTGATTGCCGTGATCATACCCTGGTTTCCCTGAAAATCCGGATCATTCCCAATGCTCTCTGATACCTCTTCTAAATATCGCACCATGGTATCTGCTATTTTGATTTCTCCCGATTCTTCTATGTTCTTCTGACTAATACAGACACTCATCATTCTGTTCGGCTGTGCCAGGCTTTCGGTTTTTATATAATTTATCTTGTATACATTTTCCAGCATTTCCTTATATTGACTATTATATCCCCATACTTTAATAATAAAGACAATCATCATAATAAGCACGGCTGCCATTGTAATTCCAAAAACAAGCAGCAATTTTTTTGCTATGCTTGTTTTTATATTGATTCCTCTTCTGCCTGTTTTTTTTATATTACTTCTTTTGTAATTTTTCCCTTTCACGTATTCCACCTTCTTGATAAAGAATGCCCCAGCAAGTGGGGCATTCTCCGTATCACTTATTTATGACAAGCGAATTGGCCAGCCGATTCATCTTGTATCATTTCACTGTAGATTAGTCATAAAGATTTTGTGCGATTTCTGCATCATCCATATTATCTGCATTATACCATTGACATCCGGTATCAATATCTGTTACTGTCTTGCCATTTGCAACATCGTACAAGGACTGTACCAATGCTTCACCCATAGCTACTGGAGCCTGTGTAACTGCACCTAAGAAAGTACCATCTTTCACTGCTGCTTTGATAACAGCGCCAGAGTCAAATGCAACACCAATGACATTTGTATCTCCTGTACCAAATTTATTCAGGTTTTCATTTGCCGTTACCATAGCTTCTCCCGAATGCTGATTAGAACCATAAACAGCAATTGTATCTGCTTTATTCAACAATGTCTGGCAGTCGATGGAGGAAAGTTCTGAAGTAACCTGTGCAGGTACCAATACTTCTATTATTACGTTTGCACCTTGCGTTTTTTCACATTTTGAACCGTTTACAAATTTATCATTACCTTCTACATTAATAGTTTTGCCGGTAGCTACCACTAATTCAGCCATTTTATCGATAAATCCAAGACCACGGTTTCCAACTGACTCTGAAGTTGCATCTTGTGAAAGGACACCAATTCTTACAGTTCCACTCGCACTCGCAATTCTATCTTTAATTGCTTCAAACATATTTTGAGCAGCCATTTCTCCGGCAGCATAGTTGTCTGTTGCACAGTTTGCATAAACAGCACCTTCCGGAGCATCCGGAACACCGGAGTCAAATCCAATGATAGGAATTGCTGAATCTTTTGCTGTCTGTATCGCATCCAGACATGCACTTGTATCAAGTGCGGCAAGACCAATTGCTGCTGGCTTTGCATTGATCGCACTGTTCAGCATCTGCACCTGATCTGCAATATCTGATTCCGAGTTAGGTCCTACGAAATTGATCTTCACGCCAAGTTCATCAGCTTTTGATTGCGCACCTTTTAATACAGCCTGCCAATATTGATGCTGGAAGCCTTTTGATACAATTTCAAAACTAAGATTGCCTGCCGCCGGTGCTGCCGTTTCGTTTGCCGCAGCCTCTTCCGTATCAGCCGTTTCTGTTGCTGCAGCCGGAGCTGCTGCGTCAGTACTTTCCGTGGCTGCAGGTTTAGAACCGCACCCAGCCAGCATTGCTGCCACCATTGTTACAGAGAGTAGTGTAGCTAAAATTTTCTTTTTCATGTAAAATCCTCCTATTTTTTGTTTTTATATGTAATCCACCCCATGTGGTACATAACTGAATCATGATTAAGATGTCTTTCTTTTTTTCATGACATCCATTAATACTGCTCCGATTAAAACCAATCCAGTAATAATTTGCTGCCAGTTTGCCTGGAGTCCGATAAAAGGAAGTCCTGTTTTCAGCATAGACATAATGAATACGCCTAATAATGTTCCAACGATGGAACCATACCCGCCTGTCATAGAGGTCCCGCCAATGATCGCCCCGCCAATGGCATCCAATTCCAATCCGGCTCCTGTCCCCGGAGCAACAGCCTGAAAAGTAGCGGCATATGCAACTGCTGCAATTCCTGTAAACAATCCGGAAATAATATAGGCCATCATGTGGTATTTCACCACATTTACTCCCGAGAGCCTTGTTGCTTCTTTATTACTGCCAATGGCAATAATATAACGTCCTGTTCTTGTTTTATTCAATATCACAGACATCAGTATAACGATCAATATGACCCATACAAATCCGATTGGAAATTTGGTATTGCCCAGATCAGTTTTAAATATAGTTCTGAACCAGCCTTGTTCAGACGCTGCCGGGGGCCATGTAATACTGATTCCTCCTGTTATAATGGAACCCAGCCCTCTTACCACCATCATAGTACCTAATGTTGCGATAAACGGAGGCAGGTTCAGTACCGCAACTGAAATTCCATTTAAGAGACCAAAGAGGACACCAATCAGAATTGTTACAATAATGCCAACAATTACAGGCATTCCTTTTTGTGTAATTAAATATCCGCCAACTAAACCATAACAAATCATACCAGTACCAATAGAAAGATCGACACCTCCTGTAATCAACGCAAATGTTACGCCTATTGCCATAAAGGTAATATAGTATGAGTAGTCGAAAATACTTAAAATTGTTGAATAGCTCCTGAATGCCGGACTCATCATGCAAAAAAATCCAAACAGAGCAAGAAGTACTAAGACTACTACAATCTTCTGCGTACCAATAGCTTTTACGATTGGATTATTTGTAAAAGCATTTCCTTTGCCTTTCTTGTCAGTCATTTTTCCATTCCTCCTAATTTCTTAGTGTCGCCGCCCGCATAATGCGTTCCTGGGTCGCTTCCTCTATGTTGATTTCTCCGGTCTGTTTGCCTTCACACATTACTATGATCCGGTCGCTCATTCTCAGAACTTCTGTCATTTCTGAAGATATCATAATAATTGATTTTCCTTCTGCCACCAATTCGTTCATGAGATGATAGATCTCACTTTTGGCACCAACATCAATTCCTCTGGTAGGTTCATCAAAGATTAAAATATCGCAATTTCTTACCAGCCATTTTGCAATAACAACTTTTTGCTGGTTTCCTCCTGAGAGATTTACTACCAGTTGATCTACGCCGGGTGTTTTTGTTTTTAACGAATCTACATAATCCTGCGCGATTTTCTTTTCTTTTTTCTTGTTAATGAAAAGACCTTTCATATAGTCATCCAGTGATGCCATGGTAGAATTTTCTGCTACCGTCTTATCAACAACGATTCCATACCGCTTTCTATCTTCTGAAAGATAGCCAATCCCATGCATAACAGCATCCTGAGGATTCTTAATATCTACTTTTATACCATTTACAAAGATGTCACCGCTTTCCTTAGGGTCTGCACCGAACAGCGCCCTTGCAGTCTCTGTTCTTCCTGCTCCCATCAATCCCGAGAATCCAAGAATCTCACCCTTACGCAATTCAAAATTGATATCCCGTACCATTTTACCGGCATTCAGATTTTCTACTTTCAGTACGACCGGAGCATCTTTGGCCACTGCGCTTTTTGTTTTCGGCTCCTCATAAATGACACGTCCCACCATCATATTGATAATATCGTCTTTCGTACACTCTTCGGTAATCAATGTACCTACATATCCACCATCCCGCATAACAGTAACCCGGTCAGTAATCACTTTGATTTCATCCATTCTATGAGAAATATAGACGATTCCCATTCCTTTATCCCGCAGATCTCTTATGATTTTAAATAACTCTTCTATCTCTGATTCCGTCAATGCAGCAGAAGGCTCATCAAATATAATTACTTTGGCTTCATGTGAGATTGCTTTTGCTATTTCACACATCTGTTGTTTACCAACCGTTAATTTTCCCATGTTTTCAGTTGGATCGATATCAATATGCAGACGATCAAATAATATCCTTGCATCTTCATTCATCTTGGCATCATCAATCAGATTATGCTTTCTTGGTTCCCGACCGATAAATATATTTTGTGCCACAGTCAGATGATTCATCATATTAAGTTCCTGATGTACGATGATGATACCTTCTTTTTGTGCCTCCCTTGGATTTGTGAACTCTACTTCCTTTCCTTCATATATAATGGTTCCTTCATCCTTGGAATAAATACCTGTTAACACCTTCATTAACGTTGATTTTCCTGCTCCGTTTTCACCCATCAACGCATGAACTTCGCCTTTTTTCACTTCCAGCTTCACATGATCAAGTGCATGTACTCCCGGGAAAGACTTATCGATTCCTTCCATCGTTAATATTACTTCGCCCACGTTTTCACCTTCTATCCTCTCTGGGATGCTTCCCTAATAATCAATTCTTCCTCTTTCTGCTTCTAATATCTGCATATACTGCTGCCAATACGATAAGTCCAGTCAATACATATTGGTAATCTTTTTGGAATCCCATTGCCAATATTCCTTCCTGTAACAATGAAATAATCATAACGCCGATGAATGTTCCACTTATGGAAGCCAGGCCGCCTGCCATTGATGTTCCTCCCATAACACATCCTGCGATTGCTTCATTATTAAATGTATCTCCGAGTCCGGGTTGTACTGTTGTATAAGCTCCCACATAAAAAATTGCTGCAATTCCTGCCATCATTCCACAGATAATATAAGCAATCATCTCCCATTTCTTAACATTGACGCCTGATAATCGAACGGCTTCTCTGTTACTTCCCAGGCATAATATGTAACGTCCTGCTTTTGTTTTATTTAATACAATTGCACAAATAACAGCTGCAATAATAAGGATCAATAACCCTGTCGGAAATTGAATCTCTCCAATTTTGATTTTAATCAAGTTCCTATACCAACCTCCCGGCTGTGAACTCTGCGGCCAACTGACTGACTGTGTTTTTGTAAACACAGATCCAACACCCTTTGCCATCATCATAATAGCCATTGATGTAATGAAGGACGGAAGTCCACAATAAGCAACCAGATATCCGTTCAAAATACCGAATGCTAAGCCCACGCATACACTAACCAACATGCATATTGGCAAAGCTATTCCAAATTTAGTCAGCATCTGTCCAGATATCAGTGCCACGCAGAACATGACAGGTCCAATGGAAAAATCAATACCTCCTGTTGCAATAACAAATGTAACCCCAAGTGCTAAAAATCCCAAAAAATATGCGTAATTCAATGCACTTAATATTCTGGAATAGCTTAGAAATGTAGGACTCACGATTGCAAAAAATGCATAAAGCAAAATGAGCACACAGGATAATACAATTCTGTTGAATCCTATTTTCTTAACAATTGGGTTGTTTTTAAACTTCTCCACCTTTTATTCCTCCTTGTTTATCATTTATAATAATTATATATTCCATTTGCACATATTTTAATGGAATATCATATTAGAAATGGGTAATATTTTCTTTTTTTCGAAAATATTACCCATTTCTATTGTTTTATTTGTATGCTATTCATAGTTCTTTTCTTTCTTTTTTGTTTATTCAGCTTGTTCTCTTTGCATATTCAGTAGGTGTCATTCCTGTGTATTTTTTAAATGTCGCGCCAAAATAGTGCGGGTCGTTATATCCTACTGCTTCCGCCACTTCATAATTCTTCATCCTTGTCGATTCGAGCAATTTTTTTGCTTTTTCCATTCTTACTTTAGTCAGCATTTCAATAAATGTCTCTTTTGTATAATTCTTAAATATCATGCTGAAATAGCTCACGCTTACACTTAGATATTCACAAACCACATTTAATGACAGATCAGGATTGCAGTAGTTCTTATTCATATAATCAATTGCCAGTTCCGCCATGGTCTGATTGGAATTCTCCTTCTTACTCGCTATCACGCTTGTTAAATCCATACAGAATATTCTAAAATTATCCTCTATCTGAGACAATCTCTTGTAGGCATGCAGATAATTAATAAATGAAGTTTCTCTTTCTGCATGATTCGGCAATTCCAATCCTATTTCTTCCAATTTGATCGCAATAGAAAGCACACAGTTCTGAATCTGCAGACAGGCTGTCTGCCTTTCATATTTTGCATCATAAATTTCCTTAAAAAAATCATGAATTGCTTTCTCTAACTTATCTCTTTGATTTGCCTTCATGAAGAGAACCAGTTTTTCGACCCATTCATTGGTTTCAAAAGCAAACTGCTCTGTATTTATTTTAGAATTTTTACAAAAATCCTTTTCAAAAATAAAGGAAGGTTCTTCTATCAGATATTTGAATTCTTCTGCATGCTTCGCACCTTCATAAGATTTTTTCCATTGTGCAGGTGTATGAACAGTTTCTCCGACCACAATGTACACCTGTGTATTCATGCATCTTACCATTGCTTCTCTGATACTATCTCCTGTATCCCGTATCAGATTCTGCAATTTTCCCTCATTTTCTTCCGCATAAATGACAACACAAGTATCATTAACATTTTGAAAAGTTATTGCGTTTTTTTGATCTTCTAATACTTCGTTTGTAATATTCGCAATTGCGAACTGCATAAGATTTTCCGGTATTTCTGGGTACGATTTCATAATGAGACCAGTATCTTCAATTTCTACAAAAGCAACTGCCTGATAAGCACCATCTAATCTAATATTAAAATACTCCAGCCGTTCCTCTATCTGTTCTTTCGCAATATTTCCCTCTATTAAGCGATTCAAGAAATGCTCACGTACTACCGGCATATTTTTTTCATATGCCTTTTGTATTTTCTCAACGCGATATTTTTGATCATATGCCTTATCTATTTTTTCTTTGAATTTTAAAAGTTCTTCCTTTAATTCAAACGACGTAATTGGTTTTAGTATATACTCTGCCACACCATTTTTAAGTGCCTGCTTCGCATATTCAAATTCATCATAACCGCTTAAAATTATTACTTGTGTATCCGGATAATTCTTTTTTACGAACTCTGATAATTCGATGCCATCCATGATTGGCATGCAGATATCCGTAATCAGTAGATCCGGTTTCCCCATTTCCATCAGTTCGATTGCTTCTTTCCCGTTTTGCGCTGTTCCTATCAGCGTAAAACCGGTTTCTTCCCACGGGGTATTTTCCGTAATCGCCTCCCGCGTCAGTATCTCATCATCTGCAAACAACACCTTATACATATGCAATCCCCCATTTGTAACCTCTCGCTACACAAACAAGTTTGAGACCATAATACTATTCCTGCCAATAGAAAGGAAATAATAACTCCTGATTTTCTTCCTCATACATGTTATCTTTTGTAATCAGTACAGAACCCGAATCCATGGAATAAGTGACCTTTTCTCCACGTACTACCTTTGCTGCATTTTCAATTCCAAAATACCCCATGCTGAAAGCTCTCTGAACCACAATCGCGCTGAATACACCTTCCTCCAGACGTTCAATTTCTTCAGTAGAGTTATCAAATCCTACAATACAGATTTTTCCTACAAGTCCTAGTTCCTTTACTGCCTTTGCAGCCCCCACTGCTGAATCTTCATTCAGGCATGCCAGATAATCAATATCCGGCTCTCTAACTAACAATTCTTTTGTCACCTCATATCCAATCTCCTTTAAAGAATTACTATACACAATACCTACTATCTGAGATTCATATTTTCCAAGTCCCTGCTTGAACCCTTTCTCTCTTTCCATAGCTGTAGAAGAATTCTTAACATGACTTACAATTGCAATTTTAGAATTCTGATTGAGCGATGCCAACATTGGTTCTGCCATTTTTGCTCCTGCAGCTACATTATCAGTTGCTACAATCGCTTTTGCAAACGGAGTATCCGTTGTGGAATCTACAAAAATAAGGGGAATTCCAGCCTTATTGACTTCTTCTAAAGCCTCTGCATTTTCTGTTCTTGAAGACGGGGACACCACTATGGCATCCGGATGTTTTGCAATTGCTTCGCGGATCAATGCATTCTGTTCATCCACATGTATTTCATCCTTCGGTGAATTGATTTCCAGGTTTACATTATTTTCCTTTGCGGCTGTCTCTGCCCCTGCCAGAATAGATGACCAAAAATCATTGCTGCTGATCTGTGTTTTCGGAATGTATATCACATAGATAGAGTCATTCCTATCCTTTTCCACCAACAGAACAATTATGAAAGTTACCAATATAATAAGAAGGATACTAAGTAATACTTTCCATTTCTTACGATGTTTTTTCAACCTTTTTCCCTCCCTTCAACCAAACTTTCAAAGGGAAGTACAATGCTTACCGTCGTTCCCAGCATTGGTGTACTCTCATACTGAAGACCATATTCCATCCCATAGTACAACTGGATACGCCTGTGCACATTAAGAACTCCGACTTTTCTGAAATCCTCAATCTTTCTTTCTTCAAATAAATGCAACAGAGCTTCCTCATCCATACCAACGCCATCGTCAATTACTTTGATGACAGTTTTACCATCCTCCTCATTTCCGGTTATACGAATCAGCCCTTTTCCTTCCTTCACCTTGATCCCATGATAAATTGCATTTTCTACAAGCGGCTGTACGATAAGCTTTGCAACCGGTATGTGCAGGATGCTCTCATCTATTTCTATCTCGAAATCCAATTTATCATGGTACCGCATTTTTTGAATCTTTAAATATTCTCTGACATAGTCAATTTCATCTGCGGCTTTGACAAATTCTTCCTGATTGCTGATACTTCTCCTTAATAATTTTGCAAGAGAAGATGTCATCAGTATGACTTCCGACATCTTACTGCTTTCTGCCATCCAGATAATGGAATCCAGTGTATTATATAGAAAGTGCGGATTGATCTGTGCCTGCAGTGCACGTAATTCACTCTTTCTCTTTTCAATCTGCTCCGCCATATTGCGCTGCATCAGTTGTTTGATTCTTCCTATCATGACATTAAAAGAATAGATTAAATCTGCAATTTCATTGCTGTAATCCGGATTTTGAAGTTGAATCTCAAGGTTTCCGTCTTCCACTTTTTTCATCGAGCCTCGAAGTTCCCGGATCGGTCTTGTTATCATATTAGAAAGAATCATAGAAATAATGGAAGCCACTCCAATCAGACCAATCGCAAGCAGGATATACACTCTTTGTGTACGATTGCTCTTCTCCATCATTTCACTCAGATATGCAACTCCTATCACTGTCCAGCCTGTCGTGTTAGATTTTGAAATTGTATACAGACGTTCCCCATCTTCTGTCGTAAAGCTCCCTGTTTTATTCTGCAATATCTTACTGATTTCTTCTTTCTGCACACCACTGTATAATAATTGCTGTTTGGGATGATATATGATCTTACCGGCTTCATCCAGAATGAATACATACCCTTTGCTTCCAAGACTGATTTTTTCACATAAACTGCTGATAGAACGATAATTCAAATCTATGAAAAGGATTCCTTCTATCTTGTCCGTTTCCGCATTTTTAATGCCCTGGCTAAGAGTTACCACCCATTTGTATTCGTCTTTTACCAGATTCTGCACATGCGAAGAGGTAATGACCTCTTCACCGCTCATAGCATTATTGTACCAGTCAGTATTTTTAAAATCTGCATAAGGATTTATTTCTACATCAGCATTATTAATAAAGCAAGTCCCATTTTCTCCAATAATACCAATATTATAAATATCATCACGTGTGTCTTTTAATATGCCAAATTGTTCTTCCGTTCTTCTTTCATAATTTTTATATTGCGCATCACTTTTCCGTTCTGTCAGCAGGTAATTTTCTACATCTGCGCTGTTCATAATCAGCTGGGCTATATTTTTCATATTGGTAAAATAGGAATCAATGTCCCCGTTCACCATATTTACCAACTGCTGTGTATATTCTGTAGATGTTCCAAGCACCGTTTCCCGATTCTGACTGACCGATATGAACATGTAGACAAGTACTGTAGCTGATATCAGTGCAACAAAAATAAATAATATCGTTGTCTGTATACTCTTAAACTGAAATAATGCCTTTAAGCCATCTGCTTTTTTCTTCATGTACACATTCCCCATCCTGCTGCATTCTTTTTTATATAAATATCATAAAAGCACGTTTCATTTTAAGTTCGTCAATTTGCACAATTTATGTTTAGAGAAAATTGACGAAGCCAAGTTCAATGATAAACTTTTGGCATGAATCATATCATTATTCTTATTATAATATATTTTAATTACATTTATAAAAAAAATATTGGAAACTTTTCCTAGCAAGATACTGAAATTTATTTAATGCATATCACTAGTGTACTGGCACATTGCCTTTAGGCAAACTGTGCTGTATGTTTTGTCAGTATGACAGAGCACTAGGCGTTTCATGCGATATTCGGACCACTTCTCTATACCGCTGATAAGCTTTTTCCCATGATGCTTCCTCTTGCGGTAGGAACATATGAATATCTGAGGAATTCCTGATTAAGTTTCTGGCTTCTTTGATATCCTTTATTTCTCCGCCCGCAAGCAATTGTAATGTAACATTCCCATATACCGTTGCTTCTACCGGGCCTGCTGAAACCTTTCTATGACAGGCATTTGCTGTCATCTGACAGAGCAGCCTGCTTTGCGTTCCGCCGCCGACCATATAAATAGTCTTATATTCTATTCCAGTACATGCCTGAATTTCTGACAAGGTATCTCTATACTTAAATGCAAGACTCTCATTAATGCATCTTACGATCTGTCCTGCCGTCTCTGGTAACGCCTGCCCTGTCCTTTTGCAAAATGCACGTATTCTTTTTGGTATGTTACCTGCCGGGACAAATTCAGGTGCATCCGGATCGACAAAGCATCGAAATGCTTCTTCGTCCCCTGCCATTTTCTCTAAATCACCAAAGCCATATTTTTTCCCTTCACGGTCCCACTGTCGTCTGCTTTCCTGAATCAGCCACAATCCAATTATATTTTTTAAAAAAGATACCTTCCCGCCTGCTCCCAATTCATTTGTGATATTCATTTTTGCTGATTTATCATTGATGACAGGTGCAGAAAGTTCTGTCCCAAAAAGTGACCATGTACCACAGCTGATAAATATAAAGTCTTCTTCACCGGCCGGAACACTGACAAGCGCACTCTGGGTATCATGTCCAGCAACTGCAATGACATCGATATTTTCTATCTCTAATTCTTCGCACACCTCCGGAAGCAGCGGTCCCAGCCTGGTTCCGCTCATTATGATCTCCGGAAAAATATTTGTTGGAATTCCCAGTGCTTCCATTACCTGACCTGACCAGCAGCGGTCCTTTATATTCATTAACTGCGTAGTAGATGCTATAGAACATTCTGCCTTTTTTATACCGGTCAAAAAGTAATTAAGAAGATCTGGAGTCAATAACACCTTATCGGTCCGTGCTAAGAGTTCCGGCTGTTTTTGTACAATGGATAACAATTGGAACGCTGTGTTGAGCTCCATGAACTGATTTCCGGTAATCTCATAAAAAGTATCTTTATCCAGTAAGCGGAAACTTTCCTCCAACATGCCTTCCGTTCTTCCATCTCTGTAATGAACCGGGTTCCCAAGCAGACAGCCTTTTGCATCCAAGAGTCCAAAATCTACCCCCCATGTATCTATTCCAATACTGTCTACACCTCCACAATGCTTTGCTTTTAACAGACCTTGTTTCAGTTCATGGTATAAGCGTAAAATATCCCAATACACGGTTCCTTTTACATTCACCGGTTCATTTGCGAACCGGTGAATTTCTTCTAATACAATACTCTTTCCATCAAATTTACCAACAATTGCCCTGCCGCTGCTTGCGCCGTAGTCAAAAGCAAGTACTCTCTTTTCTTTTTCCATGGCACCACTCCTAGTTATCAAATCGTCTTATACATAGGGCCATATGACTGACATGCTCTAAAGTCCTGACCTTCTTTATCCATTCCAAATGCATTCCATACTGCAGGTCTGAAAATATCTTCCTTAGGAACATTATGCATGCATACCGGAATACGAAGAATCGAACAAAGTGTGATCAAATCGGCTCCTATGTGCCCGTAACTGATTGCTCCGTGATTAGCACCCCAGTTATTCATAACATCATACGCCGTTGCAAACGCACCTTCTCCCGTTGTTCTTGGTGCGAACCAAGTACATGGCCATGTATAATCCGTTCTCTTCCACAACTTGTCTGATACTTCATCCGGTAAGTTGACTGTCCAGCCTTCTGCTATCTGAAGAACCGGTCCGAGACCTTTTACAATATTCATACGAATCATCGTACAAGGCATTTCTGCTCTCGTTAAGAATCTGGAGGAATATCCGCCTCCTCTGAAATAGCCCTGATCAGCAGCATTCCATGTTGTTGCTTTTAAGCATGCCTCCATATCGTTTACTGACATTTCCCAGAATGGCTTGATGATTCCATTTCCGTTTTCATCCTTTACCTCTCCGCATGCATCCAGACAGGCTGCTCCGGAATTGATCAAATGGATGAAACCTCCCGATTCCTTTGCCACTCCCACCAACTCATACCCGGTTGCCTTTTTTACTGCTTCGGGACTCCAGTAGGTTCTGACATCTGCAAAAATCTGAGCGGTATTTGTTAATAATTTACCGAATAACATTCCTACTCCATTCAGAGTGTCATTTTCTGTGGCCAGAATATATGGTTCTCTTGCTCCGTTCCAATCAAAGGATGAATTCAGCATTGCTTCCGGAAAATCACAGTTCGGATAGAAATCTGTCCACTGTCTTTGTCCCTGGAATCCTGCTGCAATCGCATTATGCCCAACCATTTCTTCTTCGCAGCCTGACGGAAGGTTTTTATTCCCATTCATCAGATCTTTGATGATACACATCATCTTAACAACAAATTCCCAATCCTTTTCCTTCTCTTCTAAAGATTTTTGCGCATACTCAGGATTCTTATCATAACCTTCTTTGCATTTTTCTTTCGTCCATGCAAGTGCCTGATTATACTCTGCTTCGTCATAAATATTTTCTGTCATCCTGCGAATAATTTCTACTTCGTCAACTGATTCCACCCTCATTCCGAGATATTCTTCAAAAAATCCCACATCTATAATGGAACCTGCAATTCCCATGCAGATAGAACCAATCTGTAAGTACGATTTGCCTCTCATGCTCGCTGCCGCAACCGCTGCACGTCCGAAACGAAGTAATTTCTCCGTTACGTCATTCGGAATCTCCGTATCATCTGCATTCTGAACATCGTGCCCATAGATTCCAAATGCCGGAAGTCCCTTCTGTGCATGTCCCGCAAGCACTGCTGCCAAATATACCGCACCCGGTCTTTCTGTTCCGTTGAATCCCCAGACGCCTTTAATCGTCATTGGATCCATATCCATAGTTTCCGAGCCATAACACCAGCAAGGCGTAACTGTTAAAGTAATAGCAACGCCAGCTTTTTTAAACTGATCGTCACAAGCAGCCGCTTCTGCAACGCGTCCGATCGTTGTATCTGAGATTACCACTTTTACAGGTTCACCGTTAGAATATCTTAAATTTTCCTCGAACAATTTAGCTGCCGATTTTGCCATGTTCATTGTTTGCGCTTCCAAGGATTCTCTAACTTTTAATGCACCTCTTCTACCGTCGATCGTAGGTCTGATTCCAATCACCGGGTATTCCCCAACTATTCTTTTTTCTGCCATTTTACTTACCTCCACATTATATTGATTATTATTTATATTTATTAAAAATATTCCCACTACTTACAAATGATTATACCCATTTGCCGCTGTGAATGCACGAATGTAACTATTAATATATAGACATTATTTGTGATTTTTGTGGATTTAAATATTTTTTTTGTGTATAATGTACAAAAAACGATTCTTATCCTTTTGCGGAGGTGTTCTGATGAAAGCATTTCATGAAGTCCGTAACTATCAATCTGATTTTATGGTCTGGCATAACAAATATGATGATATCTGTTTCCGTGCTCATTGGCACAAGGAAATAGAACTTATCTATGTCCGGCAAGGTTCTGTATCCATTCACGTCACCAACTTTACAATCAGCGCAAACGCTGGAGATTTAATTGTTTGTGACAGCGGTGATATTCATTACTGCAATGCCAGAAGCGATAGTTCCTGTCTGGATTTTGTGTTGTTTGATACCGGTATTATCAGCAGCCACTATCACTATCATTATTTTTCCAATCCACATATCAAAAAGGAAGTATTGGAAGGTTGTGGACTTACAGAAGAATGGCACCATATGCTGTCAGTACTGGACGAAGAGTTATCTCATAGAGACAGATTCTATCAAGATATCGTAACAGCCTCCATACGCGGATTCTGGTTCCGGCTCCTTCGTCACCTTCCGACCCATACGCAGAAAACCATTATGCTGAATCGCCGCCTGAGTGTCCTTTCTGATTTTCAAAGCCTCTTATCCTTCTTAGAAGAACACTACAGTGATGCTATTACCATTGAGGATGCTGCAGAAATGATGAACTTCAGTACCAGTCACTTTTCTAAAGTATTCAAACTGCTTATCGGTACTAATTTTGTAAAATACCTAAATACGATACGTATCTCACAGGCTGTTGATTTATTGATTACAACCGATAACAAGATTACTGATATTTCTTTTATGTGCGGCTTTAATAATGTCCGTACCTTTAACCGTGTATTCAAAGAGATTACGAATCATACGCCTTCCGAATACCTGCTGTTACCGGAAAACAATTCACACAATTTTACGTACTACCGTTCCTCTTCCGATATCTTCTCAGTGCCAGAAGAACTTCCTCCAACAGTAATCAAGTAGGCTGAAAATAGTAACCCGTTTAGTCCTCTATATGATTTTTATAGCCAAATGGCATGGAAAAAGCCCACAAAGCTTTTAAATCAAAGCTTTGTGGGCCATAAGAGTAACATTATTGCGCAAATTGACGATTCAAATAGATAACGTTCTTTTGATACTTGAATCCTATGATTTTATTGCTCCAGCTGTTAATCCTTCGATAATATTCTTCTGCAGGCAGAAATATAACAGGATCATTGGTACGAACATGTGGGAAAAAATTTGGAGGACCTCCATAATATGATAATGGGGATTTTATTAGAACATGGGTATAATTTTACATCGGGGCAATCCGAATGCCTTCAGTTTCCAGTGCTGCTCTTATTTTTTGAACGAAAGCCAATGCTTTCTCCCCGTCTCCGTGTACACACACAGAATCTGCTACAATCGGTACATCTTTTCCGGTAATGCATTCCACTTTGCCTTCTTTGATCATGCGGATCACTCTGCTTACTGCCAGGTCTTCATCTGTAATCATAGCTCCCTCTTTGGTTCTTGCTACCAGGGAACCGTCTTCCTCATATGCTCTGTCGGCAAATACTTCCTTGGCAGAACGTAATCCTATCTCTTCTGCCGCAATCAGCATCTGACTTCCCGACAATCCCAGCAATATCAGTTCCGGATTCACTTCTTTGATGCCTTCACAAATTGCTTTTGCCAATGCATAGTCTTTTCCTGCCATGTTATAAAGTGCGCCATGCGGCTTTACATGTTGCATCTTTACACCATTTGCCTTACAAAATGCATCTAATGCCCCCACCTGGTACATGACATATGCCTTAGCATCCGATGGAGAAACACTCATATTCCTTCTGCCAAATCCCATCAAATCAGGAAAACCGGGATGTGCACCCACTGCAACTCCCATTTTCTTTGCAAGCGCTACTGTTTTTGACATTACTACAGGATCTGACGCATGGTAACCACATGCGATATTTGCTGATGTTATGTATGGAATTACTTTTTCATCCATTCCTATGGTATAGTCGCCAAAACTCTCGCCCAAGTCACAATTCAAATCAACTTTATACATAGTTACTCCTATCTGCATGCTTTTCTATGCATGCTGTTCCATTTATTATTAACCCTTTAATGTTACATTTTTTACATCTGTGATCAGCATGTGCCCGGGTGCATGGGTAATACAAAATTCCGGTCTAGTATTCATTATGACCGACTGCGGGGTAACACCACAGCACCAGAAAACAGGAACCTCGCCCGGTTTTATTGTAACAGCATCACCAAAATCAGGCTTATTAATATCCTGAATTCCGATTACGTCTGGATCTCCAATATGAATCGGAGTACCATGCACTTTCGGCAGTGCACCCGTAACCGTGACAGCCTTAACGATCTGTTCATATGGAATCGGACGCATACTCACTACCATTCTGCCGCTAAAGATTCCCGCGGGCTCGCATTCCATATTGGTCGTATACATAGGAACGTTGCATCCCTCTGTGATATGCCTCACATCAATGCCTGCTTCTATTAATTCTGATTCGAAGGAAAAACTGCATCCGATCAGAAAGCTTACAAAATCTTCTCTCCAAAGATGTGCTACGCTTGTATATTCACCCGTCATGATACCATTTTCATAAACACGATATTTCGGTATATCATTTGAGATGTCAGCACCCGGTGCAATCATCGGCAGTTCTCTGCTCCCCACATCAGATACTTCTAATACCGGACAGGACTTCGGATTTCTTTGCGTAAACAATAGAAAATCATAGGCAAGTTCTTTTGGTAACACAACCAGGTTTGCCTGTGCATACCCTGCACTCATGCCTGCTGTCGGACCAGTGATCTCCCCTTTTCTGATAAGTGCACGCACATCTTCAGGTGCCATATTCGTATAATCCATATTTCACTCCCGTCTACTGCCTTTGGCAGCTCTTAAAATCAATAGAAGAAGACGCTTGCGGCTTCTTCTCGTGTGAGATTTAGAAATTCTAAGTAGCAGTATTTTTGCTACTTAGAATTTCTTCTCACGCTTCTGCCTTTGGCAGCACTAGTTTACTTTTCGGTAAAAACGCTTTAATTCTCTTTCTTCTTTTTTATAGAGCTTTGCTGCTTCCTCAACCGTAACTTCCTGAAACCGGATCTTATTTCCGGGTGTACGCTGTGCAAGTTTTGGAATGTCCACATGAATCACAGTTGCGATCTTAGCATATCCACCAGTCGTCTGTCTGTCCGCCATCATAATGATCGGTGTGCCGCTTGTCGGAATCTGTATACTGCCAAGGGCAATCCCATCTGATATGATATCAACACCATTTTTACTCGCGATCACCGGCCCTTTTAGCCTGCATCCCATCCGGTCATATTCGTCCGATACGGTGTATTCTGATTCCAGAAAAGTCCGAATTCCTTCTTCCGCAAAATAATCTATTTGTGGTCCCAATATAACCCGGAGCGTAATGTCCTTTTCCTGATATTCCCTGACATGTTCATATCTTTTATACATATTAATCAGGTTTGCTTTTGGATTCACAAATCCAATTTCATCTCCTGCTTCTAGTTTTCTACCTTTATAACCTCCAATCCCGCATTTCAAATTGGTAGATTTACTTCCCATTACTAACGGAACATCCATTCCGCCTGCAAAGGCAATATACGCACGTGCACCTTCTTTTACAAGACCAAGTTTTAAAGTATCACCTTTTTTCGCAGGAATTGCAGCATAAAGGTCTATTTCTTTATTATTTAGAGTTGGTGAAAAATCACCGCCCGCTATGGCAAATGTATTATTTTCCATAAAAGTAAGAGTCGGTCCCATTAAGGAAACTTCCAATACCGCTTCGCTCTCCTCATTTCCCAATAGCATATTCGCCATCCGGAAAGAACGATAATCCATAACACCAGAAACCGAAAATCCGGCATTCTGGTATCCTATACGCCCGGCGTCTTGTACCGTCGTCAAAGCTCCTCCCTGTAGAATCTTAATCCCCATACTCAGTCGCCTCCTTTTATGATGTTGCACACGTAAGCATTTTTCAAAACCAACGCCTCTATTCTTGCATATTCAACTGCATCTATCCTGACAAAACGGATATACTGTCCTGCCTGATACAACAAAGGTTCTTCGCGGTCCGGATCATATGGCTTTACTGGTGTTTTCCCAATCAGCTGCCATCCACCCGGTGATGCCAATGGATAGATACCTGTCTGCTCCCCACCGATTCCTACAGCACCTGCCTCTATTTTTACACGTGGTGATGCAAGTCTTGGCGTATTCAGCCTTTCATCCATACCACCCAAATAAGGAAAACCCGGTAAAAATCCCAGCATATAAATCAGGTAATCTTTTCCGCAATGCAGCGAAATTACTTCTTCCCTGCTCAATCCTGTATGTTCACATACGTTCTGAATATCCGGAGAATAAGGATTCTCATAGCAGACCGGGATCTCAACGATTACTTTTTCTCCTGGTCGATCAGACTCTATATTCTGTAATATTTTTTCTATCTTCTTCACCAGTTTCCTATATGAAATTTTTGTGCAATCGTAATACACCATTAAAGAACGAAACGTAGGCACAGTTTCTACTATGCCTACGATTGTTCTTTTCCAGATCTCCTGATTCAGACCTCTGATACCCGCATTAATCTCAGTCGATATCCGATTGCCAAATTCAACACATAACGCAGATTCCCCTGCTGTTAATATTCTGACTTTGCTCATATCCGCTCCTATCTATCGTTTTTGCGCCATCCAGTCCTTCTTCAAAAAGTACGTCTCCACAGATGGCAGGCTCTCCGGTCAATCTGTAAAAGTTCTTATCTATTACGTTAGCAAACCATGTTTCATTCTCATATCCAATCCCATACTCCACGCATTGTCTCATCAGACTTACGATCGTGCTATTCATATCAATATTAAATCCGTCAACTCCCGGAAGAAGTGAGCCTGTCATATCGATCATTCCGCTCCTTGACGCAACAGTCATTACTTCTGCCTGCATCGAAGCATCATGCATGACTCTGATATTTTTTAATTGATAAGCCAATGCACCTATCAGTCCAAAACATCCCCAGTCTGAAGTAGTCGCTGTAATAATATGTTCCGCTTTTGTTCTCGCAAGAATTCCTCCCTTGCAGTCGCATTTGCATTGATTCTTATCCGTATAGGGAATATACTTTCTGATATGTTCTCCAATTGTTCCCATGCCTATCTCGTTGCCAAGATCTCCAATCGACATAGTAAGAATTCCCTTTGCTTTGATCTTGTCAAATAAAATGTCCATCTTTGCTTCTAATTCTGTTACGTTAACGCCTATTGCATTATGATATTCACCATATTCATTTGCACCAGGAGCCTCAATTGTAATTAAAGCTTTGGGTATTCCCATTGTCAGAATATGATCTGCACAGGTCGCAGCCTCATCCGCATCCTTTGTAAAGGGAATCACTCCCATAGCCATTGGCAGATCACATAAAGTATCAAGATCCTCATACAAATGAAGTCCTATTACCGGAGCACAGTTCTTTATGGCGACCACATTATCCTCCGGACAAATAATGACCGGCTTGCAATTGAACGCTTCTACCAATGCTCTGCAAAGGAGAATTGTACTGACGATACCATCCATTTCCGGTACTTTATGCGGTCTTAATATGAAACCAGTCATAATATATACAAGATCCCCCGGCTGAATCGCTTTTACAAGTTCCTTTGCACAGTGCATTGTAAGGGGCTCCCCTGTATGAGCTCTGCTCCCTGCATAGAGGATTCTGCAGACACCATAACCTCTGGGATCCAGATTCATTAACTGATCCAGATTATCTCCAATATTTAATTCTGATAATTTTTCCTTCGTCATAGCCAGATCTCCCTTTTATGGTCTTTTATAAACTGTCACGCCGACTTCTTGTTCGAATCTTTCAATGTAGCCCATTTGTAACTTTAATAACGTTTCTTTGTCTTTACCCCCAACAGGCTTTCCATCTATTTCAGATACTGGTACACATAATGCTCCTGAACTGCTTACAATGGCTTCGTCACAATCAAATAGTTCTGTCATTGTAAAAGGTCTGATTTCTGTCGGAATCCCTTTTTCTTCACAAATCTGAAGAAGGTGTTTTCTGGTAATTCCAGGTAAAATGAGGTTATCTGTAGGCGGTGTAATGAATACTCCGTTTTTAATAATGTTAATATTACTATGCGCACACTCTGTAACTCTTTCTCCTCTGTGAAGAACTGCTTCATTACATCCTGCTTCTTTTGCTCTTTGGTTTGCAATACAGCTTGGAATCAGGTTCAACGTCTTGATGTTACACAATAAGAAACGAACATCTTCCATTGTAATTAATCGAAACGGTGTGAATACATCTTTCATCTCAGATTCTATGATATATATTAAGAGATTAGGTTTTCCTTCCGGAAATACATGATTGCGGATGCCTGTTCCGCGCGTCGTCTGCCAATATACAAAAACTGTTCCGTCTGAATCCATTACATCAACGCATTTTTGAAGTTCTGCTGCTAATTCTTCTTTGGAATACTGGAAAGGAATCTCTAATAATTTGAAGCTGTTAAAGAAACGATCTATATGATCATCAAGTGCAAAGATCTTTCTGTTAACAGCATATGTTGCATCATATACACCATCACCAAAATACATCGCCCTGTCATTCATAGGAATTTGCATTGCCTCTAATTCATCGATTTTTCCATTGTAGTAACCAACTGTTTTCATACTTTTCTCCTCTTTCGACTTTTGAAACGACAACGTGAGAAACCCTCTGGCAAAACAAAGCGGATAAGTCCACTTCAACTCCCTAATCTCTCGTGAGGTTTTTCTATCATAGGAAGTTGTGAAGCAATTTCCTATGATAGAAAAAAATCCACAATCAGAGCAAAGAAGACGTCTTTGTCCAATTGTGGAAATTATCGTTCCAATATTTAATTTTCATATAAATGATAGTACAATCTATTTCACACGTCAATAGTAATTTTTATAATAAATTGTACTAATTCGTATGCAATATAGGCTATCGGGTAAATACAATTTTCTATTGCATTCTGTTCTTTACCATCGCTTCAAGAATATCCACGCAACCTGATATACCGAACTTTGCTCTGTTTAAGAGGATATCCTTACCTTCCTTACGATTCCAGCCTTTTCCGGCATAATAGGTATAATACCCATCTCTTACCTGATCCATTTTCTTCACTAATTTTTTTGCAGCTTCTTCCGTAATCTTATGTTTGTTCTTAATTATCTCAACTCTCATCTCATACGGCGCATAAATAAATACATGGATACAATCCGGATCATCCTTTAAAATATAGTCCGCGCACCGACCGATTATGATACAGGATTCTTTGGATGCAATATCACGGATAATCTGAGATTCTTCGGCAAATAGCTTATCGTTCAAATTATCATTACCAATTCCAAATCCCAGATAGGGTTCCAGAAAACGGTTCGTAATAGATTCATCTACATTGGCAAGATGTTCGACCGCAAGGCCACTTCTTTTGGCCGCCATTGCAAGCAAATCTTTATCATACATCTTAATACCCAGTCGTTCTGCGAGTTCTTTCCCTATTTCATGACCTTCTCCTCCAAATTCCCGTCCTATCGTTATAATAATCTTCCTATTCATGATGTTATCTCTCCTATGCAAGATATTTCTTACTTTTCTATTTCTAATACTATCATCTGGTTAAAGTATATCTTTTGTGTGCCCATTTTTCAAGCAGACCACACTAAATAAGCTATTTATTATGAACCACGTATTGTGATTGCTATTTCCAACGCTTTCCGATACAATCTTATTGAACTATTTATGCGGCGAAAGACCGCAGACAGGAGCTAAAGATGAAAGAAAAATTATATACCATACCACTGAATGATGCATTTCATGCTAATGATGAGTGCCCCTTCTGCTATATTGAAAAAAAAATTGAAGAGGACATGCTGGACTTCGTATTGGGTTCCGGTTCGTCCTATATGGAAAGCAATATCCGTGAAGTTACAGATAAAAAAGGATTTTGCCGTTTTCATTACCAAAAAATGTTTGATTATGGAAATACTCTTGGAAATGCATGGATCCTAAAAACTCATTATCAAAAAATGCGTGATGAAATGCAGGCTCAATTTAAAAAATTCCAACCTGCCAGAACTTCTATAAAAGATAAATTCAGAAAAGCATCTGCCCGCAAGAACGCAATTGGCATATGGACATCCGGAAATATGAAATCCTGCTATATCTGCAGCCAATACTCCGATACTTATGCGCGTTATCTGGATACCTTTTTTATCATGTATAAAAAGGATCCTGTTTTTAAAGAAATGGTAATAAATTCAAAAGGATTCTGCCTTTCTCATTTTGGCGATTTATGCGAAATGGCTGATTCCAAATTATCTGAAAAAGAAAAGAACGAATTTTACACTTCTATGTTCGCTCTCATGGAAAAAAATATGGAACGCGTTCATGAAGATATTTCATGGCTTATAGAAAAATTTGACTATCGTAATAAAGACGCTGACTGGAAGAATTCAAAAGATGCCATTCAGCGAGGAATGCAAAAATTAGCTGGCGGTTATCCTGCCGCGCCTATATACAAACAATCCAGATAATAGTAGCGCTGTATTCCATGCCTATTATTACTCTTTCAGTTCATACATGGAAGGTTTCAGCAGATTCAGATATTCTACAATCATTTGAATTAAATCTTCCGGTATGAATTCGCTTTTCTTCAGAAATATTTCTTCTACCCCTTTTATTGTAAACGATATAATGTTTTTAGCCATTTCCACATCTATGCCATTCTTCCAGCCACACATATCTGCCCGGGTAAATATCCTGCTATATTCATCCTGATAATCGTTCCGCTTTTTTTGAATTAACGGCATCACTTCGCTATCTTCTTCTGTCTCAGCTTTTTTTAGGAATGTAATCATGTACGGATACTGTTTCATAACACGCAAATGTGCATTTTCTATTTGCTTTATCAGTTCAAAATAATCCGTCTCCTTAATGCTTATTGTCTGATAAAGTTCTATGGTAAGATACTTCACACTATATGCATATATAAAATCATAAAGTCCCGCCTTACTGTTAAAGTAATGAAATAGCAAACCCTTACTAATTCCGGCTTCTTTTACAATTTCATCTGTGCTTGCTCTTCTGTAATCACCTCTACTGAAGATTTTCAAAGCCGCATTAATCATTTTATCTTGTTTTTCTTTTTTTAGATCAAAAAATTTATCATTCATTTATGTAGTATTTGCACCTTTATACTTATATTGACTATTACAGTCGAAAACAATCATACCATATTCACACCTCTAATTCAATGCCCTTTTTGCAACCTTCTTTATATTCTACATTTTTCTCCAATTCATGAAATAAAAATAAATTTATGCATATTCTCTTTTCAATTCCGTAAAATAGTATTACAATTATTTTATAAGAAAAATGAAATTGTCAGTTGTCAAAAAACTGTCAGTTTGAATGAAAGGAGTACATTTATGGCTAAAAAATTCGGAAAATTTCTTATGTTTACTGCTGCCGTAGGTGCAGTTGCCGCAGGTGCTTATTATTATATGCAGAATAAAGACAAGAACGATTTTGAGGACGATGATGATTTCGATGATTTTGATGATTTCAGCGAAGATCTAGATAATGACGAAACTTCCAGTGATAGTTCCAAAAAAGAACGTTCCTATGTTTCTTTGAATTTAGATGATGCAAAGCCTGCTGAGGAAAAAATTCCAGAAGCTGCTTCTACACCTGAAAATATAGAAAAAGTAGAAGAATTTTTTGATGAAGATGATGATTCTGACAGTTCTTTAAATGCTATGTAAGTTCTATCAGTGAATTGGTCTGCCATTTCACTTACTATAGATAAAAGCGTAGTCATGCGATTACGCTTTTGTCATGTTCTTATGTCGATATCTTCCAGGCTTTTCGTAAAATATCCACACCGCTAATGATTTCTTTTTCGGATAATCCCCCATAGCCCAATAAGATAATTGCTTTTTCCTCAGGCTCTGTTCTTCTTACAAATGTTTCAGTCAGACTATATACTCTTACGTGTGCTCTTTTTGCCTGTTGAACCAGCTCTTTTTCTACCGCTTCATCTTTGGCATGAAGCAAAAGATGCAGACCCGCATTGTCACCTGATACCCAGAATCTATGTTCAAAAGATTTTAATTCATTTAATAAAAGATCATGCTTTGCCTTGTATCTTTTCCTCATTTTATTCAAATGTCTTTCAAAAAAACCCTCTTTGATAAATTCATTTAGCATTGCCTGATCCGTTCTGGAAACTGTGGATGCCAGAAATGATGCGTACCGCTCATACGCCTCCATTAAAGTCTGCGGTAAGACCATATAACTGACACGAATGGCCGGTGCAATTGACTTCGAGAAGGTTCCAATGTAAATTACTTTTCCATTTTTATCAGAAGCCTGTAAAGACGGTATTGGTTTTCCTTTATATCGGAATTCACTATCATAGTCGTCCTCTATAATATATCTGTTTTTCTCCTCCATCGCCCAGTTCAAAAGTTCCATTCGCCTGCCGATTGGCATGACTACTCCCATTGGATATTGGTGCGACGGCATGACATATGCGATATCCGCATCACTGCTTTTTAGTATATCAGCGCGTATACCGTTTGCATCCATAGGTACTGTGCGAATCTCATAGTGACAAGACTCAAATGCACGATATGCTCTTTTATATGACGGGTCTTCCATCGCAATAATTCTGTTCCGTCCAAGAATCTTCTCCAGTAAAATGAGCAGATAATCATTTCCCGCACCTATGATCACCTGTTCCGGCGAACAGTTAACGCCTCTGGACGAATGCAGATATCTACTTATTGTTTTTCTTAAAGACAGTTCACCCTTTGCAGTTCCTAATCCAAATAGTTCCTCTGCATGGCTGCTTAATGTATTTTTGTACACTTTTTTCCACGTCGCAATGGGGAATGCTTCCATATCAATTCCATTCAAGGCAAAATCTATTTTATACGGTATTTCTGCCTGTTTTTGTAATCTATTCTCATAGGATGCTGACTCCTGCAGATCAAACAGATTTTCTATCTTACAGACAAAATACCCACAGCAAGGCTTTGCTTCAATATAGCCTTCTGATTCCAGTTGTTCATATGCAAGGTCTACAGTACTTCTGGACACTTGTAAATGTTCTGCCAGCGTGCGCGTTGAGGGAAGCTTTTCTCCTTGTAAAAGCTTCCCTCTTTTAATCTCATTCTTTATGTATTTGTATATTTGTTCATACAGATGCATACTACCTGATACATCTAATTGCAAAGTCAATTCATTCATACTATTTTTTTTGTTCTTTTATTGCTGCCATCAGGATATCCCTTAAGTCTCTGGCCTTATCCTTCATTCTCGGATTGGTTCCATTTGCAACCAGAATACCTGTAATTAATTTAGTTGCTATATCGTATTGTTCAAAATCCATTGCAATGACCGCAATCAGGTAATCCACTGTTGTCTCGTCCATACCGCACATTGGATAGCTTTCACTCTGTCTGGCAGCCAGAAAACCTTCTAAAGCATTGCGCATGAACTCTTTTTCTTCAGCTTCTCCCTCTGCTTTCTTCTTTTCATATTCCGCATCACCAGGATCAAAGGTTTCATTTCTACCGCGTAAAAGCCAGGCTGCTTTGAGACAAATATATGCTTTTTCACTTGCCTTACCTTGTTTTACAATCGTATTTGCAAGTGCCAGCTTATATCTTTCCAATGCTTCTTCATAAGAATATACTTCATTCGTTTCTTTCTGCTCTTTAAAAGATTTTGAAATAATCTCACGGATTCTCTTTGCCTGAAAAGGAGATAACATCTTAAAATATCTGCTTAAAGCTGCGTAACCGCAATGAGGACATAATACAATATCATATTTAAGCATATCTATGCCTTCATATTTAGGCCGCAGATCTAAGTCCGTTCCTACCAGCTTTGCCTTGCCGATCTTCACTGTTTTTACCTTAAACTCATGATCACATACCGGACATGAGTATGTCTTGTCAAAAATAAAATCCTGTTCTTTCTGTAATTGTTTCTGCTCTGGTGTTAACTTCTCTACCGGCGCACTTTCTTCCGGACTTTCATATAAACTGGCACTTTCTAAATTTTCCAATCCAAATTGTCCTAAACCATCTAATAAACCTGCCACTTCTGAATAACCTCCAAATTTTTCATTTCATTACCTAGTAAGTTAACCCTTATTTTTTAGTTATAATTCTGCCTAATTACTCTTCGGGAGTATATAAGAACTCTTTAATGATACGATTCTGTTGAATACCAATGCATCCTTCTCAGAATCTTTACAATCAATGCAAAAATATCCCTGTCTCACGAATTGGAAACTGTCAAACGCCTTAGCATCATTAAAAATCGGTTCTACATAACAATTTTTTAACGCAACTAAGGAATTTGGATTTAAATTCAAACTTCCATCTTCGTTATATACACCTTTTTCCTCGTCAATAATATTTTCGTATAGACGAACTTCTGCTTTTACTGCATGATTAGCCGGTACCCAGTGAATGGTACCCTTTACTTTTCTTTCCGCAAATCCCGTTCCGCATTTGGTCTGCGGATCATACGTACAATGAATCTGCGTCACCTTGCCAGACTCATCTTTTACAAAACTCTCACATTTCACAAAATAAGCATGCATCAGACGAACTTCATTTCCAGGAAATAAACGAAAATATTTTTTAGGGGGCTCTTCCATAAAATCTTCTCTGTCTATATAAAGTTCTCTTTCAAAAGCCACTTTTCTCGTTCCAAGTGCTTCATTTTCCATATTATTCGGAACATCCAAATACTCGACCTGACCTTCCGGATAATTATCAATGATCAACTTGATCGGATCCAGTACTGCCATTACTCTTGCTTTTTTAAGTTTTAGATCTTCTCTGATACAATATTCAAGCATTGCATAATCTACAGAAGAATTACTCTTTGATACACCGCACAATTCAACGAACATCTTAATGGATTCCGGCGTAAATCCTCTTCTTCTGAGGGCTGCAATGGATACCAGTCGCGGATCATCCCATCCATCTACGATTCCGTCTTCGACGAGTTTTTTAATATATCTTTTACCTGTTACCACATTCGTCAAATACATTTTCGCAAACTCAATCTGTCTTGGCGGATGCGGATATTCCAGTTCACGAACTACCCAGTCATATAATGGTCTGTGGTCCTCAAATTCCAAGGTACAGATGGAATGGGTAATTCCTTCAATTGCATCTTCAATCGGGTGTGCATAATCGTACATCGGATATATGCACCACTTATCGCCGGTATTATGGTGTGCCATGTGAGCCACACGATAGATAATCGGATCCCGCATATTAATATTCGGAGATGCCATATCAATCTTTGCGCGAAGCACTTTCTCGCCATCCTGATATTCACCATTCTTCATTCGCTCAAATAGAGAGAGATTCTCTTCCACACTTCTGCTTCTGCTAGGATCTTCTTTTCCTGGTTCTGTTAAAGTTCCTCTGTATTCCCTCATCTCATCTGCTGTAAGATCAGACACATAAGCTTTTCCTTTATGAATTAATTTTACTGCACCTTCATACATTTGTTGAAAATAATTAGATGCAAAAAATAATCTGTCTTCCCAGTCAGCACCTAACCAGCAGATATCTTCCTGAATGGATTCTACAAATTCAATCTTTTCTTTTGTAGGATTGGTATCATCAAATCTCATATTGAATTTACCATGGTACTTTTGTGCTAATCCATAATTTAAAAGAATGGATTTGGCATGTCCAATATGCAGATATCCATTTGGTTCTGGTGGAAATCTTGTATGAACACTATCATAGATTCCTTCTGCCAAATCCTTTTCAATTGCCTGTTCAATAAAATTCTTTGAAATGACTTCTGTTTCATTGGTCTCATTGCGTTCCCTAATCTCACTTTTGCTCATAATGTGTACCCGCTAAAATGATCAGCGAGCTTCACCTCCTCAGTTGTCCTGCTCCTTACTATTGAATAACACGATAAGGAATGATAATAAATAATGATAGCATAGATTTTTTAAATAATAAAGTATTTCTTCATAACATCTTTTTTGTGGTGTTTCCTTTTTTTTCCTCAAAATATGTGTTATACTAAAAATGTTATGTCAGGTTCTAGTAATTGTGTATACTCGAATATACTGCTGTAACCTATAATATTATAAAAGGGATAAAAAGGAGAATTAATCATGTTAACAAGAGCAGAATTAAAACAACGCGCGAAAGACTCTATGTCTACCGCTACTACTCACCCCGTATTAGTTGGATTGGTATTTTTCGTTATAGCAATGGCAATTTCAGGAATTATGAGTGTATTCAACAATCTATTGGGTACGATATTGGGAATTGGCACCAATATAATCGATTCAACAGCAATCACACTTGGCGCAATATTAAGTTTCACTTGTATTTCTTTTGCTTTGAGCATTGTTTCATCCTTTATAACGTATGCTTTGAGTGCTGGATTTACTTCCTATTGTTTAAAAACAATTCGTCGTGAAGAAGCCGGATTAGAGACCTTATTTTCTTATATGAAATCCTTTCTTAAGGTTTTCTGTCTTTATTTTATGATTGGTCTGCTCACGTTTTTATGGTCTTTATTATTTGTTATTCCTGGAATCATTGCCGCTTACCGTTATTCAATGGCTGTCTATATTTATATTGATGATCCGAACAAAGGTGTTATGCAATGCATCTCGGAAAGCAAGGAAATGATGGTCGGTCATAAATGGGAGTTATTCGTATTGCAAATATCCTTCATTCTTTGGTTTTTGTTAGGTTGTGTTACCTGCGGTCTCGCTTTCTTATACGTGACACCTTATTTAGAATTGACAACCGCCGTATATTACGACAATCTGAAATACATAACCATGCAGCAGAATTATCAGGAAGTTCCTAACTCGTTCGGCAATCCGTCAGCGACAAATATGTAATTGTTATTCAAAGGGGCGCATTTTCGCGCCCCTTTTTATATGCATAAGTTTATCACCCAAAGTTATCAACGAGAATGATTTTGTTCGGTTACTAAGTCAGTTCATGAAAGAGCTTGACTTCGTCAATTTGCATATATACTTACAAACAAAATTGTGCAAATTGACGAACTCAAATATGTAAACAAGCTTGTAGTAAAGTTCTCCGAACTTATCCGTTATTTTAATATATACTATTATAAAACATATATTTAAAAGGAATCTATTACATTTATGTCAGAAACCAAAAAACGTATCTTAATCGCTGGTCTGCAGGACGTTACCGAAAATTATCAGGCTGCTCTCCATTGTGCCGGAATGGAATTTGAAACTGCATTATCTTTTGATGACATCAATGCCTTTGATGGTCTCCTGCTTCCCGGGGGCGGCGATATTGATCCCATCTATTTTGCTCAGAATAATCTTGGTTCTCAAAATTTAGATTCTTCGCTTGATGAAAAACAATTTCTACTTATGGATGCTTTTGTAAAGGTTCAAAAGCCAATTTTGGGCATTTGTAAAGGAATGCAGCTCATCAATGTCTATTTTGGCGGTAATATTATACAAGATTTAAAGTCATCTAAAACACACGCTTACCAGGAAGCCGACATGATTCACGTTACACACGCAGTAAAAAATTCCTTTATTCACCGTCTATATGGAGATACTGTTTTTACAAACAGTGCTCATCATCAAGGCTGCGGCATGCTTGGGCGTGATCTGCTGCCTGCTCAATATGCCCTTGATGAAGTTTTAGAGGCTCTTTTTCATAGCACCCTGCCTATCATAGGTGTGCAATGGCATCCTGAGCGAATGGCTTATCAGTTCCGTCGTTCTGATACTGTAGACGGTGCCCCTGTTTTCCTTTATTTTAAATCTCTTTTATTACATTGAATATACTTCCGGTTACCGAAATACTGTGATTTTAAGAACTTCTTACTTTATTTAATTAATTTGTTCATACAGACTATCAAAAATATCCTGTTTTATGATATACGGGTCACCCATATCTTCTTCGCTCACTGCCAGATAATCCCCTACACGGCCCGACATATACGTTTCACTATTTTGCTTTGTAAAAATCTTGACTGCTTTTTTTATTGTTCTGGCAAAAATATATGATTCTTTGATGGGAATACATATTTTTGCAAACTGCATCAACTCCAACGATTCTCCAGACATCCTATCTTTAATAGTAGGCTGATAATCAATTTCAGCCTTAAATACTATATCTATTGGACAATATATCTTATCGAAAATTTCCTTCTTTAGGAAAGAAACTTCTCCATTGATACCTATTATAAAGTATGTGTCTTCCTCCACAACAATATCGATATCTTCTTCCAGCGTACGGACCGTGACCTGTGTTCCCACAGTTAGAAGTTTATTGGCTTTTACATAACCGATAGGAATTTTTCTTTTTTGATATCTTATACAGTGTTTTAAGTCAAATATATGATCTTCTGCATAAATAATCTCGTAGCTGTCAAAATATTCATTCATTCTTTCACTGAAATATGCTTCACTGTTAAGCGTCGGATATTTATTTTCATATAATTTATTGCTGATGACTCCACCAGCTTTCTCAAAATGGCCACCACCCGAACCAATATCTTTTGTCAAATATTCCGCAAGCTCACTTGCCTTTACTTCTTTGACACAACTTCTCACAGATAATTTATAGCCGTCCGGAAGTGTATTATACACAACACACGAATGTACTTCGTCCACCTGTAATAAAAAATCACTGATCAATCCCAATATATTTGGATCGCACGGCTGCGCTTTTATGATTGCATACATATAATTATCATTATAAATACATCTGAGAAGTGCAATTCCAGCTATTCCCAACTCCTCTAATGTCAGATTCGAATTACGGAATAATCGAATCAACGATTTATTGATTTTTAATTCTTCCTGCATATCTCTGTCCAGCGGATTGTATATTTCCGTAAATTGATTCGTATCTGAATACAATCCATAATAGAGTGCCGTCGCCAAATTTATATTTTCATTAACTGAAAACTTATGTTTCTTCAGAATTGACCAGATCAAAGTAGAACAACTGCCCAGGTTCGAATTGATTGTTGAATTTGGTACATTGGTGATCTCTTTTTGATGATGATCAAAGATCGCAATCTCTTCCGCATAGAACTTAGTAACATTTCCTGCACCATATTGACAGTCAACGGTAATCAGGATCCCTTTTATCATTTCCTCAGATGGAGCCCTATACTCTATCGGGATCTGGAGATTTTCTATCATCAGTTTTAGATTCGGTTTCTGAATCTGAAAATGACCGCTATATATTAAGTTGACTTTCTTCTGCCTACTCTTAAAATACATATATAATCCAAACCCAGATGCAATTGCATCTGCGTCCGGATTATCATGACATTGTATTGTTATATTGCTATAGCGTTCAATCTTTTTCAACTGCATAGTAACTATTCCTTTTTCAACTGACTCACATATTTTTTTTCAAAATCTTCACGTGTCATTGGTCTGTCAAAATAGTATCCCTGTATGAGGCGTACCTGCATGCCTTCCAGTACTTTATATTGTTCTTTTGTTTCAATTCCCTCAACACATATGCTGACGCCAATGCTGCCTGCTAATTCTGAAATCATCTTAATAAATGATTGGGAATATGTATCCTCTGCGATATCAATTACAAAACTCTGATCTACCTTGATAACATCCAGCGGAATCTCGCGGATATGATTCAAAGATGAATATCCGGTGCCAAAATCGTCCAGTGCGATTCTGACGCCTAATTTTTTAATGCTGCCCAAGATCTCTTTCATTCTTTCCATATCGTTGATTGCAAGGCTTTCAGTAACTTCTAATGTCAGATTCTTTGGTATAATACCAGTCTCTTTAATTGTATTTTCTACAATCTCCACAATATCAGGCTGTAACAATTGTACAACTGATAAGTTGACATTGACCTTATAATTAGGGTATCCCTTATCATTCCATTGCTTGCAGGTCTGACAAGCTTCTTTCAGCACATAATTTCCAATTGGATTTATCAATCCCAGATACTCTGCCAGTGGAATAAAGTCTGAAGGCGGGATGAATCCAAGTTCTGTGCTGTTCCAGCGAATCAGTGCTTCTGCTCCGGTACAAGGAGAACCATCTCTTTGTATATCTATGATCGGCTGATAATACACTTCAAATTCTTTATATCCATCCACCGTTGCATCACGCATATTTTTTTCCATATCCAATCTCTTATTGGACGCTGAGCTAATATTATCCGAATAGAACGCAACTCTGTTTTTGCCGCGTTTCTTTGCCTCGTACATTGCAATATCCGCTTTTTTGATCAGATTCTGCACACTGTCTCCATCTTCCGGAAAATTTACGATCCCCATACTCATTGTACAGTAGTAATCGGCATCTTTTAAAAACCAAGGCTTATTAAATATATCCTTTATTTCTTCTAAAATCAGGTTGAATCTCGGGAAACTGCTCGGAGGTATTACAATAACAAATTCATCTCCACCCATTCGATAGCAGGTGGATCGTATTCCCTCTATCTGCTGCAGACTATGCGAAATAGATTTCAGCAGAGCATCTCCATATTGATGACCCAACCCATCATTAATATGTTTAAAATCATCAAGATCCAAATACAACAAAGCACCTTTCAGGTTATTTGCTTTTACATTGTCAATATGCCATGCCAAATCACGCTCACAACACATACGATTATATAAACCTGTCAGAAAATCCGTATAGGCCTGTTGCTCTATTTTTCTTTGATATACTTTTTTATCGGTAATGTCATAGACAGAACACAATACCACCTGTCTGCCGTCTACCCAGTTAATATATGTATAATGCAAATCATACCAACGGTTTCTTACAATGTGATTGATTTCGAATGCACCACCTCTGTTGCCGATTGGCTGACCATGCTCAAATAGTGTATCCAGAGTACCATCTTTATACTCTTTTTCAAAGTTACTTTTAAGCTTCTTATTAACAAAAAGTACTTTTTTAGTATTGATATCTTTTACATAAATAGCACTTCCAACATTATCCAGAATTGCTTCCAGTGAAGCATAAGAACTCGCAAGAGAATTTTTCTGAATTCTTCGAATCAATATACTTTGCAGCACTTTGGTCGCGTTATTTGTAAATTTAATTTCTTCAATGCTCCAGATACGTTCCACAACGCATTCATTAAAACAAGCATACATGCTAAGACAATTATTAATATAAACCGGAATGAGCATGAGCGCCTTAATATGCGCCTGTTCCAAAGCTTCTCTTTCCTCAGGAGTTACTTTGGTATCAGAAGAAATTGTAATTGCCTTATTATAACTTAATAATTTAGAGCGTTCTATATTTCTGACCTGATTAAAGATAGAAACGATTCCCTGATTGCACCATTCCGCCATTACATCCATTGTGTTTCCATCCTTGTTCAGACGAAATACCTGTGCACTGCTGACTCCCAGATAAGTACCTGCTGTTTTTAAAATCTCCTGCATAATTGCTTCAATTGGCTCGTCACTTTCAAGCATCTGTACGATCGTAGAAATCGCCTCTGTTCTTTTCAGAAAATTGGCCATCTCTTTTTGAGACAATCTGCTTCTTCGATTTTCAGCTTCTGCATTTGCCAATTGAAATTTTGCCTCCAGCATCTGAAACGTAGATGTTCTCAGTAAATCCAAGGCCTTATAAAATTTTTTACTTGTTGTTGTAACTGTTATACCACGAATCGGTTCCTGTTCATATCCACTACAATCACAGTCCTCTAACAGAGCGCAAATAAGCCAATTAATAATTGGCTTATTCTCAATTTTTATTGATATAGCTGCTAATTTTAAATTTGGATATTTTGTATCTTCAACTACTTGTTCTTCTAAAGAACTATTTGCGATTCTCATATAAATCGAATGCAACCGTTCCATTGACACAAGCTCTTTCATTTTCCTAACACTTTCTGGTTCTCCAGACATTTCAGTAATCCATTGACCGAATTCATCTGTGCAAATAACAAACATATTGGAAACTTCACTAAACTGTTCCTGTAGTTTCTGGATATTTTTTCCGTCAATAATCTGTGCATAAATTGTCCTATTATTACCAGAAGAGTCTTGTAATATTGTCTGCACTAATAAGCCTCCACAAATTTCTCGCAATATTTATCTGTAATTACATTCCCCAAAACTTATCAAATACACTATGATTTTACATGAAATACTATCATTATGCAATATATTGCCGCTTGTATTTCAATTTGTTTTTATGTATACAATAAACAATTCTGGAAATTATTCTTTTCTACATCGTAATATTTGCAAACGTCATTTTGCTATGCTAAAATATATCGAACAGTTCGTACTTATAGATTGGAGTTTTTACATGAAATCAATTACGTACTCAAGAAAAACAGAAGTATTCTTAGAATACATTTTTTATATTTTCGTTTTTGTAGCGATAGCTGTATTTGCAATTTTACAGCCATTTGGTGATCCGCCTGACGAAATCAACCGTTACAAAGTAGCGCAATACATTTGTGTACACGGAAAACTTCCCGTTGGAACGGATCCTGAGATTTCTATTGGCGGCTATGGTGCTTCTTATGCCTTTCAACCAATTCTATCCTATATTATTATGGGTTATCTCATGCGTCCTTTTTTCTATTTTACACAGAATTTTTATATACTTTCCTATATTGCAAGATTTGTGAATGTTATAATTGGTGTTATTATGGCAGTATATGTACGTAAATTATCAAAGGAAATATTTGACACGCATCTGCTTCGATGGGTATTCACACTTTTGGTCGTATTTCTTCCACAGAATCTTTTCTTACACTCCTATGTAAACACAGATTCCATGGCAGCCCTGTCTACTGCAATCATTATTTACGCCTGCATTCGCGGACTAAAGGACGACTGGTCGAAAAGAACAAGTATAACGCTCAGCATCGGAATCATTCTATGTGCATTATCTTATTACAATGCCTATAGTATTATTTTATGCAGTATCATATTATTCATTTTTAGTTTTCTGCGTATGGAAAATGGTGTTTTTAACATAAAGTTAAAATCTTTATTACAAAAAGGAGCCTTTATCTCTGTCATTGTATTGCTTGGAATATCATGGTGGTTCCTTAGAAATGCTTATTTATATAATGGCGATATCATCGGTATGAATGCCAGAACACAATGTGCCATCGAAACCTGTATTCCTCAATTAAATCCACTGACAAAGGAAACTATTCAGAACACTGGTCACTCTTTGTCCTATCTGTTTCGTGAAACCTTGTTCCTGCATACTTTATATGAGAGTTTTATCGCGACCTTTGGTACCATGAATATTTATACTTATCCATTCATTTATACGGGATACAAATTTATTTTTGCAGCTTCTTTCCTATGTTTATTTCTTCCGCCTGTTTCAAAGGGTGTTACCTATTTAAAAACAATTTCTGAATCATCCAGAGCCTTTTTTAACATTCTAATGGTCTTTGATATGATAATTATTTCCTCACTTTGTATCTGGTATTCCTACTCCTGGGATTATCAGCCACAAGGCCGCTATGTGCTTCCCTTGCTGATACCACTCATGTATCTTATCAGCATCGGCATTTCTAAACTGGATGCGATCCTAACAGCCTATTTTCCATATGGCCGTACGATTGGAACTATCCTTTTATGGGCTGTCATCGGATATATCATCATTGCCTTAACTTCTACTATGCTGGGTGCTGTGATTCCTTACTATCTTTCAATGCCAAACTGGTTAGACAGTGCCCTTGAGAGCTTAAAAAAATAGTCCGGATTATATATTCCTATATCTAAAAAGGTGCTGCATCGTGAACTTGTTCGTTCCTGATGCAGCACCTTTCTTGTTCTGTCTATTTATCATTTAATTATCATCAACACTATAGTTCGGAGCTTCTTTCGTGATATGAATATCATGCGGATGGCTCTCTTTTAAAGAAGCGGCTGATATCTTAATAAATCTTCCATTTTCCTTTAAATCTTCTATCGAAGGAGTTCCACAGTACCCCATTCCGGAACGGAGACCCCCCATTAATTGAAATACCGTATCTTCTACGGAACCTTTATAAGCAACACGTCCTTCTACACCTTCAGGAACTAATTTCTTGGCTCCTTCTTGGAAATAGCGGTCTTTACTTCCATTTTCCATTGCCGAAACAGATCCCATGCCTCTGTATACTTTGTATTTTCTGCCCTGGAATAATTCAAATGTTCCCGGACTTTCATCACATCCCGCAAAAATACTGCCCATCATACATACATTTCCACCGGCAGCAATTGCTTTCGCGATATCTCCGGAATATTTGATTCCACCATCTGCAATGATCGGAATACCAAATTCTGTTGCTGTCCTATAGCAATCCATAATTGCAGTGATCTGAGGCACACCTATTCCTGCTACGATACGTGTTGTACAGATAGAACCAGGTCCAATACCGACTTTTACAGCATCTGCACCGGCTTCGATAAGTGCCTTTGTAGCTTCACCCGTAGCAACATTGCCTGCGATTACCTGAAGCTCTGGATACTTCTCTTTAATCATCCTTAGACAGTGAAGTACATTTTCAGAATGTCCATGCGCACAATCAAGCACAATAACATCTACCTTAGCATCTACCAAGGTCGCTACACGGTCTAATACATTTGCAGTAATACCTACACCAGCACCGCAAAGCAATCTTCCCTGTTCATCCTTGGCTGCCAGAGGATATTTAATTGTTTTTTCAATATCTTTAATGGTAATCAGTCCGACCAGATTAAAATTCTCATCTACGATAGGTAACTTCTCTTTTCTGGCGGCTGCAAGAATCTTTTTGGCTTGGTCCAGTGTGATACCTTCTTTGGCTGTAATCAGCCCTTCCGATGTCATGGATTCTGAGATTTTCTTAGAAAAGTCTGTTTCAAATTTCAGATCACGATTGGTAATAATACCAACCAATTTTCTTCCCTCTGTAATTGGTACTCCAGAAATTCTGAATTTAGCCATTAATGTATCGGCGTCTGCCAGGGTATGCTCCGGAGTTAATGAAAATGGATCCGTAATAACGCCGTTTTCCGAACGTTTTACTTTATCAACTTCCTCTGCCTGCGCTTCAATAGACATGTTCTTATGAATAATTCCAATACCGCCCTGTCTTGCCATTGCAATAGCCATACGATGCTCTGTCACTGTATCCATTCCCGCGCTCATCATCGGAATATTTAACTTGATTTTTTTTGTCAACCATGTAGTTAGGTCTATTTGATTCGGTATTACCTGTGAATAATTCGGTACAAGTAAAACATCATCAAATGTAATGCCTTCGCCAATAATCTGACCCATTTTCCTATTTCCTCCTGTTTGTTAAATTGTATTCTTAACCTTCGATTTCATTAAGTTGTTGTCTAGTTTAACAAACTTAAAAAAGGTTGTCAATCACTTCTGCTTATGGGTTCCATAAGCAGAAATTATAACAGCCATTTTACAAGGATTAGAGCAATTATTTTTTTTATATTAGTCAAAAAAAACTTTTCTAGGTGCAATATTTTTGATTACAGATGCTAATTTTGGTTCTTCTGTAAGAAATACTTTCTGTGTTCCGTCATAAATCATAACGAATCTTTTATCCGGTTGTTTTATGATACCCGAACTATAATCGCTTACTTTAAATGTTCTATTTTTATAATCACCTAAATGGTAAGAATCTGCAGGTGCCAAAATTTCCATTCTCTCAATTTGGAAAGTCGCGGCCCTTTTCCTCCTTGTCTTTGACATAATCCTGTCAATACTTAGTTCCTTGTCCAGATACAGATATTCATATTCAATATCTGTATTCAGCCATACAAAATAAGTAAGCACCCCGAAGGCAACTGCAGCCACAAATATTATGCCACCTCCGCCTGCAAGCGATAAGAGCACTGCACTTACCGTCAGTGCAATACATATGACTCGCAGCAATGTATCTTTCATTGTATTTTCTTTTTTGACCAATAATTCAATATAACTTTCATTCATAAAAACAACCTTGCCTTCCTTATACTTACTTCTTTTCCGTTCAAGTCAATCATACCACAGTTCTTACCCGCCCGCCAGCTATTACCGGTTCATATATGTAATAAATTTAAGTAAATTTTCCTGTTGTACTGTATTTTTCAGACAGGTTACTATCGGTTTTTGTTTTGTATATAATCCGGTCTCTTTGATCCATTTGCTGTCTTCCACTTTTATACCGACCGGAATTTGTCCATCTTCTGTCTTTGCATAATAGATACGCCCCTCTGCATTGAGTTCGTTGAACTGTTCCGCCGAAAGAACTTTACTGATATCACCGAGAAAGGAATTATCTGCATAATAATCAACAATATCTGAAGGTGCAAGAATCGCATCAATCAATGCGAGCTGCACATTAGCCACCATCTTCTGAGTGGAAGCAACCGTTAACTGATCTGCTCCGTCTAAATCGATTTGATATGTATTATCAAAAGTCACTGATTCTTTTTTAGGATCAATCCCTAAATACTCGCCAAATGCCTGTTCATAACTTTCATCTAAGGTTTGTGTCTCACTGTTGATAATTGCCACTTGAAATACGGATTTCTGATTGCCTGTTACAATATCTTTTACGAAGAATACCGTTAGCACCGCAACTGCTACTACTGCGCATGTATGAATTTTATAATAGTCCCAAAAATATGCGGCTTTTCCTTTAAAAGTCATCTCTGCTGTTTTTTTCTGTTGTTCCTTGATTTCATCATGAATAGCCATCTTTTACCCATCTGCATGCTTCGAGCATACATTTAATTCATGACAAGTGAAGCGGCTTGCCGATTCATCTTGTCCAATAGTTGAACACGATTTTTGTTCAACAGTTTCCCTCATTCCGTTGTGTTTATGTCCATCTTATCTTTTTGCTTTTTACCTGTCAATAAATACCATGTGAAACATTTTTAAATTTCTATAAACTATTATCGGGGCAGCGGCTGTTTGTGAATGAACTATGTTGTGCATCAATAAGTAAAAAAATGGAAGATGCCATACGTAACGCATCTTCCATTTAAATTATAATAATTCCTTCAAAATCTGATTGATCATAGCTGGATCCGCTTTTCCCTGGGTTGCTTTCATAGCTTGTCCAACTAGGAAACCAATTGCCTTTGCTTTTCCGTTATGATAATCCTCCACTGATTGCGGGTTATTGGCAACAATCTCTTCCAGTGTCTTACGAAGTGCACCTTCATCATTCACTGTCTTAAGCCCCTTTTCTTCTACATAATGTTCAGGATCTATATCTTCTGCAAACATAACCTCAAATACTTCTTTTGCTACGGAAGAATTAATTGCTCTGCTATCTGTCAACTGAATCAGTTTTGCAAGATTTTCCGGTGAAAATTTAATATCCTCCGGTTCCATTCCCTGCTCCTTCAGGAGCCTCATGGTCTCGACCATCAGCCAGTTGGATACCTTCTTTGGTTCTTTGCAGATAGCAACTGTCTGTTCAAAAATATCTGCCATATGTTTGGAGCCCGTAATGATCTCAATATCATAATCTGGAATTCCAAATTCCGTTTTATATCGATCCATTTTTTCTGTCCGGAATTCTGGCTGCTTATCTTTAATTTCCTGAATCCATGCATCACTGACTACGATCGGTACTAGATCTGGATCAGGAAAATACCGGTAATCCTGAGCATCCTCTTTAGAACGCATAGCATAGGAATATTCTTTATTGTCATCCCATCTTCTTGTTTCCTGAATAACAGCCTTTCCCTCTTCCAAAAGTTCAATCTGGCGTTCTCTTTCTCCTTCAATTGCTCTTGCTATGGCTTTAAAAGAATTCAGGTTCTTCATTTCCGTTCTGGTTCCAAATTCCGTTGCTCCCGCTTCACGAATAGACAAGTTGACATCTGCTCTCATGGATCCTTCCTGTAACTTACAATCCGATGCTCCAAGATACTGGATAATCAGCCTTAATTTTTCGAGGTAAGCGATGACTTCATCTGCGGAACGCATATCCGGTTCCGATACGATCTCAATCAACGGGACGCCCGAACGGTTATAGTCTACCAAAGTACAATCTTCCCATTCATCGTGCACTAATTTACCTGCGTCTTCTTCCATATGAATCTCATGGATACCGATAATCTTTTTACCCGTCGTTGTTTCAATTTCTATTTCACCATCCCTGCAGATTGGAAGATATAATTGTGATATCTGATAATTTTGCGGATTATCCGGATAGAAATAGTTCTTTCTGTCAAATTTACTATACTGCGTAATCTTGCAATTCGTAGCGAGACCGACCGCCATAGCATATTCCAATACCTGTTTATTCAGTACCGGAAGTGAACCCGGCATACCTGTACAGACCGGACAAGTATGTGAATTTGGAGCTCCACCGAACTCTGTAGAGCAACCGCAGAAAATCTTTGTTTTTGTAGCAAGTTCCACATGGACTTCAAGACCAATTACTGTTTCATATTGTTTGCTCATACTATTTGTCCTCCCCTGCTGCGCCAAATTTTCCTCTTGCCTTCTCATATGTGTATGCCGCCTGAATCAGCTTCTTTTCCTGGAAAGAATCTCCAATCAGCTGAAGACCGATCGGCAGTCCCTTAGAATCTTTGCCGCATGGCAAACAAATACCAGGAAGACCTGCCAGATTCACTGAAATGGTATAAATATCTCCCAGATACATCTTGATCGGATCCGATAAGCTTTGTCCTAATCGCGGTGCAGTCGTTGGTGCAGCCGGTCCCAGTATAACATCATATTTTGCAAATGCTTCATCAAACGCTTTTTTTATCAAAGCTTTTACACGCAGTGCTTTTAAGTAATAAGCATCATAGTATCCGGAACTTAAAACAAAAGATCCCAGCATTATTCTTCTCTTTACTTCAGGTCCAAATCCTTCTGAACGTGTCTTCTTATACATATTATGAAGTCCTTCAAAATCTTCTGTTCTGTATCCATACTTAATACCGTCAAAACGTTCCAGATTTGAACTTGCTTCTGCAGATGCGATAGTATAATACGCTGGAATTGCATAATCCACGAGGCTTAGATCGAATTCCTCCACAATAGCGCCTTTTTTCTTTAATTCTTCTGCTGCTGCAAGTACTGCCGTCTTTACTTCCGGATCAAGACCTTCTCCGAAATAACCCCTCGGAATGCCGATCTTCATTCCTTTTACATCCTCAATCAGTGCTTCCGTAAATTTTATACCTGTTCTCCCAGCCGCATCGGTATTTCTGTCTACGGAAGTAGAATCCTTTTTATCATAGGATGAAATCACCTCCAGAATAGTAGCACAGTCTGTTACATCCTTTGCCAAAGGTCCTATCTGGTCAAGTGAAGAACCGTAGGCTATCAATCCATACCTGGAAACAGTTCCATAGGTAGGTTTCATTCCGACTACACCACAGAATGATGCCGGCTGTCTGATGGATCCCCCTGTATCTGATCCCAGAGCCATAAAACATTCTTTGGCAGCAACTGCTGCAGCTGAGCCACCGGAAGATCCGCCCGGTACATGCTCCATATTCCAAGGGTTCTTGGTGACACCAAACGCGGAAGTCTCTGTTGTGCTGCCCATTGCGAACTCATCCATATTTGTTTTTCCTATAATGACCGCACCGGCTTTTTCCAGATTTACTACTGCCTCTGAAGAGTACGTCGGAATAAAGTTTCCTAATATTTTAGAACTGCAGGTTGTCAGTATGCCCTTGGTACACATATTATCCTTAATCGCCACAGGAATCCCTGCCAATGGACCGGTTAATTCACCTTCGTCAATTTTTCTCTGAACTTCTTCTGCTTTTGCAAGAGCAGCTTGCTTTTCTACCGTTACATAGCAGTGATAAGTGCTCTCACTTTTTTCTATCTGATCCAACACAGCATTTGTAGCTTCTGCAACCGTAATTTCTCTAGCTTTTATCTTTGCTGCCAGTTCTACTGCTGTCAAACTCAATATACTCATTTTGCTTTTCCTTTCTTATAAGCAGCCTTGCAAATTATATTTGCAAGCACGCGTTACTCCTATCTAAGCGTCTGAATCAAGAATTGCATGCTCGCAGCGCAATTCTTGATTAGACGCTTGGATAGTCTGCTTAATCGCGATCATTCTACAGTTCTAGGTACCTTGAAGCTTCCTTCTTTTACACCGGGTGCATTCTTCAAGATATTTTCTCTATCATCACCGTTCGTTATCACATCTTCTCTGAAAACATTATTTACTGGAAATACATGTGACATCGGCTCTACTCCCGTAGTATCCAATTCGCCTAATTTATCAATATAATCCAACATGCTGCCCATATCCTTTTTAGCTCGTTCTTTTTCCTCATGGGATAGTTCCAGTTTTGCTAAAATACCAACATACTCAATTGTCTCATCATTAATTACATTTGCCATATTATTTCTCTCCATTCTTGCCACCACCTGTAAACTTTAGGCGGTAAGCACAAATTGCGTGTGAAAACATCCTTCTTTCACACCTCCTAACATGCCGTTGCAAGCAGCACAAATAACAAGGGACTATGGTTCCAGTCTGCTCAAATCGCGCGGGAACAATGTTGTCTCACGTACATTTTCCTCTCCAAGAATCTTCATAGTCAGACGTTCCAATCCGATGCCGAGCCCACCATGCGGAGGCATACCATGCTTAAATGCCGAGATATAATGTTCCATTCCTTCTTCTGTCATTCCACGTGCTGCAATTTTCTCCATCAACATATGATAATCATGAATACGCTGACCGCCTGTTGTAATTTCCATACCTCGGAATAAGCAATCAAAACTCAAAGTGAACGTCTTGTCCTTCGGATCATCCATTGCATAGAAAGGACGCTTTTTCGATGGATAATGTGTTACAAATACAAAATCTGCATCATATTCCTCTTTAAAGAATTGACCGATCAACACTTCTTCTTCCGGTTCCAAATCATATGGATTTCTAATCGGACGATTATATTTCTCAGATACCAGTTTCTTCGCTTCATCAAAACGTACCTGAGGAATTTTATCCACATTAGGAAGTTCTACTCCTAAAATAGTTAATTCCTTGGCGTAATCTTTTTTCAAAAGTGTCATACAATATTGTAAAAATCCCGTTTCCATCGCCATGATATCTGTAAAATCATCAATATATCCCATCTCAAAATCAAGCGAAGTATATTCATTCAGGTGCCTCTTTGTATTATGCTTTTCAGCTCTGAATACCGGTGCTGCCTCAAACACTCTGTCAAATACGCCTACCATCATCTGTTTATAAAATTGCGGACTCTGTGCCAGAACTGCCGGTCTGTGAAAATATTCCAATTTAAAGATATTGGCACCGCCTTCTGCACCTTTCGAGCCAATCTTAGGTGTGCGGATTTCTGTGAATCCCTGTTCATGCAGGAAATCTCTAAAGGCTCTGACAATACCTTCCTGAATTCTGAATTTGGCACGTTCTTTGATATTTCTAAGTGAAATCGGACGAAGATTTAAGTTTGTCTCCAATGTAGTATTCATTTTCCATTTTGCAATCGGAATCGGCATTGGCTCAGCCGGTTCTGAAAGAATTGTCACATTTTCCATGTGGATTTCAATTCCGTTCGGTGCTTTTTCATTTTCCGATACAATACCTTCCACAATAACAGTATCCGCTTCTTTCAAACTTTTTAATTCAAAAACCGCTTCCCCTTCTGCATATACACATTGAATCAATCCTTCTCTTTTTCGTAATACGACAAATGCAACATTTCCCATATCCCGTATCGTGTGGATCGCACCATTCACTTTTACTTTTTTCCCTACTACGCCAGACTGTAATAAGTCTGAAATCTCGCATATTTCTTTTTTGTTAATACCTGTTAAAAATTCCATTTCTGTTCTCCTTTTTTGAATCAGTAACTGTCAAAGTATTCAAAAAGCATCAACGAGTAGAAACACGTAAAAAACCGCCCTCAGAATACTTTCGTATTCCGGGACGGATATATGTTCCTTGATATCCGCGGTACCACCCGCATTGAAAGACTATAGTCTTTCCACTCTTTACACTTAACGCGTGTGACGTATTACCCTAGCAGCTATATCACCGGTTCGAGTAATCTGCTCCCAAGTGTTCCCTTTGCCAGCTTCCACAAACAACGCTTTCAGTCGGTGACGTTGTATTCCTGTTGCTTCCCTTAACAAGAGTCTTGTTCTATGCATTTACTGACTTTAATCGTACCATATGTTTTTCTGGTTTGCAAGAAGTATTTCACTTACAATTTATCCACTTCCTCCATCCATATCCTTGCAGCTGCGTCAGACGGCATTCTCAAATCTCCCCTGGGTGATACTGCAACACTGCCGACCTTCGGTCCATCCGGCAGGCAGGAACGTTTGAACTGTTGTGAAAAGTATCTTCTATAAAAAGTTTTCAACCATTTCAGTATAAATACCTCATCATATACTCCAGCAAAAGCTGCCTTAGCGATCCGATATATTTTTGATGGTTCAAAGGCACAGCGCAGCATATAATACAGAAAAAAATCATGCAATTCATACGGCCCTACGATATCCTCTGTCTTCTGCGCGATCTTACCGCCTTCCGGCGGCAAAAGTTCAGGACTGACCGGTGTATCAAGTACATCAATGAGAACTTTAGTTAATTCCGTATTTTCACATGTGTCTGCATAAAAATGTACCAGGTGTCTTACCAGCGTTTTAGGCACACCTACGTTTACACCATACATAGACATATGATCCCCATTATAAGTAGCCCAGCCAAGTGCCAGTTCAGACATATCCCCGGTTCCGATAACAAGACCGCCTTCTTTATTGGCAATATCCATCAATACCTGCGTCCTTTCTCTTGCCTGTCCATTTTCATATGTTACATCATGGTTATTACTATCCTGTCCGATATCTCTAAAATGTAGTGTCACAGCGTCCCTGATATCTACTTCTTGCAGGGTAGTGCCCAGCGTTTTCGCCAACGTACATGCATTTTCATATGTCCTGTCTGTCGTTCCAAAGCATGGCATTGTAACTGTAATAATATTTTCTCGTTCCATTCCCAATAAATCAAATGCCCGGACTGTCACCAGCAACGCTAATGTAGAGTCCAAACCTCCTGATATTCCAATGATCGCAGCTCTGCTTCCGGTATGCTCTAATCTCTTTTTCAACCCATATGATTGAATAGACAATATCTCTTCACATCTCTTTTCGCGCATCTGCAGATCTGCAGGCACAAATGGCATCTTACCGAATTTTCTGTCTAATTGTATTTCTCTTTCTTCCAGTTCAAATGGTATTACTAAATATTCTCCGTCTGTTTCTAATTGGAAGGAAGTCGTTCTCCTTCTCTCAGTTCGTATTCTATGAATATCAATATCCGCATATACTGTTTCATTCTTAAAACGGGCAGCTTCTGCAAGAATAATACCATTCTCAGCAATTATATTATGGCCGCCGAACACAACATCCTGTGTCGACTCTCCTTCGCCTGCACTGGCATAAATATAGGCAGCCAGTAACCTGGCTGAAGTTGCACTGATCAATGTTTCCCGGTAAGTATCTTTTCCTACCGTCTCATCAGATGCCGACAGATTAACGATTACAGTTGCACCCGCCAATGCATGTGCAGTACTTGGTGGATTGGCCGCCCATACATCTTCACAGATCTCACATCCGATGATCAGTCCTTGTATCGCCTCTGCTTCCAGAAGGATATTTCTGCCTATTGGAATTTCTTCTCCTTCAAAAATACAAGTTGTTACCATTGCCTTTCCCGGTGTAAAGTGACGATATTCGTAAAACTCAGCATAATTAGGTATATTATACTTTGGTATGAATGCCAAAATTTCACCATTTTGCAGGACGGCGGCTACATTATACAGCTTTTGTTCATGTTCTAATGGTAATCCTACAAATAGTAAAGCATCCAGACCTATCGTATGATTTGCTATCATGATCAGCTGCTCGCGCGTTTTTTTCAATAAAAGCTCCTGCAAAAATAAATCGTTACAGGTATAACCGGTCAGACATAATTCAGGAAATACTAAAATCTGTGCACCTTTTTCAACTGCTTCATCCATTTTTTCACAAATTACCTGTGCATTATATACTGGATCAGCGACCCTGATTTTGGGCGTAATAGCAGCTACTTTTACAAAACCATGTTTCATACTAACCGTGACCTCCTGTCCCATTTTTTTTGCAGACGGCTTCCTAATACAGTATTTTTGATGCCATAAAAAATCCGTGAGTAGAAGACTCGTAAGAGGCTTCTTCCTGTGTGAAACTTAGTATTTCTTAAAAGCGGTTATTTCGCTTTTATTAGAAATGCTTTTCACACTTTATCATCTGCTCTTTTTCTGAATTTCCTTTAATTCATCTACTGTAAATTTATAACTAGTATTGCAAAAATGGCAATTTACTTCAATTTCTTTATTATCTTCGACCATCTCCTGTATTTCATTTTTACCAATACTAATGATTGCCTTTTCTACTCTGTCTTTATCACAATTACAATAAAATTCTGTTCGTATCGTATCTAAGATCTCCAATCCCATTCCTTCTAATAATAGTTCCAGCATCTGTTCCGGTGTATTTCCTGCATCCAGTATTGCCGTTACAGAAATGATTTTCTGAAGATTTTTTTCTAATTTTTTAATTACTTCTTCTTCCGCGAACGGCATTAATTGAATGATAAATCCGCCTGCCTGTTTCACTGTATTATCTTTTTCCATCAGCACCCCAAGTCCCACTGAAGATGGTACCTGCTCAGAGTTGGCATAATAAAATGTTAAATCATCAGCAATCTCACCAGTCTGTAACATGGTCTGACCGGAATATGGTTCTTTTAACCCCATGTCTTTAATTACATTTAAGAATCCTCTCCCAACAGCTCCGCCGACATCCAATTTACCATTTGCATTTGGTGGGAGCATGATCTGCGGTTCAACAGCATATCCCTTCACTCGTGCTTTAGAATCTGCCGTTACCGTCATCCCCTTTACAGGACCGTCACCTTTTACCTGTAGTGTCAGGATATCCTTCTCTCCCTTAAGCATACTGCCCATCATTGTTCCAGCTGTTAACAGACGTCCTAATGCCGCCGTTACGACCGGACTCGTATTATGCCTCTGCCTCGCTTCTTCAACTGTTTCCTTTGTGGTAGCTGCAAATGCTCTGATCTGCGCATCCGCTGCCGTTGCTCTCACTATATAATCTGCCATATTAATAACCAAGCCTTTCACTTTTTTCACTTCCCACCATGCCGCTACAAACGGCACAAAAATCCATAAGAAGAAGATGCCTGCATCTTCTTCCAGTGTGAAACTTAGAGTTTCTTAAAATGGTTCTTTCATTTTTTAGAAACTCTTTTCACACTCTCTCGCTATGAAATAAACTCTTTCACTCTCTGCTTTTGGTTCTTCAAAAGTAAATGCATCATATACGTCCAAAAATTCCAGTCCTGCTGCCTCTACAAGTTTCTTTACCGTATTTGTATGATAGGCCCGTTGAAAATGTGTTTCTTCATATTTACGATATAATTCCTGTTCATCCTTTACAAATAAAGTCAGCTCATATTCATTTATCTGTTCTTCTTCATCATAAAAATTATCCCAGATAAAACTACACATATCGCGGTTTTCTGCAAAAGTGCGTTCTCCTAAAATCTGTTGATATTTATAGATTGTGTTCATATCAAAAATAAAAATACCTTTTGGATCCAGATAATTATTTACCAGACGAAATACTGTAAGTAAATCCTCTTCTTCCGTTATATAATTCATGGAATCACAGATACTTATCACTGCCCGGACAGTACCATATAGTTCAAATTCTCTCATGTCCTGTAATAAATATAAAATATCATGATGGTTTGCTGCCTTTTTTTCAAGCGCTGCCTGTAGCATGTCTTCTGCATTATCAACGCCAATCATATCATACCCTTTATCTGCCATCTGTTCTGTGAGATTTCCTGTACCGCACCCAAGATCCAGCAACAGACCGTCTGTAATATGATACGATTTTAGTATCTGCTCAACATAATCAGCCCACTCTTCATATGGAACGTTGTCCATAAAAGTATCATATACCTTTGCAAAGCTTGTATATGCTTCCACTTTATCAGCCTTTCTGACTACCTACGCGGCCTCGATCTATTTTATTAATCCGCTAATTTAGTCGCTACAAAAAATCCCAACACAAAAGTAACGCAGCCAGTTAGTATAGACAGTGTATTATATCTGCTAAGATCTGACATCAATATAATTGCTATGGGAGACGCTATCACCAACCCTAAAATTGCACAATATGCATAATTGGGAGCTTTAGCAAATACAATTTCAATAATCTTTGCAATTAAGCCTATACCGATCAGTACCCCTATTCCAAAAGGAAACAGTATGCTTACTCCCTGCATGATACCGTTGATATCAAGAGAAAGCGCTGCCTTAATAAATACTGTAATGGTTTCCACAATCGTCGTGTAGTATCCCATGATCATTAATACCATAGAACCACTAACACCTGGGATAATCATTGTCGCGCTTGCGATTACTCCGACCAAAAATAATTTAACAAAGTTTATCAAATTAAAACTTACATCAGCAGCATTTCCTTCTGCCTCACCAATTGCTGCCATCCCTACAACCAACGCAAAAAATGCTACAAAAGCAATTCCGTTACCGATATTCACCTTTTTTCCGGTTGCCTTTAATCGGTTCAGAATAATCGGAAGTCCTCCAAGAATCAACCCAATAAATAAAAAATTGGTCTGTACAGGATATACTTTGAATAAAAAATTAATGACAAATGATAAAATACCAATGCCAAGTCCTGCACCCAGTAGGATAGGAAGTAATGTTCTCATGCTTTCTTTAAATTCTTTCACAATATGAGTAATGGAATGTATTAATTTGTCATAAATGCCAAGCGATACTGCCATGGTTCCTCCACTTACGCCTGGTATGATATTTGCAACTCCAATTACTGCTCCTTTTAATAATTCTTTAATCATTTCTAATCTCCTATTATTCTCTTATATTATAGCCCATACTACTGCCATTTCATATATTCCTTTAGAGCCTCGATCAGTATGTCCATTTGCTCGTCCGTACCAATCGAAATCCGTAAGTAGTTATCAATTCTGGATTTTGCAAAGTGCCTTACAAAAATGTTTTTCTCCCGTAACATATTCTGAAGTTCCAATGCAGAATACTTCGGATGCGTAGCAAATATAAAATTGCTCATAGAATCCGGGAATTCAAATCCCAGCGCCTTCATTTCCGGCTTAATTCTCTCTCTTGTTGCAATTATTTTTGCAACCGTTTCTTTAAAATGCGTATCATCCTTTACTGCCTCTGCACCAAACTTTATTGCAGGTGTATTCATCGTGTAGGAATTGAATGAGAACTTCACATCATTCAGGTAGTGGATTAACTTTTCACTGCCGAATGCAAATCCTATCCGTATACCTGCCATCGCCCGTGACTTGGAAAAAGTCTGTACAATCAGCAGATTCTCATATTTATTAATTAATGGCAAAGCACTGACCCCGCCAAAATCAATATAAGCTTCATCTATAATGACCACTACGTTCGGATTGGCCTTAATTACTTCTTCTATCAAGTCAAGATCTGCCAATTCTCCTGTAGGTGCATTGGGATTCGGAAATATAACTCCTCCATTAGGCGTCAGATAATCTTCCTTACAAATTTTAAAACTCTCATCCAAAGCCTGCACCTTATAAGGAATCCGAAACAGTTCAGCCCACACATCGTAAAAAGAATAGGTAATATCCGGAAATAAAATCGGCCTATCCGAATTAAAAAAGGTCAGAAAACTCATCGCCAACACATCATCGGAACCAACACCTACAAAAATCTGATTTTTATTCACATGATAAGACTCAGATAATGCATTTACCAATAAATCGGATGATGTATCCGGGTATAGACGCAATCGCTCAACATCGAATTCATGTGCCGCAGAATAAACACCTGGCGCCGGCGGGTATGGACATTCATTTGTATTTAGCTTAATCATATTACTCTGATTCGGTTGTTCGCCAGGTACGTAAGGTGTTACTTTTCGGACATTCTCTTCCCAATTCATTACGCGATTCCTCTCTTCCAGTGTAAAACTTATTGCTAACCTATACTACCAAATATTACTGCTTATTGCAATCCTCAATCCCGTAAACTGTATTTTATCCTTTTACTGTAAAATCAATATAATAATCTACCCTGAACGATATTTTATTTCCTGCTATTTCCAATATCAGCTCTTCCATATAATTTTCCTTTACAAATTTCTTTCGGAAAACAGCTCGATATTCAATCGACTCTGCACGTTTCAGGATGGTATCCTTAACCGCTAACGAGAAGTATTCTTTCTTCCTATACAATACAGCAATACCCAAAAATTTATTTTTCCCTGATTCCCTTTTCTCAAAAATAACTGCAAGGCAGCCTATATGATGGAGAACCAGCACTAGTATTGCCCCTGCACTCCATATTGCAATTACGATCTCCCAATCATGCATTTATATCTATCACCTTCTTTCATTAAGAATAGTTTTTATATATTATTATTTTTGTGCGTTAAAGTGGTTGTTTTTTTCGATAAATTATGATAAATTAGTTCCGTTAATAAGAACGGGATTATTCGTTCTTTATTCTCTGGAGAGTCTTTGCTAGAAAAATATCTAGTCAAAGCGCCGAAGGTGTAACGCAGGGCAACCTGTCTATCTCTCAGGCAAAAGGACAGAGCATTCATAATGCATGTTCTACTCTTGAGAGGGCTGATACGAAAGTAGCAGCTCTTATTTTTGTTCACGGATACAGTAAATTTGCCGTGAAATAATATATTTAATTTTTGAGAGGAAGGAACAAAAATGTTAGAAACAATCAATTCAATTCTCGGAGCCATTGATGACTTCGTCTGGGGGGTACCGCTTATCGTACTCATCCTCGCAGTAGGTATCTTTTTATCAATTCGTTTACAAGGATTACAAATCACTAAATTGCCACGTGCCATTCAATATATTTTTAAGAATGAACGCAGTGGCAACGACGGTGAAGTAAGCAGTTTTGCTGCTTTATGTACCGCACTTTCCGCTACAATCGGAACGGGTAATATCGTAGGAGTTGCAACTGCTATTGTAGCAGGCGGCCCTGGTGCTTTGTTCTGGATGTGGATTGCAGCTCTTCTAGGAACCGCAACCAAATATGCAGAATGTATGTTAGCTGTAAAATATCGTGTTATTGCTGAAGATGGTCATGTAATCGGCGGACCCTTCTATTATATAGAAAACGGTATGGGAAAAAAATGGAAATGGCTTGGAAAAATATTTGCCTTTTTTGGTGTTGGTGTCGGTCTTATGGGCATCGGTACCTTCACTCAGGTTAACGGCATCACCAGCGCCGTTAATAATTTCTTCGATCCTTCCAACACTTGGATGGTCTCATTGTTCGGAAGGGAATATTCATGGACCGTTGTTATTGCAAGCCTTATCCTGACATTCTGTGTTGCTCTCGTTATCATTGGCGGTTTGAAAAGAATCTCCCATGTTGCCGAAATTGTCGTCCCTTTTATGGCAATTCTTTATGTTGCGGCAGTATTATTGATTCTGATCACAAATTTCAGAGCCATTCCGGGTGCCATTGTAACAATCATACAAAGTGCCTTTGGTCTTCGTGCTGCTGCCGGTGGTGCTATGGGAGCCATCATAGTCGCAATGCAAAAAGGTATCGCAAGAGGTATCTTTTCAAACGAGGCAGGTCTTGGAAGCGCACCAATTGCCGCTGCAGCTGCGCAAAGCGATGAATGTGTTTCGCAGGGATTGATTTCTATGACTGGTACTATCATTGACACTATAATTATCTGTACCATGACAGGGCTGGCTATTGTCATTACTGGTGCCTGGGACATGGGATTAGAAGGTGTTGCCGTTACGACCAAGGCGTTTCAGTTGGGATTGCCTTTTCCCAGTGCAGTAGCTTCTTTTATTTTGATGGTCTGCCTCGTGTTCTTTGCTTTTACTACAATCCTCGGCTGGGATTATTACAGCGAACGCTGTCTGGAATACATCGTCAATGGCAATCAGAAAGTGGTAAAAGGATACCGCTGGCTATACATCCTCGCTGTATTTATAGGACCCTTCATGACCGTATCTGCTGTATGGACAATCGCAGATATATTCAACGGGCTCATGGCACTTCCTAACTTAGTTGCCATTATTGCATTGAATGGCGTTATTGTAGCCGAGACAAAATCATTTTTCAAAAGATTTCCAAATTAACATTGCTTTATTCTTATAATTTTCTAACAGACTCTTGCCTAGACCAAGAGTCTGTTCTACTGTTAATAAGTAATCTTGGCACTTATAATTTGCCCGTCACTCATTCCGCACGTGCATTTATACCCCAAGATCTGATTTTCGGATTTTCCGCATGTGGGTACTGAACTGACATGTGTTCTTGAATAGCCGTCTCCTTCTGATCCATAAGAACTGTATAGGAATCCACAAGTAGGACACTGATATACATATTTGTGATCATGATTACCATCGTAATAATCTTCCACATATTTAAGGTTCCTGTTCGAGCATATTCCGTAACAGCTTTGTGGATCATGTATGTGATATTCCGCTTCTGTGAAACATGCTCCTCCCTCCTGTTCGTTTCCGTTATGATAATGATATTCATATTCCACACCAGCAGCACCAACTGACGCTGCACCATCCACATACCCTTGTTTATATCTTGCTTCTGCTAATTTTGCTATATTATCTGCCATGGTATTTGGTGTCGAATTGACCGGCGTATCTACTCCTTTGGCTGTAATAGCGGCAGATATTATATTACAGCCATTCTGGAAATTTTCATGCATTGTGCCTATCGTCTGTTGCATCTCATTGATATGATTATTCAGCGTATCCAATCTTGAATTCGCATGAAGTTTTTCCGTTTCTTTAGTTTCTTTTTTTACTTGTGTTTCTTCGGAAACTGCTGGTCTTTCCTTGGCAATATATTGAATTGTTTTTCCAGTTAACATAATAACAAGAAGAGTGAGACCCATAATGCCTGTTATTTTCACGACACGCATGATATCTTCTCCTACGTCCATTCCCTTTATAAAGAATTTCATTTCCTCAAAGAATGAATTTTTTTTCTGTTTCATTCTTTTCAATTTTTTCTGCATCTGTTTTTTTAGATTTTTTAACACATTTTTACCTTATGCCTGTTTTGCACATTATATAACGCACTCAGACCGGAATCTTCGCACGCAAATAACAATGGGCATTACAAGCACCCTTTCTTTGTAATTTTTAAATGGCTTGTTTTTTGTAAAGCTTTGTTTGGAAAATTTGCCGAAATGGCTTGTTACTGCATGCACCGGACCGGTAGCATAAAGAAAAGAAAACTATAAGCGTCCTCAATTTATACTGAGAACACTTATAGTATAACAGAAACTAATTTTAAAAATCAAGTACTTTTATTCACCTGCAATTTTAAAACAATTTTTTTATATCTCGTGGGTACATCTACATGTTTACATGGCTTATGCGCGTCATGCGGAAACATAAGATAGAACATACCTTTTCTGATATGGATCCTCTGACCAATGCCCTTGCAGAATCCTGCGTCTTTATCTTCCGTATAAGGAATGGATTCTTTCAGATTGTCCCTGTCTTCCCACTCCATTATTTCTTCACCCTCAAGCATGATCTGTACATCAATATACTTTTCATGTCTTTCAAAGTCACCCTCTGCAATTGCTTCTGTAACCCCCTCCTGGATCATTGCATAAATATCACCCTGCTCATATCTTCCTGCCGGTTTATCCTGCAGGCTCAGTGCAAATTGCATGCCTTCCTGAAAATTAGGAATTACTTTTGCATACTTTTCATAATGGCCTATATAATCAACTATCATTCCTGATGTTCTCCATTTCTTACTATATTTTCTAACTAGCCAGCGTATCCAAGCAATATTCTAGGTAAAAATAACACTACATCCGGGATAAATGTAATAATTAATAATACTGCTATCATTGTCAGCAAAGGCAGCCATATCTCTTTAATAACGTCTTTTAACGGCGTACCCGATATTCCACTTGTGATAAAGAGGAGCATACCAAATGGCGGCGTGGAAAGTCCGATCATCATGTTAAATACTACAACCAATCCAAAGTGTACCAAATCAATGCCAAACGCCTTTGCCAATGGTAATACAATTGGAATAAATACCACCTGGATAACGGATGTATCGATAAACATACCAAGAATCAAAATTGAAATATTAATGATAATTAAAAAAATATATTTGTTATCTGTCATTCCAAGAATCAATTCACCAAGTCGTGCTGCAATCTGCTCTTTAGCGACTATATAAGAGATAGAGGTCGCTGCCCCGATCATAATGGATACAGAACCTGTACTTTTAATTGTGTCAAGCAGTACCTGTTTAAAGCCGTCCCAATTTAAGATACGATATGCAAAGACTGCAATCACGAGTGCATAAAGACCTGCTACTGCACCAGCTTCTGTTGGTGTCATAACACCAGTATAAATACCGGCAAGAAGAATGACTGGCGTCAGGATTGCAGGAATGGCTGTAAAAGTATAGCGGCAGAATGCTTTTAAATTTACTTTTTCACTTCTAGGATAATTACGCTTATGCGCCACATATGCAATATATAGCATCAAAGCAATCGCCAGTAGGACACCCGGCACCATACCTCCCATAAATAATGTACCTACAGACGCGCCGGAAAGCATCGAGTAGATTACCATCGGAATGCTTGGTGGGAAAATTGGTCCGATCGTTGCACTTGCTGCTGTAATTGCACAGCTGAAACCATCGTCATAACCTTCTTCACGCATTGCATCGATTTCCATCTTGCCAAGTCCGCTGGCATCTGCGATTGCAGAACCTGTCATGCCTGAAAACACTAAAGACGCTAATACATTTACATGTCCGAGTCCGCCTTTAAATCTTCCAACGAATCCTTTTGCAAACCCAAATATTTTATCTGTAACTTTACCACTATTCATTACATTTGCCGCAAATATGAACAGCGGAACTGCAATAATGGTATAATTGGTAAAGAATGTTTTCAAAGTCTGCTGACCTACCATCTTAACAGGCTCACCGCTTACCAGGAAGTAAAATACACAGGCTGCCATCATTCCCAGCGGAATCGGTATCCTTAAAATGAAGATCAGTATAAATATAATTAAAAAAACCAATAATGCTGCACTAAATTCCATCTTCTACTCCTCCTGTTTTAATGCCATATCAATTGCTTCCTGATACTCGGCTTTCGTCTCATCTAGTAACTCTTTCACTGCCTTTTCTCCGCCAATTCCCGAAAATACCAGAAAATCTTTATACATGTCAAGCAAGGCATAAATCAGAATGATCACAACAAATAAAATGTATGGTGCATACACAAAGTTCAATCCAATCTTAAATACACTTGTTTCCTGCATTTTCATAAAGCTAATAAATTTAATACTTGGTACTACTGACACTGCAAATGCAACTGCCACGATCAGATTCCCAAGAAATGCACAGATCGCTTTTCCTTTTACCGACAATTTATCATACACCAGCGTAAAAGTTACATGGGATTTCTCTCTTTGTGCATAGCATGCACTCAATACTACCATCCATAGGTAACAGGTCACTGTTACTTCATATGCCCAGGGCATTGGCTGTTTTAGTATATATCTGCAAAAGATCTGATAAATAAAGACACTGAACATAATACAAAAACTTGCAATCGGAATATATATCTCCACACAATTTCTAAGAAATGTATATGCTTTTTTCAATTTTTCCATCTGGGAACTCCTTTCTTTTATAAGAAAAGGACATACTACATTCAGTATGCCCCTTTTTAAATGCCATTCTAAAATGCAAACTTTAACGCTTATTTGGCTGCAGCTCCAACTTGCTCATAAAGATCTTTATCCCAGCTTTCTGAAATCGGATCATTTAAATAACAATCTAATACATGTTTTGAAAAAGCATCAATATCTGCTTCATATACGGATACCCCTTGCTCTTTAAAGAATTCGATCAATTTAGACTCTTTCTCTAAATTTGTAGTATCGCAATATTCCCTGCCTGCCTCAATACCTTTTTTGATAATTTCTTTTTGTGCTTCTGTTAAGGATTCCCATTTCTGCGCATTCATTGTCGGCCATACAGAATCTACTAAATGATTTGTAATGGTAATGGATTTTTGTACTTCGTAGAATTTTGCACTTTCCACTGTTGGAAGTGGGTTATCCTGTCCATCTACTACACCTGTCTGTAAAGATAGATATAACTCTGAGAAAGAAATAGGTGTTGGATTAGCACCAAGTGCTTTTCCTAAGAACAACCATGCGTCTGAATTCGGCATTCTCAAGTTTATCCCCTTTAAGTCCTCCGGTGTTTTGATTTCTTTATCTTCCGATAATGAAATCTCACGTGAACCTAAATACCATGCTCCTAAAGGTAAGATTCCTTGTTCACTGGCAATCCTCTGGTACACATTTTCACCAATTACTCCATTCAGTACACTTGTCATATGATCATAACTCTTAAACATATATCCCGCTGTAAACATGGATACCCAAGGGGATCCTGTGGTTAGCCAGGACGCACTGGAAAGAACCATATCACAATCGCCGGCTGCTACAGCTGCTGTCTCTTCTTCCTGTGCAAATAATGTTGCATCTGTATATAAATCTACCGTGATATTACCACCTGACAGATCTTCTACTGTCTCTTTGAATTTCTGCATCGCCTGTGCATGCGTATCTGTTGATACTGCCGTTAATGAAACTGTTAATTTTACAGGATCTCCCAAATCTCCTGCACCCGCCGCTTCTGTTGCAGATTCTTCTGATGCTGCTTCCGTTGTTGCCGCTGCTGTTTCTTCTTTTGCTGTATCTGTTTCACTCTTAGTAGAACTGCCCCCGCAACCAACCAGCATCGCTGATACCATACTCGCTGTTAATAATACAGCCAATAGTTTCTTTTTCATTATAAACCCTCCTAGAAATAGTTTTTTGTTACACCTCTATATCTTCGTTTCTAATAGAAACGTTCGATACCTTAGTTCTTCATTTGCGTTTCTTCATCTTTTTCATTAAGACTTGTATAATATCTTTCCACATGTTTCTTAGAAAAATGCAGATGCTCATACATCATGGCTTCAGCCTGTTCCGGATCTCTCAGTTTCAATGCTGCCAGAATTTTCTCATGCCGCATTGTTGCATCTTCAATACCGCCTTCAATAAAAATACCTTTTTCAATCATATCAATAAATACATTCTTCATCGTCTGCACAAATACAACCAATAATGTATTTCCAGTAGCGGCCGCGATTGCTATATGAAAAGCAAAATCAAGTTCTCTTCTCTCTTCGACACTTATATTCCGGTCTTTCAACCGCTCCAGTAATTCTTCCATATGATCGATTTCTTCATCCGTAACGTTCTTTGCTGCCCTTTTGCAGGCTGCAGTCTCCAGAATAATACGTACATCAAAAATATCTTTAAAATCCATGTTTTCCAAAACTACCATTCTGTTGATCACATCTGACAAGTTACTGGCTTCCGGCTTTGTTATATAAGACCCTGTCCCATTGCGGGAATCAATCAGACCTCTTTCTTTTAGAATCTTTAAAGATTCTCTGATCACATTACGGCTTACATTAAATTTCTCAGCCAGTGCCTGTTCCGAAGGGAGCTTATCTTCCTCCCTCATGTCCTCTCCGAGAATAATCTCCTCAAGCCTGTCTGCGATTTGCTCATATAAATTTGCTTTTACAACTACATATTTGTCATCTGATATACCCATGTTACTCACCCTTTCTCTAACGCCTGATTTTTACACCGCGTTTCCTTTCTGTACAATTATAAATTTAATTCACATGTACATATCTTAAGGGGTTTCACAACTATTTACAATATTGTTCATACGTTCTGTTACAAAGTCTGTCCATCATACGCACTTCTTCCTTCCATGTTTCAAATAGAAGAGAATCATCCTGCACCCGGCTGTATGTTTCAATTGGTAATTTTTCAATTTCTTTTAAATGGAATTTTGCATTAACAGGATATAACTGTCTTTCAATCAAAGATGCTGCCATCAGTACTTCCTGTACTTCATCCGCTGACCGTTTGTCTGTATTGTTGCACAGCCAGACCCAAAGTTCCGGATGAAAATTAGCCATAATTCCGCTGTAGCCTGCTGCTCCGTCTCGAATAGATTCAAGCGCTGTTGTTGCATTTGCGTTGTAAAGTTTCAGATTTGTTCCTTTAATTGCTTCCAGCTTTTCTTTGATATCTGCTGCCACACAACAAGTATCTTTCAAAAAATAAAATCTACCTGTTTGGGCAATTTCCTTAATCACTGGTATTGATAACAATCTTTTGTATGGTCTTGGACACTCATAAGCCCCTAATTTAATTTCAGGATCGATCCTCTGCTCTAATTTATGATAATTCTCGATCCATATATCGTCACTTTCATTTTCTGCTGCAAGTCGGTTGGTGAGTAATATGACTGCATCGACACCTGTCTTCCACATTGCATTGATATCTTTGGCCTGATCTTCCAGACTGTCCGAAGTATGACCACTTGCAACAACAGGCACTCTTCCTTTTGCTGCTTCTACCGTAATCCGGGCTATCTTCATTCTTTCTTCAAAAGAAAGTTCAAAGATTTCACTTGACTGGCAAGCAGCAAATAGTCCACTTACACCATTGTCAATATACCAATCTACTAATGCGGTTAAACCTTTTTCATCAATTTCGCCTGATTTTGCATATGGTGTTAACATGACCGGCCAAACGCCGCCAGGAAAATTATTTTTCGGAAATTGTACTGACATTTTGCTCCTCCTCGTAACAAGCTCTTTACCTTACCACCTGTCCTACAGCTATACTACCATGCATCTGTATTTGTGTCTATTGTTATTATATTCAAATTATTTAATTCGTTTTTGTGCATTTATACCAATCGTTTTATTTTTTTGGCTTATAAACACAAAAAACTGCGACATGTTCGTAAAAAAATAACGTTCATGCCGCAGCTCTAACAACCTTGACTACATATTTATATATTACTCATTAATTCTACACAACGACTTTTCCAAGTATGATTTTGTATCACCTTTTGATACGCATTGGCTCGTATCTGTTCTATTATTATTTCGGAGTAAAGACTATCTTTGATGATGTCTGGCAGCTGATCCAATTCTCTTATTTCATAAAACAGGATATCTTCACTATGCGTAAAATTTTGTTTTAAATAGATACTGGCGTCTGTTAAGACAACTGAATGATTCAGCATTGCTGAGAAGATACGATCATGTGCACCATCCTTAAATGAGGGCATGACATTCAAAGAAATTTTTGATTTTCTAATAAAATTAAAAGTTTCAGGAAAAGGGACAGCGTCATGTAGGATCAGATTTTCTCTTCCTTTTCCGTCATACTCTTCATATCCGTGCCCCAATACATGAAGCCTGATTCCCGATAACACGATTTTTTCTATCACTTGATGCCTATTATATGCTCTGATATACATATCCGCCAAAAAATGAAAATTCATGGCTTCTGCAAAATCCTGCTTCGAGAATGACTTCTGCTTATTTTCAAGTAACTGCTTCATGGCATCTTCACAGGTACATGTCAAATCAGACTGCATGATATCAATCAGGCGGAATATACGCTTACTTGTATCAATTGATAAATCATTTATGATAGCTTTAATTTTCGTTGGAGATGTATACGTTCCCGAAAGAGAGATATCATATTCCTGATCTGTACACATCGCCTCAGACTCACGCATGCCGCCAAGTGGAAGAAACATTACATTATGTATCTGTGGATAATACTGCTCTATATACGCAGCATGATCCCTGTCAATACAAATAATCCGATAGTCATTCAGCCGCTCCTTCAGGTACTCATGATGATAAAGTGGATGGTCCAGCAGATAATTATAAAAGGGAGCCCTTATCCTATCCAGTAAATGCTCCCCTGAATCTAAAATTGCTCCAGGTAAAATAGAATTAAAATCAATTACCATATCGAAAGTCTGTCCCACATATTTTTCCAGCGTATCCAATGTCTCCATTGTAAAACTACAAACTTCAACTTCAGCCCCAAGCTGCTCAAACGCATTTTTTAGACAATCCGAAAAATACAGAAAAGAAGAATAACAGATATCACGATATTGAAATAATAATATTTTCATCATAGTTGTTCTACTTCATCTCTAGTAGGTATGGAATCTGTCGCTCCCTTTCTGGATACTGCAATTGCTGATGCTTTTGCACATAGCTCGAGCGCCTTTTCTATTGGCATATGTTCAAGCATTGCTGCTATGAAATATCCGGTAAAGGTATCCCCCGCCGCTGTTGTGTCCACAGCTTTTACTTTAAAAATATCCTGTTTACAAAATGTACTTTTATCCTGATACATGACACCGTCAGCACCTAGTGTCAGAACAACTTTTGCTTCAGGGTATTTTTGTTTCAGGATACCTAATATTCTTTCAGGCTCCTTCTCACCTGTTATTTGTTCTCCCTCTATTTCATTTACCATGAATACAGATATCTTTGATAAATCGCACCTATCTATTTTTTCATTAAAAGGGGATGGATTCAATACAATCGTTAATCCTATTCTGTATGCCTTATCAATGATGTAATCCAATTAATTTATCTCGTTTTGTAACAGGAGAATATCTCCTGTTTCAAAATGAGATAATATCTCATCCACATAGGTCCTGGTAAATGCCTGATTCGCTCCGCCATATAAAATAATACAGTTCTGTGCCTTTTCATCTACCTGAATGATAGTGTGACCGCTTTTGCCCGGAATCTGTGTAATATATGTAGTATTCAAACCATTTTTTTGACATACTTCTAAAAAAAGTTCTCCTTCTTCTCCGATCAGTCCGGCATGATATACCGGTACTCCTGCCTTTGCCAGCGCAATAGACTGGTTCAACCCTTTTCCTCCGCAAAAAATTTCCATTCCAGTGGAAGAAATCGTTTCTCCGCCCTGTACAATGTGACTCACCGAATATACATAATCATAATTCATGGAACCTATATTTAATACTTTCATCGATTAATCTCCTTTTCTTCTTTCTTTTTATTTTTACATGTACTTTCTCTGATCACTAACTCAGGTTCAAATATCTTAAATTGGGTAATACTTTTTTTGTTCTTGATGACATCCAAGAGCTGTTCTGCTGCGTATAGTCCCATTTCATAAATCGGCTGGTTGATCGTAGTGAGGGGTGTTTCCAGTACTTCTGAAAAAAATATATTGTCATAACCGATTACGGAAATATCTTTTGGTGTGGACAGGGAAAACTTTTTCAACTGCTTGCATACCCCATATGCTGATAAATCATTAAATGCAAAAATAGCCGTAAAATCCATCTTATTTTCCATCCAGTAATTAACTGCTTCCACACCATCTTCCCATGTATAGCTGCCTTCATATATAATAGTTTCTTCATATGGGATACCGGCTTTCGCAATTGCCTTTTTATATCCTTGCAGACGCTCATCTGAATCGCTTAAATCAGCCGGTCCGGTAATACATGCAATTTTTCTGTGTCCCAATTCCAGCAAATGCCTCGTTGCCAAATATCCGCCTTCTATATTGTCCATTCTGATAATGGGGCATTCCACACCCTTGATATATCTATCCAGAAAAATATAAGGTATATTCAATTTTTCCATAATTTCTATATTTTCTTTTACACAAGCTTCATCACTATCCGCAGATAAAACGACAAGCAATCCATCTACTCCTTTTGCTGCAAGAACTTGTATATATTCCTTTTCACGTTCATGTTTATTGTTTGTATTACACAGAATCAGATTCCATCCGTTCTTTCTGCATTCGTCTTCTACACCTCTTGCAAGATTCGCAAAATAAACGTTTCTGATATCTGCAATAATCAGTCCCAAGGTCTTAGTTTGTCTTTTTACCAAGCCTACCGCAATTTGATTCGGCCGGTATTTGATTTTTTTTGCTGTCTGGATAATAATATCTTTTGTCGTCTGTGGTATCTTATCTGCTTTATTATTTAAGACCAGTGAAATAGTCGTCACCGAAAATCCAGTGATTTTTGCAATATCTTTTATGGTAGCCCGCACGTTTTTCCCCTCTTTGTTATATATACAAATTACAATAGTGCCTTTAAAAATACTTCTATCGTTGCAATATATCGATCGATTTCCACATATTCATTCGCTTTGTGACACATACTTGGATTTCCCGGTCCAAATAGCAGAACCGGAATATCCGCATGATTCTTTACCAGAATCGAAGCGTCTGTAAAATAGTTAATACCTATATTTTTTACTACGTCCTGCTTCTCTGACAAGACAGTTCTGAACTTGGAAACCCACGGGTGCATGACATCGACCTCTATCGCCTTTCTATCATTTATGATATCATAAGAAATAGAAAGCTCTCCCCTGTGCTTTGCAATATACTTCTCACAGATTGCCATGAGCTTATTGCAGATGGTTTGTCTGGAAAGAGAAGGTACAGTCCGGATATCCATTAAAAATTCACAGCGGTCCGGAGTCATATTCGGGGCAATTCCACCATTTACTTTTGTAATCTGTGCGGTTGCTTTTTGTAATATGGAGTGCGTAAATGTCTGGATAAACGCTTTCAATTCCATAAGTACCTCATAACCGCAATCAATTGCATTGATTCCTTCTTCCGGATATGCTCCATGACTTATCTTTCCATTTACTACAAGATTTAACCAGATACAGCCCTTTTGCGCAACTCCCAGGTCACAATTGGTAGGTTCCCCGATTAAAAGGAGTTTTGTATCTTTTGGAATTCCTGCTTCTTCTATTATCTTTTGTGCTCCCAATCCGCCTTTTTCTTCATCACAAGTTGCGATAAACCGTATGGTATGTTGTGGCTTCCTGTTCGTTTCTTTCATATAATAAAACATATACAACATAGCTGCAAGCCCGCTTTTCATATCACTCGCACCTCTTGCATAGATTCGATCTTCTTTTTCCACAGGTTTTTCAGGATCTGTATTCCACTCAGACAGGTTTCCATAAGGAACTGTATCCATATGCCCATTCAGAAGAATGATTCCATTCTGATTCTTTCCTTCCATTGTGGCAACTACATTGGCATGTTTATCATCAATTGGATGTATGGTTGCCTCGATACCGCAGGATAACAAATATTGATATACGAACCGGGCAATATTTCGTTCATCATTCTCCCCATTGACACTGGGAATGCGCAATAACTCTTTTAAGATTCGGATTGCTTCCTCTCTGTCTATCTGTTTGTCCAAAGTATGCCCCCTGTTCTTACTTTTTTAACACAAAGATAGATATGCCAAAAAACATATCTATCTTTGTATACTATATTCTTTTTGTAATATAATCAACAATTCCTGTAAAAAGTTTGTTATAGTATTCCCATTCACAGAATTCCGGTGGTGCCCAGTGCGGTGCACAATCGGTCGTAAATATCGCACTTTTTCCTTTTCCGTAGCTGCCGAATGCAATAAATGGATCACCTTCCACTGTTGCCACGACTTCTGCCTCTGGTCTTGCTATTGTTTTATTATAGCCCAATACATTCGGCCATTCCCGGATTCCCGCCAAAGCTTCATGATCTGCGATCGTTTTAGGAAATACACCCTCACAATGCTCCATTCTGTCATCCACCGTTAATACTTCCACAGGAAGCACTTCCTGCACCGCTGTATCATGCCATTTTCCTTTTGCATCCACACCGGAAAAAGTCAGATATCCACCGATCATAAATAATGCACCGCCATCCAATACATAATCGCGTATCAGATTACAACGATTCGGCATTTTCACACTATGTGAAAAAGTCGGAACCGGCAGAAGTAAGGTATTTGCTCCAATATCTGATAAAATAACGCAATCATACGCTTTCAATTCTTCCAATGTAAATGGAAATTCTTCTGTCGCTAAATGATTCGGTAAGAAAACAACCTCATAACCACCATCTTCCAATGCTGCTTTCAGCCATTTCTCTCCTGTCTCATATACGGATGTATAAAAACTATCAAAACCCTTTACATGAGTCGTATAACTCATCCATGATTCTCCTGCCAGAAGTACTTTTTTGATCATTACTTAATCCTCCTTAATACCCCAATTTAATATTAGTTTTGCATATATTAGTATGGATTCCAAATATGCCTCTATTGAAACGTATTCATTTACGGAATGACATTGTTCCAGATTACCCGGTCCGAACTGAATCGTCGGGCATTTCGCAATGTTCCTCCATATTCTAGAATCGCAGCCGGCTGGTGAACCCACTATTTTCACATCTTTTTGTTTTATGTCATGATAAGATTTTTCAAAGCACTTTACGAATGCATGATCCACATCCATTTCAAAAGCCCCTCCAGCCTGATACATGGTAACAACCGGCATTTGACTCTTCAACCATGTGTCGCTGTTGGCAACTCGGGTTACTGCATCCGTAAACTCTTCTACGACTTGGTAATAACTCATCTTCTTTGGCAAATAATGAATGCAGACCTGAAAACTGCAGTTTCCTGCAACTGTGGAGCCTGCTGTTCCGCCCTGTATGGTACCTACATTCAGATTTGGCGCGGGAAGTAATGGATGCTTATACATGAGCAGCCATCTATGTTCTAATTCATTTAATTCATTCATAATTTTTATGGCTTTTTCAATTGCGCTCACGCCCAGCCATTTTGCACCGGAATGATTTGATTTTCCTTCAATCTCTACCTTAAAAAATACAAATCCCATATGCGCCAGGATCAATTCGTCACTGGTACCTTCGCAGTTCACTACCCCGTCTGCCTTGATACCATTCATCGCTGCTGTAATAGAACCGTTTCCTCCGCCTTCTTCATCGCAGACAGACGTGATCATGACATCACCAGGTAAAGTAAGGCCTGCATCTTTAATTAATTGTACTGCCATAACAGATGCCATAAGACCCGCCTTCATATCTGCCGCGCCCAATCCATAAAGTTTCCGTTCCTTGATTGTTGGCTGAAAAGGCGGCGTATTCCACTTAGATAAATCTCCTGCCGGCATGGTATCTATATGACTGTTGAACATGATACTTTTGCCGCCTGCGCCATGAAATGTCGCATAAACATTATAGCGGTCTATATAATTATGATTTCTATTGCCTTCCTGGTACTGATTCAGACATTCCTCAATAATATTTTCTTTCAATGGATCCTGAATGATAGCGTCAGCTCCCATTTCCTGAAACAGCTTTTCCATATAATGCTGTCCATCTTTTTCAAGGCCGCCGTCAATCCCATGCCCAAGGTCGTGCGTATCAATTGCCACCAAGTCTTTTAATCTATTGATATATTTTTCTTTATTATTTTCTAAAACTTGAACTAATTTGTCCATTTTTATGCTCCATTTTTGCAAACTTGATGTACTATTCACAGTTCCCGACATGCCGCCACTGGCGGCACAAATAATCAATGACTAATTGTAATTCCGGATTCCCTGTTCAATAATATCCCAGAATTTTTCTACATCGATATCAATCGAAACATTACAATTTGCTTCTTTTTTTGCATAACCAAAATAATCGCAATTTGTTCTTCCATAACTTTGCGTGCTTCTGATATCAACTTCCGCAAACATAGGCTTTGTCGTGAGCAGTGTCGGGTCTATGATAGAAGCTATTGTTACCGGATCATGCAATGGTCCGCCTTCCCATCCGAATACTTCCTTCTGGCTCTTATTAAAAAACCGCATTAAATCTGCAAAAAGTCTGGCTGACCTTGTTCCGATCGTTTCCATTCTCGTTACGATCCCGGGCAGACATAACACCTTTCTCGTAACATCCAGACCTACCATTTTCAGCGGTCTTCCGCAAGTAAAGACTACATGTGCAGCATCGGCATCTGCAATAATATTGAACTCTGCTGCCGGTGTCACATTTCCCATCTGGTAGGAACCGCCCATAAACACGATTTCCTGGATTTTAGGAATAATTGCAGGCTCCATCCGCATTGCCATTGCAATATTTGTCATCGGTCCTGTAGGTACCAGTGTGATATCTCCATCTGATGCCATTATGGTATCAATGATATACTGCACACCATGCTTCTCTTCTTTTTTTCTTGTCAAAGGTTCAAAAACCGGACCATCCAGACCTGTTACTCCGTGGATATCATCTGCAATCATCTGTCGTTCGCGAATCATTGGCTGTCCGCATCCTGCATATACCGAAATACCCAACCCTAGATATTGACAAATATTTAATGCATTATTTGTTGTTTTTTCAATCGTCTGATTACCAGCTACAACAGTAATTCCAAGCAGATCGATTGCAGGACTTTTTCCTGCCAGAATAATTGCAATCGCATCATCATGTCCCGGATCACAATCTAATATAATTTTTCTCTTTTTCATTCTTAGTCCTTTCACCGCTTTAGCGATACTAATGTAACGTAACCAAAGAGCTCTTACGCTTTCTTTCTACCGATTTCTTAGATGCCATAGAAATAGCAAGAACGATGACGGTAACAACATATGGCATTAACAAAACGAATTGAGAAGGCACACCATATGCCTGAAGTCTTGCTCCTAATGAATCCGCGAAACCAAATACCAGACATCCTACCGCTGTTAAGACCGGATTTGCACCTCCAAAATACATCGCTGCAACACCCATAAATCCACGGGAATTAGTCATATTCTCCGTGAACATTGTACTGTATCCCAAGGAAAGATGTGCACCTGCCAGACCACCGATCAATCCTGATATGGCGATTGCCTGATACTTCATCGCATTGACATTGATGCCGGCTGTCTGTGCTGCCATGGCGAACTGACCTACTGCTCTTAAACGTAAACCCCATACTGTTTTATAAAATACAAAGGCAATCACAATGATCAGAATAATTACAAACCACTCTGTGATACACCAGTTATTAAAAATTGCATCCAGTACCGGAATATTTTTCAAGAACGGAATATTTACCCTCGGTATACTTACAATCGCAGGATCTGAAAATGTACCACTTTGTCCTAAAATACTATTTAAAAGGAATTTTGTGATTGCGATTGCAAACATATTGATTCCCATACCGATTGCACAGATTTCTGCTTTATATTTGATATGGCCGATTGCCATGATCATAGCCATTGCAAGTCCTGCAAGCATTGCGACTAAAACTGCTAATATCCAGCTCCCTGAAATAAAGCTGACCGCCACAGCCACAAATGCACCGGTCAGCATAATTCCTTCTGTACCAATATTCAAAATGTCTGCCTGTTGTGTAATGGCTGCGCATAAAGCTGCATATATAATCGGAGTTGCCGAACGAAATGTTGCGTAAATTAAAGATACACTGAATATTTTATCAAAGCTCATATGCACACCTCCTTATTGCTCTTTCTTTGCATTTTTCTTTCTCTTTCCGTTGAATTGAAATAGAAGTTCCATCGTTGCAATTATGATAAATACAGCAGTAATCGTATCTACAATAGATTTTGGTACACCTGTGCTCTGCTGCATACCCATCGCACCTGATTTTAGAATTGCCAAGAAGAACGCCATAAATGGAGCAAATGCGACATCACTCTTAACGATTAAGGCTGCCAGCATACCATTGGAACCTAAGCCTGCCGCAAAGTTATTCAGGAAGTACCCATGCACGCCCAGTACTTCTATACATCCCGCCATACCACCGAGTGCTCCGCTTATCATCATCGTCTTTATAAAGACACTTTTCGGATTGATTCCTGCATATTCTGCATGACTAGGGTTTGTACCGACTGTACGTATTTTATAACCGAAGGTACTTTTCTTTAGCATCCAGATCATTCCTATTACTGTAATAATTGCTACAAATAAACCAAGATTCGCACTGCTTGGTTTCATGAACTGATATAAATTAACGGTTACCGGAAGAGATTGCGCGTTTGCTACACCTGCACTCATCGGACCACTCACCAGATAAGATGTAATGTACAACGCGACACTGTTCATCAAAATAGTTACACACACTTCACTCACATTATAATATACTTTTAAGGCTGCCGGAATATAGGCCCAGGCTGCAGCTACCACCATGGCTCCGATAAAGCAGGTAAGCATTAGGATTGGTTTGGGAAGAAAAGTCCAGTTGATTCCAATATAAGCAGCTGTAATTCCACCTAAGAATACTTCACCTTCGACACCGACATTGAATGCGCCCGCCTGTGCTGCTATTGCAAATGCTGTAGCAGTCAATAATAATGGCGTAAAACTGGCCAACGTAGTACCGAATTTTAATTTTCCGGCAAAAGCTCCTCTGAAAAGAGCTTCGTAGGAATCAATTGGATTTTCTTCAATCATGAGAATGAACAGTGCACCGACTACTAATGCCAACAGCATAGTCAGCACTATTTTTCTAAGACTTTTCATCGTATTGTTCATAGTGCCCTAACCTCCTCTTCTGAACTTTCACCACCCATCATTAACAGACCGAGATTTTCTTCATTTGCTTCTGCCGCATTCATGCTTCCCGTTATTTTTCCTTCATACATAACTACAATGCGGTCAGATAATGATAAAATTTCTTCCAGATCAGCAGATACCAGCAATACACCAAGACCTTTTTCCTTGACATCCTGCAGGATACTTCTGATTGATTCAATTGCCCCGATATCGACACCTCTGGTAGGCTGTGAAGCAACTAACAGCTTACCGCCTATGGATACTTCACGGGCAACAACTACCTTTTGTGCATTTCCTCCCGACAAGGATTGCGTAGAAATCTTAGGATCCCTGGGTCTGATGTCAAATTTTTCTGCCTGCTCATTGGCATACTTCAATGACTTCTTTTTATCCAGAACCATTCCTCTTTTAAACAAAGAATCCAACTGTACTGCGATCATATTCTCTTCTATCGACAGGTTACGGTTCAATCCCCGTGTATTTCTATCTTCCGGAATATGTGTCAGACCGCTCTCTCTTGCTTTTTTAGGACTATAATTTGTAATGTCCACACCGTCCAACACTACTTTTCCTTTTTCAACTTTTCTAAGTCCTGTGATTGCCTCAATGAATTCACTTTGTCCATTGCCATCAATTCCTGCGATTCCAACAATTTCTCCTGCTTTTATTTCCAAGGATACACCTCTGATTTTAGAGATTTCCTTCTCTCCTGATGTCCACATATCATCCACTTTTAAAATCGTTCTTCCCGGATTTGCTTTTTTCTTTTCCATGCTTAAGAACACTTCCCGCCCAATCATCATTTTGGCCAGTTCAGTCGGTGATGTGTCTTTCTTATCAACCGTTCCGATATATTGTCCCTGCCTCATAACACTGATGCGATCAGATATTTCCATAACTTCATTTAATTTATGTGAGATAAAAACGATAGACTTTCCATCTTTTTTAAGATTTTCTAAAATTGTAAATAATCTTTTTGTTTCCTGTGGTGTTAGAACTGCTGTAGGCTCATCTAAAATAATTGTATTTGCACCGCGTGTCAGAATCTTTATGATCTCGACCCTCTGTGCTTCACCTACCGATATCTGATTGATTTTTTTATGTAATTGAATGTCCATGCCATATTGGTCAATATACTGCTGGACCATTTTCTTAGCACTTTCGAAATCGATTTTTAATCCCTTTTTAGGTTCAAAACCAAGAATTATATTTTCTAATACCGTAAGTTGACTTACCAGCATGAATTCCTGGTGTACCATTCCGATTCCTTTTTCGATTGCTACTTTAGGAATTATTTGCTTTACAGCTTCTCCGTCAATTATAATTTCACCGCCATCATATGGATACATGCCATATAGCAATTTCATCATAGTCGATTTTCCTGCACCGTTTTCCCCTATCAGCGAATGGATCTCTCCTTCTCTTAACGTGAAGTTTCCATCCTTGACTGCCTGCACCGTACCAAACGTTTTCACAATATGTTTCATTTCCACAACATATTTACTCAAGCGACCACCTTCTCTCATGTATCGTAAACTATGAGAAACACGCTTTGCGAGTTTCTCAAGTTATCGCGGCAGTCGCCAAATACAAACCAGCTTTTATTTGGCTCGTTGCTCGCGTAAAAAACAGGACTTGGGCACTTAGATGCATAACTGACCCCCAAGCCCTGCTTTCATAAACATATCTTGTATCTGTGCTATTTATTTGTTCCAAATCCTTCGTAGTTCTCTACAACGATTTCTCCGGAGATGATTTTATCCTGCAATTCGTTGATTTTATCAACGATTTCTTCAGGGAATTTATCGCCTAATGCCTCTTTCATTACACTGAAATCAGTTAAGCTTACACCACCATCTTTTACTGTCAGGTAAGAAGTCGTATTTCCCTGGAATGTTCCTTCCACAACAGATTGAATCGCTAAGTAACAAGCTCTGTCAACTCTCTTCATCATGGATGTCAATACATGGCCCGGCTGATCATTATCTTGATTTAAATCGACGCCGATTGCGTATTTTCCAGCTTCTTTTGCTCCTTCCAGGATACCTGTTCCGGTTCCGGAAGCTACGTTCATTACGATGTCCGCACCTTGATCATATTGTGCAAGCGTCAGTTCTTTTCCTTTCAGAGGATCGTTCCATGTTCCTGCAAAAGATTGTAATACTGTAATATCAGGATTTATGTACTTCGCACCTTGCTCATATCCGATATAAAAATCATGCAAGACCGGAATATCCATTCCGCCTACCCAGCCGATTACAGCGTCGTCATTAACACCTTCAATATCTGAGTACGTTGTAAATAATGCTGCTGCTGCTCCTGCAAGAAAAGATCCCTGGTTCTGGGCAAAACTGATTGAAACAATGTTGTCACCTTCAACAGTGGTATCAATAACTGCAAATTTTGTATCCGGATAGGAAGCACAATGCTCTTTCATATACTCTTCAAAGTTAGACGAGGAACAAATAACCAGATCATATCCTTCTTCACAGACTGCTAAAAAATTTGCCTCCCATTCTTCGGCACTCGTACCTTCGAGATTTTTAACTTCCACACCAAAATCTTTTGCTGCCAGTTGTGCTCCTGAATCACAGGAATCATTGTAGGATTTGTCTCCTAAATTACCGGAATAAACAACTGCTACCCTGATATCAGATTTTGCTGCTGCATCCCCAGCTTCTGCTGCCGCTTCTCCCGTTGCCGCTTCGGTGCTTGTTTCTACTGCTTCTGTTTCAACGGCCTTACTTGTTGCTTCCGTATTGCCCTCTGCTTTGTTTGTACAGCCCATTAAGCTCATACACATTACTGCTGCTAAAATAACACTTACTAACTTTCTTCTCATAAATCTACCTCTCTTTTTTTTATTTATTTTAAAAAACGATACCAACTAATTTGTATGCTCAATTACACAAAAACCTTAGTGGTAAAACGTTTTTCCAAACGATTAAAAATTATTCCCTAAAAGCAATTCCGCTTCTAGGGAAAATCTTCTTTGATTTATAAATTGATATTAACTCCATCTTTTTATTTTGTCAATATTGTATTTATTTTTTTTGATATTTTGGTATTTTTGTGCACAATGCACTATAACGCATTTTTTGTTATTTATCTTGCCTATAATTTTATCAGTACCACCTCATGCCCTCCATCAGTCTGCTATGATTAGTGAGTCGAAAACACTTGTTGCCGCAATCTCGTTTCCGTCTGAATTTACCATGGAGGAATCTTTTAGATACATAAAGTAATGTACTTCATCTGCTGTTTCCAGTTCGACCCAGTTCTTATCATCTGTCGCAATAAAGCGCACAGAACCCTCTTGGGGCGTTAATATGGTTTGTTTGCCTTCCTGACTCATTTTATCATAGACTGTTCCAGGTCTGCAGTATCGCAAGTCTTGATCTGCCTTTAATCAAATTATTACCTGATATCCTGTTTCCGTACTGTTAATTGTTTCGCCTTCGGCGGTTGTTTCATTCGCCGGTCGTCCAACTTCTGTTGTCGGATTAGAACTACATGCCGTAATGACAGAAATGCATGCAGCAAACAGAATACCTGCTAAATATTTTTTTATTTTCATTTCATTCTCTCCTCATAAGTATTATTATTATTTTATGATAAGGAAGGCAACTTATACCTTAATTATTTCTGAATTAACTTATAAACTCTTGTTACAAAATGTAGTATACTTTGGTACCTAGAAAGCACCTTTCCTTGCTTAGATTTTGTTTTCTCAAAACTAATCTTATTGCAAAGTGGTGCTTTCTTCTTGTTTTTTCATTTATTTACCTGAAAATAAAATTATGCTTTTTATTATTGAACTTGCAGAAACCATCCTCATTTTAATCTTTTATTTGACGTCCTTCATGATTCATATGATAATCATCCCGTATGATCAATTCTGAAACAGGTACAATGGTAAAACCTTTATCCTGCAGTCCGGTGATGAGAGAATCCAGCGCATCTGCTGTATACTCCGCTCCATTATGACACAAAATGATAGAACCATTTCCCAAGTGCTTGTGATCGCAGACCGTATGTATGATCGAATCCACACCATAATTTTTCCAGTCAAGTGAATCCACATCCGTTACAAAAATAAAAACTTGCAGAACAATGAACTATGTTTTGTATCAATGTTATATTTTCCATACGATATTAATATCGTCTTCTTTTATTTTTATTTCTTCAATATAACTTTTTGCGACCGCCTTTTTTCCCTCCATACCAAGGGAAGTAAAATCGATTTCTTCCAATTGGATTATCTGCCCTGCCGCCGATATCTTGTCTAAAATCTGATTCCGACGATTTGCAAGGCGGTCTATTTCTTTATTAATATATTGAATGGTTATCTTAGCTGCTTCTCCTGTACTGATACATTTTACAAGATTTTCTATTTTTTCTTCAATCATGGTCAGTTCAATTTTTTCATGATTATTGATCGTAGTAACCTCCTCAATAGGTTCATTCATGCAATTATCAAGGAGTTTCGTCAGTTCTGCTTCTAAGCATCCTTCGATTTGATCAATTCCAATTTTAGGAATGTGACTGCAATTATGGTCAATGCGTCCGGTGCACATGAGATATCTTTTTTTTCTGTCCTTACCATCTGGTATTATCCGCATGGTTCGATTGCAATAGCCACACTTTACTAATCCTGAAAGCCATGAATGTTTTCCTTTTCCTTTATTACCAATTTGCTGATTTGCTTCAAGTCTTCTCTGGCATGCAAGCCAGGTATCTGATTCCACCTCCCCGATCCAGTTCGCAATTACTAAAGTAGTTTCACTAACCTGCTTTCTTTGCCTTGTGGATGCACATCGTTTTCCAATCAGCATACAAGCATATTCACCAGTAAATTCTTCCGGTTTATTTGTTATGTTAACACCCTTCATTTTATAATACGCATAAATATCGGCATTTGCTTTTACATATACCGGATTTCTAAGCATTCTGGCAAGCGTTACATTATTCCATGTTGCTCTCTTCGCTCCCGCTATGCCTCTCTCATTTAGTTCTTTTGAAAGTTGTCCTAATGATTCTGCCAGACCACCCGCATACTTTTCATAATTATCTATGACAATTTTCATATTTTCATTTGCTTCTAAAGTCGGTATCCCACGCTCTACTCTGTCTCCATATATTCTGCCGACTCTAAATCCATACGGTGCCGGACCACCCGTCCATCTTCCTGATTTAGCTCTTTGATAATAATTATCGGCAACTCTTTCGGATATTGTTTCTCTTTCCAGCTGTGCAAATACCATAAGGATAAAAAGCATTGCTTTTCCGATCGGTGTAGAAGTATCGAATTTTTCATTTACTGATACAAATTCAACTCCGTTCCTTGCCAGCATTTCCCAAATATTGGTAAAATCCAGCAAAGAACGGCTGAAACGGTCAATCTTGTATACTATGATTCTATGAATGATTCCACTTTCAGCATCTGCGATCATTCTATTAAAATCCGGTCTTCTTGTGTTCTTCCCGCTATAGCCTTTGTCAAGATACTCCCTGTATTCCCCTTCTCTTGATTCTTTTCTTGCAAATTCCAACTGTGTTTCAATGGATATACTATCTTTCTTATCTACTGATTGTCTAGCATAAAGTGCGTCCATCGGCAGTGCCTCTTTGCTCTTTCTTATCCTTTTCCTTCTTTTTCAAAAGGTTCTTTTGTAAATTCACATAGGTACGTTGAATCATTATCTGTCGTTCGCTCATATTAATATAATTTGGCAATGTATTCCTTACATCCATAAATGATCCTTTTTCTTTTTTTAATTATATGTATCGTTTACAATTTTATTGTAATTTATTTTGGTTCTTTATAGGTAAGGGCTTTTTGACTATCTGATAAGCCGACAGTTGTTGGATCGACAATTATACCCAACGCAGCTAACAGGTTCATTACTAAAGTTACAAAATTCATGGTTTCATTCTCCGATATTTTTGGTACTACATCAAATAATCCAAGGATTTGATATGCAAATGACAATACCAAAGGAATGAATGTTAAAAGGAATGTTTTGTTTCTGAATCTTACTAACCAGTTAATTTTCATACGATACCTCTTTCTACCTATACACAGGATTTAATTTGTAAGTGTTAGTTCTTTTCTAATATATGAATCTATTCCATATTTTTTTCTGTTTTTTTATTATCTTCAAAAAGTTTTCTATAAAGATCGGGGTATCAAAAAAACCCCGGGGCAGATTTTTACGTCTGGCCTTAGGGGTTCACCAATAAATTGTATAAACACATACATTTTAAACGATTCTATGACTTGTTTTTAAATAAATTAATGAGAGAAAGTAATATAACAGAACCGACTACTGCTACAAAAAGACTCCAAATGTTAAAGCCGGTAAAACCATATCCTCCAATCAGGTTAAATGCAAGTCCTCCAATAAAAGAACCTATAATGCCAACCATGATATTTTTGAAAGCACCCATCTCCTCATTGTTCTTAGTTATCATACTACCCAGCCATCCTGCTATGCCTCCAATTATAATCCATCCAATTATACTCATTTTAATATCTCCTTCTGAATAATAATATTTTAACTTTAGTTTATGCAAATTATTTAAAATTATCAAAATATGAAAAAAATAGCTTATTATTGATTCAAAAAGTGTATATGGGTATGAAAACCATGTTATAATATGCGAAACATTGGAGGTATCAAAAAATGGTCATGTATGCAGTTAGTTCTGTTCTATTAGCATTTATATTTTATTCCATTAGTGTATGGGGCGAAAAAATTCAGCAGAATCTGAAAAAGTGGCATCTTATTACTTTCTGGCTTGGTCTCACTTTTGATATGATTGGAACAATATTAATGACTATTCTCGCCAGCGGCAGATTTCTACTTTCTTTCCATTCAATCACAGGTCTTGCGGGCATTTTTTTCATGAGTATTCATGCTATATGGGCGACCAGAGTTTTTGTCAGAAATAATTATGTAGAACGGGATAACTTTCACAAATTCAGTATCCTTGTGTGGCTCCTATGGCTGGTACCATTTATTTCCGGAGCAATGTTAGGAATGACCCGATAAAGGTCTTTATACTGGTATTTTATAGCATATCATTCCTCTTTCTTCTGCCTTATAATATGATATCTGCAAAGAACTGGGGCAGATGAAAGTTCGGTACATCCCACTTTACTGGCGCAAAACATCCAAAATGAGGCTGCGGTGTCAAATCTCCGCATTTATAAAAATTGCACTTAATAACATCGCCCTTATGAAAGGTACACTTACCATATAGTGCCTTAATCAACGCAAATGGTATTATGTATTGTATCTCCCAGAATTCTGACGTCTCTATCAGATCCACCTGTGGCTGCTCCACTCCAAAGTCCTTGATATAAGTTCTGTTTGTCTTACCGGTTCCCCATTGGGATAACATCGTCCCACCGGCATTGACTTCGAAATTCAGGTATTCCTTGAATTCCTCCGGATAAAAATTAACAAAACATTCCATACAGCTATCTTCATAGACCGGGCTGTCTGGATTCTTATGTTTTTTCTGGCGGTTTTTTTCAAAACAACGCATTTTTACCATAAATCCCGTCTCCGTTAGTAATTGAATACTTACCAGCGTCCTCGGCCGATAATCACCTCCCCATGGATAGTAATTAATCGGATACCAGGAAGCATCTTGTCCACCATATGCTTCTTCCCTAATGTTTTGTGTTATCATGCCAATACTTCAGCCAGTTTTTCGTTGATTCTGTTTCTCATTTGCAGACAGAACGCTGCTTCATGCGGATACGAAGAAAATGTAATCGTTTCTTCCATACCCTCTTCCACGATCTGCAGAACTGCTTCTTTCCCAATTTTTTGTTCCAGTAAATACATAGCCCTGATATCTGTCATTGCTTCATAAAGTACCATCATACGTATTGATTCCTCCGGGGTTCCATCTATCTTTGGATACACCAGAAATGCATCGCCGCCCGGGAATGCAAAGTCACAGTCTGTTGTTTCATATGGATTAATATGACGTTTGGAGTACTCTGAATTGTAAAAATTATAACCCCAATGCAGAATTCCCTTTATCCCATATTTATAGACCTGTAATCCATAAATCCGATTTCTGTAAGATGGAAGTGCCAGAAAACGATTAGAAACATCCACACATTGCGCGGTACAATAATAGCTCCACAGGTTCTGTGTCTGATGCTCCAAAAATGGTTCTATATGATCCGTTGCGCATACCGGCTGCGGTACAAGACCACTTTCATAGAAACTATAATCAGATAGTGCATCCATCATTTGAAAATCCTTCAAATAGGGCGCGACCGCCTCTTTTGCTTTCCTGTAATTTACCAAGTGTTCTTTACCCGGTTCATCAGAGATATGGAAATAAGTCTTATCCGCTATTCCCAGTTCTCTCAATTTTTCTGTCAGCTCGGGTAAATACAACTGCAAAAAGGCTTCGTAATCACCACCCACAGCAGGCGTATCCCAACCGAAGATTCTCTGAAAAGTACCATTGACAGTAGCCATTATTTTGGGAGCCGCCATGACACCCCACTGCGTAAATAAATGCGACATTTCAAAATATTGGATTCCATTGCTCTGGCACATTTGAATAAATCTTGAGAATTTTCTAAAATCAAAATAATAGTGCCCGTCCTGTACAAGAATATCCACAAGCTGTACCGTTGTCCTTTCTCCCCCTTCCTCCGTATCTAAAGGTGGTGTGAACATTGGTGTCAATATCATATTGCAGTCTCTTTTAGCGGCTAATCCCACGAATTTTTCAAGAATATCCCAGAATCTATCCGACCATACCTCCACATGGTAAAAATCTGCAAGACAATCTGTATGGAACCATTCCGTATGTTTGATCGGCAATGGTGGTAAGATGGCCTTTATGACAGTTACTTCTTTTGTTACACTGCCCAACTCGTTGCCTTCCTCATCCATAAAAATGACTGCCGCAGAATAAATTCCAGGTTGCTGGTCTGCCGGAATCTCCAGATCGATCCAAAGACTATGCCATTGATCTGCGATATATTTTATTTTTCCCCCTTCAATATCTCTTAGAATGTCCGGAAATAATCCGGGCATCGTCTTCAAATACCCCTGATCCCTTTTCACATGACATGGATAAGCACATGGAACCAGTTCTACCCTGCGAATGCGATAAGGCAGCTTTGTCTCGACCTTTATGTTTCCCCATGTGCTTCTTTCTGCTTTTAATAAAAATGCTGTCTGAAAAGAAACTGTTTCCTGTAAAAGGGCAGTTAATGGAATATTAACTGCCTCAGGTTCCTGCTCTGGAAATACTTTTTCCAGTGGATCTACATATTTCACATATAATTTCATATCATTCTTCATATTCACACCTTTATCCCTTCAGTCCGCTTAATGCAATACCTTCCACAAATTGCTTCTGTAAAAAAATATACAATACGAACGGAAATACAAAAGATACCGCTGCACCAGCCATGATCAGACCATAATTTGCATTATAATTCGTTTTTAGTAAAGACAGAGCTACCGTGAGTGTATACATCTCTTTATTAGTCGTGATCACCAAAGGCCATAAGAAATTATTCCAAGAAGTTACAAAGGTAAATACCGTCAGGGAAATCATAACCGGTTTCAATAATGGAAGCACGATATTCATAAAGATCCTCGGTTCCGGACATCCATCCACTTGTGCTGCCTCAATCAGTTCATCCGGTACAGATGTCATGAACTGCCTTACCAGAAACACACCAAATGCATTTAGGATCGGTAGGATCAATGCTGTGTAAGTATTTAACAATCCCATTGATTTCATAATAATAAATACTGGAATCAGCGTGACCTGCCCCGGAATCATAAGCGTTGCTACATAGATACCAAACAATCTTTCTTTTCCCGGAATAGGCTTTTTCTCAAAGCCATAAGCTGCCATGGCTGACATGATACAGTTAAGCAGACAGGACAGTCCAACCACTACTACACTATTCCATAAAGCTCTTGCAAAGCCTGTCTTAATCAGAGTATATTGATAGTTCACCGGATTCAATGAAAATTCCTTCCAGTTGAAGGCCATAGACTGTGACTGTGTAAATGAAAGCAAAATCATATAAAGAAAAGGCGCAATACAAATCAACGTAAAGAGAAAAATACAAAGAAGCATAAATACTGTCAAAAGGGTGATTTTTCTATTAAAAAGCGTATGTTTTTCCACTTATTATGCCTCCTTTTCCTTAAAGAAACTCTGCTGAAGAGCATTGATGACCAATATAATGATAAGAAGTATCATGGCAACCGCACTTGCATACCCCATCTTATAATCTTTAAATGCCGCATTATAAATAGTCATTACCAATGTAATCGTTGAACGACCAGGTCCTCCGCCCGTCATCACATAAACCAGATCGAATACCTGGAAAGACCAGATGATGCCAAGGGTCAATACCATGTATGTAATTGGCTTTAACATTGGAATCGTAATTGCAAAGAACTTTTGTAAAGCTGTTGCTCCGTCAACTTCCGCTGCCTCTGACAATTCACTTGAAATTCCCATGATGCCGGCATAGTAAATAACTAAAAAGTAACCAACATTCTTCCAGATAGCTACAATTCCAACGCTGATCAGGGCAACCGAACTGCTTCCCAGCCAGTTTACGCCAGGAATATGGAACACTGCCAGCAATGAATTAATGACTCCGCCGTCAGTTGCCATGATAATTCTCCATACAGCACCTGCTGTTATAGCCGAGGCAATCACCGGAATGAACATGGCACTTCTTAAAAAGCCACCTACCCTGGTTCTCATGCGTTCTGCCAGAAAATTTGCAAAAAGAAGGGAAATAATAGTTTGTAATGGTACTGTGATAATTACATAAAGTACTGTGTTCTTTAATGAATCTTTTACATAAGAATCTCTAAATGCCTGCATATAGTTTGCAATACCTGCCCACTTTGGGGGATTGTATACATTATATTCTGTCAGGCTGAAATATCCCGACATAAAAATCGGTATCACAGCAAACACGAAGATCAATATAAAACTTGGAAGAATATATAAAAAACCATACAACATTTGTCTTTTTTGCCTTGTCATAACTGCTCCTATCTGCCTTTAAAAACAATCCAAGGTCAGCAACCACTGCCAACCTTGGAATTGTACACAAGACAATTATTCACTCTTTGTCTTAATACTTTCATTGTAATAACTCATTGTATTATCCAGGACTTCCTGTGGTGTCATTTCATCCATTAACATGGATTGCAGATTCTTATACAACGTATCATAGAATGATGTTGCACCTTCAAACACCGGAAGTGACTGGAACTTTGCTGTATCATTCTTATACATTTCCTGATATTCCGGAAGATCCTTATACTCTTCCTCTGTAGAAATTGGTGGCATACTGTATAAGTTTGTATGGAATGCTTCCATAACCTTAGGGCTTGTGATAAATTTCATCACTTTTGCTGCCAGTTCTTTATCCTTGCACTTAGAGAACATAACCAGAGAGTCTGCTGCTACAAATGTTTTGCCACTTCCCGCTGGTCCTGCAAGACATGGTGTGAAATCCCAATGAATACCTGCCTCATCATAAGATGCCGCCAATGATGTTGCAACGACTGCCATCGCCGCCTGACCTGACTTGAATAAAGCATTCTGATCATCGATCGAGGTCGCAGAGTCTGTCAAAATACCATCTTTTTTCAGGCCATATAAAAACTCTGTCGCTTTCAATCCTGCTTCTGTATTAATATTTGGATTTCCGTCAGCATCGGTAATCTCTCCGCCTGCTGCCCAAAAGAATGGCCAATAAATTTCATTCAGGCTGCCATAATGCGTATTGCCCCATTCCTGCGCGATTGGATAAACATTAGAATCGTAAGCCTGAACCGCTTTGCAAGCTGTAACAAGCTCATCCCATGTTTCAGGTATCTTGTCTATGCCTGCTGCATTTAAGATATCCATATTTGCGACAAAAATTCTCGGGTTTCCCACAACCGCCGGGAGTGCATATTGTACTCCGTTGAAATTGCCAAGATCATAATAAAGATAATTCTTCGTATCTTCCTCCTTAAAATATGTTTCCAGAGGTTCCAAAGCTCCCATTTTTATGTAATCATAGAACATTTCCATGTACATATATCCAACATCCGGGCCTTCATCAGAATTTACCCCAGTCAAATATTTTTCTTCATAATTGTCCCATGGAACTACCTCAAGATTGATCTTACAATTGTTTTCTTCCTCAAATGGTTTGAATTGCTCTGCCCAGAAATCTTCGTCTGATTTTGATGAATCATTTCCCGCAAAGGCCGGTAACCAGACTGTCAATTCTTCTCCAGAACCAGTTTTGCTTCCGCAACCGCTTAACATGCCTGCAACCATAGTGAAAGTAAGTAATGCTGCTAATACTTTTTTCTTCATACTCTTTCGTCCTCCAAATTACTTTTTCATAGCCAATAGTTGTCCGATTCCCCAATACAAACACATAAGAAGTTAACATAAGTTATTTTTAAAAAAAGCTGATAAAATATCTTGTTATTTTATCAGCCCCTTTGCTTTTCCGTTCATTAACATCTTGTTATTATATTACCATAATTCTATATTTCTTATTTATCCGTTTGCACATAATATTTGCACATTTGGTTAGCAACCTGTATTTTTTCGTATACTCATCAACACAGTTTTCCCGCCGGCAACTGCTTTTCCACGCCTGCCTTTACAGAATTACAATACTCAGTAGCACTCATTCCTGTGATTGTCTTGAACTGACGTGAGAAATAGTGCAGCGAATAATATCCTAATTTTTCAGATATTTCTGTAAAATTTAATTTTTGTTCCCGGATAAGCTGCTTCGCATGCTCAATTTTTAAAATGATAAAATAATGGATCACGCCACAATTATGCCTACGGGCAAAAATATCCTGTAATTGTGATTTACTCACAAGATTATCACGGCATATTTCTTCGATCGTAAGAAATACATCATTATGTTCCTGCATGTAGGTTATGATTTTTTCGTATATTTTATCTTCTTCGTATTCCTGCTTAATTGAAGTAAATTTCTTATTCGTATGGGAACCTGTCGGATTGGTAATTGCCTGTGGATTATTTCTACGGTAAAGTGCGATAAAAATATATTCCAAATATAGCCGTATCAGTTGTTCACTGCCAAATTGAGCGGGAGCCTGGCGCTTCAATTCATATAAATAGGTCACATTCAGCGGAGATGATATGGCCCTTCTTGCTTCAATCAGGATTTCAGAAAAAAATTCCCGTTCCAAAGTTGAAATTTTTAAAACTTTATCTTGAAAGAATTGCATCGCTTTTGATCTGCAGTCAAAAGATATCACGACCAGATTAGGCGCTTTGATTCCATTTGCTCTCAAATTATGGAATACATTCGGTTTAATAAATAAGATCTCACCCTGCTGCAAGACAATTTCCTTTTCTCCCACACAAACCTCAATTTCTCCTTTGTCAACATAAGTGATCTCCCAAAAATCATGACTTTCGCCTTCGTAACTATAGTCTTTCATATATTCAAAATAATGAACACTATATAACGTTGTAATTGTTAAATCATTCTGTAATCTCAATCCTATATATTTTGGCATACGTACACCTCATTTGCACATTTATAGGCAAATTATAACACATTTGTACAAAAAAGTGACCTGTTTTTTCAGTTATTAATTCTTATATCTGTTTACTATTTCATTCATCATATCCCATTTTGATTCCATATCCGCTACTAGTTTGAACTGTGTACGTGCGCGTTCAAGATTATGATGCTCCCTATGAATTTTAAAATAAGCATCTCCCTCCAGATAATCCGTCAAAAATCTCATACCGCATTCATACGTCATGATTCTGGCACCAAATGGCAGCATTTTTATCTCCTTTTTTGTCAGGGTACCTTCACATCCTTCTATAAAACCTCTGGTATATAGTTCAAATAAACTCATATCACACGATACTTTATCTAAGTTCACTTCATCTTCCGATCCGGTACTTGCTCCGAATCTGATAGAATCTCCAAAATCATTGATTGCCAGCCCCGGCATAACAGTATCAAGATCAATCACACAAATGCCTCTGCCTGTTTTGTTATCGATCATGATATTATTCAGCTTCGTATCATTATGTGTCACCCTGATTGGCAATTCTTTATTCCTTATCATACGATTTAAAACAGACACCTCTGATTCTCTTTCTAAAACAAAACGAATCTCTTCCGTTGCTGCAGCCGCTCTTCCATAGTTATCTTTATTCACCGCTTTCTTAAATGTCTGCAGTCTTTCCTCTGTATCATGGAATCCGGCAATTGTTTCATGTAATGTTTCTGCCGGATATTTTGCAAGCATACGTTGAAAATGTCCAAATGCGACCGCACTCTGATAAAAATCATCCGGTTTTTTTACCTCATCAAAGCAAGTTGCATCCGTTATGAATTGATACATTCTCCAGTAATTACCGCTTTCGTCCTGATGAAACATCCTGCCGCTCTTGGACGGAATGAGATTTAATGTTTCTCTTTCGGGATCTCCGCCGTTCTGAATAATCTCTTTTCTCAAATAAGATGTCACTCCCACAATATTTTCAATCAATTGCTCAGGTTTTTTAAAAATCTCATGGTTGATTCTCTGTAAAATATAAAGATGCAGTTTTTCCTGCTCCCGAAACTCAACTAAAAATGTATCGTTAATATGGCCGCTTCCATAGGCGATATCGCTTACATAAGTACCCTTTACGTTAAAATTTGCAATTACCTCTTTTCTCATTCCGTCTGTTAACTTTCTGTCCATTTGTTCTCCTCGTTCTATCCAATGCGATTTCAAGGGTATTTCTCACACTGCTTTCATATTAAGTTATTTATAGACGGATTGATTTATCTTTTTCTACGATAGATTTGCACATTTGTCAGCTTACATCTTTTATGAAATGGAAAAACCTCCGTGGTTTGCTCCTATTTCATATACAACTGGAAGTTTGATATGTACTTCCGTTCCTTCTTCTTTTTTAGAGTGGATTTCGAAAGTACAGTTCTCTCCATAGATATGTTTTATTCTTCCTTTTATATTGCGAATTCCGATATGCTCTCCACGAATTTTGGAGGTTGACTGATTTTCCAATCCTTCCAGGATTTCTTCAGTCATTCCAATTCCATTATCTTTTACATTTACATGGATGAAATCATCCTGGAAGTATGCACTTATCTCAATGCATCCTCCCATAATCTCACCCTCTTCATCCCTATTGCATAAAATTCCATGAAACAATGCATTTTCTACAATTGGCTGTAAAATATTTTTTGCAATATAGCATTTATTGGCTGCCTCCTGAATATTTATTTTTGTTTTAAAAGTATCCGCATATCGATAGCTTTGTATGATCAAATATTGTTCCACAACTTTAACTTCCTGTTCCAATGTATCATATACATCTTCCATATTAATTCTTAATCTGTCTTTTAATATCTCGATCATTGCTTTATTCACTGCGATAACATCTTCATTCCGATTCTTTTGAGCAAGGTACGTAATGGTATTCATTGTATTATAAATAAAATGAGGATCCACCTGTGAAACCAACAGGCTGTATCTCATTTTTTGCTCTCTTTTTTCCTGCTCCAACAACGTATGGATATTTTCCTGAAGCTTTTCTGCCATTATATTAAATGCCTGTCCTACCTCAGCGATTTCATCCTTTGATTCAATCAATACTCTTGCGCTCAGATTTCCTTTCGCAATTTCATTCATCTGCTCTGATACCTTGGATAAGGGCTTCGTAAACTTCTCTACCAGCGGAATCATAGTTAAAATAACACAAATTCCAAAAACAGCAACTAATATTTTATCAAAAAGTATCAAAGAATGATTATTTTGTAAAATATCTTTTCTGGTCAGTCTGCAGACAATCTTCCAATCTCCCCGGTCAGAAAAGCGGACTGTGGTGACCGCATCCTTCTCTTTATAATAGCCTTCTTTATAGGTTTCTCCATAACTAATATCAGACAGTACTCTATTAACATCTATTGCCGTATTTACCACGCTAGGTCTGATTGCTTCGTTCTCATTATTCAACAATAGATAATCGTTACTGTAATCCTGCATGTTTTCTGCAATATAACTAATCTGGTCAAATGTGGAAATTACAGTAACCGTGCCTTTGGAAGCTTTATCTTGGTATGGCATCACATAAGCATATGCCATATTGAACTTGTTCCCAAAGACAGTACTGGAATCTCCATTATAAGAAAACGGTTCTATGAAAAAACCGTTTTCTTTGTCCCTTGTATTTTTCAATGCAGTGCGTACATGATCTCTTATCCCGGATGACAAACCCACTGTTCCAAAATTATAAGAATCCTTGCCGTCATTTACGTCAACATAAATGCCCAGAACCGCATACGCCTTTATTTGATCTTTGATCCCGATACTGGACAAATACAATCTTATTTTTGCACTATTGGACTTATTTGGTTCCTCTATATAAGCATTGATCAAATTTCCCAATTGCTCATCATTTGTCACTACCGAAGTAAATCGCTGCAATTCTTCAAAGCTCTGATCGATTCTTGTCATGATCTGTTCATTTAAGTTCATCACCTTTTCACAATCACTTTTACTGACTGTCATATACACCATATCAGATAAAACAGTAGTAAGGATTATGAACATGCTAAAAAAGACTAAAATCTGAGAAATCATCAATTTATGTTTTAATTTCATGCTATTCCTTCCGGCTTTCCGTATGTACTGTTTTTCTACGATACTGGTTAGGTGTTGAACCTACATTTTCTTTAAATATTTTGCTGAAATACTGGCTTGAAGTAAATCCTACTTTTTCAGATACCTCATATATCATATCATCACCCAGTTCCAACATCTTCTTTGCCTGCTCGACTCTTATATTATTGATATAGTCACTGACACCGATTCCAACCTCTTCTTTGAATTTTGTAGATAGCCAGGACGGACTGATATTAATATCATTTGCAACAATTGCCGAAGAAAATTCTGCATCCCCATACTTCGCCCTGATTACATTAATTGCGTTGGTTACGATTGAAGAATAGGCCTTTTTCTCCTTCTCATGTAAGAAAAACTGGATTTCTTCCAACTTATATTCTATAAAATCCACCAGTTCGTTCGGATTTTTAAAATCATAAGAAGCACTATTCTCTAACAAGGTAAATCTTCTTCCGCTTTTTGTTTCTGTTAAAACTCTCTCAAAGGCACTGATTGCCTCAAACATGTTTTTGATATACCATAAATAAGAAAAAAAATCTTCCTCCCGAATTGAGATTTTTATGATTTCAATGCATTGTGCAATTCCATCTTTATCTGCGTGCTGAATCATCCGGTAAACCTCATCTGAAGTAATCGATTTGGGTTCTTTCTCTATTTTTTCGTCTGATTTATTCTCAATAAATTCGATAATTTGTGTTTGTTTCTGTAAATATCGCTGAGACATTTGATTTTTATTTTCATTGTAGAAGAGACCTGCTTGTCTTGGAGACATTTTTCTGGCACAATAATATAAATCAAATTGATTCTTTTTTTCGTTATTCATTTCTTCAAATACTTTTCTTGAAAAATAAAAGATTTTATCCTGTATATCCTTTTGTCCTGCAATTTCTGCGTGCATATCGAAAATTGCGAGATATTCACTATTATTAACGGGAAAAACTGTTATGATCTGTAGCTCAAACGCCTCGCTGTGACGGTCACATACATTGGAAAACTCATATTCATATGAGTCTATTTCTTCTTCTTTTGGAGGAATAAATTTTTCTATAAATCTTGGAGCTATTTTCTGTGCCAGAATTAAATAATAATATTTTTTATGAATTCTAATATATTCATTTTCATCTAATATCTTTTTATAGTTTTCTTCTGCTGCACTCTTTTTGAACAAGTCTTCAAATATCAACCCTGTCGTATATTGATTCTTAGCCTTTTGCTTATTAATGATTTCTTTTAACTGTAGTATTTTTTTTAAAAAACTTTCTTCCTCGAGATCACTTTTCAAAAGATAATCGTCAATGTCCAAACGTATTGCCTGTTTTATATAATCAAAATTTTTATAAGCAGATAAAAAAAGAATATGAGAATTTCCACCATAATCTCTGATTTCATTTACCAGCTCCAATCCACTCATTCCTGGCATTCTGATATCAGAGATCACTAATTCCGGCTTATATTTTTTATACATTTTCAGGGCCTGCTCCGGATCTGTTGCAGCCCCAATTACCTGAAATCCATAATATTCCCAACTAATAATATTTTCCAGATACTCTAATGCCAATCTTTCATCATCTACCAGTAAAACCTTTATCATGATATCACCCCAATATCTAACCCTAAGAATAGTATATAACAGCACCCGGATACTATGCAATCAATATACATTGGCATTTTACCCGGATGCTGTCTAATTTTACATATTCACTTTGACTAATTCTTTCTTCACTTTTCTGTCGCCCATATAATCCATTACTCTTTGATTATTATAAGTAAATATCATAATGATCAATAAAAATATACCAGATGCTGTATCCTGCAGGGATGCTGATAATCCAAGACTTAGCAGGCCCGTTGTCAACATGTTCATGATAAAATTACCTACAAAAATTCCGATTAGCAGATTGCAATATTGTTCCAGCGCAAGTCCCACATAAATACCCAGCATACAGTTAAATATAATTTTGGTACTTGACATATACATCGGAGTATCAATAGAACCCTGTATGGAAATTTTCAATAAAGCTGCTACTCCCAGGAACAATGCAGATACGACATAGCACATAAAAGCTGTTCTCTCTGTATTTACACCAGCATTTTTTGCAATTTGCTGAGAACTTGAGCAAGCTCTTACATGGTATCCAAATTTTGTATTATTAAATATTACATAGAACAGTGCGAACATGATGCCAAAAATAATGATGCAATATGGAAATCTCCCTAATGTCGTAATCTCTCCATTAATTGCCGTGACCCAGGATATGCTCGCGAGGTTCGACAAAGTCTCATATATCATACACACTCCAAGTGCCGTAACAATTGCTGGTACTTTAAGAAGCATGTACATGAACCCTGATATCGTTCCAAGTAAAATTCCTGCCAATACAATGATAAGCGCAAATGGTAACAAACCAATTCCGTACAGATAGACCATTTTAGCTCCGAACATAGCCGATAACATAACAACTGCACCTGCACTCAGATCCATCCTGTCACACAGCATATTACAGCACATTGCGTATGATATTAAAGTAGGTGCAAGGGTCTGTTTAAAATTCATTATGATACTCGCCGGTTTTCCGAAAGTTCCACCTGAGCACACAAAGAATAATACATATACAAACATTGGTAATAAGATTACTTTCAAAGCATTTTTCATATTGGTGGATATTGTATTCATAGTGTCCCCTTTCCAAGACTATTGACTATTCACCATGTCTTGCAATTGTATCTTCAAGGCTATAACTTTTGCCCATTTTTAGTAAATCCTCAGAAGAAGCTTTACTATTTTTAGATTTGATTAATTGATCGACTTCATCTGTTGTCCATGCATATACACCATCATTGTGCAGATATTTCATGTAATCTGAAAATTCTGTTCCTGATTTACATACAATGAAATTGACCGGAACTTCTACTTTATCAAGTGGGTTTCCTTCCAAAGCATTATAGATTAATACAAACGGAAATACTACATCTGCATATTGTCCTCCGATTGCACATACCGTATCTCCATTATCAAGACTTTCCTGACAATTTTCGGATAAGTCACAGAATGCAATCTTGACTTCACCTTCTCTGCCAGCTGATTTGATAGGTTCGGAACAATATTCAATGCCAAGCAAAGTAATTGCAATACCGTCAATAGAATCGTCTGCTGCCAGAAAATCTTCTACTGCCTTTGTAAATTCAAGCCCTCTATACTCACCTGCTTTTTTGATTTCAGGATGATCTTCAAATGCCTGCATCATTCCTTCCCAACGTCTGTCATGGCAGGTAATTCCAGGTTCATACCCAATTGCTGCAATATTTTTGCACCCTGAATCAATTAAGCTTTCTATGATTTGATATCCCGCATCATAGTCTGCTTCATAAGAGCTTCCTACAAAATAGTCACTTGCAAATACCTGGTCTTTAATGCTTTCATCGATTTGTGACCAGCCTACGCCTAGATAAACACCGTTTTCTTCACAAGTTTTTAGCCCTTGCAATACTGCTGTTCCAGAAAAATTCGTTGTAATAATTGCATTTACTCCCTGTGAACAAAGATTTTCAATCGCTGCAAGATATGTTTCATCTGCAAAATTTTCAATGATATAATAATTAAACTTTACTCCGTACGCTTTTCCTAAATAATCTGTATAGGCTTTATACTTCGCACATAGGAAATCTGTTGTTGTATGGATGATAACACCTACCGTATAGTTGCCGTTCGGATCACCACATATTTCAGCTGCACCTTTTTGATCATTTGCTGCCGCATCCGTAGTTCCATCTGCCTCAACATTTGCAGCTTCTGTCTGAACTGAATCTGTTTGAGCAGTGTCCTTTCCTGTTGTTGTGTTTCCACAGCCTGTCATTGAAAATACCATTGCCAATGTTAATAGTACTGCTATAACCTTCCTCATCTTTTTTCCTCCTATTTTAAAATTCCATCCTTGTTCTTAACATAAGTCAAGAACACCAATAATAGTAGAACGACTCCTTGAATTCCTTCAATGACACGTTCATTCACTCCAAGAATTATCAATCCATTACGTAACAATATTACGGAAAAGCTGCCGATCAACGCACCTGTCATTTTGACACGTGACCCGCCCGAAAGGGGAACACCTCCCAGAACCAGTGCAGTGATAACATTCATTTCAAGTCCTTGTCCAGTGGATGTGCTCACACTTCCAGCTCTGGTCATCAAGATAAACCCAGCTATGCCCACTGTAACCCCACTGATGATATAAGCTATCATTCTTGTTTTTTCTACACTGACCCCGCCTTGCCTTGCTGCGATAGGATTTCCACCAATTGCTTTGTTTTCTTTTCCTATACTGCTCTTTTCAAACAATAAGAAGCAGACGACAAAGACCCCTATCAGCATGCATGCCTTGAATGTCTGGTTATCATAATCATACAGATATACCGGGATGCTGTATTTCTGAGATGCGCATACTGTATTTAAGATACCACGACACATATACATTATACATAAAGATGTAATAAATGGAGACACTTTTAAATAAATCGAAACTGTACCATTCAGAAGGAACCAAATCAGTGCTGCAAGTACATTAGAGAGAAACACGATTACTACCGGTGCTCCTGTATTTGCTACCAAGATCGAAATCAATACACTAAATCCTATTACGCCGCCATAGGACAGATCCATTCCTCCATGTCCATATACAAAAATTGCCCCAAAAGCCATAATTGCCACATATATGGTTTGATTCAATATACTATTCAGATTACCTTTTGTCAGAAGTTTTCCCCCTCCAAAAATCTGAAAAACAACAATCATAATAATAATTCCAAGATAGGGGATTATTTTTCGAAATAATTCAGCCGTATTTAAAACTTTTTCTTTCTTTTTTACGTGATTCATGTTATTCCCCCCCTCTTATACCATTTCTTTGATTAGTGCTGCTTCATTCAAATCAGCTGCTCGTTCAAATTTTTTTTGTATTTTTCCATCTTTCATAATAATGATTCTGTCACTCATACCGATCAATTCTGGTAATTCTTCCGATATCATGATAATGGATTTTCCTTCTTGTTTCAGCTGATACATCAAGCGATACATAAATGCTTTTACACCAATATCAATACCCCTGGTAGGACAATCCAGTATAAATATCTCAGACTCATTTCCAAGCCACTTACCAAATACTACTTTCTGTTTGTTACCACCGCTCAGTTCTCGCACATTCTGTGTGATTTCTCTACATTTTACACTTAATTCATTTACCTGCTTACTAGTAAATTTTTTTTCTATACCTTTGGTTATTAATCCAAGCTTTTTCAATTTATTCAGCGATGGAAGTTCGATATTTTCTAAAATACTTGTTGACAGGATTAGTGCTTCCTGATCTCTGTTCTTAGAAACATAGCCAATTCTGTTTTTAATCGCCTGTTTCTCTGTTCTAATTTTTTCGCCGTTCGATAAGGTAACTTTTCCATAAAGAGTCTTTGTATTCCCAAATAGGACCTTTCCTAATTCATGCATCCCGCAATCCGTCAATCCGCCAATCCCAAGTATTTCACCTTTATGTAATTCCAGCGAAATACCTTTCAAGCTCTTGCCTGTATAAATACGGTCTGCTTTTAATACTATTTCTTTTAAAGAACTACCATCGAAATCACTTCTGTAATAATCTCCTGTCAGCTTACGTCCCACCATTAACTCTTTAATTTTGTCTTCATCAAACTCATTTTTTTCCAGTTCGGCAATAAAAGCGCCATCTCTTAAGACGATCAGACGGGTGCATACCTGCATTAGCTCTTCTAAATCATGGGAGACAAACAACACAGTCTTATTCTGTTCTTTAAATTCCCGGATAATCTTATAAATAATGTCTCTGCCCCTCTGTGACAGTGCTGTGGTAGTTTCATCTATGATAAATATCTTTGGCTCACAGTACAAAGCCCTTACTACTTCTATCAGCTTTCTTTCTTCCAGGCTGTATTTCACAATTGGATCTTCCGGGTTAATATCTCCGATCCCGATTTTTACAAGTGCCTCTCTTGCTGCCTGATACATCTTTTTACGGTTAACTACACCGCAGCTCGTAAATATCTGTTCCTTTCCAAGAAAAATATTATCTGCGACCCGGATTCCCGGAAGTGTTCCCATTTCCTGGGCAATCATGCTGATTCCATGGGTTTGCGCATCTACTGTATTTATTGGTTCATATTTTTCACCATTTAATTCCAGACTTCCTTCTGAAGCAGGATATACTCCGGACACAATGGAAGACAAGGTGGATTTTCCAGAACCATTCTCACCAATCAATCCAATGATCTCACCTTGATGAATATCAACAGATATATTCGCCAGTGCACGTGTCAGCCCAAAATCTTTTGATACATTCTTTACTTTTAATATTACTTTTGAGCCCATCATTCCCTCCAATTTTAGTCTAAAATAATAACATTCCAAGATAATTTCGGAAGAATCACACTGCTATTATCCTTTACAGACAATTTTTTCATTCCTACATTATCCGGTTCTTCAAAGGTATTGCGGATTTCGTAATCATTTCCATTTAAAACAAGATGCTCTTTTACCTTTTTATCTCCATAACCTTGTAAACAGATATTAAGTTCTACATCCTCCTCCTGTTCACAATTCAGTACAAAGATCCTGACTTCATCCGCCTCTTCATTGTAGATTACTGCGGGTTCTATGATCGGTAAGTCTCCAAAACCACAATGATAAACCGGGGCGTCTACAATCGCTTTCATCGTCACTCCATGTCCGTATTTACTCAACATATGGAAAGGATGATAAATGGCTTGCTTCAATATGCCTCCATTTTTCATTGTCGTAATCGGTGCTATTACATTGATTAGTTGTGCCAGACATGCTATTTCTACTACATCTGCGTTATTTAATAAAGTGATTCCAAGGCCTCCAACTACTATGGCATCCAGAAGACTATATTTCTCTTCTAGAATTGGTGGTGCTATTTCCCACTTTCCTGCCGAAGTCATTTCAAAAGTTGTAAGGCCCTGTAAATCATCTAGGGAGCTTAATTTAATGTCTTGAAAATTCCATACGTTCCACTCATCCAGACAGATCTTCAAATCTTTTTTATAGTGGTTTTTTCCTTTTACATAGTCAATCACTCTTGCACTGTTCTTGATATGTTCATCTAACTGCTTATACGCTGCCACAAAATCAGTAGTTCCTTGTCCTGCATTCATGGTATAATTATGTGTTGATACATAATCGACCTGGTCATATAACTTGCTAAGCATTGTTCTATCCCATTCCATGTAGGTCGGAAGCATCTCATAACTACTGCCGCATGCAACCAATTTAATAGTGGGATCTACCCATTTCATGATCTTTGCTGCCTCTAAAGATTTCTTCGTATAATCTTCTGCTGATAAATGTCCCGCCTGCCAGCTTCCTTCCATTTCATTTCCAAGACACCAATACTTAATGTCGTATGGTTCCGGACTTCCATTTTCAGCTCTTAAATCACTCCAATAAGTTCCACCTGGATGATTACAGTATTCGACTAAATCTCCGGCATCTTTGATGGAGCCTGTTCCAAGATTTACTGCAATCATTGGTTCTACTCCGGCTTTTTTTGCCCATCTACAGAACTCATCAATTCCAAATTCATTGGTTTCAATGCTTGCCCATGCATAATCCATTCTTTTGGGTCTGTTTTCCTTTGGTCCGATTCCGTCATGCCAGTCATAGCAGGACACAAAATTGCCGCCCGGATATCTGATGACAGGAACATTTAATTCCTTCACAAGTCCCATTACATCTTTTCTGTAACCATCCTCATCCGCATCCGGATGTCCCGGTTCGTAGATACCCGAATAAATGCTTCTTCCCAAGTGCTCTGTAAATGATGAATACATCTTTTCATCAATTTTTCCAATTGTATAATGTTTGTCACTAAAGCAAGATGCTCTTTTCATTTTATTTCCTCCTTTTGACGATCAACAAATTCTGTGCTTATTCTATGGCATTTTCATTTGCTTCTCTATATTCTATTTTTTGTGGATTGTGTAATTTTTTTTGGTTACAATAAAATATGATAAAAAAGTGTAATATTTTTTTGTACTTTGCTTGTATCTCGGTATTCGTCAAATACTTCTGCCGCCAGCGCATTTTCCTCATTACTCGCGTAAACTATACAAAAAAATGCGCTCCTCATACTGAAGAACGCACATTTTTATTATTTTATTTTTTTGTATATGTTTTATTTAAAGTTCATATCAGCCGAACAGGATATTATTAAGCACACCTTCCAGATGTTCCTGCTTTCCCGAAGAAGGAAGTTCCGGTTTCCCCATTTTAACTGCATATTCTGCCAGTTCTTCCAGAGATGTTTCTCCCTGTCGGATTTTCTTTCCGATACCGCTTTCAAAGCTTGCATATTTCTCTTTTACAAACGTATCAATCCGTCCATCCTCTATCATTTCTGCTGCCTTGATCAGTCCTAATGCAAAGGTATCCATTCCCAAAATATAGGCATCGAACATATCCTCCTGTGTATAACTTGGTCTTCTTGTTTTGGAGTCAAAATTAAAGCCTCCGCTGATTCCGCCAGCCTTTAATACCTCATACATACATAAAGTTGCATCGTAGACATTAGATGGAAACTGGTCAGTATCCCAGCCAAGCAAGTAGTCTCCCTGATTCGCATCTATACTTCCAAGCATTCCGTTGATCGCACTGATACGTAATTCATGCTGGAATGTATGTCCTGCCAAGGTCGCATGATTTGCCTCAATATTCATTTTAAAATCTTTATCCAATCCATATTGACGAAGAAAGCCAATTGCTGTTGCCGCATCAAAATCATATTGATGTTTCATTGGCTCCTTCGGTTTTGGTTCAATATAAAAATCTCCGGTGAATCCTATCTTTCTACCGTAGTCAACCGCCAGCTTCATCAACTTTGCAATATTTTCGATTTCAAATTTCACATCCGTATTTAGTAATGTCTCATAGCCTTCTCTGCCACCCCAGAACACATAACCTTTTCCACCCAGCTTCACTGTACAGTCAAGTGCCTTTTTTACCTGGGCTGCAGCAAAACAGAACACATCTGCCGAACTTGTACTTCCTGCTCCGTTCATATAGCGTGGATTGGAAAACATATTCGCAGTTCCCCATAAAAGTTTAATGTCTGTTTCTTTCATTTTTATTTTAATATAATCCGTTATCTCATCCAGTCTGCGATTCGTTTCATCTATTGTATCTGCTTCCGGCACGATATCCGTATCATGAAAACAGAAATAGGAAATACCGAGCTTCTGCATAAACTCGAATCCTGCATCTACCTTTGCTTTCGCATGCTCTATGGTTCCTGTCGGGGTTCCAAAGCTTTTATCTGCAGTTCCTACTCCAAACATGTCCGCTCCCGTAGCACACATATTATGCCACCAAGCCATAGAGAAAGGAAGATGCTCTTTCATCGTCTTTCCCATAATAATACGTTCCGGGTCATAATACTTAAATGCATGAGGGTTTTTGCTTTTTGGTCCCTCATAGGAAATTACTGGTAATTTCTTAAAAATTTCACTCATTTTTGATTCCTCCTTATACACCCAAATTTATAGAACTTTTACAGCTTCTTAGCTCTATTGTAATGAAAATTTTTCCATATTGCAATAAAAAACTGCTTCTTCATAGAGTATCCAAATGAAATCTTATTTATTATAGTCTGTATTCTTATCTTCTTTAAATTTACAAATACTTCTTCTACCTGCGATTACCTTCATGCTCATAATTCTCCCTTTTTTTCATCATGACTGGTCTCCCAATAATGCTTATTCTTAAATTCTTTTATTATCATGATGACGGCCACTACTCCGGCAGTAAGATCCGCAATCGGTCCGGCATATAGTATTCCATCAATTCCAAAAGACAATGGCAGAAGCAAAATCAATGGTAATAAGAATAAAATCTGTCTGGTCAGTGATAAGAAAATACCTTTTTTAGGTTTCCCGATTGCAGTAAAAAAATTAGAGGAAATAGGCTGTAAAAAGTTTAAGAACGTAAAGAATAAAAATACTTTAAAATAACTTACTGCAAATCGGTAGTATCCTTCCGAACCATTTCCAAACACAGATATAATCTGGCGAGGCAAAAGTTGGAACATAATAAATGCGATGAGCGATAAACCAAATCCATAAGAAATCGCCCGTATATATGCACTTTTAACACGCGTAAACTTCTTTGCTCCATAATTAAAGCTGACGATTGGCTGCAATCCCTGAGACAGACCTATGATGAACGAAAAAAATACCTGATTTACCTTCGTTATGATTCCGACACTGGCCAACGGTATAGCCTGCCCATATGACGATAATGACCCATAATATGCCAGTGATTTATTCATTACAATCTGAACGACCATCATTGCAAGCTGATTACTGCAGGGTGCTGCTCCAAGTGAAACGATCCGTCCACAATATTTTCTTCTAATTATTAAATGTTCCTTTTTAATTGCAGCGGTCTTATAATTGCGCAAGTAATAAAAAGCCATCACACCTGATATTGTCTGTCCAATAATCGTTGCAATTGCAGCTCCTGCCATTCCCATATTGAGTACGAAAACAAAAATTGCATCCAAAATTGTATTAATAACTGCTCCTGTAAGATTGCAGAGCATAGTAAACTTGGGACTTCCGTCTGCACGTATCAGATGTCCTCCGCCTGTAGCCAGAATCAAAAACGGAAATCCGATGGAAGTGATACGGGTGTAAATCTTGGCATATCCAAGAACATCAGCAGGTGCTCCGAAAAATATCAGCAGGGGGGTTAAGAATATCTGCGTAATGACACATAAGACCAAACCACATCCGAACATCATGACTGCTGCATTTCCAATATAATAAACTGCTTCTTTTTTATCTCCCTTTCCCATCGCAAGATTAAATGTGGATGCTCCACCAATTCCAAACAATAAAGCAATGGATACGCAGGAAATAGAAAGCGGAAATGCAATATTAGTTGCTGCATTGCCCAGCCCTCCTATACTTCTTCCTATAAAGAACTGATCTACAATGTTGTACAGGGCACTCACCAACATCGCTATGATACTTGGCACTGCAAAGCTCTTTAACAATTTATTAATCGGCTCTGCCCCTAATGGATTCTCTTTTATCTTTTCGCTCATAATTTTCTCTTTTCACGCTTTTCTCTTTAAAAATTCCTCATTCACATTTTCTGCCATACGTATTAATAATTCATATATTATGTCCTGTTTCTCTTTTTCCATATGCATCATTAATATATTGTTCCAATGATCCAATGCTGCCTTTATTGGCTTCTGTACTTTACATCCCTTTTCCGTAAGATAGATTCTATTGCATCTCAGATCCCGTTCATCTTTACTTCTTGTGACGAACCCTTTCTCCATAAGTGCCTGTATTACTCTGGTAACAGCTGATTTATCCAAATACAGATGCGACGACAATTCCTCCTGCGTAGCACCATTATTTTGATTCAGCGCAATCAGGATTGGATATTCCGCAGATGTAATATCATAATTTTTTAGTTCCTGACTCAAATAAACCTGACTCTTTCTATATAGCATTGAAATCAATCTTCCCAAACGTTTTTCCATAATACTTCCTCTCCTAAATTCCTATAAAGATTAGGGTATCAAAAGCTTGTTTACATATTTGAATTCGTCAATTTGCACGATTTATGTTAAGACAAAATTAATGCACGACATACTTCATTCGCAACACGCTCCCGCTTGGACTCAGCACGCAGTGGTACATAAGAGCATAAAATACATTGCTCTAAGTACCAGCGGCTTCATACAGTTGCTCACCAAACTATGTCGTGCATCAATTTTTGTTTTACAAGTATATGTGCAAATTGACGAAGCCAAGTTCTATCATAAGCTTTTGACTTTGAATCCCATAACGAATAAATAGTTGACATTGCAACCATTAAAGTGTAGTTCCTTTTAGTTGCAATGTCAACTATTTATTTCTTCATATTTACGTATTTATTCATTTTATTAAATCATTCTACATCATTGGTCACTTTATGCATTGACTCTACAATAGTTGTAGACATTATGATACACTCAAATAGAAATGAGTAAAGGACGCGGATTTATTATGGAAAAGAATTTAACCACAGGTGGTGTATTCAAAACAGTTGTGTATTTCTCACTACCGTACTTACTATCTTATTTTCTTCAAACACTATATGGAATGGCTGACCTGTTTATGATCGGACAATTCAATGGAGCTGATAGTACGGCGGCAGTTTCTATCGGAAGCCAGATTATGCATATGTTGACGGTCATGATTGTCGGTCTGGCAATGGGTGCAACAATTATGATTGGACGAGCAATCGGTGCAAAAAATCATAAGCAAGTATCTCTTGCAATTGGAAATACCATCACTCTGTTCATGGCTTTGTCAGTCATATTTACGGTTGTGTTGCTCCTTGCAGTAAATTCAATTGTTGACATTATGTCAACTCCTACCGAAGCTATTTCAGAAACCGCTTCATATCTTACAATTTGTTTTTTTGGTATACCGTTTATTACTGCGTACAACATAATCAGTTCCATTTTTCGTGGAATGGGTGACTCCAAAAGCCCAATGTATTTTATTGCAATTGCTTGCGTGTTTAATATCACACTGGACTATCTTTTTATCGGGATATTTCAACTTGGTGCAGCCGGTGCTGCATTAGGAACAATATTGTCACAAACCATCAGTGTTATTGTTTCTTTGGTCGTTATTATAAGGCAAAAAACCTGTGTAAGTCTATCACCGGAGGATTTTAAGCCACAAAAAAGAACCATGGGCAGTTTGCTGAAAGTTGGTGTCCCTGTTGCATTACAGGATGGTTTTATTCAGATTGCTTTTATTGTGATTATTGTAATTGCAAATAAGCGGGGACTTAATGATGCAGCAGCAGTAGGTATCGTTGAAAAAATTATCAGCATTTTATTTCTTGTTCCATCTTCCATGCTATCGACTGTTTCTGCACTTTCCGCACAAAATATTGGTGCGAGTAAGCATGATCGTGCCCGTAAGACTCTACAATATGCTACTTTGATAGCGTTTTCTTTTGGTACAATTTCAGCTATTATCATGCAATTTGCAGCCGAACCAGCTGTCGGTATATTTACAGATAATGCTAAAGTAGTTTTGCTCGGCGGTCAATACATGCGTGGTTATGTTTGGGATTGTATTTTTGCAGGAATTCATTTTAGTTTTAGTGGCTATTTCTGTGCATACGGTTTATCTGGTATATCATTTATCCATAATTCAATTTCCATAATTTGCGCACGTATCCCGCTTGCATATTTGGCATCACATTATTTTTCTGATACACTTTTTCCAATGGGAATTGCATCTCCGGCAGGTTCAGCTCTATCAGTCATCATTTGTATCTGTGTTTTTGTATGGATGAATAAACACTCTGATAAACTAATCCAATCATTATAAGTTTCGGATAGGAGAATTAAGCGAATGGAAAAAAACGGATTATTTCAAATTGGCGATGTTGCAAAGATGTTTCATTTAAGTGTTGGCTCCCTGCGCCACTACGAGAAAGCAGGACTATTGCAGCCGGAATATATTGACGATGAAACGGGTTATCGCTATTACAGTACACGCCAGTTTGAATGTCTTAATACGATTCGATATTTACGTGTACTGGATATGCCATTAGAACAAATTGCAGATTTTCTAAATAGTCGAGATGTTGATAAAATGCAGATATTGCTACAGCAGCAGAAAGAGATCGTTATTCGCAAGCAAAATGAATTGAAAATTATCGAAAATAAAATAGAACATCGCCTGAAACAGATTCAAGATGCTCTTTCTTCTGAACTTGATACTATTCACATTAAACAGATTGCTGCACGACGTATTGCATGGATACAAAATACTCTCTCAATAAAATCTTACCTTGATTTAGAAACCTCTATCCGACAGCTGGAGCAATATCAGCAAGATACGGTTGTGTTTCTTGGGAAAGTAGGCGTAGGAATATCAGAAGAAAAACTATTAAATGCACAATATGACAAATATGATATGGTTTTTCTTCTTTTAGACCATGAAGATGTCTATGCTGGGACAATAGATGAAATACAGGAAGAAACCTGTGTAACACTGCGATTTTGTGGAAGCCACAGGGACGCCGCTGCACAATACGAAAAGCTGGCTGATTTTATAACGTATCACAAATTGCGTATTACAGGATTTTCCAAAGAAATTGCGATGATAGATTACGGGATAACTGATGATACCAAAAAATTTGTAACCGAAATCCAAATACCAATTCACCCTATTTAAAAGCTGGCAAAATATTGCCTTGTATTGTTGTTGCTAAAGGAATTCTATTGCAGACATTGACAAATGGAATCAGATATTAAAATTTATTTTTCCACAGCATAGGATAATTTTCTCGGACCAACAGAAAAAATCTCTAATTTCTTCGCTTATCAAAGAAATAGAGATTTTTTATGTGATGAGGCTGAATGGCAAATGGATGTCTTTGCTTGAGTCTTTTAGCCTTGTATCATCTTTCATCTAAAAAGGAAACCGGTATTACCGGTACAATGGGCCGTATGCTTCACAGGCTCTGTAATCCTGTCCTTCTTTATCCATGCCGTAGGCATTCCAGCAAGCCGGACGGAAAATCTTTTCTTCCGATACGTTATGCATACAAACAGGAATTCGAAGCATGGAGCATAATGTTATCATATCTGCCCCGACATGACCATAACTGATTGCCCCGTGGTTTGCGCCCCAGTTATTCATGACGTCATATGCCGTTTTGAATGTACCTTCTCCAGTCACCTTCGGCACGAACCAAGTGCAAGGCCATGTATAATCAGTTCTCTTCCAAATGTGCTCTGACACCTCTTCCGGCAGTGTTATGGTATATCCTTCCGCTATCTGCATAACCGGGCCTACACCCTTTACGATATTCATACGAACCATTGTCACCGGCATTTCTGCCTTTGTTAAAAATCGGGACGAATACCCGCCGCCACGGAAATATCCCAAATCAGCTGCACACCACTGTGTCGCGTTTAAACAAGCATTGACATCCTCTTCTTCCATTTCCCAGAATGGCTTGAAGACCCCGTTGCCGTTTTCGTCCTTTACTTCTCCACAGGCATCCATGCAGCATGCACCGGAATTGATCAGATGAATGAATCCCTGAGCCTCTTTTGCTTTTCCTTCCAACTCATATCCCGTTGCTTTTTTGACAGCTTCTGCAGACCAGCAGGTTCTCACATCAGCAAACATCTGTGCACGGTTCGTTAAAAGTTTGAGCAATAACATGCTGACAGCATTTAATGTATCATTTTCTGTTGCCAGAATATAGGGTTCCCTTGCTCCATTCCAGTCAAAGGAGGTGTTCAATATGGCTTCTGCAAAATCTGTATTCGGATAATAATCTGTCCACTGTCTTTGTCCCTGGAAACCAGCTGCCAATGCATTATGTCCTAATGCTTCTTCCTCACGGCCTTCCGGCAGCTTGGAATTTCCATTCATCAAATCCTTGATAATACAGGCACACTTAATGGTAAATTCCCAATCTTTCTCTTTTTCTTCTTTTGACTTCTGCGCATATTCCGGGTTTTTATCAAAACCTTCCGGACAGTTCTTTTTCGTCCATGCCAACGCCTTTTTATATTCTTCCTGATCAAAAATTCCCTGTTCGATTCTTCTCAAAACTTCTACTTCATCTACGGATTCTACCCGCATTCCTAAATATTCTTCGAAAAAATCGGGATCAATACTGGATCCGGATATTCCCATACAGGTAGCACCGATCTGAAGATATGATTTTCCTCTCATAGTAGCTGCAGCTACTGCACCTCTCGCAAAACGAAGTATTTTCTCAGACACATCTTCCGGTATCGTATTATCATCTTTTTCCTGTACATTTTGTCCATAAATTCCAAACGCAGGAAGTCCTTTTCTCGCATAAGCCGCCAGAACACTTGCCAGGTAGACAGCACCTGGCCTTTCGGTAGCATTTAATCCCCATACTGCCTTAATTGTCATCGGGTCCATATCCATTGTTTCAGAACCATAGCACCAGCAAGGTGTAACCGAAAGAGTAATATCTACACCTTCATTTTTAAACTGTTTTGCACAAAGTGCTGCTTCTGCGACACGACCTATCGTCTTTTCCGCAATCACTACCTTAACCGGCTCGCCGTTGGAGTAGCATACATTTTCACGAATTAATCTTCCTGCTGCTTCTGCCATCTTCATTGTCTGCTCTTCCAAAGAGCCCCTGACGTCCAGCATGCCCTGTCTGGCATCAATGATAGGGCGAATTCCTATTACCGGATAATCTCCGATCAATCTATTTTCTTTCATCCTTATTCTCCTGATCTGCCTTGATTTTTAAAACTAAAGTTCCAGATTGTTTTTATATAGTTGGTGATTTTCAAAATAATCTATTATCACAATTATTTCCTCAAGCTGTCTTTTTTTGTATTACTTTCTTTAACAATGGGCTGTAAAGCGGCGATAATAAAGAAAGCGCAGATATTATGAGGAAGAAGCAGCAGATTGGCCTGGTAAAGAAAATTGAAAAGTTTCCATTACTCATGATCAACGATCCGCTGAAATTCTGTTCTGCCGTTCCGCCCAAAATAATTCCCAGGATAATTGCAGACATAGAAAACTGGGTCTTATTCATGAAGTATCCAAGGAATCCAAAAAATACCATTACATAAACATCTGTCATGGAATGATTATAAGAATACGTTCCGACAAATGTCATAACAAAAATAATCGGTATTAAAATCTCCTTTGGTACATTGATTACTTTAGAAAATACTTTGATCAATGAAAAACCAAAGGCACCCATAACAATATTAGCCATCAATAATCCCAGAAAAATAGTATATACCTGGATCGGCTGGTTCGTAAAAAGTAATGGACCTGGCGCGATTCCTTTTACCATCAGCGCTCCCAGCAGAATCGCAGTAGCACCGTCTCCTGGAATTCCTAACGTCAGCATAGGGATCATGGCTCCACCCGAAACTGCATTATTACCTGCTTCACATGCTACGATTCCCTCCGGTTCACCATTACCAAAGTTATCTTTATGTTTAGACCATTTTTTTGCCTGATCATAACAGATAAACGAAGAAATATCCCCGCCGGTTCCCGGAATGCATCCGATAAAGGTACCAATCACAGAAGAACGCAGCATCGTTACAAATACTCTTTTGATATCACTAAAATCAGGTAATACCTTATTTATTTTAATACTCCTCTTTTCAAAGACTTCACTATAGCTGTTCTCAACAGATGTTAACACCTGGGAGAATGCGAACAATCCAATCAAAATCGGAATAAATGATATTCCACCTAAGAGATAAGTAGATCCCAAAGTAAATCGCATCTGACCTGTCATTCCATCAATCCCTATCGTTCCGATAAAGAGTCCCAAAGCTCCGCCCATCAGACCTTTTAAGACAGAACCTGACGATACGCTTGTTATGATACTGATACCAAAAAGTGCCAATGCGAAGTACTCCGTCTTTGAAAATGTCAAAGCAACCTTTGCCAGCTGGGGAGCAAATATCATAAGGCAGATTGCACTGAACACGCCGCCAAAGGTGCTTGCCATCGTAGACAATCCCAAGGCTCGCCCGGGCTGCCCCATCTTATTCGCCATCGGATATCCGTCTAATGTAGTAGCGGCCGATGCCGGAGTTCCCGGTGTATTTAACAGAATTGCAGAGATGCTCCCTCCGTAGATCGCACCACAATAAACGCCCAAAAGCATTATGATTCCGGTTACTCCATCAAAGGAAAATGTCAATGGATACAGGAGTGCGATTCCCATATTTACGGATAATCCTGGCATGGCACCTATTAGGATACCCGCTCCGGTACCTGCTAGCAGTAATAGTATAGTCATTGGAGAAACAGCACTTGAAAAAGCTTCTATTATATTATTTAACATTTATCTGTCCTCCTTTACGTCCAAATCGGCTGCGGTAATTTGGTACCCAGAATCAATCCAAAGATAAGAAAGATACCTAAAATGGTTCCAAAAGTCACAATCGCTATTTTTTTCTTATTTCGTTCCCCTATCATAACCATAATAGTAGGAATCAGGAACAGAATAGATAAATAAAGTCCTAAGACCCGCAATACCGCACAATAAATTACGAAGATTCCCATCATGAGATATACTCTGATATTTGCCGGAAGTGTAAGCAGTACTTCCATTTCTTCATACTTCTTCTTATTCACTAGTGTCATTCCTAATAAAATCAATGCTGATATCATTAAAATGGCCCCCATGATCGCAGGCCAGGTTCCGGCTTCGATCCCGCCCTTTTGTTTTAATCCGATTCCTAATTTTGAAGAAAGTGACAGGATAACTACCCCAATGATTGCTGCAATCATTGAAATCACATAATTACATTTTTTCATATTCGTCATAGCTACACTCCATGGAAAGCCACGACAGATGATTGCATTTAATCACCTGCCGATACTTTCTAGCTGCTCTTATTATTCACTAAAATCATAAGTTTCAAATACATTTTTATACATTTCATAATCATCCTTCATGATCTGATATGCTTCATCTCCTACATAGCTAACAGGATCAATTCCCTGTGATTTGAAATATTCTTTACATTCATCGGAATCTAAAGCTGCTTTTGCCGCATCACGAAGTACCTGTAATTTTTCTGCATCCATTCCCTTTGGTGCTACTAAAGCTGCCCATGCACGAACTACTAAATCATGTCCTTCTTCTGTAAATGTAGGTACTTCCGGAAGCAGGCTTGTACGTTCTGCTGCCATTACCCCGAGACATTTTAATGTTCCTGCTTCGATCTGAGTCATGAAGCTGGAAGGATCTGCCAGTGTCGCGTCAATATGTCCGCCTGTCAATGCTGCTGCTATATCAGCTGTTCCATTCGGATATGGTACATGTGTGACAGAAACACCATATTCCTGCTCAAATAAGTAAGTTGCGATATCCCAGATAGCACCGCTTCCTGAATTTCCCACTTGTACTGCTTCCGGATTTTCCTTGCAATAAGTAACAAATTCATCAATAGAATTATATGGTGCATCTGCCTGTACAATCAATGCTGCCGGCGCTGCAATAGGCATTGCGATCGCATCATATTTTTCAAATGTCAGGTCTGTTTTCCCCTGGAAACAGAACATATCTAATTCTACTGTAACTGCGCCTAAAGTATAGCCATCTGTTTTTGCTTCTGATGTTGCTACCATACCTGTAATACCGCCTCCATCAGCGTTATTTGTTACATTGAATTTAGCACCTTCCATGTTCTTTTCCATAAAGGTAAGTAAACCACGTGTGGATGTATCTGTTCCGCCGCCTGCTGCTTTTGGAACGATTACTTCAATATTATCTGATGGATATTTTCCTTCTTTGGCACCACAACCTGTAATCATAGTCGCTGCCATTGCAATACATAATACAACTGATACTAATTTCTTAAACATAATTCCCTCCTGATACTTATAAATATTTCTTTTCCAATTTACGAGTGATTCGTTTTAATACCGCCATTTCTTTTTGAAAAGTTTCTGTCAGTAACATATTACTTTTTGTTCTGCACACCGTTTCCAAAGCAAGGCCTTCCTGTTGCAGATAATACTTGGCATTGACTGGATAGCACTGATATTCGATCAGTGCACAAAGTGTCAACATATCTGCCAATCCGCTTACATCATCTTTTGCATAGTCTGCTGTTAATCTGGCATATAACTTACATTGCATATTTGCCATAACACCGCTGTATCCGGCTGCTCCTGCTTGCAGCGATTCTAATAACGTAGCTGTATTTGCATTATATAATTTCAAATTAGTTCCTGCACACACTTCGAGTTTGTCCGATATGTTCTTCCTATCACAGCTTGTATCCTTCAAAAAATAAAAACGATTCGTCTGAGCACACCATTTGGTAGCTTCTTTACTAAGAACACGCTTGTAAGGATATGGACATTCATAAAATCCTAATTTCAAATCTGTTGGAAGCTGCTCTAATACTTTTTCCAGATTTGAGATCCATATAGTATCACTTTCTTCCTGTTTTGCAAGACGGTTCGTAATAAGAATGACAGCATCTACCCCTGTTTCTGCAATTTTTGTCAATTCCTTTATCTGCTCATCCAATGCATCAGAGATATGTCCTGATGCAATCACAGGAACTCTTCCGCCTGCTTTTTCTTTTACGAACTTAGCAATAGCAACACGCTCTTCCAAACTTAAGAAAAACATTTCACTAGACTGACACACAGCAAATAACCCAGAAACGCCGTTATCGATATACCATTCAATTAAACTTTCAAGTGCTGGGTAGTCAACGCTATTGTCTAATGTAAAAGGAGTCAGCATGACCGGCCATACACCCCCCGGAAAAATATTGTTTCCCATTACTCCTGTACCTCCTTTCGATCAAATTTCCAATAAGCAATCGTTTTCCGATCATAGGTATATGTGATATATAACTGATCGGCTACCGATATTATGGACGGATATGAATATTCACCAGCCTGATCTTCCAGAACAGCTTCCTGTTCCCATGTAATTCCATTATCTGCTGATGTCATTAATATAATTGGAGTTCTTGGACCCCAGTTCTCTGAAACCGGATTCATGCATAGGACCAAAAGACCATCCATGCATTTTACTACATCGATTCCGCTGTTATTGTTTGGAAGTTCTGTCGGATATGCCTTCCCCCATGTCTGACCATAATCTGATGAATCCGCACGATATAATAAGCCTTCCGTACTTCTCAGAAGCATATGTACCTGCCCTGCTTCCGATTCCCAAAGGGTTGGCTGAATCACACCTCTTCCATAAAATGATTGTGCAGACACCTCGATCTTACTATTTCCAGCAGTATTTTCTCCGCTATATTCTACATCTATAGTAACCGGGCCGCTAAGCTTCCAGGTATTTCCTCCATCTGTTGAACGATCTGCATACGCTGTCCAGATGCCTGTTTCTACAGAATTTCCCGCTAACATGCTCCCGTCTGAAAGTGTGATTACTTTACATCGGACCGGACCACGTCCGCCTCGATCTCCGCTTACCAATTCCTTCGCATCTGAAAATGTAATTCCAAAATCATGTGACACTCTTACTTTGGTATACCATTCACTGATTTTCCTGCTTACTTTATAAAAAAGAAGCAATTCGCCATCTTCTCTCTGGTAAAAAACCGGATTCCAATGAGGCTCTTCTATATCATACGCTACCTTTACAGGTGTACTCCAACTGGAATTCTCCAGACGCGAACTCCAGATTGCGATATCATCGCTCCCTTCTTTCTCCCCGGCAAACCATGCTGCTATTAAATTTCCATTCTTCATGCTGCAGATATTGGAAGCATGACATATTTTAAATTCCATTGATCCAATCGGAAAGACCAGTTCCTTCTTTCCTTCTTTCAAGTATTTTCCCATTTTCTTACTACTTCACCTTTCCACATGCTGCTTATAATTACTTCTCACACTCTTTCCTGTATAATTTTTATATATTTCTTTAAAAGTTCATATAATTGTTTTATTCTCTCCTCTGTAAACCTGAGAGAAGGACCACTAATACTGATTGCAGCACATATTTCCCCGGATTTGTCAAATATAGGAGCACCGATACATTTGATTCCGAACTCATGTTCCATACTATCGATTGCATATCCATTTTTTCTGATCCAAGTTAATTCTTCTTGTAATCTTATGGAGTCCGTTATTGTATTTTCCGTGAAAGCTTCCAAAGGACGGCTGCAGTATTCTTCAATTCTTTCTTCCGGCAGATAAGCAAGCATTGCTTTTCCGATACCGGTACAATACATTTTTGCTCTTTCACCTAACAATGAGCGCATCAGACTCATTTTTTCCGCAGGATAAAATGCCTCCAGATAGACAACCTCGTCTTCATGGGGTATTCCTAAATACACCCTCTCATTGGTAAGATTGGCCATTTCCTGCATGTAGGGCTGCGCTACCTTGGTAATGGAAAAGCTGTCTCCCAATGCCCTGCTGAGGGTAAAGATTCCTAACCCTAACTGATACTTCCCTGTTTCATAATCTCTTTCCAGATAACCCATTGCTTCATAAGTTGACAGTATATTGTAAACATTGCTCTTATTTAGCCCAAGCATATTACTGATCTGCGTCACTCCCAATTTAGGGTATTGGGTGAAACAATTCAGAACCATAATTGCTTTCCTTAAACTACTGACTTTGATATCTTTTTCTTCTTTATTCATAACTATAAACGTTCTCTATTACAGAACGGTGTTCTCCTTTTTAGATGTTTTCAGTATAATATAGTTTTCTCTATCATGCTTTCAAAATCATTCTCAATACGATTTCATACTTTTTGTTGATAATTATCAAAAAGTATGAAATAATACGAATGTGAAATTTTCAATCTTAATCCTGATAAAATGGAGAAAAATTATGTATGAGTTATTTGACCAGTTTTCCTGGACCAAACAAAATAAGACCATAACAAAAGACCGGCACAAAGTGCCGGCCCTTGGAAATTTTACATATTGGAATTATACAACTTCACCGGCACCTTCACCGATGCATTACCATTCTGATATTCTGGAAATCCATTGTATGGTAAAGGGAAAAAGATATTCTCAGATTGAAAGCGAAGGTGCCATAAATAATTATACTTATACCGGTAACGAAGCTTTTCTGACTTTTCCATTTGAAATACACGGCAATGGAAATCAGCCGCAGGCTCCCTGTGAATTTTACGCCTTTCAGATTATGATGCATAATCCTGACGAATTGCTTGGATTGAACAAAGATTATAGCAATACTTTATGTCATGAATTATTAACACTAAAACAACGTCATTTACAATTGGGACATAGTCATCTTCAATATCTCAGGACTGCATTTACTCTCTTTTCTGACATGACAGCTACATCCATCCAGGTAGGTGTACAATTTTTAACCTGCTTTCTATTCAGTCTTCAATACCTGACTCCTATAGAAGATTCGCAGATCAAGGCGATTGATGAACGAATTCATCGTGCCATCATTTACTTGAATCAAAATATCAGAGAACCTTTGCAGCTTTGCGATCTGGCCGAGGTCTCAGGCTATTCACTCTCCCGGTTCAAGGTAAAATTTAAAGATGAAGTTGGGATTACTCCTGCTGAATATATTACTCTTCAAAAACTGGAGTATGCAAAAAAAGAGTTGTTGGAAACAAATATAAGCATTACTGATCTTGCGTATTTTTTGGGATTTTCTTCCAGTAATTACTTTAGTTCTGTCTTTAAAAAAATGATGGATTATACCCCGAAAGATTACCGGAACCATTTTTCCTCTGTTTACTCAAAAAAGGATAAATATTGATTAAATTCTACTTTTTCCTGGTTCGGACCTAAGATAGTAAAATATCTGACTCCATTATCCCAGAATGGTAAGAACTGAATCTCCTCGTCCAAAAAGGTAAAGTTATTATCTTTCGCATAATAAAAAGCTTCTTCAATATCCAGAACATTCAAAGCCATGTGGTCAATTGCCCCTGATCTCATTACCGCTTCCTTATTTTCATAAGTTTCTATCACTATGTCCTTTAATTTTAGGAAAGCTACTTTTTCACCAGACCTTTCGATCACAGTCTCATACACAACTTCAAAACCGATTTTTCGATAAAATGCTTTTGTAATTTCAATATCATTGGTCGGTATTCCAATATGCTGCAATCCCGTTATGTTATTTTTCAACTCCATACGCTTCCTCCTTACTATACTAAATACATGGTATTTATATATTTTTAATTGTATCATCTTTCGTTTAAAAAGAAAATTGGATTGCAGATACTTCTTTATGATTCAATCACAAATCATCCATAATTTCATATAGTGTAAGAAGAGGGGGTGAATATATGTCCGAAAGACCAGAAATTGGAATTTTTGGTGGTGATCAACGCCAGGTATATACAGCCAACGCTTTTCTCCAAATGGGTTACTACGTTTATTCCTATAAAATAGCTGCGTCTATTCAACATGCAAATTGTACGGAACTGCATTCTCTGGAGGAATTGTTCCAAATATGCCGTCTGCTCGTTGGTCCAGTTCCCTTAACAAATCATTCCGAACTTACTGTCTCAAATCTGGCTGTCCTGCTGACAAAAGAGCATTTTCTTATCGGAGGCGTAATACCCTCTGACCTAACTGAACTCTGTAATCATGAAGGTATTCATTACTATGATCTTATGAAAAATGAGAAAATAGCCATTTTGAATAGTGTTGCTACTGCAGAAGGTACCATCATGGAAGCCATACAGAACAGCGAGATAAATCTCCATGGAAGCAACTGCCTTGTTCTTGGTTATGGCCGATGTGCCAAGGTACTTGCTCAGAAATTAACAGGAATACATGCGGGAGTCACAGTGGCTGCCAGATCCGAAGAAGCTTTGGCTTATGCAGAAGCCTCCGGACTTCAGACCATCCATTTATCAGATATAGAAGTTCTATTGCCAACATATGACTTTATATTCAATACAATTCCAGCCCTGATATTGGATAAAAGGCATCTCCAACTTGTAAAGCAGGATGTGACTATAATTGACATAGCATCTGCCCCAGGGGGCATTGATTACGAATATGCGCTACAAAAAAATTTGAAAGCAAAACTCTGCCTTGGACTGCCAGGTAAGGTAGCTCCAAAGACATCCGCTGATATTTTAGTAAATGAAATCATCACATTATTAATGAAAGAAGGAATCAGATGACTATTCACGGAAAAAATGTGGGCATTGCCCTGACCGGATCCTTTTGTACATTCAATAAGGTCTTTCCTCAGATTGAACGCTTAGTGGCTGAAAATGGCAATGTCTATACCATCTTTTCAGAACGCTCCCAGATTACAGATACCAGATTTGGTACTGCGTCCGATTTTCTCCGAAAAGCCGAAGAACTCACGGGAAACAAGCCAATTACAACACTTGCTGAAGCAGAAAAACTAGGCCCGAACAATCTGCTCGATATCATTGCGATCGCTCCGTGCACGGGCAATACCCTGGCAAAAATGGCAAATGCAGTTACCGACTCTGCTGTCTTAATGGCAACAAAAGGGCTGCTAAGAAACAATAAACCAATTGTAATTACATTATCTACGAATGACGCTCTTAGTAATAATTTAAAAAATATCGGAATACTTATAAATACAAAAAATATTTATTTTGTACCTTTTGGTCAGGATAACTATAAAGGCAAACCAAACTCTATGATGGCTGACTTTGATTTACTCCTTCCTACCTTAGAAGAAGCTCTGGATGGGAAACAATTACAGCCTGTCATCCTTACTCCTCAATAAAATTAAGAAGATTCATTTGTTCCGGCACACTGTATGAAATGGGGGGATAATATGTGTGGAATATCCGGTTTTTGTAATATGGAAGCTGATTATACAGCGGACTATTCTAGGTGGCATACTGTATTAAATAATATGAAGCAGGCACTAAAGCACCGGGGGCCTGACGATGAGGGTGAATTGCTTTTACCACAAATCGGGCTCGCACATAGAAGACTTTCCATTATTGATCTGAACAAGGGAAAACAACCCATGACCAGGGAAAAATGTGGCTGCTCTTATTCCATTATATACAACGGAGAGCTCTATAACACCGCAGAACTCCGAGATAACTTGATTCGCATGGGTCATCTCTTCAAAACACATTGCGATACCGAAGTTGTTCTGATCGGATATATGGCATTTGGAGTCGAATTTATCAAACAGATGAATGGCATTTTTTCCTTTGCTATCTGGGATAACAACCTTCATAATCTTTGTCTGGTCCGTGACCGATTAGGTGTAAAGCCATTATTTTATACAATTTTAGAAAATACTCTCATCTTTGGTTCGGAAATCAAATCATTATTTGAATACCCCGGTTTCAGACCTCGTATTGATTCCCGTGGCTTATGTGAGATTTTTGGTCTCGGTCCTGCCAAATCATACGGATTCGGTGTATTTAAAGATATTTATGAAATTCTTCCGGGAAATATACTTTTATTCAATCATTCTGGCATTCATGAAGAGCCTTACTGGAGTTTGGTCAGCGCTCCTCACGAAGATTCCTATCCGGAAACAATTGAAAAAACCTCCTTCCTTTTAAAGGATGCCGTAAAGCGACAAATGATTTCTGATATTCCCATTTGCACCTTCCTATCAGGCGGTGTAGACTCAAGCCTGATTACCGCAATCTGTTCAAATGAATTAAAACTTCAGAACAAACAGATTGAAAGTTACTCCTTTGACTTTGTGGACAATGCAAAGAATTTTAAATCAAACTCCTTCCAACCGTCCCAGGACCGTCCCTATGTGGATATCATGGTCGCATCCGCAGACAGCAAACACACGTATCTTGAATGTGATAATGTGAATCTTGCCGATAATCTATACAATGCCGTTGATGCAAGAGACCTTCCCAACATGGCAGACGTGGAATCCTCACTGCTCTATTTCTGCAGCAAAGTAGCAATCAAGACCAAAGTTGCTCTGACCGGTGAATGCGCAGATGAAATCTTTGGGGGATACCCATGGTTCCATAACCCGGAAATAATGGCCGCCCATGGTTTCCCATGGTCTAGAAATCTGGATACCAGAAAACAGCTTTTGTCAGATGATTTACTATCTGCCATTGATCTTGATACTTATGTTCAGGCAGCTTACGAAAAATCAGTCTCCGAAACTCCACGCCTCATTGGAGAAGATAATGCAGAAGCACGGCGGAGAGAAATCGCATATCTCAATCTCAGATGGTTCATGGTAACTTTGCTTGACCGCATGGATCGCTGCAGTATGTATTCAGGACTGGAAGCCAGAGTACCTTTTGCAGATCATCGTATCATTGAATATATCTGGAATGTTCCGTGGGAAATGAAATCACCGAATGGCGTTGTGAAAGGATTACTTCGTGAAGCAGGAAAAGGTCTGATTCCGGATGAGATACTATATCGCAGAAAAAGTCCGTATCCAAAGACTTATCATCCTGATTACGAGAAATTGTTAGGCAAGCGCTTATTGGATGTTCTATCTGATCCAAATGCACCGATACATCCTTTGGTGGATATGAAAAAGATCCACGCTTTTTTGTCCTCGCCTTCTGATTACGGCAAACCTTGGTATGGACAATTAATGGCTGGACCACAGCTAATTGCTTATCTGTTGCAGATTAATTACTGGCTGGATAAATATCACGTAGAACTGGTCTAAATTTGAAATGGTCGGGTTTTCAACCCGACCATTTCAAATACACTTATAATAATTTATGAATTTCGTACTGCGAGTTAATGATCATCCACAACTGCGGAAACCAATTCATAATATTCCAGACACTGGTACCATTCAATCCGAAATCTGATACAAACTTTACAAAGCTTTCTATGCTTCTTGCATCCCAGAACCTCACAACATAATCATTATCTGAAATATATTGAAAATACGCTGTATTAGTAGTTTCATCATATTGAATCTCCGCATTATTATTAAATGCAATATTCAACGCTGAATCATAACTGACTGCCATTCCCTTTGAACTGGCAGGATCGTAAGGAAATTTCCAAATATACCCTATGACCGGTAGTCCGATATTTAATTTTTCCGCCGACATTGATGCTACCAAATACTCACCAAAACGTCTTAATGTATCCATAGATATTGTTCCCAAAGGTAGTCCTTGTGAATAGCCAAATAAATATCTTATTATCGTAACACCATCTACTGCCTCATAAAGATTATTATAATTAAAATCATAAATTGTTCCTGTCAGTAAATTAAAAATATTAATACTAAAGGTATTGTATACTTTATATCCAGCATTTGTTAGAGCGTCTGCAAATTTTATAACCAACTCTTCATAGAGATTTCGATCCGCAGGAAGTATATAAGATGTATTAATACTTACACCACAATATCCTTTCGTCTGTAAAATGCGAAGAATATGATTAAATATCCGCTCCTGTTTTTCTTCACTGGAAAGAATGGAATGTATTACACTAACCTCTTCTTCAATATCCTGTGACCTGACTGTAATCATCATGACTGGTACTACATGATACATTTTGGCGATTTGAATGATTTTCGTATCCTCAATATCATTAATATTTCCTTCAGCTGTTATCTCATACTTGTAAACAGTCAGATATGTTAAAAAGGGTAGTGTTCTTTGAAGGATATTCATATCAATAAATGGATATGCGAATCCATTCGTTTCGATACCTCTTATTTTATTTTCTTTATAGCTTATTACTATAGTTTCTCCCGGATAAATATACTTTCTATCTGAAAGATACGGATTATTTCTTAGTATCTGAAACACCGTTACACCATATCTGTCTGCAATGCCCTCTAATGTATCTCCCTTCCGGATTGTATGAATCGTCATAGGATGCAGTATAACGATAGCTTCTCCAACAACTAATCTGGCAGGGTCTTCTATTCCATTTTCTATGATCAGTCTGTCTGACGATAAGCCATATTTTTCAGCGATAGTATCAATAGTCTCACCGCTCCGAACTACGTGAATGGTCATATTTTTCCCCCGTTGCCTACTCTCTTTAGTATATGTTCTCTGGTTTAAGGCGTTCCCAATACTGCTTGAGTGATTCCTTATTCATTACCTTCGGATCGTTTCTTTTTTTTATCTCTGCGGATAGCAATGCATTGCTTTACATCCTCCAGTACCGCCTCATCTGTCACGTCAATCATAAGCCACTTCTGACCCATACCTGTTTTTGTTTCGCGATACAACTGCTGGAAATACTCTGTGCAAAAAGGAAGCATCAATTCGGTTTCCATCCGTTCCCGTTCCCCAATAACAATGAGGGCAATATAGTATCCCTTCATCGGATAAAGAGTGCATAAGGTACGTCCTGCCTTTTTATATTTCACATTCCACCCATGCTGCATGGAACATCTGCTGTATTCCAGCACGGGTTTGCTCTGATATTCCGTCTCTACATGATTACAAAGCTGTTCAAACAAAGGATTTTGAACATACGAACCAATTTCTGCCATTGACGGCTCCTGCGTCCCATCGGATATATTTGTAATTCCCTTCTTTTTTAGCATCTTACGCGATAAACTTAATGGGAGCCAAAGTTCCATATGACTTGCATCGGGATTCGTATCATAATACATCTCAGCAGCGAAATTACCGCAATTCAGGTTGTGCCTTTTCATCCAATTATTCATAAACGATGTCGCTTTAAAAATTGCCGAACCAATAAGTTCTGCAAAGTCTTCTGCTTCAAAGCTGCAAACGATATATTCACCGCACGGAAGTGTAAAAGAAGCATATTCATTAGTCTGGATGTTTCCATTTACCTCAGCTCCAGCCAAATAATTACAGCAGCCTTCCCTTGCGTCTCCCATATAAAGGACTCCGAATTCATTACCATTTGCCAGTACGCACGGAATGCCCTTTTTCCGCTGATGAAACTCTTCCCACATGATTCCTGTCGTAGCAATGCCAGTCGTTTTACCTCCTGATAATTCAGAAACGGGAACCTCTCCTTCAATTCCGAAAAATGTACGCGGTTCATCCAGTTTTCTGCGGGTCACTTCAACCACAATACCATCAGCAACCAAAGGTACCCCTTCCTCTATATCAGCATACTCTAATCGTAAATCAGGCTTGATAAAATGATTGAGTATAACCGGGGATCTACGATATTCTTCCGGTGTAATACCAAATGCATCTTTAAATACACGGGTAAAATTAGCATGGTCAGAAAAACCATATGCAAGTGCTGCATCTATGATTCGCATATCTTTATTTTTAAGAGCTTCCGACGCTTTTGCCAGCCTGCGCAGCCTTACATATTCATTTACAGATTTTTTCACCAGACGCCCAAAGAGACGCTGAAAATAATATGGCGATAATGACGCTGCATCAGCAAGCACTTCAATCGTAATATTTTCCGACAAATGGTCTTCTATATAGTTCAGTGAATTTTGTATAGCGTTCCATGCATTCATATTCACACCTCCGTAAATAAAGAATAGCACAGATTTACACTTACTGCTTGTCACACAGTGCTCTTTTTCTCTTTTTTTCTACGGAGGTATAAACATCCCCCAGTAATAACTAAAACTGTTGAAAAAGCACCCTGCAATAGGTCATTACCTATACAGCGTGCCTTTATTTTCATATTACCCTTGATACCTTCCTGTATATTCCACAAAAATAACATCTTTTACCGCACCTAAAGCACAGACGTCTTCTACAAATGCAATATCATTTTCTTTGCAGGACAACAGTATTGTAATCTCAACATCTTCTTCTCTTAACATCTTTGATTTTATTGAGTATCGAATTTCACTTAGACACTCTTCTATTTCTTTTTCACACTTTCCTGTACCATGCAAAATCATTATATAGGACTTCATATATAAAGTTTTAGCATAAAAAAGTGCAATAAGACAAACCATAACAATTGTATCAATGATTGCTAATACATACATACTGGCACCAATTGTAATGCCTGTTGTGATTGTCCAGAATAAATACAATAAGTCTGATGGATCCTTTACCGCCGTTCTATAACGTACAATGGATAAAGCGCCGACCATCCCCAATGAAATCACAACATTGGTACTGATAACAAGCGTTATCATACAAGTTAATACACACATTCCCACTAATGTCATCGAAAAGCTTCTACTATATACAACCCCACGAAAAAATCTCCTATAGATATAATAGATAATAAGTCCCGTTAATAAAGCTATTGTAAGATTTGCTATAATTGTAAACATTACACTCAGGCTTACTGCCTGACTATACATTTCTGATTCCATTACTATTTTCTTAATCATATCTTCAATACTCGTTTTTCTTCATTTTAAATTCAGGTTTCACTTTCTTTATCTTATTAAAAGTTCTTTTCACCTATTATATTTTTATCATAGCAGTATTACAATGGTCACATATCTGATAAATTGTTGCTTAATAGTCACTTTCTTATCAATATGTTTCATTAAATAAATAATTTATAAAATTTTTATATATGTTTATAGCATTTTTTAATCCGTTGCCAACATAAATAGAAAGGCACCCTGCCATAGGTTCATTACCTATGCAGAGTGCCTTTTCTATTGCTCTGGAAATGGAAACTTACAAATAATATAATCATGATGAATAATTCTTAACAATTTTAATATTAGCATCAACAAATTCTATCGCTATCCTGGTAAGCATCTCAAATGGCATTGGATTATCTCCATAAAACCATTCTATATACATAGAAACCACACCAGAAATAATGTATTCCATCGATAAGTTAATGACATTAATATTATTGGTATATTCTTCTATTATCGTTTGCAATATTGTATTCTTAAGAGCAGACTTTACTTTTCTCTCCAATCCATAGAGTTCATCAATCTGAACTAATTGATAAATTGTATCAGAATTGTTATTCAATAATTCGCTTATACAGAAAAATATATCGGTTATCGTCATTTCCGTCTTTTTATTTTTTATTATCTGTATATTCTTTTCAAATCCTTGAATAATTGTGTTTTCAATTTCAGATAATACATCACCTACACTATTATAGTGCATATAAAAAGTTTTACGATTTATGTCAGCTAAATCGCATAATTCTTTTATTGTAATTTTGGATATATCATTATTCTTCAATAGGTGTAAAAAAGCAGTGCTGATTGATTTTTTAGTGCGGCTGATACGTCTGTCTTCTTTTCGTATTTTTCCACTTAATGTAGTCATTTCATTCATGTCCTTCTTGCTAATTGTAACATTCAAATTTTCTTTTATATACATTAATTTAGAAAATAGAATCATTCAGAATTACATTTATTGTAATACACACATTTGAAATAAGCAACATTTGTTTCTTAATAAAGATCTGATTTATCTATTTGTAATGATATGATCAATCAGCCCGTAATTCATAGCTTCTTCGGCACTCATAAAATTATCCCGGTCTGTATCCCGTGTAATTTCTTCTATTGTCTTTCCAGTATTTTCAGACAAAATCCGGTTGAGTCTCTGTTTACTTCGCTGCATATAATCAGACATTATTTTGATATCACTTGCCGGACCCTGGATTCCATTTCCATGCATGGCAGGCTGGTGTATCATTATTTCTGCATTGGGTAATGCCATTCGCTTTCCATGTGTACCTCCAGCTAAAAGAAATGCACCAAAACTTGCCGCCATTCCTATACATATCGTAGAAATATCACACTTAATATATCTCATTGTATCATAGACCGCGAATCCTGCCGTTACAGATCCTCCCGGACTATTAATGTATAACTGGATCTCCTTATTAGGATCTTGTGCTTCTAAAAATAACATTTGAGCAACTATCACACTTGCAGAAGTATCACTTACTTCTTCTCCCAAAAAAATGATTCTATCAGATAATAACCTTGAGAATATGTCATAGCTTCTTTCCCCACGACTTGTCTGTTCAACGACATATGGAATTGTACTCATGCTGCAATATTACCCCCCCACATAGATGCAGGATTCTGATAGCGGGGAATCCTTGTCTGCATTGTTATTCTGGTCTTCATTGGATAAAAGATTCCGTTTTTTCTATATATCTTCGGTGTACATCGATATAATTGTTGAAATGCTGCCGTAAACGCTTGCTGCGAATTATAGTGCGCCTCAAAAGCAATCTCTACAATAGGCTTGTCCGTCTCCGTCAGATAACGGGCGGCCTCTGTCAATCTACGTGCCTGAATATATTTATGCATTGTACATCCCACTCTTTTTACAAATAATCTATTGATATAAAATTTTGAGTAATTTAATTTCTTCTCTATGTCATCTAATGACAAATCTTCATGCAGATTGTCTTCGATATATGAAATAGCGGCACTTATTATCGAATTACCATTCAATCGTATCACTCCTTTTTATTTTTCATTCAGTATATCATGAACGTTGATCATATTCTTAATAAAAATTGACTTTTTGAATCTTATATTATTATTTCTGTAACCAACGAATCCACATCCCATTGAATCGTATAGTACCCACACGATTTTGCAGTATTTACAACATCATTATTATAATCTCCATACGGCGGCCGGAAAAGACACATTTCATATCCTGTCAGAGCTTTTACTTTCTCATGTGTTTTCATGAGTTCCTGTTTTTTCTCTTCATTTGATAATTGGCTCATATTTTTATGATTTTCACTATGGTTTCCAAGGTCATGCCCTGCTGCCAGAATTGCCTTTACATCATTCGGATATTTTTCTACCCAGCCCCCAGTCATAAAAAAAGTGACATGCACATTATGTTTTTTTAAAATTCGCAAAATTTCTGTTGTGTCTTCATTCCCCCAAGCTGATGTATATTGTGCAACCTTATGTATCCTCCATAGGAATCATTGTTTTAAATAAAGTATCTAACTCACTGGAAAAATTATAAACAATTTTGACCTTTTTTTGTTCATATACGATTATGGCATCTATCATTTCTACCAGGATATCCCGGTCAAGTGACTCAATTTCTTTCAGGCGAATCAACCGCTTTATCCAGGGAGAATCAAATATCTCCTGTTCTTCCGTTTTCTCTTGTTTGAAATCCAATCTTTTTAATTGATGCAAAAGTGTTTCTTCTCTTTCGTGGTAAGCCTGTTTATAGGATACATACTCTTCTTTTGTAAGAAGTTCTTCCTTATAATCTTCATAGATGCCCTTTTTTAATTTACTCACCTTGGATAATTCTCTTTTCAAATGTCCCTTTTGCATCTGTATGGTATCTGCTAATCGTGGCTTTTCTTGTTTTTGACTTTCCACCAAGGATTGCATATCTTCAATACTTGTTATAATCGTATGAATATCAACAATGAGAATACGTTCTAATTCTTCATAATTGATTTTATGAGGGGTACACATTTTTTTCCCATATCTTGTATATCCGCTGCAGACATAGTAAGCTGCTCTCGTTTTTGTTTTATCTATATGCTTACTGTATTGATATTTTTTAGAAAGACTTCTCCCACATTCTCCGCATTTTAAGAATCCTGAAAATATGCTGAGGTTCTCCGTAAGATTTATCTGTCTGGTCTCCCGCTTTAACAGATTTTGTATCTTTTCCCATTGTTCCTTTGAAATGATTGCCTCATGGGTATTCTTAATAATGATCCAGTCTTTTGGTTCAAGTACTCTTGGTTTTCCTTTCATTCTACGTCTGGTCTTTCCCTGTACCATATTTCCAATATACATTTCATTGGTGAGTATCCGATGAATTGTGGGATAAGTCCAATAGAATGTACTTTCCAAACGCTGCCCATTTTTATAATTAAGACCTGATATTCTTTTATATTCCGTGGGACACAGGACACCTTCTTCATTTAATATATTAGCAATCCGAATCTTTCCATTCCCTGCTTCATATAAATCAAAGATGCGTTGTACAACCGCAGCTGCATAACGATCTATCTGTAGCCGGTGTCTATCCGCAGGATCTTTTTGGTAGCCGTAGCTGGGAAATGCACCAATGAACTCACCCGCTTTTTGCTTTGCCTTGAAAGAGGACTGTACCTTTCTGGAGATGTCTTTTGCATATTGTGCATTGAATACGTTCTTTACCGGAAGAAGCATATCATAGTCATTCAGAAAACTATCAATATTATCATTTATCGCGATAAAGCGTATCTCTTTTTCTATAAAGTAACGTTCCAGATAGTATCCGGCATCTATGTAATCCCGTCCAAAACGAGATAAATCCTTTACGATCACACAGTTTATCTTTCCCTTCTCAATTTCAGCAATCATCTTTTGAAAACCAGGTCGATTGAAATTTGTTCCTGAATATCCATCATCCGTATATTCGGATAGTTTGATGATATCGCCTGTTTTTTCCAGATATCCTTCTAACATCTTTCTCTGATTTGCGATACTATCGCTTTCTTCCTTATCGCCATCCTCTCTGGACAATCTCATATAGAGTGCTGCATAAAAGATTGGATTATTTTTCTTTCCTACAACGTTTGTCATTTCCCTCACCTTTTCTAAGGTGGCAGTTGCTTTTACCATGATATCCTTCTAACCGCCAAACTATCTATACTACAGCTCCATGATTTGTGAGTCCTGGTTTTCTTCTGACTTATCCTGAAGATGACTTCTAACAATCCGCCTCACAAATTCTTCTGTCGAATACCTGCCAAGATATTCTCTCTCCACTACATAGATTTCTTTCGTTGTGCTATTTCCTTGTTTGGGCAATGTTTGCATAGGATCACCTCACTTTTTTTCTATTGTATGAAAATGGTATATTACTTAGAATGAAAAACCTTTTAAAATATTTAACGTGATAATTTTTCAAAATAAAAACTACCAATACGAATATTGATAGTTTATAACTTATATCTGTGATACTTAGATTTGTTGTCTTCACATTATGATCATAATCTAGATTGTCTCTTATTTAAGGCTATTTGAAAACAATCGCGTAAAATCGGATATGTCAATTCTTCTGGTAAAGAATCAAAAAAACCAATTCTGCCCATTTCACTTTAATACTAACTTCAAATTGTAGTTAGTAGTTTTTTGATTTATTATATTGAAATTTAAAACCAGTGTATTACACTCATAAACTCCGCTCTATGAATTTTCAAAAATAAGATACTCACCATTTTGAGCAACTGCTTTACTGAAATCATATTCCTGAGGCTTGCCCGTAAAATAATAGTTTATTACCCGCGCATTTGCAGCGTGAGTTACAATCAAGATGTTTTTACCCTTATATTTGTCCGTAATCATATTACAGAAATCACAATTCCGTTTTGTAAACTCTTTGAAGTTTTCTGTACCCTTATCACCGCTCATAACTGCTTGCCAAAACAATTTCATCGTTTCCGCAGTTTCTTCTGTCCCCTCAAATTCTCCACAGTTTATTTCGGAAAGCCTTTCATCAAATACAATCGTTCCTTTGAAGATAATTTTGCTAGTTTGCCTCGCTCTTTTTTGAGAGCTGCAAAAACACACATCAAAACTTATATTTTTCATGTTTTCGGCTTGCGATTTTGCCTGTTCTATTCCTGTTTGATTTAACTCTGTATCTGTACAACCGTTGAATTTATTCAATAAATTCCATTCCGTTTGACCATGACGAACAAGATATACCATAATTGTTTATCTCCCCATAATATAATAACTCTCAATAACAAATAAATAATTTGTTATTATTGTATCACTTTTCTACTAACTATCAATATTAAGTTTTCGATGTTCTCTACTGCGTTAATTACTCATCCAACTAATCTTTTATTCCTCAAAGCCGAAATGTTATAACAGACCAGCATCATCCTAGTCTCTATAATTTTATTCTGACTACCAAAAGTTGGATTCGAAATACACCGGTTATTTTCTGCAATTAAAATTAAAATAAAAAAACTACTAACTAAATAGCTAGTAGTTCACATGATTTTAAAAATTCTTAGTTAAGTATTTGCTGGATTGAAAAACAAATGGTATATACATAGATGCCAGTGTTAACCTTTCCCAAAGTCCTTCATATCTAACAATGGAATTCTTAAATTCTTCTTTATCACCCAAAATAAACAAAACAAAAAATGCGCAAGCCATAACAAAGGATATGATACCAACAATTCCTGCAATAATATTGCCTTTTTTAAATTCTATAAGACTATTTATTAGCGGAAAGAATAACAAAGCCATAAATCCTATAGCAGCTCCAAATCCATGAATCTTAGAAGGAATAGTTAACATTTCTTTTGTCTCATTAACACTATAAAAACCTGCTAATATCCCTGCTCCTATCGCAAATATTAAAATCAAAACCATACTTATAACCGCCAAGAAATTAGAAACTGCTTTTCCATCATACCAAAATACGATAGCTGCCATTGATAATAATATGCCCAACCAAATTAACCAAATATTATAAAATATTCGTACTGGGCTCTGTGGACTTCCCAAAACACTCATAACCTGTAACTTGCTGTTATAGGTAACATAGAACTTTGATAAAACATATGGCACTAAAAATTCGCCGACCACCGTAAACAATAATAAACCCCAGAAAATTTTATTATTTAAAATTTTATCCATAATTATCCTCGCGAATATTTGATAGTACCATAATAGCTTAAACCCCGCTGACTATCAATGTTAAGTTCTACACCTTCTAATTATAGTACTTTAATAATATACATTCAACTATCATTGGAAAGAACCAATTTACCGTTTACCAAAATGAGATTGGTTTTGGATTTACTGAACCGAAAATCAATCTCATTTATGTCAGCATTATTTTACCAATGCAATAAAATATTTAGTCTTCTATAATTATAAATTTTCTCCATTAGAGCGTATTACATTTTTATACCATTCAAATGATTTCTTTTTTAATCTTGAAAAATCTCCGGTTCCATCATCGTAACGTTTTACATAAATAAATCCATAGCGTTTTGCATATTCCCCTGTTGAAGCAGACACTAAATCAATACATCCCCATGGTGTATAACCCATTAAATCAACACCATCTTTGACTGCTTCTTTCATTTGAGCTATGTGTTGTTTTAAATATTCGATACGGTAATCATCATTGATACTGCTATCTTCTTCTATTTTATCATATGCTCCTAGTCCATTTTCCACGACCATTACTGGTATCTGATAGCGATCATAAACTTCATTTAAAGTATATCTAAGTCCTTCCGGATCAATCTGCCATCCCCAGTCATTTGCCCTTAAATACGGATTTCCTACTCCACCAATCAGGTTTCCGTTACTTTTTGTCATGCTTTCATCACTCGTTCCACATCCTGACATGTAGTAAGAAAATGTATAATAATCTACAGTTCCATTCAATAGGATTTCCTTATCTTCTTTTTCCATTATAATATTTATATTTTCTTCTTCAAAATATCTCCAGATATAATTTGGATAACGCCCTCTGACTTGTACATCTCCACAGAAATAATTGAATAAACGATTTTGATTTTGTGTTACCAATACATCTTTGGGATTACAAGTGAGTGGATACATGGTAGCAAAAATTTGCATACATCCAACTTGATAGTCTGGATTAATTTTATGCGCAATTGCAACTGCTTTTGCACTTGCAACAAACTGATGATGAAGAGCTTGAAATCGTAGCTGTGGACTATCTACCTGATACATCAAGTCCACAGTTCCTTTATTTAAAATTCCTTCGGATAAATATGCGCCTAACGTTCCGTACGATCCGTTAATTTCATTAAATGTTAGCCAATATTTTACTCTACCATTATAATGTTCAAATAAGCACTTGGCATACTTTATATATAGCTCAATTAATTTTCGGTCTGCCCATCCATTATATTTTTGAGTTAGCGCAAAGGGCATTTCATAATGAGAAATTGTAACAAGTGGTTCAATGTTATATTTATTTAACTCGCCAATAACATTATCATAAAATACAAGTCCTGCCTTATTTGGCATTTCTTCCTCTCCAGTTGGAAAAATCCTTGTCCAAGCGATTGAAAAACGGAATATCTTAAATCCCATTTCAGCAAACAATTTTATATCTTCTTTGTAATGATGGTAAAAATCAATGGCTTTATGACTTGGATAAAATGTCCCAGGCTCTAAAATTGGTGTAATTCTTTTGGGAGTTGTCCTGTTCCCACCAGTACATACGTCAGCAATTGATATACCTTTTCCATCTTCCTGCCAGGCACCTTCAAATTGGTTCGCTGCTGTTGCACCTCCCCACAAAAAATCCTGTTTTAGTACCATTTTTATTCTCCTTGTGTGAATGTTATAATTGCATCTCCATGCTTTACATCACCTGTTGTTATATTGATTTTCTTACCTTCACTAATCTGTGTAAATACAATTACAACACAATCATCGTCTGCATGTTCTTTGATGTAGTTCAAATCTGCTTTTAATAGCAAAGTGTTTTCATCCACTTTTTCACCTTGTTCCACAAATGTTTCAAAGCCCTCGCCATTTAGATTTACTGTCTCTAAACCAAAATGGATTAGAATTTCAGTCCCATCTTTTAACGCCAGACCAATGGCATGTTTTGTTGGAAACACCATTGTTACTTTTGCATCGCATGGTGCATATAATTCTCCGTTTTGGGGCTGAATCATAAAACCATCCCCCATTAATTTCTTTGAAAAAACAGAGTCTTTTACTTCTTCAATTAATTTTAATCCTCCATCTATTGGTGCTTTTATTATAATCTTTTGATTTTCCTTCTTAAATATGTCTAATAAGCCCATTGTATCCTCCTAAATATTCATTGCAATGGAATGTCCTTCCAAGGTTGATTCCATAATTTTTCTTGGCTTTACACAGTCACCTATCATAGCTATATTGGGACAAATGCCATAAAATGATTCTGCCAGCTCTGAATTAGGATGAAGTCCCGTGCAGACAATCACATAGTCCGCTTTGATTTCTCTTTCATTTCCATCTTTTTCTTTAAGAACGACTGTATTTTTTTTGATTTCCTGACACCCACATTCTAGAACTGTAGTTAAACTTTTACATTGCTCCATTGTCTGACGTAATCCAATTTTATATAACATATTTCCCTGAGGTGTTAATTCTTTCCCCATTTCAACGATTGTTACATTGTTATTATGTATGAAGGATTGTTCTAAAGCGATTTCTGCACCTACGGTACCACCGCCAATTACAACGATATCACCTTTTAATTGATCCTCTATTTTCAATGCATCTGTTCCATGCATAACATGTTCTTGTTCCATTCCTTTTATTGGTGGTGTACTTTCTGTTGCTCCAACTGCAATAATCAGTGCATCTGGCTGCAAATCTTTTACCATTTCAGGCGTAGCAGTGCAGTTTAACTTAACTTCAACGTCACTCTTTTCTATCTGTGTAAGTAAATATTGTAAGTAATCTTTAATGTCAATTTTAAAGTATTCTTTTGCAATATATTTTAATTGACCGCCTAATGAGTCACTTTTTTCTAGAAGTATGACTTGATGGCCTCTTTTATCTGCCGTCAATGCTGCTTTTATTCCACCAGGGCCTCCCCCAACAACTACAACCTTTTTCTTATCTTTTGCTTGTGTAACCTCTTTTGGAATAAATTCTTCATTCATAAATCGTGGATTCACAGAACATCCAACATTTCGATGATTCGTTGCGATATGATAACATTGCAGGCAGCGAAGACATGGTGAAATATCCTCTGCATGATCATTCAATGCTTTGTTTGGCCATGATGGATCTGCAATAAATGCCCTTCCAAATGCAACCATATCAACTTTTTTATCTTTAACAATCTGATTCGCTTCTTTTGGCGATACAGCGCCGACAACAGATACTGGTATACTTACTGATTCCTTTACTTTTGCTGCCCACTCTAGGTTTGGCATATGATCTACAAAATTTGTAGTGATACAATGCACATTTCCTTCATGATTGATATCAAGACCTGCGGAGATTTGAACCGTATCAATTAGACTTTCTACTTCTTCGATAAATGCTTTTACATCTTCAAACTCGATTGAGCCGTCTACCCATTCATATGCACTTATTCTCATATCAATCGGAAAAAACGGACCAACTGCATCACGAATCGCTTTCAATATCATTTTTGGAAAACGCATTCTGTTTTCTAGTGATCCTCCATATTCATCTGTCCTTTTATTAAAAAGAGGGGATAAAAACTGAGCTGGAAGCCAGCCATGTCCAAAATGCAAAAAAACCATATCAAATCCTACATCACTTGCATTTTTTGCTGTATCCGCATAAGCTTTACAGACTTCCTGCATCAATGCTTCATCCATCGCTTTTACTTGTATCCCATCACTCCTTGTTTCGTCATTGGGACCAATTGCATATTCTTTTACACGTGCATAAAGTCCTCCATGAAATAATTCAATCGAAGCTTTTGCTCCTCCTGCGTGAATTTTACGAATACGTTCTACTGTTTTTTCTACTTCATACTTAGAAAAAATGTCTTTTTCATCTGCACTCGCAAAGCTTGATCTGCCATAATCTACAATTGCATGCCCTGCAATGACAATTCCAGCTCCTCCGAGCGCTTTTTCTTCAAATGTATCTCCAACTGGTGCAGCCACAATACGATTTTTTACCATCATTCTATTGATTTTAATTGGCTTAAATAAATATTCTAATTCCATATGGTATTCCTTTCTTTAAAATAGAAGAAACAAAATTTATTTGTTTCCTCTATTTCATAACAATGACTGTATCATTTATACTGACTTGTTTGTTTTCTAAAATCTGGCAAATTTTATGATTTTTATTTGTTACAATCAAAAGTACGCATGGATTGTATCCTTCACTTCTAATTTTATCATACTCGAAATAAGCTAGTTTTTGACCTCTAACAATTTCTTCGTGACTATTAATGAATGTTTCAAAATATTTACCGTCCAAGCGCACTGTATTAATCCCTAAATGTATTAGGATTTCTACTCCTTGCTTATTTATCATACCAATTGCATGTTTTGTTTGATATACAACGGATACATAACCGTCACAAGGAGCATAAATCACACGATCGAAAGGAATGATTGCAACACCCTCTCCCATAATACCAGAGGAAAAAATCCCATCACCGACTTCTTTTAGATCACTCAATCTGCCATCAACTACTGCATGGATTTTGTCATCTTCTACACTTGGACTTAAGCTTTTTTTCTGTTAGTAGCCTTTAGTGCAACAAATGTAAGTGCAAACCCAAGAAGAATAGATGTAAAAATAGAAATAATATAACCAGCCAAATGTGGAATACTCAGCCATGCACCAAATGATAAGATTCCAGCATAAGCAAAGTTAACAGCTGCAACGTCAAAGAGTGAACACAACAATCCGCCACATGCTCCTGCAAAGCACATAATGCCAATAAATCTCTTATCTTTTAAGATAACGCCATATAAACATGGCTCTGAAATACCACAAAGTGCTAATGTAAAGGAAGCAGAACCTGCTGTTGCCTGTAATTCTTTATTCTTAGCAAATAATAGTACTGCTAAACAAATACCAAGGATTGCGTAATTTCCCATTCCACCTGCAGCTAATCCATATTCATAGCCTTGGTCACCTAAGATACCAAGCATAATCGGTGTAATAGCCCAATGCATACCAAGTAATATAATTAAGCTAAAGAATGCACCAAGAAAAATACCACTAAAAATATGATAATTCATAATCGCTAGGTAAATGTATTTAATAGAATTTGCAATTACACTTCCAACCGGCCCAAATATCATAATGGTCAATGGAACAAATACGCTTAAACATAATGCTGGAACAATGATAAACTGAGCTGCCTTTGGTACAACTTTCTTTAACCATTTTTCAAAGAAGCTCATACAGAATACTGCTAATAAAATTGGTACAAATGAACTTGCGAAATTGTATGCCGGAAATGAAATTCCAAATAATTTAGCATTTTCACCAGCTACAAGCAAATCAGATACTCCAGGATACATGATAGCAGCACCAAGAACCGCTGCTACGTACTGGTTACATTTAAAATGCTTTGCTGCTGTAAATGCAAGTAAAATCGGAAAGAAATAAATCAATGAGTAGAAAATTGAGTAAAATGTCTGATATGTCAGACTCTCTGTTGATAAGACTCCTAAATTTGCAAGTAATCCGACAATACCACTTGCAATACCTCCTGTTGCTAGAATCGGTATATATGGCGAATATACGGCTGACATCATTCTTGTAAAACGATCGAATAAATTAAGCTTTTCCTTACTCATTTCTCCACCATCTTCCGTCACTTTACCTTTTGCTTCTATTCCAGGAATCTGCACCAAATCTTCATACGCATCAACAACATGTGTTCCAATTAAAACCTGATATGTTCCAGCACCGATTTGTGTTCCTAAAACACCTGAAATAGATTCTACTTTTGCTTTATTCGCAAGATTTTTATTTTTAAGTGCAAAACGTAATCTAGTTGCGCAATGTGTTACACTTTCAATATTTTCCACACCACCAATAGCATCTACTATTTGATTACATAAATTTTCATAACTTTTCATGACTACTATTCTCCTTGAATTACATAGTAGTAGTTTTTATAGTCCCTCTCCAAGGACTATATGCTTTACTTAATAAATATAAATTTTGACTAACCTTTTTTATTTTTCCTCTTTGATGACTCGTTGGATATGAAGCATAAGATACAATAACTCCTCATCACTTACTTCTTTATCTAGTTTATTTTGTACAAATTGTCTGATTTTTAAGGCACAATCATATACATCTGGATATTGCAATCTTATCTGATTAAAAATAAATCCTTCATCCAACCCAGCCGATTTTCGACAATCTGTCATAAGTCCTGTAATAAAATATCTAAGATGTGTCATTAATCGGCTATAATTAATATCATCTTCATTAAATTCCACTTGAAAATGAAACTGAATAATTTTAATAATCGATTGAATGATTTCTACTGCATGATAAGATGTGCTTAATTGCATCTTGGAATCTTGCGCATTCAAAAAATGAATTGCAATTGTTCCTGCTTCATCTGGCGGCAGCTTAATACCTGTTTCTTCTTTTATTATCTTTAAAGTTTTTAACGCTGCGTTATACTCCTTAACATAGGTTCGTTTAATTTCCCATAATAAAGGATTTGTTACAAATAAACCTTCTTTTGCACGTATGAGTGCATAATTAATATGATCTAATATTGCTATATATGTGCTGCTTATAAATTCAATATTTAGATCTGATTCTGCTTGCTTTACAATACGAAAAGTCAAATCAGCATATTCCGTTGATACTTCTTCAAATAAGGTCTTAAAACTGGATAAATGATTCTCATTGGTCACAAATACTTTTTCAATTTTTTTGTTATCAACTTCATCACCATGTTTCTTTCCAAAGCCAATCCCTTTTCCGAATATAACAACTTCACTCGAGTCTTTATATGCTAATATAGTATTGTTGTTAAACACACGTTTGATCCGCACAGCAAATCTCCTTTCTTAATAGGGCCATATAATCAAAAAAGCCTAAACAAGTATAAAAACTTATCATAAGATAAATTATTATACTTGCTTAGGCTTTGCCTGCTTTACCAGTAACAACCCTATCAACCATATATCTTTCGCGCAAAATATATGTATGAACTAGTCTTTTGTTATATTAGCACAATTTTTTTTAAAAAACAATGTTTTTTTTATTTATGATAGCGTAAATTTTAGGCAGAGATACGTTGCACCGTACGCAAACTCATACAACACTCTTCTGTAAGACTATCCTGTTGAAAATAAAAATAAATATTATTATCTGCATCAAGCCATTCATCTTTGATAGAAAGTTCAAAACGATCTTTTAGGATGGAATATAATACTCTCTCGTTGTTGCTCACGCTCCTATAATTTCCACAAAACAGCTCTTTGGGTAATTGATAAAATTTACTGTTCTGGAAATCTTCCCTTGAATATCTGTTTCCCATTTGTTTGTCCCCCTTGATTGCAATAAAAAAAGACACATAATTATGTATCTCCTAAAGGCTCATTATTTAAAAATATCTAATTTTGGATTAACAAACAGTCAACCCAATAATCTACTAATATCGTTATTTTTATCTGTTTTAAAATACTCTTCACATGAAAATTCTTTTGAAGCATTAATTCTAATACGTTTGAATATAGATCATGTTATAAATCAATAACGTATCTTCCATTTGGCTGATCATCATATAATTTTATCAAAACTTTGCTCCTTATGATGTTATATAGAAATAATAAGTGCCGATTATGGTCAGAACCAGAAAGAGATGTCTCAATATGAGGCATCTCTCTCTAAGTAAAAATATTAATATAAAAAGTATAGCTTGTATATTAAACCAGAGTTTAAATAATTTCGAAAAAATATTTGAAGGTACTTTATATGGTCAAAAAGCATGGTCATTTAATAATGTACTAAGCAAATCAATAAACAGTTTTAATTTCTTGCTTATTATAATAGACGCTGACCCATCGGGTGTAAATTTTAATGAAGTACAAAATATTCAATCAGTTAAATCTCTTTTAATTAATATAAGTGGCGGTGCAGTTGCAACACAACATGTTACACTAAGGATCACTTCAACGCATTACATAACCGCAGGCGTTCAGTTTCCTACAACCTCTACTTTTAATTTTATACAACGGGAAGCTATCGGAACGACAAACGCTAGCATAAAAGTATTTGGTATATTCTAATCATCTATAAACTTAGTTATTTGGTTTGCATACCAATACAAAATAACAATCATATGATGTTTGCATTTTGCCATTAACAGTAGCTAATACACCGCTGAAAGCCTGTTTTCCTAAAATGCCTACTATATTGGCATCATCCCATTGATGCGCACCAATAGGTATGCTTCCCCACGCTTTGTATCCGCTAGGGATTAAAGGTGTAATTGCGCTCGTTAAATCTTTTGCACCTGTATATCCAATCGTTCTACTATCTGATGTACTTGCAGAAATTTGAGTAGAAAATGGTATAAAAAGTGTATTTAAACTCTGGTTTATTGTATCTACCGCATTACCTAATCGTTCTAATTTGCTACTGTCTGCATCCTCACCTTTATCACCCTTTTCTCCTTTTTCACCCGGATCGCCTTTTTCTCCTTGAATTCCTTGATCGCCTTTTTCACCCTGCGGTCCTGCTGGTCCTGTTTTACCTTCAGCGCTAACTCCAGTATCATCATTTCCTAAAAACCAATTTCCGTTTTCTCCAATTGCAGGTGTAGCAATGATTCCACTGAGACACCCATGTAAATTTACTGCATCAAAACCTTTTTTCATATTTATTAATTCCTTTCTCTTTTTAATTTTCACAAAAAATAGTCATCAAATTATTACTCAATATATCACTTATCTTTTTTTGTTGGGCCCGTAACAAATTATGTATAAGTGAATAATATGAATTGCTGAATACTTTCTGTGTTATATCTAGTATTATACTGATTTATTTCTGTATGTCAATAGATTTCGCTGAAATATTTCTGTATATTTTTAATAGTATTAAGATAACGAAATTAATAAACGTTTAAAGTGATAATAAAACTAAACAATATGACTTTCCTGCATATATTTCCCTTCTTCCAATGTTTCAATGCTTTCCTGCCCTGGAATATCACCTTGACTAGTCTTAACTTTAAATAAGATCATCTCCACTCCAGATAGTTCAATATTGGCTGGGAGCAGATCGAACCCCTCTTCATGATGCAAGATTCCCTCCTCTAGAGTGTATTCTTCATCTGCAATAATCTTTTAACAGATCTACCCTTTATTTTTTATAAAAGCGTTCAAGCACTATTTTTGTAATGCTTCCATAATTCCTTCCGGATTTATTATTTTAGAAATTTCATAATGCTTTCCATTATAATCGGTTTTATTTGATATCGCTGTATTCATTGCAGCTTCCCAAAATTCTTTATAGGTAATATCCGGTCTTACCTGGCAGGCAAGTGCATATACGCCTGCCAGATACGGGGTCGTCCAGCTTAGACCGCCAACACTATAGACTGCATAATCACTATTTCCTGTCGGTGCAGCAATACACATATTATCCATTGGCGCACATAATGTTTCTGGGCCAAAACCAAACCCTTCCTCTGCATTTCCCCAATTTGGATGGATATAGGAGGTATAATCATCAGGATCAGACAATGCTTTTCGTCCTAACCCCATATAATTGAGTTCTTCTCCTTGCATATCTTCTCTGCCTCCTATTGAAGTAGATATGACAAATACACCCTCCCCCTTGGCTTTTTTTAATGCTTTCATATACTCATCATAGCCTTCTTTTTTCTTATCCTCACATCCCCACGAAAGAGAGATCACTCTGATTTTTTTATCCTCCGGCAGCCTTTTATTTAATGCAAGTACTTGTAAGATATCATTTGCTACCGATACCTGTATATCTTCTTGCATAAAACTCTCTGCAAAAAAGTATAGATCTGCATCGGGTGCTACTCCGGTTGTTTTTCCAACTGCAATGGAGGCAACTGCCGCACCATGAATTTCAGCAGGAATACTATCTGCTCTCTTTCCTTCTTTATAGTATTTCAACTGATTTTTGTATTCCACGTGATCCACTAATAATGTCTGATCAATGATCGCAATCCCTACCCCTTTTCCTGTGATACCTTTTTGATGAAGATTTCTTATCTTTAATCCTGGATTCTTATATACTTCCATGATTTTATCCGGCTCAAAGTCATCTGGAAGTTTTTCCGGCCAGACAGTAATACTACTAAAATCAGATTTGAAAAGAGCATCCTTTTCTTTTGTCAGATCACACTTTGATATATCTGCATAACGAAGATCATGGGAACCAAATTCACTCACTTCAGGCATCTTGTCTACTACAGTCGCGCTTCCAACTGTCTGTGGGTGTCTTTCAATATAAACTTCTATCGTCTCATCCTGTTTTTTTGAAGTAGCCGAGATTACACTTAATCTTGCCAGCATAAGAATCATACATATAAGGACTCCCGATCCAATGAATACTTTGTGCCATTTTTTCATTTCTTTTTCCCTTTCTTACATTTCCTTTTATTTATTATTTTTTATTATAAAAAGAAATACTTTATTATTTTAGATTTTATTCTTTCAAATTTCTTTCATTTTTTCACCAAGTCAATATTGTCCTCCATACAATTGAATTGTTGTCCTGATTCTGCTGACAATGCTATACTACAAAAAAAAGGAGGCTGTTGTTATGAAAACAATTGGTTTAATTGGCGGAATGAGCTGGGAAAGTACCGTTACTTATTATCGTATTATTAATGAAACGATTAAGAATGAACTAGGTGGACTCCATTCCGCTAAATGTGTTCTTTACAGTGTAGATTTTCAGGAAATCGAAGAATGTCAGTCTAATGGGGATTGGAAAAAAAGTGCTGTAATATTGGCAGAGGCAGCACAGGCATTGGAAAAAGCCAGGGCTGCCTTTGTTGTTATTTGCACTAACACAATGCATAAAGTAGTACCTGAAATAAGAAACTCTATCAATATTCCGGTATTCCATATTGCAGAAATCACTGCAAAAGAATTAAAGAAGTCCGGAATTACCACGGTCGGTCTGTTAGGTACCAAATATACTATGCAACAAGACTTTTATAAACAGGTACTGATGGATCATGGAATCAGCGTCATCATTCCACCAGATAATGATATGGAATTTATCAATTCTGTGATTTATAATGAACTCTGTCTTGGTATCATATCCGAGACATCGCATGAAGAGTCTTTACGGATCATTGCCGATTTACATAAGTGTGGAGCAAAAGGCATCGTACTTGGATGTACAGAGATCGGGCTTCTGGTCAATCAAAAAGATACCAGTGTTCCTCTCTTTGATACGACCCTGATCCATGCCCGGGGGGCAGCATTGGAAGCTATTTCCAATAATAATTCTATTTAACATCCATAACAGGGCTGATCTATGCCTGTTATATTTTTATGACAATTGACCGGCTTGCCAATTTATCTCGTTTACGCAGGCAACCAGCCAAACAACAAGCATATACTAATATAAACTATTTATAAGGTATTTTATGAATATAAGTATTGGTATGAAAGCCCCTGATTTTACCGCTATGACTACATTCGGACCAATAAAATTATCCGATTACAAAGGTCACTGGGTCATACTGTTTTCCCACCCAGGTGACTTTACGCCCGTATGTACTACTGAATTTATTGCTTTTGCACAAGCAAATGATCAGTTTGAATCCCTAAATACAAAATTGATAGGACTTAGTATCGACAGTAACCCTTCTCACTTGGCATGGGTGAATCAGATCTATACATTGACAGGAATTCAAATTCCATTCCCTGTCATTGCAGACCGCATGGCTGATGTTGCAAACCTTTATGGTATGATAGCTCCCGATGTTGCTAAACAAGAGACTGTCCGCAATGTCTATTTTATTGACCCCGATCAGATCATTCGTGCAATTCTTATTTATCCTTTAACGAACGGTAGGAACATATCCGAAATACTGCGTCTGTTAGATGCTCTTCAGACTACCGACAGATGCAGTGTCGTAACTCCGGCAAACTGGACACCTGGCAATCCTGCAATGGTTCCTCCTCCTCGCACATATGAACAGATGCAAGAACGTATTCATGATCCTCAGTCAAATAATCTAGGCTGTATGGATTGGTTCTGGTGCTATAAAGATAAACCTTGTTAACTATGAGAAACACGCTTTCAACATCCTACTCACATGTATTTACTGTATTCTCCGACCGGAAAAGGATTCTCCAATCCCAGCACTCTTGGCCATAAACCTTTATCATCAATGAGAAAGCCCATTATCATTCCCATATGACTATGTAAATGTCTGAACTGCGATAAAATCAAAGTAAATTTATGATACTCGCAGTCCGGCGGAGTATGCAGCAGTTGATTATCTGTTAAATGAGAGAGATATGCTTTGATCTTTGATTCCGTATTCGTTAAATAATGATTTATTTCTTCTCTGGAAAGACTTTTATTTGACTTTACATTGAGATTATTTAAATCCTTCTCATGTATCTCCGGTTCTATATACGCTTTATCTCTTGGATTGATGAACCATCGATCCAGGGAATGGAGCATATGGTAAATATGTTTCCAGCAAGGCATATTACAATATTCTTTATTCCATAACTCATCTGGGACACAATCGATTACATTTTTTACTTCCCAGAAAGCACGATACGTCTGGTCTTTTATTATTTCCACCAATGAATTTCTATCCATTGCCATATTCCATTCTTCTTTCAGTAACCCATATTCATAGGTATCCTGCCAGATGGGATTTCCACTATCATCAGTAGAAAAATAAATATTCCTGCGGAGTGTCCCTTCACGTCTAAAAGTCAAATGTTCGAGTAATTTCCAGGAAGGCTCATTCAAAGGATTACACATGGCTACAATTCTTCTTGCTCCCCAATTTTCAAATGCATTTGTGATCAGTGCTCTGGCACTTTCGAAGGCATATCCTTTTCCCCAAAAATCACTGTTAAATACATATCCCAGTTCCCATGTATCAAAATCCCTTTTCGCCAGATACAGATTTCCAATCACTTTTCCGATTTTAAGGGCTACTGCATAGAAATTCTTATCCTCTGCACGGCGCTTTGCTTCCTGTATTGCTTCGTCATATGAGAAGGGAGCATATGGTTCGTATCTCACAACATCCTCTTTTACTAAATAATCAAATAAATCACTGCTATCTGATTCCCCAAAATATCGGATATATAATCTTTCTGTTTCAATTTTCATAATCCTGCCTCCTTGTACAAATTATTATCATAAAAATATTGCAACTATAATACCATAAACAATCATGCTTTAGAACTAAAAAAATAAGCCTATTACAAGACCTATTCCTCATATCACTTTGAAATTGTATTCGCAACTGCCACTTTTGTTTTTTCATTGCACAGTAGATACGCACCCCACGCCGCATCAAAAGAAAGTGCGACCTGCTTTTTATCTGTTTCTACACAATAAATCGGAAGTTCTCTCCCATCTACACTATTACTTACACTAACCGTCTGCGGAATATATAATAGCGCACTGAGTATAAGCATGATAGTGCCGACCGACACAACTCCCTTCCATCTATTTCTCTGCATACAAACCCCAACATCATACTTTTATATAATTTATGTGTATCAACAAATTGATATCACTATTATTTATCATTATTCCAAATCCGGATAAGTTTATAACATAGAATGTATATAACGAAGTTCAGAGAACTTTTCCATAAAGATTCGTGGAAAAACGCTATAAACTAACAACTGACGTAGTTTACAGCGCTTTTTTAATGTGTCGATCGCAATACTCATTTTTATAGTAGCGCTTTCTCTTATTTTAAGTTCATTCAAGCGTAAAATTTGCTACTCCGATATTTTTGAATGTAACTTCTGGTCTGCATGTAAGTAAATAACAATTTCTCTTTATTGGACATATTTTTAATATATAAGTTCCATCATAATCTACATCAAATCGGAAACATCCTAAATGACATATTGTGATACAGTCAACAAGTTTTTTCCTATCATCTACCATCCGATACAGCATAACATCCCATTCATGATTTCTACAGCAATCACATCCCAAGATGCAGCCTGCAATGATACCCGGTGTAATTAAACATTCTCTGCAGACCGGACAGATCGGTATCGTTCTCACCGGAACAGGAACTGGAATGGGAACGGGAACATACTCTGTTTCATTTTCAGGACATTTTGGACATACCGGACATGGTTGAAGTTCCGGACATACAGGACATGGCCTTTGTTTCGGGCAAGGTAGTATTTCAGGACATACTGGACATGGTAGTGGCACTGGACATGACTCTGCCTCCGGACATGCTGGACACGGTGGACATGGTGGCGGAAGCGGACATGGTATTATTTCCGGACATGGTGGCGGCACGGGACATGCCTTTATTTCCGGGCATGCTGGACATGGTGGCGGCACGGGGCATGGCTTTGCTTCCGGGCACACTGGACATGGTGGCGGCACTGGACATGGTGGTGGCACTGGGCATGGTACTGCTTCCGGACATGCAGGGCATGGCATTATTTCCGGACATACCGGGCAGGAAACTGTTTCCGGCATCGGCATAGGAGTCTCGACTTCAGGCAATACCGCATCCTCTGGAGCCGGAACTATTTCTGGTACGACCGGTAATGGCATGCGATCCATACAATCGACACCACCCACGAATGGATATAGGTGAAATTCAAATCCACTATTTGGATTTACTGCAAAACCACCTAAAACGGCATTTCCGCTAACGCGGCCGCCCGTAGGATGCCCATGGAACATGGCCTGCGGTGCTAAGATACTTCCCCAGATATCGGAAGATTTTTCCATATGAATATTCGTAGCATCTTCAAATACATAGAGAATATGATTAGCAAGGCGTTCTTCACCATATAGACCATATTGTAAATGCGCATGTGGACCGGTCTGTAATCTTACGATCGCTATGCTGCCCTGCGGTATGTTAAATCGAATCCCTTTATTTAGCAGACCGTTTGGTCTTGTATCAAGTGTAAAAATATTTTGCCTTGGATCATTTCCAGTTAAGACCCACTCATAAGAATTACTGGTGACCGTTCCATTCGCGTTCAATCCTTCTATACAATCCTGAAACGTTTCTATACTTCTTCTGGCATTTTGGAAGAAAAGCGGAAGATTTACGGCTATTCTGGATGCGGGAATAATGCGCGGAACATCATAACTGGGGATCATATAATAATCTCCTTTATCACTTGGGGCCCAATAAGGACTTCCCCCATTTGCCTGGTATAAATCTTGCAATTCTTCAGGTTGATCAATGAAATTACTTTTCCCGAGATAATAAGTGCTGCCCGGATTCGCACTAAAGTTCCCTCCCGAAACCGCGTGCCCTGTCACTACCAATGGTCCTTTCATTGAAATAATTTCTCCAACTAAATATCTTACTAAGTCAGGTGAATATGCAATCGGTACCTGACCTTTTTCTCTTTCAAAGCCTACGCTCAAACTTCTTGGGCTATAAAAACTTCCCCCTACAGCCATAGCCCCTTCAACATCAACAATATTATTAGCATCCCCGAATACAAATAAATTAAACTGGGCAGCTGAACCAAACGGCTGTCCCGGAATCTCTTCCCAGTTTATATTTTTATAAGGGATTCCAACAATCGGATTGGCTTCTCTGCCAAAAATAGTATTATCCATATAAACTAAATAAACCTCCTTACATGATATGAAATCCTCTTCTGTATTCAGTTTATTCTAAAATATATATATTGTGTTTACTTTTCGGCCACAATAAGTAAATTACTGGCTTTCATTTATTAAAAAAATTAATACATAATTTTCCATAATTATGTTCATAATAATTTATGAAAGGTGGTGTATACATGTTAAAAGATGGTAAAGAAAATCCGAGACCACAAAATGAGTACGATGACGGCAATATCCCTGAAGTTGATCTTCCACCGCAAGATGGCGAATCTTCTGTAGAACCATTGCCAGCATCTAGTCGTCCTCGTAAGGATGGACCGGGGGGGAGTTGATTCCCTCCCCTTTTAACAAGTACTACTATTAGTATGCTAGTTAGGATAGAAACGTTTACTTACAACTGTCCAATCAATATTCTTCATAAAATTATTAATATAAACATCTTTTTTGTCTGCATACTGAAGAAAATATGCATGTTCGTACATATCTAATACTAATATTGGTGTAGCTAGGGCGATATTGCCCAAATCATGCGCATCTAAGCTGATATTTCTAAAACAATAGGAACGCCAGTCATAAGCTAATACGGCCCATCCTCTGCTGGCTTTTGCTGTTGCTACAAATTGTTTTTTCCAATCTTCGAATCCACCGAAATCCCGGATCATATATCTTTGCAATATCTCATTCGGTTGTTTTTGACCATTACCAATATTTTCGAAATAAAGTTCATGAAGAATGACACCATTTAATGCGAATGTCTCGCCTCTTTTAATCCCTCTGTACTTACTATATGTTGCATTAGCCTTATCCAGATCATCTCTTTCTAAAAGCAGTTGATCAATTTCATTCATCTTATTAATGTATCCTTCATACAACCTCATGTGTGCTTCAAATTGCTCTTTGTTAATAACCGTTATATCCTGTGAATACTCAAAATTAATTTTAATAAATTTCATTTAATGCCTTTTTTCTTTTTATTTAATATACGTATAAAATGAATTAAGGTATCTAAAAAATTGTATTTCCATATTTTCCATTATGCTCCTATTGCGCAAATGTTACAAAATTGTTACAATTCATTTGTACCTAGTTAATACACCTAATTTAAAGGAGGACTACATTATGTATTATTCATTTAACTGTAGCGATTTATTAGAAATATTACGTAAATGTTTCAGAAACGGCTAATATATTCGGCTCTGGCTTATGCCAGAGCCGTTTTTTACTCTAAGGATCAGAATGTCACTGTAAAGCAATACTATAATTCCCATAACGTAAAAATTTAATAGCTAAAACTTCGTATATTTATCTACTATATGCTTATACTAAGTGATAGAAAGGATGGTGCTTATGGAAAATAAATATATGAATAATATACCTATAAAGACAATACCTAATGGTGATCCGTTACTAAATGAAGATGATGTTGACAATATCCCAAAAGAAGATTTGCCTAACAGAGTTATTATGACGGAAGACTCGGCTGCAGATAGCAAAAAACAAAAACAGTAAGGTTTTAGCTTCCTTCTAATAAGTTTCACAATTCTGTTTATAAAATGCCCGCGGATAGCCACATACAGAACATATTTCCGGTGCACACTCACCATAAACCAGCTGTCCGCAATTCATACATATCCATATCGTACTTCTTTCCCTGCAGAATAACCTTCCCTCTGCCAACTCAATAGAAAACTTCTCAAAACGAAAATTCTGATATTGTTCGATAATAGCAACTTCACGAAATAATCTTGCAATTTCCGTATAACCTTCTGTCATTGCTTGTTCGGCATAAGTAGTATATAATCTTGTTGATTCATATGTTTCTCCGCGTAACGATTCCTCCAGATTTTCTAATGTACTTGGCAATACACCATCATTCAACGCCCTTAGCCAAATTATTGCATGTTCTTTTTCATTATGAGAAAATTCATCATAAGTCTCTCCAATCACCTGGTACCCATCAATTCTTGCCTTATCTGCATATATTCTGTACTTCGTACTAGCCAGACGTTCTGTATCATATGCTTTTTGCAGATTCTTATAGGTTTCACTATCTTTAAAGTCCATACTATCTTCCCTATGATATTTTTCTATTCTATTATATGTATCATTATGAAAATGTATCTATGCGGGGTATCTTCTTTTCTTGCTAGATCCGGATCACACTTCACGACATGCCGCCACTGGCGGCCAGCAATTTAAGAAATAATTTCAAACTCATAATCCATATTATAGGTACGCACATATAACACATTGTCTTTTTTGATGATATAGGATGCAGCTGACTTTAACGGAATTTTATCCATGACTTCTCCACTGGAAATATCTATCTGATACAGATAATCAGGTTCATTGGTAAATCCATATCCGCATATAATAGCATCATCAATTATCTCAAAGTTATATGCATTGTCTACCAAAGCCTCCGTTCTCCACAATATGCTCATATCGGTCAGATCAATGGCTGTGATATAAGCATTTTTATTATAAGAGCTTTCGGCATAGGTATTATGGCTGTTTGAAATATATAAGATATCATCCTTTATTGCTGCCCAGGTAATTTTTTGCTGGATGTAATCATAGTCCTCTTTAACGTATTCCGGAGAATAGCCATAGTTAAAAAAATCTAATGAGTACATGATTTTCAGGGAAGCTGTATCATAGATATTTAACAGATGGCCTTCTGCAAAATCTGTACCATATATGCAATAAATATAGGAATCATCATAAAATGCAGATGTGATGACCAAGTCACCATACCTATCCGCAATTCCTTCTGGTAAATTGCCCGCAGTACTCTGAAATGAATCCGGTACCTCATATGATTTATAGTCAAGTTCATTATTCACGAACCATTTATCGTCATCTATAATCTCATTAGGTGTACTTGATATCAATTTTAATTGTAACGGATGCTTTTCTTTCACATTCGACTTATCAGACAAATAGTACTGAAACGGAGGAGCATCCAGTATAATAGGGATGTCATTTGCATTATCATCACTTTCCGTGGCAATAACATCTTCGCTTATCGGTTCCACGGACTGCAAAGCGGCCTCTTCCGAAACATCAGTAGTCATTTCCTTAACTACTTCCGTCTTCTTTTCACATGCACTGCATATAATCATTATTGATAATGCTGATATTGTTAAAATTATGATTCGCTTCATTATAATCTATCTCCTACTTCTTTTTATTTTTCAATTCTTTTAGGATCCGTCAGGCATTTATCCATTCAAAATATTTTGCCTTCCCACAGATTTATATTATACGAAATCATTTTGTAAGATTCAACGAAAATACAATTTATATAGATATTTTTTGGTAAAACTTTTTTGATAGACAGATGATCCATAATAATGATGTAAGGAATCCCGCAAACACATTTATCAGGTCACATTTCTGCATTATCTTAGCCATCCAGAAACCAGGTAAAAATGATGCCACGTATTCGATATTTCCTGTTAGGAAGAATGGTACCATACATCCTAGCACCATAAGGGAGGATAACTTGGTCACCGCCATACCTTCTAATTTATTGCTTGAAAAAGAAACGATCATCAAGGCAATCATCAGGCCCTGCGCTGTTCCGACAAAGTCTATTACCAGCAAAGTTCCTAAAGCAGTGGATGTTAAACTAAAAATGCTTATTACTACTAAGGTAATTACAAATGAGAGTAACGCCGGTATTCCAATCCTAGACATCAGATAACCACGCCTTCCCAGAGGTGTTACCGCCAGATAGCCGGATATGTGTACGTCAATTTCTTCCAATATGACCATAGCCGCCACAAAGCTGAACATCATAGGTGTTGTCACAAAAAGCAATAAATCAAACATGGCAAAATAGGGCAATAGAATCTCTACCCTCTTAAAATAACCGGTCAGCAGTTTTTCAGCCAAAGGAATACCATACTGAAAGAAACTGCCACAAAGCAGAGGAACGATACAGGACATGAATAGCATTCCATCATGCCTTACACAGCGAAGCATTTGCTTAAAACTCGACATTATAGATTTCATAGTTTTGCCCCTCCCACACTTTTCCACATCCTAGATACACTGCGATACGCAATTATAAATAGAATAAAAACCATGGAAAGTATCAATAAAATTGCAGAAAAAGTACTTTCGTTCCCATCCGTAATCATTCCTAAACAAAGGCACACCGGGTACCATCTGAGGACACTATGCCTATATCCGAATAAAGAAAGCAGTGCCGGTACAAAACAAATAATCTCGATCGGAATAATTACCATAAAGAATTGATTCAGGCTTCCTATCTTTGTCGCAGCAATCAGGCCGATTAAAGAAAAAATTACGGAAGTGAGCATAGTCCCGATGAATACCAGTAGCAGGTTTCTCTCTCCTGCTGCAAATGCCAGTACCAATGCAACTATAACAGAAATAATAGAAAGTGATATTACCTTTGACATGATATATTCCATAACCGTAACAGGAGAGACCGTAAGTGAATCAATAACTCTCTGACTCTTTTCTAACAATACGATTGCCCCCATAAAGAACAGACCCATAGCTGCCGGATCTGAAAAAATCATAATTGCAGCTGCTTTTTCCCGCCACTGAACTGGAAATGCAAATAACAAAGCAATATAAAAAGTAGTTAGAACAATATAGACAAAATAAAACCCATATTTCACTTGAAAACGAACATCTCCAAGAATTAGATTTCGTAATCTCATTGCAATGTCCTCCCCGTAAGTTCAATAAAAATATCATTCAAGGTAGGTTCTCCGCTGTGAATGGATAATAACTGATTGTTCTTTATTATATTCTGCAGTTTCACATCTTCCGATATTTTTGACAGCAGACATTCTGCAGTTTGTTCCCCATTATCAAGGTAAGTGTATTTCACAGCCGCAGCACCCTTTGACATTATTAGATTATGAGGGGTGTCTAGCGCACAAATCTCTCCATTTACGATAAATGCCACTTTGTCACAAAGTTCCGTTGCATCAAGCATATTGTGGGTCGTCAAAATAATCGTTTTCCCTTTTTTCTTCTCCGCCAGAATCATATCTTTCATCATTCTGCTATTGGTCGGATCAAGTCCGCTCGTCGGCTCATCCAGAAACAGGATTGCCGGATCATGCAGCAGAGCCTTTATAAAATTAAGACGGGATTTCATGCCCTTTGAATAGTCTGAAACTCTTTTATCTGCGTCGTTCTGTAATCCGACTGCTTCAAGAAGTGCTAAGTTGGACATTGGCTGTCTTGTATATAAGGATGCAAAGAATTGTAAGTTCTGCCTTGCTGTAAGCTTTTCATAAAGCGTGGAAAATTCAAAATCGACTCCGATATTTTCGTAAAAACCTTTCTTATGACCTTTACATTCCATACCATCAATTGCTGCTGATCCTTGATACGTGCAAATAAGCCCTGTTAAAATTTTTTGCAATGTGGTCTTACCCGCACCTGATGGTCCTAAAAATCCAAAAATCTCACCTGCGGAAACTGAAAAATTAATGTCCTTTATAAAAGGCCTGTCTGTGTAACTAAAAGATAAATTTTTAACTAGAATCATATTGTTCCTCCATATACTATTTGACTGTTTTAGTTTTTATAGTCATTTTAAGGCTGACGAGCAGGCTTATGATTTGTACGGCAGATAGAAACCCATAGCCGGGCTAAATCATTTCATCAATTGCATTACCAGACCTTTAATCAATAATTTCAAGCCTTGATCATAATATTCCTGGCTAAATTCCTCTTTGTGAAGCATTACAAAAAAAATCTCTCTGAAAGCAGCGCTAAATGGTTCTAACTCTTCTCTTCCTTTATGGGAAAGTAATCTAAATATATTCTCTACCATAGAATTATCATGTGCAAGATGCCTTGCCAAAACATCCTCCGGAAGCTTCCTCTCCAGGATCTCTATCTCATCGGAATTCATCATTTTTAAAATTGGCATTTCTTCTGCCGCTTTATAAAACCGAAAAAGCAAGTCTGTCAGCTGCTGGCAGGAAACCGTCTTACTATTGAGACCGCTTAGTGCATCATACAGCTGTTTTTCAATCTTATCATGCTGCTCCAATATCACCTCAAATAACAACATTTCTTTCGATTGGTAAAACAAATAAAATGTTCCCTTTGGAATTTTTACACGTTTTACAAGTTCATCGACAGTAGTGCGCTTTATTCCGTATTGAGTAAGACACTTTGCCGCTTCTTCCTTCAAACGATTCACAATATACTTTTTTTCCTGTTCTGAATAACACTTAGGCAATTCTTTCCACCTCTTTTTGACTGTTTTAGTTTGTATAGTCATTATAGCGCTTTTTCCGTTATTTGTCTATCCTTTTTTTGTATCCCATATACCCTGTTGCACCAACCAGAGTAAGTATAGATATTATCTCCGTTAAACGCCATAGAAATGGCTCTTGATATTTTATTACAACAGTTCCCTGATACCTCCCTGGAATTACCAGGCGGATGCTGTTATTCTTTCCCGTTTTTAGAGTGATTTTTTCACCGTTTGCCCGGTCAAACGCAAGATAATTATCGTAATGTAATACCGGAATATCTACATGATGCTCTTTTTTATCTGTGTTGTGGCATTCAAGGAATCTTTCCCCCTTTATGATTCTCAGCTCTCCCGTTGTTACCGCATCGCTCTTTATAATCTTCTTACTATTTAACTTCTCTGTATCTGTATTCCGGAGAATATACTCCATGCCGCTTCCTACATCGAAACCTGTTAATTCAGATTCTGCATAATATTTTTTATAATCTACTTCGTTCGGATATTGTACAAGAAATAGTCCTTCTGACAAAAGCACCGATATAACAATTCCGAGCATTGCCATATCTGCTCTTTTTCTCCCGCTTTTTTCTAGAATTACCTTTTGCAGAAAGAGCATCACAACCGTCAGCATAATTGTTGCAATTTCAAGATATCTCCACGAAAATTGAATGGTCCCCACTATTTGATCCATTGTCGGATCTAATGCCGCCAGAGAATCCCACGGGCAATAAATAGAAGCAAAAAATAACGCTAACATGCTAAGCACAAATCCTACTGCTGCAGCCAGATAATCCTTATTATTTGCAAGCTTCCACTCTTCTCTTTTTATACAAACATAGCAATATAGTACCAAAGCACTGAGTAATCCGATCCCTACAGTAAGTGGCATTTCACCTTTCACGCCTCCCCAGATAGAATCTCCTGCCGCCGTATGAAATACTCCTGATAATTGTGAAAGAGTAGCTCCGTATTTTTCAATTTTGCCCATGGTTCCTGGCTGTGTAACCTTGATATTCATTTTCATAGAATCTAATAGCGGATATAGATACCAAATGTTTAAAAGTACAAGAAGAAGTACACTCTTTAACAACGCTGCGAATCTGTACTTGCAAACTGTCTTTTTCCACATAAGTAACACGAACAACGGAATAAATACAAGCAGCATATAACAAGTCAGATTATGACACTCGATGACGCCGCTCAAGCCCAGAACAAGTGGCAGATAATCTGCCATACTGAATTTTTCTCCATCTTCTTTCGTGTATATTTTCCAGAATCCATATACTACTAATGGAAGAAATGTCATCGCTGTATATTCTCCTACATCAGCTCTCACAAAAATGTCGATCATACGATAAGCGGAAGCAGTATAAAGGAAAGCGGTAAACATTCCTATCTTGCAATCCTTACTCATACGGGTAAAACATTTATAACTGATCAGGCACGTTGCTGCATTTAATATAATTGCATATATCTTGTAGCAATCCTGCAATGGTACATACATGCAATATAGCGCTGCCGGTACCGACAAAAAGAACTCTCCATAGAATAATGGATTCACATATCCATAACCATTTAACATATTCTGCTGGATCCTGTGAGGGATCTGTCCGTCATAAAAAGCCTCCGACAACGCATGGATCCTTTCCAGATGAAACTTGAGATCATGTCCATAATAAAGGGAATCTGTAAGGAAAAGTATGCTGGTGAACAGAATCATACCACCCAGACCACATATTTTTAATTTCTCTTCTTTTCTAAGCCTCCATACTGTATTTTGAGAAAATAATAGATAGCCGCCATCCAGAAAGAAAAAAAGGATTACAAAACCCACTATTCGCATGACTCTCCATATCTCCGCTTCTTCTATGGTGACGCTTTTTATTGTCATTTCTCCGATTCCATTATAAAGAATCTTCCCCTGAAAATCATCCAGGCTCTCGCCCCATCTTACCCATACTCGCGAAGTTCTCGTATTTGAGCCATCGTCTAATAGGATGGTAGAAGTGGATAAAGCGCTTGGATTTTTATAAGAAAATAATACTAATTTACCTGCTGAATCAGAAATGCTCCGGGATGGTTCTTCCAGATTACATGCAGATTTATAGGAAACGGTCACTTTATAGGCACCTGGCTGAAGACAGTATTTACCAGAATGAAGCACTTCTTCATCAACATTCCCTGTGGCTTCTATTTCGCAGACTCCTCTGGAACCATCCTCATAATCTTTTACTGTAAGTTCACTGCTTGCCTTCCAGTCATCTGCCTGCATCGTTACTGTTCTTGGTTCTTGAAAGCATGCTAAAGTAAGGTTGATTAAAAAAATAATCTCTAATATTAAAATCAGACTGAAAAATTTGTTTTCTTTTATCTTTTCCAGTAATTTCATAATATCCTCCGGCCTACTTGAATAAATTTTAGCGATAATAATTCTATTATAAATTATTAATTATAATTTTCCAATATTACCTTTTTTGATTTTTTATCTGCATCAGCGCCTTAGAAAGTTCATGTTTCACAGTTTATTCACTCATTTTTCACAACTTAAATATTCTTTACATATATTGTTATACTAAATATAATTAACATAATTTTACAGCAAAATTGATATATTTTGATGGAGGGAATATGATATGCATTTAAAAAAGGGAATCGCTTTCTGTTGTGCCGCAGTCCTGCTTATCTCATCTGCTATCGGATGTTCATCTAAGCAGACTGTTACAACACAAAATGCAAGCACAGAAGCCATAAGTAACACTGATGAATATGGCAGCGTATCCGATATCAATGATAATGAAATAGGAAGCGCAGGTAATAATTCGCGCAAAGACAACGCTAATATGAGCGGATCAGAGACCGGATCTGTTGAATTAACAGGTGTTTACGAAGTGAATGGTACAAGTGAAAAAAGTGAAAGTAATGACATCAAGTCATCCGAAGGCAACAAAAATGCCATTCTTGTAAAGAATGGCGGCAGCCTGGTACTGACAAATTCCACACTTGAAAAATCGGGAAATACCAGCAATACTGATGAAAGTAATTTTTATGCACTGAATAGTATTTTTGCTGCCGTCGGTGGCAGTAGTGCTATCATCTCAGATACAACACTATCCTCCTCTTCAAAGGGGACAAATGGCATTTTTGCAAGTGGAACCGATTCCTGTATCACCGTAAATGATGTAACAGTTCATACAACAGGAAATTTTTCCAGAGGATTAGATGCTACTTACGGTGGAACTGTAATCGGCAGGAATCTGAAGATTATAACAGAGGGAAAACATTCTGCCCCGCTCGCAACAAGCCGTGGCAAAGGGACTATTACTGTTGATACTGCTGCTTTAAATTCTGCCGGAGAAGGTTCTCCCTGCATCTATTCGACCGGTAATATAACTGCGGCCAATGTGACCGGTACTGCCATCCGTTCACAATGTGCAGTAGTGGAAGGAAAGAATTCAATTACTCTGAAAAACTGTGACCTGACTGGTACCGGTGAAAACGGCATTATGCTCTATCAAAACACTTCCGGCGATACTGGTCAAGGAACGGCAGTCTTTACTGCTACCGATTCCAGACTCACTACTACTTCCCAGGGAGCTATGTTCTACATTACAAATACAGACGCTAAAATCAATCTTATCAATACAACACTCTCTTTTCCATCCGGCATCCTTGTTGAAGCTGCCGGCAATCATACCACTAACTGGGGAAAAGAAGGGGCAAATGGAGGAAATATTACTTTAGCAGGAGCTAACCAGATACTAACAGGTGATATCATCTGTGATAATATCAGTACGGTAAGCTTACTGCTTACCTCAAAAACAACACTGACCAGTACGATTAATTCGGAAAATGACGGAGATGTCACAATCTCGCTTGATTTTGATTCTAAATGGAACGTAACAGCTGATTCTTATGTTACAGCCCTTATTGACAGTGACAGTACCTTAACAAACATTATTTCAAATGGCCACACGATTTACTATGATGCATCTAACGATGGAAGTAAATGGTTAAAAGGCAAAACGATTACACTCCCTGATGGCGGCCGTCTTACTCCGGTCACATAAACGTTTTTCTATCTGTTTTTGGGCTCTTATCTTTCTTCTATTTTTATATCAGGATGCCGTGGTCAACGGTATTTTACCTCCTGATACCTACGGATTGTTACGCACTTTGTGCTCTCACAATCCTAAAAACATTCGAAATTCGCCCTATTCGGGCTACTTTCGAATGTTTTGCGGGTCTCAAAGTCATGCTTTTTCATGCAAGCGTGAAACACATGACCTTTTGACCCTGGTATCATATCATATAGTTCATCGTTTTCATTCGCTTCTGTTGGCTTTCTACTAAATCTGCAATGGTTACATTATCCACAACGTTATTGATTGCCTTATTTAATTCTTTCCAAACAGTAAGTGTCTCGCAGGTATCGCATCTCTCACACTCGTTCGTCTCATCTTCCAAACAGGCTACCGGACATAAGCTGCCCTCAGTCAAGCGCAATATCATTCCTACCGTATACTGCCCAGGATCTTTTGCGATCTTGTAACCGCCTTGTGCACCGCGTACGCTTTTTACGTATCCTGCCTTATTCAATATTGCAATAATCTGTTCCAAATATTTTTCCGATATTTCCTGTCTCTTTGCAATCTGCTTGACCTTAATATACTCTCCCGTATTATTGGCGGCAAGATCCAGCATGACTCTGACTGCATATCTTCCTCTGGTTGAAATTTTCATAATGTTTCCCTCCTCGCTATCTTAGATTCTCTTTCACTGCGGCCTCTAACTGCTCTAAAGCCTTCTTTAAAACACTTCTTGGACATGTAATATTGACCCGTTGAAACTGCCCGCTTTTGCTTCCAAACATTGTTCCTGAATCCACCCATAACTTTGCTTTGTGCAAGATGAGTTCTTCAAGCTCGGAATCATTTAATGCAAGTCCACTGCAATCCAGCCATAACAGGTAGGTTCCTTCCGGTTCCACTAATCGGATCCCAGGAATACGCGTCTCAAGAAAATCCCTTACAAATTCCAGATTTTCCTTTAAATACTCTTTTAACTCCGAAAGCCACTGCTCTCCCTTTTCGTAAGCCGCATGGGACGCAACCAATCCAAGACTGTTGATCTCACAATACCCCGTCTGATAAAATGCTGCATCGTATACCCGACGTCTGATAGATTCATTTGGAATCCATATATTGGATGTCTGAAGTCCTGCCAGATTAAATGTCTTACTCGGTGCTGTGCATATGACACATTGATCAGCTGCTGCCTCTGACAGACTTGCCAATATTGTATGGGGATGTCCTTCATACGTAAAGTCACAGTGAATCTCGTCCGATACCATAATAACATGATGCTGCAAACAGATATCTGCAACTTTTAGAAGTTCCTCCCTTGTCCAAACACGTCCCACTGGATTATGAGGACTGCATAAAATAAGCATCTTAACATGATATGCTTTTATTTTTGCTTCCATATCATCAAAATCCATTTCATAATGTCCATCTGTATACAGTAATTCATTTTCAATAACAACTCTGCCATTTCTTCTGATTGAATTGGCAAATGGATAATAGACCGGTGTTTGAATCATAATAGCATCCCGCTCTTTGGTCAATCCACGAATGGCCGCATTAATCGCAAATACGACACCCGGTGTCTTCAATAGCCATTCTTCTTTAGGTGACCACTGAAAAAACTTATTGAACCATCCGGAAACTACCTGATAGTATTCACTCTTCACTTCCGAATACCCAAAGATTCCGTGGGCAACCGCCCTTTGTAAAGCATCCAACACTTCCTCCGGTGCCCTGAAATCCATATCTGCTACCCAAAGTGGTAAAGCATCCAAAGGTTTTCCGCGTTCTGCTGCAAAATCATACTTTTCACTATTCGTATTTCTTCTATCAATAATTTCATCGAATCTGCTCACTGTAATATCTCCTCGTAGTCCAATTTTAGTTATTCATTGCGTTTCTTCTCACACTTCCAGACATGCCGCTACAAACGGCACAAATAATCCGGGAGAAGAAGACTCACAAGAGGCTTCTTCCTGTGTGAGATTTAGTAATTCTTAGCTGCTGTATTTTGGCTGCTTAGAATTTCTTCTCACACTTTCTACGCTTAATCATACTGCTTTAGTAGGGATTGTGTCAAGTCTAAAGATAATAGGGCTAAAATCAAGCAGTACCTGCTCCGATTTCAGCCCATTTTCGTGTAACTATTTTATTTATCTTATTAGTTAAAAGGAACTACTGCACCATCATATTTATCTTCTATGAACTTTTTAATTTCATCCGATTTTAATGCATTTACCAATGCAACGATTCCCTCGTTCTTTTCATTTCCTTCTTTTACAGCAATGATATTTACATATGTCTTAGCTGCCTCTGAATCTGCTTTTTCATAAGCAACTGCATCTTTTCCGACACTGAATCCAGCTTCCAATGCATAGTTACCATTTAATACTACAAATGCCACTTCATCTTTTACTCTGGCAACCTGTGCTGCTTCTAATTCTTTGATTTCTATATTTTTAGGATTTTCAGCTATATCATTGATCGTTGCTGTAAGACCGGCATTTTCTTTTAACTTGATGATTCCATTATCCTGTAGTAACAAAAGTGCTCTTGCTTCATTTGTGGTATCATTCGGAACTGCAACGACAGCGCCTTCTGATATGTTTGCAAGATCGGTTTCTTTTCCCGGATAGATTCCGAATGGCTCATAGTGAATACCACCAGCATCTACAAGGTGTGTACCCTGCTCAGCATTGAACTCATCAAGATATGGCACATGCTGGAAATAGTTCGCATCAAAATCCCCGCTTTCTACTACTAAGTTCGGTTGCACATAATCATCAAATACAGTAACTTCAAGTGTCCAGCCCTCTGCTGCTAAAATTTCCTTTGCTGCCTCTAAAATTTCGGCATGCGGTGTAGCTGATGCTGCAATTTTAATCGTGCCCTTTTCTTCCGCCGGTGCAGCAGCTGTTGTTTCTTCTGTTCCTGCTGATTCCGTTGTAGCAGCTTCTGTAGTAACTGCTTCTGTTTTTGTTTCTTCTGTTGCAGGCTTATCAGCTTTACTTCCGCATCCTGTTAAAGATCCGATCGCCAACACAGTTGCAACTAATAATGCGATTGATTTTTTCATAACTTTTTCTCCTTTTCTCCTCTTGAATATCATCTGCTCCGACATTCTCTATGCAATCCCTATTGGGGAATTACCTTAATCTTTATAACAAACTATTCTACCTGCTAATACGCTTATCTAATTTTTTAGATAACCTCATACCGATGAACTGTAATATCTGTACCAATGCGACGAGTAAAATAACAGTTACAATCATAATATCCGTCTGATACCTGTAATAACCATAGCGGATCGCTATATCTCCCAATCCACCGCCGCCTACGGTGCCTGCCATAGCGGAATATCCCAGTATAGTTCCTACTGCAATTGTTGCTCCAACGATCAAGGATGTTCTTGCTTCTGCCAGTAGCACCTTCCATATTATGGTCCACAGGCTTGCACCCATGCTCTGCGCAGCCTCGATCACGCCTTTGTCGACTTCCTGAAGCGATGACTCCACAAGTCTTGCAATAAATGGAGCTGCCGCTAACGTCAATGGTACAATCGTTGCGGTAGAACCATAGCTCTTACCTACCAGCAATTTCGTTAATGGTATGATCAAAATCAGCAAAATCAAAAATGGTACACTGCGAACAATGTTTACAATTACATCTAATATTTTATAAACAACCGTATTCGGTCGAAGCCCGTCTTCTGCTGTTATTACGAGCGCAATCCCCATCGGAAGACCAATGACATATGCCATTAGGGCGGAGACCAAAGTCATATATAAGGTAGCCCCGATACCTTCCACTAACATATTGATTGTTGTACTATCCCACATAATGATCCAGCTCCTCTACCGTTAATTTTCTTTCTTCCAGATAATGAATCATTTTATTTGCTATCTGTTCATCTTCCGGAAGCTGCAGTACCATCTGTCCATGTGCGGTCCCATTGATATCCTGTGTATCTGCAAGCAGTATATTCGCCGGTGCCTTGCATTCCAGCACCATATTCCCGATTACCGGCTCAAAAGAAGAATTCTCTGAAAATACGATACGAATGCATCGCTTTCCTCTCATATCCGTATAATGATGTTCATTCTGGAATACAAGTTTCTTAGCCGCTTGGGTCTTCGGTCTTGAAAAAACATCTTCTACCAGTCCGCTCTCTGCCAGCATGCCACGATCGATAATGGCAACATGAGAACATATCTCCTGTACGACTGTCATCTCATGGGTAATAATAACAATCGTGATACCATACTTCACATTAATCTCTTTCAGCAATTTAAGAATTGACTTTGTAGTGGTCGGGTCCAAAGCACTTGTTGCTTCATCGCATAGCAGAATCTTCGGATTCATTGCCAACGCTCTTGCGATCGCAACTCTTTGTTTTTGTCCCCCTGACAACTGAGAAGGATAAGCCTTTGCCTTTTCGCTCAAATCAACAATCTCCAGCAGCTCTTTTGCTCTTTCCCGTGCTTCTTTCTTTTTATGTCCTGTTATTTCCAATGGGAAACAAATATTGTCAAGCACTGTTCTCTGCATTAACAGATTAAAATGCTGAAATATCATGGCTATCTGTGTACGCGTTGCACGAAGTCCCGCTTCTGTCATTTGAGAAAGGTCTTTTCCTTCAATATAAACAGTTCCCGCCGTTGGTTTTTCTAAAAAGTTTAAACATCTGACAAGAGTACTTTTTCCGGCGCCGCTCATACCTATGATGCCGTATATCTCACCTTTATTAATATCCATACTAATGTCTTTCAGAGCCTCTACCGTGTTTTCCTTACCGGCAAAGGTCTTGCTGACATTCTGAATTTGAATCATTGTCTCCATCATCACTCACCTATTATTCCTGATTATTCACTAAATACTCTGGTAATGCCCCTATTTATGTGATCCTGCATGCATCGTATCATAACATAATTTTGGCGATTCTGCAATCCACTATAGTACACATAGGGTAAGTGTTGGACAGTCCAAGTTCTTTTTTATTCTTCTGAAAAAAGTGGTGTTGACAGATATCTGTCTCCCGAATCCGGAAGCAATGCTACAATCGTTTTTCCGGCATATTCCGGTCTCTTTGCTATCTCAGTTGCTGCAAATAATGCTGCTCCTGAAGAGATACCGACCAAAATACCCTCATTTACTGCTATTGCTTTACCTACTGCAAATGCATCCTCATTTTTTACACGAAATATTTCATCATAGATTTCTGTATTCAATACTTTTGGAATAAAACCTGCACCAATGCCCTGAATTTTATGTGTTCCAGGCTTTTCTCCGGATAATACAGCTGAACTGTCCGGTTCGACAGCCACGATTCTCACATTTGGATTCTTCGATTTTAGATATTCTCCCACACCTGTAACTGTTCCGCCTGTTCCGACACCTGCAACAAACACATCTATGTTACCATCTGTATCTTCCCATATTTCAGGACCTGTTGTTGCTCTGTGTATCGCTGCATTGGCAGGATTATCGAATTGTCCCAAAATAATGGAATCTTCAATACTTTCATTTAATTCCTTTGCTTTTGCGATCGCGCCGCTCATTCCTTTTGTGCCTTCCGTCAATACGATCTCCGCACCATAAGCTTTTAACAGATTTCTTCTCTCAACGCTCATAGTTTCCGGCATTGTTAACATTACCCTGTATCCTCTAGCCGCTGCAACTGATGCAAGACCAATACCAGTATTTCCACTGGTAGGTTCAATGATAGTAGCACCTGATTTCAGTACTCCGCGTTTCTCTGCGTCTTCGATCATGGCGAGTGCAATTCTGTCCTTTACACTTCCTGCCGGATTCAAATATTCCAGTTTTACAAGTAAAGTTGCTTTTGCATCTACTTGTTTTTCATAATTCGTAACCTCCAATATAGGTGTGTGACCAATCAGTTGTGTTGCACTTGTTTTAATGTTTGCCATAACTACTCCCTTCTTCAAACTTCCATATCGTTTGATTTACACTATAATTCGATTTATTTCCTACTTAATTAGTAGGTATGTTATGAATTGTATTATATCCATTGTTTCCCACTATGTCAATAGGATATATTTTGATTTTTTATATTTTTTTACGTGCTGATAAATTCACTTTGCAAATCTGTGTACAAAAGAAGGCTTTTTTGATATAATTATGATAACTAAGTACCAGCGGCTTCATCGATACAAAAATTTATAAAAAAATATATCGCGGTTCTGCCGCGGATAGGAGTAGATATGAGCAAGAAAAAAGTAGTAGTATCATTAGGACACAATGCATTAGGCTACACTACTATGGAACAGTGGGACGCGGTAAAGGTAACCGCTAAAGCATTAGCTGATCTGATTGAAGCCGATTATCAGTTGACGATCACACATAGCAATGGTCCGCAGGTAAGTATGATTCATAAAGCTATGACAGAGCTTCGCCGTATTTATATTGACTATACCCCAGCCCCTATGTGTGTCTGTTCTGCAATGAGTCAGGGTTATGTTGGTTTTGACATACAGAATGCGCTCCGGGCTGAGCTGTTAAACAGAGGAATCTCCAAATCGGTAAGTACGCTTCTGACACAAGTCACAGTAGATCCATATGACGAGGCATTCTATGAACCTACAAAAAAAATTGGTCGTTTTATGTCTAAAGATGATGCGCAGATCGAGATTGAAAAAGGAAATTATGTAGTAGAAGAACCAGGAAAAGGATATAGCAGGGTCGTGGCAGCACCAAAACCGATTGATATCGTAGAAATTGATGCAATTAGAGCTTTATCTGATGCAGATCAGGTCGTCATCGCCTGTGGCGGCGGCGGAATCCCGGTCATTGAACAACAGCATGCCCTGAAAGGTGCTTCTGCCGTTATTGAAAAAGACAGTATTGCCGGGAAATTAGCAGCAGACTTAAAGGCAGACTTATTAATTATCTATACTTCCGTCCCTTGTGTCTATAAAAATTACGGAACTGCGCAGGAGGAAGCTATTACTTCCATGACAATGGCAGAAGCTTGGAAGTATATAGAAGAAGGGCAGTTCGAAGAAGGTACTATGCTTCCTAAGATCGAGGCCGCGATCACTTATCTTTCAACAGTACCTGATGGAAGTGTTCTGATTACATCTCTTGATCATACAACCGATGCCATCAAAGGAAAAACAGGTACCATGATCACTATATAAGATCAGGGTGCAAAAGCTGCAAGCACAAGACCCACTGTATCAGAAGGTATATCTAACACTACTGATACAATGGGTCTTATTTAAAATCTTGGATCCAATATTACTGCAATTGCTGCCATTGCCGCACCAATAGCAATGCAAAAATCCGCAATGTTAAAAATAATACCTGCAACACCCGAAAATCTTGACCGAAAACTAAAATAATCTACTACATATTTCCTTTTCAACCGATCATACGTATTGCTGAATGCGCCGCCTAATAAAAAAGCGAGACCAATTTTCAAACACGTATTTCCCTTCCTGGTCAGGGTAACTAAAAAGAATAGGATCATGAGCACAGTAAAAAAAAGTGAAACAGCTGCCACAATTCTTCTTCGTTGATTGCCAAGATTCAAAAGTGCTCCCCGATTAAGGAACTTCCGAATAAAAATGCGTCCTCCAAGAACAGGTTCGTAAGTATCCTCAGTTTTGTTTTTCTCTATATAATTTTTTATCAGCAATTCACATAAAAAGATTGCAATTATAATTGCAATGTAAACCATACGATCTGCCTTTCTGCCATTATGCTTAACTAAACGATTCGATATCTATCACGGATTTATTTTCTTTCACATCACTGATTTTTTTCATCTCATCTATTTCATTCAGTGTGGTTGCATTATTGCGAATGTCAATGACCGGGCCGCCTGTTCCTTCTATATAATCTCTGGTAATTGTGACACGTCCTATGTTATCATCCTTCGGAATCTCATACATGATATCCAGCATAAAATCTTCTATAATCGAACGTAGTGCTCTTGCCCCGGTTTCCTTCTTCAAGGCCTTCTCGGCAATGGATTCTAACGCTCCGTCATCAAATTCTAACTTCACTTCATCTAATTCCAATAATTTCTGATATTGTTTTAAAATAGCATTTTTAGGCTCCCTTAATATTTTGACCAATGCATCTTTATCTAATCCCAGCAGCGTGAAAATAATTGGAAGTCGGCCTACGAATTCAGGAATCATACCGAATTTCTTAATATCCTCAACCGTAACTTTGGATAGAATATCCCTGTCTTTATCATACTTATCCTTCAGATCCGCATTATAACCGATAGAGGTCTGCTTATTTAAACGCTGTTTGATTATTTCTTCCAGGTCCGGAAATGCGCCGCCACAGATAAATAAAATATTTCTTGTATTAACTGTCGTAAGAGGAACCATTGCATTTTTGCTATTTGCTCCGACCGGTACTTCTATATCTGAACCTTCTAATAACTTCAGAAGGCCCTGTTGTACAGACTCTCCGCTCACATCACGGGAAGTCGTCTCTTTTTTCTTTGCTATCTTATCGATCTCATCGATAAATACGATGCCGCGTTCTGCCTTTTCTACATCATTATCTGCCGCTGCCAATAATTTGGAAATAACACTTTCAATATCGTCTCCGATATACCCTGCTTCTGTCAAAGAAGTTGCATCTGCAATTGCAAGCGGCACATCCAGTAATCTGGCAAGCGTTTTTACAAGATAAGTCTTTCCGCTGCCTGTAGGTCCTATCATCAACATATTGGACTTTTCAATTTCGATCTCATCCATTGTATTGGTCGCAACCCTTTTATAGTGATTATATACCGCGACAGACATCACTTTCTTTGCATGATCCTGTCCAATTATATACTCATCCAGCTGTGCTTTAATTTTATGCGGTGCTGGAATTTCCTTTAAATCTATAACCGGTTCAACTGACTCATTCTTTTTTTTCTTTTTTATCTTCTGCTTATTCGGTATTCCGCCATCACCTTGTAAATCTGCCAGATTCACAAAACTAATATTGGGATATTTACCCTTCATTTCATCCATGTTCCTATCATTACCTTGATTATTCAACAGACCCTGATAATCAAATTGGCTTACCGTATCCATTGTTTTATGCATACAGTCATCACAAACACAAATGTTATTCGGCAGCTTGAACATTCTGCCTGCTTTACTTTCCGGTCTGCGGCAGATAAAGCATACATCTTCATATTCTTTTTCTTCCGCTTCCTCTTTTTTTCCATTACCATCAGCATCTCCTGCTGTCTCCTCCAATTCGGTTCCACTCGCAGGATCCTCATCCTTATTGCCTTTATCTGCAGTGTCCTCTATATCATCAATATCTATAAATGTATCATCTCTATCCATATCGCTCATAATTGATTGTCTCCTTTTATTTTCAGTATCATCTCTTTTCTAGTATAAGATATCATGCTTTTTCCTACAAGTTAAGTTTTTCTAAAATTAACAAACAGAAAAACCTGATGCACATTTTATAAATGCAACATCAGGCTTCTGACTTATTCTTTGTGTTATTGAACCATCCGGTCCGGCTTTGTTCCAAGCGTTATTGCAACTGTTTTTTCCTGATATCCCGTAGGACTGCCTTGCTGAATGGTAACATTAACCGTTGTCCCAGCTGAATAATATTGTAACATTTTCTGCAATTCCTCCATGCTGCTGACAGAAGAACCATCAAATTTTGTGATAATATCACCTTTCACCAATCCTGCATTAGCAGCTGCTGTATCTTCATATACCTGTGCTACATAAACTCCTTCTGGAAGTCCATATGTGCCTGCTGCATCAGGCGTTACATCTACCCCGGAAATACCAAGGTATGCTTTTTCTGCGTCGGCTACTTTTACCTTAGTGGTCTTAGTCATCAGATCCTCTATGATTGGTTTAGCGGTAGAAATCGGAATCGCATATCCCATTCCTTCAATAACACTTCCACCTATCTTATTCGAATTAATGCCTACTACTTCACCTTTTATGTTCAACAATGCACCGCCTGAGTTACCAGGATTTATCGCTGCATCTGTCTGGATGAGTGATGTACTGCTTTTAGATCCAGTACCTGTCGGCGTACTCTGTGTTTCATCTATAATTGATCTGTTCACCGCACTTATGACACCAGTAGTAACAGATTGCCCATATCCCAACGCATTCCCAATTGCAATGGCAGGTTCCCCAACTTTTAAGCTTTCCGAATCTCCCATCTTAGCTATTACAATCGCATTTTTTGTATTTTCCGAAAGCTTATCTAGTTGCACCGCCATAACAGCAATGTCCATGCCAGAATCGCTGCCTTTCATCTGTGCCTCTGCTTCTGTTCCGTCAATAAATTGGACCATAAGAGTATCTGCACCTTCGACTACATGATAATTAGTAGCGATTAATAACTCAGTATCACTTTCACCAACTATGATCCCTGATCCGCTTGCCGACTGTTCACTCTCGAGCGTCTGTCCAAAAAAATCCTGCTGCTGTGCCATGTATTTATTCGTTACAGATACCACTGATGGCATTACGCGATCTACTACGTCTGTAACATCGGTCACCACAGTAATCTCCGTTCCATTAACTTTAGGTACTGTCTCGCTTTCAATCGCATTTTCTTTTTCTGGAGTTTCTTGTATTGCAGCATCAGCAGATGCTGCGAGTCCTTTTTTAGACTCTATATAATCATTCACTGATTTTACTGCATAAAAAGATACGCCAGCAAAGACACCAAAACAAATTGTGAATATAAAACCAACGATTGCTTTCTTCCAGACTCCGCTCATCTTACGCCGTTCTTTTTTTCCTGGTGCCTTTCCAATCTGACTTCCTGTCTTCCCAGAATAAGCACTGCCGTTAGCATACGTATTCGTATATGCATTCTGATAACTGCCAGTACTTTGCCTGTCATTCATAGAGCTGTATTGATAATTTGTGTTAGTGTTCTGATAATTCGCATTATTATTACCACTTGTACCTACATTTGTATTTGAACTATACGTATTACCTGTGTTTATGTTTCCACTATAAGTGCCACCAGTATAGCTGTTTCTACTAGTTTGATTACTTTCTGTAGGTATGTTATTTTCACTAGTAGTAGGCTGCGAATTACTTATGTTACTTTGAAATTCATTCTCGTTCATCATAATTACCTCTTTTCTTTCCTAGTTTTTCTTACTTCATACCACTGGTTTGTTAGTTTTTTATTTTATAAACACAGTATATCTTTTAATTGTGTCTTATGTGTGATAAATTTATTTTCTTTTTATTAAATATAGCAAAGCAACTTTTTAATCCACACTTGAATAGTTCTTATCTGATACGTAGATCATATAATTATCTGTTTCATAACCTTCTTTAATATCCGGATGTTTTTTTAGAACTTTAGAAAAAGCATTGATATCCGCTTTTGGAATTACGTAAGCCGTTTTCATGTCTTCGGGCAGACATGGGCGGTACCAACTCACATCTGTCGTCCATCTCCAGATACTCAGATCTTCAATATGAACTGCTGAAATCTGCACATCACCATCTGCATATACAGTTAATCTGTTGGCATTCATATAATCCGAATAACCATAAAAATATCCGTTATCAAGCATAAAATTAGAAATCGCATCATACTCCGGATCATCCGTAGAATTATTTAAAATTGGTACATAGAATATTATCAGATTTAAACAAGCGTATATTAAGATACATCCTATTCCAATATTAGTCACAAATTTACTCTTATCACGTAATTTTTCAAACGCAAAAACAATTGAAAATGTCAAAATAAAATATGACATAAAGAAGTATCTCTCAGTAACATCTGTTTGCGTAATTGAAAGCATGACAATAGTCAATAGCAGATCACACCATAAGTACGCAATTACCAACTGATGTCTATCATCTATCCCTCGTTTATATAATATATAAACAGCAACTCCGATCGCCATTATTATAATAAGAATCAGCATGCTGATAAGATATATATTACTGGTCTTATTAATGCCGATCCAATTATTGAGCATCGGCATTACTTCTGTCACCAATTTAACCGGACTCCTTCTGAATGCCTTTGATACACTGGTCCTGGAAGAATATGGCAAATACGTTGACAGATAACTTAATGCTGTTAGGGCAAAAGTAAATACTACCGCACGTGCTTCTTTTTTTTCATATACTTTCTTTGCATGAATTGCTTTTAGTAAATATCTGGTACACGCCAGTATAAACAATGGCATATATACCACCAATACACCTCTTGAAGAATTACAGCCATTGGCAACCGCCAGTAATACATGAAAAATTATTGTAATTCGTTTATGTTTTAAGTCTCCTGAAACCAACTGAATATAATCTGTAAGCACCAGAAACATTGTCAGTACACATACAGAATATGCCGCATAACTGAGAAATGATATCATTTGGCTCATAAATCCCAATGGAATACATAAAATAGAAAGTAAGCCTAGCGCAATTCCCTTTTTTGAAATTCCTATATATTTAAATAATCTGTATATTGCCAGTAAGATCAATACCGTAATAATTGCCGGACTCACGCCCTGCGCTGCTAACATGCTCCCTGTTAATCCATATATGATCGCACCAATAGTTGCCAGTGAAAAAGCCCCGGACTCTGTCCATGCAAAAAAATCAGACGGATGAAGGCTTTTAGCCTCCCAGAAAATCTTAGAACAGATTCCTGTTTGTGCCTCATCCGCACCTATTCCATATCGTACATAAAAAATATTTATAATTTCAAATACTAAAAAATATACAATAAATAGTATAATAATAAATACGTACCCTATATCAACATCATGTTTCTTCCCCACTCTGTATTCCCCTATTATTCTACAGTTACGGATTTCGCCAGATTCCTCGGTTTATCAACATCACATCCTTTTCCAACAGATACATAATATGCAAATAACTGTAATGGGATAATTGCCAGCGAATTCGTAAAGAGTTGATTTGTTTCCGGTATATAAATTACATAATCTGCTGCTTTCTCGATGTCATAATTCCCCTCGTTCGTAACCGCTAATACAAATGCGCCTCTGGACTTTACTTCCACCATATTGCTGATTGTCTTTTGATAGAGATTTTTCTGTGTCGATACTGCAGCTACCAGCGTACCCTCTTCAATCAAAGAAATCGTTCCATGCTTCAATTCTCCTGCAGCATATGCTTCTGAATGAACATATGAGATTTCCTTTAATTTTAAAGAACCTTCCAGAGAAATTGAATAATCGATACCTCTACCAATAAAGAAGATATCCTTTGCTCCTACATAACGGTTCGCAAAATGCTGGATTTTTTCTTTATTATTAAGAAGCATTTCAATCTGATCCGGTAATTTCTTCAGATCATCGATCATTGCTGTTACTTCTTCTTCAGTAACTTTTCCTTTTACTTTTGCCATCTTGACTGCCAATAAATACAGTGCTATCAATTGTGCACTATATGCTTTGGTCGTGGCTACAGATATCTCCGGTCCTGCCCATGTATACATAACATTATCAGCCTCTCTGGCAATCGAGCTTCCGACCACGTTTACAATTCCAAGCACTTTAAAGCCTCTCTCTTTCGATTCTCTAAGTGCTGCCAATGTATCTGCTGTCTCGCCGGACTGGCTGATTACAATAACCATAGCACCCTCTTCCAATACCGGATTCCGGTATCTGAATTCAGATGCCACATCTACTTCAACTGGAATACGTGCCAGTTCTTCGATTACATATTTACCTGTCACAGCTGTATGATAAGCAGACCCACACGCTACAATATGAATTTTCCTGATGGAACGTAATTCATCATCTGACATATTCAATTCTTCGATATCAATATGATTCCCCTTGATTCTTGGACCTAATGTATCTGCCACTGTCTTTGGCTGCTCATACATTTCTTTCAGCATAAAATGTTCATAACCACCCTTTTCTGCTGCGTTAGCATCCCAATCGATATGTACAGAATTCTTCTGAATCTCTTCTTCATCCACTGTGTAGAACTTAATTTCATCAGCCTTCAGACAGGCTACTTCCTGTTCATCCACAAAATAGACCGTTCTTGTATATTTTAAAATAGCCGGAACATCAGACGCAATAAATGCACCACTTTCGTTTTTCCCTACAATAAGCGGACTGCCCTTTCTGACTGCAAATATTTCATCTGGGTATTCTGCAAACATAATGCCGAGTGCATATGACCCTTCCACACGGTGCAGCACTTTGGTAATCGCTTCCATAGGGTTCCCTTTATAATAGTAATCCAGAAGTTGTGCGATTACTTCAGTATCTGTATCTGATACAAATTTGTATCCTTTTCCGATCAGTTTATTCTTTAACGGAATATAGTTCTCAATAATTCCATTATGAACAACTGCAATTGTTTCCTGCAGATTAAAATGCGGATGAGAATTTACATTATTAGGAACTCCATGTGTTGCCCATCTTGTATGTCCTATTCCTACCGTCCCTGGCATAGTCTCGCCACCATGCGTCAATTCATCCAATGCTTTCAGTCTGCCCACAGCTTTGGTAATATTAATTTTTTCACCGTCATAGACAGCCATTCCAGCTGAATCATAACCTCTATATTCCAATTTAGCCAGACCATCTAAAATAATTTTTGATGCCTGTTCCCTACCAATATATCCAACAATGCCACACATATGAATCCCTCCTGTTATTTTTTCATTTCCGCCTCAGTTCGTCCATATCCTTTTGATGCATCTATTCCTGCTGCTGCATTTTTCAGATTATACAAGCGCCAGTAATCTTTATTCATTGTACATTTAAGCACTAATTTACGTGGAAGTTTTTTATAATTGTATCCCATGCGATACCCGATATATTTAAATCCACTTCGCATATATAATAAGAATATTTTATTCCTCTTTCCATTTTTTCGTAAATATTCTGCTGTTTTCCGTATCATTCGTATTCCTTCTGATTCTGAAGGAATATTTGCAAAAATTTCCGGATTATCTGCCTGTGAAACACCAAGATCAAAATTTCTGTGGAATTGATCCATACATGTATAATTATGAGAATGTATCACACAGGCATCAGCCGCATATGCAATCCGAAATCCAGCCTGCACCGCTCCGGCAGCATATATCATATCTTCATTAAAGATAGTATGTGAGATAAAACCACCAAGGTTCTCAAAAATGTCTCTTTTATAAATTGCACATACATTAGAACAGAAATACGTCTTAATTCCAAGTCTTGGCAGATCTTCTATTCCCTTTGTAAAAGAATGTTGCGGATAATTAAATGCTCTCGTGAATTGTTCAATGATATCGCAATCTTTATCCGGAAGCTGCCTTCCGTAAGCTACTGCTACTTTTGGCTGGTCAATGGCATTCACAAGATTTTCTATCAGGCTATCATCTGCCGGCATCGCATCCTGCGTCAGACATACAAAATAGTCCGAAGTCGTTCTCTTTACACCCCAATTCCTCGTTTTTCCATGATCGAACTCTTTTTTTGATAGATGGTATACCTCGATATTTTTGCTCTCTTCAAGAAAATTCGTTCCATATATTAACTGATTATAATATTTTTCTTCTGTATTAACAACTACTATCTTATGAATCGGATACGTCTGCTTCTTCAATTTTTGTACAAGCTCTATAAACCCTTTATCCGGTCTATAAGTCGGAATAATTATGTCAACTGTCTTCATTATACTCGCCCTAACTTCCCTATACCTTAATAAAAGGAGCCGGCATTTCCATCGGCCCCTTTTCCCTATTTATTATTTTTATTCTGTCTGTGCATCCTCTGATGTACCAGAGCTCTTTCCTACATAAGAAGCTGTATCACTTTCAACTTTATTGCTGTATTCCTTTACGCTGTCTGATGCAACATAGTCCTGTGCATCAAATAGGAATTTATGCAGCAATTCAACGTTCTCAGCTAAGGATATCGGAACTACACAACTTCCTTTTTTGCCGATATTTCCTGTTGTCCTATTTGATTCAAATGGGAATCCCGTATTGTCAACAATCGAATACTCTGTAACACCGCCCAGTAATGAAACAATCTCTTCTAAACCTAATGACGTAGATACCTGCGGGAATACCTTATTGGCAATACTGTTCAGTGTTGACGGGGAAGCTTTTTTAGCTTTCTCTGCAACAGCCATCAGAACTTCTCTCTGACGTTCGGCACGCTTAAAGTCATTGCCCTTCGTATAACGAATTCTGCAATATGCAGTCGCCTGCATTCCATCCAACGTCTGAAGACCGGTTGATTTCACTGGTTTATAGGAGGTGCCGAGATCTTCTGCGATACAGATCTGATAGTTATTCAAGTGATCGATCTCTGCTTCATCTACGTCTATCTCAACCCCGCCCAGTTCATCGATGGTATCGACCAGACCAGCAAATCCAACTGTGACATAATCCGTAATATTCATATCAAGGTTCATATTCAGCATATTAATTGCCTGTTCCGGACCACCTTTCGCATATGCTGAATTACATTTATTATAAGAATCATTTCCAAGATTCAGATACGTATCACGATATACAGAGACCAATTTGACATCATGTGTATCTTCATTAATAGAAGCAATAATAATTGTATCAGTACGTGTCCCCTTACCGAGTGCACCATTTCTGGCATCTACACCAAATAATGCAATATTTCGATAACCTTTCATGGTCGTGCTTTCTGCTACCTGATCATTAATTACAATTTTGTCTTCATCAATAGTTATTTTACCTATTTTTTCTGTTTTTAATACACCGTACAAGACTACTAACATAATAAGCAAAATAAATATCTCAACTACAAAGAGGATAATTCTCTTTTTCTTCTTTTTGGCTTTTGCTCTTGCGCTCGTGCCTTTTTTTACTGGTTTTCTGATTTCGTCTTCTCTCGAAGAACTTCTCTTTTTTGTTGCCATATTTATATCTTCTCCTTTAGTACGCATTTTTATTTATAAATCCTTTAAAAATGGTTAAAAATAATATTTTTATATCAAATCCCATAGTCCAGTTTTCGATATAATATAAATCAAATTCAATCCTTTTCCGTATTGAAGTATCACCACGATATCCATTTACCTGTGCCCATCCTGTAAGCCCCGGTCTTACTTGATGTTTGATCATATAACGTGGTATCTCTTCCTTAAACTTCTCAACAAACAAAGGGCGTTCCGGTCTGGGACCCACCATACTCATATCACCCTTCAATATATTAAATAATTGCGGAAGTTCATCTATGCTTGTCTTACGGATAAAACGTCCGATTCTTGTAATACGCGGATCATTTTTTACTGTCCACGCTTTCTGTTCTGCCGACTTCTTCTGTATCTCCATACTTCTGAACTTATACATCTGAAATCTCTTATTGTGAAGTCCTACTCTTTCCTGACTGAATATAATAGGACCCGGACTCGTCACCTTAACAGCAATTGCTGTAAGTACCATGACCGGAGAAGCAATTACAATTGCCGCAATAGAACCTACTATATCAACAAATCGCTTAGAAATCAAGTTTAACGTATTTGTGAGCGGCACATGCCTGATATTGATAACAGGCAATCCTAATAAATCTTCCATGTATGGTTTACTTGGAATCACACTATTATAATCCGGTATGAACTTCGTATGCACCCCTGATTTCTCACATAAACTTACAATCTCCTCCAGCCGGTCATAATCTTCCAATGCCAAGGTTACCGCAATCTCATCCAAATGGCTCTCCGGCAGGATCACGAACAGATTGTCCACCTGACCTAATACCTTAACTCCCTTATACATGGTTCCTCTCGGTACTTTATCATCAAGAATACCTCTGACCACATATCCCCATTGCGGATTGGTCCGGATTCGATTGATATATTCTTCTGCCGCCCTTGAATATCCAACAAGCAGAATGTATTTCACATTATAGCCTTTTTTTCGCATAAAACGCAGACAGCTGTGAATAATATTCCTTACAATAGTCTCTAATACAATATTCAGAGAATAAAATATGAATATCATGACACGTGAAAAATCCTGTTGTTTAATCACGTACAGCACGCCGATAAATAATACCAGGCCAGCTGTATTGGCTTTCACAATATTGTAAAATTCAACTTTTCTTCCCGCTGCACGCTTTGGCGTATACAAGTGAAAAATGTAATACAAAAAAACATATCCCGGCATTATAAAGTACAATGCCGAAAAATATGTTCTCATCGAATGAAAACCTGTTCCGATTTCCATTTGAATAATACCACTTTGAAATTTTACAAACCAGGCAAGCATATATGCCACACCTGCAACCAATCCATCTATCAACAGATGCAGCCTATTCAAATATCTTTGGTTATCTTTTATCAAAGTTATCACCTATTTTTCAAAATACACACCTAATATAGTACAATAAATTGCTAAAAAGCACAACTTAATTTTCTTTTAATTTATAAGACATTTCCAGATATTCAACCACAAATCAAGCTGAATGGAACTGTAGTGGGCAATATGATTTATGGAAAAAGGAATCTTTTTTTCTTTTGCACTGCTGCTGCACGAAAATACAATTCCTTTATAGATGCCTCTCATATATGTTTTGCCAAATCCTTTGCGTATAAAAAAAGCTGCTTTCACCAAAAAACCAAATATTAAAAATGGTAAATTCAACAAAATCTGCAGCAATGGCATATTTTTATATATCATGTAAATGCTGTTCTTTGATGACAGACCAGTTTTGAATTCATTATATCTGGAACCGCTGAAACCACTCCCAGCATGCAATACGCATGCCTTTGGCTCATAGTAATTTATATATCCATAAATTCGTGCCCGATATCCAATATCAAGATCTTCCAGATAAGCAAAGTGGTTCTCGTCGAACAGACCAATCCGCTGAAATATTTCCTTCCTATAAATAGCTGCACCGCCGCAAGCCGAAAATATCTTGCACGGTATGTCCGCCTGATCCACTGGCTTCCCTTTTTTTCTGGCAAAAGCCCAGCCGAATGCACAATACAAATCTCCGGCACCATCCAGAATATCCGGTTTCTGCATTACGATCATCTTGGATGCCACTGAAAATATCTTGTCTGATTGTGCAATTGCCTGTTCCAGATAAAGCACAAAATTGCTGTATACCTTGGTATCATTATTCAATAATATGACATATGGTGTTTTTGATGCCTGAATGCCGGTGTTTACCGCGGTACAAAATCCCTTATTTTCTGTAAATTCAATTAGTTCAACTTTCGGAAATATCTGTCTTAAGTATGCCTGACTACCGTCTGTTGAACCATTATCAACCACTATAATATGTGCCTTGTTTCCTGGTTGCTGCAATGACTGCAAGCAATCAGCTAAATACTGTATCCCATTATAATTTGGAATTACGATCGTTGTTTTCACATTTATTCCCATCCGCATGCTTTCAGCATGCTCTCATCTCATATAATACACCTTTGCTTCTCTGCAATTCACACTGCAACAATCATTTTAGGGTCAAAGACAACTCGAAATCCTTGTTTTCTTGCTATTTGACACAATTGCAGACTCATTTTAATAATCATGTCTTCCGACGCATTGTCCAGTTGCTCCATGCATTCCTCATAATATGCTGTCAAGCCTACGCATGCACCTGTCGTATCAATCCGCATGCATCTGATATCGACTGCATCTACTTCCTGCTGCATTGCTGCCAAATGCATGTATCCGCTATAATGAACTGACATCCCTTTATAAAGTGCCGTTCCATCCAAAAACATTGCCCCGGATAAAATCTTATTTTTACGAATCACATGCCCGCCGACAATTGCTACATCGTTACGTTCCACCAAAATATTCTCATCTTTGTAGGCTATTCTGTAAAATCCCAAATGATTTGTATGGATTACCTGTGCGCTCCAGCCCTGTCTATCCACAAAATCCTGAACTGCCCTTCTTCCGGCTTCGTAGGCATACATTTTACTATCCGGATTCTCCGAGGTCGAACCCGCATGACAGCGCCAATGATAAAGCACTTTATCAATATGCTCAATCTTATTTAACCGTTGTTCTTCCAATAGTTTTGACACAACTCTCAGAAACAAATCATAATCCTGTGCGCCATCGTATTCTGAACGAAATACTAATTCTTTTATATAATCCGCACGGATCACACTAAAATGACATATATAGTTATTAGATAACATTAAATCTAAATTAAATTCTCTTTTGTAGTTTGGTTCATAATATCTGGATAAAGTTTCATCTACTTTATCTTCATCTGTATACATCAAAATCGGAGGTTCTGCAGTTTCTAAATGTTTTGCGATCTCGTATAGCGCATTAGGTGATATAATATCATCATGATCCAATAATCCTATGTATTCTCCGGTTGCATATTGTAATGCCTGATTTGTATTCGCTGATATCCCTTTATTTTCCGGTAAACGCTGATATATAATTCTGGTATCGAAATAAGTATGGACAACTTCTTCCACTTTTTCGCTTTCACTTGCATCAACAATGATGAGTTCCCAGTTTTCATATGTCTGCACTGTTACAGAATCAATCATCTGACGTAAATAGTCCTGATCTGTCTCATATGCCGGAACAATAATGCTGATCTTCATGTTATGTTTCCATTCATAGGCCCGTTGTTCTTCTAATTCCCTGTTCGACGGATTTCTGGGTGTGTATTCATCCAATTGGCTCTTTTGTAACCGTTCGATCACCGCATAGATTGTTTGGGAAAGACCGTTTTTTTTGCAATATCTGGTTGCTTTTTTTAAGTTATTTACAGACAGCTTATCTAAGATTCCCATTTTCCAGCGCCCTTTCCTATCAATTTTTATTTCATTATGTCAACCGGCCGTGTGCTTATCACACGACCGGTCTTATCCTTAGAGTTTTATTTTTAGTGCCTCTGTCAATTTATCTACTTTGATCTGTGCATCTGCCAGATCTGTACCTTTCACCCCTATGTAGAACTTAATCTTAGGTTCTGTTCCGGAAGGACGGGCACAACACCATGAATCATTCGTCAGATCAAAATAAAGTACATTTGACTTTGGAAGACCTGTCGAAGATATTTCTCCAGTCCTCACATTCAGAACGGTATCTTTTTCATAATCTCTCACACTGACTACCTCAAGTTCGCCAAAATTCTTAGGCGGATCGCTCCTAAGTTTATCCATAATTGCAGCAATTTGTTTTGATCCGTCAATACCTTTTAACGTAATGGTATATAAGTCTTCTTTAAAATATCCGTATTTCTCATATAATCTCAGCATTTGATCCCATACAGTGATTCCATTCTTTTTACACCATGCTGCAACTTCACATAAACACATAACTGCAACAATGGCATCTTTATCTCTCGCATGTGTACCGGCAAGACAACCGTAACTTTCTTCCAGACCAAACACATAATGATTGCTTCCCGTTTCTTCAAATAATTTGATCTGTTCTCCAATATATTTAAACCCTGTCAGAACTTCCTTTAATGCAACACCATAGTCTTCCGTCAATAGGTCCGCCATATTTGTTGTGACAATCGTTTTTACAAGTGCCGGATTTTCCGGCATGGTACCTGTCGCTTTTCTTTCTCTCATGATATATTCCGCAATCAGCATACCTGACATATTACCTGTGAAAGGTATATATTCGCCGGATTTAGTATCCAGTGCGTAAATACCGAGTCTATCCGCATCAGGATCAGTTGCCAAAACAATATCTGCTTTTTTTTCTTTTGCCAATTTCAGAGCTAATGTAAATGCCTTTGGATCTTCTGGATTTGGATAATCCAACGTAGTAAATTCAGGATCAGGAAGTTCTTGTTCCGGTACTACGTACACATTCTTAAATCCAAGTTCAGACAGTACTCTTCTGACCGGAAGATTACCAGTTCCATGAAATGGTGTGTATACAATCTTAATATCCTCGGCAACCTCTTTGATAATTTCAGGATGAATAATCTGTTTCTTTAATTCTACCATATACGCATCATCAATTTCCTTATCGATCACCTGATAGAGGCCGGCTGCAATGGCAGCCTCTTTTTCCATGTTTTTTACGGTATGATAATCTGTTACGTTCTTTACTTCCTCAATGATCTCTTTATCTTTTGGTGCTGTAATCTGTGCACCGTCATCCCAGTATACCTTATATCCATTATATTCCGGCGGATTATGGCTGGCTGTAATAACAATGCCCGAGATACATCCCAATGTACGAAGCGCAAATGACAATTCCGGGGTTGGTCTCAGGGAATCAAATACATACGCCTTGATTCCGTTCGCTGCCATGCACTGTGCTGCTACATCAGCAAATTCCGGAGACATGAATCTGGAATCATATGCAATGGCGATTCCTTTTTTCTGTCCGCCCTGCTTGATAATGTAATTTGCAAGACCCTGTGTTGCTTTTCTTACTGTATATATATTCATGCGGTTCGTTCCTGCTCCAATTATCCCGCGCAAACCACCCGTACCGAATTCTAACTCTTTATAAAAACGGTCTTCAATCTCTCCTGTGTTTTCTCTGATTGCAAGCAGTTCATCTTTGGTCTCCTGATCAAAGTAAGAATCCTCCAGCCAAAATTTAAATTGATCCATATAGCTCATTTCAGATACCTCCTGTATTTTTCTTTCTGATAACTTCATTATCATTTATTTTTTATTTTTAATGAATAATCACTTCTATCCAATGAAAAATTGAGATTATAATAAGGGTCGCCTGCTTCCAGTTCTTTCTTCCATCTATCCCGGAACCTGGACGCCTCTTCGTTATATCTTGCTGCTTTTGCCCCTTCATCATCCATACCTCTTGATTTTGATTCAAAATGATAAAGCTCACAATATGGATTGAACACATTCAAATATCCCTTTGCACGAAGGCGCAAACAAAAATCCACATCATTCAAAGCAACTGCAAAATTCTCATCCAATCCATGCAGCGTATCATATAATGATCTTTTAACGAGTAAGCATGCTCCTGTAACTGCGGTAACATCCTGCGCATAACATAATTTACCCATATAACCGACATTTTCATAGTTCACTTTATAGTGTGTATGTCCGGCTGTTCTGTGAGCTCCTAACCCGATTACGATACCGGCATGCTGGATCGTCTTATCTTCATAATACAGCTTGGCGCCAACAGCTCCTACATCAGGCCTCTGAGCGAACATTAACAGTTCTTCGATCCAGTCAAGTGCTATAACCTGTGTATCATTATTCAAAAGCAGTACATATTCACCTGTTGCAAAAGTAACTCCATAATTATTGATCTTAGAATAGTTAAATTCACCCTCGTAAGTTACCACCTTTATATTGGGCAGCTTTTCAATTTCCTGATAGTAGGCTTTTATATCCGCCTGTATACTATTATTCTCGATTACAATAATCTCATAATTTTCATAAGTAGATTTATCTATAATAGAAGAGATACATCTGTTAAGATCCGAATAATGATCCTTATTGGCTATTATAATGGATACCAACGGATTCGATAATACCTGATACTTAATTCTGAAAATTGTTTCAAATGCTCTGGAGCTGACTACCTCAAAATGCTCAAATCCCTGTCGTCTCAAATGGTCAGATACCGCACCTCTTGCCGCCTCTATCGCATATGTTTTCGCACTGATATCAGATGCTACGCTTCCTTTATGGGAGCGCCAGTAGTAAAGAAGCTTCGGAACATGTACCACATGTCTTGCAGCCGTAGTCAGACGTAAAATCATATCATGATCCTGACTGCCATCGAACTGGGTACGAAACAGCTCAGTTCCTTCCAGTAACGTTCTGCTGAAAACACTGAAATGACAGATATAATTATTGGCTCTCAGAGTATCAATGGCGTAATCCGATTTAAAGTGCAGCGTAATCATATGGTCGATATTCCCATTTTTAAAGGTAGCTTCATCACAGTAGATATAATCTGCATCCTGCTCACAGATCACTTTCATGTATTCATACAATGCACAGGGATGCAGGATATCATCATGATCAAAAAGTCCGATATATTCACCTGATGCCATCTTGAAACACGCATTGGTATTTCCTGAGATACCTTCATTTCTCTCGAGTCTTTTATATAGGATCCTGCTGTCGCTGATCATGTATTGCTTACAAATGTCTTCTACATAAGCATGTTCCGCATCGGAACCATCCGCCAGACATAATTCCCAATTCTGATATGTCTGATATACAACAGAATCTATCATCTCTGTCAAAAATTGCTTTGGCGTATTGTAAAGAGGGACCAGTATACTTATCTTGACCTTCTTTGGAAATAAGACTGCGCTTTGTTCTTTTCTGACAGCTTCCGTTGGGAAACTGGCTTTTCCGTGCTGCTGCATTGCTTTCTTTTCAATACGTTTGCTCTTTATCTTGCGGGCAATTCCTGCCGGACTCCCAAGTCTTACTATCCTGTCCTTCGTCCTGATCAGAAAGTGGATCACTACCCGAAACGGTTTTGTTGCTTTCCAAAATGGATTATTCTTGATGCGCTTTAACTTAAATGCGAGATCTTCTGCCTTACTTTCTGCATCTGTAAGTTTTCCTGCAAAGGTATTCACCTTCTGCTTTTCCTTCTCATAAGCATCTTTATAATAGCTTACAAGATCTTCCAGTTCTTTTTCTGTTAACTTCTGTTCCATTTTGCCACCTTTTAGTCCTCTATCACTAACTGTGTAGTCGTTCTTTTATATAAATACTGCTTTGAACACCTATCTTTTACAAGCATTGCAATCAGATAAGTGCCACGTATGATCTCACCTCTTGGTATCCTGCAGACAAATCCTGCAAGATCTACATTTTTCTGCTCCGATAAGATTCTCTTAACGTCTCTTCGATACCGGCTTACCACCTTCATAGAATAAATCCTGCCCATATCTCCTACCAATAACAATCTCCTGTCATATTGACAGTTATCCATATTCAGCACGTAAGACCACCCTTCTACATGATAGGCACGGGGAATTTCCCCATATTCCTGCTTATCCTGCAGCTTTGCAATCTCTATCGTAACAGTCAGGCAATTATTCTCCCATTCCACGGGCTCCCCATTTGTCCATTCCTGTACATCCACATAATAATCTTCCTTTTCATACTCAAATTGATAATCACAAAGATACATATGTTTCGTCCCTGCGAGATGCGGACTGTAAAAAGGATCTTTTCCCTTTAATGATGGATGTCTTTGATATAGTACCAGTTTTTCTTTCAGTAAACGTTCTTTCTTCTCATCCGACAGCAGGTCATCTCCACGGCTCAATGATTCGTGATGATATAATACCACATCATTCCGCTGTACGTTATAATAACCAGCTTCATATAACGCAAAGCATAAATCCACATCATTATAGGCAACGGCCAATGACTCACTAAATCCCTGCACTTCATGAAACTTATCCCTTGCTATCATAAGACAGGCCGCGGTCACACCTATCATATCATAAACATGGCGGTTCTGACCATGATAATACACTTTTTCGTCGTGTAATTTCAATAGTTTATGTGCCGGTCCGATCTCAAGATTGGTAACCCCGACATGTTGTATCAGATCCGAATCAGGATATAATAGCTTTGCACCAACTGCACCTACGTGAGACAACTGTGCCGATTGCAGCATCCGTTCGATCCAGTCTTGCTGAATAATCTCCATATCGTCATTTAAAAACAGCAAATATTCTCCGGATGCCCTTGCAGCTCCAATATTACACATATAAGAAAAATTGAATGGCTTCGGCTCATAATAGTATGCCAATTTGTATTTCTTGGATAACGCTTCTATCCGCAGCCGGTTATGCGCAGTGCTTCCATTATCAACTACGATAATCTCTACCCCACTGTCAGACTGCGTCTGTGTCACTTTACGAATAGATGCAACGCAAGTCTCTAATATATCCGGCTGGTCTTTCGATGGAATAATGATTGATATCCTTTTCTCTTTTTGTGCTTCGATCGGTGCAAGCAGCTCCGCTACCGACGGATTTTCCAGTAAACTCTCAAATTCAATATCCGGATATTTCGTTTCTTCATAAATGCTGTCACTAAAGGCGGCATCTTCATCAGAAAGAATCAGATTCTTTTCTGCATATTTGTGGAACAAGATAACGTCTATTGCTGCAATCGGCTTTTCTTTCCCATTGGAAGCGATCTCTCCCATTGATCTGCCTGCCTGTAAAAACAGAAAATAAGCATTTTTATCTCCTTCTGCGAATGGATATACAAGAAACTTTCGCAATAAGTCAGTACGAATGGCAAATAAATTCCCATAATAAGCAAATGAGGCTGCTGTGTCCGGTGACCATTGTGGTTTGAACCAGGGCGTATGACGTTTCCCCACTGCATTCACACAGTCTTCATCAGCGTATGCTATCTGCACATGGGAATATGTTTCAAAATAAGAACTGATTATGCTGGCGGCTGTTTTATCAACTTGACCACAGTCCCGATAAAATACTGTGATGTCTTCTTTGGGAATTTGAAATCCTTGCCGAAATTCCTGCATAGGGACAAATGCTGCATGCAATGAAGAACGCCGTAACTCCTTTTTCCATACTTCATTTTCCAGAATCCATTGCGCATAATCGTCCTGCTGTCTTTCTACTTCTTTCGAATATCTCGAATAACAACCGTTATATAATTGTTGTTTGACCACATTTTTCAGTACATCCAGCATTCTCTATCTTCCTCAGCCTAAAAATTTCTTAACTAATCCCGCTTCCATTGTTTCTGCCATACCAGCCGGCATAGGGACAATCACAAATGATATTTTTATTTTCTTCTCCCCCGTGTCTTCTAAGGATAAATCTATAGTAATATTAGGATCTGCAGTTGCAAATACAATTATTTGATGCCCTAATTTCTTACCATTTACCTGACATGTCCTCTTCTTATTCCAGATATCCCGTCCATTTACAGATAACGTATCAATCTTAAGTACACAGGATTCCATGGCCGGATCAATCCGAAGCCTCTTTACATTTTTCTGGCAGTCAATCGCTGCCTCTATGAGATGTCCTTCATTTTTGCCGTCATCTGCCCCATAAGCTCCTGCTATAAAGTAAGAATCCGCCTCATTAAAACCGCTCCCCAGATCTTCATAGATCTGTACTTTTTTACGCTTCCATCTCTCTGCATGGCATAATGCGACCTGCTTTACAGGTATCATTGCCTGTCCTATCCTATCACGAAGTTCTGTCATGGATAATCTTTGCCCGGTCACATATTTTTGAAATTCCAGTTCTTTTGCAACAAAGGAATCTATTTCCTTTTCTTCTATGCCGCATTTTTCTCTGATTAATTCAAAGCTTATTTTTCTCCTTTTATTTGCACCGATCAGATAGCAGTATAATGCTCTTACAATGTTCTGTACAGCCGGCATCTGCTGCATAAATGTCCACTCATAATCAAGGATCGTCCACTGATCTGTTTCTTCATCCACCAAAATATTGGAAAATATCAAATCATAATCATTTACCGGCATATCTTCATTATATTTAACAGCTTCCGCAAATTCATCAATCAATGTACGGAATCCAGCTTCATCACCTCTGTCAAGGTGTTCATCCAGCAGCATTTCCAGCGTTTTTCCCTTTAAATATTCCAGCTGCAATCTTCCGTCTTCCAACTGACACTTATTGATCCGGAATCTGCCTCCGGAAAACCGTTTGCATAGTTCCCCGTAAAAAGCTGCTATATTTTCAATATGTTCCATTGCCTGACTGCCGATCGGTGTCTTATACACCGTTCTGTTTCCTGCCTTATTCTGGCAGATATCAGTGCGGATCGCGAACTTTTCGGCTCTGTCATTGGAAAACTTTGCATATTTGATATCCAGCGGTTCACCGATCACTAACAGATAAGAATTGGAAAATTCATTAAATACACCCTCTCGTATAATGGAATCAAATGCATTCTTTTCATCAAAAAGCATCATACGGTCGCGATCAAAATTACGGAGATTATTGGATAGTTCTCCCACTTGCGGCAGATATGCATCTGAATATACCGTAGTCATGAATTTGTAATCCGGGTATGGATAATAGAAAGAACAATCTCCCACATTATTTACCTTCATGATCTTTTCAAGACCACGCCTTGTAAATGTACGAACACCTCCGCCGTCCGGATAATCTTCAATCCCGCTGAAAAATGTTCCAAAGTGATCCTCTTTACAACCGGCCCAATATTTTAGACCAAATTTATTTTCTATTGCGATCACCATTCTTCCACAGTCACCCATATGCTTTTTTAAGATCGCCATAAAATCTTCATATGGTGTATCTGTTCCCATATATCCTTGTCCGTATTCAAATACACCAATTAAGAATATATAGTCATAATCTGTAGGAAGTTCCGGTTCTATATCCTTAAAATTTCCAACATGTATCGTTACATTGTCACACTCTTTGTGGCGATTGGCATTGATCAGGCTTCTCTTTTTGGATAGATCAATACAAGTAACAGTTCCTGCTTTTCTCGCTAGCGCGCCTGTAATCGCACCACATCCGGATCCAACTTCCAACACCTTCATAGAAGAATCCAACGGAATCCAATCCACGATATTCTCGCGCAATGGCGATAAGTGATAAAGAATAGGCCAATCTTCTCTTTCTTCAATGATACGCGGATATTCTTCTTTCGGGAAATTCTCTACAATTGCAAGGAGCTCATCTTCAATTACACCATCACAATAAAGATCTTTTCCGGAATAATATTTATAATCTAAAGTAATCTTTCCGATTTTCTCTATCATCTTACTCCCGTCTGCTGCTTTATCAGCTGCCGCTTTTCGGCACTTATACTGGTTCCACTTTAACTACGGAACACATGTCATAAAAGCCAACTGTATTCTTGTCCGAAATAACGGTAATATTTATGGCATCGTACAGTCTGTGATATACCTTAAAATCGCTTCCTTCATACCCGGTTACGCCAAGTGATAACAGGTATTCGCCACCCTGCAGCGTCATTTTCTGTGTAAATGTGACCTGTTTATATTCCCCTTTACCGGCAGACTCTAAATATGCTTTTTCAAACATGGTATTTGTTCCTGTGATTTCAGTTCCTTTTACATCCTTGAATGAAAATGCAAAGATAGGTGCCGCCACCGTTTCATGGAACTGAATGTTCATAGAAATATTGAATTCTTCGTTTTTCATAACTGACGTCGAACGAATTCCTTTTGCATCGGTAACATAGAATTCTACAATTTCGGCTTCCTTATTACCGTATTCTAGCAGCGCTGGATTTCCTCCGCGTTCTCCGTCCGCCGCCTTTTTATCTTTTATTACCGCTGCCATAAGAGCCGGATCGTCCAGCAATCTTTCCTTTTTATTATCTTGTCCCTCTTTGTCATCCATTTCATACTGACCAACTAATACCCGTTTATAGGCATCGATCATTTCTTTTGGAGTGCCTTCTCCAAGCTTCTTGCCCTGATTCAATAGCACGACCTTGTCGCAATACTTACTGATACTACTGAGATCATGGCTTACAAATAAAATAGTCTTACCCATTTTTTTAAATTCATCAAACTTGTGATAGCACTTTGCCTGAAAAAATACATCTCCTACTGATAATGCTTCATCAACGATCAAAATCTCTGGTTCTATATTAATTGCCACTGCAAATGCAAGTCGGACGAACATACCACTGGAATAGGTCTTGACCGGCTGATGCACAAATTCTCCGATATCTGCAAATGATAAGATATCTTCCAGCTTTTTATCAATTTCCTCTTTTGAAAAACCAATCATCGTACCGTTCAAATAAATATTCTCTATTCCCGTATATTCCATGTTGAAACCGGCACCCAGTTCCAGCAGAGCCGATATCCGGCCGTCAACAGTGACATTGCCTGCTGTAGGATTCAAGACACCTGTTATGATCTTTAAAATCGTCGATTTTCCCGATCCATTTGTCCCAATGATACCAAGACATTCACCCTGCTGAATGGTAATATCTACATCGTGTAAAGCATAATGCTCTCTATACTTTTTCTTACGTGTCAATCCAAGTGCTTCTTTTAAGCGATCCATTGGCTTATCGTATAGCTTATATACCTTGTCCAAGTGCTCCACCTGAATCGCTATTTTTCTTTCTTGTGAAATACTATCTATTGTACTACAGCCGGCCTGGTCGTTTACTTTCTCTTGTTCCATTTTCTATACCTATATCTTTCAATTTTAAAGCACATCTGCAAAATGTACTTTCAACCGTTTGAACATCAATGCTCCTATCGCAAATATGATAATAGTAACTATCCAGAAAAACATAGTCGAATAAAAATCTTCCCAGAACCATGATTTTTCAAACAAAGCACTTCTATACCCGTTCACTACATAGTAGACCGGATTTAATTTGAAGATAATCTGATATCGTTCCGGTATTCTGCTAATATCCCACATAATTGGAGTAGCCCACATACCTACCTGCATAAAGATTGACACAATCTGTGTCAGATCCCTGAAAAAAATTACGATAGAACATGTCGCATAACTGATTGCCAGTACAAATATAAAAAGGCAAAAGCTGAAATATATAATCTGAAGCCAATATAAATCAGGATAATATCCATATCCGATATTTATCAGGAGCATAAAACACACAAAAAAAATGTGGATAAAAGTAGCTGCAATAATCTTAATAATTGGTAAAATACTTATTTTAAAAACGACCTTTTTCACAAGGTAATTGTATTCCAATAAAGCCGTCATACCATTCATCGTCGCTTCATTAAAGAAAAACCATGGAACCATACCGGCTGTGAGATGCAGCACATATGGTACTTCTAATCCGGTGGCTAATATCTGTGCTTTCGCACTGAAGCCTTTCTCAAATACGAACCAGTATACCAGGATGGTAACGACCGGCTGGACAAATGCCCATACTATCCCAAGGTAAGAGCCGGCATACCTGGTCTTAAAATCATTTTTGGATAATTTCCATATTAAACGTCTGTTCTGAAATAACTCTACAGGTAATACTGTAATCTTGTCATATAAGAAAGCAAATGCGAAGTTACCAATTATGATAATCACGCTTGCTATTATTTTTTTAATTAACTCATCCTGCGGATCTGCAAACTGATTTTGATGGAAAATCAATATTGCCATGGCAATGATAGAACATATTACAACAATACTGATGCCGACGGGTTTTGTATTTCCTTTTTTCTCAACACGTTCTTTCGTTATTGTTTTTTGCATAGTTCTTTTCCTTTTTTATATTCCTCAATGCCATTCCATTTTGTATCCTTGTCTGAAATCGTTAATTCCATCCCCTCTGGAACCGGCCATGTTATTCCAATATCAGGATCATTCCATGCAAGTCCGCCTTCATCATTCGGATGGTAAAAATCTGTACATTTATAAGAAAATTCGGCATAATCCGATAGTACAAGGAACCCATGTGCAAAATTTTTAGGAATAAAGAACTGTTTTTTATTCTCTGCTGAAAGCAGTACCCCATACCATTGTCCGAAAGTCTTGGATCCCTCTCTCAGATCGACCACCACATCAAACACTTCACCCGATACGACACGTACTAATTTATCCTGTGGGTAATTCAATTGAAAATGCAGACCACGGAGAACTCCTTTTTTAGAAGCCGATTGGTTGTCCTGAACAAATGCCTGATCGATACCTGCTTCTTTAAAATCGTTGTAATTATAAGTCTCCATGAAGTATCCTCTTTCGTCCCCGAATACCGCTGGTGTAATTACTTTTAATCCTTCAATCTCACATGTTTCTACTGTTATCTTTCCCATCTTAGATCTCCTCTTATTTTACAGTCAATAGACTGATATTCATATCTACTCTTCCGTTAATTCCTTCCACACTTCCGCCGGAAGTATACTGCCACATTTGGAAGTCACCCTCATAGGTCGGTGTTGATTTATATTCAGCAAGCCATACGACATATTTTTCCAGTCTGCCTGCATCTACATTCTTTTGGAACCAATTCTTACTTGCATATACTCCGCTTGTATAGCCGGCATTTTCTATTGTTTCACAGAATGCTTCACATACTGCTGTTCTTGTTTCCTTATCCAGAGTATCCGCCCGTCCATTTCCACCCGCACCCTCTGTGTCAATGAAAATCGGATACGCTAACCGGTATTCATTGCAAAGCATAATTACCATACTCGCTTCTTCTACTGCTTCGACCTCGGTAGTAGCCTGTGTGAAGAAATACAGACCTACTTTTACTCCGGCCTCTGTCGCTCCCTGAATGTTCGCTGCAAAATAAGGATCTTCCACAAGAGAACCTGTCGAAGCTCCCCGGTATCCACAACGAATAATCGCATAATCCACACCTGCATCTTTAACTTTTGCCCAGTCAATCTCTTTGTTCCACTTAGACACGTCAATTCCGAATTTGGACTCTTCTGATAGGACCGGCGTTTTCAATTCCGTACCGTCAGCATCTTCTTTTGCTCCGTTCTCTTCTGTATCTTCTATAGAAGCATCTACTTCATCCTCAGATTTCACATAATAGGAAATGTCATCGATCATACTGTATTCCACTTTATCTTTTACAGCTACTTTGATCTTTGAATTAGGTGTTCTATATCCATCAATAGGATTCAGCTCAACATAATATTCTCCTGCCTCCATATCACCTATATATATAATTCCATCTTTATCCTGATCCTTATACTGCATTTCGTTTACATTTACATCGAATTCTTTTCCTGCAACAGGTACTCCCAATGTATTCACAATTTTAATCCGAAGATCTTTCTCCACCGATGTCACCAGCATGTCCAGCCTTTGACCATTTTCGGTCAGCGTCGTGGCAGAATTCTCTTCTTTATCAAAAAAAGTCTCATCCTGAAGAAATGCAGACAAATCCTCATTTCCGCTTACCGTAGCCTGAGCCTGTGTTGCTGCTGCCGGGCTCAATATGCGGTTCGCTTTTCTCTTTATCGTATTTAAATTAGTCAGTACTATAACTGAAATTATGGCAAGTATTGAAAAAATAATCGCCATAATAACAGTTTTCCTCAATTTAGAGTCCATTTGCAACCTCTACCAAATATTTGCCATAATCTGTTTTCATTAATGGCTCAGCGAGTTTTAATAACTGTTCTTTATCAATAAAGCCTCTTTTGTATGCAATTTCTTCAATACAGGAAATATACAAGCCTTGTCTTTTCTGAAATGCCGATACAAAATCAGCAGCATCCAACAGCATATCATGACTTCCTGTATCAAGCCATGCAAATCCACGTCCAAGCGTCTCCACATGTAGTGTTCCCCGGTTCAGATATTCATTGTTAATACTGGTGATCTCTATCTCACCTCTTGCCGAAGGTTTTACATTTCTGGCAATAGTTACCACGTCATTATCGTAAAAATATAAACCAGGAACCGCATAATTACTTTTTGGATTCTCAGGTTTTTCTTCAATCGAAAGTGCTTTTCCATTCTTATCAAATTCAACGACACCATATTCCCGTGGATCTCTTACATAGTAACCAAAGATAGTTGCTCCCGTTTTTCTGGATGCTACTTCCCTCAATACCCTTGAAAAACTTTGTCCGTAAAAAATATTATCACCAAGCACCAATGCGACACTGTCATCTCCAATAAAATCAGCGCCAATAATGAATGCGTCTGCAAGTCCTCTTGGAATCTCCTGAATGGCATATTCCATTTGAAGTCCTAACTGCTCTCCTGTTCCGAACAACTCCTTAAATACAGGAAGATCTCTCGGTGTCGAAATAATTAAGATTTCTCGAATCCCTGCCAGCATTAGCGTTGATAAAGGATAATAAATCATGGGTTTATCATATACCGGCATAATTTGTTTTGAAATAGCCTTTGTCAATGGATAGAGTCTTGTGCCGCTTCCTCCGGCTAAAATAATACCTTTCATTGTTTCATTCCTCACTTTCATTCTACTCTGCGATAAGCAGACTCATAAGGCTGCACCTTATGAGTTCGCGTTGCTCCTTCGCATAAGAAAGAAGGCTTATACATGCAAGCATGATAATCCTTCTTTCTTATGTTCAGTCTGCTTATCGCGCAGAGTACATCTCATTATAATACTTCTGGTAATCTCCGCTTGTTACATGCTTCATCCAGTCTTCGTGTTCAAAGAACCATTTAATAGTAAGTCTGATTCCATCCTTGAACATGGTTTCCGGATACCAGCCGATTTCGGCTTTGATTTTATCCGGAGCGATCGCGTAACGTCTGTCATGACCCTTACGGTCCTCTACATACTTAATTAACTTAGTCGTTACTAATTTTCTTCTCTCATCATTTTCCGGCAGCATTTCCTGTAATGTTTCGATTATAATAGTAACGATCTCAATATTCTGTTTCTCATTATGCCCGCCGACATTATATGTCTCAAATAATCTTCCCTTTTCCTGTACCATATCGATCGCTTTTGCATGATCCTCTACATATAACCAGTCACGGACATTTTTGCCGTCCCCATATACCGGAAGATCTTTTCCCTGTAAGGCATTATTGATAATCAGCGGAATCAGCTTTTCCGGGAACTGGTAAGGTCCATAGTTGTTAGAACAGTTTGTAATGTTGGCTGGAAACTTATACGTATCCATGTACGCTTTTACTAACATATCTGAAGATGCTTTACTTGCTGAATATGGACTATGAGGTGCATAAGGCGTTGTTTCATAGAAAAACTCACCTTCATTTTCAAGAGAACCATATACCTCATCTGTAGATACATGCAGGAATTTCTTGCCCTCTTTAAATGTACCATCCGGTAATTCCCATGCATTTTTAGCACAATTCAACATGACCAATGTACCAAGCACATTCGTTTGCACGAACACTTCCGGATTACGGATACTTCTGTCTACATGGCTTTCAGCCGCAAAATGAACCACTCTGTCAATATCATTCTCAGCAAATATCTTCATGATAGCTTCTTTATCACAAATATCCGCTTTGACAAATGTATAGTTCTCTTTCGTTTCAATACCTTTCAGATTCTCCAGATTGCCTGCATAAGTAAGTGCATCCACATTAATGATGCGGATCTCATTGTCATACTTTTGAAACATGTAGTGAATATAGTTGGATCCAATGAATCCCGCTCCACCTGTTACTAAATAAGTTCTCATAGCTGCTCCTATCTTCCCAATAATTTCATTCTTTCACTAACTATAATTGTAATGTATTTCCATTACTGCTCTTACTATTATAATTGTTCTTCCTTACTTTATCAATAAGTAATATTCAAGTCAACATTTCCACTGATTCCACCGATACTTCCTTTGGAAGTATATTGCCACATATCGTATCTGCCGGAATAAGTAGGTTTTGTCGCATATTGGGCAAGCCAGATCTTGTAACCGCTTAGAGCACTCGCATTCAGTTTTGTTTCGAACCAGTTCTTAGCTGCGTATACGCCTGCAGTACGTCCGCTGTTTTGAATCGTAGCACAGAACGCTTTACATACCGCTGTTCTGGTCGCCTTATCAATGCCATCCGCACGTCCGCCGCTGCCTTCTGTATCAATATAGACCGGCATAGATAAATTATATCCTTTGATCAGATTCAATACCATGGAAGCTTCTTCGACTGCTTCTACTTCGTTCACAGCCTGCGTAAAGAAATAAACACCAACTTTGATGCCTGCAGCCTGTGCACCTTTTATATTCGCCGTAAACTTAGAATCCTGAATCAATGCACCTGTCGATGATCCTCTGTATCCACATCTTATGATTGCATATGACACACCAGAATTCTTAACAGCAGTCCAATTAATGTTCCCATTCCATTTAGAAACGTCGATTCCCAATGTACCGCTTCCCATGGATAGGGCGCCGTCACTGCCAAATGTATATTGTACCCCTTGAATGGTCTGTGTACCAGTCACTTTGTTTCCGTTCTTATCAAAATAGTAGGTAACATTATCAATTGTCTGCCAACCGGTGTACTTATAATTTGTAGCTATTTTTTTATAGAACTTGTCTGCTTTGAAATAATCTGCATTTACTGCTTCCCGGTATTTCCCATCTTCCTTCACATACAATTGATTGCCGGATTTATCTTTCAGTTTGGTAGTCGTATCTGTTTCTGCGTTGCTTCTTACTGTTATCTTTGTAGTCGCTGTTGCTTTGTCACTCCCAAGTGCTGCTGTCACCGTAACTGTAGCGGTTCCGCTTGCTACTGCTGTTACTTTACCCTCTTTATCGACTGTTGCACATTTCGGATTGGATGACTCCCATGTATAAGCAGGTGTTGACGTAAACCCGGAAGGTGCTGGTGTGATCTTTGTTGTTGTTTTAACGAGCAGATCGACCGCCGTCTTGTCCACTGTCACCCCAACTGCTACTTTGCTTACCGTTACTGCACAAGTGGCTTTGTGTCCGCCATCTTCTGTAATTACTGTAACAGTAGCAGTTCCTGCCGCAACTCCGGTTATGGTTCCGTCTGATGCCACGGTTGCAATTGCACTATTGCTTGTATTAAAACTCACCTTCTTATTGGTAGCGTTTTCCGGTGCCACTGTTGCTACGATTTTCCCTGTGCTTCCAACGTTTACTGCTAAAGTTGTCTTATCAAGCGTTACTCCCGTAGCTGCAATGGTATCCGGTATCTTTGCATTCACGGTCACTTTACAGGTAGCTTTAAAATTTCCATCCTCTGTCGCTGCTGTAATTGTTGCCTCACCTGCTGCGACTGCCGTTACTGTTCCATTGGAATCAACCGATGCCACACCGCCTTTGTCGCTGCTCCAATTTATTTTTTTATTGGTAGCATTATTCGGTGCAACACTTGCACTCAATGCAGACTTATCTCCTACTGTCAATATCTTAGTTGAATCAGTCATACTGATTCCTGTTACTGCCACTGTTGACGGTTCTGTAGGTGGTGTAACAGGGATCTCATTTCCGGACGCTGTAAGTCTCAAGAAATATCCTGCTGCTGATGTTTCACTCGGATCCGCGATATTCGATTTATCTACATTCTCATATTCGCTGTCGTTATTGCTTCCACCGTCAATCGGTGTTTTCGTAGATTCTACAAATTCAACTGTATCTGTCAGTTTACTTTCTTCTACTACCTTTACCTGCGTATCTTCTTTTGCCGTATTTACTTCTGCCTCTGATTTTACTTCATCTGCAATTTCTATTTTTTTATATTCGATCTTATCTTTGACTGTAACTTTGGAAGCTTCTTCCGGAAATGTATATCCATCCACACTGATCAGTTTGATCGAATAGGTGCCTGGTGCTATATTTTTCTGATAAATAATACCATCTTTATCATCATCTGTAAGTGTTTTGGTAACGTTATCCGGTCCTGTTTGTTCCATCTTGAATTCAGTTCCGGTAATAAGCTTTTTCGTTGCTTTATTTACAAATTTTACTTTTAGGTCTTTCTCTACAGAGGTCATATTTACCGTTACTTCAACTATCTTTTTCTCTTCTTCCGGCTCTGTTTCTGCCTCTGCATTGGCTTCCTGTGTTTCTTCTTCCGTAATCAACGTCGATTTTGCGTCGGCTACCGCCAGCAATCCGCTTTGTCCTATTACTTCAATATTACTGAGCTGCTCTCCAAGTTCTGCCATATTGCTCACTTGCACAGCTTCTACTCTTGAGTTATTCCAAGTCGTAACCGTAACCAGTGCAATAATCAGGACTGCGATTCCCGTAACTCCGATTATCCCATCAATGGCTGAAAAATTTTCAAAAAATGTTCTCAATTTTTGTTCAAAAGCAGACTTACCTGCTGCTTTTTTTCTTTTTCTGTCTTTCTTTCTGGTTAAGCTGTCTTTCCTTTTGTCATGCTTTTTTGTAAGTATTCTATCGTCTTCGTACTCTTCCTCTTCTTCGTACTCTTCTTCGTCCTCGTACTCTTCCTCTTCTTCGTATGCTTCTTCGTCCTCGTACTCTTCTTCATCCTCGTACTCTTCTTCTTCGTCTTCGTACTCTTCCTCGTCTTCGTACTCTTCCTCTTTTTCGTATGCTTCTTCATCTTCGTACTCTTCTTCGTACTCTTCCTCATACGCTTCGTCGTCTTCGTACTCTTCCTCTTCTTCGTACTCTTCCTCTTCTTCGTACTCTTCCTCT
>JAEWSH010000059.1 GCA_023398375.1 Bacillota bacterium | reverse complement strand
GACATGCCGCTACAAGCGGCACAAATAATCCGTGAGAAGAAGACTCGCAAGAGGCTTCTTCCTGTGTGAGATTTAGAAATTCTTAGTAACAGTATGTTTGTTACTTAGAATTTCTTCTCACACTACTTTCTACGTTGTTAAGCAATTGCAGTATTCCAAAATGCATCTTCGCATCAGTATTAACGCTGCTGCTGTAGTACTTTCCCTTATTTTCGCTCTGTTGCCGCTAAAGTGATACTCCTGTACCGTAACTTTCCCGCATACGCTGCATCCGATATACACAAGTCCTACCGGTTTTTCATCGGTTCCGCCATCCGGACCGGCAATTCCTGTTACTGCTAGCGTTACATCTGCTTTTGTGATGGAAGAAGCACCCTTTGCCATTTCTTTCGCCACGCTCTCGCTAACTGCTCCATTTTTATCTATCACACTTTTTTTAATTCCCAGTACCTTTCTTTTTGCCTTATTGGAATAAGTGATATGACCTGATTTAAATACCTCAGATACGCCTGGCACATTAATTAATCTGGCGGCAATCATCCCACCGGTACAGGACTCTACAGTTGATACTGTAAGTTTGTTGTCAAGTAACAGATCTACCACTGCTTTCTCCAGCGTTGTATTCTCATCTGTCGTGTATACATTTTCTCCAAAACGGACTTTCAGCTCTTTTACAAGAGGTTTCACAAGCTTCTTTGCCTCTTTTTCACTATCTGCTTTTGCTGTTACACGAAGATGTACTTCTTCCGACTTCGCATAAGGCGCAATTGTTGGGTTATTCTGTTCTTCAATTAAGTCTTCAACAATTGTCTCAGCTTTACTTTCACTGATACCGCATATTTTGACTGTTTGAGAATAAATAATACTACTTTCCATATGCATCATATATTCACTAATGTCTTTTTCAAACATCGGTATTAACTCATTCGGTGGTCCCGGGAGCAATATTACATGTGTTCCATTTTCTTCCATGATAATACCAGGTGCTGTTCCGTTCCCATTGTCTACTGCAATAGCACCTTCCGGTATCATCGCCTGTTTCAAATTATTGGCTGTAATATCCAGATTACATTTCTCAAGGTACTGTTCCATCCTGTCTTTAGAACGCTCATCCATAATAAGATTTTTGCCCATGGCTGCAGCTGCAACTTCTTTTGTGATATCATCCTTGGTTGGTCCCAAACCTCCAGACACTATTACAATATCAGAACGTTCACATGCTGTTTTCAATACATTTGTCAAACGCTCTTCATTATCGCCTACCACGCTTTGATAGTAACAGGAAAATCCAAGAGCAGCACACTTTTCTGCCAGATAAGCAGCATTTGTATTTACAATGCTGCCGAGCAATATTTCTGTTCCAACTGAAATCAATTCAACAATCATCACTTAACATCCTCTTTCATTACATTTTTATTTTTGATAAGATAATCTATCAAAGATACTACCGTCAACAAAAGGGCAGCCCATATTATGATCTGTGTAAATACTGATAATATTTCAATATCAGCAATTAATAAACAAATCATAATCATCTGGAAGGTTGTTTTGAATTTCCCCCAGTAGCTTGCTGCAATGACTACCCCGTTATCAGACGCAACCAAGCGAAAACCACTGATAATAAATTCCCTGCTTATAATAATTATGACCATCCATGCGGGTAATTTTCTCATTTCGACCAGACAGATCATGGCTGCACTGACCAATAACTTGTCCGCCAGCGGATCCATAAATTTTCCAAAATTCGTTACCAGATTATATTTTCTCGCAATTTTACCATCCAGTAAATCTGTCAGACTCGCAATAATAAAGATTGCAAGTGCAATCCATTTTGATATCATGCCTGCATAATCTGTCAATATAAAAAAAACAAAAAAGGGAATCATAAGTACACGTAATAATGTTAATTTATTCGGTAAATTCATTTAAAATCCTCCTGACTGCAACCGCAATCGAATCTTCTATATTTGTACATTGTATATATAATGATATCTATTCTCCTATTAATTCCCCAATGACATCATACTCATTAGAACCTGTTATTTTAGCAATAACATAATCACCTGTCATTAGCGCTCTGGCAGTATTAATAAATAAAAATCCATCCACATTTGGCGCGTCTTTGTAGGTCCTTGCCACATAAGCATTCTCATCGGCTACTTTTCCCTCTATGATTGCATCTACTGTCATTCCAATCATAGCTTCCGCTTTTTCAAAAGCAATCTCCTGCTGCAATTCCATGATTTCAGTTTGATGTTGTACTTTAACATCCTCTTCAACCTGGTTTTCCATATCTGCTGCCGGGGTGTCCTCTTCCGGTGAATACGTAAAGACTCCAAGCCTGTCAAATCCCATCTCATCCACAAAGTTCAACAGCTCTTCATGCTCCTTCTCTGTCTCACCTGGGAACCCGGTAATTAGCGTAGTCCGCAAGCAGATATCCGGAATTTCTTTTCTCAATTTTCCTATCATCGTTCTTAATTCTTCCTGGTTTGTCCTGCGTCCCATTCTTTTTAATATTTGATCGGATGCATGCTGAATCGGCATATCCAGATAGTGACATATCTTCTTTTCAGTTTTTATCACTTGAATCAATTCATCTGTTATTTCCTCCGGATAGCAATAAAGAATACGAATCCAATATAGGCCGGATATCTTGCATAATTTTTGTAATAATTCCGGTAATTTTTTTTCACCATAAATATCCCTGCCATATACAGTTGTTTCCTGTGCTACCAGAATCAATTCTTTTGCGCCATTTTCTACCAGCTGCTCGGCTTCTTTTATAAGGCTTTCCATTGGGATGCTTCTGTAATTTCCACGTATTTTAGGTATGATGCAATAGGTGCAATGTTTATCGCACCCTTCAGCTATTTTCAAATACGCATAATGGCCTCCTGTTGTATTGACTCTTTTTTTACCATATACAGGCGCCTCATTAATGTCTGCAATATGATTCTCACTTTTTCCGGCCAAAACCTCTTCTACCGTTTCCACGATCTTTTCAATTGCAGAGGTTCCAATAATGGCATCCACTTCTTCTATCTCTGATTGAATCTCATCCTGATAGCGCTGTGCGAGACATCCTGTTACAATCAGGGCCTTACACTTTCCATGCTTTTTTAATTCTGCCATTTCCAATATCGTATTGATACTTTCCTCTTTGGCATCATTAATAAAACAGCAACTATTCACTACAATAACTTCTGCTTCCTTTTCATCATCTGTAAAGGTATATCCCTTATCCACCAACATACCCAGCATTACTTCTGAATCCACAAGGTTCTTATCGCAACCTAAAGATACAAATAATAAATTCATATATACTTTCCTGTCTTTTTTATTTTTTATCTAATAATATCACTATCGCGGCAGTTGCCAAATACTTCTGCCAGCAGAACATTTCCCTCATTACTCGCGTAAAAAAGGAGAAATCACCTTATGTCATTTCTCCCAAAGCTACCTTCTATTCCTCTTCAACGCCAGTGATCTTAATTTTAGACTGATTTAATTCTTCTACTGCTATTGACAAAGGTTTCTTGCCAGCCCCATTAACCAGTGGATCCTCCCCGCCAATAATTTGTCTAGCTCTTTTTGAAGTTGCCATAACAATAGAATATCTACTATTAACAACCAATTGTTCTCCTTGTTCTACCTCACTATTCACTACGTTCATTAAATCTGTGTAAGATGGATGTAACATATTATTCTCCTTTCGAAAGTTGGTCCAAATCTTCTCTTATTGATTGTATGAATTCTGCATTACGTGACGGTGCATTATGTGCAACCGTAATGATGGAATGCAATTCCTTCACGCATACGTTCAAATCATCATTAATTACAATATAATCGTAATTTTCAATTCCTTCTGCTTCTTCGTCAGCTCTCGAGAGCCTTTGATGAATCACTTCCGGTTTTTCTGTTCCTCGCCCCATCAGACGTTTTTCTAATTCCTTTACACTGGGCGGCATTACAAAAACCAACAATGCAGTTTCAAAATGCTCCTTGATTTTCAACGCTCCCTGAATTTCAATTTCAAGAATCACATCTTTGCCTTTAGCAAGTTGATCTTCCACATACGTTTTCGGAGTTCCATAATAGTTGCCACAATACTGTGCATATTCTATGAATCCTTCTCTTTGTATCTGTTCTTCAAACACCTGACTCGATACAAAGAAATAATCTTTGCCGTCTACTTCTCCCGGTCTTGGCTGTCTGGTTGCCATAGATACGGACAATGCATAATTATCATATGTGCGAAGTAATTGTTTCATTACGGTTCCCTTACCAGCTCCCGAAAAACCAGACACAACTACTAAGATACCCTTTTTATTCTTCATTATCATCTTCACTCTCTATTTGTGCCCGTCCAGCAATTGTCTCAGGTAAAAGTGCTGATAATACCAACTGGTTATTCGACATGACCAATACGGATTTTGTCTTTCTTCCCTGCGTTGCGTCTATTGCCATCCCTGTTTCTTTTGATTTTTGCACCATGCGTTTGACCGGTGCCGAATCGGGACTGACAATTGCAATAATCTTACTTGTATTCACAATATTGCCAAAACCTATATGAATCAGCTTATTCATTCATGCCCACCACTATTCTATATTCTGAATCTGTTCTCTCACTTTTTCAATTTCAGTCTTAAGTTCGATTGCACGGTTTGATATCTCAAGATCACTCGCTTTGGAAAGAATCGTATTTGCTTCACGATTCATTTCTTGTGCAATAAAGTCAAGCTTACGACCTATGCTGCCGCCCTCTATCAATGTATTTTTTGTTGTTTCTATATGGCTTTTTAAACGAACGATCTCTTCATCCACGCATACTTTATCTGCAAAAATAGTTACTTCCATTAATAATCTATTTTCATCCACTTTAGTATCTTCTAACAGATCTGTTACTTTTTCGGTAAGTTTTGCTTTATATTCTGCAATAATCTGAGGCGTTCTGTCTGAAATGAACGTAACAAGTTCCAGCATAGAATCTAATTTATTTAATAAATCTTTCTTCAGATGTTCTCCCTCTATGATTCTAGTCTCTACAAAACCTTCTGCCGCACCTTCCAGCGCTTTCTCCAGTCCCTTCCAAATCTCTTCTTCGTCAATGGTCTGTTCTTCCATCGTAAATACTTCGGGATACCTTGACAGTGAAGATATACGGACATCGTTATCCAATCCAAATTCCTGAGCCATTTGTTGTAAATATTTCATGTACTCTTTTGCTACATCTGCATTGTATTTGATACAGACATTGTTCTCACTAAAGTCTTCATAGGTAATAAAAATATCAACTTTACCTCTCTGAATATACTTCTTTAATAGATTGCGGATAGATGATTCAAAAAAATTAAGTTTTTTTGGCATCTTGATATTTGCATCAAGATAACGATGATTAACTGATTTCATCTCGACTGTGAATTTTCGGCTGCCTTCTGCAGCTTCACATCTTCCGAATCCGGTCATGCTCTTAATCATGTACTTCCCTCTTTTATCAAATTAGAAATGTTAACTGTACATTAAATCAACAGCCACACACTTCATTTTATTATAGTGCAAGTACCACTTATCGTCAAGAACAATACTTGATTTCATCTAAGTCCTTATTTTACTTCCTGTATTCCGCTGATATCAGAATCAATCATCAAGGAATAATTTGTATAATAAACAACAAATCCCGGTTTCCCGCCACTTGGTTTCTTTACATTCTTCTTCTCAGTATAATCAATCTCTATTTTCTCCTGTCCTTTTCCTTTGGAATAATAGGCAGCCAGTTTTCCAGCTTCTTCATACGTACGATCCGGCATTTGATCACCATTCGTTTTTACAACAACATGGGAGCCTGGAATTCCTTTTGCGTGGAACCACCAGTCATTACCAATTGCAAACTGGAAAGTCAATTCATCATTTTGGAAATTATTCTTTCCTACATAAATATGAAATCCATCACTGCTGATATAATGAAACGGCTTACTTGTAATTTTTTGCTTTTTTGCATTTCCTTTTCTTCGAATGTATCCACTTTGCGTCAGTTCTTCTTTAATTTGAACCAAATCCTCTTCCTGCAATGCAATATCCAAAGCTGTGCTAATAGATTCCAAATGCTCGATTTCTTCTTTAGTTTCCTTCGTCAATTCCGTCAATGCTTCATATGTTCTTTTTAATTTTCCATATTTTTCAAAATACTTTTTAGCATTTTCTCCCGGTGACAGCAATGGATCCAAGGGAATCGTAATTATCTCATTCGTATAATAATTCAAAGCTTCCATGGATTTTGCTCCGGTTTCTACCTCATATCCATAAGTATTCAATAACTCACCATATATTTTCAGTTTCTCTTTTTTTTCGGTATCCTGCATTTGCTTTCTTTGAATATCGTATTTTTTTACATTACGCTCTAATGCTGTTTGCACAATTCTTCTCAAATCAACTGATTTCTGCCGAATTCTTGTGATTGTATTTTTTTCAGCATAATATAGTTCCAATAATTCAGATATAGAAGGAAATTGCTTTGTTTCCTCTTCTGCATATATCGTTAGCGGAATCGAGGCGTATTCGATCGGCCCTCCATTTTCATATACAATATTCGGTATAAATGTTTCTTCCTTAACATATTGCAATACTTTACAAAAAGCCAGATATAATGATTCTATCTGCGCTTCTCCTATTGCGTTTGTTGGCAGTGATGGATCGACACCGGACAAGTTACAGATCTCATGCGACACAACTGGTGATATTCCTGTAAAGGAGGTATAAATTGCCTTATAAACCGGCAATGATTTTATCTGCAATGCCTCTTTAAAAGATGGCTCTCCGACTTCCAGCGGATTCTTTTTATCCTGTGTCTCTGGAATAAAATAATCTCTTCCCGGAAGTACTTCACGTACTGAACTCACCATTCCTGAAATATGTTTGATACTGTCAATAATCTTATTGTTATTATCACAGAATATAATATTACTATGTTTTCCCATAATCTCAACAATCAGATATTTACGGCAGATATCCCCAAGTTCATTCAAATGCTCCAGTTCCATCTTTACAACGCGTTCCAGCCCCGGCTGCGTAATGCTTATAATCCTTGCATTCTGCAAGTGCTTTCTAAGAAGCATACAAAAGTTGGGCGCTGTCATCGGACTCGGCTTATTATTTTTCGTAAAATAAATAAGCGGAAGGGATGCATCTGCAGATAGTAATAAACGATACTGGTCTTTTCCTCCGGCCTTTATCGTCAATAATAATTCATCCTTCTCCGGCTGGGCTATCTTATAGATTCTGCCGCCGGCTAATCTGTCCTTACATTCCTTCACAACATTTGCAATTGTTATTCCATCAAACGCCATTTCTCAACCTCACTTTTTTATGACTGGAGCATAAATCGGATATTCGATAATTCAAGATGCATACCGTTATCAGCAGCCATAGATACCAACTTTTTCATAATCTCTTTTTTTCTGTTACTCAGGCTTTTTAATACAAAAAATTCCTGCTTCTTCTCATCCTGCTGTTTCATATAAGCTGCTGCTTCTGGCACTGTGATTCCTTCCTGATAGCACTCCCCCATAACAGATCTCAGGTCTTCTTCTTCAATTAAAAAATCTGCTATTTTGTCAATTGATGTGAGATAATCAACGGAAGTAACATCCAGATTAATCCGTATCCCGCAGTTCGCTTCCTTTACACATAAGACATGCAATTGATGAATTTTCATTTTCAGTCCTGACTTTTCTGCAAACATTTCTATCATATCTGTCATTCTTTGTTGCTCCGCATTGATTGCACTGGCTACCATAGCATCCTTTGTTTCCTGTGGCATCATTTTCAGAAAATCCATATTTATCATCGGTGGAATTTTCATCCCCCCCAGCATTCCATTCTGCTGCTGTTGTTTTATCTGCTCCATAAAAGTATCCAACATAGTATCATAATTCACATTGCTTATTTCTATTTGTATTCTAAACATGACCATTCACTCCTTCGATGCTTATAACATTTGTTTTAATAAGTATACCCTGTTAAATGGAATTGAAAAATAATATCCATCCACAAAATCTTCCGTTAAATTCATGATATTTCTTACAATTGATACACCGGTTGTTTCTCCTTCTTCTCTGGTCATATCGTCTTCAAACTTTGCGATCACATCATCCGGTATATCGATTCCAGCCATTTCATTCTTCATGAAGACCGCATTTTTCTTACTTATGAGAGGCATTACTCCGCAAATGATCCTGGTATTAATTTGGGACTTAATATAACGAAGGCGTTCCACTTCTGCCTCGCTAAACAATGGTTGCGTCATAAAAAACTGGGCACCAGCTTCAATCTTCTTCCGCATTCTGCCAATCTCCACTTCAATGTTAGGGCGATTATGGTTCAGGGCTCCGCCATATATCATTTCATCATCTGCAAACTGTTCTCTATTCATCTCCTGAATCGTGCGCATTACACCCACTGATTCAAAGTTAAAAACACTTTTAATCTCCTGCCTTACTGTTGTCGGTACCGGATCACCGGTAATTACCAATAAATTTTTGACTCCGTTAATATGTGCACCCAATAGTTGTGAGCGCATCGCAATCGCATTTTTATCACGACAGCAGATATGAGGCATAACTGTCATCTTTACTTCGTTTGCCACTTTTACAGCCATCAATATAGAGTCCGCCCGTGTTCTTCCTGAAGGTGAATCAGGAAAAGTAATCACATCGACATTACTATTCTTCAAAATATTAGCAGAATCCATAATTTTTTCAAAATCTGCATTGGGTGGCGGAGAAAGCTCTACTGCAATTAATTTTTCACCCTTTTTCTTCTCCGCAAAAAAACCATTTTCTTTCTTGGTATGCGCTTCTGCCTTTTTGTATCTCATATGCACACAGTTCCCCATATTACCTTCCAGCTGAACTGTGCCCGCTATTTTCTCGATATATTTTGGATTGGTACCACAGCATCCTCCCAGAATAGTAACACCAAGTGCTGCGATATCCTTTATTTTACCAACAAAATAATCCATGTTTTCCATAAAAACCAATCTGTCCTGAATACTTTTAGGATAACTTGCATTCGGTAATGCAATGATTTTTTTACCAATATCCAGGTTCAGTTGTGTCAGGATCTGATACAAATGTCCCGGCCCCACACCACAATTAAAGCCTGTTGCTTCAATAGTCTGCATTTGTGACACTTTTTCCAGTAAACGCTTCGCATTCATTCCTGTTTCTGTATATCCATGTTGATTTACGCAGAACTGTACAATGATAAATAAGTCCGGATGTTCTTTTTTCACATCTTCTATGATCCGATCAATCACGTCCAGATTCCGCATGGTCTCAAAAATCAGAATTTGCGCTCCTGCCTTAATAAAGGTATCACAAATAAAACAATATTCCTCATAAATTTCCGTTTCTTCTAACGTACGCATATCAGGCAAGGGACCTATATCACCTGCAACATATACCGTATCTTCAACTGTTTTAGCTGCCTGCATAGCCAATTGATAGGCAGCATTAATATTATCTGACAATGTTTTTTTATCGCAAGATAATGTTCTCGTATTTGCAGCGAAAGTATTTGTACGAATCAATCTTGCACCTGCTTTAATATATTCCTGATGAATCTTTAACACAACTGAAGGATTTTCTATATTTGCCTTCTCCGGCAATCCAGTTTCCCCTATTGCCGCAAAATACGTTCCAAATGCACCGTCACAGATCAGTTTCTTATCATTTAAGTAATCCCGTATTGTCATATATCTATTCCGTATTCCTTTTGTATTTTAATAATGATTAGTAAATACTGTACCATATCTTTTACAAATACGCAAAGGGCTATCGCACTAGTGCCTCACTAGATTAAAGTTTTTCTCACAATACGTGGTACATGGGTATGAAATCATTCGGACGCGCTCCCGCTCCGATAAAAGCGCAGCGATACTAATACTTCGCTCTCTGACGCATAAGGACGGGGTTTTTATAGGGTCCTTCATTGATCTTCATACCCATGTACCACTTAGTTTTTGAATGTCTAATTAAGTTAAAATATTTTTCTTAATATGGATTACCTTTTCCACTCTTTTTTGTTGCCTTTGCTCCACTCAATACTTTCAGTATTTCCTCTACTAGTTTTGCATATTGAATTCCATCTGTGTATCGCACAACAGCGCCCATCACAACCTAATCGGTTTATCACGAAACAGTCTAAAAGAAATAGCAGTGAATGGATTATCCATAAAGAGACCGTTTGACGCCATCGGTACTTAGTTTGTGGCAGATCTTATCTGCCGCAGACTTATGTACCGCTATGAGCGGCAATCGAGTGAGAACGCGTCTTCTGTTGGATAACCATTCACTGCTATTGTTTTGATAACCTTAGGTGATAAACTTATGTGCATAAAAGGGGCGCATAAGTGATAGCCCTTTTTACCTTACTATACTCAACCAATTAACCAGTCGTACATCTCCTGATACTTCGCCGCAGATACTGTCCATGAGAAATCAGATGCCATCGCCCTATCTACTATTTTATTCCATTCGCGCCTTTTATTGTAATAGATCTTCTCTGCATAGCGGATTGTTCCTAACATCTCATGTGCGTTATAATTCTTAAAACTGAATCCGGTTCCGGTATTTTCAAACTCATTATAGGGTTCAACCGTATCTTTTAAACCACCTGTTTCCCTTACAATCGGAACTGTTCCATAGCGAAGTGCCATCAACTGGCTTAAGCCACATGGTTCAAATAAAGACGGCATCAAAAACGCATCACAGGCAGCATATATTTTATGTGATATTTCCTCTGAATAATAGATATTGGCAGATACTTTATTATTATATTTCCAATCATAATGACGGAACATATTCTCGTACTGTTCTTCCCCCGTTCCCAACACTACAATCTGCACATCATCCTGACACAATTCATCCATAACATACGCTACTAAGTCAATTCCTTTCTGATCCGTCAGTCTGGACACCAACCCTAACATGAACTTCTTATCATTCTGCTCCAGTCCCAATTCTGCCTGTAAGGCTCTTTTATTCTTTATCTTTTCTTTTCTGAAATTAATTGTATTATAAGTATATACAAGAAACTTATCATTCTCAGGATTATACTCTTCATAATCTATTCCGTTCAAAATTCCTCTTAAATCTTTGCTTCTTGCCTGAAGCAATCCATGCATACCTTCTCCAAAGAACTCTGTCTTAATTTCTTCTGCATATGTATCGCTCACAGTTGTAATTGCATCCGCATAAACCAGCCCTCCCTTTAGCAGGTTTGCGTCTTTATAGGCTTCCAATTTATCCGGCGTAAAATAATATGATGGCAATCCAGTTATTTCAATCACAGTTTTTACATCCCATTTTCCCTGAAATTTTAAATTATGAATCGTCATGACCGATTTCATGTTTCTATAAAAATCCCCTTCATGAAACCTCTCTTTTAAGTACACTGGAATTAACCCTGTCTGCCAGTCATGGCAATGAATCACATCCGGTTGAAAGCCTATAACTGGTAAGATTGACAATGCAGCTTTTGAAAAAAAAGAAAATTTTAAAATGTCCTCATATACATCACTGCTATATGGCGCTGTACCATCAAATATGGATTCATTATCAATAAAATAATAGGTAACTCCATCTACAACAGCTTCCATAATACCTACATACATGTTTTTCCAATGAAAATCCATATGAAAATGTGCTTTATATTGCATATTATCCTTCCACTGCTGTTTGATACATGAATATTTCGGCAGAATGACACGAACATCGAAATATTTTTTATCAATACATTTGGGTAAAGAACCTACGACATCGGCTAGACCTCCTGTTTTAATAAAAGGAACACCTTCTGAAGCAACAAACAATATATTTTTCATTGAAAATCCTCCAATTCATATTTTCCATCAGATACATTTCCTCCCCCTTCAAGAAAATGCTTGTATAGAAAATATTATACATCATTTCTTACTTCAATAAAAGATTTAATTTCCGAATCCGTTCCTGTACTGTAATCTGATTTTATCCGCAATTAACGCTATGAACTCTGAATTTGTCGGCTTTCCTTTCCCTGTATTAATCGTATAACCAAATAGTGCATCCAACGTTTCCATTCTTCCTCTGCTCCACGCTACTTCAATGGCATGTCTGATTGCTCTTTCTACACGGCTGGGTGTTGTCTGAAACCTTTTTGCGATCATAGGGTATAATATTTTTGTTATAGAATTCAACGTATCAATATCTTCTACCGACATCATAATAGCCTCGCGAAGATACTGGTATCCCTTGATATGTGCCGGCACCCCAATCTCATGTATCATATCAGTAACATCTTTTTCCAGATCATGTACTTCTGTTTGTTTTGGCTGAATCATACTTTCAATCTGACTTCCAGATTGTTTATCTGATGCCGGAACGGTAATCATGATTTGAAATTCCTTATCTTTACTGATGAGATCAGTGAGTATTTTGAACATTTGCTCATTATCTTTTGTGGTCACTACATCAAGTTGTTCCATAATAATCCTCCATTCATGAATTTAACGCATTCCTCGAAATTTTATCAACTTACTATCCATAAAATTCCAATTATCGTTCCTATTTATTATAAAGGATTGTCAATTTATGTTTCAACTCTTATGCATCGCGATAAACTTATACATTCGCCAGCATTTTTCCGAAAAATTATAAATGACTATCTTTCTTCCTCTTTTTGACACCACATTTCAAGATTACTTTCCGGTCACCTGACTTTCTAGCATATTCTCAATAAATACACCATATCCTTTTGTTGCATCCTGAACCAGTACATGTGTAACAGCTCCGATGATTTTGCCGTTCTGAATGATTGGCGCACCGGACATCCCTTGAATAATACCACCTGTTTTTAAAAGGAGATCCGGATCAGTGACTTCCAAAAGAATACCACGATTACTATTTTTTGTTGTATAATCGACTTTTGTGATATTCACTTGATAAGTTTTGGTAGTATCCTCTATTGTGCAAATAATTTCAGCAGGACCGGCTTGTATCTCTTGTTTCAGACCTATTGGCATTGCAGACGTTGTTAACTGCTTTACGAGTTGTTCATTCCCACTTCCGAATATGCCATCCATTGTATTCGCACTGATATCCCCTAATATATTTTCTTCCGCATATTGTATCACACCAGTTATTTCCCCAGGCATTCCGCTTTTGCCGGGAGTTATGGATAAAATTTTTGTAGTATAGAGTGTTCCATAATTCAGATCCATAAGCTCCGATGTATCAATATCATTAATACCATGACCCAATGCACCAAACCGATTCTCACTGTCTACATACGTAAGTGTTCCAATACCCTGCGCACTATCACGAATCCACAGGCCTACTTTATATTCACCAATTTCATTTTGCATAGGCTTTACCTTAACATCAATAGTCTCTTCCCCTCGTAAAATAGTAATAATCATTTCCTTTTCTTCGCACGCCGCTATACAATGAATGAATTCTTTTTTGCTGGTTATAGGAATTCCATTTACTCTTTCTATATAATCTCCAGCTTTCAAAATATGTTCTGCTGGTTGCTGCCAGTCACCATTTAAATCTTTGAATCTTCCCGTGTCGATTACAAGTACTCCATCCGTTTTTACATAGATTCCAATCGGGATTCCCGCTGGAATTAGAGAAATATCTTGAATCACCTGTAAATCCACATTTTTAAATGGTATCATTCCAAATAATTTCAGATTCATCTGATATTGGTTGGCATGTGTTGGCGCAATTGTTATTTTCTTGTCAAGTTTTACATGTATACTTTCTACTGGAACTGCGCTAGTCTGGATGATTTTAGCATCTTCTTTTTTTTGATACAATTCTCCGCTTACAGGCACTTGTAGATTAATATTCTGTTCTTGCCCTGCATGAATTCTTATAATAGCAGGGATCCTTGTATAAATGTCATAATACCAATAGGAAGGAATTGCTATAATTCCAAGTATTAATAAAACAATCAGTATTTTTTTGTATATGATTATGCATTTACTATTTGTCATACTTTGCTCCCGTCTGCTGATTTAGAACTTTCCCATTAATTAAAACGATTAGAAACACATTTTGCGAGTTTCTCTCGTTATCGCGGTATTCGTCAAATACTTCTGCTAGCAGAGCATTTTCCTCATTACTCGCGCAAATAAAAAAAGAAGGGCATCCATGAGATGTCCTTCTTAGTATATGAAGTTTCTTAAAATTTACTTTCAAATTGTTTTGAATTTACTGCCAAATCTTTCATTTCTTTTGCATTATTCATAACTGCTTCTGTTATCACATCTCCGCCAAGAAGTCTTGCAAGTTCTCTGATTTCCTCTTCTGCTTTGATTTCTTCAATAGAAGTCCTGGTCATACCATCAAATGCCTTTTTAGCAATCACAAAATGACTGTCTGCCATAGCCGCAATCTGTGGTAAGTGTGTGATACATATGATCTGATGATTTTTCCCTAATATCGCAAGCTGTTCCGATACCTTCCATGCAGTTTTTCCGCTTATACCCGCATCTATTTCATCAAAAATTAATGTTTCAATTGCATCCTTCTCGGCAATTACTGTCTTAAGTGCAAGCATGATACGAGACAATTCACCACCGCTCGCTACATTGCAAAGAGATTTTATTGGTTCTCCCGGATTAGTTGATATCATGAATTCTACTTCATCATAACCAGACGTATGATATTGTTCTTCCCTTTTACGCACCTGAATTTCAAAGTTTACTTCCAAAAAGTTCAAATCAAGTAATGCATTCGTCATTTTTGCAGATAATAGCTTTGCGTACTTATGACGAATTACAGAAGCACTCTCACACAAAGTATCTAACTCTGTCTTAATCTTATTCAGTTTTTGATATAAGTTTTTTTTATATTGCTCATAATTTTGTAATTTATCAAGTTTTTCTTTCTGTTCTTCCTGATATGCAAGAACTGCTTCCAAAGTAACACCGTATTTCGTCTTTAAATAATTTAATGTATTAAGACGTTCTTCTGTATCCCTAAAATCCTGCTCATCGAATTTCATATCTGAAATATAATCTGCAACATTCCTGTTAAAATCATTCAAAAGTACATCAATTGTATTCAATGCCTCGTCTACTGATACCAGTTCCGGATCATAAGATAGAATACTCTTCATTTCTCTGGCTGCTCTTCCAATCAGTTCTCCGGCACCTTCTGCGCTGTCATAACCTGTCAGACTGTACACATTTCCAATAGATTCCATTATCTTACGGCTATTTACCATTTTGGAATAATCAGCTTCTAATATATCATCTTCTCCAATTTCAATCTTAGCACGTTCAATTTCTTCTATTTCAAATTCTGCTAACGAAATTTCCTTTTCTTTGACGGATTGGTCAATTGCAAGTTCCAGTTCCTGTCTGCATTTTAAATAATTCTTATACGTTACAGAAATGGTGTCCTTTAGTGGTGCTAATTCTTCCTTGGCAAATTCATCCAACAATTCCATATGTTTTTTGATACGAAAAAGAGATTGATGCTCATGCTGCCCATGAATATCAATCAGTATTTCTGCCAGATCTTTTAACATTTTAGTTGTGGCATTCTCACCACAAATCTTACTAACATTTCGAGTAGGCATGATTTTCCGTTGAATCAACAGTGTACCATCTTCTTCAATTGGAATATCCATTGATCTGATTGCCTGCAATTGTTCTTCCTGCCGCACCTGAAATACCAATTCTACCAAGGCATATTCTGCTCCGGTTCTTATCATTTCTTTATCTGCTCTTGCCCCAAGTGCAAGATTAACAGACCCTATAATGATTGATTTTCCTGCTCCTGTTTCACCCGTCAGGATATTTAATCCATTTCCAAAATATACTTCTGTTTCGTCAATCAATGCCAGATTTTTTACATGTAAACTCACTAACATATTCTTACTCCTTATGTATCTCTCCAGACATTCGCACCACATATATGCCTTTTCTATTTTAAGGAATACCTATAACATTACCTGAATTTTTTCCATTACAATGACTGTGTCTTCTACACTTCTGACTGCTGCCATAATAGTATCATCCCCGGCTATACATCCCACGATCTCCGGAAACTTCATTGCATCTAATGCTGCTGCTACCGCCATTGCCATACCGGATACTGTCTTTATTACCAGAATATTTTGTGCCATATCCATAGACACCAGGCCATCTCGCAGAACACGAACGTATTTTTCATTCATATGGGAATCATCTGTCTTCATAGCAATATATTTCTGTTTTCCCGTTCCTGACGGCACCTTTGATAATTTCAGTTCACGAATATCGCGGGATACGGTTGCCTGAGTTACATGAAACCCTGCTATTCTCAAACGATTGGTTAATTCTTCCTGTGTGTCAATATCATGTTTTTCAATTAATTCTACGATCTTGTTTTGTCTTTTCTGTTTCATAATCAGGACTCACTCATTTTTTTGTGCAAAACTTCTAAGAAGCTTACTTTGTTTAGTTTCAGAATCTTTGTTTTCTTACTCGCTTGTGTAATCCGTATTCTATCACCTGTAACTAACGTTACTTTATGACTACCGTCAAAACTGACTTCGATATCTTGCTTCCTGCCTTCCCGTCCCGGTGCTATCTCCACCGTAATTACATCTTCCGGTGCAAGAATAATACTTCTTGTATTAAACGTGTGCGGACAAACCGGTGTTAATACCATTAACTTTGCTTTTGGTTCTACAATTGGTCCTCCAGCCGACATATTATATCCCGTGGATCCTGTTGGGGTTGCTATAATAATTCCATCTGCATGATAGCCCTTTAAAAATGAATCGTTTACATAAATATTAAAATTCAGTATACGAAGTGAACCAAATCTTGATATAATAATATCATTTAGTGCCTGTAACTGTTCTATTTGTTTACCATCTCTTATAATACAACCATCAAGCATCATTCGATTTGCAACTTCTGCTTCGTCTGTAATCAGAGCCTCTAATGCACTTTCAATATTAGGCTGTTCCACTTCTGCCAGATATCCAAGCGTTCCGAGATTCACTCCGATCAAAGGAATATTTCTCTCTATTGTATCATTTGCAGCCTGAAGTAACGTTCCGTCACCACCCAATACCAAAATACATTCGACATCATCAGGAATATCTTCTACATTCGTATAATAATCTCCACCACCGCAGTCATTCGTTATCTGCGTCTTATATTGACATTTATGCTTTTCCAGATACGATTCAATACCATGTGTTACCTGTAAGTCTTTATCTTTCTGCTTATTGGTTATGATAAAAAAACTTTTCATTTTTCACCTACTATAAGTTATGATGCGCCATTTTAACGATATCATCTATGAGTGGCTTGCACCTGTCACTTTCCGATATTTTTTCCAACTTATATGTTGTTCCATCGTTGATGTGTTCCTGCATCACGTGTTCTATTGCATCTATTTTCTTTTGATTCTTCTCGATATGAACCAGATATTCTATATTTCCTTCAGGTCCTTTAATCGGCGAGAAATCAAGTTTTAAAATATCAAAACCAATAGAGTCCGCATAGTCTATTACCTTCTGTATTACTTCTTTATGCACTTCCGGTTCTCTTACAACACCTTTTTTACCTACTTTTTCTTTTCCTGCTTCGAATTGCGGCTTTATCAAACACACCATTTGCGCGTGATTCTTTAATAAATTCCTGGCAGGTTCCAATATTTTAGTCAATGAAATAAAGGAAACATCCACAGATGCAAAATCAAGTTCATCTTCAATATCATTTCTCACCATATAACGAAAATTTGTCTTTTCCATGCAGACAACTCTCGAATCATTACGGAGTTTCCAGGCAAGTTGTCCATGTCCCACGTCTACAGCATATACTTTCAGTGCACCGTTCTGTAACATGCAATCCGTAAATCCACCTGTAGAAGATCCTATATCCATACATATCTTGTCCTGCAAAATAAGTTCAAACTCAGCCATTGCCTTTTCTAATTTCAATCCACCGCGGCTCACGTACTTCAATGTATTGCCACGTACTTCTATCGTAATTTTTGTTTCATCAAAAGAAGTACCTGCTTTATCCTCTCTTTGTCCGTTTACAAAAACATCTCCGGCCATGATAATCACTTTTGCCTTTTCTCTTGATTCTGCCAGTCCTTGTTTTACTAACAGTATATCTAAACGTTCCTTCATGACTCAACTGCTCCTATTAGATGGTAAAGCTTAGGTATTGCTATTTTGTATATAAGCCAAAACATTTTTTACAATACTGTTTGCATCTATTCCTATCTCTTGTCTTAGTACCTCTACATTTCCATGCTCTACATATTCATCTGGAATTGTAACCTGCATAAGTTTTGCTGTTGTATCCTGCTTCGCCATACATGTACGTACTTTTTCACCAAATCCACCGCTTGCTACATTTTCTTCCATTGTAACAACTAAGTTATGATTTTTGCAAACACTTTTCACCATATCTTCATCAATCGGCTTCACAAACCTTACATTCACCAGACTGCACTGATATCCCATATCTTTTAATGCTCTTCTTACTTCAACCGCAACTTTTACCATACTGCCTACTGCCAGTAAAGCAATTACCTGCCCTTCATAAATCCATTCAGATTTTCCATATTCTATTGGTGCCCTATACTCAATCAAGCCATCATATGCTTCTCCCCTTGGATAGCGTAGCGCTATAGGTGCGCCAAAATCAACTGCGAACTTAAGCATATCTGATAATTCCCATTTATTTTTGGGTGCCATGATATGCATATTAGGAATAGATGATAAAAAAGATAAATCAAAAATACCCTGATGCGTTTCCCCATCACTGCCAACCAGTCCTGCTCTGTCAATTGCAAATACAACCGGCAGGTTTTGTATACATACATCATGCAATATCTGGTCATAAGCCCTCTGTAAAAATGAAGAATAAATCGCAACAATTGGCTTTAAGCCACCTGCTGCAAGACCTGCTGCAAATGTAACCGCATGCTCCTCTGCAATTCCAACGTCAAAGAAACGATCCGGATAAAGATTGTGAAACCGTTTCAATCCGGTTCCATCCGGCATAGCAGCAGTGATTGCTACTACCTTCTCATCTCTTGCTCCTAATTTGGTCATGACAGTCGAAAAAATATCCGTATAATTTGCTTTTGTCCTTGGTTTACTTGGCAATCCTGTTTTTATTTCAAAGGGTTCCGTACCATGAAATCTTGCGGGATGCTTTTCGGCAGGTGCATATCCTTTGCCTTTATGCGTTGATACATGTACAATAACAGCAGTTTTGCAACGCTTTGCTTCCTTAAATACCTTTACCATATCATTTATATTATGTCCATCCACAGGTCCAAGATACGTAAGTCCCATATCTTCAAACATCATGCCTGGAATCACCAAATGCTTTACACTTCCTTTTGCACGGCGTATACTTTCCACAACAACATCACCATTTGGGATGGATTTCAATTTATCATAAATACCTTTTTTTAGTCCAAGATAACTATCTGCCGTCCGAATGCTGTTTAAATACTTCGGCACTCCGCCTACATTCTCTGAAATAGACATATTATTATCATTTAGTACGATAATAAAATTAGTTTCTAATCTGGCGGCATTATTCAATGCTTCATAAACCATGCCGCCGGTAAAGGAACCATCTCCTATAACCGATACGATTGTATTCTTTCCACCGCATAGATCTCTTGCCTTTACCAAACCAAGACCCGCAGAAATAGAAGTCGAACTATGCCCCGTATCAAAGCAGTCACATTCACTCTCTTCCCTTTTTGGAAAGCCGCTCATTCCTCCGAATTTACGTAATGTCTCAAATCCATCCTTGCGCCCGGTCAATAACTTATGGGTATATGACTGATGACCTACGTCCCATATGATCTTATCTTCTGGCAGATTCAAGCTTAAATGCAATGCCATTGTCAATTCCACCGCACCCAGATTTGATCCAAGATGTCCGCCTGTCAAACTAATCTTCTGTATCAGAAATTCCCTTATTTCTTCAGCCAGTACACCATATTGGCTGCTATTTATTTTTTTAATATCATTCGCTGATTCTATCTGCTCAATTATCATTGGATGAACTCCTTATTTTATTTTTTAGGAAAGTTCGCTGTATTTACTGTTTTCGCGTAATAAGATGACTTAACAATTCACTCAAAAATTCATTTTTCTCTTCCAAAGAATCCAATAGCCGAATTGCTTCTTCTGACAGAACTATCACGTCTTTCTGGGCTTTATCTATTCCTTCCAAAGCCACATAAGTTGTCTTATGATTCTTTTCATCACTGCCAACAGGTTTTCCAAGAACCTCTAAGCTACTGGTAATATCTAAAATATCATCCTGTATCTGAAAGGCGATACCAACATTATAAGCAATCCTTTCCATCACCGCAACTTGTGTTTTTTTTGCTCCGGCCAAAACTGCTCCAATCATCATCGCCGCCTGAATCAGTGCCGCTGTTTTATGTTCGTGAATATAAATGATGTGTTCCCTGGTAACCTGATTCCCCATATTTTCGGCTTGGATATCTGCTGTTTGTCCACCTACCATACCATAAATACCCGCTTTTCCTGCGAGCACCGCAAACGCTGCTCCAATATCAGGATTCCCCGGCTCCATAGAAAAAGCTTTTGCTGCTGTCTCAAATGCATAATTTAGTAACGCGTCCCCTGCAAGAATTGCCATACACTCACCATATACTACGTGTGTTGTTTTTCTTCCCCTTCGATATTCATCATTATCCATTGCAGGTAAGTCATCGTGCACCAGCGAATACGTGTGAATCATTTCTATTGCTGCCATGAATGGTTCAATTATTTCTTTCGTACCGCCAAACATTTGATAAGTTTCTCTCATTAACATAGGGCGCAGCCTTTTCCCACCAGCTAACACGCTATAATTCATTGCTTCAATCAGTGTTTTAGCATATCCTGTTTCTTCCGGTAAATAAGTATGAAGGATTTTTTCTATTTCTATTAATCTGTTATTTCTTTCCTCATTAAAATTCATTTAGTTTCCCGCTCTCATCAACTACCAAGACTTTTTTCTCTACCTGGTCAATTTTGTCATTACAGTATTGTAATATCTCCATTCCTTTTTTATATATCAAAAAAGAATCTTCCAATGAAATATCGGCACTTTCCAACTTACTTACAGTCTCTTCTAGTTGAGCAAATGCTTCTTCCAGCGACATGATATGCTGTTCATCTGTCTGTATGATTACTTCCTCTGCCTTCTTCCTCGCCATTAGAATTCCCTCCTGATTTTTGTCTTTTCAATAACCTTCGTCGTCAGCTCTCCATTTTGCAACTGTACTGCGATAAGGTCTCCTGTTTTCACCTTATCTATATCTGTTACTGCTCTTCCTTCTTCATCCGCAACATAGGAAAACCCCTGGTTCAGTTTATTTAAAGGTGAAAGACCTTTCATCTGCTCAATATATAATTCTAACTGATGCCGCTTATGTAATAAAGTCTGTTTCATCATTTCATGCAGCCTTTCTTCGACTTTCATAGAATAAGTTCTTTTCTCACGAATCTGACTCATTGGACTCAAATACTGTAATTTCAATTGCAGCCTTTCTGTCCGGCTGCGATAACGCTCTATTTTATTCTGTAATAAACGTATTAAAGTAATACGATGTTCTTCTATTCTTTTGAGTACTACATAAATATCTGTTACTGCCAACTCTGCTGCTGCTGAAGGAGTCGGTGCACGTAAGTCTGCTACAAAATCAGCAATTGTCGTATCCGTCTCATGTCCAACAGCTGATATGATAGGAATCCTGCATTCAAATATTGCCTGTGCCACTTCTTTCTCATTAAAAGCCCATAAATCCTCAATAGAACCGCCTCCGCGTCCAACGATAATTGTATCTACTCCGATTTGTTCCATTGCGTGAATCCCATTTATAATGCTTTTTACTGCCTGATCGCCCTGCACGATTGCAGGATATAAGATAATCTGTACATATGGATTCCTTCTTGTCGAGACATTGATTATATCCTGCACGGCAGCTCCTGTAGGTGCTGTGATCACCCCAAGCCGCTTACAATATATCGGAATTGGACGCTTATACGCAGGCGCAAACATTCCCATTTCTGCAAGTTCTTCTTTTAACTGCTGAAATCGTTCATACAGGAAACCCGCTCCGTTCAGTGCAATCTGCCTGGCATACAACTGATATTTTCCTTCCCGCTCATACACATCCACACTACCAGCGACAATTACCTGCTGTCCCTCCTGCATCTTGAATTCCAGCCCATTTCTATTTCCTGCGAACATGACACACGATATTGTCCCTTTATTATCCTTTAACGTAAAATAAATATGTCCAGACGAATGATATTTACAATTACTGATCTCTCCTTTGATATAAATAGAGTTCAGCATGAAATCCTGTGTGAACATATTTTTAATATAAGAATTTACTTGTGTTACCGAATATATACTTTGCATTTTTTTATTCCGATCGCTTATGCGAATTTTGCTAAAATACCATTGATAAATGCTGGTGATGCATCTTGTCCAAATTTTTTCGCAAGTTCAACGGCTTCATTGATTGCAACAGATGTTGGCACTTCTTCATCGTAACGGATCTCATATACAGCAAGTCTCAAAATTGTCAGGTCAACTTTACCCATTCTTTCTGTCTTCCATCCTTCAGCCACATCATTCAAAGCCGTATCTATTTGTGATTTCTTTTCTACAATATTCTCATATTTTTTAGAAATATACATTTCGTCACTTGCGGACACCGGTTTTTCGTTATCTTCAAAAAACAGCTTCTGCTGTTCGGGCATCTCTCCTGCTTCATTAAATTCAATTCTAAACAACAATTTAAAAATCTGTTCTCTTAATTCTCTTCTTCCCATCTGCCTATCCTCTAAATATACTTGAAGTGCCTTCCGCATTCTCGAAAGACACTACTGAATTGTTTTCCTATTCTTTTCATTAGTTATTGGAAGTCATATTCACACTTGCAATTCGAATATTCACATCTGCAACTTCCAGGCCTGTCATGTTTTCAATTGCTGTTTTCACTTTCTCCTGAACCTTTTGACAAGTCACAGGAATATTATATCCATACTCCAGAGTAACCGACAGATCAACTGTAACAACACCATCCATTACGTCTACTTTCACACCTTTTGTCAATTTTTTCATGCCGACTTTACTCATTAATTCATTCGTAATATTACCAATCATTGCTGATACACCTTCCACTTCCGTAGCCGCAATACTTGCAATCATAGCTACTACATCATCAGCAATTTTTACCGATCCAATACTCTCATCCTCTTTTAAAGTATATCCATTTCTATCTATTTCCTTTTCCATGCTGGAAACCTCCTTAATATTCAAATGTCTGCTTCGCAGCCGCTTGCTTTTCTTCCGATTACCTGCATCAGAAGCCAAAAACGCTTCTAATGACACTCGGAAACTTCATTTCCTCGTTAACTTATCGGGTAAAATCAAATGTCTGCTTCGCAGCCGCTTGATTTTCTTCCGATTACCTGCATCAGAAGCCAAAAACGCTTCTGATGACACTCGGAAACTTCATTTCCTCGTTAACTTATCGGGTAAAATCAAATGTCTGCTTCGCAGCCGCTTGATTTTCTTCCGATTACCTGCATCAGAAGCCAAAAACGCTTCTGATGACACTCGGA
>JAEWSH010000034.1 GCA_023398375.1 Bacillota bacterium | reverse complement strand
GGTTGTTCCTCTGAAGGACGGCAGCTCTTATAAGGCCGACTCCGTTTTTGTTCCTCAGACTGTCACCGGCAAGATGACCAGCATTGCCACCAAGAGCGGCAATACCAAGGTGAAGGCAGTTACCGTTGCCGGTACTGAGTACAAAATGTCTGAGCTCTGGACTTCCGAGGATCAAAAGCTGACCACCACCACCAAGCTGTCCAGCACCCAGGATACCACTGTTTATCTGGATAAGTATGGTTACGCTATCTATGTCAAGGACGTGACCGATTCCAACAGTGCGATTATCGTTGACGAGATTTACAGCTCTCTGGTTGACGGCAAGATCGTCAAGTATGCCAAGGGCTGGGACTCCAAGGGTAATGAGCTGAGCCTGAATCTGGGCAACAGCCCTGTGTATCCCAAAGATCGCAGCGGCGTTCGGTACGACGAGTCCTCTATTCAGGGCAAGGTCTTTGAGTATCAGACTTCCACCACGAACAACGCTGACTACAAGCTGGTCGATGCTGTCAGCACTCAGCGCACTACTCTGAGCGGCACGAACATGGTCTACACTGTGACCAACGAACTGCAGAGCATCGTTGCGGGCCAGTATGCCGGCTATGTTACCAGCAATGCTGCTTATGCCAATCCCGTTACTGCTAGGGACACCAAGACCGGCAAGACGATGCCTTTCGCTTCCGATGTGAAGTTCATCTTTGAGTCTATCGATGATGGCGACGTGACCGGTATTACCGTGCACGAGGGCGTCACCGAGGTCAAGAAGGACGCCGGTATCGCAGGTATCAGCTACGTTCTGAACGACAAGTGCGAGAAGATTGTGGCTGTGGTCATCGCTAACGATGATGACGCCGCCAATACTGCGAACCTGCTGTATGTCCAGAAGGTCACCGGCTATAAGAATAACGCCGATGGCAAGCGCGTGGCCCTGTTCACCGCCTACATCGACGGCGAGAAGGTCACCGACTGCGAATACACGAAGGAAAGCCTGACTGGCAACGCTTTCTACACCTACAGCAAGAACGAGACCACTGGTGTGTACACCCTGACTGAGTACAAGAAGACTGACAAGATCACCTCTGTGTACTACACCGGTACCCTGGATCCCAATAACAAGGGTATGTATCTTGGCGATACTCTGACTGCAGGCAACTACAAGTTAGGCAACGATTACTTTGGCACCAAGCTGGCCAACACCAAGCTGGCTAAAACTTACAGCGACTTTGATAGTACAAACTATTATGTGCTGAATGCCAAGAACGCCAAGGTCATCGACCTGTACACCGACGATGGTGTGGATTACACCTCCGTCAAGGACATGAAGGATGCCATTAACACCACGGATTCTCAGGGCACCATCTCTGGCTTCAACGTGGCCTATATCTTCAACGGCTCTGACAACACCAATGCTGCTAAGGTTGACTACGTGTTCATCACCAAAACCAACCACGGCGGTTCTACTTCCGGCGGCACTACCTCCGGCAGCGCTACCGTTGGCACCTACAGCATTGCTGCCTCCGTGCCTACCACAGGCGTTGTGGCGGTCACCGTAACTGACTTTGTGAAGCAGGGCTTTGTCCCCGCAACTGCTACTTTGGATGTCAAGGGTGACATCATGGTGAACGGTGCGTTTGTGTCTAATTTTGCCGGGACCATGCTCGCTTCCCAGACTAACGCCCGCATCCAGGCAGTCACCCTCGCTGGTGTCACCACCAGTGATACTGTGACTCTGGAAAATGTCAAGGTTACCACCAAGCAGGTCAGTGTGGTCTATCTCGACAAAGATGGTCACGACATCACTTCCAGCATGACCACTACCACTCCCAGTACTGTATCTACCAAGATTGCGACTGTGGGTGACAAGCCTACTCTGGCTTTCGACATCAAGACCACTGCCCCTGCTACGTCCTATAACTACACCGTGACTCAGAAGGACGCGGACAACAATACGGTCACTCTGTTGACTAGCACTAGCGCCACCACCGGTAGTGATGCTGGCAAAGTTCTGACCGCCGATGTTGTCGGTACCAGCTCTGTGTTTGTCAATCTGGACATCGCTATGAGCGATCTGTCCGAGCGCTTCACCGCTACCGGCTTCACTGATTCTACGGACACTGCGCTGAGCAAGCTGGGCTATGCCTCAACCGGAAAGCTGACTTCTGCCGCGCAGGCCTATCAGCTGGCCATCCAGCCCAGCAAGGACTCCAACATCGCCAACGGCGAGACGATCCGCCTGACCGCTACTTTGAGCACTGCCCTGGCTATTACTGAGGCTGTTGGCGTGAAGGTTAGCGCCAACATTGCCGGTCAGTCTGTGGAGTTCCTCTTCCCGAATGACGGTATCAAGAACACAGCCACTGCGGATATCACGGTCACCGGAAAAATCGAAATCAAGGCTACCGACGTGACCGCTGTGACGGATGTCGCGGCTCCCACCATCACCCACGTAACGGCCATTGATCTGGGAACTGCAGGAAAGTTCGATGTTGACGATACCATCACCATTATCTTCTCTGCGCCTGTGGTTGACGGTACCTTCGCTACCACTCTCGGCGGTACTGACATTGGCACCACGGCACTTGACACGCCGGTTTGGAACAGCGATAAGACTCAGGTTACCCTGACTCTTAAGACTGGCTCTCCCGCCGGAGCCGATGCTTACATCGCTATTGCTGCCAACAAGATTGTTGATGCGGACACCGGCGTTTCCGACGCTAACGCGTATCACATTGCGATCTCCGGCGCAGCGGGCGGCTTCACGGCCAGTCCCACCGCTGTCAAGCAGTAACATCTTCTGATAGCGTTTCGCCGCTGTAAAATGCGAAAAAAAGTTCCCCGGGCATTTGCCCGGGGAACTTTTTTTATTTTTGTGCCCTGTTCCGTCTGCTCGTTACACGGAGGAACCGTAACATCTAGCAAGCACATATCTGATTCAGTTTCGGCACTGCCTGAAAAACAAATGTCAGATATGCTCCTCAGCAACCATGAGCGCCTTACATATTATACCACGGCCGATATGCCCCAGTAATATTCGCACAGGCCCGGTTGCGCTCCATCACACACCCTCCGTTGGCCTGAGACGCAAGAGACGTGTTGCCCTCATAGGTCACAAC
>JAEWSH010000098.1 GCA_023398375.1 Bacillota bacterium | reverse complement strand
TAGTACAGACAGCAGGACGCACCCAGTTGGGTGAGTTTGCTCCTAAATTTGCGGAACTAAACGACGATGTCCTCTTTGGCGAGGTCTGGAGCCGCACCGACAAACTCGGTCTGCGTGACCGTAGTTTGGTAACTATAACTTCTCTTATCAGTCAAGGAATCACGGATAATTCGCTCGTGTTCCACCTTCAGTCGGCAAAAAAGAACGGCATCACCCGTACGGAGATTGCTGAAATCATCACCCATATCGGATTCTATGCCGGTTGGCCCAAAGCGTGGGCAGCGTTTAATCTGGCCAAAGGCGTATGGGCAGAGGACACCGCCGGTGAAGATACCAAAGCCGCGTTCCAGCGTGAAATGATTTTCCCCATTGGAGAACCGAACACAGCATACGCACAGTACTTCATAGGTAACAGCTATCTTGCTCCCGTTTCACGTGAGCAGGTTTCCGTCTCTAACGTCACTTTCGAGCCTCGTTGCCGCAATAACTGGCACATACACCGTGCTACTAAAGGCGGTGGACAGATGCTTATCGGTGTTGCCGGTCGTGGGTGGTATCAAGAAGAAGGCAAGCCGGTAGTAGAGATTCTACCCGGTACGGTTATCCATATCCCTGCAAATGTGAAGCATTGGCACGGTGCTGCTTCTGATGGTTGGTTTGCCCATCTTGCTTTCGAAGTTCCCGGTGAGGATACTTCTAATGAATGGCTAGAGCCGGTGACGGATGAAGAATACGATAAACTTAAATAACACCACCCACACTCCCGTAATTCAAGCGATTACGGGAGTTTTTGTTTTATGGAGCTATGATTTAGTAGCTGGAGGGGACAGCATAATCCGTAATTTGGGTATAGATACCGGGGATTTATCTACACGGCATATGACGGATACCGCCTATTTTTGCATTATCATTAATTTGGTAATAAAAATTAAATAGGAGAAATTATGACTACGAACGAATTTAAAGAATATGTAAAGACGCGTCAAGCGCTTAATACGGAGGAGATACACCGTTTTATGGACGAAATGAGCAGTGAAGCCAGGCGTATCACTTTCCGGCTGAACACCGCATACTATACGCCGGACGAAGTACGTGAGTTGCTATCCGAATTGTTCGGTTATCAAGTTCCGTCATCGTTCCGGGTATTTCCGCCGTTTTATGCCGATTTCGGGAAGAATATAACAGTGGGCGAAGGCGTATTTATTAATGCCTGCTGTCATTTTCAAGACCATGGTGGTGTGATAATCGGCGACGGATGCCAAATTGGGCATAATGTAGTCTTTGCAACGCTCAATCATGGTTTGCCTCCGGCTGAACGCCAAACTACCTATCCGGCACCAATTGTACTAGGCAAGAATGTCTGGGTAGGTTCTAATTCAACGATTCTTCAAGGAGTGACAATTGGTGACAATGCTGTGGTGGGAGCTGGAGCGGTCGTGACGAAAGATGTGGAAGCAAATACAATAGTAGGTGGTGTCCCCGCAAAATTGATAAAGAGAATAGAATAATAAAATTGAAAACAAGATGAAAATAATATCAAATACAGCATTTGGCGGAGAAAGACCTTTGTTCGAATTGCATGACTTACGTATGGAGAATGTAGTTATCCGTGCTGGAGAATCAGCCATCAAGGAATGCAGCAACATCGAAGCTGTTGATTGTCGGTTCGAAGGAAATTATCCCTTCTGGCATGTTCACGGATTTGTTATCGACCGTTGTTTTTTCGATGTCGGCGGGCGTTCGGCACTGTGGTATTCCGACCATCTGAAAATGACTGATACGCGTATCGATGCACCCAAAATGTTTCGCGAGATGCATGACATCGAAATAGAGAATGTAGAGATAAACGATGCCAATGAGGTGTTCTGGCGTTGTAAAAATCTGAATATCAAAAATCTGAAACTGCATGGAGGAACTTATCCGTTCATGTTCAGCAGCGACATCCGCATAGACGGATTGGAAAGCGACAGCAAGTACGTTTTCCAGTATGTGAAGAATGTGGAGTTGCGCAATGCCAAAATCACTACGAAGGATGCCTTCTGGGAGGTGGAGAATGTGACAATCTACGATTCTGAACTCAACGGCGAATATCTCGGCTGGCATTCGCACAATCTCCGGTTGGTGAATTGCCATATAACCGGTGAGCAACCGCTCTGCTATGCCCACGACCTCGTACTGGAGAATTGCACCTTTGGTCCCGACTGCGACCGGGCTTTTGAATATAGTTCGGTGCAGGCAACCATCAAAGGAACAATAGGCGGGGTGAAGAATCCACGGACAGGCTGTATCACTGCCGAAAGCTATGGGGAAATCATTCTCGACGAAAATATAAAGGCGCCTGCCGATTGTGAGTTGAGGCTTTGGGATGGTAACTGGATTTATAAATTATGAAATACGATTTCGATACAATCATCTCGCGTCGCGGGACGAATTCTTATAAATGGGATACTCCCGAAGAGGAGAATGTACTGCCCATGTGGGTGGCGGATATGGATTTTCGTACAGCACCCGCTATTATCGATGCCTTACAAAAGCGGGTGGCGCACGGTATTTTCGGTTATACAAAAGTACCCGAAGCCTATTATGATGCGGTTGTCCGGTGGTTCGATGACCGGCATCGCTGGCAGGTTGATTCCCGGTGGATTATCTATACGAGTGGTGTCGTGCCGGCTCTGTCAGCCATTATCAAAGCCTTGGCCATGCCGGGTGATAAAGTCATCG
>JAEWSH010000085.1 GCA_023398375.1 Bacillota bacterium | reverse complement strand
ACGCCCCACACGGCAAGGCCCGCGCCCAGCGCGATGACCAGCGTTTGCAGGGTGGTGACAGCAGAAGAAAAGAATTCCATAAAATTTACCTCCATTAATGTGTATTTGATTTTGAACATGAAAAAAGCCGCCTTTGTTGGCGGCTACTACTAAAATAATATTTCTGGGGTGGCGAACGAGCTTTTAACAAGAGAACTCCTTTCATATTGCTTGTCAGTGAATTTTCGAGTAAAATGTAATTAGTGGCTGCAAAATGGTTAAACATAGGAGTTTCTTTGAAAGAGAGGAACGAAAAATGAAATTTAAGGTTGAAAAAGTATGTGATTCATGTGAATTTAATTTTCGTGGAATTTGTGCAGGTGGAGATGATACCCATAAGCATGGGGCGCAGATAAAAGATTTATACGACTCATGTGCTGGCTGGAGTGAAAGCTTTGATTATTTTTGCGAAATTGAAAAAAATCTTCCTTGGTACATAAAGAGACCTTTTTTAAACGGCAATGCAAATGGCAAAGGCAATCTAGAATTACTTGAGATGGATTATAGGAATGAACCCATAGAAGTAAATATATATGATTTGATTGAACATATTTATGGGCTTAATACCCTCCATCTTGCAGAAGTATTAGGTGTATCAATGGGCGTTGTTTCTCATGCAAAACTTCAAGGGACGGCTGAAAAACGAAAAACAGAGTTTTCTCATATACTTAAAATACCAGAATGGTTTTTTGACAAAGTAACAACCCGTGATTTTGAAATAATTGAAAAATGCAAGGATGAATTTTATTCAGACTGGAGCATTGATGACATTGAAAGAATTAAGAAAATAGCTGAACAAAAGCAGGACGAAAAATATCGTAAACAATGCGCAGAAAATCGCCCCGTCAGAGAAAAAGAAAATAGTCAAATGCTTGAAAAAATTAAAACTGCCGAGTTGTATTCTCATGATCTGTCTGATGATTACAAAATGCGATGGTATACTATCCAGATACGTCTACAAGAAAAAAACTATATAGGAAGTATATACTATCAATATGGAACCGGAGCGGGCGGAATTTCTCCTTCAAATATGGATGGGGTGTTAGAATTCATCGAGTCTTTATCCTGTGAAGAAATTGAAGCACTTAATGACGAATGTTTGTTGCTTAATGATATTGACCTCTACGCTGATAAGAATGGAGAGGATATCCACTTCAAGTTACACAACGATGTTGGGGAGACTATTGATAAATGCACCACAGCAGATGAGTTACCGCGTTATATTACTGGCTACAATATAATATTTAGTGAAGGCTGTGGAAAAAAGAAAGAGCGCCGCCGTTGCCAATCCTGTTCACATTTTTTCCCCATTGACGGAACGGCTAAAGGACAGTGCGAAGTTAAAAAAGAGCCTGTTCAGCGTAGCAGAATAATCTGTGCATTCGATTATGATGCAAGAGTGAACTAGCTTTTACTTGTTTTGTGTAGCACATCGGGTCAATTGACCCGATGTGCTACACAAAGGCGTCTGGATCGTCAAGATCGTCATAGTTGAGGATGTCCTCGTCCTCTTCCATATGTCCCTCGTCCGGCACCGCCGCCTCGTACACGGTATATTGCTCATCGGGATTTAGCTTGTTCATGCGCCTGGTGACAAGGCGGGAAAGGTCAAAGGCATTGCGCTTGTCGGCCTCGGCGGTAAACTTATAATTGGGATGCTTTTTTAGATCATATTTTGGAGAAAAAAACGGCGGAAGACCTCGAAGTTGCAAAATGCACCTGTCGCCGGGCATGGTCGCCAGTTCGCTGGGCGTCATCAACTCTCGGCCCAGCCGGTGGGTGTTCTGATTGTAGGTTTCAGACTGGCCCCGCGTCCGGCCCTCCGTCTGGATGGAGATCGTGGCCTTGCCCAGCCAGTTTTCCGAAATCTCCTTGATGGTGGAACTTTCCCGACCGCCGAGAAAAATCACGCTGTCCATATTCCCCAAAATCGTCTCCGCGTGTTTGTCATAAATCGCCTTGCATTGCGCCATCTGCTGATACAGCAGGCATAAACTGACCTCGCGTGACCGGATGACCGCGCAGATTTTTTCAAGCTGGGGAACTTGCCCCGTGTTGGCGGCCTCGTCCCAAAGCACCCGCACATGATGGGGCAGCCGCCCGCCGTGGACGTTATCGGCTCGTTCACAGAGCAAATTGAACATCTGCGAAAAAGCGAGCGCCACCAAAAAGTTATACGTCGAATCGGTATCGGAAATCACGAAAAAGGTTGCCGTGCGCCTGTCGCCCATGCGGTCAAGCTCCAGCTCGTCATAGCTCATGATCTCCCGGAGATACGGGATGTCAAATGGCGCAAGCCTTGCGCCGCAGGAAATTAAGATACTTTTTGCGGTTTTGCCGCTGGCCAGCTTGTATTTCTTATACTGCTTGACCGCGAAACAATCCGGCTTGCGCCTTTCCAGTCCCTTGAACATATAATCGACGGCATTCATAAAGGACTCGTCGTCCTCTTTGACCTCCATGCCGCTGATCATATCCACCAGCGTGTTCATATTTCTGTCCTCGGCGGGGCCTTCAAAAATGATATACGCAATCAGGGCGCAATATAAAAGCGTCTCTGACTTGCTCCAAAACGGATCGCTTTCTTTCCCGTCCCCCTTAGTATTGCTGATCAGGGCGTTGACGAACTTTAGAATATCCGTCTCGCCTTTAATATAGGCCAGTGGGTTATAGTGCATGGATTTTGAAAAGTCGATGCTGTTAAAAACTTTGATCTTATATCCACGCTTTTTTTGAAGAAAATAGCCCACCTGATTGAGAACGCCGCCTTTTGGATCGACGCACACATAGCTGCAGTGCGCTTGGAGCAGTTGAGGGATGAGCCAAAACCGCGTCTTGCCGGAGCCGCTTGATCCGATAATGCAGGAATTGAGATTGCGGGCGTTGGCCGGATTTTTTGGGCGGGTGTTCATGGTGAGATATTCCGTGCCGGTAAGGATAACATTGTTTTCAAACTTAAGATCGACAAAGGGCTTGATGTCCTTTTCCGTACCCCACCGGGCCGAGCCGTACTCCAGATCGGGCCGGAACTTCTTGGCGTGTTTGGTTTTATAATAGATGAACAGCCGGAACAGGACAGCCCCGGCGATGCCGACGAGCCAGTCGGCGGGGTTAAAGCCCGGCATGAAGTCCGTAAAGGCTGGGCCGATGGTTTTCAGTATGC
>JAEWSH010000045.1 GCA_023398375.1 Bacillota bacterium | reverse complement strand
GGATGAGGGCATGTGTGGGAACGCTAGTCGTAAATGGCTGAGGGGCTAATTGCCACACGAAGAAAACCTACATACTTAATCTTTGCCTGATCCATGTCATGAAGCTTGCTCTCTCATAGGCAACTTTCTTTCCAATCCTTACCCGGACTGATGGCCCTATCCCCATGGCATCGGCATTGGACATACTTTTGGGGGACAGAAGTCCCCCCATACACCTGGAAGCAACATCTCGCGTGAACACTGGCGGAAGTTCTTTTTCCAGGGCGTCGAAAAAACGATCTGTGCCATAGAGATTGCTAATGGGAGTACGATATGGCCGCATGTGGCTACCTCATCGGGCTAAATTGTGTAGTGTTGGGCATACTATATAGAGAAGGGCAGTAGGAATTTAATTTTCCTACTGCCCTCTGTATTTGAATTTCCGCACACTCGCACAGCTCGCACACCACGCACACTACATTTTCTCAGTTTCAAAAGTCATTATCCTCAAGGGGCTGATACTCAATTGAATACTTTCCTCTTGTCGGCTGAAGATTATCCATCGTGTCAGGTACAGACTCGCCATACAGCTTGCCCTTGATAATGGCGAACCCCCTGGGCCGATTGTCGTTGCTACCTTGCCAGAACTGTTCTCGTACTTCACCGTCCTTGGTCAGAATCAGCAGCCCTTTCTCCTTCAGATTGGCGACAAGAGCTTTGTACTGAAAATCCTTGCAGATTTCGGCCACTGCGTATGCACGGGGGATAAAAAAGCAGTCTTGGTTATCAGTCGTAAGCCTCTTGACTGGGAAGGTATCGCTTATTTTTCCGTAAAACTCAGCACGGGCCTGAGACAGTAGCCTGTCTGTTGCTTTTTCAATCTCAAAGTCTACCGCACCATTTCTGTCCCGGAGCCACCAGTCAAAGCAATGTTTCATCGCGACCATTGCTTCTCCAGCCGACCAGGGCAGTATACCGAGACGTATGGCGATTTCACCTACACCCGCCAGGAAGGCAAAATGATCGGCTACCCGCTTGGATTGTGATGACAAGGCGATGCGGTCAAGTCCGTCAAGGAACTTGTCCATGTGTCCATAGATCGCGTCACAAATCCCATCCTTGTCATCCCTGATGTGCTGAATCATAGCTCGTAATGGGGCACCACGATATTCCTTACTGTTTTGCACCAGCATGTCGGAAAACTCTCCAGCAGACATGTCGTCAGGCACAATCGTGAATATACCGTGATCTGTGCCGCCGTCTGCAAGGATGCTGATGACGCGTACTTCATGTCCGGCCATGGCTTTGTTTCGATAACCCTGGTCAGCACGGTCAGATATGGACACTTCGCCTGAAGACAGAAAAATCAAATTCCACATTGGTACACGGCGACTGACGCCGGTCTTTGAAGAACGTGATTTGCCCTGGCCATTGGCAAGCATATAGGCTGCCTGGGCCACCACATCAGGGTCACACTGGTTGATTTCATCAAGCAAAAGGCAGTTGTCGTTATGTTGTTCCGCTATGCCTTCGAGGCCGTTGTCCGTCGTCCGCCATGACTTCAGTTCGCCGCCGGTGACAGAACCCGCAACATGAAGGCTCGTAGTCTTGCCACTGGAAGAGTTGCCATAAAGGTGTATGCCAAAACCTGAATGTTTCATGAGCGTCAGCAAGGGGCCGGACATGGCCGCAATAATCGTCACCTGCAAGAGGGGATTGTCCTCGCAATATCGCCCTATATGCTCTTTCCACTCTTCGAGCGTTCCCTTTGCCTCAAACAGCTTGGACGCCACTGGGAAGCGGGAGCATAGGTACTCGCTCTGACCGTCCTGGCTTCCCAAATCAAACGGTACGAATTTGTTGGCCTTTGCAATCCAACCATTTTTCTCAACGATCAAAGCCCGTTGTTTGGGTGTTGCCTTGTTAAGATATTGTAGAAGACGCTGACGGGGCGATCTGCCAGGCTCCAGTAGCAAACCAGCTTCCGACAAAAGCGTAAGCGCTTCTTCGCCTGAACCGTTTAAAGATGTGAAAGGCACAAGGCATTGATGGTGGATGCCGTCAGGGTCGCACACTTCAATGACTTTTGACCAACCGCAGTTTTCGGCGTCACGGGCAGAGGCCTTTACTTCAACAGGTGAAGAAACTTTTTCATAAACGGTTTTATCACTGGCATCTGAATAAAATACAAGCCCTTCGGGCAATACGGCAAAGGCATCGACTCCGGGAGACTCAACGAGCTTCCGTCGATAAAGATCCATAGGGCATTTTACCCGGCAGTCGCCTGAACAGGGGAAATCCTTTTGGACCTCTTTGCAGGTGATCGGTGAGTAACTTCTGGCGTTATTCAGTTTTTTCTGGGCCTCTGCTTCATTATACCGCCGAGGATCAAGTTGACTGTACAAGTGGAACATTCTCTGTCCCAATGCCCCACAATGAGCAAAAATTCTGGCAAGCGCAAACCACTGCGGCTCTGAGACTTCACCCGCATGCTGGGCACAGAAAGTCACAAATTCGCATTCTGTTTCAAGGCTTGCAACCTGACTATCGGCGTTACGCCTGTCAGCAGTAAGACAAACAACCCTTTTGGCTTGCAAATAGGCTTCTTCCAGCATGGGAGCGCAGGTGATACCATTCCGGCTTCCTTCCCCCTCAACATGCCGATCTTTCTTGACGAGTTCCTCAAAAAAGGAAGTTCCATTGTACATGATCTCGTCATATGTCACCGGCACCTTGTAATTGCCATCAGCCCGCTGGATATGCGGCAGGCGTATGAGTTGGCCTTTGCCACCTTTGAACCCGTTTGGGTCGATGCAAAGGTCTTCAGGGGCCAGTTTACGGTTATCTTTAAGTGCACCAAGGACTGTACCGTTCCAAAGCTCCTTATGGGCAGCAATATTCAGAATGGAATCAAGGGTACGCCTGTAAATGGCAGGCAACTCAATGTCACCAGCTTCTGAACCTATAAGCTCTCGTGGGATAATCACATGGAAGCCCTTGCCGCCACTGGCGTAATAATGCAAATGGTTGGGGTTCACGTCATACTTCTTAGTGAGTAGCCTGCTGAAAATGCGAACAGCTTCAAGCGCCTTATCAATATCACCCACCTTGCCCAGCGAATTTTCATCATTATCAAACAGTTCTTTCTTGGCATCGAAGTCCAGCACCATGTCACCATAGCGCATGGGCTGAGTTTTGCCCTTTTCTACAGGCCCGCTGAATTCGTAAATGGAAATGGCGGTATAACCGTCGCGTACAGCTTCTTTAATGCCTTCTTTTGAAGCAGGGTACTCTCGCCATTGTCGAGACATTTCCGCAAAATCTGCGTGTTCCTGATCGGCATGGCCCGCGTAGACTATCCGTTCTTCCTTCTGCTCTGTCGGCGTAGAGGAACCATCCAGGCTTTTCATGACAACTCCTGATAAGTATGCGTGTGATAGTCGTTCAGGGCCGAAATGGTCTGCACCGGGCTATTACACATATACTAATCAGCAGAAATATATTCTTTTATTTTGTTTTTGAGGAAGCGTGTTTTTGTGCTGTGCGAGCTGTGCGAGCTGTGCGAGAACTCAAAACACCTGAAAGACGCAGAAGTGTGTACAAAAATTTCGCACAGCGACATTTGTTTGTATTTATACGAGTATTTTTATTCCACCTACCTTTGGTATTCCGAAATCCAACGAAGATGGTTGGTCGGTGCTGATTTACGACTTTAAGCCTGTGCGCCAAAAAAGTGCCGGAAAGGTGCATGCCCTCAATCGGGAAGCATGGTCAAACGGCAGCAGCAACCACCAGGCTATGCCTGAAGGACAGCACTTTTTTGTCCGCCCACGTAAAATGGGCACTAGTTCAACATACTGAAATATTTGGCAACGCTTTTTTTAAGATCCTGCATGCAGCCTGTTTTGCGGGGTAAATGCAGGTAAAAATGCAGGAGATCTTCACGGATAATACAGGTTAAATGCAGGCTTGATATCTAACTTAGACCCAAATGCAGGGGGTTTTGCAGGCGGATGCAGGTATGCAGATTGCTGTTTCCGGCAAGGACTATGCTGGGGCCGAGATATTACTGGGAGCATTTATTCCTGAACAGTGTGCAGCGGGTAGGTCGCACAAGGACTCTGTTCCTGTAGCCTCTGGCGGAAGAGCCTGTTCAACAATATATGGCCCCGCTAATAGCTTGTAAGTCGGTTATGGCAAGGACAAAAAAATAGCGCGTGACCCGAAAGCCACGCACTATTATGAATAAACAGGCAGAACTATTTTTTTATGCGATATCCCTGTTGGGAGCCGCTACCGCCGTTTGGTTCAAGCAGTCCGCGCTCCTCTAAGCGTTTTGTGATGTTACGGGCTTTTCTATCACGGCATCTCAGCTTTTTGGTGATATCAGCGGTTTTAACGCTCCCTGCAGTCTGAGCCATGCTGTATACCACATTTTCGTCGGGAGACAGTTGGTCAAGGATCGCTACATCTCCAGACTCAGGCGCGTCAATTAAAGGGTCGCCCTGAATTGCAAGACCAGCCTCCGGTTTAGCGCAGACTTGGGCAAACTCAACTTCCTTCCCATCTGCTCCGGTAGCGGTCAAAAACTGCCATTCTGAAGCCCCAAACGGCAGATGCAGCCAAAAGGACTTCTTATCAAGAACTGGAGCAGGCTTGCTCGCGTCAAACCGCATCCCAACAGTCAACCCATCCTGTGCCGCCTTAGTTTGGACTATTTCCGGTGCGACACTATTATTCAGTATTTCTGCACTACTTACGAGAGTAATGACTGTTCTGGCCAGGGTGGTGTAGAGATGGCTGCCTCTTGCTTGAACACCATGCTGGGGAGTTCCTACATCAGTCGTTTTGTGGTGAACAAGCACCACACACAGCCCATGGCCTTGCAACAATTTGACCCAGTCGAGCAAGGTTTCAGCCACCTTTCCGTGATGTACGCCGTCACCCATCAAGGCTGTGAGGTTGTCCAAAACAACGACGCGGCATTTATTTTCTAGGAGGTAGGTGGTTAAACCTTCGCGAAATGCTGCATCCGTCAAAGAAAAGGTATTACAAAAATCTGGGAGGTGAGGATCGAACCTCGACAGCCCAAAAAAACGGGTGTCGCGTACTTCGGTAAGGCCGTGCTGCTGTTGGTTGGCGCAAAATTCATCATAGGGCGTTTCTGCGTCAATATAGGCTACATTGCCAGCGCTAATCCCATTTCCACTAAACAAAGGCCATGGGGTGTTGCCATATATGATCCCACGGCAAGTAGACATCGCAATCTGAGTTTTTCCGGATCCCTTAGGCCCCACAAGCGCAAAAAAGCTACCTGGGCGTATGATGTGGTAGAGTGTTACCATATCTAAGCTGTATGCAAGTGGAGGTGTCAGGGCGGGGTCCGCCGGGGGTAACGAGCATGATTGCCCCGTTGAAGGGACGTTGCTGGCTTTGTTGGGGCCTTTGAAAATGCACTGCCTCTGGCCCCATGCCACAAATGCCTCATATGAAACGCTGTCATTGACTACTTGTTGGGCCAACCATAAGGGGCGTTCTATAGCGTCGAGTACGATAGCGGTGTGCAGCAGTTCTGCCTCGGCATCAGTGACGCCCTCCACAGGGCCTACCAGGGCACAGGCTGGCTGGGAGTGGAGAAGAAAGCCAGGATAGACTTGGAAGCCCTTAGCCTGTGCGCCCGTAATGTACTCCTTGTACAACTTGACCAGCGCCATGCACTCTTTTGTCGGAGCAGGGATAAACACAACCTCATGACCATAAAAATAATTCCAGGGCAGCACGGAAAGGTCAGTGCCCAAATGGGCTGTCACGATGAATGTTTCGGGATCGTAACCTCGCGTTTCGCCAAGCATGCGCTCGAAGGCAAGAGCTGTACGCATGTCCTGGAAGAAAATGACCTGAGCAGATGGGTGCTTGTCCATGAGGTGCTGGCTGAGGAAGTGGGCTGTCGGCTTGTATTTCCCCATGCAAAGAACCCCACGACCAACAGTAGCAGGCAGGCAAAAATCATTGCCATTGAGGCTGTAGCGCAGAATGGCCCCTATAATCTGCCCGGCATTGCCGTAAATGTACTTTTTCTCCATCAACTCGGCGCAGGCCGATCCAGCCGGAAGTCCCGGCAGATGAAGAGAGGTTGGCACGTCTTCGCTTGGGCACGATCCGCCATTCAGTTCAAGAGCACGCCTATCACCGGAAAGCCTGGAAAGGTTGTCAAAACGCATGCCCAAGATACTGGCCAGCGTCGCCAGGGCGTCCATCCTGGACAGGTTGAAGATCATCTGGAGCAGCCTCGTCCATGTCGTGCTTGTGGTTCTGGCGTGGTTAAGAGTCCACCTCAGTTCATTATTTGGCCCAAGCTTGCCAGAAACTGTTATGCGATCATGGCCACGGCTTTCCTTGATATTCAGAATCGCGCGAAGATTGGCATTGCAGTCGGAATCGAATTGGCAAGATGCCTCCCGCTCAAGAAGAGCCTCAAAAAATGCCGTCTTGAGCTGAGCGTCATCCATGCCGTAGATATTGGTGAGATTAGGCATGCTGAACGTACTGTTGACGGCATGAGAGAACGAATCCTTTCCTGCCAGGGCGATGCCATTCATTGGGGGGATAGGCTTCTGGCGAGGCGGCCATTTGGTAATGAAGTGTTCCAGTTCTGCGCGAGTGTACATTTTCGGGGCACGTGAGCTATGGTAATCGTGATAGCCCCTGTTGCGCTCCTGACTGGAGGGCACAGTCTTAGCCTGAGCGTCAAGGGTCATGTTGGACACTGAAGCAGGAGCATGGTTATGGCAACCGAGTTGGCGAACCCTTGTGGCTGGTTGCCCTGTTTTTGCTGCCTCTTTAATCATTTCTTTATAATCAAATGCCATTTTTTCCTCCACGAGCAGGGGAAGCAGGTTGAGCCTGCTTCTCCTGGTATTATATAGAGTTATGACTTGGGGAAAACACGAACGGTCAGCAAGTTAAACTCAACATGACCAATCTTGGCCAGATCTTCCGAGGGGAGCTGCAACATTTCGTGCATCTCTTCTCTGAGGCTAGAAATTGCGTCACGTGTATCAGAATCCATCTTTTTCGCATCATAGCTTTGAGCGCTAGCGATGGCCTTGCCAAGCGGTTCTGTAGATTTTTCATTCGACATAGCAGACTCCATATCTGATTCTCCCCTCTCTCTTTTTGGAGAGGGGACGGGTTAAGCGGTGGTACGATAAACGGGCTACAGGGTCGTCAGGCTAAGCTTTCATTGGCAATTTTTTTTCTTAGCCTCATTTTCCATCCTGTCTAAGGT
>JAEWSH010000102.1 GCA_023398375.1 Bacillota bacterium | reverse complement strand
ATGACGATCAACCTGCAGGATCGCATCGCGGTGGCCTTGCCCCGTCTGGCGGTAGGCGCGCACGACTTGATCATGGTGTGGCTGCGCTGGCTGGCGCTGCACCAGTTCCGCTACGCGCTGCAGCCGGGCGGCGGCGCAGCCGGCGTGGGAATGACCGAGGTCCTGCTGGTGCTGGGCGCCCAGGGCGCGGTGTTCTGGCAGGTGGGCCTGTACCGCGGGCTGTGGCGCTTCGCCAGCCTCCCGGACCTGATCAACATCCTCAAGGCCTCCCTGCTCGGCCTGCTTGCGATCATGGTCGTGCTGTTCGCCTACAACCGCCTGCACGAGGTGCCGCGTTCGGTCCTGCTGCTCTATCCGCTGCTGCTCACCGCGATGCTCGGCATGCCGCGGCTGCTGTATCGGGCCTGGAAGGATCACAGTATCTCCAGGACCGACAAGGGCTCGATTCGCGTACTGATCCTTGGGGCCGGGCAGGCGGGCGAAACCCTGGTGCGCGACCTGCGCCGCACGGGAGCCTACGATCCGGTCGGCTTCCTGGACGATGCGGCCAAGCTGCGAGGCAGTAGGTTGCAGGGGATCCCGGTGCTCGGACGAATCGACGATGTGGTGCGCATCGCGCCGGAGACCGCGGCGGGCCTGCTGGTGATCGCGATGCCGTCGGTCGATGCGGCGACCATGCGCCGCGTGGTCGCGGCCTGCGAGCAGACCGGCCTGCCGTTCCGCACGGTGCCGCGCCTGGACGACATGCTCGAGGGGCGTTCGCTGCCCGGCGAACTCAAGGAGGTCGCGATCGAGGACCTGCTGGGACGTCAGCCGGTGACGCCGGACTGGAAAGCCATCCGTGGCTGGCTGGGCGGGCGCAGCGTGCTTGTGACCGGCGGCGGCGGGTCGATCGGCAGCGAACTGTGCCGCCAGTGCGCCCGGCATGGCGCGAGCCGTATCGCCCTGGTCGAGATGGATGAGCTTGCCCTGATCAAGGCCGAGTCGGAACTGCGGCGCGATTTCCCGCAGATCCAGTGCATCCCCGTGCTGGGCGACTGCGGCGATCCGGCCGTCATGCGCCACGCCCTGCGGCTGTGCAGCCCCGATGCCGTGTTCCATGCGGCCGCCTACAAACAGGTGCCGGTGCTGGAAGGGCAGCTGCGCGAGGCGATCCGCAACAACGTGCTGGCCACCGAGGTCGTCGCCCGCGAGGCGGCGGCGGCGCAGGTGGGCACCTTCGTTCTCATCTCCACCGACAAGGCGGTCGATCCGGTCAACGTGCTCGGTGCGACCAAGCGGCTGGCGGAGATGGTCTGCCAGGCCTTGTCGGCGACCGAGAGCACCCATTTCGTCACCGTCCGCTTCGGCAACGTGCTCGACTCGGCCGGCAGCGTGGTGCCGCTGTTTCGCGAGCAGATCCGCAGCGGCGGTCCGGTGACCGTCACCGACCCCGAGGTGACCCGCTACTTCATGACGATCCCGGAGGCCTGCCAGCTGATCATGCAGGCCGTGGCCATCGGCTCCCGGCAGGCGGTCTATACCCTGGACATGGGCGAGCCGGTGCCGATCCGGCTCCTGGCCGAGCAGATGATCCGGTTGGCGGGCAAGCAGCCCGGCCGCGATATCGCCATCGTCTACACCGGCCTGCGTCCCGGAGAGAAGTTGCACGAGACGCTTTTCCACGCGGACGAGCGCTATCGGCCCACGCTGCACCCGAAGATCCTCCAGGCCGAGGCGCGGGCGGTGTCGGCCGACAAGATGGCGCAGGCATTGACGGGCCTGCGCGAGGCCTCCGTTGCATACGACGTCGAGGCGCTCGCCCGTCTGCTGCGCGACGCGCTGCCCGAGTTCCGGCCGGCCGGCGGCAGCGTGGGCGAGGGTGGCTCGACCGTGGTGGCATTCCCCGCAAGACAGGCACGCAGGACATGAAGCAACGCATTCGGAAGGCCGTGTTCCCGGTCGCAGGGCTGGGAACGCGTTTCCTTCCCGCGACCAAGACAGTTCCCAAGGAGATGATGCCGATCGTCGATCGGCCCCTGATCCAGTACGCCGTCGACGAGGCGATCGAGGCCGGCTGCGATACTTTGGTATTCGTGACCAACCGCTACAAGCACGCGGTCGCCGACTATTTCGACAAGGCCTACGAACTCGAGCAGAAGCTGGAGAAGGCTGGCAAGCAGGAACAGCTCGAACTGGTGCGCAATGTGCTGCCCAGGGGCGTGCGCGCGGTGTTCGTGACCCAGCCCGAGGCGCTGGGGCTGGGGCATGCGGTGCTGTGCGCCAGGCCGGTGATCGGGAACGAACCGTTCGCGGTGCTCTTGCCGGACGACCTGATCTGGAACCGAGATGGCGATGGCGCGCTCAAGCAGATGGCCGACCATGCCGAAGCCAACAACGTGGGTGCGATCGCGGTGCAGGACGTGCCCCGTTCGCAGACCGGAAGCTATGGCATCGTCGAGACCGACGGCGCGACCGAGCGCAGCGGCGCGATCCGCCGCATGGTCGAGAAGCCGCGCCCCGAGGAGGCGCCTTCCACGCTGGCCGTGGTCGGCCGCTACATTCTGCCTGCATCGATCTTCGACCACCTGGAAAGCACCGGTCGCGGGACGGGCGGCGAAATCCAGCTGACCGATGCCATCTCCAGCCTGCTGGGCGAGCGTCAGGTCGATGCCTTCCGCTTCCGCGGCACGCGCTTCGACTGCGGCACGCACATCGGCCTGGTCGAGGCGACCATCCGCTTCGCGCTGGACCACGAGAAGATCAGCGACGCGGCCCGCGACAGCATGGCCGCGGCCCTGCGCGAACTGGGCGTGACCGACCTCGGCTGACGGCCCGCCACGGCACCCGCAACGGAAAACGGCGCCCGCGGGCGCCGTTTTCCGTTGCGGGTGCCGT
>JAEWSH010000096.1 GCA_023398375.1 Bacillota bacterium | reverse complement strand
CAGTATAGCCTTGGTACCGACCTTGTGAATCTGCCGCCCTCCTTTGTCTTCCCGATTACCATGAGCCTGATCCCTTTCGTGGCGGCGGCTCTGGCGCAGCATGAGAACGTCAGAGCCAACCGGGTGGTCTCCTCCGCGTTCCGGCTGATCGCCCTGCTGGCCATTCCCGCGGGCATCGGACTGAGCGTACTGTCCGGACCAATTTTACGTCTGCTTTATCCAGCTCGGCTCCAGAATGCTATCGCCTGCACACCCCTTCTGCGGATACAGGGCATCGCGTGCATCTTCATCTGCCTGATGAATCTGACCAACGCGCTCCTACAGTCCTATGGCAAGGAGAAAATCCCCATCTGGACCATGATCACCGGCGGCGTCACCAAGATCATCATGAACTACTTTCTGGTGGGCAACCCCAATATCAACATCATGGGCGCGCCCATCTCCACCCTCTGCTGCTATCTGGTCATTGCCGGGCTGAACCTGTATTTCGTGTGGAAGTACTCCCCGGAGAAACCCCGGTATCTTCAGATTTTTGCGAAACCGGCATTGGCGTCCGTGCTGATGGGGATCTCCGCCTGGGCGGTCTACGGACTTTTGTCCCGGGCGCTGTTTGGCGGACATTCCGAATACCTCGGCAACGCCGTGTCCACGCTGGGCGCCATATTCGCGGCGGTGGTGGTATACGGCATTCTGGTACTGGCCCTGCGGATTCTGCGGGCGGAGGATCTGGAATCCATCCCCCACGGAAAGAAACTGGCCAAAATTTTGAGGCTCAAGTGAAAAAAAGCCTTAAAATCAAGGATTTCCCGCGAATTTATCTTGCAAAGGCAGAAAAGATATGGTAGATTTTCAATGTAAGCCGCATTATGGCTATGAGGACCTTCTTGGCATCATGAACCTGCTCCGCACCCCGGGTGGCTGCCCGTGGGACCGGGAACAGACCCACGAGTCTCTCCGCCGGAATTTTCTGGAGGAGAGCTGCGAGGTGGTGGAGGCCATCGACCGGGGCGACAGAGCCGCGCTCTGCGAGGAGCTGGGCGACGCGCTTTTACAGGTGGTGTTCCACGCCCAGCTTGAAAAGGAACAGGGCGGCTTCACCATGGACGATGTGGTGGACGGCATCTGCAAAAAGCTGGTTTACCGCCACCCCCACGTATTTGGCACGGTGGAGGTCAAAGACGCCTCCGAGGAGCTGGACCGCTGGGAAGTCCTGAAGCGCAGGGAGAAGGGCCAGAAGACCGCCGCGGACGCGGTAGACGCCGTGGCTAGGACTCTTCCCGCCCTCTGGCGGGCTGAAAAGATGCAGGGCAAAGCCGCCAAGGCCGGGTTCGACTGGCCGGACGGCAGTGGTGTGCTGGACAAGCTGGAAGAGGAAGCCGGTGAGCTCCGTCAGGCGGCGGAGGACACCGCCCGTCCCGTGGACGCGCCCCACGGCGTGAACGAGGAAGTGGGCGACGTACTGTTCATGGCCGCAAAGATCGCCCAGCGAAACGGCGTGGACCCCGAGGAGGCACTGCACGCCAGCTGCGACAAATTTGCCCGGCGCTTTCGCTTTGTGGAGGAGCATGCCTCCGCCGGACTGGATTCCCTCTCTCCGGAGGAAAAGCTGCTTCTATGGAATCGGGCCAAACAATCAGAATCTTAAAAGCGGACCCCGCTTTAAGAGATAAGCCAAAAAAAAGATGTGAATTTTATAGGAGGAAATACAAATGAACAAAGCTGAACTTATCAACGCTGTCGCCGCCAGGACGGAAGTTTCCAAGAAGGAGACCGAGACCGTCATTGCCGCAACTCTGGACGCTATTACCTCTGCCATGCAGCAGGGGGACAAGGTACAGCTGGTTGGTTTTGGCTCCTTTGAAGTAAAGAACCGCGCAGAACGCATTGGCCGTAACCCCAAGACCAAAGAGGAGATCAAAATCCCCGCCTCCAAGATCCCCACCTTCAAAGCCGGCAAGGCTCTGAAAGACTCCGTTGCGAAGTAAGCACGGTTTACGGAACAAAATAGACGCTTCGTGCGGGGGGACAGCCGTCCCCCCGTGCATTTTCCTATGGGGAATCCCCCTGTGCGTTTAAAAAGGAGTTTTTTTATGCGGCTGGACAAATACCTCAAAACCGCGCGGCTCATCAAGCGGCGCACCGTCGCAAACGAAGCATGCGACAACGGCCTGGTCTCCATCAACGGAAAACCCGCCCGGGCCAGCTACGATGTGAAGGTGGGAGATGTGCTCTCCCTTCGGTTTGGCATCCGAACCTTGACGGTGGAGATCCTGTCGGTGGAGGAAAATGTCCGTCAGGCGGATGCCGCCGGACTCTACCGGGAGATCACCGGCAGGGCATAATTTGCCCCCCCGTCCCATAGAATGGTGTGACCGCCGGATCAGACCGGCGCAAACCGGGGAGGGACGGAAGATGAATGACTATGGAAACGCCATGCCGCAGGCCCACCGCGTTGAACTGGACGGCCGGGAGCACCTGATTGTCTCCGGCGTGGAAGACGTGGAGCGGTTCGACGATACGGGGATCGTCATGTCCACCGCCGCCGGAACACTGATTGTCACGGGGGAGGACCTGCACATCGGGCAGCTCTC
>JAEWSH010000063.1 GCA_023398375.1 Bacillota bacterium | reverse complement strand
GTACGCAGCAACGCGAAGCTGACGCTTCCTGATGGTGTTGTCGTCGGTGGTGCATAACGGGAGTATCATTCGGACATTCGGGGCAAGCGAGGGAGCGGTATCTGTTCTCATGGCTGGCGGTTCCTTTCTATGATTTGTCCATTTTTTAGCTTCAGTGCCACTGCACCATCGGCGGATACGATGACCTTCTCCACGATTTTGCCGAACAGGTCGATGTTCAACTCATCTGTGGGCGCTGCATCAGCCAGAAGGCGGCGTATCCGTTCCGTTTCATATTCGCTATTGCCGAGCAGAGCGTACCGTGCGGCGGCAAGCTCCATGATGAGCGATTTTGCCTGCGCTTCATCTCGACCGGGGTCGCTGATGAGGCGGTCAAGGTCATTTTGGAGACGCATGGTGTCAAGGCTTTGCTGTGCAGGGTGGACTGCGTGAAGCGGGAGATTCCGAAGCACAGTGAGGGTTTCCTTGACGCTGGCGGCGATGTGCGTATCACGAACCTTGTGGCTGATTGCGCCGCAGGAGCCGCATTTCCAGCGTTCATGTCCGTTCTGACTTGGAAGTCGTTCCAGCTTCTCACCGCATACGGCGCAGTAAGCGCGGCTCTGGATTAATACCGTTTCCGCAGTTTTTGTCGGGGCACCGCATTTTTGCTTTCGCCGTGCTTGCACCGCCGCAAAGGTTTCCGGCAATATGATTTGCGGATATTTCTCAGTGCCGGTATATTTCTCATTTTCGAGTACTCTGGCGATGTTGTTTTTGTTCCAGCCAGCGTTATCGGCATAAGCAATATCAAGCGATTGCGCTTTTTTTGCGATTTCCGAGAAGGGTGCGCCGCCAATATAGGCATCAAAAATCCAGCTGACAATGACACTTTCCTCGTCATCCACAACGGTTTTTCCAGCTCGAATACGATATCCATACGGAATTGTCCGCTGACCCATCTATGCTCACATCCTTTCGATGTTCTCTGATAAAATCAGCCCACCAATCAGGTGGAACTTGAGTTGACCGTCAGCGCTCACGGTGATGCGATCGGTTATTGCCGAGAAAATGGCTGTATCAAATTCCTCCAGAAATTCAGGCCCGTTATTGAGTGTACTTACAAGGAACTGCAAGTCCTCCAGCGACGTATCCGCGTTTTGAGCCAAGAGCCGTTCTTTTTCCAGCTTCAGGGTGCGGAGCTTGTCTGCCAGTTCTGTGCTTTTGTGTATAAAATAAGCAGGATCAACATTTTGAATGGCTTTTAAGCCGTTCAACTTGCGATCCTGCTCAGTTATGTCCGCTATTTGATTTGTAAGCTCAACCAGTTCCTTGCTCCAAAGCATTCGATTTCGCTTTAGTGCTTGGAACTGCTTGATAATTGGCGTGATAATTTGCTCCTGATGCGCTCTCAATTTGAAGTATAGCCGGAGGAAAGCGGCATAGACCTCATTTTCGAGTATTGGCTTGACGGAGCAGAGCTGGCTGCCCTTTGCGTGGGTGCGACAGCACCATGATACCGCATCACCATTCTTTTTCCGTGAAAATATGCTCCCGCATTCTTCGCAGTACATCATTTTGGACAGTGGATAGTCTTTGCGGGGGGCTGCTGTGTTGGAAGCTCGCCGCAGGCAAAGAGTCTGTGCCGCTTTAAAAATGTCTGCGGATATGATGGACGGGTGGCTGCCCTCTACGAAATACTGTGCCACCTCGCCGTGATTTCGCTTTTTCTCAAAGGGAAGCGTTGCTGTGGTGTATTTCTTTTGTAGTAATGCGTTTCCACAGTATTTTTCATTTTTGATGATGTAGGTCAGTGTCGAGCGTGTCCAGACTGCCTTGCCATCGCCTGTTGGAATGCCAAGTGCATTGATTCTGGAGGCAATGCTATCAAGGCTTTCACCGTTTATGTAGGACAAGAAGATGTCTTTGACGATATTTGCCCTTTCTTCATTGACCACGAGCTTTCCGTTTGCCATGTCGTAGCCAAACGGCGCCTTGCAGGTGACGAACTGACCGCTTTGCATCCGCCGCTGGTAGCTCCAGCGCATATTGCCGGAGATGGATTCCGACTCCTGCTGCGCGAAGGTGGCGTAAAAGGCAGTAATGGTTTCATCCCGCATCTGCGTCGTGTCTATTTTTTCCTTCTCGAAGCGGACGGTGATGCCCAAGCGTTTCAGTTCACGGAGCGCCACTAAGCAGTCGACTGCATTCCGTGCGAAGCGGGAGAGCGATTTGCAGAGGACAATATCGATCTGACCACGGCGGCAGTCGTTCATCATGCGATTGAAATCATCACGCTTCTTGGTAGAAGTCCCTGTGATGCCCTCGTCGGCATAGACGTCAACCATGACCCAGGCGGGTTTGCTCTGGATGAGGTCATTATAATGCCTGACCTGCGCGGCGAAGGAGTTGAGCTGGTCATCTGAGTCTGAGCTAACTCTGGCGTAAGCCGCCACGCGAAGGCGGTCTGGCGTGGGTGCGTTTGTGGCTTCAATCACTTTTACAATGGGTGTGGTTTGCTCCAGCGCCAACGAACCTGTAATGGTTGTTTTCTCGCTCACGGTAACCGCCTCCTTTCAAGCACACACAATACCATGAAAGCATTGCAATAGCTATATTTTTATCATCACATAATGATGATATTTGCTCCCAATTCTTGTGCAATTAACGCAGACATTTTTGCGCGTTCTTCTTCGTTGATTTGCCCCTCTGCGATGAGGTAATGAAGAAGGTTCAAAACGCCAATGAAGTCGATGTTTGCATTCCGGTCAGCCATGTTCAGTTCCCTCCAAAATTATTTTTAATGCCACAAGAACGGGGGCGACGGAATGTGCTTCAGCCTTGCATGGCTATTGGGTTTGTCGCCCCCGCGGTTTCTGACATTAAATTACCGCTTCATATTTGACACTACGCCCCTGAAGCATGGGCAGCGGCACAAACTGCGGCTGGTTGCCGCATCACGGGAATTTCACCCCTCCGAGGATCGCTCCGAGCTGCCCCCATTGCGTGAAGAAGCTGTGGCTGGGCAGGAGTATCATTGTAGCTGCCGCTGTTATGGCGAGACGGCTTACCAATAGCCGCTTTCCGGTCGGACGTTACCGCTGTGCGCCTTTGATGCAATCGTTTTGACGGGCAGCACCCAGCCGGAGCCTTTTATTGACTCCGACCATGAGCAGTCCCGCAGGCGGTCATCGCGCATCCACCGCTGTCGCTTGCCTTTCGGCACGGCAGGAATGTATTTGTGTCTCTGGATATTCGATTTTCAAGGAACAGGAGAGAATTCGCCTCTCACTATTCCCCCAAACAAAAAAGCGACAAAAGCGGAAGTCAAAATAAAAAATTTCTTAAAAATTCTTCAAACTGCTTTTTATACGTGCGCCCCATGCGTTCTGAAACACCGTACTTTTTGGCGACGATGACTGCGCTGGACTTGCTTTGCTCAGATAGATAGAGATCGAGAAAGTCTTCTGCCCACGGATTCCATGTGCGCAGCGCTATTCTGAGATCGTCGATGAGGCAATCGCGGAGCACCAATGCTTCAAGCTCTCTGGTGGCTGCTTTTCTCCCTTCAGGTAAGCTGTCTGAGCCCTCTTGAGCTGCCGCATCAAGAGAGAGCATTTGATACCCTTTTTCTAAATTGTGGTTTCGCACGCGCCTCATATGCTTTCTCATCCAATCCAAATGCTCCTGATATGTGACTTCGATTTTCATAATATCTATGTCACTTCCATCGAGGATGATGTCAGAAATGAAATAGCGTTTTTCCATAACAGGCAAATGCTTGTTGCAGTGGATAATGCGCTTCCACTCGGCTTCGCTGGCAGTTTTCAAACGAGTACTGCTACAAGAATCAGCGCTTTTGATCAAATATGTAATTCTCACAGGGCTTTCCTCCGTTTCTGAATTTTGAAAATCAAAATGTCAGAAACGAAGGGCGGAGAGCGGCAGCCGACGAAGCTGCCGTAAACAGCAAAAAAGCCGCCGATCTCACGCAGAAGCGTCAAATCGGCGGCGATGGGGGTATGGCGGTATCGGGCAGGCGGCGGCTGTTCAGAGGGAGTCGCCGTTTCTCTGCGGGAGCGCCTTGCAATCGCAGTGTGCGTGCGGAACATGGGTACAAGCGTCACTGTTCCGAGCAGGTGAGCGTTTGTCATGCATGACTCCTTTGCCAATCAGCTTCGCTGACAGGCTGGCACACACGACGGATTCACGCACCTTTGCTATGGTTGCGGGAGGCAGGAGACATGAAGCCGCCGTGCCGTTGTGTTTCGTATTCGATTGAATGCAAAATGCCCGCAAAATGCTTTGAACTGGTTTTGATCCGTTTCCGGCTCGCATAGACAGGATGCGTCAATTTCGGACTGAGCGGATTCATTCTCCATACCGACCACCACCTTTTTAGGCAAAAAGTCACAACCTCCGGCTAAGCCGGAGGCTTGATTAGGCCCTATAAGGG
>JAEWSH010000028.1 GCA_023398375.1 Bacillota bacterium | reverse complement strand
CGTTACTACATCCCATTTTTATTGGGCGGGCGCTCCGCCGCTGCCGTCCTGACCGCCGTTTCCGCCGCCTCTGCGGCGGCCGCCCCGGTGGTGAGGACGGTGGGTGGGCTGTCCTCCTTCGCTCTTTTCCCGCCGGGGCTTTTCACCGGCGGACCGGTCTTCCTTGGATAGTTGGGGCTTGGCTTGTGACTTGGGCTTTCCGGACCGGGACGGCTGTCCCTTCCCCGGCGCGGCGGTCTGAGCCGCCGGCTTTTTTCCGCTCTGGCCGGAATCACTCCGCCCACTCCGCCCGCTGCTGCGGTGGCGGCGGCGGGAACCGCTGCGGTGCTCGCCTTCCTCTGGCGGCGCAATACGTTCCCGACTGGTCAGATCCTCCAGCTTTCCCATGGACATCAGCGCTTCGGAGGAGACAAATTGCAGCTCCTCTTCCTCTTCCCGCTCCTCCACATAGCGCTCTGGCCGCTCCCGGGGGATCTCAATGCCCTCCCGGCTGCCCTTGCCGTTGCGCAAGACACAGATTTCACAGTTGTGGTAGCACTTCTGCGGCTCCGGCGCGGAGTCCAGGCTCACCTTGACCGTCTCCTGCAGGAGGTTCACGCTTTTTACATTTCCGGGGCCGTCCGGCGTCTGGACAAAGGATTCATTTTTCGGCATCCGCTTTGCCGCATCCTCATAGGCGTTCTGCTCGTATTTCAAGCACCACATCAAACGCCCGCAGGTGCCGGAGATTTTGGCGGGATTCAGGCTGAGGTTCTGAGTCTTGGCCATTTTGATGGACACGGGCAGAAATCCGTCCAAAAACTGGGAGCAGCAAAAGGGGCGCCCGCAGATCCCGAGGCCGCCGATCATCTTCGCCTCGTCCCGGACGCCGATCTGGCGCAGTTCGATCCGGGCGCGGAACACGCCCGCCAGATCCCGCACCAGCTCCCGGAAATCCACCCGCCCGTCGGCGGTGAAATAGAAGATGATCTTAGTGCCCTCGAAGCTGCACGAGACGTTTACCAGCTTCATCTCGAGCCCGTGGTCCGCGATCTTCTTTTCGCAGATATCGAAAGCCTCGCTCTCCCGTTTCCGATTGTACTCTACAGTGCGCTTGTCGTTTTCCGTCGCCATACGGATCACGCCGCTGAGAGGGTGGACAATGGCGGAATCCTCCACCTCGTGGTTTCCCTCCGTGCAGGTGGCGAACTCGGGACCCTGGGCGGTCTCCACGATTACATGGTCGCCCATTTTGACCGGCCGGTCGCCTGGGGCAAAATAGTAGTTTTTACAGCCGCCACGAAAGCGGACGCTGATTATTTCGGTCAAAGGATACCCTCCAATTCCACAGCCAGAGCGCCCAATACATGGTTGACCCCCACGTTATAGGTGCATTCCCGGCAATATGACTGCAATAATTCTATTGTGTGCATGATTTGCTGTTTTGTCAAGTTTTTTGCAAGGAACCGTGCGGTTTTTCCCGTATCTCCCGGCGTTTCCTGCCCGTAGACGGTCAGAAGCGCCTCCGTAAAGAGGCCGTGGGCCTGCTCCAAAAGGGCCTGGAGCGTCTCCCGGTCCGTCTTCTTCCGCTCCAGCTCCACCAGCAGCTCCGTGACCGCACCCCGCTTTTTCTCACCCACTGCACGGCAGAGGGCTTCCGCCGCCGCGGCTTGCTCCAGCTCCCCGCCGCCTTCCGCCGCCGGACGCAGCTTCAGCTCCATGCACCTAGAACGCAGGGTCTGCAGCACCGCCGCCGGATTTTCCGCGCAGAAGAGAAATGCGGCGTAGGGTGGGCCCTCCTCCACAATTTTTAAAAGCACGTTCTGGTCCTGCTCCGTTAAAAGTGCGCAGTTTTCAAAAATATAGACTTTCCTGGCTCCCTCGTTGGGGCGGATATAGGCGTCCGACCGGACGGAGCGAACCACATCCACGGCGATATTCTTATGCTCCGCATCCTGCACGCAGATCACATCCGGGTGAATGTTCTCAAGCACCTTGCGGCACGCGGTACATACGCCGCAGGGTTTTCCAGCCTCCGCCGTGCACTCCATGGCCGCGGCGGCGAACCGGGCTGCCCCGGTGCGGTCGCCGGGCCCGGTGAACAGCAGCGCGTGGGCCAGAGCACCCCGCTCCGCGGCGGCGCGGATGCGGAACGCCACAGCGGTATTTCCCTTTTCTTCCAGTTTCGCCATACCGGTCCTCCCCCTTCGCCGCACAACACACGGAATTCCCCAATTTTCATATTGTATCACGGTTCCGGAAAAAATGGAATTCCGAATTTCGCATGGCCGCGACTTCGGGTGGAAACGGCGCGGTCCGACGGGGGCGCCGTTTTGTCCCGCGTATTTCAGCAGCTTCTTTTGTGAATTGTGCCGTTGACATCCAGTTGTTCCCCCGTTATACTGAAAAAAATTCTACGGAAGCATCGGCCTTTGTCAGTGATTCCCTAAATCCGGATCAGAAGGAGTGTACACCATGGAGCTGAATTTCAACCATGCGTTCGACCACGTGAAGCGTTCCGGTATCCGCCGGTTTACCGAGGTGGTAAAAAGCGTTCCCGGTGCGATGCAGCTCACCATCGGGGAACCGGACCTTAATACCCCCGAAGCCATCCGAACGGCGGCAAAGCTGGCTCTGGACGCGGGAGACACCCATTATCCGCCTAATAACGGCCGGCCGGAGCTTCTGGCGGCCATCTCCGAATTCGAGGAGAGGCGAAACGGCCTGAACTATGCACCGGACGAGATCATCCTGACCATCGGGGCCACGGAGGCGCTGTTCATCAGCCTGTTTGCACTTGTGAATCCCGGCGACGAGGTAGTGATTCCCACTCCGGCGTTCAGCCTGTACGAGTCCATTGCCCGGCTGTGCCGCGCCGTGCCGGTGAATCTGCCCACGGAGGACAACCGCTTCCAGATCGACCCCACGGCGCTGGCCGCCGCCATCACGCCCCGGACGAAGGCGATCGTTCTCACCTCTCCCAATAACCCAACCGGCTGCGTGTATACGCGCGAGACGCTGGACGCCATCCACGGCGTGCTGAAGGACAAGCCCATTTTCGTGATCTGCGACGAGGTATACCGCCAGCTGGTATACACGGACGATTTCAAAAGCTTTTCCGCCTTTGCCGATATGCGGGACCGCATCGTCGTGGTCCAGAGTTATTCCAAGCCCTATGCCATGACCGGGTGGCGGCTGGGATATGTGATGGCGGACCGGCTTGTTCACGATAAATTGCAGGTAGCTCATCAGTACGCCGTGGTGTCGGCTCCGGCGTTCGTTCAAACCGCCTGCATAGAGGCGCTGAAGTACGATAATTCCGCCGATGTGGCGCTGTTCCGCCGCCGGAGGGACTATGTGTACAAGCGGCTGACGGATATGGGGCTGGACGTTCAAAAACCGGAGGGCGCGTTCTATATGTTCATCAGCGTGAAAAAATTCGGCATGGACTCCCTGGCCTTCTGTACCCGCATGGTAAAGGAGGGAAAGGTGGGTCTGACCCCCGGCGTCTACTTTGGGTGCGAGGGCTATATGCGCCTATCCTATTGCTATTCCGACGCGGACTTGAAGAAGGGGCTGGACCGCATGGAGGCGTTTTTAAAAACGCTGTGACGCTTCGGCTTCATCCTGCTGCATGGTTCATCATTATTTGGCGGATAGCTTCTGATTATGAGGAACAAAAGAGTTTTGCTTTTGCGTCATAGGCACAAAGAGCGATGGAGGAGGTGATTTATGGAAATGGCAATCATCGCGTTTGTACTGAGTGCAGGAATTGGCGGTTGGCTGTCTTTCTTTAATCAGGGGACGGGCGTTGTTGCTGCGGTCAGCATTATGGGGGCCTTCCTTGTTTACTCAATCAACCGAAAAAAGTGATCGCTCAAACCCGGATTCATTGGGAACTTTAAGTGGTAGGGTGTCCATGTTGTGAATAAAAGCGCCTCATTTCAAAATGGTTTTGAAATGAGGCGCTTTTGTATTTTGGAGGAGAGTGACTCCTGAGATTCTGCGAACGGCTTACTCCGCGGCGGCCAGCGCCTTCGCCTCGGCGATGGCCTTTTCCTGCGCCGCGGGAGGACAGTCCTCGTAGCGGACAAAGTCGAAGGTTAAGCGGGCGCGGCTCTGGGTCATGGAACGAAGGTCGATGGCATAGGTGCTCATTTCTCCCATGGGGACCTCGGCCACGATCTCCGTCTCGCCGCCGGCCACGGGATTGGTGCCCATGACGCGGCCGCGGCGCTTGTTCAGATCGCCCATGACGTCGCCGGTGAAGTTATCGGGCGCATAGACGTGCAGTTCGCCGATGGGCTCCAGTAAAACGGGATTCGCCTGCTCAAGGCCCGCTTTGAATGCCAGGTTTGCGGCGGTTTTGAACGCCATTTCGGAGGAGTCCACAGGGTGATAGGAGCCGTCCACCAGCGTGGCCTTTAAGAATACCACCGGATAGCCCGCCAACGGACCGTGGACGCAGCTTTCCCGCAGGCCCTTTTCAACGGCCGGGAAGAAGTTTTTGGGCACGGAGCCGCCGAACACGTTCTCCGCGAAAATCATGTCCTCGCTCTCGGACTGGGGCTCAAACTCGATCCACACGTCGCCGAACTGGCCGTGTCCGCCGGACTGCTTTTTATGGCGGCCCTGAACCTTGACCTTCTTGCGGATTTTCTCGCGGTATGCCACCCGGACCGGGGAGAACGCCACTTCCACGCCGAAGCGGGACTGAAGCTTGGCCTTGAGGACATCCAGCTGGATGTCGCCGGTGCCGGAGAGGACCATCTGGTGAGTTTCGGCGTTGTTCGTCAGAGAGAAGGTGAGATCTTCCTCGCCCAGCTTCGCAAGGCCGACGGCCACTTTATCGTCCTGGCCCCGGGTCTTGGGGGCAATGGCCTGCGCATAGCAGGGCTTGGGGAACGGGATGCCGGTGAGATTCACAACGCTCTTGGGGGAGCACAGGGAGTCGCCGGTTTTCAACTTCTCCATCTTGGCCGCCGCCGCGATGTCACCGCAGCAG